>NZ_JAPFFT010000029.1 GCF_026241105.1 Arthrobacter rhizophilus | reverse complement strand
GAGGAAGGCGAGGCTTTCGGCGATGCCCTCGAAGATGTCTCCCGCGTAGTCGTCGAACTCCACGACACCCACTTCCAAACCAGGGACCGCATTGATAGCTCCCCAGATGTCCATTTGCCCCTGGCCCGCGGGCAACTGGGCAAGAAGGTCCATATTCACTGGACCGTCTTTGATGTGAAGTGCCACAACTCTGGCGCCCAGCCGCTTCAGGAGTTCCACGGGATCCTGGCCTCCAACGGCAGCCCAGTAGGTGTCGACTTCCAGGACCAGTTCCGGATCCAGCAGGCCTTCGAAGTACTCCAGGGCGGTCTGGCCCTCGATGCTGGACTCCAGCTCCCAGGCGTGGTTGTGGTAGCCGACGCGGATGCCGTATTCGGCGCCCTTCTTCGCGGCGGCGTTGAGCTTTGCGGCGGTGGCCTGGATGTCCTCGGCGTTCTGCCAGTGCTCGGCAGGCAGGTACGGATCGATGACCGTACTGATTCCCAGTTCCTTCGCTGCGGCGAAGATCTCATCCTGGTCCTGGCTCAGCAGCGGCGCATGGCCGGACGGAGCAGAAACGCCGTAGTCGACAAAAGCACGGGCGAACTCATCAGCGCGGGCAACAAAGTCATAGGGCTCAATCCGGTTATAACCGATCTCTGCAAGGCGCCGGATCGTGCCGGGGAGATCGTCTTCGACAGCGCTGCGTACGGTGTAGAGCTGGACAGAATAGTTCATTGCGGCGAATTCCTTTGATTTGGAGGGCATGTGGATGCAGCTTGCGCGCTGGTGCTTGAGAGGAAGTCGGAGAGGAGATCGACATGACACAAGGGTTACTTATGAACGATGAGTAAAGCCTAAGGGAACCTTTTGGTTATTGGCAAGCAAAAGATGGCCGATCCTCGATGCATCTTAGATTTACGTGTACGAGCGTACGCATCGGTGTGGGAGTGAGGGCGACCCGTCTGGTATCGAGGCGAGGAGAATATGATCACTGCCAGCTTTCATTTGAAATCTGATCTAGCTATTCTATGAGGGAACATAAGTGATCGCTGAGCAAAGTCCGCATAGTGTGCTGCTCAACCGAACTATCTATTCCTAATTGAGAGGCAGGCTAAGACCATGGCCGTGCAGTCAAACGATGTGCTGATCTTCGATCTCTTCGGAGTGATCGCCAAAGATCAAAATCAAGAAGGTAGGGAGGCGCTATTGGCTACCGGAGCCGTCTCGGAGGAGGAGTTTTGGGCGGCGTACTGGAACCAGCGTCCGCCATATGATCGCGGAGAGGTCACCGGCACCCAGTACTGGACCGACGTTTCTGGCCAATTGGCTACGAGCTTCGATCCGGACCGGATTAGGCAACTCATAGAGCACGACATCGCCAGCTGGTCGCTCGTCGATGATCAGATGATCGCTCTGCTTGAGGACCTGTCCAGGACCCGACGTCTCGCGTTGCTCTCCGACATTCCCCAGGAGCTGGGAGAACACTTTCAGCGAAGGCACCGGTGGCTCAACCTGTTTGAAGTCCGAGGACTCTCTTATCAGATCGGATTTGCGAAACCTGAACGGGAAACGTTCGAGTGGTGTATCCGTGAGCTCGGGATTGAACCCCACCGAGCCCTCTTTATCGACGACAGAGAGGAAAACATCCGATCTGCCCAGGAAGCAGGACTCCGCGGCCACTTGTTTACATCGTGCGAAGCGCTCAGCCAGACATTGGAAGCGAATGGAACCCGATGGCGGCGATCTCTCCGATGACGGCTGGTCCCGTGGCGTCAGACGAGCTGAGGGGTCGGGCGGGTCATTCTTTAGTACAGTTGTACACATGGCGGCCGAGTATTTCCGAGACGACCCCCGGAGCAACCACGAACGGATGCTCGCGGGCGATCTCTACATCTCCGATGATCCGCAGATCGTCGCTAGACAGCAGCGCGCTATTCGCCTGGCCGGGGCATATGCCTCTGCCTACGCTCAGGACATAGATGCGGCCCAGTCGTTCATACATGAGCTCATCGGATTCCTGGCCGAAGGTGCCCATATAAGGCCACCAATATTCGTCGACTACGGATCTAACATCAGCATCGGTGAGGGCACCTTTATTAACTACAATCTCACTGCTCTTGACGTGGCCACGATTTCAATTGGAAGCCATTGCCAGATTGGCCCGAACGTCCAACTGCTGACGCCGACCCACCCCGTGGCGGCTCAACCCCGAAGAGACAAGTTGGAATCGGCCAAGCCGATAGTCATCGGAGACAACGTGTGGTTGGGCGGGGGAGTCATCGTGCTTCCCGGCGTAACGATTGGCGAAAACACCGTCGTCGGTGCTGGGGCAGTCGTCAGCCGCGACCTGCCTTCCAATGTCGTGGCCATGGGGATTCCGGCTAAAGTCATCAGGACCATTGAAAGCTGAGGAAAATGGCCAAACGGCGGGTTGATCCGGATCGGCGTGACCGAATCATTGAAGCGACATTGGATCTGATCGCCGCCGAAGGTGTGGCCGGCACTTCACATCGGAAAGTGGCCGCCCTTGCAGATGTCCCCTTGGGGTCCATGACCTATCACTTCGCAGGAATGGACGAACTTCTTCACGAAGCCTTCACGCGTTTTGCCACCCGTATTAGCGACCGGTTCGAGCGGCGCATGAACGAGGCCTCGACCATCGAAGCGGCCAAAGAGGCTGTCGTCGAGATGATCATGGAAGATACCTATGGCGATCGGGACGCTCTCGTTCTGACGTTGGAGCTCTACACGCTGGCGGCCCGTCAAGCGAAGTTCCGGCACCTCACTCACGATTGGATGATGCGCAGCCGCCGTGCCTTCGAAAAATACTTCGACCCGGATGTGGCCCGACAACTGGACGCGCTCGTCGAAGGACTTTCAATTCATCGGGCCTTTGAACCGCGCGACGACGACCGCGAGTTGGTTTCGAACGCTGTCGACAAGCTGCTAAGGGAAGCTCCGTCGCAGCCGGGAGCGCTATCGCCGGTGGAAGCTTCGATCACCTTTTCCGACGAAGTTCATGGGACGGCGTCCTTGCCTGCCCGTCCTTTGCGCAGATCTGGCGGTTAGTCGGCGCCGCCGCGTTGCAAGGCGAGGGCGAGCAGATCGTGGGACACACCTTCCAATGCCTTCTTCGCTTCAGCCGCTGGTAGTGAGTTGAGCTGCTTCCGCGCTCTCCGGCTGTCATGGAGGGCAACGGTTGAACAGCCACGCCGCGGGTCAGGCTGGCCCCCGGCTGGCGGGCAAAGGGGTCGTGGAACACCATCTCGTGAGGTCTGGCCGGAGGAACCGGTCCAGCCTCGTATCCACGATACGAAGTCTTCACGCCTGCTTCTTTCTTCCTCGTTATGGGAATCGATTTGGTTGAGGGTCAGGCTTGTTGCCTGCAGCCGCGGCGGGTAATTTCTAAGCTGCCGTTTGTAGATGGCTCCCACCTAGGGACTTGGTGATGGATCCCAGGGCCACGAGCCAGTGATAATTCTCGCCACCATGTCGGCCGCAAGCGGTTCTCCGTCCTTTGAGGCAACGCCTCTACGAAGAGCCAGGCCGTCCATGAGAATCTCCAGAATCTCTGCCGTTGCTGGATCGAAGTACCGTTCCAGGATTCTGGCGCTACCTTCCATCCAATTGTTCGCGATGTTGCGCAAAGCAGGTTCACGGATGACCAGGGCCTGAAGTTCGCGAGAAAGCGCCAGGTGTCGAGGGGGATCAGCGGTGGCGTCTTCGTGAATCATCGCCAAGATGACCTTGCCTGCGTCACGGTGATCTCGTGCCGATTGAAGCCGATCCTCCAGCCGGGAGAGGGACTGGCTCACAAAACGCTCGAACCCTGTTTCCAAGAGCTCATGCATGCCGCTGAAATGGTAGGTGATTGACCCGAGGGGAACATCGGCCTGGGCAGCGATCTTCCGGAAACTAGTGCCGGCCACACCGTTGTCAGAAATGACCGCGAGTACTGCGTCAATAATCCGATTCCGACGATCCGGATCAAAACGTCGGATTCGGAAGGTGCTGGCGACATCCGAACGGGCGGACCACTCCGGATCAGGGGGGAATCGGTCCGGCGGATCTTGCGCAACCATCAACTCTCCACCTTCCAAATGTGTACGCACGTACATTGTTTCCGATGCGTACGATCGTGCACTAGATTTCTTATGCGTACGATCGTACACTAAAGGAACAGAATGTGAGCAGGGCCACTTGAGGAGCCGTCCCTACTTGTGGAAAACGTCTATCGAGAGACTCTAACCAAACTTCATGCTTGAGTAAACTCGTAATCCGTGTACTCTTGCTTATAGGTGATGTGACTCTCACTCGTGACGTACTGCAAAAGTTCGTAGTCCAATGGCAGGTTCAGACTCACGCACCCGGCCCCAACAATGGCCAGAACCGAGAGGTAAATTCCAAAATGACTGTTGAGACTTCTTTGCAGATCGATGGTCCTGCAAAGTCCAGCTACGACGTCGTAATCGTCGGAAGCGGCATGGGCGGCGGTACGCTGGCCTACGCATTGAAGGACGCAGGCGTCAGCGTATTGCTCATCGAGCGCGGAGGGTTCGTTCCCCAGGAGAAACAGAACTGGGACCCGGACGCCGTGTTTGAACACGGCCGATACAAAAATGCTGAAAAGTGGTACTCCGACACGGGCGAAGCTTTCAGCCCCGGTACTTATTACTACGTCGGTGGCAATACCAAGTTCTATGGGTCCTCCTTGGTGAGGTTTCGACGCGAAGATTTTGTCGCGACCGAACACGAGGACGGTACTTCACCAGCCTGGCCGTTCACGTATGACGACATAGCCCCTTATTACTCGCGGGCCGAAAGGGTCTACAAGGTTCATGGTGACCAACACGATGATCCCACGTTGCCCCGCGACGAGCCCTTTCCTTACCCTGCGATCGGTCATGAACCTGAGGTGCAGGCTGTTGCGGATGGGCTGGCCAAACAGGGACTGACTCCGTCCAGCATTCCCTTGGGAATCGACTGGCGTCAGGGCGGTGCCTGTATCCGCTGCCGCACTTGCGACGGTTTTCCATGTCGCGTCCTGGCCAAAATGGATGCCGACGTAGCCTGTGTACGGCCTGCTCTTCAAACGGGCAATGTGGAACTGTTGACCGAGGCGTACGCCGAGAAGGTGCTCACCGACGAATCCGGCCAGACTGCCACTGGCGTACAGCTCGCCCACAACGGGAAGACCATCGTCGTCGAGGCCGGAAAAGTGGTCGTTTCTTGCGGCGCCGTCAACTCTGCGGCGCTATTGCTCCGGTCCGCCACAGACAAACACTCCAACGGCCTCGCCAACTCCTCCGGAATGGTTGGCAGGAACTACATGGTGCACAACAACAGCATCATGATCGCCTTGCACCCCAAGAGGAACAAAGTTGAGTTCCAAAAGACGCTCTACTTCAATGACTATTACCTCAAGGGCAACGCGGATTTTCCGTACCCGCTCGGTCACGTCCAGTTGATCGGCAAGCTCCAGGGCGCCATGCTCGTCGGGCAGAAGCCGCTCATCCCCAAATGGGCCTTGGAAATTGCTGCCGGCCACAGCATGGATTGGTGGCTCTTCACCGAAGATCTTCCCGATCCGGAAAACAGGGTCACCCTAAGGAACGACGAAGCTATCCGGATCAGTTGGAAGCCCAACAATGTTCGGGCACACCAGCACCTGGTCAAGGAGATGAAACGCATTCTCCACAAGATGGGCTATCCACTGATCTTCAGTGAAACCACCGAAATTGCTGTCAACTCCCACCAGGCCGGAACGATCCGGGCCGGAGATGACCCTCAGACGTCCGTCCTCGGCCCCAGCTGCCAGACCCATGATGTCAAGAACCTCTTCGTCGTCGACTCGTCATTCTTCCCCTCACTCCCAGTGATGAACCCGGCACTAACCATTGCCGCAAATGCCTTCCGTGTCGCTGAACATATCGTGCCCGGCGCAGCCCAGCGCCAGTCCGAGACACGCGCCCCAGAATTCCTACCGCTAACCCCCGTATTTACAGGAAGTAAGAACAAATGACTGATCAGCAACTGACCGGTGGACAGATGATTGTCGACTGCCTCATCCGAGAAGGTGTCGAACGCGTCTTCGCCGTCCCCGGACACGGCAACACCGCACTCTTGGACGCTTTCGTCGACCGCGCCGACGAGATCGAAGTAATCCCAGCCATGCACGAACAGGGCGCCGCCCACATGGCTGACGGGTACTACCGCGCTTCTGGCAAGATAGCCGCAGTCTGCACCTCGATCGGACCCGGGGCAACGAACACCTTGACCGGTTTGGTCACCGCCTTCGCGGACTCGCAGCCCTTCATCCTGATTACGGGCGCCGTCCACACCTACATGGAAAACCGCGGAGTACTCCAGGAAATTGACCGGCCGCACGGGAACAACTTCCCCCGCATGGCCGAACCAGTAGTCAAGCGTTGGTGGCAGCCCAGCCGCCTTGAGCAGATCCCGATGGTTATGGACCAAGCCTTCAACACGATGTACGAAGGGCGGCGCGGGCCGGTGCTGGTGGACGTGCCCCAGGACCTGCAGGCAGAATACGGCGACTACAAACGCGTACAAGGTTCCCGCCGCGCCCAGGCCCGCGCAACCGGTGACGTCAGGGCAATCGCCGCAGCCGTGGAACTCCTCAAGACTGCCAAGCGGCCGGTCATCCTTGCAGGCGGCGGCGTCATTGCCGCTGAAGCCAGCGAAGAACTCCGTGCCATCGCCGAGCGCCTCGGCGCGCCGGTGACCCACTCTTTCATGGGAAAGGGAGCCTTCCCGGCCGACCACGAACTGTACGCCTGGCCATGCGGCGACATGGGTTCCATATCCGGGAATGGCGTCACCCGGACAGCCGATGTCATCCTTGCCGTTGGCTGCCGATTCAGTGACCGCATCACGTCGTCCTACAAGGAAGGCGTCACCTTCAATATCCCGTCCATCACCAAACTCGTCCATATCGACATCGACGGATTTGAGATCGGCCGTAACTACCCTGTCGAGGTCGGAATCGTCGGCGACGCGAAGTCCTCGCTGGCCGCCATTCGAGACGCTCTGGGCGACGGACCTGACTACCACGGCACCGAGTACTTCGCCGAGCTTCAGGAACTCAAGGCACGCTGGGAAGAGCACCTGCGGCCCATGCGCGAAACCGACTACCTCCCCATGACAAATTCACGGGCAATGGTGGAAATCCGTAAGGCACTGCCCCGCGAAGGCATTCTGGTTACTGACTCGAGTAACCCCGCAAACCAGGCTTTCAACGAGTTTCCCATCTACGGACCGAAGACAAACATCGTGGCCGGTGGTATGTCGGGAATCGGCTTCGGCCTCCCCGCTGCCATCGGTGCGCAAATCGCAGTTCCAGGGACGCCCGTCTTGGCCATGGTCGGAGACGGCAGCTTCCTCCAGACAGGCACTGAGCTGTCCACCGCAGTCATGCTCGGCACACCTTTGGTCGTTGTCGTTCTGAACAACGGCGGGTGGGAAGCCATCAAGGATCTCCAGATCAGCCTGTTCGGCGCAGAACGCCGTCTCGTCACCAATTGGAGCACTCCTGACGGAAAGCCGTACTTCGCCAACATTGCCGAGTTCGCACGTTCCCTGGGCTGCACCGCAGAGCGCATTGAAGACCCCGCAAAGCTGACGGAGGCAATCGAACGTGCCTTCGCCACCGAGGGACCCGTCGTCATCGAGGCCATGAGCGCGACTGAGCTGCCGTGGACCGAGATGCACCCCACCGGTTGGTGGGACATCACCGTTCCGGCGTACCACGGCGACACCCGTGATGAATACGTCGCTCAGCGCGGGTTCTAACCAGGAGAAACATCATGGGTGACATCAAACTCGGACTCAACCTCGAATTTGCACGATACGAAAACGGCTCATTCGACTGGGCGATGGACCGCGCCGCAGAAATCGGTTACCGCTACGTCGAACCGATGGTCCACTGGGGCCGTGAGCTGCTCAGCGAAGCCGGCTATTTCCACAGCCGGTCAATGCTGGACGACCCGCTCAAGCTCAAGCAAGCAGCCGAGAGCCGGGGACTTCATCTTTCCTCCCTCTCAAGCCATGCCCCACTTGCCAAACCCGACATCGCCGTTGACTACCTCAAACAGTCCATCCGATACGCGGCCGAATGCGGGGCACCAATGATCATGGTCGACGACGGCCCCATGCCGCCGTGGACCACCGAAAAGGAGAACTTCACCCTGATGAAGTACACACTCCAGGAGGCAGCCCTCGTGGCCGAACCGCGCGGGATCGCCATTGCGATCGAAACCCACGGACCCTACACGGCCACGCCGGCCGGGTTGGACCGCCTCATGAAACTGATCGACTCGCCGGCCCTGACAATCAATCTAGACACGGGAAACAGCTACCTGAGCGGAAACGATCCCCATGCGTGGCTAGAAGACATCGTCTCCAACGTCACCCACATGCACGCCAAAGATATCTCAGTCGAAGACGCCAAGAAATACCGAGGCAAAGTCCGCGGGATGCTCGGCTGCGCCTGCGGAGAAGGGGTCATCGACTGGGAACGGATCGTGCGGACCCTCGCGGACGCTGACCACGATGTGGTCCTCTCGGTCGAATGCGGCTCACTGGATGCGGCGGTAAAAAGCCACAGCTACCTCAGCGAGCTGATCTCAAAAGTGCGCACCTAGCAGAAATCAGTTGCGCATCCGGGGCCGTCCGAATCCGGCGATGGTCGGCCCCGGAACCAGATGTCAACGCGAGGGCGGGAAACCACGGACAACGATGACCACTCCCGCCCCTGTCCACACCAGCAAATAAGGAGAAGCCATGAAGAATATACTCCCCCCCACCGCCATGTCTCGTCGCGGTTTCCTTGCCCTCACGGGGGCGGTTACCCTTACCGCTTCCGTTAGCGCCTGCGCCGTCGGCGGCGTAAACGCTTCGGCGAGCGGCGGTAGTACGGTCAAGTTCTGGGACATGCCGTGGGGCGACAAAAACTACGCCGATGCGGCCCAAAGCTTGGCGCAGGCGTACAAGCCCGGTGATGGCATGCCGGGCGTGTCGTACCAGCAGGTCAACTGGGACGGGTTTAACCAGACGTTCTCCTCTGCCATCGCCTCCAACACGGGACCGGCTGTTTCCACCGGTGGCGGCTTCCAGGCGTTCCAGTTCGCGAAGCAGGGTGCCATCGCCTATGCCGACAACCTCATCGATTCCTTCAAGAAGGACGGCACCTACGACGACTTTCTCCCGCACACACTGGATGCGATGAAGACCTCCGATGGTTACGTGGGCATCCCGTGGAACCTCGACGTCCAAGTGTTCTGGTACCGCAAGTCGATCCTGGACCAGATCGGAGCAACGCCGCCGCAGTCCTGGGATGATGTGTTGGACGTGGCAAAGAAGGCTTCTGCCAAGGGTTATCTCGGTTTCGGTATCAGCGGTGGCAGCGGCAACTACGGACCCATGGCCGTGCTGAGCCTGATGATCAACAATGGCGGTGGCCTCTTCAACTCCAATGGCGACCTCGACGTCGTCAATGACCGCAACGCGGAGGCAGTTGATTTCCTCACCGAGCTAGTCAAGCAGGGTGCCGTCGATCCGGGCTCCGTGAGCATGAAGGACGACGATCTCACCACTCTCTGGACGAACAAGAAGGTAGCCCTTGGATTCCAAAGCCCGGCATTCAACAACGTCGTCGGCGACGAGAAGGACGTCCTCGTGACGGACCCCCTCAAATCCCGCCGCGGCGAAGTCGGGGGGCTCTACTACGTGAACAACATCATGATGTACAAGAACACGCCGTCCCAGGCCGGGTCTGAAGCGTTCACCTCGTACTACATCAAGAACATGAAGACGCTCTGGCAGAAAGGCGTCATGCAGGGCCTGCCCGCCCTGAAGTCCATCACGGAGCTCCCGGAATTCAAAGCAAACGCACAGAACACGGCGGTCGTCGAGAAATGGCAGCCCATTTGCAAGACCACCGCGGCCCAATCGAGCGCCCTCACCGCCAAGCTCGCGACCATCGACGGTGGTCAGGCGATGACGGACTTCTGCCAGACCGTCCTCGCCGGAAAGACCCCGTCCAAGACCATCCTGACCAAGCTTGAGAGCGACATCAAGGCCGCCATCTCCTAGCGAAGCAATAGCGAAAGCCGTCATACATCATGAGCACCTCCGTTCGCCGCACTGAACTACCCTTGACGGTGAGGACGCCGACCCACGAACCGCGAAACCGCCGCCGAAGGAGCAGTCCCGGCCGCGCGCCTGCAACCAAGCTCTTTCTGATCTTGCCGTCAGTCGTCATACTCATCCTCACGAACGCGTACCCGATCGCCTACGCCGCCTTTCAGGCCCTGCATAACGGGAGCCTGATCTCACCAGGGGAATTTGTCGGCGTCGACAACTTCGCGAAAGTCCTGGCCGATCCTGCCTTCTGGCGGGCAGCGGGATTTACCGCTGTCTTCGCGGTCGCGGGCGTCTTTGGAAGCTGGATCATCGGGATCGCAATCGCTCTCCTGCTCCGCACCCGGATTCCAGCCAAAGGGCTACTGAAGACAATTCTCCTGCTTCCGTGGGTTGTGCCGATTGTCGTCTCGGCCATGTCCTGGAATTGGCTCATAGGAACGAGTTCCAGCCCTGTCCCGACGATCATCCACGCGTTGGGATTCGGGGACGCCATTTTCCTCTCCGATCCGCTTGGCGCCCAGATCACGGTCTGCCTCTTCGAGATCTGGGTCAATTTCCCGTTCATGATGCTCATGATGAGCGCGGCTCTGAGCTCCGTAGATGAAAGTATCTACGAAGCCGCCAAGATAGACGGCGCCAGCGCCCGGCAACAGTTCCGTTACATGACACTTCCTATCATCGCGAAACCCACGTACATCTCCTGGGTCTTGATGGCGATCTTCTGCGTCAACGACTTCCCGACCGTGTATCTCCTCACCCACGGCGGCCCGGTCGGCGCGACGAACACCCTGGTTGTTCTGGCCTACAAGACCGTATTCCAGAACTTCCAGACAGGCCCGGGCGTTGCCATCGCCTTCCTCATGACCCTTGCGTTGGCCATCGTGGCCGTGCTGCTCTTCCGACAGATCCGAAAGTCGACCTCACAATGACCACTTCTACACTCAGAACCAAGATCGCAACCCCCCGGCGGTCCGTCGAAGCAGGAAGCCGCGGGCAATGGCTGCGCTTTGCGATCCTTGTCGCACTAGCGGCATTCGCCCTCATCCCCATTGCGGGAACCGTTGGCCTCTCCCTCCGGGCGAACAATGGGACCGGCTCCCTAACCCTGGACAACTTCGCCAGAGTGCTGAGTAGCAGCGGCACGGTCGCCTGGCTCGTCAACAGTCTCCAGGTCGCATTGGCGACAGTCGTGGTGTCAGTAGCAGTCGCGGCACCGGCCGGCTATGTCCTATCGCGAGGGAGGGGCCGGCTTGTCGGAGGCTATTCCCTCCTGCTCTTCGTCGTACAGGCCTTGCCTGTGATCACGTCCGTGATTCCGTTGTTCATCCTCTTCTCCCACATCGGCCTGGCCGACAACCTTGTCGGGATCACGATTTTGTATGTCGCGAGTTCCATGTCTGTGGCAACCTGGATGATGGCCTCCTACATGGACGGGATCCCTGGGAGCCTCGAAGAGGCGGCATGGATTGATGGAGCATCGGTGTTCAAAGGGTTCCTTCACATCGTGCTCCGGAACTCACTGCCAGGTGTACTCTCGACCGCCATCTTTACCTTCCTGATGGCTTGGAACGACTATCTTGTCGCATCGATCTTCCTCCGCTCGGCAGGAACCTTCACGCTCCCGATCGGCGTCCAGACCTTCTTTCAACAGCATTCGACCGACTGGGGATCAGTTATGGCGGTTGCCGTCATCATGCTGCTGCCACCCACGATCATCTTCGCGACGCTGAACAAGTTCTTCAGCGTCGGAGGTGTCGCGGGATCATTGGCAGGTCAGTAGAAGTTCGCGGCACTATTTCGCGGACGCGGGACAGGTGACACACGGCCCGCGCCACGTTCCTACAAAGTTTGCCTATGTCCGACGGCGAAGTGGCCGGCATCCGGGAGATGCCGGCCACTTCTAATTCTGAAACCGATATCGGCGGGGGAGAAGTACGGACCTCGGCTCGACGGACTCTGTGGTCAGTGATTTTCGGTCAGAAACGCTTCGATGTCGTGCGCGCCGTCGAGTATTTCGGCGGTGCCATGGTCCGACGTCTGGTGGTCAATAAGGGCTGAATGTGCCAAACGGGCCATCTCTTTGGTCGGGGGGGAGAGAAGCTGGCCGTGTCTCTTGATGAGTGCCAGAGTGTCGAACATTGGCTCAGCCAAGGCGACGGCTTGCAGCCCGCGCGGGAAGACCTCGGACTCAAGGGAAGCCCTGCAGGCGATGGTGTCACCGAATCCGTCGGCAGCCAGTGACAGTGCGGCTGACAGATATTCGACTTCGATGCCTGCATTAAGCGATAAACCACGCAGCCGAGCCCGGGCAGAGAGCTGCTTTCGGGCCGGATCTGTCTGGGCGTAGTGAGCGTCGTAGAGGATCAGTGGAGCGCTGCAGATTGCGGCGATATCCGGGGGTGTCTGGACACGCTCCGGAACGGCACTGACGTAGACCACCTCATCCCGGGCCAGGGGGAGTACGTCCAGCCGGTCGTCATCAATCGGCAAAGTGACCAGGCCCGCTTCAAGATGTCCCGAAACGACGTCACTGACTGTTTCGGCACTATTCTGCCCCACGAGACGGATACGTACATTCGGGTGTTTCTCGCGAAAGCGCTTGGCCAGATCCTGACGGATGTAGAACTCTGCATTTCGCAGGAGCCCGAACGTTGCGGTACCACCGCCCAGGGACAGTAGCGCGTTCACTGCTTCGGTGCCTTGCTTGGCGGAGAAAATGGTCTGCTCCGCGTAAGGCAGCAGTTCCTCCCCGGCCGCCGTGAGCACGAGCGCCCGGCCACTGCGGTTGAACAGTGGCACGCCAAACTCTGATTCCAACCGGCGGATGAGGTCCGACACTGCCGGCTGGCTCATGCCCAATTCGACGGCGGCAGCCGTGAAAGTCAGTCCGCTGGCTGCTGCCACAAATGCTTCAAGTTGGGCCAAGGTCATAAGTCAATCCTATAGCTCATGGGTAGATGATGCTCTATCGCTCCTTGGCGGAGATGCCACCGCCGGCGATTGCCTGTGGATGAAGTAGCCGGCCCAGGAGTTCCGGGTCGAGGAGTTCCTTGTCCAACACGAGATCAACAACGGCTCTGCCAGTGCGCAGCGCTTCAGCGGCAATCTCGCCGGACATGTGATAGCCCAGATAGGGGCTTAGAGCCGTGACGATGCCAATGCTTCGAGCGACATGGTCTTGAAGTGTTTGTTCGTTGGCTGTGATTCCGTCGATGCAAGCGTCCGCGAGCGTGTTTGCCGCTATCCGGAGGTGGTTGATGCTTCGAAACAGGCTCGAGGCTATGATCGGCTCGAAGGCGTTCAGTTGCAGCTGTCCGGCTTCCGCTGCGAGGGATATCGTTACGTCGGCGCCGATGATCTCAAATGCCACTTGATTGACCAGTTCAGGGATGACCGGGTTCACTTTCCCGGGCATGATGCTGGAACCGGCTTGTCGAGCGGGAAGATTGATCTCGCCGAACCCGGCGCGAGGTCCGGAAGACAGGAGGCGAAGGTCGTTGCTGATCTTGGACAACTTCACGGCTGACCTCTTCACAGCGGCGGAAATCAGAACGAAGACGCCGCAGTCCTGAGTAGCTTCTACAAGGTCGGGGCTGGTTGTCAGGGGCAATCCTGTGACCGCCTCAAGGTGTTCTCGAACTATCGACGCGTAGCGGGGATGTGTGTTCAATCCGGTACCGATCGCCGTCGCCCCGAGGTTGATTTCGTGCAAATGCACTGCCGCCTCTGTCAGCCGTGCAACATCCTCGCTGATGGTGACGGCATAGCTTCTGAACTCCTGGCCCAATGTCATGGGTACCGCGTCCTGCAGTTGCGTTCGCCCCATCTTCACAATGTGGTCGAACTCCTGCGCCTTTCGTTCACATGCTGCCTGAAACTTCTCGAGTGCACCGACGAGGCCATGGCAGCCGTGGATAGTGGCAAGTTTCAGGGCGGTTGGGTAGACGTCGTTTGTAGACTGGCCCATGTTGACGTGTTCGTTGGGGCTGATGAGACCATATGAGCCTCTTGGTTCGTTAAGGTGCTCCAACGCGCGATTGGCGATGACCTCGTTGGCGTTCATGTTTGTTGAGGTTCCGGCGCCTCCCTGGATCAGGGGAACGGGAAACTGGTCGTGGAACTCGCCCGATCGCAAGTCCCGGCAAGCGGCAACGATGGCGGTGCCCACGTTCCGATCCAGCAATCCGAGTTCCATATTGGCTTTTGCTGCCGATTCCTTGACTGCCGCGATGGCACTGACGAGGCCGGGAGCGCTGCCTACCGTTTCCCCGCCCAGTTGGAAGTTCTCCACCGCCCTGAGCGTGTGGATTCCCCAATACGCCTCAGCGGGAACCTCGCGGACACCCAGCAAGTCTCGCTCCGCGCGCGTTCGCTGTTCCTGATCCATGATCCGTCACCTAACTCCGGGGGTGGCTGTTACTGGCCGCCACGAGTCCAGGGCCGAACATGCCAAGCCTGAAGCGGTCGCGCGTCCATATATAAGTTAACCTTTTGAAAAATAAACTAAGACTAGCATTTACTTTTACTCAATGCTAACATTTGGTACACAGAGGATAAGGAAAAGCTTGTCACTCTGTCCCAAACCAAAGTGTAATGCTATGGTTTTGTGGTTTCCAAGTAACGAGGAGCACACGCACTACCTGCGCTCTGGCTCCAGCAACGAAAGAGAAAACCATTGCGCACTTCCCTCAAGAATGCTGACGTCACCATCTCGGACCCCACCTCGTCTTCAGGCGTGAGGGAAACGGTCGAAACGGTCATCGCGGACGTTCGCGAACGCGGCGACGAAGCCGTTCGGTCCTACTCCGAGAAGTTTGACAAGTGGTCCCCCAAATCATTCCTCCTCTCCCAGGATGAGATTGATGCCGCCATCGCCCGACTCCCGGAGCAGACGGTTGAAGACATCAAGACTGTCCAGCGCAACGTCGAAAGGTTCGCCCGGCTGCAGCTTGATTCATTGACAGAGTTCGAAGCGGAAGTCGAGCCAGGCGTCATCCTCGGCCAGAAGAACATTCCGATCGACGCCGTAGGTGCCTACGTTCCGGGCGGTCGTTACCCGCTTCTGGCCTCAGCCCATATGACGATCGTGACCGCAAAGGTTGCCGGCGTCCGCAGGGTTGCCGCCGCCACTCCGGCGGCTGGGGGAGTAGTCCCCGACGCCTCGATTGCAGCCATGCACTTCGCAGGAGCAGACGAAATCTACTTGCTCGGCGGGGTGCAGGCTGTCGCCGCCCTGGCCGTCGGCACCGAGACCATCGCGCCTGTGGATTTTCTTGCCGGCCCCGGGAACGCCTACGTCGCGGAGGCCAAGCGGCAGCTGTTCGGTGAAGTTGGCATCGATCTCTTCGCGGGCCCCACCGAAGTTCTCATCGTCGCAGACGAGACGGCCGATCCGTTCTTGATCGCTGTTGACTTGCTCAGCCAGGCCGAACACGGTCCTGACTCTCCTGCGATCCTTGTCACGACTTCGCAAGCGGTCGGACAACAGGTGCTCGAAGAAATCGACCGTCAACTGCTTGGCTTGTCGACCCGTGCAGTCGCAGAAGTGGCTTGGCGCGACCACGGCCAGGTGATTCTGGTCGATGGCCTCACCGAGGCGTACGCCGTCGCCGACGAATTTGCCAGCGAGCATGTGCAGATCCTGACGGCCAACCCCCGCGAAGCACTGGACAGCATGATCAACTATGGAGCGCTGTTCCTGGGCGAAAATACGTGTGTCTCTTTCGGTGACAAGGTCATCGGCACCAACCATGTTCTACCGACGCGCCATGCCGCCCGGTACACCGGTGGACTGTGGGTTGGGAAATACATCAAGACCGTGACCTACCAGGAAATAACTTCGGTCGCCGCCAGTGCCGAACTTGGCGAACTACTGGGTAGAGCGGCCCGGGCGGAGAACTTCGAAGGCCATGCACGCTCCGGTGACATCAGGGCCGCGCGCCTTGCGGGAGAACGGCCGGCCTGGGCTTCCTAGCCCTATGGCGGTGGAGCGCGAACCGCACGCGCTCCACCGCCCGATTCGGGGAAGAGATGGTCTAGTGCGGACACTTTCGCCTAGGCTAACGGCCGCATCAAAGTCTGGAAGGGACGAGGACACCTGCAAATGAACACTCCGGAATCCATGAACCGTGAATCAGCCGAAGAACCGAGCGAGGACCAGGCCGCGACTGCAGCCTTGTCTGAGATTACCTACGATGAGCAGTTCTATCCTGCCCGCCCCCGTCAGCTTCGTCCCAAGGCCCGCCGTCGCCAAACACTGGATGAAGGCCGACCGCCGTTTGACCCGGACGCGCGGAACGCCGTCTATGTTGAGTGGCTGAGAAACCAATCCATGCTCGGCGACGCAGACGCCATGTCAAGGCAGCTGTCCGGCCAGGCGAGCATGTGGCAAAAGCCGTTCGCGCATCCAAGCCCCCGCTCAGCCCTGGACAGGGCGTCGGTATGGTTCACCGCGTATCCCCTGTCCTTCATTACAGCTCCCGGGCAATCGTTCCTAGGTGCACTGGCGCAACCCAGTCTTTGGGATGCGTTCCAGGAAATCGGCATACATGCCCTGCACACGGGTCCCGTGAAGCGCGCCGGGGGAATCACCGGCTGGGACTACACGGCCAGTGTGGACGGACACTTCGACCGAATCAGCATGGCCATCGATCCGTCCTTCGGGACCGAAGAAGAATTCCGAGCAATGTGTCAGGCCGCCACTGATCACGGCGCAACGATCGTTGACGATATCGTTCCCGGGCATACGGGCATGGGCTCGGACTTTCGCCTGGCAGAAATGAACTACAAAGACTATCCCGGGATTTACCACATGATCCATATCCCGGAGTCAGACTGGCATCTGCTCCCGGACGTCCCCGAAGGCAAAGACTCGGTCAACATCAGCATCGACGCCGAAAGGGCACTCCAAGAGGCCGGCTACATCATCGGCCAACTGCAGCGCGTGATCTTTTACGAACCCGACATCAAAGAAACGAACTGGAGCGCCACGCGGGCGGTTTCCGGCACGGACGGCACGATGCGCCGGTGGGTCTACTTGCACTATTTCAAAGCCGGACAGCCGTCCATCAACTGGTTGGACCCGACTTTTGCAGGCATGCGCCTTGTGATCGGCGACGCGCTCCACTCACTGGTGGATCTTGGAACGGGAGCCTTAAGGCTGGACGCGAACGGATTCCTCGGCGTAGAGAAGAGCGCGGAGGAACTTCCGGGCTGGTCAGAGGGGCACCCCTTGTCCCAGGCCGCGAACCAGCTCATCGCGAGCATGGTGCGAAAGGTCGGGGGCTTCACATTCC
Source organism: Arthrobacter rhizophilus (assembly GCF_026241105.1). Taxonomy (GTDB): domain Bacteria; phylum Actinomycetota; class Actinomycetes; order Actinomycetales; family Micrococcaceae; genus Arthrobacter. The sequence goes on along the minus strand of NZ_JAPFFT010000029.1, from coordinate 26,103 downwards.
AGGAGCTCAACCTCACCATCGACGATATAAAGGAAACGTCCGTAAACGGACCCGATCTCTCCTACGACTTCGTGACCAGGCCTGCCTACCACCACGCACTTGTCACTGGAAATACAGAGTTCCTTCGCCTAACCCTCCGGCTGGCAATGGAGGCCGGCGTCGATCAGGCCTCCCTGGTCCACGGGCTGCAGAACCACGACGAACTGACCTATGAACTCGTCCATTTCACCACCCGGCATAAGGGCGAGACCTTCAACCTCTTCGGCCAGAACCTCACCGGCGCCGGCGTCGCTGAACGGATCCAGAATGATCTCCGGGACGGCCTGACGGGAGAATCCGCGCCGTACAACCTGCCGTTCACCACCAACGGCATCGCATGCACCACCGCAAGTGTCATCACGGCCGCACTGGGCATACGGGACCTCGAATCCATGACTGCCGAGCAGGTGTTTGAGGTCCGCGACGTGCACCTGCTCTTATCGATGTACAACGCGCTACAGCCCGGGGTTTTTGCGCTCTCAGGCTGGGACCTCTGCGGGGTTGTTTCCGTGGACGTCGACAAAGTGGCTCAACTAGTGTCCACGGGCGACACCAGATGGATCAACCGCGGTGCGCACGACTTGATGGGGGTCAACCCCGGCGCTGCCGAGTCGTCCTCCGGCCTGCCCAAGGGGAGGAGTTTGTATGGGACGCTTTCGGAGCAGATGAAGGACGAAGCGTCTTTTGCACGAAAGTTGTCCGCCGTTCTAACTAAACGGGAAGAGCTCCAGCTTGCAAAAGGCGAACTCATCGATGTCCCTGACGTTTCGCACCCAGGGATGCTCGTCATGGTTCAGCGGCTTCCCTCGGACGCCATGGCGGTCACTGTCCTGAACTTCAGCGGCGAAGACATTTCCGGAACGGTCAACTCGACACTTCTGACCCCCGGCGCCGAGATAACCGATGCCTTCACTGGAGAGACTCTCAATTCAGTGGACGACCTCCACAGTTTCTACTTCGATGTCCCCGCCTACGCGGGAAGCCTCCTTGTACTTCGAGAACCCGCACCAAAAGGCGGCGAAGAAGTTGAGTGAGAAAACCGGGCACTTCGGTAGCCGGTGCAAGGTGTGAAGGCGGGGTACAAGAAGGAAGAGGGCCACATGGGCACAAGCATTCTACGGCACCGCCGTCGTGATGCAGCGTCACCTCCGCACTGGCTTGAGACTGCCAGACTCTGGTGGTCACGCAGGGGCAACGGGAATCAGATCGGAGAGCCAGCCCATTGCCCTCCGTCAACGATGCTTCCCAGCGGCAGCCTGTTCAGCACCATCTATGCGGGACGCCGCACCCAATTTTCAGGCACCAAATCGGAATGAGCGGCAGGGGCTTGCCTGCGCAAGACCTCCACTCCGTCCCCCGACGCGCTGGGGGATGATACGGCGTGCAAAAGAAACATCCAGGGCACCTACCTTGGCCCCTAACGTTAGAAACCCTATGAATGATTACTGCGTCGCCGGCGTCGTACGCCCCGCGGCCAGCGGAAGCGATCTCCGACTCCGAGATGATTGGAGTCTGGCCAAGGGCCAAGTCGTGGAAGTGCGCCACTACAACATTCCAACCCGCACTGGATTGGTGGAAGACGTTACGGTGGACGGCTCCATTCTTTGGCTTGCTGCCGATGGTCCCGCCACCCGAACCCTGTTCGACAGGTCGGAAGGATATGAAATCTGGGGCGACTTGAGGCGGCTCTCAGGACGCGGCCCTCACCTGATCAAGCCTTTCACGGTACGAGCCGACCAATATCATCGGCCAGTTCGGAACGACGCCGTATCCCTGGACCGAGACAAGCCGTTCCTGCTGCTAGCAGGAACAAACCAACAATGGCTACGACTCCGATAGCGAACATGGTGGCAACGTCGGTGTAGGACGGACTGAACGTCGCCCAAAAAAGAACGGCCCCGAGAAGGCACGCCGCGGAACCCAACCAGAATGCTAAGGCGACTGCCACGCGTGAGGCCACGGACCACATCCGGACTTGGAAAGTGATTGTGCGCACCGGTCCACCCTTCATTGACTGGCCGAGCACAAGGACGGCCACTAGTCCAACCTATGATGTCTTTGTATCGTGTATCGATCCACAGGATTGCTGGCGTGTTACAGAGCGCGGAGACCGGACCGGCCGTTAAGGCAAATCGTTCCTTTGATGCAAGGGCTGCATTGATCTGCCTAACCTATTGGCTCCAGGTAGGGGTGGGAGGCCGCGAGGTCAAAGAGCGCGTTATGGACGGCTTTTGTTCGCGCCAGACGCTGAAGTTCGCGAGGAACCGCGAGCCAGTACTTCCTGCGGAGGTGAACCGTGTCGGCAAGAATCCGCACGAGGCGTCGATCGGATTCGCCGATGAACAACGGAAGAACTGCCACTCCAAGACCGGCAACCGTGGCCATCCACTGCCCCGTGATGTTGTTTGTCTGTATTGCGGGTCGGACTCCAGGCAGAGCCGTGTCCAGGAAGCGCAAGTCAGGGATGTCCAGAAGTGAATCCACGTAGCCGATGACCGAATGGTCTTGCAAGTCATCCACGGCTGCGATGGTCGCGCTGCTTTCCAGATACTGTGGGGCGGCATAGAGGCCCAGCGGATAGGTTGCCAGCGCCGTGGCCTCGACACCGCGAATGGTGGGTTCGGCCAATGAAATGCCAACGTCGAATTCCTTCGTGGCAAGGAGGTTCAAACGCGTCGCCGTGACGATCTCGATGGCAAGATCGGGATGTTTTCTTCTCAGGCCTCCAAGCCCGGGACTCAGGACGAAGGCTCCGAATCCATCCGGGGTCGCGATACGGACGGTTCCCGACAACCGGCCTGGCTCGGATCCCAGCTCTTCCGCGGCCGCCAAGAGCGACGATTCGACAGCCTCAGCATGAATAGCTAGCCGCTGACCTGCCTCGGTGAGCGTCCAGCCACCAGTCGATCGTACGAAAAGCCGGGAAGCCGTGGCTCGCTCAAGGTGGGAAATTCGCCGTCCCACGGTGGTGTGATCCACCCCGAGGCCTCGAGCAGCGGCTACCAGCTTCCCGGTCCGTGCAACCTCAAGAAAGAAACGTAGATCATCCGCAGAAATCACCCCCTTAGCCTATCGTGCAAATATGCACATCGGAGGGCATGTTTGGTCATTGATTCGGACTCGGAACGCATTGAGACTTGAACCGGATATTTACACGGAACCGCCTCGGATGCGTAGATGCACAGGCGGTCAGAAACAAAGGTGTTCCATGGTTGCAAACATCGCTCTTCCCCGAGTCATGAAGGTCGGAAGGGGTGCCGTAAATCAGGTGGGCACCCTGCTTGAGGAACTGGGCGCAACCCGGCCCCTCATCGTCACGGATTCGTTCATGCTGACTACAGGCAGCGTTGATTCCATCATGAACTCGATCCAGCGGAGCGGTTTTGAGGCTGCGGTCTTCTCAGGCGTCGTCCCCGATCCTACGACTGCTTCCCTGAGTGAGGGCGTCGCAGCCGTGCAGGACCATGAGGCTGACATCATCATTGGTCTTGGTGGTGGAAGCGCGATTGACACCGCAAAGGCCCTGGGACTGCTCAGTCGCCAAGGCGGCCAAATGCGGGATTTCAAGGCGCCCCGGAACAACAACGGACCTTCCGTTCGAGTCGTTGCAATTCCCACAACCGCGGGCAGTGGCTCGGAAGCTACTCAGTTCTCAATCATCAGCGACTCTGAGACCCACGAGAAGATGCTTTGCGCAGGGATCTCGTTCCTTCCAGTGGCGGCAGTCATTGACTATGAGCTCACGCTCTCAATGCCGCCGAGGCTGACCGCAGATACCGGGATCGACGCCTTGACCCACGCGATCGAGGCCTACGTCAGTCGGAAAGGCAACTCATTTTCGGATGCCTTTGCTTTGTCTGCCATTCGGGCTATCGGCCCAAACCTTAGGCTCGTCTACGCTGACGGATCAAACGCGAAAGCCAGGGAAGCGATGATGCTGGCTTCCACACAGGCAGGAATCGCCTTTTCCAACTCCAGCGTGGCCCTTGTTCATGGAATGAGTCGGCCGATTGGTGCCCACTTCCATGTTGCCCACGGTCTGGCCAACGCAATGTTGTTTCCGACTGTCACGGAATTCTCGGTCTCTGCTGCCGCGCCAAGATACGCAGACTGCGCCAGGGCGCTTGGAATTGTGAGTTCAAGCAGCTCGGACCAATATGCCACCGAATCTCTGGTGGCTGAATTGCACGCCCTCAACCGCGACCTCAAGGTCCCAACACCCGAAGCCTTCGGCATCGACCGCGCAGCCTGGGAGGAAAAGATACCGCTCATGGCCGAGCAGGCGCTCGCTTCCGGTTCCCCGGGCAACAATCCTCTCGTTCCGGACGCTGAGCAGATCCAAGCCATCTACAAGGAAATCTACGCGTAACTTCCTCCAAAACGACCGGACGAACGACTGTCTGCCGGGGCGAACACCCGGTACGGCCTCTCCTCATCTGAAGACTCTGAAAAGGATCCACCATGACCACCATCAAGCATTTCATCAACGGTGTTGAAACCGCCGGCTCCGGCGACCGCAGCCAGCCGGTCTACAACCCGGCCACCGGTGCCGTCTCGGCAACGCTGCGCCTGGCGAACCGCGCCGACCTGGACGCCACTGTTGCCGCGGCGAAGGCCGCGGCCGAAAAGTGGGGCGATTTCTCCCTGGCCAAGCGCACCGCGGTCCTGTTCAAGTTCCGCGAACTGGTCGCCTCCCACGTGGACGAACTCGCGGCCCTGATCACGGCCGAGCACGGCAAGGTCATCTCCGACGCGAAGGGCGAGATCGGCCGGGGCCTGGAAGTCATCGAATTCGCTTGCGGCATCCCGCAGCTGCTCAAGGGCGACTACTCGGACCAGGTCTCAACCGGCATCGACGTGTTCTCCTTCCGCGAGCCCCTCGGCGTCGTCGCCGGCATCACCCCGTTCAACTTCCCGGTCATGGTGCCCCTGTGGATGGCGCCGATGGCGATCGCCACGGGCAACGCGTTCATCCTCAAGCCCTCCGAACGGGACCCCTCCGCCTCCATGCTCCTCGCGAAGCTCTGGAAACAGGCCGGCCTGCCCGACGGCGTGTTCCAGGTCCTGCACGGTGACAAGGAAACCGTCGACGGCCTCCTCACCCACCCGGACGTGGACGGCATCTCCTTCGTCGGCTCCACCCCGATCGCGAAGTACGTCCACGAAACCGCGACGGCCCACGGCAAGCGGGTCCAGGCCCTCGGCGGGGCGAAGAACCACGCGATCATCATGCCCGACGCCGACCTCGACAACGCCGCCGACCACCTGGCCGCCGCCGCCTTCGGTTCCGCCGGCGAGCGGTGCATGGCCATCTCGGTCGCGGTCGCCGTCGGCGATGCCGCCGACCTGCTGGTCAAGAAAGTCGAAGAACGCGCCCTCGCCGTGAAGGTCAAGAACGGCACCGAGCCCGACGCCGAAATGGGCCCGGTCATCACCCCGGCCTCCAAGGAACGCATCGTACGGATCGTCACCGAAGCCCAAGCCGCCGGCGCGGCGATGGTCGTGGACGGCCGCGACCTCGTGGTTCCCGGCCACGAAGAAGGCTTCTGGGTCGGCCCCACCGTGATCGACCACGTCAAGACCGAAATGACCGCCTACACCGAGGAAATCTTCGGACCCGTCCTCGTCGTCGTCCGGGTGGAAGACTTGGACGAAGGCATCAAGCTCATCAACTCCAACCCCTACGGCAACGGCACCGCCATCTTCACCTCCTCCGGAGCGAACGCCCGCAAGTTCCAGCGCTCCGTCACCGTGGGCATGGTTGGCATCAACGTCCCCTTGCCGGTACCGGTGGCTTACCACTCCTTCGGCGGATGGAAGGCCTCGCTCTTCGGGGACAAGCACATCTACGGACCCGAAGGCGTCTCCTTCTACACCCGCGGCAAGGTCATCACCTCCCGCTGGCCCGAACCCACCCATGCCTCCGGCGCCTCCTACAACTTCCCCTCCAACTAGTCCCCACTACCTGTCGATGGTTGTCGCTTGGGACGGCCATCGGCAGGCTTCGGCATCTGACCGATCCGGATCCGTCTTGTCAGAGTTCCTGAGGAGCAAGCCTGTGTTTCGCTATTTTTCTTGTCTTATGTTGGCCACTGCTGTCGTCGGGGCCGTTCTGAGCATCATCGCCTCAGGGACACTCTTGCTAGCCCTCGGCCTGATGATGCTCATGATCGGTGCCGGGGGACTATCGGCAGCCTGGATGTCCTACGCGGCAGAAGTTCGACCGGCAATCCCGGCCCTTGGGCACGAAAAGCAGGCAGGATAATGACCAAACGACTGATTTGGGGGCTTGTGGGTGCCAGTGACATAGCTGCCACTCGAATGATCCCCGCAATTCGCCGTGTCGGCGATGTGGTGGCCAGCGTCGTCAGCGGGGACACCAATCATGCCAAGACATACGCGGAACGCAACCGCATCGGAATGAATCATGAGAGCCTTGACGCGCTCCTGGCGGATGCTTCCATCGATGCCGTCTACATTTCCAGCCGAAACCAGCATCACAGCCGACAAACAATCGCCGCGGCCAGCGCGGGCAAGCATGTCCTTTGTGAGAAACCCGTCGCAACGACGCTCGAAGAGGCACAGGCCATGGTGGAGGCCTGTCGTGCCCACAACGTGGTGCTGGCGGTCAACCACCATCTCCCGGCTGCAGGAACCCATCAGACTATTCGTGCGCTCGTCGTTTCAGGCGGCATTGGGCGACCGTTGAGCGTTAATGTCCGGCATTCGACTCTCCTCCCCGAACGCCTTCGCGGGTGGCGGCTTGAAAAGTCCCCGGGCGCCGGCGTCGTCATGGATTTGTCCTGTCACAACGCGTCAGTCGTCAATCCGCTACTGGGCACTCGCCCGCTCGACGTGGCTGCCCTCACCTTGTCGCAAAGTGATTGGTCTTCGGGTGTGGACGACGCTTCCAGCGCGTCCATCCGATACGACCCTGACATTTTGGTCGACTTCCAAGACTCATTCACGTTGCCTTTCACACCGTCTTTCATCCAGATCAACGGTGACCAAGGCAGCATCCTTGGGCATGACGTCATGACTCCCGAGCCGAAAGGCTCGATCGTACTCACGGATCACGCCGGCACGAGAGAGATTCCAGTTACCGACCGTCGCCACACGTACGACATCACGCTCGAACGCTTCCGATCAGCAGTGCGCGAGGGGGCTCAGCCAGTTGTCGACGGCGTGGACGCCGCAAACGCGTTGTCTGTCAGCCTCTCGATCCTGGAAGCCGGCAGAACGGGCGAGAAGCAACTGATTGAATTCACCGCCCGATAGTTAGAGACCGTGCCCGCTGAGACTGGACATCCACGCCAGTCCGACGGCAGCGATGACGGCAAACACAGCCGGCACGATGAACACGAGAGGGAGTCCGATAGTGGCTACTCCGAGCCCACCGGCGAGCCCGCCCATCGCCGAGCTTAGGGCGGTGGAGCTCATGAAGATCGCCGAACCTGTGGCCACCGCTGCCGTGTTCGATCAGGGCCTGGCCGCCGGCGAGGAGGAAGCCATCAGCTGCCAGGACGGCAAGCGCGATCTTGGCTGCTACGCGCTGAGTGTCGTCCATGATGGGTGCTCCTTCGCTTCGCAGGTCGCGGGGAGCTGGGGGAAGGCGGCTTCCCAGAGCTGCCGGCACCGTGCCGGAAGGATCATGGTCGGCCACAGGGCCGTCAGCCGTGCCGGTGGACGATGCGGCAGATTTCCTCGATGGATCCGGAATTCTGCAGGGTGAGTTGGTACAGCACCGAGCAGCTGCCGTCGTCATCCACGGTGTAGCTTCTTTCCGGTCCCCAGTCCAAGTGCAGGGGGAGCTCCACGGTTCCGGCGGCTGGGCCGTGCAGGTCGTTAAACGCGTGCGGGACCAGGTACACGAGGGAATCGGCGATGGTGTGCGGGTGAGCGACCGGGGCTGTGACGTACTCGTGGAGCCGGGTACGGATGAGTTCGGACACGGACGTTCCTTCCCGCACGGCTTTGCGGTGGGCTTCGTTCCACAGTTCGTTGCTGACCCGGATCGTGTGCCGTGGCGTGCCTGCCGACATGGTGCGCTCCTGCCTCTAAGCGTGTTCTGGATTCACGATCAAGTCTACGCGGTGTCATGACACCTTGGAATGGATGACGCCACTAACGCGGAACTTGGGTTCTGCAGGTCCGTATCCCTGCCCGGGCCTTCGCCCACTACGACGCCGGCTGGAAATTTGAGCCGGGAACGTACCAGATCCTGGAGGGCCGGCACTCCGCCGACGACTTCCAGGTCCTGGAGGTCGCGGTCCGCTAGTAACCCACCCGCGGTGTGGCATGATCACATCGCAGACTGGCCGGCCGCGTACACGTGCCGGCCAGGACCGGGTGCCCCGAGGTGTGGTCGGCCAGGCCTGGGTTGTGCCTTCCGGGGGGCGAGGTCCAGCCAGTCACCCAGTAGAAGGCGAGCTCGAGTTCGTCGGAGGGCAGGACGTCCTTGTGTGACTTGTACTCGATGGGCCAGAACACGCCGTTCCGCGGATCGATGCCAACGGTCATGCCGTAGATCTTGAGTTCCTCGTTGAAGAAGAGGGGCGGATGCAGGAGGACCGTGCCTTGGGCGAGCAGCTCGTCGAGCTGTTCGACGGATGTCCGGCTGGACGCGTTGGTCGCTGATGGAAGGTCGGGTTCGCTGTAAACGCAGCATGAGGCGGTCTTCCCGATAGGATCGAGAAGACCGCCTCAATACCAGTGTAAGGAGAAGCGCGTGTCTGCGCCCGCTGAGCATCATTGGCCAGCCTCTCGTAGGTTTGGTGTAGACGTGGCCCCAGCTGGGTTGGCCTTCGTTCAGGACCTCTTAAATACGACGTCGAAGGCTCGCGACTATGCCGTCGATCTCCTGGGCGAGATCAGCACCAGTCAGCGGTGGCTGGATGACTCGCTCAACCAGCTGCGGTCGGTTGACTCCCTCGCGCCGCCAAAGAACGTGATCGTGAGAGACGCCGAACGAGAACAGCTTAGGGTTCTGCGCTCCGAATTCAGGATGGCGTTGTCGGCCGCCTCGGATCCTGGCTCGGTTCACCACGCCATCATGAGTTCAGCGACAGCAGTAAGTGTCGAGTCCGGGCAAGTCCGGCTGCACGCCACTGGGGGCGGTCTGGACCTCCTTCGGTCATATCTGCTGGTGCAATTGGTCAAGGCGTCGTACGAGGGAACTCTTCGGCGCCTTAAGCTTTGCGCCAACCCGGAATGCGACATCGCATTCTTCGACCGTTCGAAAAACTGCAGCCGGCTTTGGCACGAGGTGGCTAGCTGCGGAAACGCTGCGAACACGCGGGCATACCGTCAGCGACTCAAGGAACGGGACGCCAAAACGGCCCGGAGCGCCTGATCAGCAGCTACATCCAACTGCCCTAAGGCATTTCCGCGTCAGGGAAGCAACGGGAGGTAAACCGGTGTCATCACGTCTCCCGACTCACCTACTGAGCGCATTCAGAATTGACTCTACTCATTATGCTCAAGAATGGAATCTGTCGCGACTTCGGCAAGAACCGGAATCGGGATCAGCGATACCCAAATGGCAGCCCTGCCCATCACCCGCCATGAATTCCACGGGGACTGGAACTACACTCGCCACTCCAACCCGCCAAACACCATAACCGCGTGTTATTTACTGGCAGGCCCTGAGAAATCCAGGACGAACCATTGAGGCTGGCGTCAGAGCGCCCACCCCCGAAGTGATCATCGGGTCACCGAGGGCCGGACGGTGATGACCAGTCCGCGAAGCGCGCGAATAGCACTCCGCGATTCGGGCGTGCTCGTGCCGCACACAGAGACATAGAGAGTCATCGCCTGCGTTGCGGCCGGACTGGGGTCGTCTGTGTCCCGCGGTTGCCGAGGACGGGCGAGGCGGTCGCCGCGCCGCCGCCGGCCAGGCACTGAGCAGGAGGTCTCCTTGGGGTTTCATCGCTCCCTCCTCCAGGTGGTGACGCTAGGCGAGGGGTGGACCAGCGGCCGGCATGGTGTTTCCAATTCATCCTCGGCCAGACCCGGGACCTCCCGTATGTGGTCCATTCGTGCCATCGCCGCTGACGACAGCAAGGACGGCCAGGCCGCCGCCGCAACTTGGCGGTCGGCAATTCCCTGAGTCGCATGGCGTAATCCCGAGCGCCGCCTCCACGCAAAAATACGCCCGGCTGGGATACCCCAGCCGGGCGTTTCGCGGTCAACTAATGCCTAGCCGGCCACCAGCGATGTCGCAACGGTACCCACCGAGGAGAACTCGTCTTCACCGTGCAGGTGCTCCAAGAACCAGGAGGTTGCGGCTTGACTGGTTTGCTCGAAGTGGTCTGAGTATGTGTCGAAGTGACCACCATTATGGACGAGAACCTGCTTCGGGTGATGCGCGGACTCGAATGCTGCCAGTTGAACCTCCGGGAAGGTGCAGGTATCTGTGCGGCCCACGATCATCAGCAAGGGTTTCGGTGACAGGTGGGGAATCCACCCGGCTGGTTCGAACTCCAACAAGTGGGCTACGGATCGTAGTGTCACCTCGTTTCTCCATGACGGCGTGTCCTGGAGAACGAAGTCGATGAATTCCTGGTCAACGACAGGGGGAAGGGCGCAGAGCGTGTTCGGGTCGGTGGAGAAGACCGGGATCATTTCGGGTTCTTCTCCAGCGACACGGCCGCGGCGGTCAGCCGCGAGGCGCCGTTCGAGTTCGGCTCTCTGCTCAACGCTGAACATCTGCCGGCTGTTGAGGTGCCCACTTACCTGAGGAATCTGGGCAACGACACATCGTACCCGGGGGTCATTCGCGCCGATGACCATAGCAAGTCCCCCTGCAAAACTAGATCCCCAGAGGCCAAATCCAGTATGACCATCGACCTCGGGCAGTTCTGCGGCGTGCGTAATCACGTCTCGCCAGTCCGCCATTTGAACATACGGGTCAACCTCAAGGCGAGGCTGGCCCTCTGATGTGCCGAAGCCTCGGTGGTCGTACACGATGACGGTGAAGCCGGATGCCGCGAAGGCGGCCGCATAATGGTCGATATGCTCTTTTACCCCGCCGAATCCATGAGCCATGACGATGCAGGGGGCGGCCAAGTTCGGTTTGGCATGTAGGTAACCGCGAAGAACAGTTCCGTCCTCCGTCTTGAATTCAATATCTCTTCTCACAGATGTTCACTCTTTCTCACAAGTGTTTCCTGATCTAACTCGTCGGCAAATGGTGGGTCAGTTTGCAGTCCGTTGGTCCAGAAATCCAAGGGTCGCCAGGAGGTGACGATTAGCCTGCTCTCGCAATGAGACGCTGGTCGCGTCAGCTGACACCTTGGACAACGGGCTGGTCAGAGTAGGGGACGGGACGGTTCTCCTTGCGCCAGAGCTCTTCAAACTCCGACCATCCAGGCGGGGGGACGAGGCCCTGGACACGCCAAAGGTCCTCCGGAGTTTCGTCGACGTGGATTTCCCAGTCGTACCCGCGCTCTTTCACGAATGGCACCAGGATCTCTTCAACCTGGTTGTGAAAGTATGTCCGGATCTGTTCGGTCGTGAAGGTTCCAGCGGGAAAGTTCTTCACGATCGTGTTCTCGTTCATCTGGCGAGCGATGTGGTCAACGCGGATGCGTATGAAATTGTTCGCAGCCTCGCCTCCAACGTAGATGCTGTTCGCAGGCATGTTGTGGAAGACGACCACGGCATAGAACTTGGGTAGGTTGACGTTGTCGTAAATCGAGGTAATTCCCTTAGTCAACGCCTCCTTGTCCTCATTCGTAAAAGCGTCCTCGGGTGTGAAAATCTCCCAGAATGGCATTCCAGGCCCCTCCTTCTCCGTTGTAGGTGTTGCATGGTCGACCAAGTTCCCGCCGCGGGCTTTGCCGCACTGCGAGAGTGATCTTCATCACCATATCGCCGGCCGTGACCGCGGCACTGGGACAGGTGCGTCAATGTGATGTACAACTGCGCCTCGTTAACTGGCCCGACTCCTGGTCCTGCTCCTACCATGCCTCGGGAAGAAGAAGAGCCCCCTCTACTTTGACTGCAGCCAGCCGTGGAAATCGAGACGAACCATGGCGCAGATATGCGACTAGGGGGCGTTTTTTTCCTATAGGGACTCGTTATTCATCCGTAGCGTGGCAACGGTGGCGCCTCGTCCGGAGCCGCCAACCAACCCACGCTGGAGGTTACGACATGAGCAACGAAACCCCTTCCCCGAAGTTAAGCCGGCCGATCAATGCGACGGTCTACGTCGGTCGTTGGCCCGATATCCCGGCACGCGAATTTCCCGGCATCCCAACGGGTAAGTTCTCGCCGTGCACGGCCACTCTTCTCACCGGCCCCACGGAGGCAGTCCTGATTGATGCGCTATACCTTAAAGACGACGTCCGGGAACTTGGTGACCTGATCGAGCGAACGGGCAAGAAGCTCACGACGATCTACCTCACCCATGCGCACGCCGACCACTATTTGGGCTTTGGGCCGCTCTTGGAGCGCTTCCCCGAAGCCAGGGCTGTAGCGCTCCCGCACGTGGTCGAGGGCATCAAAGACACCATGGAGGAGCAGCGGGAGCAGTGGGGTCTGCTTTTCGGTGATGCTTGCGTGTCAGCGGGGCCCGTTCCCGATCCCCTTGACGGTCACACACTGCACGTCGACGGTTACCCCGTAGAGATCATTGAGGTGAAGCAGGCCGATATCCACCCAACCTCCATTGTCCACGTGCCGGCCATCGGCGTAGTTGTGGCAGGGGACTCAATTTACAATGAAATCCATCCAATGCTCGGGCTCTCCACCCCGGCAGAGTGGCAGGACTGGCTGGAAACCGTGGACCTTGTGGAAAGCCTCAACCCCCGGATGGTCGTCAGTGGTCACAGGAGGCCGGACGGTGATGACTATGCCGTCGACGACATGATCTCCACTACCCGGGCCTACATCAAGGATTTCGCTGCCGCATATCAGGACGCCAAGGATGCCGAAGAACTCGTCCGCGTTATGGTGGCCAAGTATCCACGCCACGGAAACCTCTGGACACTTCAGTTCTCCGCCCAGAGCGCGATAACACTCCGCGATTCCGGCGAGCTCCTGGCAAATGCAGGGACGTAGATGACGTCGAGCCATCGTTGCGGCCAGACGTCGAGACAGGACGCACGCATGCCTGGCCGGCATCCGCTCATCACTTCGCGATTTCCGTAGTGATGTCATCGCGGCTCTCGACGACACCTGCTTTCCGGATGCAGCGCAACAACGGTGTGGCTGGGCGGTAAAGCGTCCGGCTCCCCGGCCTGCCCAAAACAGACCCTTTCTTAACATACCCGTTCGGGCTATGGTTATGTCTAACCGGGTGGCGGTCGGAGGGCTGAACCCTTGGGTCCGAGATTATGCTGCATGCGGTGGAAACGTCCGGACCTGCACGTCACGGACAGAGTGTGGGGTCGAAGAGGATCGTGGAGAGAGCCATTTTGCCAGACCAGCGAGACACCTTCAGTGTCAACTCGAATAGCGGCAGGGGCGTTAGTGCATATAGTCACCGCGTCCCGATCGCCGACCGGCGCGCGATCCAGGAGCTTGATGCTCAATGGAGAATCGAAGCTAATGAGCGCATCGCGCGCATGGAGCTAAAGCGGATCGGAGCAAGCGACCGTACGGGGAACTTCCTGAAGCGGGACCTCGGGGACATCTTGATCACCGACTGGGATTCTCCTCCGGTCGAGGGGATGCGCAGCGCCAAGAACGGGCGGGGGGGTGAGGAAGCATTGATGCTCTTCACGGCCTCCGCCGGAAAACAAGTCCTGGAGACGGCATATGGAAGCGCGGTCCTCCAGCCCGGGACCGTGCTTCTGGCCAGTACCAGCGGGCCGTGCAAGTTTGTCATCCCACACTTCGTGCGGAAGAAGAGCGTCAGAATGCCTTTATCCGCCCTCGTCCCGTTCCTGGCCATAACAAGTTTGCCCGACTCCTTGATACTCCGCACGGGAGACAGCCCCCTGGTCCAGCTCCTACAAGATCTATTGCGCGGGATCGACCGTGAATACACCCGGATGTCACCGTCGGCGCTGGAAGGTGCCCGCAACGCGATGCTTGCTCTTATTGCCGGGCTGGTCCTCGGTAACAAGGCCGACATCGGCGGCAGCGACTTCCTGCCAATGCTTCGGCCGCGTCTGGAGCAATGGATTAGTGAGCATCTTCAATCCAGTGCCCTCCGGGTAGAGGACATTGCCGCCGCACATAACGTCTCCCCGCGCACTGTACAGCGCGCCTTCGCTTCAACCGGAGACACCGTCCGGTCGGTTGTTCGAACCCACCGGCTTGCGGCGGTCAGGCGCGACTTGATCACATCCCAACAACCGGTCGCCGCAATCGCACACCGGTGGGGTTTCTTCGACGCCAGTCACCTAAGCCGCACCTTCAAGCAAGAGTTCACAATGACTCCGGGAGAGTTTCGTGAGAGTTATAAGACAACAGCCCCGGCAACGCCGGACCGTGCGCCCATTGGCGGCGGCGTTCGGGCACCAGGCGCGGGAGTCAACGAAGCGGCACGGTCAACAGGCTTGATGTCCCAAGCCTCAGATGCCGCTTAGGCACCGTTCTTCAGAGCCACTGCAGCGACGAGCCGCATATAGCAGAAGGTTTTTCTTCTTCGAGAACCAGTGTCCAGTCCTCGACCCTTCTTGGGACATGTCGTCGGTCGTCCCGTTGCTCACGAGTACGCCATGACTGACACCTCTGGTCGCTTGACAGCCTCTACCAGGTCTATTCAGAAGGCCGTTGTCCGGAGCACGTCCACACGCGGACCCTGGGTTCGAGTGAGTCACATGTGCTGCCGCTGGAAGGGCTGGACAAAGGAACGAAGCTGCCTGCCTTCGCGGGAGGATTGTCGCGTACGGATAGCCCGGTTGGTAAGGCACTAACGAAAGTCTTATAGAAGGAAGAAGACACTAATGACGGAGTCGAACAGCAAATCCGACCAGAGCGCCTTCGCGGAGGGTATGGGTATACGGCGTAGGGTGATGGGCGACAATTTCGTCGATAATTCCCTGGGTCTCACTGCCGGTACCGACTCAGAGGCTTTGCAGACGTTTGTCACTGAGCATGTTTGGGGGGCTGTATGGGCTCGCCCAAACTTGGATCCTCGGAGCCGAAGCCTGCTCACGCTTGGAATGCTGGTGGCAATGCGCGCACATGATGAGCTGTCGGGGCACGTTCGTGGAGCACTGAGCAACGGCCTTAACCGAGCCGAGATCGTGGAGGCAGTTATTCATGCCGCGGGCTATTGCGGGGCCCCCGCAGCCCTTTCGGCAATGCGACGCGTCCAGCAAGTTTTCGACAGTCTTAACGAGGAACCCATGGTCGGCGCTTAGTGCACATGTGCTGCCAACCGCGCGCGGAGCCGCTGGAACTCCACGAAGTCCGGCGCCGGCGTGGCCTTGACGAGAGGAGATACGCTTTGCGGCGGCACTCACTCGACGGAGTGCCGCCGCAGGGCGTTCCCGTTTTCGACCGGCAGTTCTACAAGTGTCATGCCAAAGTTCCTTGCTCCGACTCTGTCGAAGGGGTTGGGTCTCGGATAGGAGCCCGGTGTTTGTGTGAGTTTCCTGTCCGAGAATGGATACAGGAGGAATTCACGAATCATGGCACGCAGGACACGCCCTATTGATGTCCAACGAGGACCCTTCGGAACCGCCGGCCTCCGCCCCCGCGCCGGATGCCCTTTCCTCCCCGAGGACCTCCCTGAACATCAGCGAGTCGGACGACGCTGCCGCTGGCCCGGACCTCCGGACCAGGCCCTCGACGCTCGGAGCGAAGGTTCTGGCCGGGCGGCTGCCGATGCGCGCCGGGTGCTTCGCGAGCTGGAGTGGCCGGGCTGCTAAGCAGGCAGCCGTCCGTGACGGCATGTCGCAGCGATCACAGGGGATCCGCTTCACTTTCTCAGTCTTGCTTGGATGATTTCACGTCTGATCGGCGCGTTGTCGCAGGTCAGACGAGGATCCGGGCTCAGGACCCACCGGGCCTGGTCAGGTTCGGGTCTCCTGCGTCTGCGTAGGTCAGCAATGGCTTCTCTCGTTTGATGAGAGATTTTCGCCGTACAGTTCAGGCTGTGGAGATGCTGCCGGGCCGATCCCAGACTTCCTGACGGACCAGGACGTCGGGCCGCTGCGCGCGGAGGACCCCGGGTTCGAGGTGATGCTGGATCGATGGCGGGTGAGTGGGGGCTTCCGCGAAGGCCACCGCGCCGTCAACAGGCAGCGGACGGTCCTTGGTCGCACCCGACCCGCGGCCGCCTGACACGAACTACCGCGGCGCGAACTCCGGGTAGAGCACCAGGATGGGCTGCGACAGGGCGGCCTTCACCTGGCGGCTGGTCTCGTCGGCGAGAACCTCGAGTTCGCCCGCCTCAAGGCCGTCGTAGATTGCGGCGACGATGTCGGCGGGATTCTCCTTGATGACATCGAGAGCGGCTGTCATGGGCGTGTCGGCGTAGCCGAGGTGCGCCCCTAGGACGTGCGTACCCTGCGCCTGCAGCTCGAGCCGGAGCGAATTGGTCAGCGACCAGAACGCTGCCTTCGTCGCCGCGTATGCCCCGCCGCGACCGAGCCAGCTGAGAGCCGAGTGCACATCGACGAGCGCACCGCCTCCGTTCACGGCGAGCACGGGCGCGAACACCTGCGCGACCTCGAGGGCACCGAACACATTGGTGTCGAACAGCCGACGGACATCGTCGAGCGGGCTGTCGAGGAGGGGTCCGGCTCCGCCGATCCCGGCATTGTTGACGACGATCATCGTGTCGCCCGCGTGAACGGCCGCTTCGCGGATGGAGGTCGCCGATGTCACGTCGAGGACGAGAGGCACGACCCGCTGGTCGTCCCAGTCGCGTGGGGAGCGGGCGGTCGCGTACACGCGTCGGGCGCCGCGGGCGAGGGCTTGGGTCACGAACTGGATGCCCAGCCCGCCGTTGGCGCCGGTGACGAGCACCACCGCGTTGTCGAGCGAGGTCACGGATTTTCCCTTCGAGGGTTGCTTAGGCGAGAGGGACCGAGCGGAGGGGCGCGTTGTGTGCACGTTGGCTACGAGCGCCGCTGCGACCGCGAGGGCGACGAGGACCGCGGCTGCCAATTCCATGGCGATGAGTAGGCCGGCGCTCGTCGCGACCGCGCCGAGCACGAGCGCGACGGCCGCCTGAACGAGGTAGCCGACGGTGAACGCGGCCGAGATCACCGCGGCTCGGTGATGCGGCTGGGCCGTGCTGGTGATGATCCCGAGGCCGCCCGCGTACATCAGGCTGTAGCCGCCGCCGGTGAGCACCGAAGCGACGACGAACATCGGCATCGACTGCGCGATGCCCGCGGCCACGAGGGAAGCCATCCCGAGCAGGATCGCGGCCGGCGCGATGCCGAGCGCCACGCGGGGCAGGATCCGCCGGGCTGCGATCGCGACTACGCCGATGCAGATCGCCGAGATCGCGAGTATGGTTCCGTTCAGCAGCGCATTTGACGAGTCCAGCAGGTCGGCCGCGACCTGGGCGCCGAGGGCGAGGAACACGGAGCCGACCGCATACGCGGCAGACACCCCCAGCGCCCCGGCGACGAATGCTCGTCGCAGTCCCGCCGGCACGCGCGGCAGTCGTGGACGCCATGCCGGGGCGTGCCGGTCGCGTACGCGTGGGAGGAACACGGCCGCGGCACCGATGGCCAGGATCACGACGAACAGCACCCAGAACGTGAGATGCAAGGGCTGTGGCGCATACTGCACGAGCGCGCCGCCCACGATCGTTGCGAGGGCGAGTCCCGCCGCGGTGGCCGCGGTCATGGTCGAACTCGCCCGCGGCGCACGCTCAGGTCCCCCGAGTTCGACCATGGCCGCCGCGGCGGGACTCAGCGACATTCCGACGCCCACGCCCATGAGTGCGCGGCCTATGAGCACCTCCGGCAGCCCGGCCGCGATGCCGAAGGTGAGCGTGCCCAGCGCGAGTGCTCCGAGGCCGAGCAGGATCGCAAAACGTCGGCCGCGGCTGTCGGAGAGGTTCCCGAAGATCAGCAGCGTCGGAATCAGCACGATCGGATAGATCGCGAAGATGAGCGTGCTGGTGGCGGCGCTGAGGCCCCACGAGTGCTCATAGAGCGGGTACACAATCGTCGGTGCGGCGGCCGACCACAGCGCGATGCCGGCGACAGAGGCGGCGGTCCAGAACGAAGCGCGCGGGGAGAGGGTAGGCACAATACGACACTACTACACCTTGGATAGGAAATACCTATTCAGATAGGCTGGATGCCATGAAGAAGCTCTCGCCGGTCAATCAGCAGTGCGGGATCGCCCGTTCCCTCGAGGTGCTGGGCGAGAAGTGGACTCTGCTTGTCGTGCGTGACGTGCGCTTGGGATTCACGCGCTTCAGTGACATCCGGGAACGACTCGGGGTGGCGCCCGACGTGCTGGCCGACCGGCTCGCGAAGCTTGTCGACCTGGGCGTGCTCGAGCGCCGCGCCTACCGCGACCAGGGCACTCGGACGCGCGACGAGTACAAGCTGACCCCCTCCGGCGAGGAGCTGGTACCGGTGCTGGCGGCGTTACGAGGGTGGGGCGATCGGCACCTTCCGAATGGTCTGCCGCCGGGATAACGCTACCTCGCAGCGGACGCCCGCGAGCCCCTGCACCTCGTCCGTGGGTTCGGACGGGCGCGGTTGAGGCCGCCTTTGATTGCGGCTGGGCCTCTGTCCTGTACGCTGTGACCGCAGAGCAGCGGAACGGTACAAAGAGGGAACGTTTTGACTCGACCCGCTTACGTAACCCAGTGCTACGGCGTCGACGGGACCGCTTACCTCGTCAGCTGCGCCGACAACACCAAAGACCGCGTTTTGCCCGGGCTCGAGGACGCAGTGAGTTCTAAGGGATCAAGTTCACTCCATCTGCTCTTGCTCGACTGTGCAGTGCAAAACGGCTTCGAAGTCCATGCTGCGAATCGCCGGTGGATGATCATTCGTCGGGATGGGTGTCAATTTCGAGGGTGGTGGCTGCGTCGGGGGCGTCGCCGACGACGATGAGGTAGTTGTCCCTGCCGGCGGCGAGGGGGGATGGAGTGTTCGCCGTATTTTCGTAGGCGAGGTTGACGGCGTCGTCGGCGTTGGTGATGTTGAGTTTGCGGAGGAGTCGGACGATGTCGAGGGTGTCTTTGTCTCGTTCGGCGGCGATTTTCAAGGCCAGGAGGGTTTCGATGTCGGCGGCGTGGATTGTGAGGCCGTCGAGGTGTTCGAGGTCGATCCAGGTGGCGTGTCCGGGATGAACGCTGAGGCGTTGGCGTTGAGCCAGTCGGGGGAGAGGTCGTAGTCTGCTGCCATCTCGGTGACGACGGCGTTGACCGTGGCTGGGTCGGTGTAGTTGGCGTCGATGTCGGCGGTGGGGCGGTTGCCGATTCCTTGCAGGATGAGGGCGGCGCCGCCGACGAGTTTGATGTCACCGTGGACGCCGAGGGCGGAGGCAACTTTTTTGGGCGTCGGGATATCCGGCCGGCACGACCGAACAAGATGAAATCGCTCTCGCTCTCACCGTGAATCGATGGCGCGGACGTGCTGTCCCCATTCATACACCGACTTAGTAGGTCCGGGCACGGTAAACAGGAAGTGCCGGTTCCAGATGGGCGACGTCGGCCTGCTCGCTTTGGCCTTGGTGTGTCCCGCGACGGCGGTCATGGGCACCGAAGCCTATCCCCGGCTGGCCATGAAGGCGACGGCGCTGCTCGATTCCGTGGCCAGGTCTCGCCCGCTCATCGACGGCAACAAACGCACCGCCTGGACACTCGTGGTCCTGCTGCTCTGGATCAACGGTTACAGGCACGACTTCGAGCTGAAGAGGGCATCGATCTGGTTGTCGGCGTGGCCGCCGGCCGCATCGATTTGCAGCGCAGCGCCATCCTGATCGAGAAACACCTGATTCGACGGTTGATGCTGCGAGGGGGTCCCAAAGCTGACGGCTCGGGGTTCTTTGACGTGCGGTTGGCGGGGGAGTCTGCAGGGGGCGAGATTTGGGGTGTGTACAACATACACACTTTGGGCGTCGGACTGGGCCGTACATCGGCCGGACTGGCTCGTACTGCCCATGTTTTCTGGAGTTCCCTGTGTTTCCGGGGCCTGGAATGCGGTTCGAGTCCCACCTCGGGCACGTGTTTCCGCAGGTCAGGGGGCCTTTGGCCCTCTGACTGTGCACAAATCAGCTTTTGTGTGCCCCTTCGGGCCATTTTGTGGTGGCGGCCGTTGGTGTGGTCGGATGCCTCTTTCCTTGGGGTGGGGTGCGTCTGTGTTCTTCCTTCTTCATGGTTTGATGAGGACGGAGCTACATGACTTGGTTGGGCTGGAAGATCGGGCTGGGTTCGCATAGCTGTTCATTCTGTTGTGGCTTGCTTTTCTGTCGGTCATCTTTTTTGCCTTGGGGAGCCGGTCCTATGGGCGGCTGTGCATTCGCCGCACACGTCAGCGGTTACGAGTTTTGATGTCTCCGAACGTTTTGACGACTCTTCCCATCCCTACGGAGGCTTCCACTTGTCATGGGTTCGGACTCTGGAATCCGGGAACAAGCAAGAGTAGCGTCGATTGAAGTATGGCGCGATGCACAGGAGTACGACCTAATGGGCCGGGGCACGCGGGTGTTGTCGCCTTGAAGGAGCCGGGATGGCTGGGTGGAATGCTGACACGGCGGCCGGTCCCTTGGGGCCCGGGTCGATTACTTTGGTCGAGGGATCGTCATTCTGCATCTCCTTGCCGAATGGGGACATATATCCCGAACACCCACATGGTCTTTTCTTCGAGGACACCCGCATCCTGTCCCGCTGGAGCCTGACCATTAACGGCCAGCCGCTGGAGCCGCTGGCGGCTGAGACGAAAGAGCCGTACCGCGCTCTGTTTGCGGGTCGCGTTCCCCGCTCGGACGGCTATGCGGACAGCCCGCTTATCGTGGAGCGGTTGCGCGAAGTGGGGGCTGGCATCCAGGAGCAGATCACAGTTCGCAATTACTCCCTGGAACCGGCTGAGTGCGTGGTGTCCCTAAGTGTTGGGTCCGATTTTGCGGACCTCTTTGAAGTGAAGGAGGCAAGGATCCAGCGGCGCTGGGACGAAACCCGCCGAGCGGACGGTGACTCGCTGACAATCTGCGGAGCCTGGCAGGATGTCCGGAAGGGCATGGTTGTCAGGGCCCCTGGAGCAGAAATCGGGCCGGAGTCCCTTACGTACCGGGTGTCCGTTGGGGCGCATGGCCACTGGAGCACTGTCCTCACGGTGGTGCCCAGCGTAGAGGGAGCCAGCCCGGAGGCGTTCGTGCATGCAGACGGGGACGACTTGTCTCCCCGGGACAGACGCCGGCACGAATGGGTGGCCAAGATTCCTGTGCTACATATGGGAAATCGATCTATCGAACGCACGCTCCGGCGAAGTTACGACGATCTTGGTGCCCTTCGCATCGAGGACCCGAACCATCCGGATCGGGTTGTGGTGGCAGCTGGCGCACCCTGGTTCATGACCCTGTTTGGTCGGGATTCGCTTTGGGCGTCGCTTATGGCGCTGCCGGTGGACCCCTCCCTGGCGTTGGGTACGCTGCAGACTCTGGCGGACCTCCAGGGCAGCGTTGTGGATCCGATGAGCGAGGAGGAGCCGGGTAAGATCCTGCATGAAGTCAGGCTTGACGTCTCCAGTGGCTTGGCGCTGGGCGGAAAGTCGGTCTACTACGGCAGCGTCGACGCTACCCCGCTGTTCGTGGACGTGCTCGGGGCAGTTAGCCGGTGGGGATTCGCCACGGATACGATCGCTGCCCTGCTGCCTCACGCTGACCGCGCGCTGGAATGGATCCGTGATTACGGAGACAGGGATGGCGACGGTTTCGTCGAGTATGAGCGCCTTAACGATCAAGGGCTGATCAACCAGGGCTGGAAGGACTCCTGGGACGGCATCAATTTTGCTGATGGACGTCTGGCTGAGCCGCCTATTGCGCTCTGCGAGGTGCAGGCCTATGTATACCACGCGTACATAGCACGCGCATGGATGGCGCACGACGCCGGTGACGTTGCCTTAGCGGCCGAGCTCGCCGATCGCGCGGCGCAGATGAAGAAGCGTTTCAACGATCAGTTCTGGATGCCTGACCACGGGTATTACGCCGTCGCCCTCGACGGCAAAAAGAGGCAGGTCGACGCGTGCGCGTCCAACATGGGCCATTGCCTATGGCTGGGCCTGGTGGATGAGGAAAAGGCCCCGCAGGTGGTCGAACGGCTGATGTCTCCGGAAATGTTCAGTGGCTGGGGTGTGCGCACATTGGCAAGCGACATGGGCGCCTACAACCCCGCCAGCTACCACAACGGCTCGGTCTGGCCACACGATAATGCAATCATCACGGCGGGCTTGGTGCGCTATGGCTTCGTGGCCGAGGCGCAGCGCATCTCTGCTGCTCTGCTGGAGGCGGCCGAGTATTCGGGCGGCCGGCTACCGGAATTGTTTTGCGGCTTCAGCAGGGAGCAATTTGCAGAGCCCGTGCCCTATCCGACGGCATGCTCTCCGCAGGCCTGGGCAGCGACGACGCCGATCCTGCTGGTCACGAGCCTGATGCGGTATGACACCCATGTTTCCCGCGGCGGTCTATGGATGGATCCCGTACTTCCGGAGTCCTACGGTGATCTGCACATCACCAACGCGCCTCTGGCCGGCGGCCGGATCACCATCGATATTACCGGCTCGGTACCAGCCGTCCAGGGGTTGCCGGAAGGGATCGTATTCCATCGTGGTCATCGGCCGTGGATGGCGGAATTGGTCAAGCAAGCTGACCTACGCCGAAAGGCCTAGCTGTGGGGAGGCTCAGACAACAAGGCGACGACACCACACCACGGATGCGGTCGCAGCCCTGATGCCCCAGACGTTAACTCTTGCGGCCCGGGTCACGGCGGTTCCTGTGACAGGCCGTCGGTTGGTGGTTAGCTGACGAGGGACACCAAGACGTCGGTTCACCGGGTCGGTGCTGGGGCTGGCAGAGATGCTCAGGGCGGAGACCGTGATAGTTCGAGGTTGCCGAGACTTGATTCAATTTGGTGCATTCGGACATGAGGTTGGAGGCGCAGCGGCTGAAGTGATCGTCGCCAAGCGGCGGTCTTTCTTGGCGCTTCACTCGCTAAATGATGTAACTGCTCGGAAGTCATTCGCCACGTTGTTTTCAAGATCAAGCCATTCGTCCAACCCGACGGCCCGGAAGATATCACGAGGCGCCATTCCAAATGATGTCATCGGGAGAGCGCTTCCCTCTGCCACAACGGCAGCGAATGCCTTGCGAATGCCGTCTATTACCGGATACAACGAGACAGCGGGATCCACGATGAGTCCAAATCCGATGTCTTTCAGGTCACGGAAGGGCAGAGAGGGAGTCGTGCTGCCGCTGGCCACGTTGTACATTTTGTGGCCCGGCAAGCCGCCGATCTGTTCGATGTCGGCCATGTCTCTCGGGGCGTCTACAAACGTCAGATGGGCTCCGAGGTCATGAGCCATTCGCGACCTTTCCATCGCTTCGTCAATGCCACCGATGGAAAGCGAGTCAGTTCGCGCAATGAGAAGCATATTGAACTCACTGCATATTTCGAGGGCTACTTTGAGTTTTCGCGCAAATTGCCGGCGATCGATGACCGACTTCTGGGCAAGGTGGCCGCAGCGCTTTGGAAACACTTGATCCTCGATCATGATCGCCGCCGCTCCGAGCTGCCCAATAGCTGCAACCGTCCGTGCGGTGTTGAGTTCATTGCCAAACCCGTTGTCGCCATCGACAATGACCGGAAGCCCTGATCTTGCCACGATATTCGTGGCTGCGTTTGTCACCTCCTGCAGGGACAACAAGCCCAGGTCCGGGAGTCCAGCCACGCTCGCTGCAAGGCCCGCGCCTGACACGAAGAGCGCCTGAGCCCCGGCGCCTTCAAGAACTGCGGCGGACAGGCAGTCAAAGCAACCCGGTGCGAATACGAGATCATCATCCAACATCTCGGCGAGCGTGTCGCTTTTTCGTCGTGACGCCCGATCGGCGGCATACTGACCATTGCGTCGAACCGCGGTGAGGGCTGAGCCCCAGAAAACATCTTCAGTCATTTGAATTCACCCTCCCAAGGAACTTCTTTGCCGTTTCAGTCGAAACCACATCGGCATACTTCAGGTCAAGATCTCGTAGCGAATTGGCGTGCGTTTCGGGCTCCCGGTCGCCGACCGCCTCCCGTGGAACAAATACTCGAAAACCATTTTGGAACAGGTCTACTGCTGAGGCGCGAACACATCCGCTAGTTGATGTTCCTGTCAGAATCACGCTGTCGACTCCCAACCGCAGGAGATCGTCGGCCAGGGTCGTGCCGAAACATGCTGATGCAGACTTTTTGACGATGAGGGGTTCGTCGTCTTGGTGGCCCAGACGGTCATCTAGTTCGACATTGTCTGATCCGATCACGAGAGTCGATATTTTCGGTGCCTTCAGCGCCCAAAGTCCAATATCGAGGCCGTCAGGGCGGTAGCCCACGACTGTGAAAATAACAGGAGCACCAGCCGCCCTAGCCGCGTCGACAATCTCACGCGTGCTTCCGACTACATTGTCCAGATCGCAACCTAGGGGCCTTGTTGGATCGGTGAACGCTTTTTGAAGATCGACTATCACGACGGCGAAAGAGTTACCCGGACCCATGGGCCGGCCGAAGTTTTCTATATGTGCCAGCTCAGAATCACCCATGAACGCCTCCGTGGATTGAACTTTGTCCTGCGTCTTGACCAGCGGTCATCGGGACCACCAGCGAGAACAACGCTACGGGGGTGTGCTCCACTGAGGGAAACTATAGATTCCGAGAATTCACTCGTGGGAGATGTCAATGCGGGCAAGCATTGATTTAAGAGGTCCGGTCTTCCTCGTCTAGCCAATTGTTCATTTGAGAAACGTCCTTAGCCACCTCGATGAACAGCCTCTGAGCCCGGGTCGTTGCTCCCTGGCGGCGCAGAAGTTCAACTGATATCTCCAGTCGGGGTTCGAGCGGACGCCAAACGAACCCTGCCGGAACAGGATCGTAGTGTGTCTTCATCGCTGTCTGGAATGCCTGTCCACTGGCCAACATGGAAAGTGCGCGCTTGTCACCGAGGAAACCATCTGGGGTGAATGTTTCGAAAATGTAGACCAGATCGTCCGTTGGCCCACGGCCGAAAGCGGCGAGAACTTTATCCGCGTAGCCGGGAGAGTGTCCCCGGGGCCACATGAGAATCGTGGACTCGGCAAGTTGATCAGCATGGATGACCTCGCTCTGAGCGGCAGGATGCTTGTCTCCTACGATTACACCGAGTGGCTCATTGCGGAGCACTACGGTCTCCACGGTCGGCGGTAAGATCGGGCTCCGTACCACCACCAGATCAAACTGTCCGTGGAGCAGACCGGATAATGCGTGGTCGGCGAGTGCGACCACTGCGGTCACCGTGACTTCGGGCGCCGCCAAATGAAGCTCGTTGAGGATGAGTGGAAGGCTCTCGATTCCGAATGAGTGCGAATATCCGATATGAAGATGAAGCGCGTCCCCGCGACCCACGCGCCGCACAGCTTCAGCGGCTTCATCAATGCTGGCCAGAATCTTTGCGGCTCGCTCGGCAAAGACCTCGCCGGCTTCCGTAAGTTCGACACGCCGAGTGCTTCGATCGAAAAGGCGGGCACCCACTTCGTTTTCAAGCTGACGGATTTGGCTGCTCAAGGCCTGCTGAGCGAGAAAAAGCCCGTTCGCCGCACGCGTGAAGTTCAGTTCCTCTGCTACCGCGACGAAAGCCTTTATGTGGCGGATCTCCACAGCTTCTCCTTGTCCGAAAGCGGTCCTGCAACATAGCCCAACAGTATCTGGAACCCTTCTCACATATTAGACCAAACCGACACTTGAAGGTCCGCGGACTGAGACTCAGTGCGGGTAGTCCGGCACCCTAACCTGATGTAGGAACCCGAGGTGCGCGTTCCTCGAGTTTCAGATGCTGGACCTATCTGGGCCGTTTCTCCAGCGCATCTGGTGTTTCACGGCAAGAAGAAGTCGTGGGGGCCCCCCCCCCCGGGGGGCGCCCCCCCGCCGGGAGGGCCGAGAACAAGGGGGTTTGGGGGGGG
>NZ_JAPFFT010000028.1 GCF_026241105.1 Arthrobacter rhizophilus | reverse complement strand
AGAACAACCCGACCCGAAAACAGCGAGATCCCCGCCACGGCGGGGATCTCGCACGTCACGACGGACGTAACTTCGGCCTAAACAAACATGGCCCGAGCCAACGCGGCCAGCCAAAACCCAACACGCCGCTGGCACAGTCCTAAATTGTCGGAGCCCCGTTTCACACTGGAGCCATGGAAAAGAAACTAGACATGAAGAACGAACAAGCTCCGCAGCCTCAGAACATCGAGTTCCATGTCAGCTTTCTGGACCCGCACTCAGGACGCATCGGGCACGAGGAATTCAGTGATCGGGCTGCCGCCGAACGCTTCGCGAACGCGCAGCTCAACGACGAAGAGTCTTGGGCCGTCGTCGACGTCGTCGCGCTGAAACCAGCGCAGCAACAAGAGCGCGCACAACAGCTGGTTGCCTAGACCCTGAGGTGACCAGCCACTACCCCGTGGGTACGTCCTTCGCGTCCATGATCCGGTACGCGTAGCCCTGCTCGGCGAGGAAGCGCTGCCGTTTGGCCGCGAAGTCCTGGTCGAGGGTGTCCCTGGCCACCAACGAGTAGAAGCGCGCCGCACGGCCGTCCTGCTTGGGGCGAAGCAATCGGCCCAGCCGCTGTGCCTCTTCTTGCCGGGAACCGAAGGATCCCGATACCTGGATCGCCACGGAGGCCTCCGGCAGGTCGATCGAGAAGTTGGCTACCTTGGAGACCACGAGGGTTTTGATTTCACCGGCACGGAAGGCGTTGAACAGCTTCTGCCGCACCTTGACGGTTGTGTCGCCTTTGATCACGGGAGCGTCCAAGCGCGCGCCGATCTCATCCAACTGATCGATGTACTGGCCTATCACCAGCAGCTGCTCGCCTTGGTGCTGCGCCACCAACTGCTCCACCAGGTGGGTCTTGGTCTCCGACGTAGCGCACAATCGGTACTTGTCCGCATCTTCCGCCATGGCGTAGGCCACCCGTTCGTCCCTGGGCAGGTCCACCCGGACTTCCACGCAGTCCGCCGGCGCTATGTAGCCCTGGGCCTCAATGTCCTTCCACGGTGCGTCGTAGCGCTTGGGGCCGATCAGGCTGAAAACCTCGCCCTCCCGCCCGTCCTCCCGCACCAAGGTCGCCGTCAGTCCGAGCCGCCGCCGGGCTTGCAGGTCCGCCGTCATCCGGAAGATCGGCGCCGGCAAAAGGTGGACCTCGTCGTAAATGATGAGCCCCCAGTCGTGCCCGTCCACGAGTTCCAGGTGCGGGTAGAGGCCCCCGCGCTTTGTGGTCAGGACCTGGTAGGTGGCGATCGTGACGGGCCGGACTTCCTTGACCGCGCCCGAATACTCGCCGATTTCCTGCTCCGTCAAGGACGTCCGCTTGAGAAGCTCGTCCTTCCATTGCCGGGCCGCGACGGTGTTGGTGACCAGGATCAGGGTGGTGGTGGAGCTGGTGGCCATGGCGGCCGCGCCCACTAGCGTCTTCCCCGCACCGCAAGGCAGGACGACGACGCCGCTGCCGCCCGCCCAGAAGTTCTCCGTGGCAAGCTTTTGGTAGGGCCGCAGGTGCCAGCCGTCCTCGTTCAAGGTGATCAGGTGCGGAGTGCCGTCTACATAGCCCGCGAGGTCCTCGGCCGGCCATCCGAGCTTGAGCAACAATTGCTTGAGCTGCCCGCGCTGGGAGGAATGCACCACCACCGTTTCGCCGTCGATCCTCGGCCCCAGCAGCGGTGAGATCTTCTTCGCCCGGATGACTTCCTCAAGCACGGGATAGTCGGTGGTCCGCATGACCAATCCGTGCTGTGGGTCCTTTTCCAGGCGCAACCGGCCGTAACGCGACATCGTCTCTTCGATGTCGATCAGCAACGAGTGCGGCACCGGGAAACGGGAGTAGCGCAGGAGCGTGTCGAGAACCTTTTCGGCGTCGAGCCCCGCGGCGCGGGCATTCCACAAACCCAAAGGAGTGAGCCGGTAGCTATGGACGTGTTCGGGGGCGCGCTCCAGCTCGGCGAACGCCGCAATCGCATGCCGTGCCTCGGTGGCGAGCTCGTGGTCGACTTCCAGCAGGATGGTTTTGTCGCTCTGTACGATCAGCGGACCGTCGCTCACTATTGCTTCCTCACTTGCGCGGATCGCCCGCAGGTTCCACATCGATAATGCGGTGGATGGACAAGACTCTTTCGGTGTCCCTGGCCGCGTCGAACACCCGGACCCGCCCGCCGGACACTGATACGGGAACAACGGTCTCGGTGTTGGAATTCCCCAAGCCGTCAACAACGTTCATGGTGACCGCTTGCTTCAGCCGGATGGCCCTCTGGAGGGTTTCGAGCCCCAGTTGCGTTGCCGCCTCGCCGGTCATGTCACCCGAGACCCCTCGATGATGCCTCAGGACCGCCAGTTGGGCGTCGACGTCGTCGTCCGGCGGGGCGGTGCGGGGCGCCGTATAAACGGGGCGGGCGCCGCCGGCCACCGCCGTCGCCCTCTTATAACGCACGACGGCGGGCTCGGCCTCCTGCACCGCAGGCGAAAGTCCCAGCTCGCGCAGCACCCTCGCGGTCTCCCGCGGGCTCACCGCGGAGGTCAGCACCGTGGGGGCGATCCGGACCAGGCCCAGGCTCGCCGTCCCGGGCTCGTGAAGGAGTTCGGCAATGGCGGCCTCGTCGTCGCTTTGGATGAAACTGGCGCTGGTGGCGACGCGTAGCCGGCCGTGCCGCGAGGCGATGTCCTTGATCAGGTACTGGAGCGGCTGTGGGACGTCAGTGGCGGAGTGGGTGCGCAAGAAAGCGAGGATGGCCTCTGCGTCCTGGCCGGCGTCCAGCGCGCGTCTGATTGAATCTCCGGAGAAACGGAAGATGGTGGCCGGCCCTTGGCCTTCGGCCTCGGCTATCAGAAGCAGTTTTTCGCTCAGTTCAGGTGCCAAGTACCCCGGGGCCACGGCCGTCAGGTCTGCCTGGAGCAGGACGTGGTTGACCGCAGCGGGCAGGTGTTCGCCGAGGATGCGCAGGGCAAGATCCGGCTGTTCGGTGGCGATGGCGGAGCCCAGCTGGGTGAGGGCGCCGGAACCCATGAGCCCCAGGATTTCCGCTTCGTGCAATATGCCGCGGATGAGGGAACTGAACCGCCGTGACATCCGGGGTTGGGTCCACTCAGCGCGCTCCATGACAGCCTCGGCGTTGAGCACGGGGGCCTTGCCGTCCAGTGCTTCGACTTCGCGGGTGAGCTCGTCGAGGATCTCCAAGATCCGTTTGCGGACAAGCGGGGCGTCAGGGCGTTGGGCCTCGGCAGACAAAGCGTTGATGGAAGTTCCGGCAAAACCGGTTCGCGATGCCGTCGCGGCAGGACCGGGGAGGTTCTGCCCGACGAGTGACGGGGCGCGCTCGCTGGCCAGCCAGGCGTTGACCAGCCAGAGCCACTGTTCCTGCCGGGGGAGCGTGAGCCACTCCACCGTGGGTGGCTGGACCCACGTGGAACTGTCCACATCGAGGCGCAGCAATCCGGACAGGGCGCTGAGCTCAAGGATCAGCGCAGTCTCGGACAGTCCCAATCGGAGGCTATCGGCCAGGCGTTTGAGCTCCCGCACACCCACCCCGCCGCTGCGCAGGGTAACCACAGGCTGCTCCCGGACCGCGTACAGGAGTTCGCCGACCAATCGGAGTACTTCGGCAATGGCGCCCATGGCGGCATTCCGGCGCAAGGCGGCACTTGTCTGGCCCAACTCCGGCACGGGAGGCTTCAAAGTGAAGTGGTCCACGATCGCGCCGCCACGCAGGGACAAACCGACGCTGTGGGGCAGTTCAACGTGGCCGGCGTCCAGGGGTACAAGCAAGCCGCGGGCCAAGAGCCAGTCCACGGGACCGACGTCGCGGCCCTCATGGAGCACGGAGGCCTTGCGCTGGGCCTGTGGAACGGCACCCATGGCCCAGCTGCCAAACTTGTTCAAAAGGGGACGGGTCCGTATCGGGGCCTCGGACAAGATGTGCTGCAGACTCTCCGGGGTCGACGTCCATCGCTGCAGGGCCAGCGCTGCGTCCATCGGCGTGGTGGCAGCGAGGACATCGGCGCCGCTCTTGTGAAGTTCGGCTACGAGCTGTACTACGCGCTGGGCGAAGGCCGGCTGCAGCCGCACCAGTTCGGTGTAGCTGCGGCCCAGGCCGGCGGGGTAGATGCCGATGACGTCCTTGAGGCTGCCCACCGGCAAGTAGAAGCGCTGGCGACCAGGATTGTGCACCGTGGCCGGCGGATCGGCCCTGTGGATGAGTGCCAGCTCCTGGAGCTTGTTCAAGATCGGCTCGAGCGCGGCAAGTGTGGAGCCGTTGATGCACTTTTTCAAACCCGCCGCAGAGACGCTGTGGCCAGTGTCTGCGTTGGTGCAGAGATGGAGCGTCTCCAGTACCTGCATTTCCGGTTTGTTGAGCCGTTCGAGGGCCCGTTGCACACTGACCCGTGCGCTCGCCCTCGCAGCGAGAGCAGCGAAGTCCGGGGCGGCAGGGGAAATGAGGTCCGGCCGCGCGGCAAACAGGGCCCGCAGCGATTCATCGCTGCGCGCTTCCAGTTCCTTGCTGAGCGCGCGAATAAGGGACATCAGTTCAACGTTACCGCCAGCCGGGGCCGCCGTCGGGCTTTCTGGCGGCTCATTGGCGACGCCGTGCCCAGACGGAGTCCACCACCAACGCGGCCATCAAAATGAAGGCCAGCGGCAGCCCATAGAGGGCGGTGGAGGTCACCCAAATCGGCGCCACACCCCGTGCAAAAGCGGTAGCCATGACGGCGCCAACGGCCACCAAGGACAGCACGGCGACGACGGCGGCGACGATCACGAGCGGGCGGCGGTAGCCGTGGGGAATCATGTATGCAACGCTAACAGTCCCGCGCCACATGCGCTGTTGCGGCCCTGCGCAGGAACAAAAGGCGACGGGACCTGCTCCGCGTGGTCTCAAAGCGCGAATCCGCGGCTGGGCAGGATAACCTTGAAGCAATAGACCAACATGGACCAGGCAGTTACCCCTATTCCCGCAGTATCCTGCGGATGCGGTGACGCGCCGGCTGTGTCTCCCAAGCAAGAACGAAGAAGGTTGATTACGTGCCCACCGGCAAGGTCAAGTGGTATGACAAGGACAAAGGCTTCGGATTCCTCGCAGCAGAGGATGGCCAGGAAGTATTTCTGCCCAAATCCGCCCTGCCCGAGGGTGTAACGGATCTCAAAGCAGGTACCCGGGTCGAGTTCGGCGTTGCCGACGGTCGCCGTGGCGCCCAGGCACTGGGCCTCCGCGTGTTGGACAAGCTGCCTTCCATTGCCAAGGCCAAGCGCATGAATGCCCGTGAGCTCGCGCCCGTGGTCCAGGATCTTGTGTCCGTCTTGGACAACCTTTCGGGGACGTTGTCCGCCGGTAAGTACCCTGAAGGCGCCAAAGGCAAGGCCATCGCGGCTGCACTGCGCAAGGTTGCCGACGAGCTGGAAGCCTAAGCAGCCATGACATCGGAATCCGCTGAAGCCAGTACTGAAGAGAACGGTACCGGTGCCGCCCCTGCAACAGCAGGAACGGCTGATGCCGCTGCTGGGCGGAAGCCGACCACGGCGAAACCTCGCACCGGCATTCCCATGTGGCGCGTCGGCAAGCCGGACGCCTTCCTGGCGGCCGCCGTCGACGTCGCCCGCAATGCGGTGGAGACTATTGCCAAGCCGAATGAAATCGGACCGCATATCGCGGCACGCTCCGAAGGCGAACGCGTCGTCACGCACCTTTTCGAATCGCGACTGGCCGGTTACGGCGGCTGGCAGTGGTACGCCGTCGTGACCCGCAACTCGCGCTCCAAAGTGGTCACGGTCAGCGAACTCGGCCTGCTGCCGTCCGAGGACTCCATCCTCGCCCCTGAATGGGTGCCGTGGGCAAAGCGTGTCCGTCCAGAGGACGAGGCGGTCCCCGACGACCAGGCAGAGGAAGACACCTCGACGGCGGACAGTTCCGTTGACGAGGACGCCCCCGACGACGACGGCGCGCCTTCCGACTACGACGACGCCCCCGATGAAGAGGACGACGCCGAAGAGGACGACGAGTCTGAAGCCGACGACGAAGTCGAGGCCGACTAGCCTTTGTCGGACCCAGCGAATGAACTCTTTGAAGGTGGAACCTGATGTCCACCTTCAAATCGCTGGGTGTCCTTAACTACCGCATTTGGTTCCTTGGCGCCCTTGTTTCCAACATCGGCACCTGGATGCAGCGAACCGCGCAGGACTGGCTGGTCTTTGCCCATCTGAGCAACCACGACGCCGGTGCCATGGGCATTACCTTGGCGCTCCAACTTGGTCCGCAGCTGTTCCTGGCACCGTGGGCCGGACTGCTTGCCGACCGCTACAGCAGGCGCAGGCTCCTGGTCATGACGCAATCGGCCATGGCGGTCCTAAGCACCGGGTTGGGAATCCTCGTGCTGAGCGGCGCTGCACAGCTGTGGCATGTCTACGTGTTTGCGCTGTTGCTCGGCATCGTCTCGGCACTTGACGCCCCTGTTCGCCAGACGTTCGTTTCGGAACTCGTCAAGGACGACTACCTCTCCAACGCCGTGGCGTTGAACAGTGCCTCGTTCAACGTTGCCCGCATGATCGGCCCTGCCGTGGCAGGCATGTTGACGGTGGCCGTGGGGCCGGGCTGGGTTTTCATGATCAATACGCTGACCTTCGTGGCGATGCTCGGCGCGATCCGGGCCATCCCTTCCTCCTCCCTGCGCGTCCAGCCCCGGGCAGCCACGGGCAAGGGCCGCATTCGCGAAGGGCTCCGCTACGTCCGCAACCGCCCTGACATCATGGTGGTCCTCGTCGCGATTTTCATCATGGGCACGTTCGGCCTGAACTTCGTCCTCTTCATCGCTGCGATGGTTGGCACGGAATTCGGCATGGACGCAGGTGCGTTCGGGCTCCTCAACTCGGTCATGGCAATCGGCTCAGTGGCGGGAGCGTTGCTGGCCGCCCGGCGGGGGAGGCCACGCATGCGGCTCATCTTCGCCGCCTCCGGCGGGTTCGGCATCGCGAGCGGATTCGCCGCCATGGCGCCGAACTACACCATGTTTGGCTTGGCGCTGATTCCGTGCGGCCTGTTCGCCTTGACCATGATCACTAGCGCCAACGGCTATGTACAGTCCACTACCGAACCCGTCATGCGCGGCAGGGTCATGGCGCTGTACATGGCCATTTTCATGGGAGGAACGCCCATCGGGGCGCCCTTCGTCGGCTGGATGTCCAACGTAGCCGGACCCCGTTGGGCCGTCGGGGTGGCAGCGGCCGCCGGCGCCAGCACCGCCGTCGTCGGTATCATCTGGATCATCCGCGCGCGTCAGTTGCGGCTTCGCTTCGACAGCAGCGCCCGAGGGCTGCGGTTCTTCCGCATCGAGTCGCAAGGCACCAGCCCTGCCATGGAGGACGGTGTTAATGCTGACGGTGCTGTTAAAAAGGCTGGCGCCGCCCGGGATCTTCACCCGAACGACGCCGACCAATCCTGACCGCGGTAACGCGGTGGGCTCTTACTTCTTCAGTTCGCCCACCACGAAGTCGATGCTGGCGAGCAGCGCCGAAACGTCGTCCGGTTCGATGGCAACGAAGGTAGCGATGCGAAGCTGGTTGCGGCCTAGCTTGCGGTACGGCTCCGTGTCCACGATCCCATTGGCACGCAGCACCTTGGCGATGGCCGCGGCGTCGATCGAATCATCAAAATCGATCGTGGCAATGACGTTGGAGCGGTCTTCAGGCTTTGCCACGAACGGGGTGGCGTGTTCGGAAGCTTCGGCCCACGTGTAGATGCGGCCGGCGGAGTCCGCCGTGCGCGCGGAAGCGAAGTCCAGGCCGCCGTTCTTGTTGAGCCACTGGACCTGGGCGTCAAGCGTCACCAAGGTGGACAGGGACGGCGTGTTGTAGGTCTGGTTGAGCTTCGAGTTGTCGATGGCCGTCTGCAGATCCAGGAAATCTGGAATCCAGCGGCCGCTTGCCTTGATCCTGGCGGCGCGCTCAAGAGCGGCGGGGGAGAAGAGGCCAAGCCACAGTCCGCCGTCGGAGGCAAAGTTCTTTTGCGGTGCGAAGTAGTAGACATCGGCCTCGGCGACGTCCACGTCCAGGCCACCGGCAGCCGAGGTCGCATCCACCAGGACCAGTGCACCGTCGTCTACACCGGCTACCCGCTTCACGGGGGCCGCTACGCCGGTGGACGTTTCGTTCTGCGGCCAGGCGTAAACGTCCACGCCTGCCTCGGCCTGGGAAACCGGGCGCGTGCCGGGCTCGGACTTGATGATCGAGGAAGCTTCCAGGAAGGGTGCTTTGTTGGTAGCCGAGGCGAACTTGGAACCGAACTCACCAAAGGAGAGGTGCTGTGCCTTCTTCTCTACCAGGCCGAAGCTGGCGACGTCCCAGAATGCGGTGGAGCCTCCGACGCCGAGAATCACCTCGTAACCCTCGGGTGCACGGAAGAACTGGCTGAGTCCCTCGCGGACGGAGCCCACCAGGTTCTTGACTGGTGCCTGCCGGTGGGAAGTGCCGAGGATCGTTGCCGACGCGGCAGACAGTGCCTCGATCTGCTCCGGGCGGACCTTGGAGGGCCCGGCGCCGAAGCGGCCGTCCTTGGGCAGCAAATCGGCGGGGATAGTGATGCTGTTGTCGCTCACGGGATGCTCCAATGGTGAAGTAGCGGCCTAGATGGGTCGTGGCAGGTGGCATCGCTGCCCCTTCGACTCTCCAATTCTGCCTGACTCGGCATCCGGGGACAGAACTGAACGCTTCATAGTCCGCCACGTGGAAAGCATCTGTTCCGCTGGGCGCGGGACACGGGCGCGGGACACGTGCGGGGACGGGCGCGGGACCGGGGTGGGCGCGAAAATTATCCGGAGTAATTCCAAATAAGCTAGGCTAGGAGCTGGCGCCCGGCCCAGGACGGCCGGCGGGCAGACCACTTGGTCGACCACTGAGTCGGCTGCGGTACGGTGGAAAATACGCAAGATACTGCGCTCGAGGAGCTGAGCTGGATGACGGATCTGATCGATACCACTGAGATGTATCTTCGGACCATTTTGGAGCTTGAAGAAGAGAACATCGTGGCTCTTCGCGCGCGCATCGCCGAGCGCTTGCGGCACTCCGGTCCCACCGTTTCCCAGACGATCGGGCGAATGGAACGCGACGGCCTGGTCATTGTTTCCAACGACAGGCACCTTGAGTTGACCGAAACCGGCCGGAAACGTGCCACCGAGGTCATGCGCAAGCACCGTCTCGCCGAGCGGCTCCTGGCAGATGTCATCGGACTGGACTGGGCCTATGTCCACGACGAAGCATGCCGCTGGGAACACGTTATGAGCGAGCGCGTGGAGCGGCGGCTCTATGAGCTCCTGGACCACCCCACGGAATCTCCCTACGGCAACCCCATTCCAGGACTCGAAGCCCTGGGGGGAGTTGCGTCTCACGCCTTTACGGACGGCGTGGTCAACCTTCTTGAAGCGATGAACGAATACTCACCGGACAACCGGGTCATTGTCAGCCGGTTGGCTGAACCGATCCAGGTGGAACCGGAGCTGTTGGTGCAGCTGGACGAGGGCGGAATCCGCCCCGGAGCCAGGGTTTCCCTGGAGCGTGTGGGGGAGTACATCTCCGTTCGGGTGCCCAATATCGACGGTGCCTTGGAGCTGCCGCCTGAGGTGGCGTCGCACGTGTTTGTCACCGTCTCCTAGCCCTTTCGGCAAACCGATCGGCAAAGATAACGGAATTATTACCGCGGGGGTTTAATCCCCTATAGTTTAGTACTGGCGCCGATACCAAAGCGTTACCTGATCCGAAGCCGAGTTCTGCCAGCGGATCAGGTGGATTAGTCCATTCACTGGCAGAAGCGGGGGAACCACCAGCGGCGGTCGAAAGGCAGCCTTGGGGTGAAGTCCGCAGTGGAAGTGCAAAAAGCGCAGGGCCCTTTCCGGGTCTCTGTGCTTCGCGCCCTCCACGCGGACCGGGTCCATGCACTCTCTGACCCGAATCCGACAGCTAACTTCGCAGGCTTGCCAGAGAGGAACATTTTGACTACGCAGAACACCAGGGGCCGCAGACGCGCGTCCGGTCCTACTGCTGAGCTGCGGACCATGCAAGCCGTTGCGCACGATCGGCCCCGCGATCCGCATCGCGAAGTGCGCCGGCGCAAGGGCCCCTTGCGGCAAATGGCTGATTTCGCCGCCGCGAGCGGCGCCGGACAGAAAGCCGGTGTGGCCCTCGCCGCCACGGGCCTCATCCTGACGGTGGCCATGCCGGGTACCGGCGCATTGACGGCCGCGGAATCGAACCAGGCTTCGGCCGCTTCGGCGGGGACTCAGGCCGAGATTCCCGCTGCGGCCAATGCCACCATCGACTTCAGCCGCTCTGCCGTTTCCACTACGGCGGATCCTGATAGCAAACTCAAGCAACTCCTGAGCGCGCAGTCCGTCGGCAGCATCAAGACGTCGTCCTCGAAGGGCACGCTGGGGGCTCCGCTGGACACCCTCGCCACGGCCTCGCCGTTCGGCTACCGCGTGAACCCCATTACGGGAGGCCTGGGGGAGTTCCACCGTGGCCAGGACTTCGTGGCCCAGTGCGGCACCCAGGTACATGCGGCTGCGGCCGGCAAGGTCACGTTCGCGGGCTGGCACCCGTATGGCGGTGGAAACCGCATTGTGGTGGACCACGGCAACGGCCTGGAAACCACGTACAACCACTTGTCCTCGTTCAACGTCCAGGTGGGCCAAACGGTCAACCGCGGCGACGTCATCGCTTTGAGCGGCACCACTGGCGCCTCCACCGGCTGCCACCTCCATTTTGAAGTCATGGTAAACGGCGACGTCGTTGATCCCCTGGGCTGGCTGTAGCCAATCCGATGGACGTCTCTCGCATGCTTGTCACGCTCCGTGACCTGAATGTGACATTCAGCCAAAACTCCTGTAGCGTCTAACTCGCATCAACTTTTAGAGAGTTGATGCACTCGGGTGGATTGCCTAGCTCTGCCACTGCCTGAGGTTCCGTTCGCAAAACATCGTCTGGCAGAGGCGGGGGACCCACTTCTGGTCATCTTCACCGATGGCCTTGGGGTTAAGTCGCATTTGTTTCCCATGGGAAGCATTGCGGCCGGATGACTCCCATCCGAATCCGACAGCTTACCTCGCGGGCATAGGGAGAGGCCTCTTAACGTGTCTTCACGCACTACTCTTGCGCGCCACCGCGCCGCGGTCACCAAGACCAACTCGCTTGCCGTCATCGCTAAGACTGTCGGCAGCAACGCCGGTGGTGTAGGCCGTCAGGCAGCAGTTATCGCCGCTGCGTCCGGTCTGGTTCTCACTAGCGGTATCGCGGCTAACGCTGCCGAAACCAACGTCCCCCGCGAGTCCACTGCGACCTCCACCCTGGAAGTCCAGTCCATCGCCCAAGCCAGTATTGCGGCCGACTCCTCCGTCGCCATCAAATACGAACGTCCGGCTGTTTCCACCGAAGCTGCTCCGGTTGTCGAAGCTCCGGTTGCCGTCCAGGAAGCTGTTGCCGCTCCCAAGGCCGCAACAGGTGCTGCTACGGGCGCTGGAACGCTTTCTGTTTCCGCCGCTGTATCCCCCGCCACGAAGGTTGCCAGCGGCAAGGGCGCAGCAATTGCGGCCGCAGCTTACGCGCAGCTTGGCGTTGCCCAGGACTGCACCGCCCTGGTTTCGAACTCCCTGGCCGCTGTTGGCATCAACTTCCACGGTTGGCCGGCAGACTACATGTCCCTCGGCCGCACGGTCAGTGCTGCTGAAGCACAGCCGGGTGACCTCGTTTACTACCAGAACGGCGGCATGGGCAAGGCCCACATCGCTGTTTACGTCGGTAACGGCATGGCCGTCCACGGTGGCTGGAACGGTGGCACCACTGCTTTGTACAGCGTGAACATCGGCTCCGGTCCGGTCTACATCCACGTTGGTGGCTAAATAGCTTCTGCTAGACAGTTTCACAAGAACATCCCCGCTGGTCCGCCCGCGGGGATGCTCTGTTTTAACCAGCATGTTGAAGGTTCCCGCCACATGTCCGGTACATGAACTTTGCCCGACACAGTGCCGGAACCCACCCGCGGATTCGTTGATCTGGCCTCCGCGTGTTTACTCTTGTGATGTCGATCCACAGCCCGTACATGCAGAGGGCAGCCGGCCCTCGCGCCCCTGACGGGTGCGGCCGTGAAGAGGTACGTGCATGCGCACACTCGTTCTGAATGCTGGATATGAACCGCTGGCGGTAGTAACCTTCCGCCGGGCGCTGGTCCTTGTGCTCACCGGAAAAGCGAGCGTAGTGGCCGAAGGCGACGAGCCTGTCGTCGGGCCACAGGAGATTCTCGGACGTCCATCCGTGATTCTGCTCAATCGCTACATCCGGCCGAGGTACAACGCGATCACGGCGGTTACACGCCGCGGCGTCTTGCGCCGCGACGGTCACCGTTGCGCCTATTGCGGGAAAGCAGCCCACACAATTGACCACGTCCACCCCAAATCCAGGGGCGGCGCGGATTCCTGGGAAAACCTGGTGGCGGCGTGCCTACGCTGCAACAACGCCAAGAGTGACCACACACCTGCCGAAATGGGCTGGAAACTGAGGTTCACTCCGGCGGCGCCCACCGGGACTATCTGGCAGATCAAGGAGCTTGAGAAACCTGCGCCCGCGTGGGATCCCTTCCTCCTGCCCGAATCGGCGGCCTAACCGGACTGAGCCCGCCCCCGGTAATCTGGGCTGGTGGACTTTGATGCAGTGATCTTGGCGGGTGGCAAGTCCTCCCGCCTCGGTGGCGTGCCCAAAGCCCAGCTGACGTACGACGGCACCACGCTCCTCGAGCGCGCCCTCGCGGCCGCGTACGGGGCCGGGCGGGTCGTCGTCGTCGGGCCGGATCCCGGGACGTTGCCGGACGGCACCATGACCGCCCGCGAGGACCCCCCGTTCGCTGGACCGGCAGCGGCGATCGAAGCCGGACTTCTTGCGCTCGAGAAGCATGCCCGCCAGGGTCTTTCCGCAAAGGAAACATCCGCACCGTGGGTGCTCGTCTTGGCGTGCGATATGCCCCTCGCGGGCGCAGCCGTTCCGGTTCTCATCCGGGAACTTGCCGGACACGGGGAAGCGGAAGGGGCCATGGTCGTATCCGCCGATGGCCGGAAACAGCCATTGCTTGGAATCTACCGGTTCTCCGCTTTGCAACGGGAAGTGCACGCCGCTGCAGAACAGGGTGGCCTCGCCAACGCCGCGGTGTTCCGCCTGCTTGCTAGGCTTGATCTGCTGGCCGTACCTGTTCCCGCTGGCTCCACCGATGACGTGGATACCTGGGACGATGCCGCGGCGCTTGGAGTGGACGGCGACCTGCCGTGACAAAAGCTGTACCGGACTTTGGAGGCGGATCGTGAAGAGCCAAGAAGAAACGCTCGAGGAATGGTGCAAGAGCCTGCTGCAAGCATATGAGATTGAAGGCGTCGAGATCGACATCAACGAGATCCTGTCCTTGGCGGGCGTTGCAGCCCATTCCGTAGTTCGGCCGGCGGCTCCCTTGACCACCTTTATTGCCGGCTTCGCGGCCGGACTTGCAGCGGGTTCGGGACAAGCGACCGAAACGGCGTCGATGGACGCCGCTATGGGCCTCGCACGCACGCTCGCCAACGACTACACGAACCCCGGAACCGACGCCGGATGACAGATGCCCCTGAACAGGGCGCCGAGAATCAGGGCGCCGAGGACCTGGGCGCCGAGAACCAGCACCCTTCCGCCGTGACCGAACCGGCACCGAACGTTGAGCATGTCCCGCACGCCGACCACCTGTGGGCGGAAGCCCGGCAGCTTGCCTTCGACTGTGCCACGCCCATTCCCGCCGCACCCGTTGCCCTCAAGGATGCCGTCGGCCGGACGTTGGCGTCGGACGTCCTCGCCCTGCAGGACCTGCCGCACTATGCGTCCTCGGCGATGGATGGCTGGGCCGTCAACGGCAGCGGTCCATGGATCCTGGCCGAGCCGGGCCATCGGCTGGCCCCGCATCAGGCGAGCCCTATTGTCACGGGTGGCCTGGTACCGCCGGGGGCCAAGGCCGTGCTCCGTAGCGAAAGCGGTGTCCTGACTACCGACGAAGATGGCCTGCCGGTCCTCGCGCTCGGCGGAAACGCGAAGCCTGGCGAACCGCGCAACGGGCAACATATCCGTAACGCCGGAGAAGAAGCCGGGGCAGGCGAGCTGCTGATCAGGTCCGGCGTCGTCTTGAACCCCGCCCACCTCGCCCTGGCCGCGCTTGCCGGCCGGGATGAACTGGACGTCCTGGGCAAACCCCATGTGAAACTGCTCCTGACCGGCTCCGAAGTGGTGACCGCTGGTGTCCCTGCCCCTGGGAGGGTGAGGGATACCTTCGGGCCGCAGCTTGGCGCCGTCGTCGAACTCCTCGGCGGCATCCGCGGCGATCAGATCAAAGTGGGCGACTCCTACGAGGAATGGCTCGCGGGCCTTGAGGAAGGCGAGTTGTCACCGGACACGCCACCGGCCGACGTCGTTATCACCACCGGGGGAACGGGCCGTTCGGGAACGGACCACTTCCGGCGGGCAGTTGCGGAACTCGGCGGTCGCTTGTTGATTGATGGCATTGCGATGCGGCCGGGACACCCTGGCGTCCTGGCTGAGTTGCCGGACGGGCGCTTTGTCCTGGGGCTGCCCGGCAACCCGCTCGCGGCCATGATGGTTCTTTTCACGATCGGCGCACCGCTGCTCGCGGGACTGGGTCACGGCAAGCTGCCCGAGGTGGGGGAAGTGCCTTGCGGTGCAATGCTCGACGCCGACCCCGGGCGCACCCGCTTGCTTCCCTTCAGGTTCGTGTACGGATTGGCCTCGCCGGCCCAACACGCGGGGCCGGGGATGATGCGCGGCCTCGCCAGTGCGGACGGAGTCATGGTGGTCCCGCCACACGGCGTCCAACTCGGGGAACCTGTGCCTGCTTTCCCCCTTCCTTGGGGACCGCCGCTTCCCCAACCAAAGCCTTCACAGGACAAAACCAAGAAACCTCCCGCCAGACCCGCCCGCAAAGTTTCGTCAGGGCCGGTGGACTGGAGCGCCCTGACTGGCTGAGAACTTCCGGTCCCGGATGGACACAGGTGGATTAGAGGGACAGGCCTTGCAATGATGGGGACATGAACAGGCATGCTCCCGAGCAGGACATCAATGAAGATGACCTCCAGATCCACCCGCCCAAGCGCTCCGCCGCCGGTGTCAAGGCAGTCACCGTGGCTTTGGAACGAGGTTGGGCCCAAGCCGGTGTGAGCCGGACCGTCAAGTCAATGCTCCGCGTCAACCAGCGGGACGGTTTCGACTGTCCCGGGTGCGCCTGGCCGGAGTCCATTACCGGAAAACGCAGCCCCGCCGAGTTCTGCGAAAACGGGGCCAAGGCCATCGCCGAGGAGAGCACCACCCGCGTGGTCGATGCTGCGTTCTGGGCCAAGCATTCCCTTGCCGAGCTTGAGGACAAGACCGAATACTGGCTGGGCAGCCAGGGGCGCATCGCCGAGCCAGTTGTCATCCGCCCCGGCGAAACACACTATTCTCCGATCAGTTGGACAGATGCTTTCGCCCTGATCGGCGAGCACGTCAATGCCACGACGCCGGACCGCTGCGTTTTCTACACCTCGGGCCGCACGGCCAACGAGACAGCCTTCATGTACCAGCTCTTCGCGCGGAGCCTAGGGACTAACAACCTGCCCGACTGCTCGAACATGTGCCACGAGTCCTCCGGCAGCGCCCTCAACCCGACCATCGGCATCGGCAAGGGAACCGTCTCGCTGGAAGACATCCACGAGGCGCAACTGGTACTGGTTGTGGGCCAGAACCCGGGCACTA
Source organism: Arthrobacter rhizophilus (assembly GCF_026241105.1). Lineage (GTDB taxonomy): Bacteria > Actinomycetota > Actinomycetes > Actinomycetales > Micrococcaceae > Arthrobacter. The sequence continues at coordinate 28,343 of NZ_JAPFFT010000028.1, read as the reverse complement.
ACCACCCGCGCATGCTCTCCGCCCTGCGTGACTGCAAGAACAACGGTGGCAAGGTCGTGGCAGTCAATCCTTTGCCGGAAGCCGGACTCCTGAACTTCAAGGATCCCCAGTCGCTCAACGGCGTGGTGGGCGGCGGCACGGACATCGCCGATGAATTCCTGCAGATCAAGGTCGGCGGCGACCTCGCCTTGTTCCAGGCTCTGGGCCACCTCTTGCTGGAGGAAGAGGAGCGGCAGCCGGGAACCGTGGTCGATCGTGCCTTCATCGAGGCACAGACCGATGGCTTCGAGGCCTACGCGGAAGCCCGGGCCACGCTTGATTGGGTCGAGACGGAACGCGCCACAGGCCTGAGCCGCATCGAAATCACCAAAGTGGCGGGCATGCTGGCCGCTTCGAAGGGCACCATCATTTGCTGGGCGCTGGGCCTGACCCAGCAACCCCACTCCGTGGACACTTTGCGGGAAATCATCAACCTGCTCCTCCTGCAGGGAAACTTCGGCAAGCGCGGAGCCGGCGCTTGCCCCGTCCGCGGCCACTCCAACGTGCAGGGCGACCGCACCATGGGCATCTGGGAGAAGCCTTCCGAGGGCTTCCTTGCAGCCCTCGACAAGGAGTTCGGATTCACGATGCCCAGGGCACACGGCTACGACTCCGTGGAGACCCAACACGCCCTGGAGCAGGGCAACGTGGATGTGTTCGTGTCCATGGGCGGGAACTTCGCCGCGGCCGGCTCGGACACGGTCGTGCTGGAGGAAGGGCTCAAGAGGGCCGGGCTGACGGTTCACATCTCCACCAAGCCCAACCGTGCCCACGTGGTGCACGGTAAGACCTCCCTGATCCTGCCTACCCTGGGCCGAACGGACACGGACGACAAGCACCCCGGCGGACGCCAGATCCTCTCCGTGGAAGACTCCATGTCCGTCATCCACTCCACCCAGGGCCGCTTGGCTCCGGTCTCGGAACACTTGCTCAGCGAACCCGTCATCGTCGCACGCATGGCGCAAGCAGTCCTCGGCGATGATCATGCGGTGGACTGGCGGGAGATGGCCGAGGACTACGACGTCATCCGGGATCACATCTCCAGGGTCATCCCCGGTTTCGAAGACTTCAACGCGCGCGTCCGCACCAAGAACGGCTTTGTGCTTCCCAATCCACCGCGTGACACCCGCACGTTCGCCACGGATATCGGCAAGGCGCGCTTCTCCGTAAGCCCGCTGGAGTACCTTGAAGCCCCGGCCGGCCACCTGATCCTGCAAACCGTCCGTAGCCACGACCAGTACAACACCACGTTCTACGGGCTCGATGACCGCTACCGCGGTATTTCCGAGGGCCGCAGGGTCATCCTGGTCCACGAGGAAGACCTCAGCGAACTCGGCTTCGAAGACAGGGACATGGTGGACGTCATCTCCATCTTCGGTGGAACGGAACGCCGGGCGGACAAGTTCCGGCTGGTCGCCTACCCCACAGCCAAGGGTTGCGCGGCCGCGTACTTCCCGGAGGCCAACGCCTTGGTGCACCGGGAACTCGTGGCGCGTGAATCCAACACGCCAGGCTATAAGGCCATGACGGTGCGGTTCGTCAAGCATGGGGAAACGGCCAAGCACGGGGAAGCTGCCGCCGGGACGGCGGGTATCTGAGATGGGACGGGTGACCCAGCGCCGCAAGGTGCACAAGTTCGTGCTGGATGGCTCAGCCCAGGCGTTGGAGCACCCGGTCCGTTACCGCGAGGACTTCCTGGCCGTCGAGGAACCGCTGGAGGTGCGCCTTGGGCATATGTCCTTCTCCGTGACCATGAGGACCCCTGGCGACGACTTTGACCTCGTGGCGGGTTTCCTGGTTTCCGAGGGCATCATCTGGGACGCTGCTCAGCTCATCTCGCTGCGCTTTTGCGCCGGCGAGGACGAGAACGGCGTCCAGACCTTCAACGTGGTGGAAGCCCAGTTGCGGCCCGACGTCGTCCTTCCTGAGACCGGCCGCAATGTCTACACGTCCAGCTCGTGCGGGATTTGTGGCACAGACTCCATTGAGGCTGTGCGCAAATCCTCACACTTCAGCCCGGCGGACGACTCCCTGAGCGTGCCGGTGGAGGTTCTCGCTGCGTTGCCGGACCGTCTCCGCGAAGCGCAAGCGGTTTTTGACAAGACCGGGGGAGTACACGCCGCTGGCCTCTTTAGGATCAACGACGACGGCGAGGCTGAGCTACTGTGCCTGCGGGAAGACGTGGGCAGGCATAACGCTGTTGACAAGGTGGTGGGCTGGGCACTGCGTGAGGGTTTGTTGCCCCTGAGCGGCACTATCCTTCAAGTTTCGGGGAGGGCGTCCTTCGAGCTGGTTCAGAAAGCTGCGCTTGCCGGAATCCCGGTTCTGGCTGCCGTCAGCGCACCCTCCAGCCTCGCCGCGGAACTGGCCCAGGAGACCGGACTGACCCTGGTGGGATTCAGCCGGGGGACCAGCCTGAACGTTTATGCGGGCAGCGGGCGGGTGCGCGTTCCGTCAAACTTCTAGGGACTTGTAGGGATAGCCGTCAATCACTTGGTTATTGTTCCGGAACAACGTAGATTTTATCCATCGAATGGAATCGTTGTTTCCACCTGCTTGTAACCTTGCTCGCTTAGGTTCCTTGTAACGGTACGGAAGCCTCTCGACCCAGCCCAGCGCTAAAGGGGACTTGAATTGCACGACGACCGCCGGATCACTGAGAAGCGGCTCGAACGTTTTATCCGGGAGCGGATCGCTCCCGCCATCTATGGCCGCGCGCTGCCCCTGACCCTCAGCAGTTGGGATGTGCCGGGAGAGCCGGTCCCCGCTTCGGAAGCGCTCCATCAAGTCTTTGAACCCCAGGAACATGGTGCTCCGTGGGGCAAAGCTTGGAGCACCAAGTGGCTGCGGCTCCAAGGTGAGGTTCCGGAGGGTTGGGGAGTCGCCGATGGCACCACGGTGGAGATCGTCGTCGATCTCGGATTCAGTATTGACGCCCCCGGATTCCAGTGCGAAGGCATTGCCTGGCGCCCGGACGGCACCATCATCAAGGCCATTTCTCCCCGCAACCAGCATGTCCCGCTTAAGCTCCTGGGTGGCGGGCTCTCGGTGGACTTCTACGTCGAAGCCGCGGCCAATCCTGATCTCAGCCAGGGATGGAGCTTTTCGGCAACACCTTTGGGGGACATAGCCACCTCCGGAGACGAGCCCCGCTATCGGCTCGGGCGCATAGCCATAGCCGAACTCAACGAGGTGGTCTGGGAGCTCCACCAGGATATTTGGACGCTCAGCGGGCTCATGCACGAGCTACCCTTCGAACTGCCCCGGCGCCATGAAATCCTTCGCGCCTTTGAACGCATGCTGGACGTCATGGATCCTGACGATGTCGCGGGTACCGCTGCCGCCGGCAGGGAAGCCCTCGCCGAGGTCTTGAGCAGGCCTGCCTATGCCTCAGCCCATGAACTGTTGGCCACGGGCCACGCCCACATCGACTCGGCCTGGCTTTGGCCGGTCCGCGAAACCATCCGCAAGTGCGCCCGCACCTTCTCAAACGTCGTCGCCCTCATGGATGAGAACCCTGACTTCGTCTTTTCCTGCTCCTCGGCGCAGCAACTGGCCTGGATCAAGGAGTTCTACCCTGAGCTGTTCATCCGGATCCGGGAGAAGGTGAAGGCAGGGCAATTCATACCAGTTGGCGGCATGTGGGTGGAATCGGACACCAACATGCCCGGCGGCGAGGCCATGGCCCGCCAATTCGTCGAGGGCAAGAGCTTCTTCCTGCAGGAGTTCGGTATCGACTGCCAGGAAGCCTGGCTGCCGGACTCCTTCGGGTATTCCGGGGCGCTGCCGCAGATCGTCAAGTCTGCTGGCTCCCGCTGGTTCCTGACCCAGAAGATCTCCTGGAACCAGGTCAACAAGATGCCGCACCACACCTTCAACTGGGAGGGCATCGACGGCACGCGGCTATTCACCCACTTCCCGCCCGTGGACACTTACAACGCTGAACTCCACGGACGCGAACTCGCACACGCCCAGCGCAACTACCGGGAGCATGGCCGGGGCACCATTTCCCTGGTCCCCTTCGGCTATGGCGACGGCGGTGGCGGACCCACGCGCGAAATGGTCGCCGCAGCCCACCGCACGGCAGATCTGGAAGGCTCGCCGAAGGTGCGCATGGGATCGGCGAAGGAGTTCTTCACGCAGGCCGAAGCCGAGTACCGGAATCTGCCGGTCTGGGTGGGGGAGATGTACCTGGAACTGCACAGGGGCACCTACACGAGCCAGGCCAACACCAAGCAGGGCAACCGCCGTTCGGAGCACCTCCTGCGCGAGGCCGAGCTTTGGTGCTCGACGGCGGCCGTGCGGACGGCGGGTTCGTTCACCTACCCGGCGGCGGACCTTAAGCGTTTGTGGCGGCTTGTGCTCTTGCAACAGTTCCATGACATCCTGCCGGGCAGTTCGATCGCGTGGGTCCACCAGGACGCCGAGCGGAACTACGCCTCGATCGCAAGGGAACTGGAAGCCACTATCGCGAACGCAGCCGTTGCCCTGCTGGGTAAGGGGGACACTGTGTTCCTGCTCAACGCAGCCCCGCATGAGCGCAACGGCGTGCCCCCGCTCGCGGCCGCCGAGGCAGTTCACTCCGACAGCCCCGTCAACGTTACTGAACGGGCCGGCGGCTACGTTTTGGACAATGGCATCATCCGCGCCGTGCTGGACGCCAACGGATTGCTGACGTCCCTTTCGGACTACGCAAGCGGCCGGGAGGCCATTGCCCCCGGTCAGTTCGGCAACCACCTTGAACTCCACCGGGATACGCCCAACGAGTGGGACGCGTGGGATATCGACGAGTTCTACCGCCGGAACGTCGTCTCAATTGGCGAGGCGCGTTCGGTGACGCTGGAGCGCGCCGGCTGGGACGCCGTCGTCGTCGTTGAGCGGACGGTGGGCTCCTCCACCATCACCCAGCGGATTTCCCTCGAGGCGGGCGCGGAGTCCCTCGGAATATCGACGACTGTGGATTGGCAGGAACGCGAGAAGCTCCTGAAGATCGGGTTCCCGTTGGACGTCCGTGCGGACCGCTCGGCCTCGGAGACCCAGTTTGGGCACGTCTTCAGGCCCACCCACACCAACACATCCTGGGAAGCGGCCAAGTTCGAGTTCTGCGCCCACCGCTGGATCCACGTGGCAGAGCCGGGTTACGGGGTGGCCATCACTAACTCGTCAAGCTACGGGCACGACGTCACCCGGGCCATCCGCGACGACGGCGGAACCACCACCAACGTCCGCTTGTCCCTGCTGCGGGCACCCAAGTTCCCGGACCCTCAATCCGATCTCGGTGTCCACGTCCTGGAGCTGAGCATCCGGCCCGGCGCCGGCATTGGTGATGCCGTGGAAGAGGGATACCGGACCAATCTCAAGCCGAGGCTGCTGGCGGGCGCGAAGCCTGTGGAACCCCTCTTCACGGTGTTCAACCAAGCGCTGGTGATCGAGGCCGTGAAGCTGGCTGAGGATGGCTCAGGAGACGTGATCGTGCGGCTCTACGAATCGCTGGGAGAACGTTCCACAGGCATGATCACGGCCAACTTCGATTCCAGGGAGGTGCGCGTCGTGGACCTCCTGGAGCGCCCCGTCGAGGCTCCCGGCGTGAAGCCCGGAGCCGGTGCGGCCGAACTGACGCTGCGTCCGTTCCAGCTGGTGACCTTGCGCTTCAGCCGCTGAGCTTTTGCGCGCCCAGCCTCAGACGTCGTGTTGCAGGCGCTTGACGAATTGCTTGGTACGTTCCTCCCGCGGCTCCCTCAAGACCTCCGCGGCCGGCCCACGCTCCACTACGACGCCGCCGTCCATGAAGATGACTTCGTCGGCAACTTGGCGGGCGAAGGCGAGCTCGTGGGTCACGATCACCATGGTCCACCCTTCGTCGGCGAGTTCCTTGATGACACCGAGCACCTCACCCACCAGTTCCGGGTCCAGGGCGGAGGTAGGCTCGTCGAAGAGCAGCAACTGGGGTTTGAGGGCGAGGGCGCGAACGATTCCCACCCGCTGTTGCTGGCCGCCCGACAGTTCGAAGGGGTAGGCGTCGCGTTTGTCCTCGAGCCCTACCCGGGCCAGGAGGCGCTCGGCCTCGGCCACCACTTCCGCCCGTGGCCGTTTCTGGACTTGGACCGGTCCCTCGATGATGTTCTTGAGCACCGTCATGTGCGGGAACAGGTTGTAATGCTGGAACACCATGGCACTGCGGTCACGGAGGGCAGCGATTTCGCGTTGACCCACGGGGCCGGCGAAGTCGAGGGTCAGTCCCGCGCCGGATCCGCGGACGGTCCCGGCGTCGGCGTCCCCGAAGGTGACAGTCCCGGCGTCGGGCACTTCGAGGCCGTTGAGCGAACGTAAAACAGTGGTCTTGCCCGAACCGGAAGGCCCGATCAGCGCTACCACCTGGCCGCGCAGGACATCGATGTCGATGCCGCGCAGCACCACGTTGCTGCCGAAGGCTTTGGCGAGGTCCCTGGCGGACAGAACCAGCCCTGGGCCTGCTTGCGAGGTGTTGCTGGTGTCAGTGGGCGACATAGCGGTCCAATCTGCGCTCCAGGGCCGACTGGCCCGTGGAGAGGACAAGGCAAATGAGCCAGTAGACCGAGGCTGATTCAAGATACAGGATCATGAATTCCTGACTGAACGCGGCGATCTGCTGGGCATTGCGGAAGAGTTCGGTGACCAGGATGAGGGAAGCCAACGAGGTGTCCTTCACGAGGGAAATGAACGTGTTGGACAGTGGGGGCACTGAAACCCTGGCCGCTTGCGGGAGGATGATCCGCACGAGCGTTTGAGGCCGGGACATGCCAATGGTGTGCCCGGCTTCCCATTGGCCCTTGGGCACGGACAGGATTGCGGCGCGGATAACCTCCGCCGCGTAGCCACCCACATTGAGGGAAAATGCGATGATGGCGCTGGGCCACGGCTCCAGCTTCACGCCGAGGCTGGGGAGGCCATAGAAGATCACGAACAGCTGCACCAGCAGGGGAGTTCCGCGGATCACGGAGACGTAGAAGCGTGCGACGCCGGAGAGCGCCCGGTTTGGGCTCAAGCGCAAGAGGGCAACGAGCAGTGCCAGCGCCAGGCCCAGGGCGAACGACGCCAAGGTCAGGGGGATGGTGCCCGTGACGGCACCGCCGATGATTGGCCCGAAGGAACTCCAGACGAGATCCCAGTTGAAGGTCATCTGTTTGGCTGCCGGCTACTTGGTAACGTCTGCGCCGAAGTACTTCTGGGAGATCTTTGCCAAGGTGCCGTCTGCTTGAAGATCCGTCATGGCTTTGTCCACCGCGGCCTTAAGCTCGGTGGATCCCTTGCGGAAGACCAAGGCGCTTTGCGTCTTGTCCGTTGTTTCCGCTGCGATCCTCAAGCCGGAGTCCGGAGTGGTCTTGGCGTAGTCGAGGTAGGTCAGTTTGTCGTTGACGGTTGCATCGACGCGGCTCTGGCGGACCAGGGTTGCGGCCTGCGCCCAGCCTTCGACGGCCTGGACGTTGGCGCCAGCGTCAACTGCCATCTTGTAGAAATTGCTGGTGAGCGACTGGGCAGTGGTTTTGCCTTTGAGGTCGGCGAAGCTGTTGATGGACGTGTTGTCCGACTTGGTCACCACCACTCCGTTGGAGACCGTGTATGGCGCCGAGAAATCGTACTTGGCCGTGCGCTCGGGGTTGATGGAGATCTGGTTCGCAATGGTGTCGAAACGCTTGGAATCAAGGCCGGCGAAGATGCCGTCGAACTGGGTTTCCTGGAAGGTCGCCTTGACTCCGAGATTGCCGGCCACGGCCTGTGCGATTTCGACGTCGAAGCCCGTGAGCGAACCGGCTCCGTTCTCGTGGAAGCTGAAGGGCCGGTACGTGCCCTCAGTGGCAATGACGATCTCGCCCTTGGACTTGATGGCGGACAGCGAGGTGTCTCCGCCCGATGTCGACGACGGCGATGATCCGCCGCCGCAAGCGGACAGCGCCAGCGCGACGGCGGCAAGGGTTGCGGACAGTGCTGTGCGGCGAGTGGGCAGGCTCTTCATGAAAGCCATCTTAGTCACGGCTCCGTTCCAGCTGCCCGGGGGCGTACACAGAAGGACGCTTAAAAAGGCTGAGTGGGGGCGGTCCCCAACAGCCCGCCACCACTCATCCCCCCAAATGTGCTCAGCACGCGCCACGAACCTTGGAAACCCGTTCATTGATTCGAAGGTCAGGCTGCATCGCCTTCACACATTCATGATTATGCCACGCTGTAATGGATTCGTGAAAGAGGTTACGCGGTATGTTTTTCTATTGCGTTGACGTTACCGCGCTGCTGGAGCGGTGCGCAATGGCCTTGGATAGCCAGATGCCTCCCAAACCAAGCGTGCTCGCCAATGCAGCCGAGTAGTTGATGAGCGGCCGCAACCATCCGACCGACGCCGGGATGAGCGGAAAGACCTGCGAAACGATGAGCAATCCGAGGCCCAGGAGTAGCGTGGCCGACGCAGCCCGGAGCAGAACGGGGCCGGAGCGTCGGACAGATCGCCATATGCCCGGGAGGAGGCAGGCGGCAACGTAACCCGGGTAGAACCTGCCCAAGGCCGCGTAGATTTCAAGGGCCGGCCCCGGGTCGAATGCACTCAGGCTCACAGAGGAGCCCCCTGTGTCCATCGAGAAGAAAAAGAAGGCGGTGAGGACCGCAGTGAGTCCCAAAACAGCCAAGCCGAGCGGTCCCCTGATGGCGCGTTCCCCACCGGGCGAAGCGAAGGCCCTGGCCACCTTGATGCCCATGAGCAGGAACGTTCCATAGAGCAGGAACCGGAGAAGCAGGTTGGACAAATTGAAGTCGCCCAGCCACCCGTCGATTAACACGTAAGGACCCTCGATGCTGAGGAGGATGTCAAGGGAAATCAGCACGAACAGGACCAACATCATCCGGTTCTCGCCCCGTATGGCGCTCGGAATTCGGACGGCCGTCAACGCGAGGCAAACAAAGAGCGTGGCCCACGGCAGGACGGCCATCATCCTAGGTTCTCCCAGATTCTATTGGTGTCGTCGAGCTCGTGCTCTTGGCGGCGCAGGGCCTTGCCAAGGGCCTGCAGCCGCTCTCCGGCCAACAGAGCTAGTTCGCCGTCTGTCATCCTGTCCAGGGCGTCCCGTCGTGCCCCGGGAGGCCAGCCGGCTTCGGCCTCCGTGACGAGGCCGCTGGCGACGAGGCCTCCGGCGGGTCCGACGCCGGCGGCCCGTGACGTGGACAGCGCCAGTTCCGGGGGGAGCCGGTTGGCTGTCAGGTGAGCGGAGAAGTTCTGTGGCGCGATCCCGGTGGCATCGCTGACCCGGTGACGCAGCTCGCCGTCGTCGACCGCGTCCACCCAGTTCCTGACCGACGTCGCGTGCGGCGTGTCTGCCAGGACCAGGGGCGCGAGGCCGTCGCGGGGTTCGGAGCGCTGCACGACCGCCCGCAAAAGGTCCATGGTAGAAACCTGGCTGACGAGTTCCGCGTCAGTGGGCGGAACCGGGGTCCCGCGAAGCGCTGCGTAGGCCTCGAATTGTGCCAGCGCATCGAAGGGATTCATGTCGAAGGCCCGGCTGATGCTCACGAGCGACGTCTCCGCCACCTTGCCTCGGACCAATTGCTGGGCGAGCGTGGTGCGTTTCACTCCTGAGAATCGGCAGACATCGGCCGTGCTGGTATTCGGGGCGATCCCGTGCAGCCAGCGCTGGAACGCCTTGGAAGGGAGGGACATGAACCACTTTCTGATAGACGGTTTCCGGCAGACAGTTTCTGACGGGACAGCGAGGTCGATTTTACGATGCGGGCACATTGAATTATGCTTGATTCTCGAACCCGCTGGTCCGCACACCCCCCAAGTACGGACCAGCGGGTTCTTCCATGCCCCGCCCTTTCCGCTGAGGGGCGGAGCAGTGAGAGGATAGACCAATGACTGCAACGCTCGTCGCCAAAGAGCTCTCCGGCGGCCACGGTCACCGCACCTTGTTCTCGAAGCTCTCCCTCACAGTGGCGCCCGGAGACGTCGTGGGCGTTGTCGGCGCCAACGGTGCCGGGAAATCCACGCTCTTGCGTATTCTTGCCGGAGCGGACCGTCCCCAACAGGGCGCGGTCAGCCTCGCTCCCGCCGACGCCTTTGTCGGGTGGCTTCCCCAGGAACACGATCGCACTCACGGTGAAACGGTTGCCGCCTACATTGCCCGCCGCACGGGTTGCTCCCAAGCCACGGCCGACATGGAGGCGGGCGCCGAGGGTCTCGCCGCCGGGACTCCGGAAGCCGATGACACCTACTCCCTGGCCTTCGACCGCTGGATGGCGTCGGGAGCGGCAGACCTTGAGGACAGAATCCCGGCGGTCCTGGCGGAACTGGGCCTGGAATCAGGTCCGGATGCGCTGATGACGGGCCTGTCCGGTGGGCAGGCAGCCCGGGTCGCCTTGGCCGCGCTCCTGCTGAGCCGCTTCGATGTGGTGCTCCTCGACGAACCCACCAATGACCTGGACCTCGATGGACTCGCCCGGCTTGAGTCCTTCGTCCAAGGCCTGCGGGGCGGTGCCGTGCTGGTCTCGCATGACCGGGAGTTCCTGGCCCGGTGCGTCACCAGGGTCCTGGAATTGGACCTGGCACAGAACAGTGTGGCGGTCTACGACGGCGGATACGACGCCTTCCTCGAAGAGCGGGCGGTAGCGAAGCGGCACGCCCGGGAACGGTACGAGGAGTTCGCCAACACCAAGGCGGATCTTGTGTCCCGGGCCCGGACCCAGCGCGAATGGAGCTCGCAAGGCGTCCGCAACGCCATGAAGAAGAGCCCGGACAACGACAAAATCCGCAGGGCGGCCAGCGTTGAGTCTTCGGAAAAGCAGGCCCAGAAAGTCCGGCAGATGGAGTCCCGCATCGCCCGGCTTGACGAGGTGGAAGAGCCGCGGAAGGAATGGCAGCTGCAGTTCACCATCGGCCAGGCTCCGCGCTCCAGTTCGGTCGTCGCAACCCTGCGCGACGTCGTGGCACATCAAGGCGACTTCACGCTGGGACCCGTCAATCTCCAGCTCAACGCCGGCGAACGCATTGGCATCACCGGACCGAACGGCGCAGGAAAGTCCACCCTCCTCCGGCTGCTGTTGGGGCTTCAACAGCCCGACGCCGGAGACGCCTCCATGGGTGCATCCGTGGCGATCGGCGAGGTCGACCAAGCCCGCGGACTGCTGGCGGGGCACCTCACCCTGGCAGACGCCGTCGAATCCGTCCTGATCGAATGGAACTCGGCGGACGTCCGTACCCTGCTGGCTAAGTTCGGCCTCAAGGCGGACCACACCTCCCGGACCGTGGATTCCTTGTCCCCGGGCGAACGCACTCGCGCGGCGCTCGCGCTGCTGCAGGCCCGCGGCGTCAACCTGCTGGTCCTGGACGAACCCACCAACCACCTCGACCTACCGGCGATCGAGCAGCTTGAGGATGCACTCGACGGCTACGAAGGCGCGCTCCTGCTGGTCACGCACGACCGCCGCCTGCTCGAAAACGTCCGGCTCGATTCCCGCTGGCACCTTGACAACGGAACCGTGACCGAACTGCACCACACTTCCGGAATGGGGAATCACAAGCCATGAGCATGGATGGCGTCGCCTGGCGCTCGCTCTACAACATCACCCGCGCCAAGAGCGGCTCCCAGCCGTTCTCGAGGGAAACCATCAGGCGCGTGCTCGCTTTCGCGAAACCGCACCGCAACAAGCTGATTGCCTTCGTACTGGCCTCCATCGCCGGTGCGTTCCTTGCCGTGGCCACCCCGGTGCTGGCCGGCAAGGTGGTGAACGCGCTCATCGCCCATGCAGGCGTGGACGTCGTGATCGGGCTGGCCGCGCTCATCGCTGGCGTGGCCGTCGCTGACGCCGGAGTGGGACTGCTGACCCGGTGGCTGTCTTCGGTGATCGGCGAAGGCGTGATCGTTGATCTGCGGACGCGGGTGTTCGACCATGTGCAGCGCATGCCCATCGCCTTCTTTACCCGGACCCGCACCGGAGCCCTTGTCAGCCGGCTCAATAACGACGTCATCGGAGCCCAATCGGCTTTCGCGGGCACCCTCTCCGGAGTGGTCAGCAACGTCGTTTCCTTGGCCCTGACCCTCGTGGTCATGCTCAACACCTCCTGGCTGGTCACCGTCCTGGCGATGGTGCTGCTGCCGATCTTCCTCATCCCCGCACGCCGCATGGGCTCCAAGCTGGCCGACCTGCGCCGCGAAGCCGCGTCCCACAATGCGGCCATGGGAACCCAAATGACTGAGCGTTTCTCCGCACCCGGCGCCACGCTCGTCAAACTGTTCGGCCGCCCGGACGAGGAATCCGCCGAGTTCGCCCTGCGCGCCGGCCGTGTGCGGGACATCGGTGTCCGCACCGCCATGTTGCAGTTCACGTTCATCACTGCGCTGACCCTCGTTTCCGCCCTGGCCCTCGCGCTTGTTTACGGACTGGGCGGTTGGCTTGCGCTGAGCGGACAGCTGGCGGCGGGCGACGTCGTCGTGCTGGCCCTGCTGCTCACCCGCCTCTATGCACCGCTCACCGCGCTGTCGAGTGCCCACGTTGAGGTCATGAGCGCGCTGGTCAGCTTCGAGCGGGTCTTCGAGATCCTCGACCTCAAGCCGCTCATCCAGGAGAAGCCGGACGCAGTCGCGGTGCCCCCAGGACCCGTTGCAGTGGAGTTCGACGACGTCCGCTTCGCCTATCCGTCCGCGGACAAGGTGTCGCTTGCGTCGCTGGAGGAAGTGGCCACCCTGGATACCCGCGGCGGCGAGGAGGTCCTTCACGGAATCAGCTTCCGCGTGGAGCCCGGGCAGACTGTGGCGCTCGTGGGGTCCTCCGGCGCGGGTAAGTCCACTGTGGCCCAGCTTCTGTCCCGCCTGTACGACGTCGACTCCGGCACCGTGCGCTTGGGCGGGCGCGGGCAGGGCACCGGCATGGACATCCGTGACGCCACGTTTGACTCCCTCCGTGCGACGCTTGGCATGGTCACGCAGGACGGCCACCTGTTCCACGAGAGCATCGCCTCCAACTTGCGGCTTGCCAGGCCGGGCGCGACGGACGAGGAAATGTGGGACGTGCTCCGGCGGGCCCGGCTCGAATCCATGGTCCGTTCGTTGCCGGACGGATTGGAAACGGTGGTGGGGGAGCGCGGCTACCGCCTCTCGGGCGGGGAACGCCAGCGGCTCACCATCGCGCGCCTGCTTATCGCGCAACCGAGGGTTGTCATCCTGGACGAGGCCACGGCCGCCTTGGACTCCACAAGTGAAGCCGCTGTCCAGGCGGCCTTGGGTGAGGCACTCGCGGGACGCACCGCCGTCGTGATCGCTCACAGGCTCTCCACCATCCGGGCCGCCGATGTCATTCTGGTGGTGGAGGACGGATCCATCGTTGAGCGCGGCACGCACGCAGAGCTTCTCGCGGCGGATGGACGCTACGCCGAGCTGTACAACACCCAGTTCGCCGAGGCCACGGCTGTGGCGCAGGAAGCTGTTCCGAAGCTGTAAGGCCTCGTGACCCGGGTTTCAGGCTCCGCTTGACCGGGGCTGGCTGGTTCGCCGGGCTGCGTCACGTGGGGGATCTTTTTGACTCTTCAGTCCGGCGTCGACCCCGAAGATCCGGGGTTCGGAGGACGGAGGACCGCCAAAAAAGTGTCAGGCGTGACGTCGAGTTTTTCACTATGTGACGCTGATGGCGTCGTCGCCGCTTCAGCTTTGGGTGTGTTGCCGGACTTCCGGCGCAACTTCCACGCGGTTTCTGCCGGCAGACTTAGCTGCGTACAGGGCCATGTCGGCCTCCTTGAGGAGCCGTTCGCTGCTGACCCGATGGTCGGGAACGTAGGCCGAGACTCCAGCGCTCAACGTGAGGGTCCCCGTGGGATTCCCGGAATGCGCAATGCCCAGGCCGTGCACTGCCGCGAGGGCACGCTCCAGCCTCGTTTCTGCTCCGGACACCGTCTGACTCGGAAGCAGGAAAAGGAATTCCTCTCCGCCGAACCGGTAGATTCCATCGCTTTGGCGCCCTTGGCCGGCGAGGGAAGCCGCGACGGCCTGCAGCGCCAGGTCACCGGCTTGGTGGCCGTAGATGTCGTTGTAACTCTTGAAATTGTCGACGTCGCAGATGGCCAGGCTGTAGTCCGTCCCGTAACGAGCGCATTTGTGGTGCAGCTGCTCCAGATCCTCCGAGAGCTTCAGCCGGTTATGGAGCTTCGTCAAAGGATCGGTCCGGGCTTGCTCAGCAAGCGCAGCGCGGTAGCGCGCAAGGTCCGTGTGTAGCGAAGTAACCCTTTGCGCCACCAGAAGGCGGGTATGCAAGGCGAACGGGTCAAGCGGCTTGGCCACGTAGTCATCAGCACCGGCCTGCATCCCCGCGACGACGTCCTCACGTGAATCCTTCGAGGTGACAAGGACAAGATACGTGTAGGAGTCCTCTTCCGCGCTGCGGATGGAGCGGCAGAGCTCCAGCCCGTTGAGCCCCGGCATCATCAGGTCAGTCACGACCACCTGCGGGCGGTGTTGCCTGTACAGCTCCCAGGCAGAGCTGCCGTCCGCGGCCACGATGCACTCGTGGCCGGACTGCTCCACTGCTGCTTTCGCCACCAGGCGGGAACCGAAGTCGTCATCCGCCACCAGCACTTTCATGGGGCCACCGCCAAGGCGTCGTTCAGTGCTTTGTCAACAAGGGCCAGTTCGGCTTCAAGATCGGCGAGGAGGACGCGATCACCAGGCGCTCCGTCTGAAGAACCGTGTTCCATCTCCTCGCACATCCGGGCCGCGCGGGCGGCTCCAATGTTGGCTGCCGAGCCTTTCAATTTATGCGCCACCTGTCTGAAAGCATCTCCGCCTCCGCTGTCCAGAGCCTGGCGGAGTGCTTCCAGGCTTGGTTGAATGTCTTGCCGGAAGGCCTGTGCTGCGGCGTGCAGCAACCCCAGCCCGTCCGCCGAGCCGAGGGCTCGCAATGTTTCCAGCCTCGCGGGGTCGAGGGCAGGTTCGGTGCTTTCCTTCGCTGGTCTGGGTATCCACCGGGCGAGAACTTGGTTCAATTTGTCCATGTCCACCGGTTTGGTGAGATAGTCGTCCATGCCGGCGGCAAGGCAGCGGTCGCGGTCCTCATCCAGGGCCCCGGCGGTCATGGCAATGACGGGGAGCCTGCGGTGGTCATTTTGCCGTTCCCGAATGGCTTTGGTGGCCTCGAATCCGTCCATGACGGGCATGTGGCAGTCCATCAGGACCGCCGCGTACTTGGTCGCCCCAGTGGCGGCGACTGCCGCACTTCCGTCAGCGACGACGTCGGCCTCGTACCCCAACTTCGCAACCATGCTCCGGGCCACGAGCTGATTGACCTCGTTGTCCTCCACGATCAAAATCAGGCCGCGCGAAGGCTGGCTGATGGTGACGGGAACAGCGGGAGAAACGCTGGGAGCGCTGACTGGATGGGTCGCGACAAGGCGCATGAGCCGATCGTAGAATTCGGAGCTGCGCACGGGCTTCGTGAGCCATTCCTGAACCCCGGCCGCCACGAGTTCGGCTTTGTCCACGTTCATGGTGGACGTCAGCATAATGATCCGGATGGATTCCAACGCGACGTCGGTACTCAGTTTGCGCGCCAGCTCCAGCCCGTTCATGTGGGGCATGCACATATCGAGCACCGCGATGTCGAAGGGAAGTCCGGCGGCGGCTTCCTCGCGGCAACGGTCCAAGCCCTGTTGGGCATCGCTTACAGCCTCCGGTTTCATCCGCCAGCCCGCCAGTTGCCCTTCGAGCACCAAACGGTTGGTCGCGTTGTCATCCACCACCAGGACCCGGAGTCCCGTCAGTTGATCGGGAGAGATCGACGGCGGGGCGGCGGAAGGACCTGTCACTCCCAATGGAAGGGTGGCCCAGAAAGTGCTGCCATTTCCCAGGGAGCTGTCCACCCCGATCTCGCCGCCCATCACCTCTGTGAGCCGCCGCGAGATCGCTAGTCCCAAGCCGGTTCCGCCATACCGCCGGGTGGTGGAGGCATCGGCCTGTGAGAAGGACTCGAAGAGCCTGAGATGATCTGCTGCCTCGATCCCGATCCCGGTGTCACGGACTTCGAAGCGCACCCAGACGTTTGCGGGGTCCTTCTCCACGACCTTCACACTGATCACGACTTCCCCGGAGGGGGTGAACTTCACGGCATTTGAGGCCAGGTTGAGGAGAATCTGCCTGATGCGGCCGGCGTCGCCGACCAGCGTCGCCGGAACCTCTGGGCGGCAGTACGCGATGAGTTCCAGGCCCTTGGCTTGGGCGGCTTCCGCCAAGAGGGCTGCGAGCTCATCCACCAGGGTGCGCGGATTGAAGGGTGCGGGGTCCAGGTCGACCTTGCCCGCTTCGAGTTTCGAGAAGTCCAGAATGTCGTTGATCAGGGTCAGCAGGGCTTCGCCCGCCCCTTTGACGCCCTCGGCATATTGCCGCTGGGTTTCTTCCAAGGGGGTGTCCAGCAGCAAACCGGTCAATCCGATCACGCCGTTCATCGGTGTGCGGATCTCATGGCTCATTGTCGCCAGGAACTCCGACTTCAGGCGGCTGGCCTCCTCTGCGGCTTCCCGGGCGGTTTCCAATTCTGCCTGCGCGATCCTGCGTTCACTGATGTCCTGGGCTATCGCGGCGACTCCGCGGATGCCGCCGGTACCCCGGATCGGGGATAACGTCAGGGACACAGGAACGATGGAACCGTCCCCGCGGACCCGTTCTGTCTCGAAGCTGTGCGTTTCCCCACCGGCCGCGATCGCCGCGAGGAGGCCTTCTTCCTCGTCCCGGAGGTGCTCCGGGACGAGGAAGGAGACATGCCGCCCGATGGCCTCAGCGGCGCTGTACCCGTAGATCCGTTCGGCCCCCGGGTTCCAACTGGTGATGACGCCGCCCAGGGTCTTGCCCACGATGGCATCCGCCGATGAGTTGACGATCGCGCCCAGGCCTTCGAGTTCGGCCGTGCGCTGGGCAACCTTGGACTCGAGATCCCGTGTCAGGTTGATGTTCTCCAAGATCATGAGGATTTGGCGTGTGACCGCCAGCGCCAACACGGTAAGTCCCACGGTCTGGAGGAAGGGGTCGCTGGGACGCCCGACGCGTATTGGTGCCACCATGATGGCACCGAAGACGGGGCCATAGGGGAGGAGTTCTAGGGCCAGGGTGTAGAGGCGCCAATCAGTCCGGGGACGCGGAGCGTAGGGGACCAGCGGGGCGAGGGCGATCAGCAGGAACGCCCCGATCCAGCCTGCCGCCAGGGGTGTTCCGGTGAGCCCTGTGACGCCGTCTGAGGTCAGGTCCACGTAGGTACTGTCAGTGATCGCAAGGACCAGCAGCCCGCCACCCAGGCAGACCCACCTGAGGCGCTCCCCTGGTGCCCTCCGCATGGTGAGCATGAGGACTATGGAGACCATCACGATATCGGCAACGGGATAGGCAAGGCCGGTGAGATGGGCGAGGGTTTCCTGCCCTTCTGTCTTGTACATGGAACCGAGAACGGTAGCCCAGCTCATGAACAGCACTGCGGAGGCAATCACAGCGGCATCCAGGAGCCCGCGCAGGAAGGCAACCCGGGAAACCCGGGGACGCGGGAACAGGTAGAGGGCGATCGCGGCCGGAATCGAATAGCCGACGAAAGCGGCGTCGGCTATGGAGGGGTAGGGATAGTCATGGTCGAGAGCCAACCCATAGAAAGTCCAGATTGCTTGTCCGATTGTCCAGACCAATGTGGCAATGGCCATGACCCGCCACGCGCGCGAGCTTTCGTCTTTACGCCGTGCTGCCCAGGCACAACTGACTGTAGCGAGTAGCGCGGCCGCCAGGATGGCGAGATCCCCGGCGGACTGCGCCGTCGACGTCCCTTGATTTGCTCCGAGGACCACAGCCAGGGTGACCACCGCCGCCCCGACGGCAAGCACTTTCCAGACCAGTGCTGGCTTTCGCAAGCTGTACCCGCTCATGCCGACTCGCGTGCTGCAATGGCAGGAACACCAGCGGGAAAACCGGGCAGTGCATTATCGGGAGTGTGGAAAAGCCAGAGTGCCAGGCTTCGATAGGCGTTCCAGTCACCCTCGCGAACCTGCAGTGATGCCGTGCGGCCTTGCCTTGCCGTGGACCAGACCCGCACGATGTCCAAGGCAATCGGTTTGGCCCCAGGCAGGACCAGGTGAACGCGGCCAGCGTCCGGCAGCGCGTCGGCCTCCACTCGAACTGCGGCGCCGCCCATGGAGATATCAAGCAATTCGCCGGGGACACCCTCAACCACGATGGGCACGTTGATGGTGGCCCGGTGGGCGTTCCGTCGTGACGTGGCGAATTCGGCGGCTCGGATCCGGAGCGTTCCCAGAACGAGGACAACTCCGGCCAACACCAGCCACACGCCGGCGGCAATAGTGGAGCCCGGACTTGTCCGCCAGGGCACCCATCCCAGGACACCCGCGGCCGCGTAGAGAATGATCCCGGCCACGATGAAGATCAGCACAAGGAGGACCCGCGGGGCACGCCCGCGGAGTCGAAGTTCTGCAGCGCCTTTGGGAGTGACTTGAAACTCAAGGGTCTTGCGCGAGACGAGCCACCAGAGGCAGGCCATGCCAACCGGAACCCGGAAGATCCGCAGGGCGAACGCCGTCGGCCAATGGATCTGGTGGCGCATGAGTCTTTTGGCGCCCCACAAACGGACCCAGAACATGGCTCCAAAGGCGAGCGTGAACTCCAGTGGGTCGGCGGTCGAGGTCTGAGCTCCTGAGATCATCACCGCCATCGGAATAATGAACGCAATCAGGGTGGCAATGCCTTCCAGCCACCATAAGGTTCCGTTGAGGTATTCATGAAAGTTCCGCCAGGTCATCCAGCTCTTGGCGGCCCACAGTCGCTCGTAAGTAAGGATCTGCATCGCGCCCATGCCCCAACGGCGGCGTTGCAGCAGGTACTGATCGGCCGTTGCCGGGGCCAGGCCTACTGCCAGGGTTTGGTGGTGGTACACGGTCTTCCACCCGATCCGGATGAGCTTGAGGGTGGTGTGCATATCCTCGGTGATGGTTTCGGTGGCTACACCACCTACCTCACGAAGTGCCTTGACCCGGAGGAGGGATGTTGACCCGCACCAGAAAGGCCCCGCGCCGGGAACGTTGCGTGAGGGCATCAGGACGTTGAAGAACAACCCCTGCTCGCCGGAGATTCCATCGTCGTCGAAGGCTCCGGAGTTATAGAACGCCTGTGGACCTTGGACAAGGGCGATTTCCTCGTCGGCGAACCACCCCAAGGTGGCCGTCAGGAATGTCGGAAGGGGTACGTGGTCGCAGTCCAGCACGGCGATGATGTCGATTGGGTCTTTGCCGGCGGCTTCCTCGGCGGCCATCAGATCCAGCGCGTGGTTCATGTTGCCCGCCTTGGCATGATCGTGCTCGGCGCGGGTTACAAAGCGCGCGCCGAAGGATGCGCACATCTCTTCAACCCACGGGCGGGATCCGTCATCCAATACCCATGTCTCGTGGCTCGGTTGAAGGTCGCAGGCCGCGGCGATGGTAGGGGCAAGGACCTCCACCGGTTCGTTGTACGTGGGGATCAACACGGCGACCCTCATGCCATTGGGCGGTTCGGCTACCGGCTCCGGGGCATGACAATCGATGTTCCACAGCGTGATGGACTTCAGGACGAGCCCCAGGAGGGGGAGGGCCTCAAACGTCACCAGCGTCCAAGCGATGACAGGGTCCCAGCCGCCAAGCGGCATGGTGAACGTGATCCGCCAGGTCAGGTAGAGCAACAAAGCCGCGATCGAAGCTATCCCGCCAGTCCTCGCCATTCTGCGGGAACGCGGAGCCTCCGGCGCGGGAGAACCCAGTTGCGCCGCCCAAGCGGCGATTCCCGCAGCCGAGTAGGCCCTAACCTCGCGTGGAGTGTCACGGACTTGCGTCCGGCCTCCACTGACTTCTTCAGTGGCGCGCCCGTCTTCAGCGGCGCGCCGGCGCTGAACCATAGATTGCATGCGATCCCCCAGCTGGACCTGACAATGCAGCCTGTATCAAGTTAAAACAAACTGTGCGACCACTATAGTCAGTTCTCGCTCGATTTTCATGGAAGAACCGAGAAGTTCAGGCCCTGTTAGGTGCCGATTTTCCTCATGTGGGAAGCCTCATCTTTTCGCAAGCATCGGCAGGACATGGTCGGTCAGGAGCGGGGCCAGATCGTCAGGAAGTTCGGCAGCGAGGTCCAGCCAGCGGATCTCCGCGATTTCGGCCGAGGGATGGGCCTCCCAGGTACCTGGGGCGGTAAAGACGGTGGCCTCGATGTCCGTGGCGGCCTCATTGGCGGCGACGGCGAGCCAGCTTCCCAAGGGCTCCAGGTCTGCGGGGTCGATGGCGATTCCGACTTCCTCGGCCAATTCGCGCGATGCCGCCTGGGCCGCGGTTTCGCCGGATTCCGGCTTGCCTCCCGGGTGCATGAATTTCTCCGTGCCGCGCTTTCGAACCGTCAGCAGCCGCCCGGCGTCGTCGTAGACGCAGACCGCGCTGACTACGATCAGGTCCTTGGCTGGGCCGTCAGGGGTCATTGTTCTCTCCTCAGCTGCGATTCCAGCAACAGATCCTTGGCTGGTCCATGGACGTCCCAGGCGTAGCTAAAGGCATCCTGTCCGCCCCAGAGGTAGTTGACTTTGTAGTCATCAGGATCGCACCAGTGCCGGTCTTCATTGGCATGGCTGCCGAAGCTCATGCGGTGGAAGGGCTTGCCATCAGGGAAGTAGACGTCCATCGCGGCGGCCGAGTCCGAAGGCCGCAGGAGGTATTCGCGGAAGGCCGGGCCTGAGTGTGTGGGCCAGGTCATGGTGCCGTCTTCGCGAAGGAGGAGCCCGCCGTCGGGCGTTTCTGAATAGCGCACGACGCCGGTGAGCGCACCGCGGGTTCCGCTCGCCCTGTCCCACAGGGACCGATCCACGGTCCAACTGCCCAGCAGGTAGGCCCGCAGGTCTTGCGTCGGAGACGATGTGCGCGGCTGGTCTTTCAAGTGCCCTCGATTGGAATCGAACCAACGACACCGGCTTTAGGAGAGCCGTGCTCTATCCACTGAGCTACGAGGGCCTGTGCCCGTGCCGGAAGCTCCTGGGAGCCGCTGGCCGGGCACGCATACAAGCATACAAGCTGCCGGGGTAGCCGTTGAACACTGGCGGCCTCTGAACACCGACAGGCCGTCGCCTCTCCGCATGTGCCGCTAGGCTGGCCCGCATGGGAGATCAGATGACGGTGCCGGCCGCCCCCGGCGACTACCTGCCGGACCTGGCCTCGACCCGATCGATCATTGGCGGCTGGGCGCAGTTGAGCGTGGTGCAGTATTTCGTGGCCGAATCGGCAGTGATCGAAGCCTGGCGCGGGCCCGGGGCCTACGATCGCCGGACTGGTTTCATCAGCGACCTTGGCGCCATCAACTGCGGGATCTACGAGCACCGTGACATCTGTTCGCCGTTCCATCTGCTCATGAATGCGTCCTTTCTGGTGCAGGGCCTTGGAATGCTGTTCGGGGCGCTCCTGCTCAGCTCCGCGCTCCTGTGTATTGCGGCCCGTCCCGGTGTGCGGATCCAGCAAGGCGCCGCCTATCGCAAAGGGTGGACGTCCGCCGTCGCGGTCCGCGTTTTGACGGGCATCTCCGGGCTGGGAACCGTCGTTGTCGGATGTGTGCCCGAAGACCTTAGGTCTCCCTTGCACCTTGTTGGCGCACTCATGTTCTTCATCGGCGGAGCGTTCGCCCTGTTGCTCCTCGGACTGCTCTGGCTGCCGCACACGCCGATGAGTTGGTTCATTCTGGTGGCTGGAACGGTGTCGCTGGGCGCCCTCGTGATGGGCGGCGTGACCCGGATGGACGTTCCCGAACCGGGAACCTTGGAACGCCTGATGGCCTATCCGATCACCGTCGGATTTTGCGCTGCGGGGCTCGTGGTGGCGCAGCGGGTCCGGGAAGTACGACGGACAACGGCGCGGTTTGCAGGACGCTGAGTTTTCAGGGGTAGCCTCATGTCAATGGGAGGGCAGTCTGTGCATTATCATGAGTGCACTCACCGGAATGGCGCCGGGCTGAGGGTTCCACGCAGCTTGGCGCCGACTAGATTGATCGACACGGCAGAACATAGGACCCATGACTCATCAGCTTGTTCTGCGTCGTACGGGACACGCAGGCTTCATATTCCCCACAAAGGAAACATCCTACCTCCTGGTTCGTGCCTTTCGGGACCTTCGCGGGCTGATTGCCCGACGGCGGGAGGCCACACACCGATGAGCGCCCAGACACTGCCTGCCCAGGAATCCCGCCTCCCTGATGGTGCGCTTCATGCTTCTTCGGGAGCGGTCTCCAGCGTTGCGGACCAGATCACCGTGGACCTAGCGGAAGACGGCATCGTTGAGGTCACCCTCCCGCCCAACACTGTGGTCCGTTCGCCGGAAGCACGGGCTGCCGCCGCGGCCGTCTGTGCTGTTGCGGATGGACGGAGGCTGCCGCTCCTGCTGACAGTGACCGGCGTACTGTCAGTCACGAACGATGCGCGCCTAGGCTACACGAATTCCGTCGTTGTATCCGCCTGTGCCTTGCTGGGGGAGAGCCCCGTGGATCGGGTGATCGCGCATTACCTCCTGCGGGCAAGGTCGGACTCAGTTCCGGCGAGGTTCTTCACCTCCGAGGCGGAAGCCCGCGACTGGTTGATAGAGCACCACCGTGAATCATGAGTCCCAGGATCCTCGACTCCTTGCCCTGGTTGAAGGGGTAGTCCGGATTGCGGACGGCGACCTCAGCACCCGGATCCCCGTCTCTGGCCCGCGAGACGAGGTAGCTGCCGTCATCACCGGGATTAATCTCATGGCGGACGATCTTCAAGCCATCTACCAGGAACTCGAGGAACGGGTCGAAAACCGCACGGCAATGCTGCGCGAGGCCCAAATCGAACTTGAGAGGATGGCCCTCACGGATCCGCTGACCCAGCTGGCCAACCGCACTGCCCTCAACAGGGCACTGAGCCACGAGCTGGCGGAGTCCGAACGGGGAGAACTTCCACCCGCATTGCTCGTCTTGGACCTGAACTCGTTCAAGGGCATCAACGACACCCTGGGGCACGGCGCCGGTGATACTGTCCTGCAGGTCACTGCCAAGCGCTTGCTCGCGGCGGTCCGCGACGGAGACACGGTGGCCAGGCTTGGCGGGGACGAGTTTGCCGTCATGCTGCCAAAATCCAATGCGGCTCACGCACGTGGGGTTGCCAAAAGGATCCTCCGGGCAGTGGGCGAGAGCATCGAGATTGGCGAAGTCCGGATCATCTGCGGATCCAGCATCGGGCTCACGGTTGGCGAACCCGGGCAGTCAGTGGACGACCTCGTGATGGAAGCCGACACTGCGATGTATGCGGCCAAGGCCGAGCAGCGGAGCACTGTGAGGGTCTTCGAGCCCGCCTTGTTGTATGCACGCCGACTCCAAGGCCTCATGATCTCGGAGCTGCGTGAAGCCATCCGGACAGATCAGTTGATTCTCCATTTCCAGCCTGTTGTCGAGTTGAGTACGGGCCGGATTGAGGGCGCGGAAGCGCTGGTGCGGTGGAACCACCCCGACAGGGGATTGCTGATGCCGGATGCGTTCATTCCGCTGGCCGAGGAAACCGGCATCATCATCGATCTGGGCTATTGGGTCCTTCGCCAAGCAATGCGGCAATTGCGCGAGTGGCAGGACGGCCCGGGGGTGGACGAAGACTTCAGCATGCGGGTCAATATTTCAACAACTGAACTTCAAAGCCTCGACTTGATCGAGCATGTGCGGGAAGTGCTCGCCGAAACCGGAGTGGAAGCAGCAAGGCTGGTCATCGAACTCACGGAGTCGATGGCGGTGAACGGCAGCGACATCGACAAATACTCGCTGACCGGCCTCCGGCGCCTGGGGATCCGCTTGGAGATCGACGATTTCGGCACCGGCTATTCGTCCATCAGTTATCTACGCAACCTTCCCGTCAACGTGGTCAAGATTGACCGTTCCCTGATTCAGGGCCTGGGCACGGACGACAAGGAACGGGACTTTGTGGCGGCGGTTCTTCAGCTCATCCATGCCTGCGGAATGCAGGCAGTTGCTGAGGGCATCGAAACGGCTGACCAAGCGGCTGAGCTTTCCCGCCTCGGTTGTGCCAGCGGCCAGGGGTACTACTTCGGACGGCCCATGCCACCCGAGAAATTCGCGGAGCTGCTGCGCGGCGCCTGAACGGATTTGCGGCGGCAACAGAGCGCCAACAGAAAGGCACCGGACCTTGGTCCGGTGCCTTTCAGGTATTGCTAGTTGGACGGGGTGGAGTTGGGCCACCAGCCAGTGGCCTGAGGCGAACCCTGAGTGGTGGAGTTCGGCCACCAGCCAGTGGCCTGAGGCGAACCCTGAGTGGTGGAGTTCGGCCACCAGCCAGTGGCTTCTGCCGAGTTCTGGGCGAAGTTCGGCCACCAGCCAGTGGCTTCTGCCGAGTTCTGGGCGAAGTTCGGCCACCAGCCAGTGGCGATGGACGAGTCGTGTGAGGGACTCTCGCTGCTGGCGGAAACGGCTGCCGAGCCGGAAATTCCGGCAAGCAAGATTGCTGCGGCAGCAAGGAGAGCGGCGATAGTTCTTTTCATGCGGAAGCTCCTGATATGAGTGACTGATGCGACTGGAGTGAACGAAGTGAAGCATGCTCATTATAAGAGCAGCGACACGCCGTGTCATCAATGTTCGTCCGCACGGTGCAGAAACATGCTAAACGCTCACCGGAATCATCGGTGGAGGGTCTCAGAGACATAATGGACCCATGGGAGAAAAGAAGGTTGCGCCGTCGTACGCCGCCGCGGAACTGCAGTCGAGGGGGCACCGGGCCAGCCACGACTTCGCCAAGGCCGCCGATGGTGCGCGCTCGGCTGCTGATATTGCTCTTGACGAGGGCGATTCCACCGGATGGTGGAACATGACTTTCCTTCAAGCAGAGAATCTTCTTGACGCAGGTGACTTCGCTGCCAGCACTGCGCTGGCGAGGTCCCTTTCCGAGGCATCGTTGGCTGCGGCTTCACCCCAACACCGGGCCCGGGCACTCATCTTGATGGCGAATTCCCTGCGGGGTGAAGGACTCCTTGAGCTGGCCACCTCGGCTGCGGCATCGGCAGTTGGATTGGTCGATGATGACGCCGACATGGAAATCGACGTCCATGCCAGGCAGGCACTGATTGCCGCGTTTGGCGAGTCCGGCAAGCTGGAGGAGGCCTGGGAGGAGTGCTTGTCCCTCTCGGCAAGAATCTCGGATGAAATGGATGACCAGCTAGCCGGGAAAGCGTACTGGGTGATCGGCAATGTGGCCTTCCTTTGCGACAAGGTCGATGAAGGGCTCCACTACCATGAGCTTGCAGCGGAAACCTTTTCCCCTTCCCGGAACCTTGATGTCTGGGCCAAATTCAACAAGGCATCGGCAGCGATGAGGCTGGCCGCCGAAGTGGCAGATGCCGCCACCCTGCGGTGCATTGAACGGGCGGAGCTTGCCACGGATGTGGTGGGCGGCAACGAAGAGGAAATTCTCCTGCTTCGACTCAACCGAGCGCATTGGACCTACCTCGCGGGCGACGCTGGCGCAGCAATAAAGTTGCTGGACGAGCTCAGGGGCCGTGCTGACCAACTGCCCCCGCAGATGGCAGGCGAAATATTCCTCCTGATGGCCCGTGCCCAAGCCGATACCGGGAGCAAGCAGTCAGCAAGGCAAAGCCTGCTCGAAGCGGCTGACCGCTTCGACAAAGCCGGCGCCCACCAGCGTGCGCTCCAAGCCCGGGAGATGCTCGCCCCGGGAACCGGTCCGGAACACGAGTAACACCCGCGGACCGCGGGCTCCTTCGTTTCGGAGCGTCTTCCTCCCCGGGTCTTCGTTCCCGCTCCGCGGGCGGCTATTCTGGCGCTATGACGACGGCGGGCCCCCTGCGGGCCGGGGATCCTTTGTCCGAAGAACGTGGATTGCTGCCGGACCTCGCCGGAAGACGCGAGTTGGTGGGGGCATGGGCCTCCCTCAGCCTCGTCCACTACTTCATCGTTGAAGCCGCCGCCATGGCCGCTTGGCAAGGCACTCCTGGCTATGATCGCCGCGCCCATGTCATCAGCGACCTCGGCGCAGCCAAGTGCGGGCAGTTCAACGGCTATGAGGTCTGTTCGCCACTGAACTGGCTCATGAACGCCTCCTTCGTCCTGCAAGGCCTTGCTATGGTGCTAGGTGCCGTGCTGCTGAGCTCGGCGGTGTTGTCCGTGGCTGCGCAACCAAGGCAGCGCTACATCCGTTCCGGCCCTGGAAAGGTACCGTGGCTTGCTGCCGGTGCGGTGCGCGTGCTGGTGCTGGTGGCCGGCATCGGCCAAACCATCGTGGGACTGGTTCCGGAGGACACGGCTCTGGCCTGGCACTTGACGGGAGCGGGGCTGTATTTCATTGCGGGACCGCTGGCACTGGCATTGCTGGGCCTGGTATGGCTGCGACGCACCACGATGTCCTGGATGGTGCTGCTCTTCGGTGTGGTGTCCTTGGGCGCAACGATTTTCGTCCTTGCTTCGGCGCTGCGCGTGGACGAGCCCGGCGCCATCGAACGGACCATGGCCTACCCGATCATCCTCGGGCTCTCGCTCGTTGGCCTGGTGGTGGCGCGGCGAGTGCACCGGGAACGCAGGATCGTCAGGCGCTCTTTGAACGCCGACGCCCCATAAACACAGCCGCGCCGCCAGCCAAAAGGCTCAGCAGGAAAAGCACCCAGCCCAAGACGGTGAGCGTGGACGCCAAAGCCACCTGTCCGGCGTCGGGCACGGCAGATCCCAGCGCGGCGTCAACCGCCACGTTGCTCCACAAACGGACCACCGCGAACAGCAGGGGAGCAGCCCACAGAATCCAACGCAGTGACTTGCCGGCAACGTTGGTGCCGATGAGCAGAAGCCAGGTGAAGCCGAAGATCAGCGGAAAAAGGGTTCCGGCGGTTTTGTGGATGTAGCTGAGCTGGCCACGGGCGTCATCGTTCATCGCGGAGTGCAACTGCTGGACGTAATCCGTGGAGAATCCGCCAATGAGGGAATCAGGCATGGCCATGCCGCCCGACAACTGGGTCATCTGGTTCAGGGTCAGGAGATGCACGTACCAGAATAGGAAAAGGCTGGCCACAACCCCGGCGATCACCACGAGCTTTGCGTTGCTTTGCGCCTTCTCGGGAGATCGCTGCGTGGTGGGATTGACCACGGACGGCAAATGGTGCTGCGGGACGGCAGCGTTGGCGCCGTGCTTCTTGATGCGTTGGGCAGGGGTCTTGGCCATATGAATCATTATCCCGCCACATAAGCTGGACTCATGACCACTGGCAGGCACTCCGCCACAGAACTTGACCCATCGCTGGACGACTACGAACTGGCTGCTGCCCTGGTCCGGGAAGCCGGGCAACTTGCCCTGCTGATGCGGATGGGCGGGTTGCAGGGAGAACGCAAGACCTCGGTTTCGGACGTGGTGACCGCCGCAGACCATGCGGCTGAGGCCTATGTCCTTGAGCAGCTGCGCCGCTGCCGTCCCGACGACGGCATCCTTGGCGAAGAGGGAAGCTCGGTGGCAGGAACCAGCGGCCGCATGTGGGTGATCGACCCCGTGGACGGTACCTACAATTTCCTGCACGGCTCCACGTACTGGTGCTCCGCGATCGCCTTGAAGCACGAGCGGCCGGCATCGCACGGCGTCGCGTCGGATCCCGACGTCATCCTCGGAGCAATCTACCAGCCCGAGTTGGACAAGCTCTGGATTGGCGGGGAAGGCCACCCCGCGACGCTCAACGATGAACGGATTTCCGGACCATCGGGGGCGGCCCTCAGCGAACTCGGCGCCGCCACCTACATTCACCCCAAGTGGCTTGCCGATCCTCGCGCCGCCATGCCGTGGCACGCCGCAGCGGTGTCCACTGCCTCGCTCCGCATGTTCGGATCCGGCTCCTGCGATCTCGGCAGGGTGGCCGACGGCGAACTGGGCTGCTGGTTCCAACACAGCTGCCCCGAGTGGGACTGGCTCCCCGGCAAGGCGATCGTTCGTGCGGCAGGCGGGGACACCGACGTCGTGCGAGTCAATGGCCTCGATTGGTTCATTGCGGGAGGCCCGACGGCGGTCCGCGAGTTGCGCGCCGCGCTCACCTCGGTGCCGCAATTCACGTGAGCATGCGCTCTCCTTGGTGCCAGGAGTGGACATAGTGCTCCGGTTCCCCTGAGCATGCGCTCTCCTTGGTGCCAGGAGTGGACATAGTGCTGCTATGTCCAATGGTTCAAACGAGGAGGGGGCATGTCCACTCGGAGGTGGTGTAGGAGTTCGGGCTGCTGTGGTCATTCCGCGCCGGGGCTTTCCTGAGCATG
>NZ_JAPFFT010000027.1 GCF_026241105.1 Arthrobacter rhizophilus | reverse complement strand
AACCCCAGCCAACCGGCTCAACCAGCTGCTGCAGGCAGCCTAAACCCGAGCGTTGCTCTGACCAGTTGACTTTGCCGCGGGTAAACGACAACTAATGCGAGTTAGTTGGGCTCCCCGGCGTCAGGGTTGTATCCGCGTGCTGGTCAGCACGAAGCCCGCGGTGCCTCCCGAGCTGAAGGCGGCCGCACCCGTGTTGCCCCATTGCGGGAAGAAAATATCCGAGATGACTACCGAGCCGTCTTGCGTAAACACCTCTACGGACGAGGAATCCAAGAGGATGCGGAGGCGGACCTTGCCGTTCTTCATGGGCACGGAGGCTTGATTGAAGGGGCTGAATTTCGGCGAGAAGTTGGAAGTGCCGGCGGCCGAGCGATCCACTTTGAGAGTCTGGGTTGCGCGGTTGTACGAGATCCGGAGGCCTGCCTTCCCACCCGCGGAAGCTCGCAGCACTATGCCGGCCTCAGCCGAGCCCGCAACATCCATTTCGGCGTCGATCAGCTCGGTTCGTGAACCAAAGTCGCCGCCAAGGGAGTCCGTGGAATCGGTGACGGTGAAGTTTGTGCCATGTACTTCACTGGTCTTGGCGTCCGTGAGCGCATCCGCCGCAGCGGGCGCGATGGTCGAATGGAGCTCGAAGCGGTTGCCTGTGGCTACGAGGCTGAGTTGGCGCGGGATTGCCATGGATCCGCGCCACGGGGTGCTGGGTAAGGACTGCGCATAGTCCCAATTCCCCATCCAGCCGAGCAGTTCCGGCTTTCCGCCAGGGGCAGAAGTGATGGTGTTGGCGGCGTAGAAGTCGGCTCCGTGGTCCAGCCATTGCGAGTCCGTCAGTGGGTCACCCGGTTTTGCCGCATGCTCTGCCATGAACCGTGTGCCGTCGAACTCGCCCACGAAGTACTGCATCCCGGAGCCTCCCGCAATGCCTCCTGGGTTGATGCTCAGGATCATGACCCACTTCTTCAGGCCGCTGCCGCCGTCGACGTCCATCTGGAGCAGCTCCGGAACTTCCCAGAGTCCGCCCTGGGCGCCCACTCCCGTGAAATCGCTGAGGAAGTTCCAGTGCAGCAGGTCCGTGGACTTGAAGAGTTTCACCACCTGCGCGTCGGCTACCACTGTGGTCATGACCCAGTATTTGCCGGGTTCGTACCAGGTGACCTTGGGGTCGCGGAAGTTGTTCGACGCCGGCTGCAGGCTCAGCACCGGGTTGCCCTTGTACTTGGTCCAAGACGTCCCGTGGTCCAGGCTGTAGGCCACGGACTGGGCCTGGCTGCCCTTTGGCAACGCCCCGCCGTCGCCGTATGAGCTGGTGTAGAGCGCCACTAGCGGCGGGTTTTCTGCGGTGCCCAGTCCCGAGGCGTTCCTCGTATCCGGAACGATGGCGCCGGAAAAGATTTCCTCGCTCGCGGAGCCCTCCATGGCCACCGGCTGCTGGGTCCAGTGCACCAGGTCGGTGCTGGTGGAGTGGCCCCAGGACATGTCGCCCCAGAAGTTGCCGTGCGGATTGTGTTGGTAAAACGCGTGATAGGTCCCGTTTTCGTAAACCAACCCGTTGGGGTCGTTGATCCAGTTTTGCGACGCAGTCAGATGCGCGGCGGGCCGCCATGGGTCCGATTCGGACGCCGCCGGGGCGGATATTCCGACGGCGGTGCCGACGGCGGACGGCGAGTTCCCCGCGGACGGCGAGGCATCCGGCGTCGGGGTGCAGGAACTCGTGAACACTGTCAGGACGACGGCGACGACGGCGAGTAGCGCTTTGCGAGCCGGGTGGAACGGGCGGTGGGGGGAGTAGAGCATGGTACTTCCTGGGTTGGGGAGCGGGGCGCCCGGGTGGAACCGGTCGCCCCGCGTTTGCTGGACAGGCGGCATGCTTTGCCTGCCCAGCGGGTTTTGACGTGGCCTACTTGTAGAGGCCTTCCCCGCCGACGCGGACGTTGGTGGGGAGGTAACCGAACGGACCGAGGCCGTTCTTGCCGAAGTTGTGGTCAACCTGGGTGACGCCACCGGCGAAGTTGATCTTTACCGTGGGGGAGAGCGACCCTCCGCGGACTCCGTCAACGTTGTCGATGAAGGACTGCACCAGGCCGCCAGGCTGGACGTAGTGCGAGTAGGCCTGGAATTGCCGGCCGTTCTGCTGTGCCGACTGGTTGCCGCTCGGGTTGTTTGCCGGCAGGTTCAGGTCCGTCGGCGAGCCAAGGGCAAGGCCGCTGTTGTTGACCGGCTGGAAGTCCGAGCGGACACCGTTGCCCACGAAGCCATAGACGCCGTCAGGACCACGCATGCCGTCGGCATAGGTGAACTGGTGGCTGATGGTGAACAGGTAGTACTTGCTCTTGCCGTTTTCGTTCTGGATGAAGATCTGCGGGCGCTCAGTCTGGTCGTTGACGCAGTTGGCGGACAGGATCGGCGGCAGGAAGTGCCACTGGGTCAGGTCCTTGTTGTCTGCGACGGCCAGTCCGACGCTCGCGGTCTGGTACCAGGAACCGGTGGTTGAGTTCACCGTGTTGGTGTTTTCGGCGTGGGGATCGCCCGGGCGGTAGCCAAGATCAGCATCCGTGCACTTGTAGTCGCCGCGCTTTCCGGCGGTGTTGCCTTCGAAAACCATGAAGGTCTGGCCCGGGTGGGCCGGATCCTCGAAGGTGTAAGGGTCGCGGAAGGCGAAACCGGCGTTCTGGGCCTTGTTCTGGTAAAGCTTTCCATCCGGCTCAAGCAGCTTGGTGTGCTGGAAACCGTCGAACGTGACACCGTCCTTGTTCGCGTGGATGTTGCCCAGGGCCTTGGCGATGACTGCATCGGGAGCGATACCGCCGCCGCCCGCGTTGCGCTCGGCACGGTCGTAGAACGTGGTGGCCGTGTAGAACACGTTGACGTGGTCGCCCTGCATGAGGCGCGTGGAGCCGGACCATTCGGTGTTGCCGATGGAGGTGTTGTCCAGGAACAGGTGTCCGCCGTAGTTCCACTTGTCCTTCGCAGGGTCTGCGTTGGTCTTGCGGAAGAAGTAGCCGATTCGGGCGTTCCAGTGGCGCTGGTCGAAGCCGTAGCCCGCGTGGCGGTCAGCTACGAGGGAGAAGATGACGTCCCAGCCCTTGTAGCTGATCTGGTTGGCGTTTTCGTCGGTCAGGGACCACGTGTCCCAGACCCAGACGTCGTCGTTCATTGCCGGGAAGTCCTTCGGGATTTCCGGCATGGTGACGTTGGGGCTCATGGAGTTCTGGCCGGGGGTCACGTTGGGGTTGCTCTGGGCCATGATCTGTTTGGCATCCGCTCGCGTCCACTTGGACGTGAAGTTTGACGCAGGATCAAATGCATCCTGGGTGTGGACGCTTGGCAGTGGGAATCCCGGCGTGGGAGCCGGCATCGTGGTGGCCGGCTTGTCAGCAGGCAAGTTCGCCTGCGCTGCCGGGGATGCCATGAGCACCGTGGCGGCGACGCCGGCAGCGGCCGCGAACGCGGCTGCCGACCGCAGACGGCGGCGTGGCCCGTTGGGGTTTGAGTGAGATTTCATGCTTGCTCTTCTCGCGGAGGTTGGACTTCGTGGAATGGGGCGCAAGCCCTGGTCCGAACTCCGGCGTTCCCGATAACACCGCTGGCGTCATCCGGAACGCCATCGTGTCGGGTGGATGAGGGCTTTTGCGAGGCCCTCATCCTTGGTGGTCCTGGCACGTCGACTTGCCGGGACTGTTCCAAGCTAGACGTGCTAGGAAGGCCGCCGCAAACCGTGTTTCGGGCGAGCTGTAAGCGCTTGCGCACATGTCAGACATCTTTGCGCAAGCGCTTACATTTTTACACCGCGCGCGTGCCATGGAAAGGGTGGCTGGTCAAATATTTCTGAATAAATCTGATTTATTCGAAAAGTTCACGCGCCATTAACGCGGGGGCGAATTGACTTGACAGGAACTGGAAAATTAGCGTGACGAGACCTGTCGCGTGCTGGGTGCACGGCTGTCTCTGGGCCGCGTGAACTGGCCGGCAACCCTGGGCCGCTCTTACCATCTCGCTTCAGCGGCGTCGCGTCGGATCTTGCTCAATCATTCGAACGGAAAAACTACGGAACCCTGGAATCTCGCGGCCGCAGCCCGCGGCCGACGGAATGATCCAGCAGAATCCGACGTGCCCCGGCAGAACGCCTACCTGGCTCGTTTTTGCGGCCCGATGTCTAAGTCTGACGGGGAACGAAAGACTGCCCGCGCCGGGGTACGGCGCGGGCAGTTCGGATGTTTGTGGTGGGTCGGTTATTTAGCCTTGGTGGAGCGGGTTCGCACCAGGGCGGTAACGCCTGCCGCCAAGCCGATCAGGCCCGCTGCAAGGCCGAACCAGCCGGCTGTGGATCCTGCGTCGCTGGATGTGGTCGATGCCGCAGCTGACGGTGCGGGCGTCGCGGAGGGGGAGGACGTGGGCGCCGTCTGTGCGGCGGAGTCACTGGCGGTGGTCACGAACGAGGGAGCGGGGTGTTCGGGCTCAGGCTGGCCTTGGACGGTCTTCTCGTCCCACTTCACCACGGCCCCGTCTGTATACGTCTGGGTGGCCGGCAGTGTGATGGTGGTGCCGGCGTCGGGCAGTACACCCACCGAGAGCGAGAAGGCCTGGTATTCGTCCTGCCCAATCTGGTGCGCGGCGTCAGCGGTCCACACCACGGAGGTGACAGCTTTGGTTACCGTTGCTCCCGCGATCGTGACAGGTTTAGGCAGGGTGGAGGTGATGAGTTCGGCTTTCCAGCCTTCAATGGGTTTCACGGACACCGAGTTGAACGGAGTGTCGGTGGGGAGGGACACCTCGAGTTTGTCGGTTTTTGCCGTGGGTGATTCGTTGGGGACATTGAGGGTCAGGTGGGTGTAGCCACCGGCTGCGGGGTCGTCGGGGTCGACGTGGACGTGTGCGGACGCGGCTGAGACGCCGAATGCGAGCATCCCGGCGGCCATCGTGGCTGCGCAGGCGGTCTTGAGGGCACGGCGGTGGGAGGTCTTCATGGCAATGGTGCCTTTCACAAGGGAAATTCTGGGATTGAAACGGGCCGGAAGTCTGTCCGGCCGGTGAAAGCAGCAATGTGCCGCAGGGTCCCAAGCCCGTATGCGGAAGGGATGGACTCAGGCGGCAGGAACCAGGGCTGGCGGACCGCGCCGGGAGGGAAGTCGAAGGCCGCGAAGACCGCTGGGAAGCACGGCAGGAACCGCGCAAAGGGCGGGGCCGCTAGGTGTCTGGATGGGTGTTGGGGCGGGTAGTTGGACCAGTGGGCGCAGCCATGCCGCCAGCGCCCAAAGTGCCTGTTCCCCGCGAGCCAGTAGCAAGGTGGTGCCAAGGGTCGCCACAGCATGGGCGGCGAACATGTGCCAGTCGCTTTCGGCGGTATGGGCAGGCAGCGCGGCAGTTAACGTCCCGGGGAGCATGGCCGGGACGTGTCCTGAATGCCCGGACTGGAGTGGTGCCGCGGACGAAACCCCGGGCGGCAGGGCACAGAAAGCCCAGTGAAGCCAGAACTGTCCGGCGCCTAAGAGTCCTGCGATGACCGGCGTGGAAAGGCGGAACCGCGTGAGTATGGCTACCGGGAGTATCGTCAGTGCACACAGAGCCGTGAGGATGGCGGGCTCGGGTAGCTTGCCGCCACCGGCCAGGTGCCCGCCCGCGGCCAAGCCCAGAATGATTGAACCGATCAGGCCCGTTCGGAGGAGCCGGAAAGAGGCGGATGTGATCATCTGCGTTCCTTCCGGTTCGGGCGCAATGGAGGAGAGTTACACAGATTCTACTGGCCGCCGCCTGCCGCTAGTGCCGAACGCCGTCGAGCAGAGTTATTGCCCGACGGCGTTCGGCACTAGTCGCGGTATCCGCGCCCTAACGCTGGGCTACTGGATCAGAGCTTGGCGATGATGTCCGCCAGGAGCCGGGAAATGCGCGCACCTGCAGTCTGGCCCGCCTCGATCACTTCCTGGTGGCTCAGCGGTACCGGGCTGATGCCCGCCGCCAGGTTGGTCACCAGGGAAATGCCGAAGACCTCCATGCCCGCGTGCCGGCCGGCGATGGCCTCCAAAGCAGTGGACATGCCCACCAGATCCGCGCCGATTCGTTTGGCGTACTGGACCTCGGCCGGAGTTTCGTAGTGCGGGCCGGTGAACTGGGCGTAGACCCCTTCGTCCAGCGTGGGATCCACTTCCCGGGCCAAGCCTCGGATGCGCGAGGAATAAAGGTCCGTGAGGTCGACGAATGTGGCGCCTTCAAGGGGAGAAGCCGCCGTCAGGTTGATGTGGTCACTGATCAGCACTGGGGTGCCGGGGGTCCAGGATTCGTTCAAGCCGCCGCAGCCGTTAGTCACCACCAGGGTCTTGCATCCTGCGGCCGCAGCAGTGCGCACGCCGTGGACTACCGCACGAACGCCTTTGCCTTCGTAGTAATGGGTACGCGCGCCCAGGACCAGGGCCCGCTTGCCCTCCTTCGTCAGGACCGAGCGGATGGTGCCCACATGGCCCTCAACGGCGGGAGCGTGGAAGCCGGGAACTTCCGACGCCGTGAGGGTCGCCGTCGTTTCGCCAATGAGATCCGCAGCCGCGCCCCAGCCTGAGCCGAGTACGAGTGCGACGTCGTGGGATTCGACGCCGGTCTCCGCCGCGATGTAGTCGGCCGCAGCTTTGGCGGCCTCGAATGGGTCTGTGTTGATCAGCTCTGTCTTACTCACTGGTACAAACTACAGTGCCGCCCGCGCTGTTGAACAGGGCGCCTTTGGCGGGGCAAACTGCCCTGCGGGCGTTCTCAGGTGGGGCTTAGTGGCGGGTCCGCTGGCATTAAGTAAGAATTGACCATTGTGACCATGCATCCTGACTTCAGCTCACCACGAATCGCGATCCTGGGCGGAGGTCCAGGCGGATATGAAGCGGCAATGGTCGCAGCGCACTTGGGAGCGCGGGTCACCCTCATCGAACGTGCCGGGCTCGGCGGCTCCGCCGTACTTACCGACGTCGTTCCTTCCAAAACCCTGATCGCGACGGCGGATCTCATGACCCGCGTCGCAGAGGCGGGGGAGCTGGGAGTCAAGTTCGCCGTCGACGGCAGCGATGTAGCGCCAGGCATGCGCGCGGACCTCGGCCACATCAATGACCGCGTCCTGCACCTCGCGCGGGAGCAGTCCGACGACATCCGGGTGGGCCTCGAGCACCTTGACGTGGAAATCCTGATGGGCTCGGGAAGGCTCTTGGACAACCACACCATCGAGGTCATCACTTCGGACGGCACCAAGACGATCACGGCCGACGCCATCCTCCTGGCCGTCGGTGCGCATCCCCGCGAACTGCCCACAGCAAAGCCCGACGGTGACCGCATCCTGAACTGGGCACAGATCTACAACCTCGAGGAACTTCCGGAAGACCTGATCGTCGTCGGTTCCGGCGTTACCGGCGCCGAATTCGCTTCGGCCTACAACGGCCTTGGCTCGAACGTCACCCTGATTTCGAGTCGCGACCAAGTTCTGCCCGGCTCGGACACCGACGCGGCCCAGGTCCTCGAAGGTGTCTTCAAGCGCCGCGGCGTGCGCGTTCTGTCCCGTTCGCGCGCTGAGGCCGTGGAAAGGACCGACACCGGCGTCCAGGTCACGTTGGGCGACGGTTCCATGGTGACGGGCAGCCACTGCCTCGTCTGCGTGGGTTCGATCCCCAACACGGTCGGAATCGGGCTGGAAGAGGCAGGTGTGGCTGTCACGGAGTCCGGGCATATCAAGGTGGACGGCGTTTCCCGCACCACAGCGCCAAACATCTACGCTGCGGGTGACTGCACGGGGATCTTGGCTCTCGC
The DNA here is from genome assembly GCF_026241105.1 of Arthrobacter rhizophilus. Lineage (GTDB taxonomy): Bacteria > Actinomycetota > Actinomycetes > Actinomycetales > Micrococcaceae > Arthrobacter. The sequence goes on along the minus strand of NZ_JAPFFT010000027.1, from coordinate 43,360 downwards.
CTCTGTCGCGGCCATGCAGGGCCGCATTGCGGTTGCGCACTTCCTGGGCGACGCCGTTATGCCGATCAAGCTCCACCAGGTAGCGTCCAACATTTTCACCTCACCGGAAATCGCCTCTGTGGGCGTCTCCGAGGCCGACCTCGAATCGGGCAAGTACCAGGGCGACGTTGTCACGCTCTCCCTGCTGAGCAACGCCCGCGCCAAGATGCGCAACACGAAGGACGGCTTCGTCAAGATCATCGCGCGCAAGGGTTCGGGCACTGTAATCGGCGGCGTCGTCGTCGGGCCGAACGCTTCGGAGCTGATCTTCCCCATTGCTGTTGCCGTGAAGCAAAAACTGCACGTCGACGACATCGCGAGCACCTTTACGGTGTACCCCTCGCTGACCGGGTCCATCTCGGAAGCGGCGCGCCGGTTGCACGTGCATATGTAGCTTGATCTCGGATCTGCGACACAGAAAATGCCCCATGACACACAGGGTATTCGCGTGTCGTGGGGCATTTTGCGTCGCATGAAACCAGATGACCTACTCCCTGTAGATTTCGCGGCGATGACCGGCCTGAACGACGACGATGACGAGCCGGCCGTCGTCGATCCGGTAGAGCACCCGATAATCTCCCGTACGAACCCGCCACTCGACCCGTCCGGTTAGCTTTTTGGCGCCAGGGGGGCGCGGTGTCTCGGCCAGCAACTCGATGGCTGCTTGGACCCGGCGGCGGTACGTAGCGTACAGAACCACCGATAACGTAAGTGCGACGGTGGGCGGGCTATTTTGTCAGAGCCTGCTGGCAGACTGTTTCCATGGAAGCGATCGGACACCTCACCACTCGGCAGGGCGCTGCGCCTGGTGGCCGGTTCGTCGTGTCCCATGGGGTGCGCGAGCCGCGGATGGTGATTGCGGATCGTCAAGCGCCGGAGCTGCGGCGGCTCGTTCTGCTGGATCCTCGCGAGGATCGCGCCGGGGATCGCGGCGGTCCGCGGCGGGTGCTGGAGAGTTCTCTTGCGGCGTTGCGCTCACTGGCACGGACGGCAGTCGACGACGTCGGGGAGCTGGGGTTGCAGGACTCCGTTGCGTTTGCCTCGGGCGTGGAGGAGTTGTCCCGCACCTTGGATTATTTGCAGGTCGTCGCCGCGGGGCAGCTGAACCGGGTGCGGCAGCAGGAGCCGGCCAGCGAGACTGGGTGGACGACGGGCTGGGAAGCCGAAGCGCTGGCGGGCGGTTCCAGAACTGGTGCCGGCAACCCCGGAGTGGATGCTGAGGCAGCCGGTACCTGTTCCGGCGTCGAGGACGGTGGTATCGCTGCGGTGGCCGCTCACACCGGGTTTCGGGAGTTCAGGAACACCGGTGAGCACTTGCGCTCGCTCCTGCGGATCAGCGCGGCCGAAGCCCGCCGCCGCCTTGCCCTGGCGGAGAATCTGCTTCCCGGCCGCTCACTCACAGGGCAACGGATCCAGCCGGCATACGGAGAAGTGGCCGCAGCCTTCGCCTCCGGGAGCATCGCCTCCCGCCCGGCCACCACTATCACCATGGCACTGGAACGCGTCCGGCCCCTGTGCAGCGCCGAAGCAGCTGCGGACATGGAACACGCGCTGACCATGACAGCGGGCGAGAACGATGCTGATTTCCTGGCCAGGATCGCCCGCCGCTGGACCGAAGCCATCGACCAGGACGGTACCGAACCCAGCGAAGAAGCCTTGCGCCACCTCCAGGGCGCCTTCCTCCGGAAACCGAAACACGGGCTGCAGCATCTGGAAATCTTCGCCACCCAGGACCAATACGAACACCTGCTCACGGTCATGAACACGGCCACCAACCCCCGGACTCGCACAGCCCAGGAGTCCGGACCCGGAGACAAACAGGTGGACGCGGGCGGCGAGAGCGAACTGACGAACGGGCCGGCCAACGATCCGCCAGGTGGTTCACGCGATGATGCCGCGTCCCTGGACCGCCGCACCAGGGCGCAGAAGCTACTGGACGGGTTGCTGGGCGCCTGCAAGATTGCCCTCGCCACAGGGGCATTGCCCGCGACCGGAGGCCAGCGCCCCCAGATCATGGCCACCATCGACTACCGGGACCTTCTGGCGTCACTTAAAGAAACCGGGCACTCGCAGTCGCAACCAGGCACGGGGAACTTTACGTTCACCGGGCCGGTCCCGGCGGCCACTTTGCGGAATATCGCCTGCGACGCCGACATCATCCCGGTCGTCCTTGGCGGGGAAGGCCAGGTGCTGGACATCGGCCGGGCCTCCCGGATCTTCCCGGCCCACATCCGCAAAGCCATCACCGCCAGGGACAAAGGCTGCGCGTTTCCTTCGTGCACCATGCCCGCCCCGTGGTGCGAAGCCCACCACATCGAGTACTGGTCCCGGGGCGGCACCACCAGCACGGACAACGGCGTCTTGCTCTGCAGCCACCACCACCATCTGATCCACAAGGAAGAGTGGCACATCCAAGTCCAAGCAGTTGTGCCCTGGTTCATCCCGCCTCCCCACATCGACCCACGCCAACAACCACGTAAGAACCATTACTTCCAGGTGTGACCAAGTTCAGTTGTTGTTGCCTCCGGCTGATGGGCAACGGTCACGCACAGTGATGTGCTGCGCGATAGTCGTCCTCAATGGCTGTGCAAGAGTATGGGGATGGAGATTCGATTCCGAGAGCGCCTCGTCGATGAACTCACAGCAAGAGAGCAGATGCGCTGATGCCAAACCATTACTTCAGTAGACGTCTTTATCAGTATTCCGCGCCCTTTTCGCACTTTGTCGAACACTCCGGTAGCGGTTTCACAGCGGGCATCATCGGCCAACGCAGGGACAATGGCTTGCTGGTTTCCCATGATGTCGCCGAGCAATGCGCGGCCATGATGGACAACCTGAAAACGCTACTTGAAGAGCTGGGACTGGGACTTTCGGATCTTGTGCGAACCACGGTCTTTTTGACAGATTACGAGGACTTCGACGTCATCAACTCGGTTTATGCCAGATGCCTGACCGAACCTTTCCCAGTCCGCACGACGATTCAGGTAGCAGCTCTGCCCCTGGGCGCCAAGGTACAAATAGACACCGTCGCGGCTCTCAGGGATGGAACGCGTTAGCCAGATCCCCACCCCGGCTGAGGTTGCCCTCGTCAGCTGGCCGGGTCGTACTGGAACTGCCGGACCTCTTGCGAGCAGCGGCAGGCGACGGCGATCAGCCATGGATCATTTCGACATGATCGTGATCGGCGCGGTTAACTAGGGAGCATGGGGGATTTTGCAGAGAACGACGATCGCACACTCAAAGTTGACGGTCTAGTCAATGGACGCGACCTCGGTGGTCTACAGCGGGCAGATGGCACCCTTACTCCACGCGGCGTGTTCTTCCGGAGCGAGAACGTCGATTGGATCACTGGGAACGGATGGCAACAGATCCATGATGCCGGGATCCGCACGGTGGTCGACCTCCGTCAGCAAACGGAACGCAAAAAAGATACCCAGGAACGGCCCGGCTGGCTCACCACGATCCACGTTGACCTTGACGGCCTGAAAACAAAGAGTTCTGGGCTGACTACTGGGACAACGGCCTAGTGGGCACAGCGCTCTACTTCCTCCCGCACCTTGCAGCCATGCCCGAACGGGCCGGCGCCGCTGTATCCGCTGTGGTCAACGCCCCGGCAGGAGGCGTCCTCTTCCATTGCATGGGAGGCAGGGACAGGACGGGCTTACTTGCCATGGCTCTGCTTCGTGCAATTGGCACCGACCCCGAATGCATCGTCGACGATTATCTGGAAACCGTCAGGTTAGGTGATCTGCGGGCGGCGATCAGCAAACGAAACAACGCTGAACCAATGCTCGAGGAACTTTGCCGGAAACACGGCACTTCAACCGAAGGCGCGTTCCGGGATGCCTTGGCAAAATTCGATCTCAGAGTCTTCCTCGACTCCGCAGAGCTTACCGACGAGGATCGGGAGGGCCTGTTCACTTAGCGCGGCGCGGCGGGATCACACCCGCAAACCCGGCGGAATAGGGTGGCAATCATGGAAACCGCGGCAATCAAAGTCCGGGAAGCGACCGCCGAAGACACGTCGACACTGTGGGCGGCTTGCTTTGAAGCAGCGAATTGGCGCGAGAGTGACCGGTTCACGCGCGAACAGGTCATGAACGACCCGGAATTCTCGCACTACGTCGAAGGCTGGCCCCGTCCGGGGGACTTTGGTGTTGTCGCCGTGACCGGGAACGGAGATGGAATCGGCGCCGCATGGTGCCGCACCTTCGCCGCCGACGACGCAGGGTACGGCTTCGTGGCGACGGACATACCGGAACTAACCATCGGCGTCGTGCCCGGCCTTCGCGGAGCGGGTACTGGTACGGCGCTCATGACTGCGCTCATCGCCCTCGGACGCTCCCGCGGACTGCGAGGTATCAGCCTCAGCGTGGAGGACGGCAATCGCGCCCGGGATCTATAAGAGCGGCTCGGGTTCGTTCGGGTCGGCCGGAACGGCGGCTCGGACACCCTGTTGCTGCAACTGTAGGAAGACGCCCAAACCCCCTACGCCGCAACGCCCTGGAAGTGCTTCTCAATAATCCCCTTGATATCCCCGTGGCACCCGCCACACCCAGTCCCTGCACGGGTCGCCTTGGAAACCTCTGGTACGGAGGAGCAGCCATCCAGCACGGCTTCCTCGATGCTCGCCCCGCTGACGCCTGCGCAGCGGCACACCGTGCGCTGGGGGTCGTTGTTGGCACCAGCGGAATCCAGCTGGTCGGGGCCGTCCAAGCGGAGCAGGAGGGAACGGTCGGCCGGAAGCTCGGAGCCGCGTTCGAATAGCATCACGAGTTCCGCGGCCGTGCGCGGCATGCCCACGGTCACCAGGCCTTCGAGCGCGCCGCCCCGTGTGGTCATCTTGACGTAGCGGCCGTGTTCCGGATCAGCCCATTGCGCAACTTGGCGCCGCGGCCTGCCTTCGGCAACTCCTACGCACAGCAACTCGTCGTCCCACGGTTCGGCGCTATTGTCGCCAGCGACCGCAAGATTGATGCCGCGTGCCTTCAAGACCACGACGCCGGGCTTCTCCTGCGGCAAGGGTGCCAAGGTGTCGGCAGCGTCCTGGCCGCCCTCGGCTAGAAGGATCAGGTACTCGGCAAGCCACTCGGCCTGGCGCCAGCCCGGACCCACCAGGCCGGAAGGGCCCGGTGCGGTGCGGCACTCAGGGCATTCGACGTCGGCACAACGGACTTCGGCGCAGTCACCGATCGCGAACATGTGCGGCTCGTGGTACGTGCGCAGGTGGTGATCCACCAGGATGCCGGTGGCCGCGGGCAGTCCGCAACCTTCGGCGAGTTCGATCCGTGGACGGACACCACAGGAGAGGACCAAGAGGTCGCCCTCGATCCTCGACCCGTCGTTGAGCACCAGGGCGGAGAACATGCCGTCGGGGCCGTTGTGTTCGACGGCCGTGGAACGGGCGTTGCCCACCATGGTGATCCCGCTGTTGCGCAGGCTTGCCGCAAGAACGGCGCCGCCGCCGCGGTCGATATTGCGCCCCAGCGGGAAGGAACCGTTGTGCACCACCGTGGTCAGGGCGCCTTCTTCCGTCGCGGCGAGGGCCGTTTCAAGGCCCAGCACGCCGCCGCCGAGGACGATCACGCGCTTGCCGGCAACCACGGCGTCGCGCAGTTGAGCGGCATCACGGAGGTCTCGGAGGGCGGTCACGCCTAGCGGGAGCACCGGGTGCGAAGGATCCGGGTTGATTCCCGTGAGGTTGGGAATGACAGGCCGCGAGCCCGTTGCGAACACCAGGCGATCGTAGCTTGGAGTGGTTCCGTCCGAGAGGACTACTTGCTGGCGGGCGCGGTCGATGCGTTTGACCGTGACCCCCAGCCGGACCTCGACGCCGTCGGCCACCAAATCGGTTGCGTCCGCCATCGCGAGTGCCTCTGCGGTGGTCCGCCCCACGCCGAGTTCCGCCACCATGACGCGGTTGTACGCGGCTTCGGCTTCCTGCCCGACGACGAGCAGCTGGACAAGGCCGCTGCGCACGGCGGGCAACAACTCGTCCACCAGCCGGGCCGCGACCGGCCCGAATCCGACCACCACAATTCGCTCGCTCACGATGCCTCCTTGACGTGCATTGACGGGCCGGCTGCCGCTGGGACAGCCAGCGCCGGTTCGACCTCTGGTAGTGCCGCCTTCCGGACCCACACCGTGCTGGCCTTGAACTCCGGCATGCCGGAAATAGGATCCGTGACCGCCTCAGTGAGCCGGTTGGCGCTGCCCAGTCCAGGGAAATGGAAAGGAAGGAAGACGGTGTCCGTGCGGATTGAGTTGCTGAGCTCCACCCTGCACAGGACTTCGCCACGCTGGTTGGAGACCCGGACAAAGTCGCCGTCGGAGATGTTCCTGACGACCGCCGTCGCGGGGTGCATCTGCAGGAGCGCCTCCGGCTGGGCGGCCGCGAGTTCGGCCACACGGCGGGTCTGGGCGCCCGATTGGTAGTGCTCCAGCAGTCGCCCGGTGACGAGCGTCAGCGGATCAGGATCGGAGCCGACGACGGCGGAGCGCTGGGACCGCTTCTGCGGCGCCACCGGGACCATCACCGCGCGCCCGCCGGCGTGCGCGAAGCCGTCGAGGAAGAGGCGCGGCGTTCCCGAGCTGCCGGTGGGATAGGGCCAGTACGCGGCTTCTCCGCGATCCAGCATGGCGTAGTCGATCCCGGAGTAGTCGGCTAAGCCGCCTGCCGAGGCGAGCCGGAGTTCCTCAAAGACGGTCTCGGGATCGTCGCTGAACGTGGACGGAGCGTCGAGGGATTCGGCGAGCCGGGCCATGAGCCACAATTCGCTGCGGACGCCCGGGGGAGGGGTGAGCGCCTTCCGACGGCGGAGCACGCGGCCCTCGAGGTTGGTCAGGGTGCCTTCTTCCTCGGCCCACTGCGTGACGGGGAGGACGAGGTCCGCCTCAAGCGCGGTCTCGGACATGAAGAAATCGCAGACCACCAGGAAGTCCAGGCTGCGCAAGCCCTCGATCACGGTGCTGGCGTCCGGGGCGGATACTGCAACATTGGCGCCGTGCACGAAAAGGCAACGGACGCCGTCGGGCTGTCCCAAAGACTTCAACAGTTCCACGGCTGGCAGGCCGGGGCCGGGGATGAGCGATTCGTCCACGCCCCACACCTTGGCAACGTGGGCGCGGGCGGCGGGATCGGTGATCTTGCGGTACCCGGGGAGCTGGTCGGCTTTCTGGCCGTGCTCGCGGCCACCCTGGCCGTTGCCTTGGCCGGTCAGCGTGCCGTAGCCGCTGCGGGAGGAGCCCGGCAGGCCGAGGAGGAGGCTGAGGTTGATCGCGGCAGTGGCGGTGTCGGTGCCGTCGACGTGCTGCTCGACTCCGCGGCCGGTCAAGATGTAGCTGCCACCGCGCCGGGCGCCGTCGGCGAGGCGCCGTGCGGTCTCGCGGATGAGCGTGGCGGGCACGCCGGTGATCGATTGCACGCGCTCCGGCCAGAAAGCTGCGAGGCTGCGGACGATCGCCGGGTACCCGGTGGTGCGGCTCTGGAGGTATTCGGCGTCGGCGAGGCCTTCGTGGACCACTACGTGGGAGATACCCAACAGCAGGGCAAGGTCCGTACCGGGGGTCGGCTGCAAGTGGATGCCGCCGCCGTCGCCGGTGAATGCGGCCGTCGCGGAACGGCGGGGATCGGCCACGATCAACCCGCCGGAATCTCGCGCGCCCTGTAGGTGCTGGACGAACGGCGGCATGGTCTCGGCAACATTGGAGCCGAGAAGGAAGATGGCGTTTGCCGAATCAAGGTCCTCCACGGGGAACGGAAGGCCGCGGTCCACGCCGAACGCGCGGTTTCCGGCTGCAGCAGCGGAGGACATGCAGAAACGTCCGTTGTAGTCGATGCGCGAGGTGCCCAGCGCCAGGCGGGCGAACTTGCCCAACTGGTAGGCCTTCTCATTGGTGAGTCCGCCGCCGCCGAACACGCCGACCGCGTCGGCTCCATACTGTTCGCGGGTCTGTTTGACGGCTCCCGTGACCAGCATGAGCGCTTGGTCCCACGTGACCGGCCGGTGGACGCCGTCGGACCCTTTGAGCATGGGTTCCGTGACTCGTCCGGTGTGGTTCAACAACGACGCCGATGTCCAGCCCTTGCGGCACAGCCCGCCCCGGTTGGTGGGGAAGTCGCGGCCGGATACTTCCAGTAGTGGAAGTACCTTTGCCGCCGGAGCGGGGTCTGACCCCGGCTGCGCCGAGGGCGCCGCCGGGGTCAGAGTCATGGCGCACTGCAGCGCACAATACGGGCAGTGGGTGTTGGCGCCATTGGGCATATTAGATGTGTCCCATCGCGTTACGGTTGGCCTTCCGGAGGTAGCAGACCCAGCAGACGACGAGCATTAGCACGTAGGCGCCGACGAAGCCGTAGAACGCGGGGGTGTAGGAACCGGAAGCACTCGATGCGTTGAGCACCTGGGGGATGACGAATCCGCCGTAGGCGCCGATCGCCGAGATCAGGCCGAGGGAGGAAGACGCGAGGCGTGCCGTGCTAGCGGTGCTGGCCCCGGAACGCGCGGCCCGGCTGGAGGTGGCGAAGATCACCGGAATCATGCGGTAGGTGGCGCCGTTTCCAAAGCCGCTTGCCGTGAAGAGGAACAGGAACAGGACCAGGAAGAGCCAGAAGTTCTTGAGCGGAAGGGTCCAGATCATGGTCAAGGTGATGATCGCCATCGCTGCGAACGCCGTGACGGTCATCCGGGCTCCGCCCATGCGGTCAGCCATGCGTCCACCGTAGGGGCGGGCCAGCGAGCCGACCAGCGGGCCGAGGAAGGCAAGCGAGAGGGCCACTGCGCCGAGGTGCATGGAGGAGAAAGCCGGGAAGTAGTCCTTGATGAGCTTGGGGAAAACGCCGGAGAAGCCGATGAACGAGCCGAAGGTGCCGATGTAGAGGAAGGCCATGATCCACAGGTGCGGTTCCTTCAACGCGGCGATCGAGCCTGCCACGTCGCCCTTGGCGCTGGTGAGGTTGTTCATGTACTTCCAGGCGCCGAATGCGGCGACAAGGATGAGCGGGATCCAGATAAGGCCTGCCATGGGCAGGTTGACGGTCCCGGCGGCCAAGAGGGTGACGGCGATCGGGACAACGAGCTGCGCGACGGCGGCACCGAGGTTTCCGCCCGCGGCGTTCAGGCCGAGCGCCCAGCCCTTTTCACGGGCAGGGTAGAAGAAGGTGATGTTTGCCATCGAGCTGGCGAAGTTGCCGCCGCCGAAGCCTGCGAGTCCCGCTACCAGCAGCATGACCCCGAAGGGGGTCGCGGGGCTGGAGACGCAAAGAGCGAGGCCGGCTGTGGGGATCAGCAGCAGGAGGGCCGAGACGATGGTCCAGTTGCGGCCGCCGAACCTCGGAACCATGAAGGTGTAGGGGATGCGCAGCGTGGCCCCGACCAGGCTGGGGATCGAGATGAGCCAGAAGATCTGGTTGGTGTCGAACTTGAAGCCGGCGGCCGGGAGCTGGACGACTACGATCGACCAGAGCTGCCAGACGACGAAGCCCAGGAACTCGGCGAAGATGGACCAGTAGAGGTTGCGCTTGGCGATGGAACGGCCGGCAACTTCCCACTGCTCCTTGTTCTCTGCATCCCAGTTGGCAATCCAGCGGCCAGGGCGGTGTTCGAGCTCGGGGACGAGGGCGGTGGGCGCCTGCTCGTTGGTGAGGATTTCGGTGCTTCGGTCAACTGTCACGGAGTGCCTCCTTTGTGGGGACGTTGTACTTCCACGTTAGGGACGGCTCGTTTCGCGGACCGTCGCGGTTTGTAAACGTGCTGTGACATTTGCCTATCGGAGGGGGTCACCACTGCGTGAGATGGCGGTGAGGTTGTTGTGGCGTAGACCACAGAGTGAGACTTTCCAAAATGTCCGCATATTGGACTTGATTGTCCATTTGTTGGATACCGGGAACTATTGTTGAACTCTCAGATAATCTTTGCCGGCAGGCTCAGGAACGCCGGGCCGGCGTTAACGAAAGCAACCCCTACATGTCTTCCATCGCTGAATCCAAGGAAAGCGAGTCAGTCAAGCCGGCCAACTCGCGGGGACGGGTGATCTTCGCCAGCCTCATCGGAACGTCCATCGAGTTCTACGATTTCTATGTCTATGCCACGGCCGCCGTGCTCGTCTTTCCCAAACTGTTCTTCCCGACGGCTGACGAGACCACCCAGCTGCTGAGCTCCTTCGCGGTGTTCGGTGTCGCCTTCGTCGCGCGGCCACTTGGCTCCATAATTTTCGGCCACTTCGGTGACAAGTTCGGTCGCAAGGGAACCCTGGTTGCGTCCCTCCTGACCATGGGTATCGCCACGTTCCTGATCGGTTGCCTCCCCACCGCCCAAGTCCCGGGCTGGACCTTCCTGGCCCCCACGTTGCTGGTAGTCCTGCGCTTCGCCCAGGGCCTGGCCCTCGGCGGTGAGTGGAGTGGTGCCGCGTTGCTCGCAACCGAGAACGCGCCGGCCAACAAACGCGCCATCTACGGAACATTTCCGCAGATGGGTGCGCCGATCGGCTTCATCCTGGCAAACATCATCTTCCTGGTCTTCAGCTACACATTGACGCCGGAGGCCTTCGCCGCCTGGGGCTGGCGCGTGCCGTTCCTGCTCAGCGCCGTCATGGTAATCCTCGGCCTCTACGTGCGCCTCAAGCTCATTGAAACTCCCGCATTCACCAAGGTGCTGGAGTCGAACGAAGTGGCCAAGCTGCCCATCGGACGTGTGTTCAAGAAGAGCTGGCGTCCGCTGATCCTCGGTACCTTCATCATGCTGGCGACGTATGTCCTGTTCTACCTGATGACCACGTTCACGCTGACCTACGGCACCAAGCCCACTCTGGCGGGCGCCCAAGCCACTGCGGTGAAGGCCGGAAAGCCCATGACCGATGCGGCCGTCGCGGCGTTCGTCCCGGGCTTGGGTTTCAGCCGGAACGATTTCCTCTGGATGCTGATTGCCGGCGTCGTCTTCTTCGGCATTTTCACCCTGGTGGCCGGACCGCTGGCCGAAAAGTACGGCCGCCGCAAGATGCTCCTCGCCGTGACGGCCGGCATCCTGGTGTTCGGGTTGCTGTTCGTGCCCTTGTTCAGCGGCGGCTTCGTGGGGACCATGGGGTTGCTGATCATCGGATTCACGCTGATGGGCCTCACCTTCGGCCCAATGGGCGCGCTGCTCCCCGAACTGTTCCCCACCAACGTCCGCTACACCGGATCCGCAGTCAGCTACAACGTGTCCAGCATCCTCGGCGCAGCAGTGGCCCCGTTCATCGCAGTTTGGCTTTGGGAATCGGCCAAGGGCAGCACGTTCCTGGTGGGCGTCTACCTCAGTGCCATGGCAGTGCTGACGCTCGTGGCCTTGTTCCTGTCCAAGGAAACCAAGGACACGGACTACGAGAACAACGTGGCATGATCCTGAATTAACAGACTCGCGTTAAATGGCTCCGGTCCCGCACCAATGGTGCGGGACCGGAGCCATTTAAGCCGTTGCTAGTCTTCGATCGTCGCGATGACGGCGCCTGCGGAGACGGTTTCGCCTGCCTTGGCCACCAACCCGTGGATGGTACCGGCCTTGTGGGCGGTAAGGGGCTGCTCCATCTTCATGGCTTCGAGAACCACGATCAGATCGCCTTCGGCAACCACGTCGCCAGCTGCCACTGCCACCTTGACGATCGTTCCCTGCATCGGCGAGGTAAGGGCGTTGCCGCCCGCCACAGCGGCTGTGGCTCCCGCAGAACGGGAACGCTTCTTGATCTTCGCGCCCTTGGCGCCCGTGCTGGCAACCGACGAGACGGAGCCCAGCGTCGCCGGAAGGACAACTTCCAGCCGTTTGCCGCCAACCTCGACGACGACGCGCTGGCGCTCACCGGCGTCGGCGGCTTCTGTTCCGCCTCCAGTGGGCGTCCACGCGGGGATGTCGTTGACGAACTCGGTCTCGATCCAGCGCGTGTGCACCTTGAACGGGCCTTCGGCCGGAGCGAACGCAGGATCGGTTACCACAGCGAGGTCGAAGGGAATGACCGTGGGGATGCCTTCAACCACCATTTCCTCAAGGGCTCGGCGGGAACGCTGGAGGGCTTGTTCGCGGCTGGCGCCTGTGACGATCAGCTTTGACAGCATGGAATCGAAGTTTCCGCTGATGACGTCGCCCTGCTCGACGCCGGAGTCGATGCGGACGCCCGGACCCGTCGGGTTCTTAAGGGTGCTAATGGTTCCCGGTGCAGGCATGAAGTTACGGCCCGGGTCTTCGCCGGTGATGCGGAATTCAAAGGAGTGGCCGCGGACCACAGGATCGCCATAGCCGAGCTTTTCGCCGCGGGCGATGCGGAACTGCTCACGAACCAAGTCGATGCCCGTGACTTCCTCGGAAACACAGTGCTCCACCTGAAGGCGGGTGTTGACTTCGAGGAACGAGATGATGCCGTCCTGGCCCACCAGGAATTCGCAGGTTCCTGCGCCCAGATAGCCGGCTTCCTTCAGGATGGCCTTGGAGGACTCGTACAGGCGCTCGTTCTGCTCGTCGCTCAGGAACGGCGCCGGAGCCTCTTCCACGAGTTTCTGGTTGCGGCGCTGGAGGGAGCAGTCGCGGGTGGAGACCACCACAACGTTTCCGTAGGCGTCGGCCAGGCACTGGGTCTCGACGTGGCGCGGGGAGTCAAGGAAGCGTTCAATGAAGCACTCGCCGCGGCCGAAGGCGGCAACCGCCTCGCGCACTGCGGACTCGAAAAGTTCAGGGATTTCCTCGATGGTCCGGGCAACCTTGATCCCGCGGCCGCCACCACCGTAGGCAGCCTTGATGGCGATCGGAAGGCCGAACTCCTTGGCGAAGGCCAGGATCTCGTCCGCGGATTCCACCGGGTCGGCAGTACCGGGGACCAAGGGAGCCCCGACCTTCTCGGCGATGTGGCGTGCCTGCACCTTGTCGCCGAGCGCAGAGATGGCCTCCGGGGACGGGCCGATCCAGGTGATGCCGGCGTCGATGACCTTGGTGGCGAACTCGGCGTTTTCAGCGAGGAAGCCATAGCCGGGGTGGATGGCGTCCGCACCGGACTGCTTGGCGACCTCGATCAACTTGTCCATCACGAGGTACGACTCAGCAGCCGTGTTGCCGCCCAGCGCGTACGCCTCATCTGCAAGCCGGACGTGCAGGGCGTCGCGATCGGGGTCTGCGTAGACGGCCACGGAGGCGATGCCTTCGTCCCGGGCTGCGCGGATAATGCGGACCGCGATTTCGCCTCGGTTGGCAATCAAGACCTTGGTGAAAGGGCTGGAAATGGGCTGCGCCGGATTAGCTGACAAGTTGACTCCTTCTGTCCTTCAGGGAGCCTAGCGTGATTTTGAGGGTTCCGCCCATATTGATGGGGGATTCCGTGTGTGAGAGGGCCTGTCTTTGTAGGGTTGCTACAAAGTGAGGAATCCGGCCGCGGGGCCGGGGACCGGACTGCTTCTTCCAAACCCTCCCTCACCTTTGGTGTGTCTTTACGAAACGCTCCCTCACCTCTAGTTGACTGCAAAAATGAGCGAGCGTCTGGGGTCGGCGGCGCGTACTACGCTTGAGCCGTGACCCGATTGATCCTGGCTTCCCAGTCCCCCGCCCGCACCAAGCTCCTCAAAGAGGCCGGCATCCACCACGAGGTGCTCGTCTCGGACGTGGACGAGGACGCGGTCCAAGCTCGGTATGGCGTGACGGACCCACACGACACTGCCCTCCTTCTGGCCCGAGCCAAGGCCGAAGCAGTCGCGTCCCTGCCCGACGCCGAGGGGGCCTTGGTGATCGGCTGCGATTCCGTCTTCGAGTTCGACGGCGAATCGCACGGGAAGCCGTACACAGTGGACGTTGCCAAGGAACGGATGCTGCGCATGAGTGGTTCCAAGGGCATCCTCCACACCGGGCACTGGCTGGTGGACTGCCGCGAAACCGCGGCGGACGTCGACGACGACGAGACGGCAGACGGCACCGGCGCCACACTTGGCGCCGTCTCCAGCGCGGAGGTCCACTTCGCGGAAATGAGCGAGAAGGACATCGACGCCTATATCGCGACGGGCGAACCCCTGCACTGCGCCGGTTCGTTCACGATCGACGGCTTGGGCGGAGCCTTCATCCGCAAGGTCGACGGCGACCCGCACGCCGTCGTCGGGCTCTCCATCTCCACCCTCCGGGATCTGCTCGGCCAAGCGAATGTTGGAATCACGGAGCTTTGGACCCGGGGCGGTTCAGAAACGGTCGCCGAATAGAAGCGGCCGCTAAAGGTGAGCGGGCGTTTGGGGAAAATGGGTAAAAGGTGAGCGGGCGTCGCTTCTGAACACAGAACCGACGCCCGCCCTGGGCGGCTAGGAACCCAACCTAACGCTTAGTGGACCAGCTCCTTGGCGCCGCCTGCCGCCGTCGTGCGCTGCAGCTTGGCGCCTTCAACGTCGACGTCGGGCAGGATCCTTGACAGCCACCGCGGCAGCCACCAGGCTTTCTCGCCCAACAGGTACATCACGGCCGGAACGATGGTCATGCGCACAACGAATGCATCCACGAGCACGCCGAACGCCATGGCGAAACCGAGCGGCCGGACCATGGTCAGGTGGCTGAAGATGAAGCCGGCAAACACGCTGACCATGATGATGGCGGCGGCCGTGACAACGGCGGCGGCATGGCTGAAGCCGCTCCGGACGGCTTGCTTCGCGTTTTCGCCGTGCATGAACGATTCGCGCATGCCGGACGTGATGAACACCTGGTAGTCCATGGCCAAGCCGAACAGCACACCAATCAGGATGATCGGTAGAAAGCTGAGCACGGCTCCGGGGTTGGGGACGTCGAATACGGTGCCTAGCCAACCCCACTGGTACACGGCCACCACGGCGCCGAACGCTGCCGCGAGCGAGAGCAGGAAGCCTCCCGTGGCGAGGAGCGGGACCACGATGGAACGGAACACCAGCAGGAGCAGGATCAGCGAGAGCCCGACGACGATCGCCAAGTACGGGGGCAACGCGGCGCCGAGCTTCGCGGAGACGTCGATGTTGCCGGCTGTCTGCCCCGTCAATCCAATCGTGGCGCCGGTAGCCTGCTGGATTTCGGAACCCTTGGCGCGCAGTTCCGAGACCACCTGAACGGTACTTGCACTGGCGGGCCCGTCCTTGGGGATGACTTGGAAAACGGCGGTACGGTGATCTTGGCTGAGGGCTACCGGCACGGCCGCCACGACATTGTCGACGCTGCGCAGTTTGTCCGCTACGTCGAACTGCTTGGTCTTCGCTTGGTCGTCGCTGAGTCCTGACGGGAACGTGCCGACAACCACGATGGGTCCGGTCATGCCCTCGCCGAAGCTCTGCCGGGTGAGGTCATAGGCCTTGAACGCTTGCGAATCGACCGGTTCCGAACCGCCGTCGGGCAATGCGAGGCGCAACTGGGAGGCCGGGAGGGCCAGCACCCCGAGCAGCACCACTCCGGCAAGTAGCGAGGCCACCGGGTGGCGGGTCACGAGGCCGCCCCAACCGCGGCTGCTCCGGCGCTGGTCCTCGGCGCGATCTGCCGAGGCGTGGTCCGGTTCGGCGTTGTGGCGCTTGGCTTTGGCCCAGGCCCGCTTGGAGATCAGCTTCCGGCCTACCAGCGAGAGGACTGCCGGGGTCAGCGTGAGGGAGACGACGACGGCGACTGCCACGGTCGCGGCGGCAGACAGGCCCATGACGGCGAGGAACGGAAGCCCCGGAACCACCAATGCGGCAAGGGCGATGACCACAGTGAGGCCGGCAAAAAGGACGGCGTTGCCTGAGGTGCCCGTGGCAAGTGCCACTGATTCTTCAGCGTCCATCCCGGAAAGCAATTGCCCGCGGTGGCGGTTGACGATGAAGAGGGAGTAGTCAATCCCGACGGCGAGGCCCAGCATGAGCGCGAGCATCGGGGAAATGGAGCTCATGTCGATGACGCCGGTAAGGGCAAACGTTCCCCCGACGCCCACGGCCACGCCAATGATCGCCATGAGGAGGGGCAAGCCTGCGGCGACAAGCGTCCCAAGCATCACGATCAGGGCGATGGCCGCCACTGCGATGCCGATGATTTCCGAGACACCGAACAACTGTGAGACGTCCTCGGTGATTTCCTTGCTTGCCAGTGCTGTGACACCTGCTGACGAGACTCCGTGGACGATGTCCTGGACTTGCTGCCGGACGGCGGGGGTCAAGCTGTTAATGGAGGTCTTGAACTGGACCTGGGCGATCGCCGCCTTGCCGTCTGCGGAGACGAATCGCATTCCTTGGGACGCGGCGACCTGGCGCTTGGCCAGGGCAAGGGCGGCGGCACCATCGGCGGCTTGTTTCTGGCCTGCTTCAAGCTTTTGGCGCCCGGCCAGCAGCTCGGCCTTCTGCGGGGCAAGTTGGGCCTGGATCTGTGCGGCAGGCATACCCGCAGCGGTCATTTGCTGCTCTGCGGCCTTGATCTGGGCATCCCCGGCATCGAGGGTGGCCCGCGCCTTGTCCAACTCAGCCTGCCCGGCGGCGGCTTTCTGTTCGCCGGCAGCAAGATCGGACGGTGCCTTGTCCAAGGTGGCTTGAGTTGTGAAGGGATTGACAGTGGACTGCACATCCGGCAGTTTTTCCAGCTTGGCGAGGGCCGACGCAATGGCGTCCTTGCCGGCTTGGTTGAATCCGGCGTCGCCGGCTTCGAAGACGATCCCCGCGGAACCACCCGAGGAGGCCGGAAGTTCCTTCTTGAGTTTGTCCAGCATCTGCTGGGTCTCCGTGCCGGGGATCTGGAAGTTGTTGGACATGGTGCCGTGGAAGGCAGCTGCGGAGCCGCCGACGGCGACGAGCACGGCTAGCCAGAGGGATATCACCAGCCAACGGTGACGGTAGGAGAACTTGCCAAGGCGGTAGAGCAGGAGTGCCATATCGGAACCGATCTGTCGGTGTGTGGTTATGCCGAGTGTTGGGGGTCAGCCGAGGGCTGAGTGGCGCGGGAGGCAGAGCCCTGGGAGACCAAGCCGTGGGACGCCGGGCCTTGGGGGGCCGGTGCGGTGAAGCCTGAACCGAGCAGGCCGATGGCATCGATCAAGTGCTGCCGCAGGCTCGCCAGGGATTCGGGGGAAAGATCCGGGCCGCATTGCTCGAACCAAACGCTCATGGCTGCCTTGCCGCACGAAATGATGGATCCGGCCAGGGCCCGCAAATAGAGCTCGTTGACATCCGGGCCGAGGCGACGGCGGGCGGCGTCGATGATCTGCGTGGTGCAGTGGTCCCAGGCTTCGAGTTCGGAACGTACCAAGGCGCGGTTGTCGTGGGTGAGACTGAAGAGCTCGGCCATGGGGGAGACCGTCATGGGGTCAGCCAGCGCCATGAGGGCGGCCCGGGCGGAATCGAGGATGGGTTCGTCGGAAGGGCGGAGGCGGAATTGTTCCAGGGCATGATCCAGGAAACCTTCAGTCACCGACGCCAAAGCGGCTTCGAGGCTGGGGAAGTAGTTGAAGAAAGTACGCCGGGATACGCCGGCCGCTTCCGCGATGTCTTCCACCGTGAAATTGCCAACGCCCCTGCTGCGCAACACGGCGAGGGCTGCGTCCGCGATCGCCTGGCGGGTGGCCACTTTGTTCTGTTCCCGGCGCGAGGGGATGGCGATAGTTTCGGAAGTTGTCACTTATTTACACTAAGTGCAACTTTGCACTCAGGGCAAGTTAAATCTTTGGCCCATCAAAACCAAACGGCCGGCAACGCTCATGCGTTGCCGGCCGTTGCTGACTGCCTTACTGCTGGAAAGGTTGCTGAGGAGAGTGTGGAGCGGGGAACTGTCCGGGCGCCGGCGGTGCCGTTTGTCCCGGCGCTGCTCCCGGCGTCGCGGGCTGTTGTGCTGATTGCTGACCTGCGGCACTGGTCAGGTAGATCGACTGACCGGTAGCGCCGGGCTCGCCTTCGGCCAGGGGGATGGTGAAGACCGCGGTTCCATATGCGCACACTTCAGTCCAGTTACCGCCCATCTCGGACGTGTCGAAGCGCATGGCCACGATCGCATTGGCACCACGCTGCTGCGCCTCGCTGACCATGCGGGCCATGACTTCCTGGCGGCTTTCATACAGGGCCTTGGTCATTTCGGGCAGCTCGCCGCCGCCGAGGGAGCGGAACCCGGCCATCATCTGGGAGCCGATGTCCCTTGAGCGGACGGTGAGGCCCATGACTTCGCCAAAAACGGCGTCGATCCTGTGGCCCGGAATCTTGTTTGAGGTGACTATCAGCATGGACAGAGCCTATCCAGAATTCACCACTTCTCACCGTTAATTCTCATCGTTAAAAGGACAAACCCCCAGGGTGTTCCCCGGGGATTCGTCCGCGCGATGATGAGCAGCCGTCAGGCCGTGGCGCCAGCGGGCCGCGGATTAGCCCAGCAGCGCCCGGCGAAGACTATCCAGACCAACAGAACCGATGTTCAGCGCATCCGTGTGGAAGGACTTCAGGTCGAACCCGTCGCGGCGTTCGAGTTCGGCCCGGATCTCCTCCCACAGCCGCTGCCCCACCTTGTACGACGGAGCCTGCCCCGGCCAACCGAGGTACCGGGTGAATTCGAACTGGAGCTGGCCCGCGCTGATGGGAAGGTTGGCCTTGAGGAATTCGAAGCCTTTTTCCGAGGTCCACGTGCCGCTGCCCCAACGTTCCGGTACTTGCAGCTCAAGGTGGACGCCGATGTCGAACACGACGCGGGCCGCACGCATGCGCTGCATGTCAAGCATGCCCATGTGGTCGCCCGGATCCTTGAGATAGCCGAGCTCCAGCATGAGCTTCTCGGCGTAGAGGGCCCAGCCTTCGCCGTGTCCGGAGACCCAGCAGACATTGCGCCGCCAGTTGTTGAGGAGCTCACGGCGGTAGACGGCGGTGGCCACCTGGAGGTGGTGGCCCGGCACCCCCTCGTGGAAGACCGTGGTGGTTTCGGCCCAGGTGGTGAAGGTGTCTTCGCCAGCGGGGACGGACCACCACATGCGGCCGGGCCGGGAGAAATCGTCCGAGGGGCCGGTGTAGTAGATGCCACCTTCGTCGGTGGGCGCGAAGCGGCACTCGAGCGTCTTCATGATGTCCGGGATGTCGAAGTGGACATCGGCCAGTTCGGACACCGCGCGGTCGGAGAGCTCCTGCATCCAGGCCTTGAGGGCATCAGTGCCCTTGATCTGCCGGGCTGCATCGTTGTCGAGGATGGCCTTGGCCTCCTCGATGGAAGCGCCGGGCTTGATTTGCTCGGCCACTCGTTCCTGTTCGGAGATGAGCCTGTCGAGTTCCTCCACGCCCCAGTTGTATGTTTCCTCCAAGTCCACGGTTGCGCCGAGGAAGGAACGTGAGGCAAGTGCGTAGCGCTCGCGGCCCACGGCGTCCTTTTCGGGAGCAAAGGGGAGAAGCTCCGCTTCGAGGAAGGCTGCCAGGCGCGCGTACGCGGAACGCGCGACGGCCGCACCGGCGTCGAGCTGTTCCTGCAGTTCTGCGGGCAGCGGCTGGCCGTCGATGGCGGCTTCGGCGGCAAGCTTGGCGAAGAAGCCGTCCTCGGCCGCGTACTTCCCGGTTTGTTCGACGACGATCTTGACTTGGCGGACAGCGGAGACCTTCCCGGCGTCCCTCGCGGAACGAAGTGACGCCATGTATCCGTCGATCGCTTCCGGGACGTTGGCCACACGGCCCGCGATGTGCTCCCAGTGTTGGGCGGTGTCCGTGGGCATGAGGTCGAAGATCGCACGGATGGTTTGGGCCGGGGACTCGATGTTGTTCAGCTCCGCGGCGTCCCAACCGGTCTCGTGGATCTCGAGCGCCAGGCCGAGCCGCTCGCGCATCGCGTCAAGGGTAACGACGTCGGAGGCGTCCGTGGGTTCGAGCGTGCCCAGTTCGTCGAGGGTGTCGCGTGCTGCCTTGGCGAATGCAGCCGCGCCCGCGGGCGAGAAATCCTGGTATTCGGTTTCGTGTCCGGGCAGGCCGAGGGTGGTGGCGAGGCTCGGGTTCAATGCCAGAAGCGTGTCGGTGTACGCGTCAGCTACGGCGTCGATGGCGGTCTGGGAACGTACCGGAGTGGTGTTTTCAGTAGTCACCCCAAGAGCCTAACTGTGCCCCGGCCCCTTATGAAAGGGTTATTGCACTCTTCGGCCAACCCAACTGGCTGGCATTTAATGTCGCTTTGAGCCTTCAAAACGACATTAAATGCGATCCAGTTGGGTCACCACAGAACTTAACCCCGGCTGCGTTTCCAGGCGCCCGGCCCCGGCGTGGGTTCCATGCGCAGTTGCTGCCGCCGCAGCCAGTGGCGCGTGCTGCGCGGTGCGGTTTCGGCTTCCTGCGGCGCTTCCAGGGAGGCGACGACGGCGGCAAGCGCCGCGAGCTCTTCCGGCGTCGGGTTTCCCTTGACTACCGAAAGCATGGGCTCGGCCGTTGCCGTGTCCATGGGGTCTGGAAGGTTCTGTTCGGCGCTCACAGGGGGATGTTTCCGTGCTTTTTGGTGGGCAGGCTGGCGCGCTTGTCGCGAAGTGCGCGGAGGCCCTTGATGATTTGCAGGCGGGTCTCCGATGGCACAATGACGGCGTCGACGTAACCCAGTTCGGCTGCCTGGTAGGGGTTGAGGAGTTCTTCCTCGTACTGGCGGATGATCTCGGCACGCTTGCCTTCGACGTCGCCGCCGGCTTCGGCGACGGCGGCAAGATCGCGGCGGTACAGGATGTTGACGGCACCTTGGGCGCCCATGACGCCGATCTGTGCCGTGGGCCAGGCCAAGTTGAGGTCGGCGCCGAGCTTCTTGGAACCCATCACGATGTACGCTCCGCCGTAGGCCTTGCGGGTGATGACCGTCAGCTTGGGCACGGTGGCTTCGGCGTAGGCGTAAAGCAGCTTGGCTCCGCGGCGGATGATGCCCTGGAATTCCTGGTCCTTGCCGGGCAGGAAGCCGGGGACGTCCACCAACGTGATGATGGGAACGTTGAAGGCATCGCAGTGGCGGACAAAGCGGGCGGCTTTTTCCGAGGCGGAGATGTCCAGCGTGCCGGCGAACTGCATGGGCTGGTTGGCGACGATGCCAACAGTGTGGCCTTCAACGCGGCCGTAGCCGATGATCACGTTGGGGGCGTAAAGCGACTGCATTTCGAGGAAGTGGGCGTCATCCACGATCTGCTCGATGACCTTGCGCATGTCGTAGGGCTGGTTGGCCGAGTCCGGGATGAGCGTGTCCAAGGCGAGGTCGTCGTCGTCGAGCTCTAGTTCTTGCTCGTGCTCCAGGACGGGCGCCTCGGAAAGGTTGTTGGACGGCAGGAAATCCAGGAGTTCGCGGACGAATTCGATCGCGTCGGCTTCGTCGTTGGCAAGGTACGTCGCGGTGCCGGTGGTGGCGTTGTGCTGGCGGGCGCCGCCGAGGGTTTCCATGTCAACGTCTTCGCCGGTGACGGTCTTGATGACGTCCGGGCCCGTGATGAACATGTGCGATGTCTTGTCCACCATCACCACGTAGTCGGTGAGGGCGGGGGAGTAGGCCGCACCGCCGGCGCACGGGCCCATGATGAGGGAAATCTGGGGGACGACGCCGGAGGAGTGGACGTTGTTCCGGAAGATGTCGGCGAACATGGCCAGCGAGGCTACGCCTTCCTGGATGCGCGCGCCGCCGCCGTCGTTGATGCCCACCATCGGGCAGCCATTGCGGAGGGCGAATTCCTGGACCTTGACGATCTTCTCACCGTTGACCTGGCTGAGGGAGCCGCCGTAGACGCTGAACTCCTGGCTGTAGATGGCGACCAGGCGGCCATCAACGGTGCCGTAGCCGGAGACGACGCCGTCACCCAATGGCTTCTTCTTCTCCATGCCGAAAGCTGTGGAGCGGTGTACGGCCAACGCATCGAACTCTACGAACGAGCCCTCGTCGAGGAGCATGTCGATGCGTTCCCGGGCTGTGTTCTTGCCGCGGGCATGCTGCTTCTCAATGGCTTCGGGGCCGGATGGTTGTTCTGCACGGGCCTGGCGGTCGCGGAAGTCGGCAATCTTTCCCGCTGTCGTTGTCAGATCGTGGCTCATCAAATGTCTCCGGCTCTGTAGCTGATTTGCGCTGGCACTGCTTCGTTAGGCATGCGCTCTTAAGTAGCATCCGTACAAAGTGCGGGCCCTGTTGGCTAGTCTAATGACGCAAAAGCCACAGACCGCTGTAGAAACCCTACAATTTTCCGACTTCAAGTCGAGCATCAAGCGATGTTACTCATGGGTAACATAGGTGGGCTACAGTGTCCTCATGACCTCAAGCAACGACGCTTCTGCAAACCGTGCCTTTCCCTACCAGGCACGTGGATCACTGAGGGGCCGCACCATCCTGATGTCCGGCGGCAGCCGAGGCATCGGCTTGGCAATCGCCACCCGCGCGGCCCGCGACGGCGCCAACATCGTTCTCATGGCCAAGACCGGAGAACCACACCCCAAGCTGGAGGGCACGGTCTTCACGGCTGCCGAGCAGCTGGAAGCAGCCGGTGGACAGGCGCTGCCGCTCGTCGGGGATGTCCGCAACGACGGCGACGTTGCCGCGGCGGTTGCCGCCGCCGTCGAGCGCTTCGGCGGGATCGACGTCGTGGTCAACAACGCTTCGGCGATTGACCTTTCCCGCACTGACGCGATTGACATGAAGCGCTACGACCTCATGCAGGACATCAACGTCCGCGGCACGTTCCTGTTGTCCAAGCTCGCATTGCCCGCCCTGCGGAAATCGACCAACGCCCACATCCTGACCCTTTCCCCGCCGCTGAACCTCGACCCGAAGTGGGCCGGCATGCACTTGGCGTACACCATGGCGAAGTACGGCATGAGCCTCACCACGCTGGGTCTCGCCGAAGAACTCAAGAACGACGGCGTGGCGGTCAACTCGCTGTGGCCCTGCACGCTGATTGACACCGCCGCCATCCGAAACATGCCTGGCGGGGAACAGATCGTGCAAGCCGCCCGAGGCTCGGAAATCATGGCCGACGCGGCCCACGCTGTCCTCACGGGGGCGCACCTGACCGCAGACTCGGCCGGTTCAACCAGCAAAACCGGAAACTTCTACACCGACGAACAGGTGCTGAGGGCCGCAGGGGTCACGGACTTCACGCCCTACAGCCTGGGTGCCCCGGAGGAGAAGCTCGTGGCTGACATCTTCCTCTGAGCGGACATCTTCTTCCGGGATCAGCTTGGCTGGATAGGATTCTGTCTATGGACGTCGAACAGCCTGCAAGCAGCGAACCACGTGACCCGCGCTTGGGCCTGGACCGCGATGCCCTGCTTCATCCTGACTTCCTCGCGGCGGCTGGTATTTCGCAACTGAAGATTGTCGAGACCACAGGCTCCACCAACGCCGATCTGCTGCGAGCCGTCACCACTGAACCCAAGGAGTGGGGCGACCTCGCAGTCCTCACCGCAGAGCATCAGACAGCGGGGCGGGGCAGGCTCGACCGCCACTGGGAGTCTCCGGCCCGCTCGGCGATTTCCGTTTCGATCGTCCTGCGTCCCGTCAATGCCCAAGGCCTGCCCGTCGCGACCCAGAGCTACTCCTGGCTCTCCCTGCTGGGGGCGCTCGCCTTGCGGGAGACGCTCCTGGAAACGGCTGGCCTTCCCGCTGAGATCAAATGGCCCAACGATGTCCTCGTCCGGGGCAAGAAGATCGCCGGCATCCTGGCCCAGATGGGGCCGATGGGGGACGGATCGGTTCCCGCTGTGATCCTGGGGACCGGCCTCAACGTGACGCTCGGCGAGGATGAATTGCCTGTCCCAACGGCCACGTCCCTCCTGCTCGAGGGCGCAACGACCACGGACCGCACCGTGATCCTCCAGAACTATTTGTCACGGTTCGCAGCGCTCTACCGCAGTTTCTGCAATGCCGACGGCGACCCCACCGCGGGATTGGCCGGCGGCTCGTCCCTGCACAAGCGAGTGGAAGCTGTCATGGTCACTTTGGGACGCGAAGTGAAAGCTCATCTGCCCGGCGACCACGAATTGGTGGGGCATGCGTCCAGGTTGGATGAGTATGGTTCCCTTTTGGTGGTGGACCATGGCGGCCGCGAGCACGTGGTGACCGCTGGCGACGTCGTCCACCTAAGGGCTACAGAAAGCGGTTATGCGTAGAGAGCTCCTGCGTGGGGAGCAAGTCATCGTGATCACGCGGCAGCAGCCAAGGATGCTCTTTGGTCCCGTCCTGGCATTCATACTCGTCCCGGCTGCGGCGGCGTTCGCGTGTGCCTGGATAGTCAAGGGTGGACCGGGCAAGGTGCTTCCCCTCATCACGAGTGACTGGACCCAATGGCTGCTGGGCGCGTGCCTGGCCATCGTGGCGATCGTGCTGCTTGGTTATAGCCTCCCCGCATTCATCCGCTGGCGTGGCATTCGGTACATCCTCACCAGCGGACGGATAGTTGCCCGTTTTGGAATGCTTCGCAGGGGCGACTGGCAGGTGCCCCTGGCCGCGGTGCGCAGCGTGGGGATCAAACAATCGCTGCTCCAACGGATATTGCGCTCCGGGAATATATCCTTGGATACCGGGCACCCCGGTGACGCCGTCCTCGCGGATGTCCCGGAGGTCGGCAAATTCAGGAGTTTCATCCTGGAAGCCATGGCCGAGCTTCCTGCGAGGGTCAGGTTCGGTGACGGAGCCGGCGATTTTGATGGGCCTGGCGCCTACCCGAATGAAGCGTTGCCCTGGGATGTGAGAGAAGGTGGAAGAGATGAGCGTTGACGAGCAGGAGCCTGAGTACATGGACCACGAGCCCGACGTCGTGCCCGAACCTTCCGTGGACCCCGCACCTACGGGGATCCTCCCCGTCGTGTCCCCGCCCACCGGTGCCCTGTCATCCGAGCGGCTGGCCATCAAGGCGCTTGAAAGCAGGCTCCTGGGCGGCGAACGCAAACTCCGGCGACGCGAAGTGGCTGCCGGCGCAGGTGTCTCCCTGCTGTCCGCCCGCAAACTGTGGCGCGCCCTGGGTTTCCCCAACTTCGGAGACCAGGACGTGGCGTTCACTGAGCGCGACCTCGGCGCCCTGTCCACCATTCTTGACCTTGTCCGTGCCGGAAAGCTTACCGAGGAAGCCGCAATTTCCGTGACCCGTGCCATCGGCCAGATGACTGACCGCATGGTGGTGTGGCAAGTCGAGGCACTGATCGAAGACATGGTGATGCAGCAAGGCATTCCCGACGCTGTTGCACGCAAACAGTTGGTCAATGAACTGCCCAACCTCGTGGATGCCATGGAGGAGATCCTCCTTTACTCGTGGCGCCGCCAGATGAACGCCGGCGTGCAGCGCTTGGCCGTCCGCGCCGAAGCCGGCTTGCAGGCCAGCGAGGCGGGCCGCGAGGGCGATGAAGACGATGCCCCGTTGCCGCTGGCGCGCGCCGTGGGCTTTGCCGACCTGGTCTCCTACACGAGCCTCTCCCGCCGTATGAACGAGAAGACCCTGGCCCAGTTGGTCCAGCGCTTCGAGAACAAGTGCGCGGAGATTATTTCCATCGGCGGCGGACGCCTCGTGAAGACGGTCGGCGACGAGGTCCTCTACATTGCCGAGACGCCCACCGCAGGCGCTGAAATCTCCTTGGCGCTCGCCCAAGCCTTCACCGAAGACGAAATCCTGCCGGAAGCCCGCGTGGCCATGGTCTGGGGACGCATCCTTTCCAGGCTCGGCGACATCTACGGCCCTACCGTCAACCTGGCAGCCCGCCTCACCGCGTTGGCGGAACCGGGCACGGTCTTGGTTGATGAGATGACGGCGGCCGCCCTGGGCCAGGACGAACGATTCGTCCTGGTTCCCCAGACCGCTGAAAACGTTCGCGGCTTCGGGGAAATCCTCCCCGTCCGGCTTGCACGCGGGCTTGGCAAAGGCCTGGTTCTCGACTGATCCTGCGGATACCGTCCTTGGAGTTAACTCTCGGATCGTGGCATAGTCGTCTCCGCCACCCTAGAGCCCACTTTGCTAGCCGTGCCTTCCACCGAGGACAAGAATGAATTCACAGTCCGCAGCGACCGCCCCTGAGCCAGGATTCACACTGAGCTATGGCTACGGGACGGACCGTGGACTCAGTCGGGAACTCAACGAAGATTCGCTCATTGCGGTTGATCCGGTCTTCGCGGTGGCTGACGGCATGGGCGGGCATGAGGCAGGCGAGATTGCCAGCGCATTGTGCGTGCGTACTCTTGGCAGCATGCCGCAATTGGCGGCGGGCGTCCGATCAGCGACGGCCGTCGCCCTGCAAGAATGTATCCTCGCCGCCGACTCCCAGATCCGGAATGCCACGGGTGGGCGGGCCGGAACCACGCTGTCCGGAGTCGTCGTCGCAGAGCAAATGGGCGTCCTTTATTGGCTAGTCATGAACATCGGCGACTCGCGGACGTATCGCCTGAGCCGAGGTGATTTCAGGCAGATCAGCGTGGACCATTCGGAAGTCCAGGAACTCGTCGACGCAGGCAGCATCACGCGTGAAGAGGCCACTGTGCATCCGCGCCGCCATGTGGTGACCCGGGCCCTCGGCACCGGCGGCGAAAACGAAGCGGACTTTTGGTTGCTGCCCGTCCAGGAAGGGGACCGGATACTGATCTGCTCGGACGGACTCACCGGGGAGCTAGGCGACGACCATATGTTCCGGATCCTGAGCACCGTGGAGAAGCCGCAGGAGGCGGTGGATGCCCTCATCCAGGAGGCGTTGCGCAGCGGCGGACGGGACAACGTCACCGCGATCGTGGTGGACGCCAGGATCACGTAGAACGACGCCGGAGGTGCAGGTAATCGCTCATGCGGGCAACGCTTTTGGGGGCGGAATTTGCGACACGCCCGGACTTTGTAGGAAGATTCCCGTCAATACCACCCCAACTCCGGGCGGCCTGCGCCGTCCTGCAGAGGTAAACATGACCCAACGCTCCTCCGCGCACTCTGGCGGCGCGACCCGTGCCGCTGTGCGACGCCCGTTTTCCGTTGTCCTCGCGGGCATTGCCATGGCTATGGTGATGTGCGCTTTCCCATTGCTTTCGGCCCACGCCGAGACCGCCGTGGCTCCCGGCCAGGGACAAGCTTCGCAGTCACCGACCGCGACTCCCGGCCCTGCACCGATACTCATTGAGCCCAAGCCCGCGCCTGCCAAGTCGGAAACGCCTGCCCCCGTTCAACCTGCGCCGGCGCCGCCCGCTCCGGTGGTACCCGCACCCGCCGAACCCGCACCCGCGCCGGCTCCCATGACGCAGGTGACCGTCGAACCGGAACCCGGCGTCGCGCCGACGGAGGCTCCAACGGCTGCCAGCCCGGCGACCACATCTGCAAGCCCGACGACGAGCAGCGCCTCGCCGTCGGCGTCGTCCAATTGGGATACTCCTATCCAGGAGGGACTCAAGGCCACCCAGGCAGCTGCGGTCAGTGGCGACAAGGGGCCGGGTTCGGACATGTTCGGCGTCATTGCCATCATGGGCGGCGTGGTTTTGGTGGCGGCAGGCGGCATAGCATTCGCTCTGTGGAGCCGGAACCGGTTCTCCACACATTGATTCCTGCTTGTGATCCCTGCTTCCCGTCCGGGGGCCCTATTTTGTCGAGGCTTTGCGGCAAGATAGGTACGTGAGCACAGCAGAGAGCGAAACCGCAGTTCCGGCCGAATCCGTGCGGGAAGAGTACGAAAACCTGGCAGATCTCGTCCGCAAGTACCGCTACGCGTATTACCAGGAAGACGCGCCGTCGGTCTCGGATGCCGAGTTCGACTCCCTGTACCGCCGCCTTGAGGAACTCGAGGCACTGCACCCCGAGCTCGTCTCAAACGATTCCCCCACGCAGGAAGTGGGCGGCGAAGTGTCGGCCGCGTTCGCCGCCGTCGAGCACCTCCAGAGGATGTACAGCCTGGAGGATGTCTTCTCGCTGGACGAGCTCGAAGCGTGGGTCCGCAAGGCCGAGGCGTCGGTCGAGAAGCTGGGCACAACGGCTTCCCGCATTGCGTGGCTGACCGAGCTGAAGATCGACGGCCTGGCAGTGAACCTGCTCTACCGCGACGGCAAACTGGTTCGTGCCGCCACCCGCGGAGACGGCACCGCCGGCGAGGACATCACCCACAACGTGCTGACCATCAAGGAGATCCCGCGCCAGCTCAGCGGCAGCGGATATCCCTCCGAGGTGGAAATCCGCGGTGAAGTCTTTATTCCGTCCAAGGCTTTCGCGGAGTTCAACGCGGCCCTGATCGAGGCCGGAAAGGCGCCGCTGGCCAACCCCCGCAATGCCGCGGCCGGTTCGTTGCGGCAGAAGGACCCCGCGGAAACAGCCAAGCGTCCGTTGCGGATGTTCGTCCACGGCATCGGCGCGCGCGAAGGCCTCGACTCCACCAGCCAGTCCGAAACGTACAAGCTGCTGGAGAAGTGGGGCCTGCCGGTCAGCCCGTACCTGAAGGTCCTGGACTCCCTCGAGGAGGTCTTGGACTTCATCAAGCACTTCGGTGAACATCGTCACGACCTCCTGCACGAGATCGACGGCATCGTGGTCAAGATCGACGACTTCGCCACGCAGCGTGCCCTCGGCTACACCTCCCGCGTGCCTCGCTGGGCCGTGGCCTACAAATATCCGCCGGAGGAAGTCCACACCAAGCTGCTGGACATCCAGGTCAACGTTGGCCGCACTGGCCGCGTGACGCCCTACGGGGTGATGGTACCGGTCAAGGTTGCCGGCTCCACAGTCGAGATGGCCACCCTGCACAACCAGGATGTGGTCAAGGCCAAGGGAGTCATGATCGGCGACATCGTGGTGCTTCGCAAGGCCGGCGATGTTATTCCTGAGATTGTCGGTCCGGTCCTTGCGCTGCGCGATCAGCAGGATCCTCCCGTGCGCGAGTTCGTGATGCCGACCGAATGCCCGTCCTGCCACACGCCCTTGGCTCCGTCCAAAGAAGGCGACGTGGACATCCGCTGCCCCAACGCCAAGTCGTGCCCGTCCCAGCTGCGCGAGCGTGTCTTCCACGTGGCGAGCCGCGGCGCCTTCGACATCGAGGCCTTGGGGTGGGAAGCAGCCATCGCGCTCACTCAGCCCGCGGAGCCGGAAACCCCGCCCCTCCTTAGCGAGGCGGCCTTGTTCAGCCTCAAGGCGGAGGACCTCGCCGAGGTACGCATCCACCGTGAGAAGCGCTCCAAGGGCGTGGGCACGGGAACCTTCGAATTGGTGCCGTATTTCTACTCCAAGGCCACCGCGAAGACCCCCTCAAAACCCACGGCCACTACGGACAAGCTGTTCAAGGAACTCGAGAAAGCCAAGACCCAACCCCTCTGGCGCGTCCTGGTTGCCCTGTCCATCCGGCACGTGGGTCCCACGGCTTCGCGGGCGCTGGCTACGGCCTTTGGGAGCATGGAAGCCATCCGGGCGGCGTCAGAAGAAGAGCTGGCCAACGTTGACGGTGTCGGCCCCACCATCGCCGCTGCACTCAAGGAATGGTTTGCCGTGGACTGGCACCAGGAAATCGTTGACAGCTGGGCAGCCGCCGGGGTTCGCATGGTTGACGAACGCGACGCCGGCATCCAGCGGAACCTGGAAGGCCTCACCATCGTCGTGACGGGATCGCTGCCCACTCTGAGCCGCGACGAAGCCAAGGAAGCCATCATCATCAGGGGCGGCAAGGCCGCCGGTTCGGTATCCAAGAACACAAGCTACGTGGTTGCCGGGGAGAACGCCGGCTCCAAGCTGGACAAGGCCGAACAGCTCGGCATCCGTGTACTGGACGAGGACGGCTTCAGGGCATTGCTCGACGGCGTGCTGGAACCTGCCGGCGGCGGGGAGACCGATGATGAAGACGCAGAAGATTCAGCCCTTGCCGCGATGGAAAATGCCGCCGTAGCCGAAATGGCGTCCGCGTCGGACACGGAAGCTTCCGAATGACAGCCGACGTTTTGGAGCTTCTCGCCGTAGCCCGCGCAGCAGCTGAGGCCGGTGCAAACGTTCTTGCCGGCCGGCCGGCCGGCGGCAACTCGGCGGGGAGTCTCGGCGTCGTCAACAAGGGGGACGCCGGCGACTGGGTGACCGCCTTCGACGTCGCAGCAGAGAACGCAGTGCGGGACGCCATAACCGCAGCCCGCCCGCGCGACGCCATCACGGGCGAAGAGCACGGCACCACCCGGCCCGAGCAGCCCAGTGGCTACCGATGGTCAATCGACCCCCTGGACGGCACCACCAACTTCATCCGGAACATCGTCTACTACGCCACGTCCGTGGCCGTCGCGGATGCCGACGGCGTTTGGCTGGCCGGGGTAGTCAACGCCCCGGCACTGGGACGCATTTACTCGGCCGCACGCGGCCACGGATCGTGGCTCGAGGAACGCGGCCAACGCACCCCGCTGAGCGGGCCGTTACTGGGACGGACCGGGCTGATTGTGGCCTCCGGGTTCAGCTACGATCCCGTCACGAGGGCTGAGCAGTTCGCCGGACTCGGGACCCTCATGGAAGGTTTCGCCGATCTCCGCCGGCTGGGCTCCGCCGCGCTGGATCTCTGCCTCGTGGCCGATGGAACCCACGACGCCTTCGGAGAACGCGGGCTCAACGAGCACGACTACGCAGCCGGCGCCCTGATTGCCGAGGAAGCCGGTTGCTGGGTCCGCCGCCCCCGGTTGACCAGCCCGCTGGACGGCGGACCCACGGACGCCGACCGCTTGGAAGCCTGGACTTGCGCGGGGACCTTGGAACTCTCGGGCAAGTTCCCGCTCTAGCCCCGAGTCCCGGCGAGCTTTCCCTCGACGCTCGCTGACTTATGTGGGGTATTCCCCGAACGCTCCTTCACTTTTGCTGGGTATTCCCCGAACGCTCCTTCACTTATGTGGGGTATTCCCCGAACGCTCCTTCACATGTATCTGAGAGAGCGTCGGGGGGGTTGGGGGTGCATATCTGCAGGAGCGTCGGGGGCAGGGCGCCGCAACCGAAATCGAAACCAGCGGGGTGATAGTTCCGTCACGGAAACGCCGCTTTGGCACCCGTGGCACCTCGGACGCGACTACCATGGATCAGTGCATTCGCAGATTACCGTCCGTCCCGCCCTGCCAGAAGACTACGACGCCGTAGCCCGCATCACGATGGCCTCCTACGTGACAGCCGGCTACTACGGCAGCCCGGACCACCCGTATCTGCAGAAGCTCCGCGATGTGGCAGGCCGTGCCCGGCACGCGGATGTTTTCGTCGCCGAGCGCGACGGCCACGTTATCGGCTCTGTCACCTCGGCAAAGGCAGGCGGCGACTTTTCGGACATCGGGTTCCCGGACGAACTCGAAATGCGCACTTTGGTGGTTGACCCCGAAGTGCAGCGCTCCGGAGCGGGACGGGCACTTGTCCAAGCAGTTGTTGATCAGGCACGGTCCATGGAAGGCATCAAAGCCGTTTCCCTCACCACGGGCGCCACGTGGGAAAGCGCCAACGCGCTCTACGCCAAAACCGGTTTCGAGCGCGAGCCCGAACGCGATTGGTTCGTGCCCGGGACCGACATAAAGCTGTTCGTTTACCGGCAAGATGTCCGCCGGCCATAAAGTTTCCTCGTAAACCCCGAACACTCCTGCAACCCGACGGGTGCGGAAACTGAGAAAGGCGCGGCATGCGCAAGACATTCGGCACGGGTTCGGTCTGGGAACAGACCCTTGGATACTCACGTGCGGTCCAGGTGGACAACACCCTCTTCATTTCGGCCACAGCCGCGTCCGGGCCTGATGGCATCGTGGGCGATGATTTCTACTCGCAGACCAAATACATCCTCGAAAAGCTGGGTGCGGTCCTGGCCGACGCTGGGTTCTCCTACGCGGACGTCGTACAGTCCAAGCTGTACCTGACGGACATCACCAAGTGGGAAGAAGCAGGCCGCGCGCACGGCGAGGTCTTCGGCGAGATCCGGCCCACACTCTCCCTGGTCCATGTCCTGCCGTTCCTCGACCCGGAGATGCTGGTCGAAATCGAACTGGTAGCCCAGAAGAGTGCCTAGCCATCCCAACTGACTCGCATTAGATGTCGTTTTGACGCCTCATAACGGCATCTAATGCGAGTCAGTTGGGTGGGGCCTACTTGGGTGAGGTTCGCGCGGGGACGCCGTAGCGGTGTTCCGGGCGGCCGGTGGTGCCGTAACGCAGCTGGATTTCGACGGCGCCGTCGTCGGCCAGCGCGGACAGGTACCGTTGCGCCGTGGCGCGTGAGACTCCCACCCGTTCCGCAACCTCTACCGCGGAGTATTGTTCCCCCGGCGACAAGGACTCCAGCACGGACGCTTCCGTCGCTGAGCGCGGCTTTCCCGACGGCGCCACGTCGCCGGCGATGAGTGCCCGCTTGGCCCGTTCGATGGTCTCCTGGTCCAGAGCATGCTGCTGGCCGAGGATCCGCCGGTATCGGGGATAGGAACGCAGTTGCTGCGACAGTGATTCGGCAGTGAAGGGTTTCAACAGATACGCCAGGGCCCCGCGGCGCAGGGCTGTCCTGATGGACACGGCGTCGGAAGCCGCGGTGAGCATCATGGCATCCAAACCAATCAGCAACGCGGGGTCACTTACGGCCTATTCCGGACCTCCGGATGGGCCATAAGTGACCCCGCGTTGTTCGTCGTCCAACCCACGTAGACTAGTCCGGAAAACCATTTGAACTTTGCAGGGGAGATCCATGGCTGCGATCAACCGTGACGACGTCGCGCATCTTGCGCGTCTGGCTCACATTGAAATGAGTGCCGAAGAGCTGGACAGGATGGCCGGCGAGCTTGCCGTCATCGTGGATTCGGTGAAGTCCGTCAGCGAAGCGGCCGGAGACGATGTCCCGGCTACGTCCCACCCGATTCCGTTGAACAATGTGTTCCGTGAGGACGTCGTGGGCCACACGTTTACCGCTGAGCAGGCGCTGTCCGGGGCTCCGGATTCCTTCGAGGGCCGCTTCAAGGTTCCGGCAATCCTGGATGAGGACTAAGCGAATGACTGAATTGAACAACACCGAACTCATCCGCCTGTCCGCAGCGCAACTGGCCGCCAAGTTGGCCGCGCGCGAGGTCACGTCCGTCGAGGTCACCCAGGCCTACCTGGACCGCATCGCCCTTGTAGACGGCGGGGCTGATGGCATCCATGCGTTTTTGCACGTCAACACCGAAGAAGCGCTCGCCGTCGCCGCCGAGGTT
This sequence comes from Arthrobacter rhizophilus, assembly GCF_026241105.1. Taxonomy (GTDB): domain Bacteria; phylum Actinomycetota; class Actinomycetes; order Actinomycetales; family Micrococcaceae; genus Arthrobacter. Next base: position 10,302 of record NZ_JAPFFT010000027.1, on the reverse strand, counting down.
GACGCGATCCGCGCCGCCGGCGGTGCCGAGGCTGAAGCGCTGCACGAACTCGCCGGCGTACCCATTGCCGTCAAGGACCTCATCGTGACGATCGGCCAGCCCACCACGGCCGGCTCCAAGATCCTTGAGGGCTGGCACAGTCCCTACGACGCCACCGTCATCAAGAAGCTGCGCGCAGCGAAGATGCCCATTCTGGGTAAGACCAACCTGGACGAATTCGCCATGGGTTCCTCCACGGAACACTCCGCGTACGGCCCCACTCGCAACCCCTGGGACCTGGACCGCATTCCCGGTGGCTCGGGCGGTGGCTCCGCTGCCGCCGTCGCAGCTTTCGAAGCACCGTTGGCCCTTGGTACGGACACCGGCGGATCCATCCGCCAGCCAGGCGCCGTCACCGGCACGGTTGGCATGAAGCCCACCTACGGCGCTGTTTCCCGCTACGGCGCCATCGCAATGGCGTCGTCGCTGGACCAGATCGGCCCCGTTTCGCGGACGGTGCTGGACTCGGCCCTCCTGCAGGAAGTCATCGGCGGGCACGATCCCTTCGACTCGACCTCCCTGACGGATCCTTTCGACACCCTCGTTGCCGCAGCCAAGACGGGCAATGTCACGGGGATGAAGATCGGCATCATCAAGGAACTCCACGGCGAGGGCTACCAGGCCGGCGTCGAGACCCGTTTCAACGAGTCCCTTGAGCTGCTCAAAGGGGCCGGCGCGGAAATCGTCGAGGTTTCCTGCCCCAACTTCAAGTACGCGTTGGGTGCCTACTACCTGATCATGCCGTCCGAGGTCTCCAGCAACTTGGCCAAGTTCGACGGCGTGCGCTACGGTATGCGGGTCCTGCCCAAGGACGGTCCCATGACGATCGAACGCGTCATGGGTGCAACCCGGGCCGCCGGATTCGGCGATGAGGTCAAGCGCCGCATCATCTTGGGCACCTACGCCTTGAGCGCCGGCTACTACGACGCCTACTACGGCTCGGCCCAGAAGGTCCGTACGCTCATCCAGCGTGACTTCGACGCCGCGTTCGCCCAGGCCGACGTCCTGATTTCGCCTACGGCTCCCACTACGGCCTTCAAGCTGGGGGAGAAGCTGGACGATCCGCTCGCCATGTACCTCAACGACGTCGCTACCATCCCGGCGAACATGGCCGGTATCCCGGGCTTGTCCCTGCCGGGCGGCCTGGCTGACGAAGACGGGTTGCCGGTAGGCATCCAGCTGTTGGCTCCTGCCCGCGAGGATGCCCGCCTGTACCGCGTGGGTGCCGTCCTTGAATCCTTGCTCGAAGAGAAGTGGGGTGGCCCGCTGTTGGACCGTGCTCCGGCACTGCAGGCCCCCGTTCTCGGTTCCAGCTCCACCATCGCCGGAGGTTCCAACTGATGTCTACCGACGCCATCCTCAGCTTCGAAGAGGCCATGGAGAAGTACGATCCCGTCCTTGGCTTCGAGGTCCACGTGGAGCTCAACACCAAGACCAAGATGTTCTCCTCCGCGCCGAACGTCTTCGGCGACGAGCCGAACACCAACGTCAACGAGGTTGACCTTGGCATGCCCGGCGTCCTGCCCGTGCTGAACAAGACGGCAGTGGAATCGTCCATCAAGATCGGCCTTGCCCTGAACTGCAAGATCGCCGAGTACTGCCGCTTCGCCCGGAAGAACTACTTCTACCCGGACACCCCGAAGAACTTCCAGACGTCCCAGTACGACGAGCCCATCGCGTACGACGGCTACCTGGACATCGAGCTCTCGGACGGCACCGTGTTCCGCGTCGAGATCGAGCGTGCGCACATGGAGGAAGACGCCGGCAAGCTCACCCACATGGGCGGCGCGACGGGCCGCATCCAGGGTGCAGACTACTCGCTGGTGGACTACAACCGTTCCGGTGTTCCGCTGGTGGAAATCGTCACCAAGCCGATCGAGGGCGCAGGCAGCCGCGCACCCGAACTCGCCAAGGCCTACGTTGCCGCTGTCCGCGAGATCGTCAAGAACCTCGGAGTTTCCGACGCCAAGATGGAACGCGGCAACGTACGTTGCGACGCCAACGTCTCGCTGCGCCCGCACGGCCGCGAACGGTTCGGCATCCGTTCGGAGACGAAGAACGTGAACTCGCTGCGCGCCGTCGAGCACGCCGTCCGTTACGAAATCCAGCGCCACGCTGCCGTCCTGGACTCCGGCCAGCCGGTCATCCAGGAAACGCGCCACTGGCACGAGGACACGCGCACGACGACGTCGGGCCGCGCAAAGTCCGACGCCGACGACTACCGCTACTTCCCTGAGCCGGACCTCGTTCCAGTCCTCGCGTCCCGTGAATGGGTGGAGGAACTCCGCGCCACCCTGCCCGAGCCGCCCGCGGCCCGCCGCAAGCGGCTCCAGGCTGACTGGGGCTATTCGGACCTCGAGTTCCGCGACGTCGTGAACGCCGGCGTCATGGACTCCATCGAGGAAACCATCGCCGCCGGGGCCAGCGCCTCCGTGGCCCGCAAGTGGTGGATGGGCGAGATCGTCGGACGGGCCAAGACGGCCGACGTCGATCCCTCTGAGCTCGGTGTCACCTCCGAGACCATCGTGGAGCTCAACAAGCTCGTCGAGAGCGGCAAGATCAACAACAAGATGGCTTCTCAGGTGCTCGACGGCGTCCTCGCCGGCGAGGGCACCCCGGCCGAGATCGTCGAGAAGCGCGGCCTCGCCGTCGTATCCGACGACGGTCCCCTGCTGGAAGCGATCGACGCCGCACTGGCGGCCCAGCCCGACGTCGCAGAGAAGATCCGCGGCGGCAAGCTTCAGGCCATCGGTGCGATCGTCGGTGGGGTCATGAAGGCCACCCGCGGTCAGGCCGACGCCGCCCGCGTGCGCGAGCTGATCCTGGAGAGGCTCGGCGTCGAAGGCTAGTCCCCAGGCGGCGTGGGCCCTCGCGTCTCAACCCAACTAGGTCGCAGTTGTTGTCGTTATGCCCCGTCAAAACGACAACAACTGCGACCTAGTTGTGTCTGGATCCACAGCAGGCACACAGCTTAAAGGCACATTATGGAGTCATCAGTTCTTTGCTGTCCGCCCCTTACCGGTTCGGGGAGGAGCGGAGAAAGGATTCGGCCATGTCCACCATGACTCCGGTCTTTCGTAAGGCCCTCATCGCCGGCGGCGTCGCCGTCGTACTGAGCGGCGGTGGTGTGGCCGCAGTCTGGGCTGCCGGCCAGATCATCCCTTCGTACGTGCTGAGCGCGACGCCTACCAGCCCGGCTTCGCCCGGAACAACGTCGCCCGCCATCCCGTCGCCCGGCAATGCCCGGCCGTTCCCCGTGCTGCCGCGCAGCTTCGCAGGCCCGGAAATCCACGGTGAGTTCACGGTCAAGAACAAAGACGGGACGTTCACAACCATGGTGACGCAGCGCGGCGCCGTGCAGTCGGTCAGCGATTCGAACATTTCCGTGAAGAGCGATGACGGCTTCACGCAGAACTACGCGATCACATCGTCAACCAGCATCGTCAAGTTCCCTGCGGCAGGAACCGGTACGCAAGGCCGGAGGCCATCGCTTCAGACGATCAAGGCTACTGACCTGAAGGCGGGCGACACCGTTGCAGTCTCCGGTACGAAGAGCGGCACCATAGTGACCGCCAACCGCATCATTGCAGGTACCGCGCCGGCGATGCTTGATGGCGGCGGACGTCGGCTGGGCTACGGAGGCAGCGCCTAGGAATCGGCCGCCGCGAGCACTCCACCATGCGTGCGCGCCAAATCTGCAGCAACTTTTCCACGACGACGCCGGGAGCAGAGTCCCGCTGGGACGCTTTCTCTTGGTTCTGTCGCGCACGCGGCCGTGTCCGCAATTCTCGCGTCCGGTGACGAAATCTGATCTTCCGGTCAAGTTTCAATCATGATCTTGCAAAAGAGATGGGCGTCACTTATGGTTTGTTAAACGGTTAACGAGCGTGGTCGCCATCACATGGCCATCCAAAACGTTGCCCCGGTTCCCAGCGAATCCACCAGGCGCCACCAGACACCACGCGCCACCAAGACAAGAGGAGAACGCATGAACTCGACGACGGAAGAAGCCCCGGCGCTGCCGGAGGCAGACCGCGTCCCGGCCCATGCCGAAGGGAAGCGGCTGAGCATAGGCAGGCTGACGCGGAGTAAGCCTCCCGTTCCGACTGCGCAGTCTTTCAGGTCCCGCCTGCGCCGCGACAAGCAGATGCTCCTGATGATGGTTCCAGGCATCGCGTTCCTGCTGTTGTTCTTCTACGTTCCCATCCTGGGCAACGTGATCGCTTTCCAGGACTACCAGCCCTACCTCGGGATCGGCGACAGCCTCTGGGTAGGTTGGCAGAACTTCGTTGATCTGTTCGGCAACCCGGACTTCGTCCACGCCTTCTGGAACACCCTCTACTTGGCCGCCTGGCAATTGGTCTTCCTGTTCCCGGTGCCCCTGGTGTTGGCGTTGATCGTGGACTCGCTGGTGAGCGCCCGGGTGCGGAAGGTATTCCAGAGCATCGCCTACCTGCCGCACTTCCTTTCCTGGGTGCTGGTCATCGCCTTCTTCCAGCAGATGCTCGGCGGCGCGGGGTTTGTGAACAACACCTTGCGGCAGTTCGGCATGGAAGCCGTGCCATTCATGACCAACCCCGAGTCTTTCCCTGTCCTGGTGGTCGCGCAGATGATCTGGAAGGACGCCGGTTGGGCCATGATCATCTTCCTGGCCGCGCTCGCCAGCATCGATTCCTCGCTGTATGAGGCGGCAGCGGCCGACGGCGCAGGCCGTTGGCGTCGCATGTGGCACATCACGCTCCCCGGGCTCCGTCCTGTGATCGTCCTGCTGCTCATCCTCCGGATCGGCGACATCCTTTCGGTGGGCTTCGAGCAGTTCATCCTCCAGCGCGACGCAGTCGGGGCGGGAGCCGCGGAAGTCCTGGACACCTTCACGTATTACACCGGCGTCATCGGCGGCGGATGGAGTTCCGGCGCAGCCGCCGGACTGGCCAAAGGAGTGGTCAGCGCCCTGCTGATCTATGCCGCCAACAAGCTCGCCCACCGCTTCGGCGAAGACGGAATTTTTGCAAAGCGCGCGGGCTAGCCCGGGCTATTCCCCGCTGGTCCGGATTTCGCACGAGGAGAACACTATGGCAACCACACTGACCGCCACAAAGACCCTTGCCGCCCGCAAGGTCAAGGAACTGAGCTACAACCCCAAGCGGCCCGTCTGGAAAGAGCGGCCTTCGCCCCTCTACCAAACCATCAAGGCCCTGGTCCTGATTGTCTTCAGCGTCTCCATCCTGACGCCCATTCTGTTGGTCGTATCCACTTCCTTGGCGGACAACGATCAGCTCATGCGTGCGGGTGGATTCGTCCTGTGGCCTGAGCGGCCAACCCTGGACGCCTACGTCACCATCTTCAAGGGCCCCATGGTCATCCAGTCACTCGGGGTGTCCCTGTTTGTCACCGCTATTGGCACAGTCCTGGCGCTTTTCGTCACCATCACCATGGCCTACGCCACCAGCCGAACCGTGCTGTTTGGCCGGCCGGTGATGCTCGCGGTGCTGTTCACGCTGCTTTTTGCCCCCGGGCTCATCCCGTCGTTCCTGATGATCCGCCAGCTGAACCTCTTGGATTCCTTGTGGTCGCTGATCCTGCCCGGCATTTTCGGGGCCTTCAACTTCGTGGTCATGAGGTCCTTCTTCATGAACATCCCCGGTGAACTGATCGAGAGTGCGCGGATCGACGGCGCCACCGACTGGCAAATCCTGTGGCGCATCGTGATGCCGCTGTCCAAAGCCGTGATCGCCGTCGTCGGGCTGTTCTATGCGGTGGGTTTCTGGAACTCATTCTTCAACGCGCTGCTCTACATCAACGATCACAGCAAGTGGCCTATCCAGTTGCTCCTGCGCAACTTCGTCGTGCAGGGCAGCGGCGCCGCGGACCAGCTGGGAATCACCACAGCGCCGCCACCGCAATCAATCCAAATGGCCGTAGTGGTGGTGGCACTGGTCCCCATCCTCATGATCTACCCGTTCCTGCAGAAGCACTTCGCCAAGGGCGTCATTACCGGCGCGGTCAAGGGCTAGCGCTGCACGCCACGCGCCAGCCCGCTTAGCGCCAGGCCCCAGCCCGCCGAACACCACGCCTCCACGCGCCAAACATCACACTGCACCACCCACACCACCCCAGAAAGGGTTCTGCCATGACCAGTACCATCCCAGGCACTTCCGGCGTCAGCCGGCGCGGATTCCTCGGCCTCGCCGGGTTGACCGTCGCTACCGTAGGGCTCGCCGCTTGTGGCGGAGGAGCCGGCGGGGCCGGAAACGGGGGCGCCGCCGCCTCTGCTTCCGTCAAACTGCCGACGTACAAAGAGTTCACCGGCCTGACCCCGGACCTCCCCGGCAACGCCAAGGGCTTGCAGTCGGCCTACTTCAAGCTCCCCACACCGGTGCAATCCGTCACTTCGGCCCCGCTCAAGGGCAAGGTCACCGGCTTGACGGAGACCTTCGACACGATGAGCCCGGGCATGAAGGACAACGCCTTCTGGCAACGCCTCAATGCCAAGCTCGGCGGAGACCTGGAGCTGCAGATTGCCGAGGACATCGGTGACGGCTACCCCGCCAAGTTCGCCACCGTCCTGGCCAGCAACGATCTCCCGGACATGATGTGGGTTCCGCCGAACCAGGGCATCCCCAATGTCGGTCCCATGCTCGAAGCCAAGTTCCAGGACCTCACCAAGTACCTGTCCGGCGACGCGGTGCTTGAGTACCCCAACCTTGCGGCGCTCAAGCCTGACTCCTGGAAGACCGCCGTCGTGAACGGCAAGATCTGGGGTGCTCCGATCCCGAGCACTCCCTTCGGCCAGGTCTACCTCGGCAACCACGCAACGTGGGACAAAGTGGGCGGATTCAACGCGAGCAATGCCGAGGATTTCCTGGCGAAGGCCAAGGAAATCACGCGTCCGGGGGAGCAGCGTTACGCCCTTGAACCCGCGTACATCAATGCCCTGCACATGGTCACCGAGTGGTTCGGCGCCCCGAACGGTTGGGCCGTGGGCAAGGACCGGACCCTGAAACACCTGTATGAAACGGATGCCTACGCGGCAGGCGTCGAGTTCACTGCGAAGATGTTTGCCGCCGGAGTCTTCTACCCGGACACGAAAGCCACGGACATCCGCAATCGCGTGGTCAACGGCACAGTTGGCGCGCAGGTCATCGTCGGTCCGCACGGCATGCGCCAGTACCGGGCCCTGAGCGAAACGGCGAAGTTCGACATGCTGGTGCCGTTCAGTGCGGACGGAAAAGCCAAGCCGACATACGACATGGGCTACGGCACAGTCGGATTCACGCCATTCAAGAAGGCAGACGAAAGCAAGATCCGCGAACTGCTGTCCCTGATCAACTACTTGTCCGCCCCGTTCGGCACGGTCGAGTACATGCAGAAGAACTACGGCGAGCTCGGCAAGGACTACACCCTGGACCAGAAGGGCAGCCCGCAGATGACCGAGTCCGGAAATACGAACATCCCCGGACTCGCCTCGGCCTTGAACATCATGTCGAGCCCCGAGAACGTCATCTTCAATCCGGGCTTCGACGAGGACACCAAGTACATCATCCAGCAGGAACAGAAACTCCTGGACCTGGCGTGGCGCAATCCGACCAACGGCACTTACTCGGACACCAACTCCAAGGTCGGGGCGAAAATCCAGGCGCCATTCCGGGACAAGGTGGTGGACATCATCACCGGACGCGCCAAGATGGACGAATTGAAGGACGCGCTGAAGCGCTGGAAGTCCGACGGCGGCGACAAGATCCGTGACGAGTACCAGGCGGCGTTGCCGTCCGATGTCCCCGTCTTCGGCGCCTGACGGGGCCACACTTCTAGAACGATCGCCAGCGGTGGCGGCCCGCGGGCCGCCCCCCCCGCCGAAGGGGAGGCATGGTCAAGGCCCCCGGCGCCGGCGTGCGGCCCCCCAAACGCCAGGTTGGGGCAGAAGCAGGGGTATCCACGGCCACGGTGTCCTATGTGATGTCGGGACGCAGGGGCGAGGGGGGACCCGGCGTGTCCGATTCCACCGTGGAGAGGGTGAAGTCCGCCGCTGAACGGCTCGGCTACCACCCCAACCAGGCGGCCCGGGCCATCCGCACCGGACGGACTAACACGGTCATCCTCTCCCTGACAATGCTCTCCGATCCGTGGTCCTTGTCGGTGATCGAAGCAGTGCAGCGAGCCGCCGCCCCCCTGGGCATCACCCCCCTGATCCTCGGCGACGCAGATTGGGCCCGGGTCCTGCAAAGCCACGACGCCGACGCAGTGTTCGTGGACGCCGTGCGCGAACAAGACCGGGACGTCCTCGAGGAACTGGCCGGACGCGGCACCACCCTGGTGGTTTTCGACGAGGTCCTCGAGCCTGCCGGTTTCGACGTCATTCGATCCGTTGCCGGTCCCGGCTGCAAGCTTGCCGTGGAGCATCTCCTGAACGGCCACCGCGAGGTGGCGTGCCTGGTGCCCGCGGGTGCCGGGCGGCCCTTGGGCGGCCCGCGGTACCGCGCCTACACCTCGGCGCTGGAAGAGGCCGGTATCCCCCTGAACGAGGACTATGTGGGAATCTTCGACGGCACCACGCTCGGTGCCTATGCCGCTACCATGCGCCTGCTGAGCCTGAAGGACAGGCCCACCGCGGTTTATGCGGTGACGGACTTTGCCGCCGTCAGTGCCATCAACGCCGCACAGCGCCTTGGACTGACCGTCGGCCGGGACGTGGACATCATCGGTGTCGGCAACACCATTGAGGGCGAGCGGATGTCGCCTTCACTCAGCACAGTGGGTCCGGTGGACTTCTTCGACCGGATTGCGCGCCTCCTCCTGAAACGAGCCGTCGACGGCGGTGCTTCCCGTGGCGGGGCGGCGTCCGGTCCTGCGGTCATGGACTTCCCTTGGCACCTGTTCGTGCGGGAATCGGCACCGCATCGAACTTCCACAACACGACTTTTTTGAGAACCAACAGAAGGATTCACCCGCAAATGGAAACGGTTGACATGAAGATTGGCTTGGTGGGATTCGGCCTGCGCTCGGGGCTGTGGCGCCACGCGCACAATCCGGGCCAAGGCTCGGAAGTCACCATCGTGTGCGACACCAGCGAACGTGGCCGCGCGGATGCGGCCGAAAGGATCCCCACGGCCCGCGTTACGGCCGATCTCGGGGAGCTCCTGGACAGCGGCATCGACGCTGTCCTGGTCCTGACTCCGGACAACCAGCACGCCGCCGTCGCGGTCCGTACCCTCAAGGCAGGAATCCCGACTTTCTGCGAGAAGCCCCTTGATGTCACCATCGAGGCCGCGGACCGGATCCTCCGGGCCGCCCACGACACCGGCACCAGGCTCTACGTCGGCCACAACATGCGGCACATGCCCGTGGTGGTCCAAATGCGCGAGCTCATTGAGGAAGGCCGGATCGGCGAGGTCAAGGCCGTGTGGTGCCGACACTTCGTGGGCCACGGCGGAGACTACTACTTCAAGGACTGGCACTCCGAGCGCAAGAACGTCACTTCGCTTTTGCTGCAGAAGGGGGCGCATGACATCGACGTCATCCACTGGCTCGCCAAGGGGTACACCAGGCGCGTGTCGGCCGTCGGGGATTTGGCGGTCTATGGCTCGGTGTCCAGTCGCAGCGACAACAGCGGCAAGCGCATGGGTGACTGGTTTTCGATCGACAACTGGCCGCCCACCGAGCAGAAGGACCTCGCGGAGACAATCGATGTCGAGGATATTTCCATGATGAACATGGTCCTCGACAACGGTGTGTTGGCGTCCTACCAGCAGTGCCATTTCACGCCGGATTACTGGCGGAACTACACCGTGATCGGGACGAAGGGTAGGATCGAGAACTTCGGTGATGGTCCCGGCGAACTGATCAAGGTCTGGACCACACGGACGAAGGGTTTCGCGGAGCCGGATGACATGATCGTGATCCGGGACGGCGAAGGCGGCCACGGCGGCGCCGATCCACGCCTGATCGCCGAATTCCTCCGCTTCGCGGCAGAGGGCGGGCAGACCCAGACCAACCCGATTGCGGCCCGCCAAGCGGTCGCGGCCGGCGTCCTGGCCACAGAGTCGTTGCGCGGCGACGGTTCCGCACTCGAAATTCCGGCCCTGCCACAGGACCTCGTGGAGTATTTCGAAGCCGGCCAGCCTGCCTTGGTCCGGGAACCTTAGCGTCCGGGATCCCCAACTAACTCGCAGTTGTTGTCGTTAAACGGCGGCAAAGTCATATGGTCGTAGCAACGCTCTGATTGATGGAGCGTTTTATGGTCAGGTCATTTCCTCAGAGTGCCCG
>NZ_JAPFFT010000026.1 GCF_026241105.1 Arthrobacter rhizophilus | reverse complement strand
AAGATGAGCGGCCCCGGAACCACAACCCAGGAGCCGCTCACCTATGGCTATTGACAACCAGACCTACATATCAGAGGACGTCCACGCCGTCGAGCCGCAGTTGCACAGGTCCCGAGGTGCGCTTCGCCGCACTGGCTGCTTTGACTGCCCGCATGGCCCGGGTGGCTTCGGCTGCCTGGGCGTAGGGAATGAAGAACAGCGTCCGGACGTCCGGGTCGCCGTCTTGCGCGGTTGCGCGCTGCGCTGACATGGCGAGCGAAACAGGCGCAGGGCCCGCAGTGCGCAACTGGATGTTCTTGGCCAGGCCTTCCGTGAAGTGCACGACGTCGGCCCGCTTGCCCGTGACGGACGCGATCCGTACCGCGGGCGGCAACTGAAGTTCATGCCGCAGTGCCAGTTCTCGGGAGGCGTACCCGGCCGGGTCCCAACGCAGGAGGGCACCCGTCGCGGTGGTGTCGTCGGCAGTGATGACGACGAGTCCACCTTCGCTCGCGGGGCGGACGAGCGCCGCCGCGTTGAACCAACGCCGAACGGTGTCCTCGCCAGCACGAAGATTCTCCCGGCGGAGGAGCGAATTGCCATCCAGGAGCAGCGCCGCTGCGTAGCCGCCGGAGGCGATGGGTTCAGCGCCCACGGTGGCCACCACCAGCGCACGGGCGTCGGAGACCGTGGGTTTGACCTGGTCTCCTGAAGAAGTCACGACAGCCTTGCCCGGAAAAGCCCTGCCGAGCTCTTCAGCGGTCCGGAGCACGCCGGCTGCCCCCCTGCGAAGACGGCCGCCGCCACAATTGCGGCAACGCCATTCCGGGGCCGGGGTGGAGCACCAACGGCACTGCGGCAGGGCCGATTTACCGGCGATCGCGAGGGGCCCTTGGCAACTGTTGCACCTGGCGGGCTCGCGGCAATCCTCACAGACCAAGGACGGCGCGTAGCCGGCTCTAGCCACCTGTACCAGGACAGGTCCACGTTCCAGCCCCTCCTTTGCTGCCCGCCACGCGGCGCCGGGCAGGCGTGCAATCCTGGCCAGGGGGTCCCGCTCCTGCTCGAAACTGTCCGCCGTGTTGAGAACGCGCGGCGCGCTGGCGCGGACCACCGTCCGGGAGGGTTCCACTGGCACGGCCCAGCCCCCTTCGACCAGTCGCTGGAGCTCGGTGCTGCGGCTGTGCGCGGCCATGAGGCACGCCGCAGACTCCTGTTCGGAGCGCAAAAGCAGGATTTCTCGGGTATGGGCGTAAGGAGCGCGCTGGTCGATATGGAGGTCGTCGCCGTCGTCCCAGCACACTACGAGTCCAAGGTCCTGGACTGGAGCGTACGCCGCGGACCGTGTACCGATCGCCACCTTGGCTGCGCCGCTCAGCAGCCGAAGGTAGCTCCGGTACCGCGGGGACTGACCGTCGTCGGCCGTCAGCCGCGCGATTTCCCCAACCGGCAAGACGGCGTCGAGCGCCGATTCTATTCGGTCAAGATCACGGTAGTCGGGCACAACCACAATCGCGCCCCGCCCCGAGGAACGGACTGCTGCCACAGCAGACGCCACAAGTTCGGGCCAGCCAGCGGCTCCAAAGCCCTGCACTGCGGTGAGGACGGCCCGGGGCGAGCCTCCTCCGGCCAGGTGCTGCAGGTACGGTGCGCCGTTGGTGTAGGAAGCCCAGGTTGCTTGAGCCGGGGATACGGCGCCCTCGGCAGGACTGGCAACCGCGGCTCGATCCTCCGAGAGGGACGCACCGGAAAGGAATAGCTTCTCCAGGCCTGCGACGCGCGGTGGGATGGCTGTCCGGAGAACGTCGCTCAGCGTCCCGGCGTAGCGTGCCGCGATGCTGGAGGCAAGCTCCAGCAAAGGCGGTTTCAGCACTTGGACGGGTGAAATCACCTTGAGCAGCGGACTTAATGCATGCCCTGCTTCCGACGATTCCGCACGCTCCAGCACGTAGCCGTTGAGTTCCTGGCCGCTGAAGCGCACTTTGACCCGCACGCCTGCCAACGCGGTGTCTTCGAACTCAGCCGGGACGCTGTAGTCAAAAGGCCGGTCCAAATGCGGCAGAGGCGATTCAATCAAGATCCGTGCCACGGGATTGCGTGCCGCGAGGGTTGGCCCGGCGGCGTCGCTCCCCCGAGCGGGGAAACCCTGCAACAAGGACGGCTGGCGGGCTGGCGAAGGCAACGCCATGGCAAAGGGAAGCAGCGAATCATCGCTCATGTTCTCACCTCCCTGGAGTGCCGGATGCCAGCGACGGGCTCAATGCGAGTGACGGGCTTGGCCGTGAGGACATGGCCCGCAGTTTCACTCCTGGGTCAAGCCAAGCAGATACCACCGACAATATTGCCTTGGCGGAGCAGTCCGTACCCGACACAGTCCGGATCAGGCGTTGAAATATTCCTTCAACTCGTCCACCCGGTTCAGCCGCTCCCACGTGAAATCGGGCTCGTCGCGGCCGAAGTGGCCGTGCGCTGCCGTCTTGGCGTAGATGGGACGCTTGAGGTCAAGAGCGTCGATGATGGCACGCGGACGGAGGTCAAAGATTTCCGCAATTGCTTCGCTGATCTTGGCCGGGTCAACAGTCTCGGTACCGAAGGTTTCGACGTACGTGCCGACAGGACGTGCCTGGCCGATCGCGTAGGCGATCTGGATTTCGGCGCGCTTCGCCAGCCCTGCGGCCACGACGTTCTTGGCCACCCAGCGCATTGCGTAAGCGGCCGAACGGTCCACCTTCGACGGATCCTTGCCGGAGAAAGCACCGCCGCCGTGGCGGGCCATGCCGCCATAAGTGTCAACAATGATCTTGCGGCCGGTCAGGCCGGCATCACCGACAGGACCGCCGATGACGAAGGCGCCGGCGGGGTTCAGGATGTTCGCGACGTGGGAGATATCCAGGTTGGACACTGCCAGGACAGGATCGATCACGTGCGACGCCAGATCGGCGCGCAGGCGATCGAGGTGGGTACCTTCGGCGTGCTGGCTGGAAATGACCACCGTTTCAACGGAAACCGGGCGGTCGCGGTCGTATCCGACCGTTACCTGGGTCTTGCCGTCAGGGCGCAGGTAGGCCAATTCGCCGCTCTTTCGGACTTCCGTGAGCCGCTCGGAGAGGCGGTGGGCCAGCCAAATGGGGGTTGGCATGTAGGACGGGGTTTCGTCGCTCGCGTAGCCGAACATGATGCCCTGGTCACCGGCGCCTTGGAGATCGTAGTCGTCCTCCTGGCGGCCTTCGCGGGCCTCGAGGGAGTTGAAGACGCCGCCGGCGATGTCGTTGGACTGCTGGCCGATCGAGACTGACACGCCGCAACGGGCGCCGTCGAAGCCGTTGGCGGAAGAGTCATAACCGATTCCGAGGATGGTCTCGCGGACGATCTGCGGAATTTCGACATATGCATCCGTAGTGACTTCGCCAGCCACGTGCACCAAGCCGGTGGTGGCCATGGTCTCAACAGCCACGCGGGACTCGGGGTCTGCTGCCAGAAGCGCATCAAGGATGGCGTCGCTGATCTGGTCGCAGATCTTGTCCGGGTGCCCTTCCGTAACCGACTCCGAAGTGAAGAGCCGGAGCTTGGATGGGGTTCCGTGGGATTCATGATGCAGCGGTAAAGTCACTCGACTACCTTACTCGGTTGAGGGCGGTCGGCTTCCGCCGTATGTCCCTGTGCTAAGGAATGAGCTGCTAAGGAATGAGCTGCGTCCGGGCCTAGGTGGCCGGGTGCACGCGGCTCAACTCAGTACTGATGCGGTCAATGACGGCGGCGGCGACGTCGGATTTGGAACCCGCCGCGGACTGCGGCGCCGCACCATGGCCGGAGAGAATGATCACAGAATTCTGGTCTTGGCCGAACACCCGCCCGACGCCGACCTGGTTGACCACTAAAAGATCGCAGCCTTTGCGTTTGAGCTTGGCGGTGGCGTGTTCCAGGACGTTGCCGTCTTCGTCTCCGGTCTCGGCTGCGAATCCAACGATCAACTGTGTGGTTGATCCGGCGTCGCGGCGCTGTACCAGCTCATGCAGGATGTCAGGGTTCCGCACGAGGCGCACTATGGGAGCGTCCTCGCCTTCGCCCTTCTTGATTTTGGTATCTGAAACTTCAGCGGGACGGAAATCAGCGACTGCAGCCGCCATGATCACGACGTCGGAGCCAACGGCGGCTTCCAGCGCGGCGTCGCGGAGTTCCAATGCAGATTCAACCTGGACCAGCTCAACGCCAGCGGGAGGCTGCACTTCCATGTGCGCTGCGAGGAATCTCACATTCGCGCCGGCGTCGAGGGCTGCTGCGGCAAGGGCAACGCCCTGCTTGCCGGAAGACCTGTTCCCAAGGAAACGGACCGGATCCAGGGCTTCCCTGGTGCCGCCCGCGGAAATCGTGATTGTTCGCCCGGACAGAGGTTTGGTGCCGACAAGCTGGGTGGAATGCGCAGAGACGTCCACCAAAGCGAGGGCGGCCGCGAAAATGGACTCCGGTTCGGGGAGTCTGCCCGGTCCGGAATCCGCGCCCGTCAGCCGACCCACTGCGGGTTCAAGGACGGTGATGCCGCGGCTGCGCAGAGTCTCCACATTCGCCTGGGTCGCTTGGTTCTGCCACATTTCGGTGTGCATTGCGGGAGCAAAAAGCACGGGGCCATGAGCCATGAGGAGCGTGTTGGTGAGCAGGTCCCCGGCTTGGCCGGTTGCGGCCTTGGCCAACAGGTCGGCGGTTGCCGGGGCAACCACCATGAGATCGG
Source organism: Arthrobacter rhizophilus (assembly GCF_026241105.1). GTDB lineage: Bacteria > Actinomycetota > Actinomycetes > Actinomycetales > Micrococcaceae > Arthrobacter. The sequence goes on along the minus strand of NZ_JAPFFT010000026.1, from coordinate 47,524 downwards.
CCTCATGACCAAGCCGAACGTGGTTGACCTTCTCCACGTCGTCAAAGACACTGTTGCTCACGGGATTGCCCGAGAGCGCCTCCCAAGTAGCTACGCCGACGAATCGGCTGGCGGCCTCCGTGGGAATCACCGTCACGTTGTGTCCGGCTTCAGTAAAAAGCCGGAGGAGCGATGCAACCTTGTAGGCTGCGATCCCTCCCCCGACTCCGAGGACTATGCGCACGTGACCTCCGTCAACAGGCAGTCTGTTTTACTCTGCGGGCTCGATCGGGGTGGAGACCAGCAGGCCTTCATTGATCTCGCGCAGGGCGATGGAAAGCGACTTCTCGTTCAACTTCGTGTCGACCAACGGGCCAACGTACTCGAAGAGGCCCTCGTGCAACTGGGCGTAGTAGGCGTTGATCTGGCGCGCGCGCTTGGCGCCGAAAATCACCAGGCCGTACTTCGAATCGGCAGCAGCAAGCAGCGAATCGATCGGCGGGTTGATGATGCCTTCAAGGTTCGTGGACACGAAATCTCCAAATTCTAACGGGCTGACAAGTGCTAGCGCTTAGCGCTGGTGCGGGGTAAGCCCCATGAGTGAAACGAGCTCGTCCGCTGCCCGGCGTACGTCGTCATTGATGACGGTGTGGTCAAACTCCGGTTCAGCGGCAAGTTCCAGTTTAGCGGTTTCCAGCCGTCGCCGCTGTTCCTCGGGGGTTTCGGTGCCGCGTCCTACCAAGCGGCGGACCATTTCGTCCCAGCTGGGCGGAGCAAGGAAGACGAAGTTCGCGTCGGGGACAGCGGCCTTGACCTGGCGCGCGCCCTGCAAATCGATCTCCAGCAATACGGACTTGCCTTCGGCGATGGCGGCGTCGACCGTGCTGCGGAGCGTGCCGTAGCGGTTCTTGCCGTGCACGACTGCCCACTCAAGCAACTGGCCATCTTCAACAAGTGCGTCGAATTCCTCGGCGGATTTGAAGAAGTAATGGACACCGTCCGTCTCCCCCGGACGCGGCGCCCGGGTGGTGGCTGAAACTGACAGCCAGACCTCGGGGTAATTGTCGCGGATATACGTGGATACGGTTCCCTTGCCAACGGCAGTGGGGCCTGCGAGGACGGTCAGTCCCGGATTCTTGCTCACATCGTCCTTCGTGGAGATTCTATATACGCTGCATTTCTTCTTAAACGCTGTATTCGTTTAAACGCCGTATTTGTCTTCCATAAAATCTATCAGCGACCGGGACTGATGAATTCCCAGGCCCCTGAGCCTGCGTGATGCTGCGATTCCGATCTCCGCCATGATGGCCGCGGCCCGGACCGGACCGACACCCGGAACAGCCTCCAGAAGCTCGGAAACCCGCATGCGTGCGAGGGCCTCATCAGTCTGCGCCGACTTGATCAGCCGGGCGATGCTGAGTTCGCCGGTCCTGAGCTGATCCTTTGCCAAGGCCCGCCTTGCCCGGGCTCTGGCGGCCTTTTCCAAGGCATCGGAACGTTCCTCTGCAGACAGGGCTTTCAACGTCACTGACACATCCCCCTTTGGCCGGCATCGAGTGCGTAGCGGTTTGGACTGCTCCCGAAGCTACCGCGTGGCCAGTGCGGAGCGCAATGCACTGGACCTACCAAGATCTCGTCTAACCATTCAGCAAGCCGTCCCGGGTGGACTCAGTAGAAGAACGCAATCCGGCAACTGCGGGACCAGCGGCCAGGATTCCGCGGCTCGACGTCGCCAGTACCGCCGGATATGCCTCACCGAAAGTGGCACGCAGATCCGCCGGCGTGGCTCCCTGGGCTCCTAGTCCGGGAGCCAGGATGGGGCCCTGAACCGCATTGAGGTCCAAGCCAAGGTCCACCAAGGCCGTGCCGACAGTGGCACCCACCACAAGACCGACGGACCCCATGCCCACCGAACCTGGAGCGCCGGCATAGCGACGGTTCTCCTCGGCGGCCGCCTCAACGATACGTCGAGCCACCGACTCGGAACCGCCAACGTGCTGAACTGACTTGCCTTCGGGGTTGGAAGTCAGCGCAAGGACGAAAACACCCCGGCCAGACCCGGCTGCGAGGTCCAAGGCCGGCCGCAGTGACTCGAATCCGAGATATGGGCTTAGCGTGACCGAATCCGCAGCCAAGGACGAACCGTCGCGCAGCCAAGCGTCAGCATAAGCAGCCATCGTGGAGCCGATGTCTCCGCGCTTGGCATCGGCAATGCTCAAGACGCCGGCGTCGGACGCAGCCGCAAGGGTCCGTTCCAGTACGGCCATGCCCGCGGAGCCATGGCGCTCATAGAGTGCCACCTGCGGCTTCACCGCGGCAGCGAGCGTCGCCACTGCCTCCACAACAGTAAGCGAAAAACGCTCCAGCCCGGCGACGTCGTCGTTCAATCCCCAGTCCGCCAGGAGCCCCGGGTGCGGGTCAATGCCGACGCACAAAGGGCCGCGGGCGGCCATCGCGGCAGCCAGGCGGGAACCGAAGGGCTCCCGTCCCGGCTGCTGCACGGCTGCGGCAGACTCAGGCATTGACGGCCTCGGCTGCCGCGGCCTGGGAGGCTGCCAGGGCGGCGGCGTGCTCCTGCAAGCTGGTCACCGACCACTCGTAGGTGCGCAGCGCCTCGATTGCCTGCACTGCGGCGTTGAACTCGGCCACCGTGGTGATGCACGGTATGCCGATGGACGTAGCGGCCGCGCGGAGCTCGTAGCCGTCACTGCGGGCTTCGCCGCCGGAAGGCGTGTTGAAGACCATGTCGATCTCGCCCGCAATGATGAGGTCCGCGATGGTGCCTTCGCCCTCAGCGCTGCTGCCCTCCGCGACCTTGCGGACCGGGGTGGCCTGAATGCCGTTGCGGCGCAGGACATCCGCCGTGCCGCCGGTGGAGACAATCTCGAACCCGAGATCGGAGAGGCGCTTGACGCCCATGATCACCGAGCGTTTGTCGCGGTTGGCGACAGAGACGAAGATCTTGCCTTCGGTGGGCAGCGCGTTGTTGGCCGCGGCCTGGCTCTTGGCGAAAGCGGTGTCGAAGTGCTTGTCGATGCCCATGACCTCGCCCGTGGATCGCATTTCGGGGCCGAGCAGAGAGTCCACCACCTTGCCTTCAGGAGTCCGGAAGCGGCTGAAGGGCAACACGGCTTCCTTCACCGACACCGGCGCGTCGAGCGGAAGGGTTGAGCCGTCGCCCGTTTCCGGCAGCATCTTGTAGGCGCTGCGCAGCTGGTTGATGGTGACGCCGGTACCGATCAAGGCCGCAGCCTTGGCCATCTGCACGCCCGTGGCCTTGGACACGAACGGAACCGTGCGGGAAGCCCGCGGGTTGGCCTCCAACACGTAGAGCACGTCGGAAGCCAGCGCGAACTGGATGTTGATGAGGCCGCGGACTCCAACGCCTTCAGCGATGGCCCGGGTGGCCGTGCGGACGCGTTCGATCACGTTGCTGCCGAGGGTGATCGGAGGCAGGACGCACGCGGAGTCACCGGAATGGATGCCGGCTTCCTCGATGTGCTCCATGATGCCGCCGAGATACATGTCCGTGCCGTCGAAGAGCGCGTCGACGTCGATTTCGACGGCGTCCTCGAGGAAGCGGTCGATCAGCACCGGGTGGTCCGGGGTGATCTCCGTGGCGTTGGCGATGTAGCGGGAGAGGTTGGCTTCGTCGTAGACGATTTCCATGCCCCGGCCGCCAAGCACGTAGGACGGACGGACAAGGACCGGGTAGCCGATTTCGTCGGCGATCTTCTTGGCGTCCTCGAAGGAGACGGCAGTGCCGTTCTTCGGGGCGATCAGGCCGGCCCGGTCGAGCACGCGGGAGAACATGCCGCGGTGCTCAGCGAGGTCGATGGCTTCCGGCGAGGTGCCGAGGATCGGCACACCGGCGTCTGCCAGCTGCTGTGCGAGCTTGAGCGGGGTTTGGCCGCCGAGCTGGACGAATACGCCCATGACGCCACCGGTGCGTTCCTCCGCCGCGATGACTTCGAGGACGTCCTCAAGGGTCAGCGGTTCGAAGTAGAGGCGCGTGGAGACGTCGTAGTCCGTGGACACGGTTTCCGGGTTGCAGTTGACCATGACGGTCTCGTAGCCGGCCTTGCGCAGCGCCATGGAGGCGTGCACGCAGGAGTAGTCGAACTCGATGCCCTGGCCGATGCGGTTGGGGCCGGAGCCCAGGATGATGATGGAAGGCTTGGCGTGCAGGCCCACCTCGTCCTCCTCGTCGTACGAGGAGTAGTGGTACGGGGTGTAGGCGGCAAATTCGGCGGCGCAGGTGTCCACCGTCTTGTAGACCGGACGGATGCGCAAAGCCTGGCGGACGCCGCGGACAACAGCCTCCGGGTTGTGGGTCAGGGCGCCGATCTGCTCATCCGAGAAGCCGTGCCGCTTGGCGTTGCGCAGCATGTCTTCGGTCAGGGCGCCGGCCTTGCGGATCTCCAAGGAGGTCTCGTTGAGCAACTGCAGCTGGTCCAGGAACCACGGATCGATCTTGGTGGCGGCGTAGAGCTCCTCAACCGAAGCACCTCCGAGCATGGCGCGCTGGACCTGGTAGAGGCGGTCCGTCGTCGGGCGCTTGGACTTCTCGATGAGTTCCGGAATTTCCCACTCGGGCACGTGGCTGAAGTCCAGCTGCGAGCCCTTTTGCTCGAGGGAGCGAAGCGCTTTCTGCAGGGCTTCCGTGAAGTTGCGGCCCATGGCCATCGCTTCACCGACGGACTTCATGGTGGTTGTCAGCGTGTTGTCCGCGGCCGGGAACTTCTCGAACGCGAAACGCGGAACCTTGACCACGACATAGTCGAGCGTCGGCTCAAACGATGCCGGCGTCTTCTGTGTGATGTCGTTCGGGATCTCGTCCAGGGTGTAACCGAGGGAGAGCTTGGTGGCGATCTTGGCGATCGCGAAGCCCGTTGCCTTGGAGGCCAGCGCCGAGGAGCGCGAAACACGCGGGTTCATCTCGATGACGACGACGCGGCCCGTGTCCGGCTCGATCGCGAACTGGATGTTGCAGCCACCGGTGTCGACGCCGACTTCGCGGATGACGGCGATGGAGATGTCACGCAGGCGCTGGTATTCGCGGTCCGTCAAGGTCAGGGCGGGTGCCACCGTGATGGAGTCGCCGGTGTGGACGCCTACGGGATCGAAGTTCTCGATGGAGCACACAACAACGACGTTGTCGTTCTTGTCGCGCATCATCTCGAGCTCGTATTCCTTCCAGCCGAGGATGCTCTCTTCCAGGAGGACCTCGGAGGTGGGGCTGTATTGGAGGCCCTGGCCCACGATGCGGCGCAGGTCGTTCTCGTTGTACGCCAGGCCCGAGCCCAAGCCGCCCATGGTGAAGGACGGACGGACAACCATCGGGTATCCGAGGTCTTCCGCGGCTGTCAGCGCTTCATCCATGGTGTGGATGATGTGGCTGCGGGCCGACTCGGCGCCACAGCGCTCCACGACACCCTTGAACTTTTCCCGGTCCTCGCCGAGTTCGATCGCGGCAATGTTGGCACCGATGAGTTCGACGTTGTACTTCTCGAGCACGCCGTTCTTGTCCAGGGCGATGGCCGTGTTGAGGGCCGTCTGTCCACCCAGTGTGGGCAGGAGGGCGTCCGGGCGCTCCTTCGCGATGATCTTTTCGACCACCTCGGGAGTGATGGGCTCGACGTATGTGGCGTCGGCGAACTCGGGGTCGGTCATGATGGTGGCCGGGTTGGAGTTCACGAGGATGACGCGCAGGCCCTCCTCCTTCAGCACGCGCAGGGCCTGGGTGCCGGAGTAGTCGAATTCGGCTGCCTGGCCTATGACGATCGGGCCGGAACCGATAACAAGGACGCTCTTGAGATCTGTACGCTTTGGCATTACTTCGTGTCCTCGTTCTTCGCGGAGTTCGATGTCTGAGTGGCGGCGGCCTGTGCGGCGTTCCGGCCGTTCTTCGTGCTCTCCATCAGGTCGATGAAGCGGTCAAAGAGGTAGGCGGCGTCGTGCGGACCGGCCGCGGCTTCGGGGTGGTACTGGACCGAGAAGGCCGGAATGTCGAGGCAGGCGAGTCCTTCGACGACGTCGTCGTTGAGGCTTACGTGGCTGACCTCAACGCGGCCAAAGCGCTCTTCCGGAGCCAGCGTGGCGCCGTCCATGGGAGCGTCGACGGCGAAGCCGTGGTTCTGCGAGGTGATCTCCACCTTGCCCGTACGGCGGTCCATTACCGGCTGGTTGATACCGCGGTGGCCGTACTTGAGCTTGTAGGTACCGAATCCGAGCGCGCGGCCCAGGATCTGGTTGCCGAAGCAGATACCAAAGTACGGCAGCTTCTCATCGAGCACCGAGCGGAGCAGCTTCACTTGCGCGTCTGCGGTGGCGGGGTCGCCAGGGCCGTTGGACATGAAGAAGCCGTCAGGGTTGACTGCCTTGACGTCATCCAGCGTTGCGGTGGCCGGCAGGACGTGGACGCGTACGCCGCGTTCGGCGAAGCGGACCGGGGTCATCGCCTTGATGCCTAGGTCGATCGCGGCGATGCTGAATTTCGGCTCGCCGTCCCAGCCGTGGTCCGCGGGTTCGACGACGTATGCCTCGTCGATGCTCACTTCTTCGGCCAAGCGGGCGCCCTCCATGGGCGCGCTGGCGAGGACGGTGTCCAGGAGTTCCTTGTCGGTGGCCTTGGCTGCCTCGCCGGAGAAGATTCCTGCGCGCATGGTCTTGTGTTCGCGCAGGTGCCGGGTGATGGCGCGGGTGTCCACGGCCTGGATGCCGACGATGCCCTGTTCAACGAGCTCCGCGTCGAGGCTGCGCTCCGAGCGCCAGTTCGAGGGGCGTCGCGCGGCGTCGCGGACCACGTATCCGGCCACCCAGATGCGGCGGGACTCGGCGTCTTCCTTGTTCACGCCGGTGTTACCGATGTGCGGAGCCGTCTGGACCACCAGCTGGCGGGCGTAGGAGGGGTCCGTGATGGTTTCCTGGTAGCCGGTCATGCCGGTGGCGAAGACCGCCTCGCCCAGGGCCACGCCTGTGGCGCCGTAGCTGCGGCCACGGAACGTGCGGCCGTCTTCGAGGACCAGCACTGCCGCGGAGGACTCCGCTGGGTTGTTTGTGGTCACTGGGTTGGCTGTCACTGTATTGCCTGTCGCTGCGTTGGTGTCCGTCACGTTGTTACTTTCCACTATCGGCATCCGCCTGGGGGGCTGCAGAGATCAATTCTTGAAGTGCTTCGAGGAGGGGTTGCTTGTCGGCGGCGTGCCTGGTCCTGAATCCAGTATCGAGCTCACGTTCTCCGAGCATCCAGCTCAAGACCACGAGTCCGTCCTTTTCCACGAACTTTCCGGCCATGCCGCTGGCGCTGCGGCAATCGGTCACGGCTCGCGATGGAATGAACAGCGGTCCGGTTCCCTTGCGGTCAAAGAGGACTCCTTCCGGATGGACGCTGATTTCCGCGTTCCCGCGGAAGCCCAGGCCATGAACGGCGATCCGGTCAAGCCAGTCTCCCGACGTCGTCGTGGCCACGTACTGGCCATCAGCCACAATGCCTGCCGGGCTGAGTTGTTCGGGTACCTCCGGAAGCGGCCCGACGCCGGCCTGCCGCTTGAGCCTGCTGCGCCAACCCATTGCGATGAGTCCGGCGGCGACCGCGGCAAGGCCCAAGACCAGGAGCAGGGAAGCGATTTTGTCCATCAGCTGCTGCTGCCTGCGCCGGCGGTATCCGCGGCGTATCGGTAAGGCGTATTGAGCTTGCCGTCCAGTACGGTCGGGTGGCCCTTGAAGAAAGTGGCGATGACGGCGCCCGGCAACTCCCTGCCTGCAAAGGGTGAGTTCCGGCCCATGGTCGCCATCTTATGCGGATCCACTGTCCAGCGGGCGGCCGGGTCCACGAGGATCACATTGGCAGGCTCGCCGGCCTCAAGCGGGCGTCCCTGATCTGCCACCCGGCCAATGGCCGCGGGCACCGTGGACGTTACGCGGGCGAAGTCGGCCCACGTCATGAGCCCCGTCTCGATCATGGATTCCTGGACTACCGACAGGGCTGTTTCCAGGCCCGTCATGCCCATCGCTGCCTGGGCCCACTCACATTCCTTGTGTTCGCTAGGATGCGGGGCGTGGTCCGTGCCTACGACGTCGATGGTGCCGTCAGCGAGCCCGGCGCGGAGCGCCTGGACATCCGCGTCGGTACGCAGCGGCGGGTTGACCTTGTAGACGGGGTCATAGCTGCGCACCAGCTCATCGGTGAGCAACAAGTGGTGGGGCGTGACCTCAGCGGTGACGTTGATCCCACGTTCCTTGGCCCAGCGAACGATCTCCACCGAGCCGGCGGTCGATACATGGCAGACGTGCAGGCGGGAGCCGACGTGCTGGGCGAGGAGCACGTCGCGGGCGATGATGCTCTCCTCGGCGACCGCCGGCCAACCGGCAAGGCCAAGAACGGCGGAGACGGTGCCTTCGTTCATCTGGGCGCCGGCGGTAAGGCGCGGTTCCTGCGCGTGCTGGGCAACGACGCCGTCGAACGCCTTGACGTACTCCAGGGCACGGCGCATCAGCACGGGATCGTGCACGCAGAGGCCGTCGTCGGAGAAGACCCGGACCTGGGCACGGGAGTCGGCCATGGCGCCGAGTTCGGCGAGCTGTTCCCCGGCGAGTCCAACCGTGACGGCACCTACTGGACGCACATCCACCCACCCGGAGGCGCGGCCCAGGCTGTGAACCTGCTCGACGACGCCGGCGGTGTCCGCCACCGGGTTGCTGTTGGCCATGGCGTGCACAGCCGTGTAGCCGCCAAGGGCTGCGGCACGGGTTCCCGTTTCCACGGTTTCGGCGTCTTCACGACCGGGTTCGCGCAAGTGGGTGTGGATGTCGACCATGCCCGGAAGTGCCACGAGGCCGGGAGCCTCGATCACCGTGGCGCCTTCTGCGGACAGGCCGGTGCCGCGCTCAGCGATGACGCCGTCGCGGATCAACAGGTCCTCGGCGTCGCCACCGAGGATGGCCGCGCCGCGGATCAGATAGGTGCCGGTTGCTGTACCTGTTGCGGTCTCGGTCATCAGTTGCTCTCCTTGTCGGAACGGGCGGTGCCCGGTGTGGTGGCGGCTTCACGGGTGTCCCCGGAGAGCAGCAAGTACAGGGCGGCCATCCGGACCGAAACACCGTTGCGGACCTGGGCCAGCACGGTGGAGCGGGGCGAATCGGCGGCGGCGGAGGAAATTTCCAGTCCGCGGTTCATGGGGCCGGGGTGCATGATGATGGTGTCCTTGAGCCCGAGCTCGTCGAGGGCCCGGAGGCGGGCATCGTCGAAGCCCCAACGGCGCGAATACTCGCGCGTCGAAGGGAAGAAGGAAGCATTCATGCGCTCGCCCTGGACACGCAGCATCATTATCGCGTCCACGCCGGCTTCGAGTGTCTCGTCAAGGTTGTAGCTGACCTTGCACGGCCAGTGTTCGACGCCGATCGGCAGCAAGGTGGGTGGAGCCACCAGGGTCACTTCCGCACCGAGGGTGCGCAGCAGCCACACGTTGGAACGGGCGACCCGGGAGTGCAGGACGTCGCCGGCGATGGCGACGCGCATACCCGTGAGATCTGCGCCCGTGGACGCCGAGCCTTTCAGCTTGGACCAGTGGCGGCGCATTGTGAAGGCGTCCAGGAGGGCCTGGGTGGGGTGTTCGTGCGTGCCGTCTCCGGCGTTGATGACGGCAGCGTCGATCCAGTCGGTGGCAGCCAAGCGGTGCGGTGCACCGGAGGCCCAGTGGCGAATGACTACCGCGTCGGCGCCCATCGCTGCGAGGGTCTGCGCGGTGTCCTTGAGGGACTCACCCTTTGATACCGAGGAACCCTTCGCCGCGAAGTTGATGACGTCGGCGGAAAGCCGCTTAGCCGCCGCCTCGAAGGAAATACGGGTGCGGGTGGAGTCCTCGAAGAAGAGGTTGACCACCGTGCGGCCGCGTAAGGCGGGGAGCTTCTTGACTTCCCGGTCTCCCACTGCGGCCATCTCCTCGGCGGTATCCAGGATGCGGATGGCGTTCGCGGCGCTGAGGTTCTCCGTAGAGAGCAGGTGTTTCATGCGCCGGCCTCGATCACTACTTCATTGATGGGTTGACCGTCCACCGAATCGAATTCTTCCAAGTGGACCCGGACTTTTTCCGAGGAAGACGTTGGCAGGTTCTTGCCCACGTGGTCCGCGCGGATAGGCAATTCGCGATGGCCACGGTCCACGAGCACGGCGAGGCGAACGATGCGGGGCCGGCCGAGGTCGATGATGGCGTCGAGGGCTGCCCGGATGGTGCGGCCGGAGTACAGGACATCGTCGATGAGGACAACAACCTTGTTGTCGATGCCGGACAGTGGCAGCCTTGTCGGATAAGGGGGCCTGGCGGGCTGGTGGGAAAGATCGTCCCTGAACATGGTCACGTCCAATTGACCGACGATTGCCGAGGCGTTGACGGACGGATCCGCGGCGGCGATCTTCTCTGCCAGCCGCACAGCCAGCGGATAGCCGCGGCGTGGGATGCCCAAGAGAACCAGATCCCGGGAGCCCTTGTTGGCCTCGAGGATCTCGTGGGCGATACGAGTGAGCGCACGGTCGATATCCGCGTGGTTGAGGACAACCCGGGACGGCACCGGCGCAGTGACTTCAGTCATCGCTCGTCTCCCCTTTCCCCGCCTCACGGGACGGAATTAAAAAAGGAACATTTGCCCTTCAAAATTACCACAGAGATGACGGCAGTCCGACGCGCCCCGGCCCCCCGCAACGCGTTTTAGCTCACAGAAGTCAGACCTCCACCAGCCGGTATCCCGTACCCCGGACCGTGGCCAGGCGGTCCGCGCCTAGCTTCTTTCGTAAGTACAACACGTAGACGTCCACCACGTTGGACGTTCCGTCATAGTCATACCCCCAGACGCGGCTGAGCAATTGTTCCCGGGACAGTACCTGTCCGGGATGGCGCATGAAAGTCTCCGCCAACGCAAACTCGCGGGAAGACAGCTCTATTTCCTTGCCGTTCAATTTTGCATTCCGCGAGTGGAGGTCCAGTTCGAGGAGACCGCATTTCAGTATGTGATCCAACGTGCCGGGCACGGGATTGCGGAGGCGGATCCGTATCCGGGCAAGCAGTTCCTCGAATCGGAAGGGCTTGGCCAGATAGTCGTCCGCCCCGCCGTCGAGGCCCGCAACGGTGTCATGAACCGATGTCCTGGCCGTAACCATGATCACCGGAAGACGGACTTTGGTCTCGCGCAGCAATCCCAGAACGGTAAACCCGTCCAGGCGGGGCAGCCCGGCGTCGAGAATCAACAAATCAAATTGGCCCGACGTGGCGTAGTCCAAGGCCGTGATCCCGTCGGCCACCACGGAGGGTGTGTGTCCGGCGGCGCGGAGGCCCTTCTCCATGAACGTGGAGATCCGCGCTTCGTCCTCGGCTATCAAGATCCGGCTCATGATGCTGCCGCCTCGCTCATCAAGGGAATATGCAACGTAAATGTAGATCCTTGGCCTGGGGCCGAATTCACTGTGACCCGCCCCGAATGTGCCTCGGCGATTGCCGTGACAATCGCAAGCCCGAGGCCGGCCCCCGCCTCGCCCCGACCGGTCTCGACCCTGCCGAACCGCTCAAAAATCCGTTCCTGATCCCGGACCTCGATGCCTATTCCGGTATCGCGGACCCAAACGGCCAGGGTTCCGGGACCGGACGCCCCGCCTTCGCTGACCATTCCGGGTTCAACCCTGCAACCCAACGATATTGTGGCTTCATCATCGGTGTACTTGACGGCGTTTGCCGCGAGTTGGATGAGCGCTTGGGTCAGTCGCTGTGGGTCGGCATTCACCACGGCATCGCACAGTTCATCCACTTGCCATTGCCTGTTGGCGAGCACGCGGATCTTTTCCATGACCTCGTCAGTGAAACCGGCTACGTTAAGTTCTTCCCTCCTGACGAACTCCGGACGCTGCGCATTGGCCAGCAACAGAAGATCATCCACCAACCTTTGCATCCGGGAGAGTTCATCGAGCAGCAGCGCCCGCGTCTCGGCGACGTCGGACGGGTCGTCATCCGACATCAGTTCCAAGTGACCACGCAAGATGGTCAAGGGCGTGCGAAGTTCATGCCCGACGTCGTCAATGAAGCGGTGTTGTTCTTGGGCGCCCGCATCGAGCCGTTCAAGCATCAGATTAAACTTGTGAGCCAATTGGGATACGTCGTCAGCCCGCGACCGCTCGTCCACGCGCTGGCTTAAGTCGTCCTGGCTGACTACTTCGGTTGCTTCGCGCATCCGGCGCAGGGGACGGAGAAGGCGCCCAGCGAAAACGGTGCCGATCAGACCAGTCGCGAGCAACGCCCCGCCGGAAACCATCGTGTAGGTCCGGATCGAGGAAAGAATTCTCTCCTCCTGGTCTGACGTATCCCTGCCGATCAGGAAAAATGACTGACTTCCGTCAGCGCCGAGGCTCACCGGCCGGATGGTCAGCCGCATCCGGTCCCTGTCCGCGCCCAGGCTTCCGACGACGGTGCGCGCCGGATCCGCCATGTTGAGGACCGCGCCGTACAGGGACTCCGGGAGCACAGGGTCATCCGGATTGCCCTCGACTTTCCAATCCAGCTGCCCGTTGACGAATGCCGCTATCACTTCGTGCCTGCCAGGATCGATTTCGTGCGCGGCTGACCGGAACTGGGAGATAGACGGCGCGCCGGCGCCTGATGATCCGGCGCGGGCAAGTTTTTCCACATTCTGTGCTTTGTCGGAAAGACTCTGGTCAACACGGTTATTCAGTTCCGTGAAGGACACCACGAACGTCACGACTCCGGTCAGGACGAGGCTGGCAAGCATCATGAGGAGCATCATGGCCAACACAAGGAAACGGACCGACCGCACCCTCGACTGGAGGCCGATCCAAATGTTTCCGGCAGCTACCCGAAGAGTGGGACTTGACGTAGCCGCGGGGTCCGTACCGCGCCACCTCATGCCGCGCACGCGCCAAACTCGAGGCATTGGCCCACCCATTTTTCACCAACAGCGTCGATCAACACCGGCATACCGTCCTTTGGAGAAGGCGCGGGACCCGATCTGGCAAGCAGCCAGCCGCAGCACTGGCCTACCGAAGCGACGTTAGTCAAGCAAGCCTGGCGCCGCACGAGTAGTGACTACCTGTTAATTCGGCCTTCTTCGGTTGAGTCTCCGGCACGGCACGGAGGCCATGATCATCCGCGGTGAGCCGTGTTGCGGGCGTTCATGAGAAACCCCTCATGTTGGCCACATCCACTCCTCATGTCCGGTCGCGACAATAGGTATCCCACGTTCACCTAGGCCCTGGGGAAATGACTGACTACGGAGGCTCACCGTGGAACCGCTACGGATTGTCTTGTATTCGCACGACTCGCTAGGACTTGGCCACGTCCGCCGAAATCTCGCCTTGGCGCACACGCTGACCACCCACTTGCCTGCCCTCATCGGACGGGAGGTCACAGGTGTGCTGATCTCCGGCACGGCCGTCGCCCCGGGGTTTGCCGTTCCGGCGGGCTGGGACTGGGTTCTGCTGCCTGGAGTGGACAAGGGTCCGGCGGGCTACAGGCCCCGGAATTTGGCTTTGACCATGACCGAACTGGTGTCGCTGCGTGCCGCGGTGTTATCCGGCGTCTTGGCCGGCTTCAGGCCCGATCTGATCGTGGTGGATCGACACGCCACTGGAATCCACGGGGAACTCGAAAGTGCGCTCCGCGAAGCACGTTCTGCCGGGCGGGTGAGGATCGTCCTGGGATTGCGTGAAATCCTCGACGCCCCCGTCCCGGCAATGGCCGAATGGGCCCGGCTTGGAGGTCCCAGCGTGATCAAGGGCATCTTCGACGCGATTTGGATCTACGGCGATCCGTCGATACACGATCCTGTGGCGGCCGGCGAAATCCCGTTTTCACTCCGACGCCTGATTCAATTCACGGGATATCTCGCTCAAGGACGACCCACGGGATCTGCTACGACGTGCATGCGGGGGCCCTACTGTTTAACCACCGTTGGCGGCGGTTCCGACGGTCACCAATTGGCCCTTATCGCAGCGGCCACTCACCTTCCTCCGGGCTTGGGTCATCTCATCGTCACTGGCCCGCAGATGCCGGCTAAGCAGGTCCTTGATATACGTCACAAGGCTAGTCCAGGCACAAAAGTCCTCACCACGGTTGACGACCTCATCCACCACATGCGGCACGCCGCAGCCGTGATCTCGATGGGAGGGTACAACAGCGTCTGCGAAATCATGAGCACCGATGTTCCGGCCCTGATCGTCCCGCGCACTTTGGCGCGCGCCGAACAGAGGATCAGGGCGCACTCGCTAGCCCGCGCCGGGTTCGTGGACGTTCATGAGATCAGTAGCCTCACCCCGGACATTCTCCATGACTGGTTGCTCAGGAGGGCAGGGACCGCCATCGACCGGAGTGGTATCCGCTTGGACGGTTTGTCCTGCCTTCCCCGGCTTGCCGCGGCCCTTTTGGATCCGGTACCCGGGCGGATCAACCTCCGCCCGGCGAAGAAGATGAAAGCCGAGGTAGGCAATATCGCAATCTGAACCGGAAACCGCCTATGTCCTCAAGATGTATCCACGTTTCTCTGAAACGTTCATCGTCTCCGAGATTCTGGCACGGGAGGCCGCCGGAGAAAGGATCAGCATTTTTTCGTTGCGGCCACCCACGGGCCCCCGTTTCCACCCGGAACTGGCCAGGGTCCAAGCACCCGTAAGCTACATCGACCGGCCCCATAGGTCCGAGGATCTCTGGGACATTTTCCGGAGTGCCGAGAAAGCGGGGATCAGCCACGCAGTGGCCGCGGCCTTCAACGAGTTGACGTGGACGGACCCGGACGACGCGGCCCAGGCACTCCAACTCGCCATCGCGCTGCAGCAACGCAACATTGTGCATTTACACGCCCATTTCGGTTCGATTGCCGCCAATGTGGCGAGGCTTGCTTCATTGTTGACCCGGGTCCCTTACTCGTTCACCGCCCACGCGGCGGACATCTTCCGTGAATCGGACGCCGGCGAGCACCTTCGGATCAAGCTGGAACAGGCCCACCATGCAATAACGATCAGTCAATACAATCTCAGCTACTTGCGGCGCCGCTTCCCCGGGGCAACGGACCGCTTGCATCTGGTACGCAATGGCTTGGAACTGGAGAGCTTCCCTTACGAGGAACCACGTCCCGTAGGTGAGATCGTCCGGATCGCCGCGGTCGGAAGGCTCGTGGAAAAGAAAGGTTTTGAATATCTGCTGGCCGCTGCCGCAGAGCTTCTGGAACAGGGCTTCCGGCTGGATGTGAGGATTGCCGGGGACGGACAACTCGCCGACGACCTTCAACGGAGCATCGACCACCGCAATCTCCGCGCTTCGGTCCGCCTCCTGGGAGCCCAGACCCAGGATCAGGTCAGATCCCTCCTAAGATCCGCCGACGTCTTTGTAGCACCCTGCGTCATCGGCCAGGACGGGAACGTGGATGGGCTGCCCACCGTCCTCCTTGAGGCGATGGCCATCGGTGTGCCGTGCATCGGCACCGATGTGACGGGAATCCCGGAGGTCATCAGGGACCGCCACACAGGGATCCTGGTTCCCCCAGGCAATTGGCACCGGCTGGCCGAGGCCATACGCGAGATCTGTGGGCCTGGAATTGACCGTCCGGCCCTCACGCGAAACGCACGCAGGCTCATCGAACAGAACTACGATTCCAGGCAGCAAGCAGTCGAGCTTCGTGCGCTGTCCATGGCACGGAAGCAGGTTGCCTGATGCATGTGGCATACGTTTGCGCTGACGAAGGCGTGCCGGTGTTTGGCACCAAAGGATCGTCTGTCCATGTCCAGGAAATCGTGCGCGCCTGGCGCAAGAAGGGGGCGACGGTAACGCTCTACTGCACCCGGCTGGGCACCGATCGTCCAGACGATCTGGCCGATCTCGACGTCGTCGAAGTTGCCGCCGGGCGCGCCGAAGGACCCGTGCGCGAGCTCGCCCTCGAAGACGCGGCATTCGCGCTCGCCGCCAGGATCCTTCACGACGGCTGCGAATTGGTTTACGAACGCTATTCGCTATTCAGCCCGGTGGTGTCAGTGGTGGCCAGCGTCCTCGGCGTCCCGGCCGTACTCGAAGTCAATGCCCCTCTCATTGAAGAACAAGCTCGGTACCGGCAACTCTTTGACGTGGAGCGGGCCGAAAGTGCCCTTGGACGCAACGCTCGGGCGGCGGACGTCGTGGCCTGCGTTTCAGCGCCCGTGGTCCGTTGGGTCCACGGCAGGGTACCTACCGCCAGGACTGTGTTGACTCCGAACGGCGTCAACGTCGAACGAATAGCCGCCCGTACGGGCGGACGTCACCACGACGGCCACCTCACGGTTGCGTTTGTCGGGACTTTGAAACCCTGGCATGGGGTTCCCGAGCTGTTTCAGGCTGTCGCACTGGCCAACATGCGCGAGGCCCGCAGCCCGGGCGGACCGAACCGCTGGGCCGTGAAAGTCATAGGCGATGGTCCAGTCCGGACCACACTTGAAGAGTTGGCAACCTCGCTGGGCTTGGAAGCGGAGTTTACCGGGGCCGTCGCACCCGGGTCCGTGCCAGGGCTCCTTCACGAGTGCGATGTCGCCGCAGCTCCCTACCCCGTTGAGGAGCCCGGATGCGACGACTACTTTTCGCCGTTGAAAGTCTATGAATACATGGCTGCCGGAATGCCTATCGTGGCAACCTCGGTGGGACAGATCCCCTCCATTCTTGACCATGGACGCGCCGGACTGCTGGTTCCGGCCGGCGATCCCGCAGCATTCGCCGCTGCCCTCGGCGTCCTTGCCGCCGATCCTGGCTTGCGAGATCAACTGGGAACCCAGGCCCGTGAGCAGGCTGAAAGGCGTTTCAGCTGGGACGGCGTGCTCGCGCGCATCACCGCGGCGTTGCCAGCCCCGCGAAAGGTGGCATGATCATGACCACGACACCCAGGCATCGTCGTCCAAGACCTGGAATGCAGCCCGCGCGCCCCTCGCGCAACGGCAAGGCGGAATCCGGCTTGCGACGGACGTTGCGGTGCGTGCGTCCGCATCTTCACGGTCATCGGCTCCTGATGGTCGGAGGTTTCACCGCCTTGGCCGCGGACGTCCTCTTCCGCCTGATTGAACCATGGCCCGTGAAGCTGGTCATCGACGCCGTCTCCCGTTCCCTCGGCGCGACTCTGCGTAGACCGGGCCCCAGCATGGATGCCAGTCTTGAAACTCTTTTGTTGTGCGGTGGAGCGATCGTGGTCATTGCCATCGTGCGTGCCATCGCCAACTACTGGTCCGCGATATCGTTCGCCCTTGTCGGCTCAAGGATTGCCGCGGATCTTCGAGCCGAGACCTTCCGTCACGTCCAGAGCCTGTCCATGCGCCACCACACCCGTGCTTCGACCGGCGACACCGTCCAACGCCTTGTTGGAGATGTCTCCCGTCTCCAGGAAGTCGCCGTCACCGCCGGGTTGCCGCTGCTGGGCAACGTGGCCACGCTCATCTCCATGACGATCATCCTGCTATGGCTCGACCCGCCATTGGCGCTCGTCGTCTTTTTAGCGACCGGCGTCTTTGGGCTCCTTTCGCGGAAGAGCTCCGGACCCATCACTGCTGCCGCCGGCAACTCCCGAAAAGGTGAAGGAACCCTGGCCACGACGGCCGCCCAGACGCTCGGCGCGATCCGGGAAGTCCAGGCCTACGGACTTGAGGACACGATCAGCGCGGGCTTCCGGTCCAGTAACCAGGCCACGCTGGGAACAGGGGTTGCCGCGCTTAGGCTCGCCGCCAGTCTTGAGCGTCGGACCGATGTTCTGATCGGCCTGGCAACGGCAGTTGTATTGGCCGGAGGGGGTTGGCGGGCATTGGACCACTCAATAACGCCGGGAGATTTGATCGTCTTCCTCACGTATTTGAAGACAGGGATGAAACCGTTGAAGGACCTGGCCAAGCAGACGGGCAGAATTGCTCGCGCGACTGCCTCCGGCGAGAGGGTCGCGGACCTCCTCGATGCGCAAACCGATCTTCCCGAGGCGCCCAACGCCCGCGCACTGAAGAGCCGGAACCCGGACATCGCCTTCGAAAACGTCTTCGCCGGCCACGGCGAAGGCACAACGGTACTGCACGGGATCGATCTAGCGATTCCCGCCGGGGAGCACCTCGCCATCCTCGGACCATCCGGTGCTGGCAAATCCACCCTTGCCAGCCTTGTCCTTCGCATGATCGACCCGAGCACCGGCACGGTCAGGGTGGGAGGCACAGACGTCAAGGATCTGCAGATCGCGTCCGTACGCTCCCACGTGTCTATCCTGCTGCAGGACTCGGTCCTGTTCGGAACCACCGTGCGGGACAACATCCGGTTCGGTCGCCTCGACGCCACCGACGACGAAATCGAACGGGCAGCTGCCCTCGCCCAAGCCGATGGCTTCATCCGCGAGCTCCCCGATGGTTACGACACCATTCTGGGCGATGCCGCGAAGGATCTTTCCGGCGGGCAGCGCCAGCGCCTAGCGATTGCCAGGGCCATCCTCAGACAGGCACCCATCGTCATCCTGGATGAAGCGACCGCCGGACTGGACCCCGCTTCCCGCGAATCGATACTGAACGCCCTTGAAGCCCTCACCCGTGATAGGACGTCAATCACCATCACCCATGACGGGGTCGCTACAGAAAACGGATTTTATTGTGTCGTAAGGAAGAGGATTTCGGTGGTTCTGCCGCACGTTGGAGTCCGTTTTCCGCGCCCGAGGCTAACCGTTGGCGGGTTTGAGTATTCGTTGGGCTTGAGGGCGGGGCTCGCCGGTGGGTGAGACATACCGGTAGAGGGTCTGCCGGGAGACGCCGAGTTCTTTGGCGAGTTTCCCGATGTGAGTCTCGGACTGGCCCATAGCAGACATCGCGAGACGGATCTTCGCCGGCGTCATCGTGAAGGGTCGCCCGCCCTTGTGTCCCCGGGCCCGGGCTGAAGCCATGCCCGCTTTGGTGCGTTCGGAAATGAGCTCGCGTTCGAACTCGGCGAGGGCGGCAAAGATGCCGAAGACAAGCTTCCCGGCCGCAGTCGTTGTATCGACTGCGGCCCCCTGCCCGGTGAGGACCCTTAGCCCGATCCCCCTGGCTGTGAGGTCATGGACGGTGTTCACGAGGTGGTGGAGATTTCGCCCGAGTCGATCGAGTTTCCACACCAGCAGGGTGTCCCCGTCACGCATTCCCTTCAGGCACGCGGCCAATTCCGGCCGGTCGTCTTTCTTCCCCGAAGCATGATCCTCGTAGAGGTTCCCCGGCTCGACTCCCGCGGACAGGAGTGCGTCGCGTTGCAGATCGGTGCTTTGGGATCCGTCCGCTTTTGAGACCCGCATGTATCCGATCAGCATGCTTCGTTCCCCTGTCATTTATACGAACGGTTAAGTGTCACCCGGACAAGGTATTCTCCCGGGCCGATTTTTTGTCATATAACCCGTTACTTATATTAGGTCTCATCAAGGGTTCTATCGTTTGATTGTATGACAAGCGCGTGGTTGTGGCTGGGCGTTCGAAGTCGTTCATCCTGATCGGAGTCCTGTATGCCTCGTCGTTCCGTCCTCTCTGCTGCCGAACGGCTGAGTTTGCTCGCTATTCCTACTCTGGAGGCTGACCTTCACCGGTTCTACGGGCTAAGCGATGCCGATCTCGGGCTGATCCGTGAGCGCCGTGGTGACGCAAATCGGCTTGGGTTCACTGTTTTGATGGCGTATATGCGCTACCCCGGGTCGTTCTCGGAGTCGAAGAAGATCCTGCACCGCAGGTATTGACGTTCCTGGCTGATCAGATCGGTATCTCACCCGATGCATGGGAAACCTACGACCGGGGCACGGCGACCAGCCGACGGCATGTGCTTGAGCTGCAAAGGGTGCTCGGGTTCACTTCCTTTACCGTGCAGGAACAACGTCTGGGTGTTGAGGCTCTGTCCAAGTCAGCGTTGGTAAGTGATCACGGGTTCGTGCTGGCCGAGGAATTGGTGGAGTCATTGCGGCGCCGGAAGGTCTTGTTGCCGCCGCTGGCCGTGATGGAAAGGATGTGTGCCGAGGCGATCACGCGCGGCAACAGGTCCGTCTACGCGGCCCTGACAGAGGGCTTGGGAGCAGACCAGCGACGGCGTTTGGATGGCTTGCTTCGGGTGGTCCCCGGAGAGAGCGTGAGTCCTTTGGTGTGGTTGCGTGAATCGCCGGGACGTCCGAACTCAAGGCAGATGCGCGAGCACCTTGACCGTCTCCGGGCATGGCGTGATCTTGGATTGCCGGCCGATGTCCGATTCAGGGTCCACCAGAACCGCCTCCTCAAGCTTGCCAAGGAAGGCGCACACATGTCCGCAACGGACCTGGCGAAGTTCGAGCCTTCCCGCCGATACGCGACACTGGTTGCCGTAGCGGTTGAGTCCACGGCAACCGTGATCGATGAAATCGTTGATCTGCACGACCGGATCTTCACGAAAGTCTTCTCCGGCGCCCGGAACAGGCACAAGGAACAGTTCCACCAGGCAGGCAAGGAAATCAACGACAAGGTCCGCCTCCTGGGACCGCTGGGACAGCTCCTCCTTGATGCCAGGACAAACGGCACGGACCCGTTCGATGACATCGATACCGCCATGGGCTGGGACGCGTTCACCGCCAGCGTGATCGAAGCGCAGGCTCTGGCGCGTCCGAAGGACTTCGATTTCCTGGCCGGCATCGGGCAGAGCATCCACATGGTCCGCCGGTACTGGCCAGGGTTCCTGGACGAGCTGGTCTTCCACGCCGCACCATCGGCGCGCGAACTGTTTTCCGGCATCGAGTTCCTCCGGGAGCTGGCTACCAAAAGGGTGAAACTGATCCCTGATGATGCCCCGGTCGGGTTTGTTCCGAAGCGGTGGGCGCCGTTGGTGTTCACCGCGGCCGGGATCGATCCCGTGTTCTACGAACTCTGCGTGCTTTCCAGGCTCAAGGATGCGCTGCGTTCCGGCGATATCTGGGTCCACGGGTCCCGGCAATTCAAGAACTTCGATGACTACCTCCTGCCCCTGCACACCTTCCAGGAGCGCAAGAACACGGGCTTGGGGCTGCGCGCAGTGGCTGATCCTGGAACGTATCTTCAGGAACGGCTTGAGTTCCTCAATGAGCAGCTGGCGCTGGTGGACCAGATGGCTGCAGCGGATGAACTTCCGGAAGCCTCGATCACCACTCTGGGGTTGAAGACGGCACCGTTGGAGACGATCGTGCCCGAAGCGGCGAAAGCTTTGATCAACCAGGTCTCGGGCATGCTCCCACGGATCCCGATCACGAGCCTTCTTCTTGAAGTCGATTCCAAAACAGGGTTCACGAACGATTTCCCCCACCTGAAGACCGGGGCGCGGGCGAAGGACAAAACACTGCTGCTGACCGCGATCCTGGCGGACGGAATCAACCTGGGGCTGACGAAGATGGCCGAAGCGTGCAGCACGGCAACGTACTCGAAAATGCTCCGTACCCAGTCCATGCACATCCGCGATGAAACCTACGCCGCGGCCCTGTCCACACTGGTCAACGCCCAATACCAGCACCCGTTCGCCCGGCACTGGGGTGATGGCAGCACCTCCTCATCGGACGGCCAACGGTTCCGGACCAGTTCCAAAGCCGAAGCGACCGGGCACGTGAACCCGAAATACGGTGCCTCGCCAGGGAAGCTGATCTACACGCACATCAACGACCAATACGCCCCCTACCACGCGAAACTCGTCAACGTCGGCGTCAGAGACGCGACCTACGTCCTCGACGGGCTCCTCCACCACGAATCAGACCTGAAGATCCTCGAGCACTACACCGACACGGCCGGGTTCACCGATCACGTCTTCGCCCTGACCGCCCTGCTGGGCTTCCGGTTCGCGCCCCGGATCCGGGACCTGGACACCACCCGCATCTACACCCCGGACAAAACCAAGTACAACAGCTTGGAACCCATCATCGGTGGCACTATCGACGTCGAGCATCTCAAGGCGCACTGGGATGAGATCCTGCGTCTGGCCGCATCCATCAAACACGGCACGGTCACCGCGTCCTTGATGCTGCGCAAGCTCGGTGCCTACCCACGCCAAAACGGTCTCGCGAAAGCGCTCCGCGAATACGGCCGCCTCGAACGGACCCTGTTCATCCTGGAATGGGCACAAAACCCTGGCCTGCGCCAACGCGTCACCGCCGGGTTGAACAAGGGCGAGGCCCGCAACGCCCTTGCCCGTGCCGTGTTCTTCAACCGCCTCGGTGAAATCCGGGACCGGTCCTTCGAACAGCAAAACTACCGGGCTTCCGGCTTGACGCTGCTCACCGCCGCCATCGTGTACTGGAACACCATCTACCTTGACCACGCGACCAGTTCGTTGACCGGAGCCGACAGACCAGATCCCGGGCTGCTACGCCACCTCTCGCCCCTGGGCTGGGAACACCTCAACCTCACCGGCAACTACAGCTGGCGCGACACCACAAAACCCGGGAAACTCAGGACTCTGCGTCACCCGGGGCAGCTGACCATACCGCCTCCCACCATGTCCCAGCAGCGCCTTACGACAGAATAAAATCCGTTTTCTGCAGCGCCCCCAAAAAGGCAGGGCGGGGGGTAGGCGAGATCTCACCTAACCCCGCAAATCAACGGCCCGGCTGCTGGTTCTAGAGCCAGAGGCTGGTCACGTCGGTGAGGCCGCGCTCAAGGAGGCCCATCTGTGAAAGGTCGAAGCCAGCTTCACCTAACCGGCCGTGAGTCCGAGTGTCTATTTGCCGCGTTGGCAAGTACTGGCTTGGTTGAATCTGAGAGTACTGGCTTGGGATCGTGTGGGTAAATCAGGTATGGGCTACTCGTGACGCTACGTCCGGTTGGTCTTACTCTCAAATGCACCGGGCACAGCAGAGACAAGCGTGGTCGGGTTGCGGGCGCACAATTGTGTCTCCATCTGCCCTTTATTGGTTGCAGCTATAGCGGGTTGAATGGGAGGCCCGAAATTTCATGAAGTGGCGAGGTTACGCACGAAGCGGCGAGCTCTGGCAGTTATTTGGTCACCCCTGCCCACCGGGGCTGTGAATGGCGAAACTGGCGTGTCCTCACTCGAAAATAGGAAGTAGGGCGTCTCATGAAGGTTCGATGGTCGGTTGCTGTTCTGGTGTCCTTCGTGGCGGCCATGCTCGGTTCTGTCGCTTTTCCCGGAATGGCTAGTGCTGCCACGAGCAGTCCGTTCACGTTTCTGGAGACTCCATTCACCCAGAACCTCTTCGCAAGTGGGAGCACGGCTGGCCTGTTCGGTGGCGTAGCGTTCGCTCCGAATGGGGATGTGTGGGCCGATGATTGCGTCTTCAGCGGCGGTTCGCTGCATCGCTTCTCTCAGACCTCGACCTACCAGCAAGACGGCGCAACCCTCGCAAGCGAGACAACCGTTGCCTCCGGTGCTGGGTGTGGCCTGACGAATAACCCGGACGGCTTCTTGTACTCCAACACCTCCAACGGAGTTGTCCAGATCAATGCGACAACCGGCGCAGCAACAGGACTGGTGTTCGGACAACCAGGCAATGCACTTGGCATCACAACCGATCCTCAAACCCACGATCTCGTATACGTAGGAGGCATTAGCCCGAACTATGGCGCGATCTTTACCGCGGCACCCGGGGGTGCCTCCCACATCTTCTCGGGCGCGACGGTAGGCAGCTTCATCGATGGCATCGCTTTCGACCCGAGCGGCAACTACCTGTTCCTTTCGAACCGGAGCAACAACACCGTCACCATCCTCAACCGTAATGGAAGCCTTGTCCAATCATCTCCGACCATCTCAGGCGTTCCTGATGGGATCTCTTTCCACTCAACAACGCCGCCCTTCGTTGTGACCAACAACAACGACGGGACGATGACCCGCCTGGACTTCCCAAATGGCGACTTCACCCAGACGCCTACTCTTTCGACTTTCGCCAGCGGCGGCTATCGAGGCGACCTCACTCAAGTAGGTCCCGATGGCTGCATTTATGTCACCCAACAGGGAACCAACTTTCCCGATGGGACCATGTCCGGGGCCAACAGCATCGTCAAGATATGTCCAGGATTCGCACCGCCATCCGGTGTTGGTTCAGGGGGCGCACCCCGGTTCGCTGCCATCGGAGACAGCTACATGTCAGGCGAAGGAACCTACAGCAAGAACGATCCGTTATCGATCGACTACTACGGCGGCGAGCAGGGCGGCGCTGCCCATCCCCAATCCACTATCAACCCCGCCTGGTTCAACCCTGACAGCGCAAGCGCCTCGGACAGGTGCCATCGTTCGCCTGGTGCCTTTGCACCACTTGCCCTGGTTCAAGAACAGGACTTCGTGGCCTGCAGCGGGGCGACCATCTCCCAAATCGAAAATGGAAGAAGCGACGACCACGAGAAATCCCAGCTCTTGGCACTCAACGCCCAGGACACGGTGGTAATGGTGAGCGCCGGAGGCGACGACCTCGGATTCTCCACCGTCTTGGGCAGTTGCGTGGATGGACCGGGTGTCCACGCCTTTCTCGGCACCAACGTCGGACCTGGGATAGGTGCCCATCAAGAGAGTGATAAAGGCTGTAAGAAAGCTGTCCAGAAC
Organism: Arthrobacter rhizophilus; assembly: GCF_026241105.1. GTDB lineage: Bacteria > Actinomycetota > Actinomycetes > Actinomycetales > Micrococcaceae > Arthrobacter. The sequence goes on along the minus strand of NZ_JAPFFT010000026.1, from coordinate 23,024 downwards.
GCGATCGACAAGATACCGACGATGCAGAAGAACCTTTCCCGCTTGTTGGGCGAGATCCGGTCCGCCGCACCCAACGCGCAGATCGTGCAGATAGGCTATCCGCGCCTCTTCCCCGCAGGAGGGACGGGCTCCACCTGCAGCGGCCTCAACAAACCACGGCAGAATTGGCTTAACACGGCCGCGGACGCTGCCGACTCGGCCATCGCCGCCACCGACGCGTCCGTAAACGTCAGTTTCCTCGACACCCGGCCGACATTCGCAGACCACGAGCTCTGCAGCGATTCCCCGTACATTAACGACGCGCAGTACCTAAACCCGATAGGTCCGGTCGGCCCGAACAACTGCCCCGCCGACTACACTTCAAGATCCTTCCCGAACGTATGTGCCCAGTCATTCCACCCCAACACAGCCGGGTACGAGGCGGAAAGCGTACTCGTCATCGGCTGGCTGTTAAGCCATTAGCTGAATGCGGTCGGCTTGATGGCTGGATGACTTTTGCCAGGCGACCGGTCGTGAGTCAGGCGGCGAAGGAGGACGAGATGAGGTAAGGGATTGAGCCCGGACCATGACCCCCAAGGTAGAAATCTTGGGGGGGGAATTGGCAGGGGATTTGGTGGCTCCACGGAAATTCAGCCCAGCAGCGCAATTCTTCACCCGCGGCACCCACCATAGAACACCTTCGAAATGCGAATACCCTCCCCTGCAGGCGACTCCCCAATTGTGGACAAGCTCGGCCCGCACCTCGGGATGAAGACCATGGCCCTGGAAGATCACGCCCCCCTTGCCGTCAACAATGTGGGTTGGGTACTTTACCCGGCTCACAGGCCAGCCTCCTGGTCAAAGTTGTAAAAGCAGTGATTCAAATAGAGCTAAAGTCTGGGCTCTGCATCCCCTGCCCTGCGGCTTCAAGGGCTGCTGCCTTGGTCCGGGCGCGAGTCTCGCGATGGTGGTCTTGTCGTAGTGCAGGTGGCAACTGTTGCACATTGCTTTCAGGTTCTCGTCACCGCAATCTTCCGGAAGATGGTTCAGGTGCGCCGTCGTGAGGATCACCCGGGAGCCCGTTCCGTGGGCCGCCTGCAGGTGGCGATTAGAGCAGCGACCCTCGTGCGTTCCTCGACCGCATTCGCCCTCGCATTCGCGGGTACCGCATCCCGGTCGTAATATCTGAAGTCTTTTTTGAGAGGCCTACCGGACCTTCGAGTTCGCATTATCTGAAGTTGTCGCCGCACTGGGCTTCAGATACTGATGCTTATCTGAAGCCTCCACGGCCCACGTATCGCTGGAACCGCACTGGCCGTGGCAGCTTTCAGGCGTACTTGGGTCCGACCCGCAGGAGGTCGGCCACGCCTGGGTGACGGGGATGGCTGCCATGCGGTGGACGATTGCCGGGTCGAACATGACGGTGCCGTGCCCGGGGGCTGCCAGATGGTCCAGGCCAGCCCGGAAGGTGAACGGCGCAATGACCCCGTCGACGTCGAACAGGATCGCCGATTCGGTGTCCCAACCTGCCAATCACATCCACGCCCGAAGAGATCGACCCGCGCGGGCGACCTCAGTCTCAACCGACCCCGAAGACCCGTAGCCAGCGATCACGACCACACGCTTAATTAGCGCCAACCGCTGTACCGATGGCCCAAGGCCGTCTCCCGGCAGACCCTCTACCGGTATGTCTCACCCACCGGCGAGCCCCGCCCTCAAGCCCAACGAATACTCAAACCCGCCAACGGTTAGCCTCGGGCGCGGAAAACGGACTCCAACGTGCGGCAGAACCACCGAAATCCTCTTCCTTACGACACAATAAAATCCGTTTTCTGTAGCGACCCCATGACGCGCACTCGGCGCGCAACTGCGACCGGATCATCTGGCTCGAGGACGGTCGCATCATCGAAGAAGGCCAGCCGGCCGATCTGCTGAAGGACCCGGCGAGCCGTTTCGCAACATGGGTTGAACAGCAACGAAACACGCGGCCGGAAAAGTTGGAGGTGACGGCATGAGCATGACAGCGCTAAATCGGCCAAGCGCCGACCAATCCCTCGCACTGCGTGACAGCGCCCTTCCTTGCCTGGCTGATCTGCTCGACAACCAACGGCTGTCAGAGTTGCTGGGAGAGCCGGCACGGATCACCAGGGTCCGATACAAGCCGGGGACGTCCGTGCTCGCCGCCTTCCGCCTTACCCGCAACGGCCACCCCGACTACGGCTGGGCGATGACCCGGACCGCGGCCGGCAATTCCAAACTCCGGCGGCGGGAAAGCTATTCCAGCACGCACGGCGGCGATATCCGGCTCCTGCAGCCGGACGGTGGAAAACCGAACGCACTTGTCGCCGTCGGCGGGTTCGAAGACGACTGGGCACTCACCGGAAACCTGCTCTGGCTCCGCGACCACGGCCTGGAACGGCTTGGGGCCTTCCCCCGAACCGCAGGCAGGCTGGTGGGCGGTGCGGCAAGCATAGTTCGATACAAGCCCGAACGGCGCCTGGTCCTCATAGATCACTCCCCCGCTGGCTCCATCGTCATCAAAGCCGCCGCCGAGTCATTCAACTACGCAAGGCAGCAGCATTTCTGGCAATGGCTGCACCGGCACGGGGTGCCCGTACTTCCGTTGCTCGGAGACGCAGGGTGTGCAGATCACGGCATCAGCGCCAGCCCCTTCTGGGGCGCCGGGGATCTCGATGCAATCGACGCCGCCGATGGGGCCCGCCACGCGGGCGAAGCCCTGGCCAGGCTCCACAACGCCCCGGGATACGCGGGCAGCCACCCCGCCGATTCGCACCCAAGCCTCCTCGGTCAGCTCACGGCCACCAAGTCGATGATCACCGCGCTCCTGCCCATACTCGAAGAACCCGCCATGAAACTCGCTGCCAGGCTCAGCTATCAGCTCGGAGCTCAAACAAGCCACCGACACCACACCCTGCTTCACGGCGATTTCTCTCCGGACCAGGTCCTCGTCGCCGATCAGGACGTCCGGATCATCGATTTTGACCGGGCTCACTCCGGCGTGCCGGAAGCGGAGACCGGTTCGTTCGCCTCCGTCGAAGAAATCAATACCCGGGCGCCGGGTTCACAGACGGCGGGCGGTCCGAAAACGGCGCACCTCATCGAAGGATACCTCCAGGCCGGCGGCAGGTTCTCCCGGGCAAATATCAACGCGTGGGCGGCATTCAGGCTGTTCACCGGCAGCGTCGATCCGTTCCGGGACCGAGCCGCTGACGCGGCGTGGCAGATCGACCGGGCATTGGAGTTGACCAAATGAATTGGCAGCTTCCCGTCCCGACGGACGCAGTGGACGATTCCGGTACGCCTTGGCACACCGTCCGGGCCTGGCCGGATAAAGCCCCTGGAGACTATCTCCTTGAAGTCCTGACGCCGGGACGCAAGGGCGTCAGAGCCGCCCACGTGCGGCGCGGCCACTTTGAACTGGTGCCCCGGGACGATCCTGGACTGCCGGCTTTGCTGGTGGAGGCTAGCCGAGGGGAAGTCATCTCCCATCGACCCCACAAGCGGGCGGTCATCCGGGCCAAGGGGCGATACATCAAGGTACTCCGGCCCGGCCGGGCCGTCGTGTCGGCCGAACGGTGTGAACAAATGGGTCCCCTTCTGCTCACTGATAGTTTCATCGCGCCCAGGATGATCCACAGTTCCGCGGACGTGCTGGTTTTCGGTTCAATCCCCGGACGGACCCTCCGCGAACTTGGCGAGGACCCCAAGGTCAACGACGAAACGTTCGCGGGCATATGGGCGCAATGGTCGCGGGCATGGGTCGAGCAAATCGTCGGGCTGCATGGTGGGGCGAGGCATGACCTCATTGCCGCCTTGCCGCTCCATCCGCCGGAGAAGGAAACGTCCGATCTCTGGATGTGGGTGAACCGCTGGGTGCATCACAACCAAAACTCCCCTGAGACCTGGCCCGAACGTGACGTTCTACTCGCCAGGGCCAATCAGGTGACCGAAGACCTCCTGCGGCCAACACCGGATCCGTTGGTCTGGGCACATGGAGACCTTCACGACAAGCAAGTCATCTACACCGACGAAGAGTCCCCGCTCGGATTGCTGGACTTCGACGCAGCGGCCCAGGCTGAGGCGGCCCGTGATCTGGCCAATCTTGACGTCCACCTGAAGCTTCGGCTCCAACTGCACTTGCTGACTCGTGAACGCTACCTGGTAGCTCACACACAGGTACTGGCCTCCTCGAAAGACCTCCACGTGAGTCCAGCCCGGTTTCACGCCTATGCGCAGGCCACTCGCATCCGGCTAGCCTGCCTTTACTCCTTCCGCCCGGGGCTTGGATCCGTGGCGTCCGGACTTCTCGAAGCGCAGGCAGCGCAAAGGCCGTTCTCCGAATTCAACACCCCGGGCAGTTCCGGGGCGGCACCGGAGCAGGCCCGGGAGCTGATCATATGAACTGGCACCCTCCCGTGCCGGCCCGGGTCAGCGACGGCGCAGGCGTTACGTGGCAGGTCCGCCGGGCATGGCCCGGATCCGTGGCAGGAGAGTTCGTCCTCGAAATACGGGACCCAGTTGGGCCCGGGGTACGGGCCGCCCACTTCCGGCAGGGGAATTTCGATCCTGTGCCCCGCGATGATCCGCTGATTCCATCCCTCGCGCGGGAAGCGGCGAAGGGCACTGTCATCGTCCACCGTGCCCACAAGCGTGCCGTCATCCACACCGCCAACCAGTACGTCAAAGTATTCAGGCTCGGCCGGGCTGTGGATGCGGCGAGCAAGCATCGCATCGCAGCCTCCCTTCTGGCCTGCAGCTCTTTCACCGCCCCCCGCGTCCTCGGGGCCGGGCCCGATGTCATGGTCTTCAGCAGCCTTGGCGGACGCCCTTACTACGAACTCGGACAGGACCACGCCACGGTCACCGACGCATCTTTTGATGCCACCTGGTCGCAATGGTCACAGGCCTGGGCCACAACCGCATCCATCGCCAAAAGCGCCGACTTCCGGGACAGCCTCGACAGCCTGCCGGCCCACCCGCCAGTGACAGAGGTGGCCAATCTCCAGCGCTGGATCAATCATTGGGTACGGCACAGCCAGGGGGTCCCGGAAGCCGCCACGACACGATCTGCCTTGCTTGCTCGCGCGGAGGCGGCCATCAACAGGCTCAACGGCTCCCCGGCCGATCCACTCGGATGGGCGCATGGTGACCTGCATGACAAACAGATATTCGGGGCCGACGGAACCGGCGGCCCGGGGCTCTTGGACTTCGACGAAAACTGCCGGGCCGAGGCCGCCCTGGATCTCGCGAACCTCGACGTCCACGTGGAACTGCGGCTCCGACAAAAGCTCCTGACAACGCGCCGGTATGTCATCGCCCACCGCCGCATTGTGACCACGGCAGAGAGACTGCGCGTCAGCCCGGAACGATTCGCCGCTTACGCGGCGTGCACCAGGCTTCGTCTCGCGTGCCTGTATTCCTTCCGCCCTCCCTGGGGAACCGAGGCCACGAAATACCTGAGCGAACCGACCACGCTGGAAAGAGCGCCCTAGGACGGGGACGCCTCAGCCAGCTTCACTGCCACCACACCGAATCAGACCTCAAGCCGCAGACACGAAGGAAAGACTTATGGAAACCATCGGCACCCAACCGAAGGCTGGCGTTCTCGTGCCGCCGACGCGGGCCTCGAACCTTACCGTGTCCGTCATCGGCACCGGCTATCTGGGTGCAACCCACGCAGTCTACATGGCCATCCTTGGCCATGACGTCATCGGCATAGACGTGGACGAGGGCAAGATCGACGCTCTCTCCCGAGGTCTGCTACCGTTCTTCGAACCCGGGCTGCGCGAACTCCTCTGCCAGGCCTTGGCAACTGGACGGCTGAAGTTCAGCACCGATTTCTCCGCGGCGGGGCCAGCTGATCTTCATTTCATCTGTGTCGGCACACCACAGGCGCCTGACTCAGACGCCGCTGATCTGCACTTCGTGCACGCCGCTGTTCGCCGGCTTGCCCAACATCTGCACCGCAGGTGCTTGATCGTCGGGAAGTCCACTGTGCCCATCGGCACGGCGGCGCGACTGGCGTCCCTGGTACGTTCGTTGTCGCCCGGAGGAAGCGCGGTGGAACTCGCTTGGAACCCGGAATTCCTGCGGGAGGGGCACGCCGTCGAAGACACGCTCAGACCCAACCGCCTTGTCTTCGGAACTGCCAGTGACTGGGCCCTCGCGCAGCTGTCCAAATGCTACCTGCCGCTGATTGAAGCCGGCACTCCCGTGGTTGCCACCGACCTGGCAACCGCCGAACTCGTCAAAGCCGCTGCGAATTCATTTCTCGCCACAAAAATCTCCTACATCAACGCAATGGCGGAAATCTGCGAGGCCACCGGCGCCGACGTCAATCATCTGGCGGACGCGCTTGCCTACGACACCCGGATCGGCGGGCAGTTCCTCAAGCCCGGATTGGGTTTCGGCGGAGGGTGCCTGCCCAAGGACATCAGGGCTTTCGCCTACCGGGCGCGTGAATTGGGCGTGGGACAGGCCGTGAGCTTCTTGCACGAAGTGGACCACATCAATCGACGCCGCAGGCAGCGGACCGTCGACCTCATATCCGATCTCGCTTACGGAAACCTCGACGACGTCAAAGTCACCGTGCTCGGCGCGGCGTTCAAACCGGACTCCGACGACATCCGGGACGCCCCTGCCCTGGACGTCGCACGGATGCTCTACGCGGCCGGCGCCAAGGTCACTGTCTTCGACCCCCAGGCAATGGACAACGCCCGGAAGAAGTACCCCGAACTAAGCTACGCAGCCGGCCTCGAAGAAGCGGTGACCGGCGCGGAGGTCGTGGCGCTCCTCACCGAATGGGCGATCTTCCAAGAAGCCGACCCTGTCAGGCTCGGCCAACTCGTCGCTCGGCGAAATATCGTCGATGGAAGGCACGTCCTTGACCCAAGTGCCTACCGGGCGGCCGGCTGGGACTACCGTGCGCTGGGCGTCCCTTCTCCCTTGAACTCCCTTACCCTCCTGCCGGCCACAATCCCCGGCCTCGTCGATGACACCGCATCAGTTCAATAGATCGTCCATGACAGGTGCGCCCTTGTCGTTATCGGTCAACGGCGCGAGTCCCCAGGAAGCTTCGATTGTGCGCAAGAGGGAGTAGTGGCTATACGGGGCCCCGGACTGGTAGCCCTTCTTTGCGGCCGGTCCAGCGAAAATCGTCCCCACGGCGTTGCTTTCGTCGCTGCCCTCATCCCACGTGATCACCAAGAGGGACTTCTGCGTCACGAATGCGGGTGAAGCAAGGATCTGGGGAACCTGCTGCGCAAGCCACGCATCGCCGGTCTCCACCGGGCAGTCGTGCATGTCATTGCATAGATTCGGACTGATGAAGACATAGTTCGGAAGGGTGGAAGCGGAGGCCAGATCTGCGTTGAACCGCGTGAAGGGCACCACGTGCGACCCGCAATTATTCCTGTCGCCGGTTACGCCTGGGTAGTACATGAAAGGATTGTGCCTCACTGCGTATTTGCCCGAGTTACTGGCCACACAAGGGGCCGGCATGCCCTCGGCGTACATCTTCCAGCTCCGGCCCGATTGCTCAATCCGGTCAACGATGCTGGGGACTGCCGCCGTACAGTTAACACCCGGACTGCAGTCGTCCGTTATTCCGGCGGTGGTGCCACTCGTGAGGGCAAGGTAATTGGGCAGGCTCGGATGGGTGAGGGCCTGATAGTTGTTGGCCAGGGCCGATTCGGCGGCAAGCTTGTTGATGTACGGAGCGGCAGCCTTGCCGAGGACGTCCGCGGCGGGTTTGTTCTCCTCAACAATAATGACGACGTGATCGAAACCACCGGCGCCGGGAGCGACGGTGCCGGTCGATTGCGAGGGAACTGGCCCTAACGGCGAGACTGATCGACCGACGTCGGGAACTGACGGCGAGACTGAGTCCGAACCCGAGGGGCCGGCTGAGGGACCTTGGGGCTGGCATCCGGTCGTCAGCACCAGCGTGAGAAGACCAACGACCACAAGACGGTGCCTGCTCTTGGCTCGCATCCCCTGATGATATGCGCGGTGTGCGGATCCGGCTATACCCGAGATACCGGTTCGATCGATGTCGCTGGGCGTGCCCCGACCCGAATCCTTCCAAATGGTTACCCGATTGGAGGGGACCGGAACGGATCTGCGCAGCGTCGGCCATTCCGAATCGGCGCGAAGCGGGATCAGCCCGGCCTGGGCTTCAAAGGCGCAGCGACCGGTGAATACAGCGGTTCCGACATTCAGATCGCCGGCGGCGTCATCTGGAAGAAGATCTACAACGACACGCTCTGTAAGTCGGGGACAACAGGTGAGCAGCCGAAAGTCGACCAGTACTGAGAATCCGGAGCATCGTGAATCTCCCTGGCCCGGCAATACAAAACCCCGGCTGGAATCCCAGCCAGGGTTTTGGCGACTACTTACGTCCCTGCCTAGGCGAGCAGGGAAGGCTTCAGCTTCTGCAAACGTCCCAGGAGGCCATTGATGAACGCAGGCGATTCATCGGTGGACATGACCTTGGCCAGGGCCACTGCCTCGCTGACCGCCACGCCGTCCGGGACGTCGTCGTTGTAGAGGAGTTCCCAGGCGCCGATACGCAGAATGATGCGGTCAACCGCGGGCATGCGCTCAAGGGTCCAGCCCTGGGCGTAGGTCTGAAGGAATTCGTCGATGGTCGGCTGCATGGCAACCACGCCCTCGACGATGTCGGTCGTGTACGGGTTGACTACGAGGTCAGTCATTTCCCGGCGGGCCTTCAAGACCTCGAAAGCGGAGGCGGAACGCTGCTCTGCCTCGAACAGTACTTCGAGGGCCCTGTTACGGGCCTTACCACGAGCACTCACTAGTCGTTGACCCGGCCCAGGTAGCTGCCGTCGCGGGTGTCGACCTTGACCTTGGTGTTGTTCTCAACGAACAGGGGCACCTGGATCTCATAGCCGGTTTCGAGGGTGGCTGGCTTGGTTCCAGCGGAGGAGCGGTCGCCCTGTAGGCCCGGCTCGGTGTAGGTGATTTCGAGGACGACGCTCGGCGGCAGCTCGATGTAGAGCGGGGTGCCCTCGTGGATGGCGATGTTGACCATCTGGTTTTCCAACATGAAGTTGGTGGCGTCGCCTACCGTAGCACCGGACACCGTGATCTGGTCGAAGTCCTGGGTGTCCATGAACACGAAGTCCGCGCCGTCCTGGTACAGGTACTGGTAGTCGCGGCGGTCAACGGTGGCGGTTTCGATCTTGAGGCCGGCGTTGAAGGTCTTGTCCACCACCTTGCCAGACATGACGTTGCGCATCTTGGTGCGCACGAACGCGCCGCCCTTGCCCGGCTTGACGTGCTGGAACTCAATGATGTTCCAGAGCTGGCCCTCGAGCTTCAGCACGGTACCGTTCTTGATGTCATTTGTGGTTGCCACTAGTATCCTCTGGTTTCTCTCACTGGTTCTAGCTACGCCTTCTGGCTTCCAGCCGACTATGCCAAGCAGGCATGCCTTGACGGCCGCCAGCGCGTATTTATCAAAAATCCAAAGACCATTCTACCGGCAAATTGCGCCGCGCCTGCCGCGCCCGCTGTTCAACAGGCGAACGGGTCCAGGAGGCGCCCCCGTTCAGGAGGCAAGCTCGAGGACGTTACGGGCACGCTGCAAGGCGACAGCGGAGGAGTAAATCAGGGAAGCATCGGCTGCCAAGGCAACGCGCAGGTCCAGGTCCTTGGTGAACGATTCCGCTGCGGCAACGGGATTTCCGGCCACAAAATAGGCCCTCCCCAAATATTGGTGGACGATCGGTTCCTTGGTTGTTCCCTGGACTTCTCCGAGCAATTGGCGGAAGAGCTCCACAGCGCGGTCGAAGCGGTTGGTGGCACGGTGCAGTTCAGCCTCGAAGATCCTGAGTTTGAAGGACTCGGGATCCTTGTAGCGGGCCTCGGCCAGCAGCTCGGCGGCCGCGCCGGGGTGGCCTTCGAGCATGAGCGCCATGATGCGGTCAGCAGGATCGGTGGACTCAGCCAACGCGGACTGCAGGGCTTCCTCGTTGACGATGTGCGGCAGGAGCGTGTCCGGGTTGGTGCGCACTCCAGGGAACCCGCCGGTAGGCCAATCACTGACGCTGCTGAACGTTTCAGTCGTCATGATGCAATCTCCTGGTAGGCGGCGAAAAGCAGCGAGGTGTCGGGGACGTCGAGGATTCCGGGCTTCGCGACGCCGTCGAGCACCACAAACCGCAAGAGGTCGCCGCGGGACTTCTTGTCGCGGCGCATGCCATCAAGCAGGCCCTGCCAGCGGTCCCGGCGATAGGTGACGGGCAGCCCGAGTCCCTCAAGGATCGTGCGGTGCCGGTCGGCGTCGACGTCGGAAAGCCGGCCGACGCTGCGGGAGAGCTCGGCGGCGAACATCATGCCGACGGAAACTGCCGCGCCATGACGCCACGAGTAGCGTTCCACGAGTTCGATCGCGTGGCCCAGGGTGTGGCCGTAGTTGAGGATCTCGCGCAGGCCGGATTCCTTCAGGTCTTCGGAAACCACTTTCGCTTTGACCGCGATGGCACGCTCGATGAGCTCGCGGAGCACCGCCGAGCCCGGGTCTGTGACTTCCTCAGGCTTGTTTTCGACAAGGTCCAGGATGGCGGGATCTGCAATGAAGCCACACTTGATGACCTCGGCCATTCCGGAAATCAGCTCGTTCTTCGGCAGCGTCTGGAGCGTGTCCAGGTCAGCCAGGACGGCAGCGGGCGGGTGGAAGGACCCCACCAAGTTCTTGCCCTCCGCTGTGTTGATGCCGGTCTTGCCGCCCACAGACGCGTCCACCATGCCGAGGAGGCTCGTGGGCATGTGGATGACCTTGACGCCGCGCAACCAAGTTGCCGCGACAAATCCGGCGAGGTCGGTGACAGCGCCGCCGCCCACCGCAACGATCGCGTCGGAACGGGTGAAGTCGTTCTGGCCAAGTACCTGCCAGCAGAAGGCCGCAACCTGGATGTGCTTGCCCTCTTCGGCGTCGGGGATCTCAGCCGTGACGGCGGTGAATCCCGCCGCCTCGAGCTCCGCGCGCACCGTGTCGCCCGTAAGTCGCAGGGCGCGCGGGTGAACCACGAGCACACGCTTCACGCGCTCCCCCAGCTTCGCGGGAAGGGTCTCCAAGAGGCCGCGTCCGACGACGACGTCGTAGTTTTCGTTCGCGGACTGGCCGGTGACCTTGATGACAGTTGCTTCGTTGCTCACTTTTGCACTTCCTCTTTCAAGGCCGCGTATTCACGCAGTCTTTCCTCCACGTGGAGGGCGATTTCCGCCACGGTTCCAGACCGCACATCGACGGTGACGTTTGCCAATCGTTCGTAGACGGGACGCCTGGCGGCAAACAGGGCTTCCCAACGCGCCATGGCGTCTCCCGCCAGGAGCGGCCGGCCAGTGTTGCGGGCGATGCGCTCGGCGACCGTCTCCGCATCGCATTCGAGATAGACCACAGTGCAATCGCCCAGGAGCTGTTGGGTGCCGGAATCCAGCACGGCGCCGCCTCCAAGTGAAACAATCCCGCCGCTGATGTTCGCGGCTTCGACAGCACGCGCGACGGTCCTGGCCTCGATCTCCCGGAAGGCATGCTCTCCGCGACCGGCGAAAATATCCGCGATGGTCCCGTGGTGCTCAACAATGACGACGTCCGTGTCCACAAACGGCACGCCCAATTGCTGGGCGAGCTGGTGGCCAATGACTGACTTGCCGACGGCCATCGGTCCCACCAAAGCAATCGCAGGCCCGTGACCGGCGCCCGAGGTACCGCGGACCACTAGTGGCCGACCGAGTCCAGGTTTGCCGGAATGCTGTCCAGGTAACCCCGAAGGTTTCGTGCGGTTTCAGCGACCGAGTCACCGCCGAACTTCTCAGCGACAGCTTCGGCCAGAACCAGGGCGACCATGGCCTCGGCGACAACACCTGCAGCCGGGACGGCACAGACATCGGAGCGCTGATGGTGGGCCTTGGCGGCTTCGCCGGTGCTGACGTCAATGGTCTTCAGTGCGCGGGGGACGGTAGCGATGGGCTTCATGGCGGCGCGGACTCGCAGGACTTCGCCGATGCTCATGCCGCCTTCAATGCCACCTGCCCGGTTGGTCTTCCGCACGATGCGGCCGGCCTCGTCCTTGACGATTTCGTCATGCGCAGCGGAGCCCCGGCGGGCAGCCGTGAGGAAGCCATCGCCGACTTCAACGCCCTTGATGGCCTGGATGCCCATCAGGGCCGCAGCCAGGCGGGAGTCGAGGCGACGGTCCCAATGCACGTAGCTGCCGAGTCCCGGCGGAAGGCCGTAGGCCAGAACCTCGACAACACCGCCGAGAGTCTCGCCTTCCTTATGTGCTGCGTCGACCTCGGCCACCATGGCGTCCGAGGTCTCACGGTCGAAACAACGCAAGGGGTCGGCGTCGAGGGCCAGGACATCGGACGGCACAGGCAACGGCCGACCCTCCGGAACAGTGACGCTCGCGATGGAAACCGTGTGGCTGACGAGTTCGATGCCGAGCTGCTTCAGGAATTGGGAAGCGACTGTGCCAAGGGCAACGCGGGTGGCGGTTTCCCGGGCGCTGGCGCGTTCAAGGACAGGGCGCGCTTCGGGGAAGCCGTACTTCTGCATGCCCGTGAAGTCTGCGTGGCCGGGCCGGGGACGGGTCAGGGGTGCATTGCGGGCTTGGTCGGCAAGAAGGGCGGGATCCACCGGGTCTGCAGACATGATCTGCTCCCATTTGGGCCATTCGGTATTGCCGATCTGGATGGCGACGGGTCCGCCCTGCGTGACGCCGTGCCTGACGCCGCCGAGGATGTTCACTTCGTCCTGCTCGAACTTCATCCGGGCACCCCGACCATAGCCGAGGCGGCGGCGCGCCAAGGCGTCGCGGATTTCCCCGCTGGTGAGTTCCACACCGGCGGGGACGCCTTCAACAATTCCGAGCAATGCCGGGCCATGGGATTCACCGGCAGTCAACCAACGCAACATATAACCAATCCTGCCATGTAAGGCCCCTAGTAGACCCGCCGGGGCAGCCCGACTGAGTCGCACATCACATCTATGACATCGGCGGTGACGTCGGCGCCGGAAAACAAGCGGATTTGCCCCACAGCTTGGTAGAGCAGCATTTCCAGCCCGGGTACCACGACGCCACCGCGTGAATGCCATACTTCGGCAATCCGGCTGGGCCATGGATCGTAGGCGACATCGAGCAGCACGCCCCAGACGCCGTCAGGAAGCTTGCCGGGGAGCCCGTCAAGCTGCGTGGCAATGCTGTCCGCCGCCCGCGGCGGAAGTGTGGAAATCACCAGGTCGGCTCCGGCCATGCCTTCAGCCGCCTCGGCCATCGGCCGGAGTTGAACGGCGAGTCCGACGGCGGCAGCGGAGGCTTTCGCTTCGACTGCCCGTCCGGCGTCGCGCACGTAGACGTCAACGTGTGTTGAACCCAGTTCGTGGAGCGCCGCGATGGCCGCGGCGGACGTTCCGCCACCGCCAAGAATCGCGGAATTCGGCCGCTCCCTGACCCCGGCATTCTTGACGGCGTCAACGATGCCGGCCACATCCGTGTTGTGGCCAATCCGCCGCACACCGTGCTCGGTGGCTTCAAACGCGACCGTGTTGATGACGCCCAAGTGCGCACCGGCCCCACGGACCTCGTCGACTTCGTCCACCATGGCCGTCTTGAGGGGCATGGTCACGGACAAGCCGCACCAATTGTCCTTGGCTTCAAGGGCCGCCATGAAGGCCGGCAGCCGCTCAACGGTCACGTCGATGGCTGAGTAGTCGATATCGAGCCCAAGCTTCGCATAGGCCGCGCGGTGGAGTGCTGGTGACTTCGAGTGGCCGATGGGGTGCCCCAGGACGGCGGCACGTCTACTCACACGCACCGTCCCGCGTTGGCGGCACACCATGCGTTGTACTGCTCAACGTACTTGCTGTGTTCCGCCAACGTGCTGGAGAACTTCGTCTCCTTGGTATCGAGGTTGATCGTCACCCAATAGAGGTAATTGTTGGCTGTTGGCTTCGCAGCAGCGTCGATCGCCGTCTTGCCGGGCGAGCCGATCGGGCCAACCGGCAGGCCCACGTTGGCATAGGTGTTGTACGGGTTGCTCTTGTCGGCCTTCTGGGCATCGGTCAAATGGAAGGTCTTGGTACCGAGGCCGTAGGTGACGGTTGCGTCCGACTGGATGAGCCCATTCGTCTCCGTATTGCCTGGCTTGAGCCTGTTGTAGATGGCACCCGCCACGTTTCCGTAGTCGGCCTGGCCACCTTCAGCCTGCACAATGCTGGCGACAGTGATGGCCTGGTACTGCTTAGTCGGATCCGTGACGCCCTGCGCCTTGAGCTCATCGGTGGTCCCAGTGACGAGCTTCTGGAGGATGTCCTTGGCTGGGGTCCCAAGTGGGAAACGGTACTCCCCCGGTGCCAGGAACCCTTCCAGGTTCTTTGCGGGGGCCGGGACGCCGAACTGCGCAGGCGAGTCGCTGAGGGCCTTCAACTCGGACACAGGGATACCTGACCCCTTGGAGATCGCATCGAGCGACTCCCCGATTCGAAGTCCCGCACTCAGCGCGAAGTACATCACCTTGGAGGCGTCCTTGTTAAGGAGGACATTCACGGCATCGGAGTTCTTCATTTCGGTGCGGAACGTGAAATCGCCCGGTGAGAGTTCACCCCCGGCCGCCGTGAATGCGGCCAGGAACGTGTCTGCGTTGGCAATGACGTGCTGGTTCTGGAGGCTGGTGGCGACCAGTTTGGGGCCGGATCCCGGGGCAACCGTGACGGTGACGGAACCTGTGCCCGGGCCGGGGTAGTCACTGACCTTGTCCATGCCGAGCAACGGCTTCAGGAACTGGGCTCCGACCGCAACAGCGGCGACGAACACCGTGAGGGTCAGCAGGAGTGCGAGGAGGCGACGACGGCGCCGGACTTTCTTCGACGGAACCTTTGCCACCGGAGTCGCTGCCGGGATGAGTTCATGTGCATCGTGCTCGTCATGGACTTCGTAGTCGAAGTGGGGATCGTGGTGCTCATAACCTTCGTCATGTGGATGCACTTCGTGGAACTCGTCGCCGTGTGCGGCGTCGTAGATCGGAACGGCGTCGTAGTTCTCGGCATCGTGAGGAACCGCGGAGTCAGGGTGCACAGCGATAGGGTGCACGGTGTCAAGGTGCGCGGTGTCCTGGTGAGGGACGCCAGGGAGCACAGCATCTTCGTGGACGGCGTCTTGGAGCTCTGCGTCTTCAGGTGAAGCCTCGTGTTGTTGCACGTTTTCCTCCGGTTGAACCACATCGGACTGCGGAGGAAAGTCCCCGGACGGCCCGGCTTCGCCGCGAATGCCGTCATCGTGGAGTTCCGGGGCGTGGGACGGCGTTTCAGGGGCCGCCGGCGCGTAGTGCGGAACATACGCGGCCTGAGGCTGCGGTACGGCGGCAGGTTCAAAGTGGACAGGCACCGGCGGTGGCAACACCTCCTGGTTCTGAGTCTCCAGGAACCGTTCCCTGGCGCGGATTTCACGACGAGTCAGCGGCCGGGTGCGGCCTTCTGATGCGTCGTTGGAGGGGTCGTTGTTGACCGGGCTCACAGTTGTCTTCCCCTCGTTGGAGAGTGTGGATCAATGCCGGAGGCCGGCAGCGGCGCATTGGCACCGTCAATGTGTTGGGGTGGCGCCGGCGCTTGCACGCGCCTGCCCACATCTGCACCTCTGGTTTTTTGCATGTCGATCGCGTGCTGCAGAATTCCGGCAGCGGCAACCTGATCCACTACTTTACGATGATCCTTGCTGCTCATGCCAGCCTCACGGAGATTGCGGTGGGCCGTCACGGTACTGAGCCGCTCGTCCACCATGTTGACCGGAACGTCGAGTCCACTGCGCAGCAAGTGGGCTGTGAGCAACTCCGCGTAGTCGTTGGCCATAATCGCGGATGCGTGTTCCTCGCCCTTCATCGTGCGCGGTAGCCCGACGAAGATCTGGACTACACCGAGCTCCGCGACCTGCCGGACGATCACACCGATGTCGGAATTCTTCTTGGCGTCCCGGCTCACCGTCTTGAACGGCGTGGCCAGGATCCCGTCCGGATCGCAGATCGCAACTCCCACACGGACGGTGCCGACGTCTACCCCCAGTTTGATTCCCCGGGGGTAGTCGTCGTTGTTCGCAATGGCCTCCAAGATCAGTGCTTGGCGATCGCGTCCACAACGGCCGCTAGGGCCGGTGCGATCTTCGCGGCGTCTGTTCCTCCGCCTTGGGCGACATCGTCCTTGCCGCCGCCACCGCCGCCGAGGATTCCTGCTGCCACCCGGACCAGGGCGCCTGCCTTCACGCCCGCGTCACGGGCGGCTTCGTTTGTGGCCACGATGATGACGGGACGGTCGTTGCTGACACCTGCCACAGCCACGGTGGAAGCGTCGGAGCCGAGCCGGTTGCGCAGATCCATGGCGAGGCTGCGGAGGTCGTCCGCTCCCCCGACCTGGCCCGCGTCGTGCGCCACTACCCGGACGCCTCCGGCGTCCTGTGCCGTGGCAACGAGGTTGGCCGCGGCCGCGGTCAGCTGCTCCTTGCGGAGGCGGTCGAGTTCCTTTTCGGTGGCCCTGAGCTTGGCCAAGGTGCTGGAGATCCTGTCTGCCAGCTGGCCCGAAGGCACCTTGAGCATCTCGGTGAGCTCAGTGACCAAGGCGCGCTCGGCAGCGAGGTGCCGGAAGGCGTCAAGGCCGACGAAGGCCTCCACGCGGCGGTTTCCCGAACCGACGGACTGTTCGCCGAGCAGCGACAGGCTGCCGATGAGGGAGGTGTTGGCCACATGGGTGCCACCGCAAAGCTCACGGGACCACGCGCCGTCGATCTCCACGACGCGGACTTCGCTGCCGTAGTTCTCGCCGAAAAGGGCCATGGCGCCGAGGGTCTTCGCCTCCGCGAGGCCCATGACCTTGGTGTCCACGTGGAAGTTGTTGCGGATGGCGATGTTCGAGACCTCTTCGATTTCGGACTTCGTGGCCGCGCTCAATCCCTCGCCCCAGGCGAAGTCGAAGCGCAGGTATCCGGCTTTGTTAAAGGAGCCACGCTGGGTGGCTTCCGGGCCGAGGATTTGATGCAGGGCAGCGTGCACGATGTGCGTGCCCGTGTGGGCCTGCTCCGCTGCATGGCGGCGTTCGCGGTCGACGGCGGCGCGCACCAAGGCGTCCGAGGCGATCTCGCCTTCGCGGACGATCGCCTTGTGGACGCTCAGGCCCTTCACGGGGCGCTGGACGTCGAGGACCTCGACGACGAAGCCGTCGCCGGTGATGAGGCCCTTGTCGGCGGACTGGCCGCCGGCTTCGGCGTAGAACGGCGTCTCGTTGAGCACGAGCTCGATCTCGTCGCCCGTGGAAGCATGGGCGACACGCCGTCCGGCGCTGACGATGCCGCGGACACGGGCTTCGCCTTCCAACTCGGTGTAGCCGGTAAAGACGGTCTCCCCTTCGGCCAAGAGCTCCTGGAAGGCTGAGACATCGGCGTGTCCACCCTTCTTGGCCTTGGCATCTGCCTGGGCGCGCTGGCGCTGTTCCAGCATGAGGCTACGGAATTCGGCTTCGTCAACCTTCAATCCGGCTTCCTCAGCCATTTCGAGTGTGAGATCGATCGGGAACCCGTAGGTGTCGTGCAGGGCGAAGGCATCTTCGCCGGACAGCGGCTTGCCGGCAGCCTTGGAGAGCACCACGGCTTCTTCGAGGCGGGCGGTTCCGGAGGCGATGGTGCGCAGGAAGGCTTTTTCTTCGGCATAGGCGATGCGGCTGATGCGGTCGAAGTCGGTCTCCACCACCGGGTAGACGCCCTTCATGGCGTCGCGGGATGCCGGAAGCAATTGCGGGAGGCAAGCCTCTTCGACTCCGAGGAGGCGCATGGCACGGACGGCCCGGCGGATGAGCCGACGCAAGACGTAGCCGCGCCCTTCGTTGGACGGCGACACGCCGTCGGAGATCAGCATGAGGGCCGAACGGATGTGGTCGGCAACAACGCGCATCCGGACATCGTCCGTGTGGTGCGGGTCGTCAGCGGACTCGGCAGAGGTGTATTCCTTGCCGGACAGCGCCGCGGCCCGGTCGATGACCGGACGGACCTGGTCCGTCTCGTACATGTTCTCGACGCCTTGCAGGATCATCGCGAGGCGCTCCATGCCGAGGCCGGTGTCGATGTTCTTCTTGGGGAGCTCGCCAGCGATGTCGAAGTCCACTTTCGAGCGGACATTCTCGATCTGGTACTGCATGAAAACGAGGTTCCAGATTTCGACATAGCGGTTTTCGTCCGCGATGGGACCGCCTTCGACGCCGTAGGCCGGGCCGCGGTCGTAGTAGATTTCCGAGCACGGACCAGCGGGACCAGGCTGCCCGGTGGACCAGTAGTTGTCAGCCTTCCCCATCCTCTGGATGCGTGAGGCAGGGATGCCGGTGTTCTTGAGCCAGAGATCCTGGGCTTCGTCGTCTTCCTCGTAGACGGTCACCCAGAGACGCTCTACGTCGAGCCCGTAGCCGCCGTCGTCGACGCTCTTGGTGAGCAGTTCGAAAGCGAACTTGATGGCGTCTTCCTTGAAGTAGTCCCCGAAGGAGAAGTTTCCGCACATCTGGAAGAACGTGCCGTGGCGGGCGGTCTTGCCCACTTCCTCGATGTCACCGGTACGGATGCACTTCTGGACGCTCGTGGCGCGGTCGAAGGGCGGCTCCTCACGGGCGGTCAGGTAAGGAATGAAGGGAACCATGCCGGCCACAGTGAAGAGCAGGGAAGGGTCGCTGGATACGAGCGACGCTGAGGGGACGGCGGTATGACCCTTGCTGACAAAAAAGTCCACCCAGCGTTTGGTGATCTCCTGCGACTTCATTAGCTGATTACTTACCCTTCTCAATTCACTGCACATGAGTTTGTGCGCGGCCCTGGCAGTTGCCATTGCCGCAGCTTCTAATTCTGCCTTGTTGACGGCCGCTTGGGCGAACCGCGGTGGCTATCGGGTGACGGCGTCGGGCTCGTTGATGCCGAGCGCGGACCGGAGGTCGGCTTCCCGCTCATTCATTCCGGCGCGCACTGCGTCGGCGAAGTCATACACGCCATCAGCCAGCCGGGCTACGGCGCGGTTCAGGCCGTCGGGACCGATATTGGCCTTCGCTTCGGTGATCTTGCGGAAGGCAATGATTCCGATTGCCACGCCGATCCCCATCCAGACGATTCTTTTCACTGTTTTCCTGACGTACGAGGGTCGTGACTTACGAACGGGTTCAGCGGCTGCGGCGGCCGCTGCTCGATTTGCGGCGGTTGGAAAAAGCCGTACGCACTCCGTAGCTGAATGCGGCCACCTTGATGAGCGGTGAACCGACAGTTGCGGCCACCAGTGAGGACAACGCGGAGATGTTGGCTGAGGCATCGGAAACGTTGGAGGTGATGCCGTCCACCTTCTTCAGCTGCTGGTTGGTCGTGGAGACCGTCGCCGTGACTTCATCCATCAGGGGCGTCGCTCCGTCGCTCAGCGAGCGGATGGAGGTGCGGACTTCGTCAAAGACCCGCCCAAGTTTGAGGATCGGGACAGCCAGCAGCAGCACAAGGAGCGCAAAGACTCCGGCCGCGATCAGGCCTGCAATATCGCCACCAGTCATGGACACTCATCTCCTAGCATTTGTTGCGTTGCGGTGGGCGCGCCGTGCGGCTCCGCACTGACGGCCCCCGGCATGGCTCCACCAAGTACCTTACATACAAAGAAGCCCGCGGCGCGTGCCACGGGCTTCTTTGTATGCGCTTGCTGGAATTTAGCGAGCGTAGAATTCGACGACGAGCTGCTCTTCGCAGGTCACGGGGACCTCGGAGCGCTTCGGGCGGCGAACCAGGCGTGCCTGCAGGGCGTCAATCTTGACGTCCAGGTAGGCCGGAACGACGGTCAGGACGTGTGCGCCGGCTGCTGCAACCTGGAACGGAGCCATGACTTCGCTGCGGCTGTGAACGTGGATGAGCTGACCTTCCGCGACGCGGAACGACGGACGGTCCACGCGAATGCCGTCAACCAGGATGTGGCGGTGCACAACCAGCTGGCGGGCCTGGGCGATGGTGCGGGCGAAGCCTGCACGCAGCACGAGTGCGTCAAGACGCATTTCGAGCAGTTCGATCAGGTTTTCACCGGTCAGGCCCTTGGTGCGACGTGCTTCTTCGAAGGCACGGGTCATCTGGGCTTCGCGGATGCCGTACTGGGCGCGCAGACGCTGCTTTTCGCGCAGACGTACGGCGTAGTCGGAGTCCTGCTTCTTGCGGGCACGGCCGTGCTCACCGGGGCCGTACGGGCGGCGCTCCATGTACTTGGCGGCCTTGGGGGTCAGAGCGATGCCGAGTGCACGCGAGAGGCGTGCAGTACGGCGAGCACGAGTGTTGTTAGCCACTTGTGTCCTTCCAATATCTGCGGTGTGTCAGTGTTACTGGCCTCCATGAGGGAGAGCATCGGCCAACCGCTGCCTTTTGCTACGGGGCGCAGGGCACAGCGTCAAAACGTGAATTTTGATGGAATGTGCGTCCGTGCCTTGCCAGACAAGCATCCATCCTACCATGAGGACTACTTGCCCCGGATGATCCTGCGTAGCCGCTCAAGGCGGGGGGCAATGTCCCGTTCCGCTCCGTTTCCAGTGGGTTCGTAGTAGTCCTTGCCCACCAGGTCATCCGGCGCGTATTGCTGGGTGGCCACGCCGTGCGGCGCGTCGTGGGCGTAGGTGTAGCCCTGGCCGTGGCCAAGCCCCTTCGCTCCTTGGTAATGGGCGTCCCGCAGGTGCGCCGGAATTCCGGTTCCCATCCCCGCGCGTACATCGGCAATGGCTTTGTTGATGCCCATATAGGCGGCATTGGACTTTGGCGCAGTGGCCAGGTGCACCACGGCTTCGGCAAGGATGATCCGGCCCTCGGGCATGCCGATCAGCTGGACTGCCTGGGCAGCGGCGACGGCGGTCTGAAGCGCGGTGGGATCCGCCATGCCGATGTCCTCGGCAGCGGAAATGACGATCCGGCGGGCCACGAAGCGAGGGTCTTCGCCGGCTTCGAGCATGCGCGCCAGGTAGTGGAGGGCCGCATCGACGTCCGAGCCGCGGATCGATTTGATGAACGCGCTGGCGACGTCGTAGTGCTGGTCCCCTGCCCGGTCGTACCGGACGGCGGCCACGTCCAGGGCCCGCTCCGTGTGGCGGAGTTCGACGACGACCGGAGCCTCCGGTGCGCCATCACCCGCGAGCCCCTCCTCTTCGGAGGCGTCGCCGTCGTCGTTCCGGTCCCCGTAGGCGACGCCGGCGGCGGCCTCGAGCGCCGTCAGCGCGCGGCGGGCATCCCCGCCGGACAAGCGGACCAAGTGCTCAAGGGCTTCCGGACTGAGCTCCACCTTCCCTGCCAGGCCGCGGGCGTCGGCAACTGCCCGCTGCAGGAGACCTTCGATATCGGGGTCCGTGAGAGGTTTCAGGGTGAGCAACAATGACCGGGACAGCAGCGGCGAGACAACCGAGAAGGACGGGTTTTCAGTTGTAGCCGCGACCAGGACCACCCAGCGGTTCTCGACGCCGGGAAGCAGGGCGTCCTGTTGGGCTTTGTTGAAGCGGTGGATCTCATCAAGGAACAGCACGGTTGTTGTCCGGTAAAGATCGCGGGCGGTCAGGGCATTCTCCATGACAAGCCGGACATCCTTGACGCCAGCGGTGATCGCCGACAACTCAACGAACTTCCTGCCGGGTCCGCGGGCGATGACGTGGGCAAGCGTCGTCTTGCCCGTACCCGGCGGTCCCCACAAGATGACCGAGCTTGGACCTGCGGGACCGGCGGCGTCCGCTCCCGCGGCAAGCTGCCGCAACGGAGACCCCTGGCCCAGCAAGTGCTGCTGTCCCACGACGTCGTCCAGTGTCCGGGGCCGCATGCGGACGGCCAGCGGACTCCGCGGCGACGCCGGACGCCCTGTGCCCGCACGTCCATCACCGGAACGGTTCGAATCCGCCGCCTGGCTGCCGGCGTCATCGTCGCTGTCCGCGCCGGCACCAAAGAGATCTTCCACATGGATAGGCTACTCATGATTCCAGCGAAGGAGACATCGACGTGGAGACCCGGCCGTCCGGCCCCAACGAAAAGCAACCCCCTCGGGCGGGGCGTACCGCATTCATCCCTGGTCCTCGGTTGCCCGGTTGGGTGGAGCGCTTCGCCGCGAGCCATGGCGCGCTTCAGGAAGAACCCGACGACGGCGGCACGCTTTTGCGGGCGGCGGACGGCGCCACAGCGCTTTTGAGAGCCCCCTGGCCTGTTGATGGAAGGCCCGGCAAGGGCATCAACGCGGTGGAGCGTTTGGCATCGCTCGCTTCACAGGAAAGGCGGCTCGGAGTCATTCTGGTCCGCCGGGGCGGCTACGCGGTGGGCGTAGTGAGCGGCGGCAAAGTGTCCGCGTCCAAATCGGGTTCGCGCTATGTGCAGTCGCGGTCCGCGGCGGGGGGATCCTCGCAGCAGCGGTTCGCCCGGCGTCGCGAGAACCAGGCCAACGCGCTGGCTAATGCAGTGGCCGGACATGCCGCCCATGTCTTCGCCGGCCAGGCTATTGAATACCTCGTCCTCGGTGGAGACTCCGCGCTTTCCGCAGCGGTCCTGGAAGATGCGGCGTTGAAGGAGTACGCGTCGCGGAAACAGTTGCCGTTTCTGGCAGTAGCCGACCCCAACGCCACCGTCCTTCGCAGGGCTGCGGCAGATGCGTGCGCCGTGCGGATCGAGGTCACGGATCCGCTTTAGTGGCGCGCAGCGCCAACACTAAATTGTCGGTGCCTGCTGCGATGCTGTGGGTATGGATCGAAGGACAGCCTGGACTGCGGAAAGCAGCGCGGCCGTGGAGGCCGTTGCCGCGTCCGTTGCCGTGCTTACCGCCTTCAGCGGCGGCGGCTCGGTGCGCGCCGAGACGGCCGGCCTCGATTCCCCGCGGGAAGCTGATTTCCCGCGGGACGCCGATCCACCACGTGACGCCGATCCGCTCCGGCGCCTGGCCGATGATTGCCTGGACGGCCTCGCCGAAGTGGCCCGGCTGGAAGCCCGGACCGCCGCGCTGAAAGCGAAACT
>NZ_JAPFFT010000025.1 GCF_026241105.1 Arthrobacter rhizophilus | reverse complement strand
TCAGGGTCCGGACGTGCTGCTGGGTAGGGATGAGCACCTTGCCGCCGAGGTGGCCGCACTTCTTTTCCGACGCGAGCTGGTCTTCCCAGTGCACGCCCGAGGCGCCAGCCTGGATCATGGATTTCATGAGTTCGTAGGCGTTCAGCGGGCCACCGAAACCGGCTTCGGCGTCGGCCACGATCGGGACCAGCCAGTCCTCGACGGTCTGGATGCCCTCGGAGAATTCGATCTGGTCGGCGCGGAGCAGGGCGTTGTTGATGCGGCGGACCACGGTGGGGACCGAGTTCGCCGGGTACAAGGACTGGTCCGGGTAGGTGTGGCCGGAGTTGTTGGCGTCGGCTGCTACCTGCCAGCCGGAAAGGTAGATGGCCCGCAGCCCGGCCTTGACCTGCTGCACGGCCTGGTTGCCGGTCAGTGCACCGAGCGCGTTGGTGTACTTGCCTTCCTTGTGCTCTTCCGTGAGCTGCTTCCACAGCTTCTCGGAGCCGCGCCTGGCCAAGGTGTGTTCTTCGGAGACCCGGCCGCGGAGGCGGACGACGTCGGTGGCCGAGTAATCGCGGGTAACGCCTTCCCAACGCGGGTTGGCAGCCCATTCGAGCTCCAGTGCGGCGGCCTGCTGCTGAGCGGAGGTGGGCTGCTCTGGTTCAAATGCTGCGGTCATTGTTCTGTCTCCTTTGACGCTACTTTGGCGTGTTGCTGTGTATGTAGCCCCGGCCGATCTTGGCTGCGCCTTTGCAGTTCCGGCCGGCCGGGGTTTCCGTAGTTCTTACTTTTCAGTACTTCCAAGGGACTTACTAGAGAAAAACCATGGAAAGAAATGCACTTCTTCGCGTATGCTCAAGAAATGTCACCCGTGAGCTGGAACCGCGAAGTACCGCCGCCGTCGTCGTCCGCCTCTGACGCCGAACTGGACGTCATTAGCCTGGGCCGCCGCGTGCGGTATCTGCGCAAGCAGGCCGGGCTGACCCTCGACGACGTGAGTGCCGCCGTCGGGACCGCCCCTAGCCAGTTGAGCCTCATTGAGAACGGCAAGCGCGAGCCCAAATTGGGCCTGCTGAAGCAGCTCGCGGCCGCATTGAACGTGGGCATCGACCAGCTTCTCGGGGCAGAACCGCCCAGCCGCCGCGCCGCCCTGGAAATCGAGTTGGAACGGTACCAACGCGGGCCCCTCTATGAGTCCCTGAACCTGCCGAAAATCCGTGTCAGCGCGCGGCTTCCGCTCGATGTGCTGGAGTCGCAAATAGGGCTCCTGCAGGAGCTTGAGCGCAGGCTCAACGAGCAGATTGCGACGCCGGAAGAGGCCCGCCGCGCGAACGGTGAACTACGTGCCATGATGCGTGAGCGGGGCAATTATTTTCCGGAGTACGAAGCCGAAGCGCAGAAGGTGCTCAAAGGGGTGGGATACACTTCCGGGCCCTTGAGCCAGCACGTCATTGCCGACATCGCCGACCACCTCGGATTCACGCTGCACCACGTGGGCGATTTGCCCCATTCCACCCGTTCGGTGACCGATCTAAAGAATCACCGAATTTACCTAACGCAGAGCCAGCGCCAGGATCACGATCCCCGGTCGGTCCTCCTGCAGGCCCTTGGCCACTACGTTCTGGGCCACGAGACTCCCAAGAACTACGGGGACTTCCTGGCGCAGCGAGTCGCCACCAACTATTTCGCCGCGGCGCTCCTCCTGCCCGAGAACGCCACCCTGGAGTTCCTGCAGAAGGCGAAGGCTGCCAAGGAGATCGCCGTCGAGGACATCCGGGACGCCTTTGCCGTCTCCTACGAAACCGCGGCACACCGCTTCACCAACCTGGCCACGAAGCACCTGGGCATCACCACGCACTTCCAGAAGACCCATCAGAGCGGCATCATCTACAAGGCGTACGAGAACGACGGCGTGGCCTTCCCGCAGGACCATACCGGCGCCATCGAGGGCCAACCAGCGTGCAAGGCGTGGACGTCGCGGGCCGTGTTCGATGTTCCGGACAAGTTCAGCGCCTACAGCCAATACACCGACACCGTCTCCGGCACCTATTGGTGCACGGCGCGCACCGAGCGATCGGCCGCGGGGGAGTTTTCACTCAGCATCGGCGTGCCGTACCAGCACGTGAAGTGGTTCCGCGGGCGGGAGACGACGGCGCGGGCTACCTCAACGTGCCCGGACCCGAACTGCTGCAAGCGCCCGCCGGCGTCGTTGGCTTCTTCCTGGGCAGGCAACGCCTGGCCGTCCGCCCGTGCGCACTCGCACCTGCTGGCCGCTATGCCGCCGGGCGCGTTCCCCGGCGTCGACGAGACCGAGGTGTACGCGTTCCTGGAGGCGCACTCGGGGTAGTTTTTGTGCGGGAGTGGCGGGCCGGAGCTTGACTCGCCGGGCGGCGTGGCCGGGCCCTACTTGAGGACCGGGTAGTTCAGGTGCGTGACGCCCACACCTTCGACGACAGTCGGGTTGCCCAAAGCGATCGGCGCGTTCTCATGGCGATCGAACAACCGGATACCGGATCCCAGCAGCAGCGGAACCAGGTCGACGCGGATTTCGTCGAGCAGCCCGGCGTCGAGGCACTGCCGAATGGTGTCCGGCCCGTGCATGCCGACGATCTTGTCGCCCGCCGCTGCCTTTGCCTGCCCGACGGCGCTTTCCAGCCCGTCGGTGACGAAATGTACCGTTGAGTCGGATCGGGGCCACCCTTCGGGCATCTGATGAGTCACGACGAACGCAGGCACGCCGAAGGGGTGCTGCCCGCCCCAGGCACCGGCGCGGTCCGCCGTGCGCCGACCGGTGAGCATCGCCCCCACATCGCCCATGAGGGCCCGAACGTGTTCGGCGCTTGCGGCAGAAAGGTGGAAGGTGAAGTCCGGGTTGAAGGTGGGGACGTCGACGTCACCTGAGAAGTACCAGTCGAAGACTTCGTCGACGCCGTCCTCGAGATCCGCCACGTAGCCGTCGAGGGACATCGACATGAACGCCACTACCTTGGTCATCACCTTGCTCCTTCAGTTCGAGTCACACAGACATGGCCCAGGACAAAGCCGCATCGCGTCGAGGCTCGGAGGGGTCGATCAGCCTGATTCTGTCCACGAGCCTGGCCTGGTCGATGAGGGACGCTCCGATAAGCGCCAAAACGAACTCGTGATCCTTGGGCCGTGCCGCAATGAGCTTGGCTGCGCAGAGATCGTAGGGATCCAGGCAAAGCCCGGTGCTGTTCCGGGTCGCCTCATTGCGCACACCCACAAGGCGGTACTCCCAGTCTTCCGGGAGCACCGCGGTCTCCCTTTCGACTGCCTGGACATAGAACCCGAATTCGTTGTGGAAAGGCGACCATTCACCAAGTGCGGAATCGATGCTGTCCGCAAGCGTGCCGGCGTCGTCGTCGGAAAACGGGGCTATGTCGACCGCGTCCGACATGGTGATTGCCGCAGGCAGTTCGTCCTCCGTGAAGGACCCCAGAATTGACTGGCTGCCGATCACGATCACCCGATCGCCGTGAATGATATCGGTGGCAGCCCTGATGGCATGCTCAAGCTCATCGCGGCGCATGGCTGTACCGTACCCCTCGCGCAGGCCGATTGTCAGTAGCCGCCCGCCCGCGCTCAGCCAACAGCGCCGTCACCCTTTCGATCAGCTCATAGGGCATCGGCTTCCCGAACGGGAACTTCAAGGTGCCCTTGGCGGCCCGGTAAGGGGCGATTTCCCGCTCGAATTCCCCGTCGCCGTCGGGCACTGGATAGACGGAAATGTGGTGCTTCCAGGCCGCGAAATAAACCACATAGTGGCCGTCGAGGGTGATGGTGGGAATGCCGTAGCTGATCCTGTCCCCGGCTCCGGGCACAGCGGCCAGGGCCCGCCGTCGGATCTCCCGCAGAATCGTCTGCACGTCGTCCGGCCGCGACGCGATGTACTCGTCCACAGTTTCGAAACGCTCCGCCATGCGCCCACCCTCGCCCTTGGGCCGTTCTGTGTCCAGCCGCTCAGCCGGTCTTCGACCAAGCTTGCCCTAGGGGCGCCGCCTTGCCAGAGGGCCTCGAACGGAGCCTTGTCTTCCGACGCTCGCTCACGTATGCCGGGTTTCGGTGCGACGCTCGCTCACGTATGCCGGGTTTCGGTGGGACGCCCGCTCACGCCCAGTAGCTGGGTTCGCGCTTCTTGATCCAACCGATGACCAAGGATGTCACGGGCACGAGGATGTACTGGAAAGCGACCTTGTAGACGAAGCCAACCACGACGTAATTGACGAAGCTTCCGAAATCCGTGATGCCGATGACCGAGGCCGCGATGCTGCAGAAGATCAGCGTGTCCACGAATTCCCCCACCCCCGATGAGCCCATGAGCCTAGCCCAGAGGGTCCTCTCGCCGGTTCGGGCTTTCATCTTTACCAAGATCAGGGAGTTGATGGTCTGGCCAGCGAGGAATGCGAGGAGCGAAGCCAGGACGATCTGCGGGACCGGCCCAAGTGCGCCCTCGATGGCAGACTGCTTGGCAATGCCGTAGTCGTCATTGAA
The DNA here is from genome assembly GCF_026241105.1 of Arthrobacter rhizophilus. Lineage (GTDB taxonomy): Bacteria > Actinomycetota > Actinomycetes > Actinomycetales > Micrococcaceae > Arthrobacter. The sequence continues at coordinate 55,228 of NZ_JAPFFT010000025.1, read as the reverse complement.
ACCGGGGAGCGCGATGATGATCCAATAGCAGAGCGATGCGAACGCTGACAGGGCGAACGAGGTGATGATTGCTTTGCGGGCCACCCTAAAGCCGTAGATCTCACTCATCACATCGCCAAGAATGTAGGCGAGTGGGAAGAGGAAGAATCCGCCATCAGTGATGATCGGCCCGAAGACCACGCCTTTGGCAGCGCCGATGTTGGACAGGATCAGCACCACGGCCATGCATGCCAGCATGATGCCAAAGTATGGGGAGCCTATCGACGCGAAGCGCGGCGCGGGTTTACTTAGGGTCTGGGATTCTGAAGCTGACGTCATCGTTTGTCCGTTCGTAGTGGTTCGCGCAGGCGGCCGGAGTGAGCACGGCGCCCCGCTGTATTAGCACTGGTGGTGGACCCGCATGCAAACCGCGGAACCTCCCCCATTCTCGCATCGAGGAACACCGAATCGCGGAGCCCCCTTCATCCGCCCGGCAGTCCACGACGCTCCTGCAAATGATCGCCCCAATCAGCAACGCTCGCTCACTTCTGAACTTGAGCGGGCGTCGGGCTGGTAGGCGACCTGTGTGAGCGGGCGTCGGGGGCTCGGGGGAGTCGCAGAATAATCCGGTAGGTTCAGAGGATGAAGCCAGGGAACGCCGTTTTGACGGCAGCGAATCTTGTTGCAGGCTACGGCGACCATCCCGTGTGTGGGCCGCTCGACGTCGAGGTTTTCTCGGGGCAGGTACTCGGGATGGTGGGCGAAAACGGTGCCGGCAAGTCCACCCTGCTGCGCACCATGATTGGCGCCCAGGCCGCCATTGAGGGCGATGCCCACGTGCTTGGCTTGATGCCGGACGACCGCTCTGCCCTGTTTCGCAGCAAGGTCTCGGTGCTGTTGGACGAGGACGCCTATTTCGATTCCCTCACGGTCCGTGAGCACCTCTCCCTCGTGGCCCGCGGGCATGGTATCGCCAACCCCGATGCGGCTGTGGAGGACGAGATCGACTTCTTCGAGCTTCAAACGGTGGCCGATGCGTTTCCGGATCAGCTTTCCTCGGGACAGCGCCGCAAGCTCCTCCTGGCCTCGGCATTCATCCGGCCTTTCGAGTTGCTTGTCTTGGACGAACCGGAGCAACGGCTCGACACCCGCATGCGTGGCCTTCTGGCGCAGCGGATTGCCCGGACGGCGAAGAAGAATGCGGCCGTCGTGATGGTCACACACGATGCGGACGTCGCCCAGGCGGCGTGTACCCGGGCGGTGATTGTCGACGACGGCGGTGCGCGCGTGGTTGGTACCGAGGAAGCCGTGGCGAGGATCCGACGGTGAGCATGTCCACCGCTGCCCCAACGCCACCGGTTTTCGTGGACTTCGACCCGGAGCGTGCAACTCGCAATGTTATTCGCCCACGCGGCCAGTCCCTGCTTTCAAGGCTCAATGAGCTGTACGTCCAATTCCTGACGTTCGGGGTCGGCCTGATTTACGCGACAGGTTTGCTCAACGGGCTCACCGCCGCAGCGGAGCATGGCTTTGGCGGGCATCTGCTTTCGGGTAACTACGGAGTCGTACCTGTTGAGTATGGACTAGTGGCAGGGTTCGGGCTCTTGGGTCTTGCGGCCTATTGGGTGTCCGGCCGGCTCGGGCCATTGGCCATCACGGCGAATCAGCGGCACTGGTGGTACTCGCTGGCCATCAACCGCGAACCCCTTCTAGCCCGAGGCTTGCGCCGCGCAGTCTTGGCCGCCGCCGTCGTCGGTGCCCTCGCCACCGTTCCCGTAGCGATCATCAGCGGCTCGAACGCCGCTGTGTTTGTCTGGCGAATCCTCGCCGGGGCGTTGACCGGTGCGGCGATCCTCGCGCTGGCCGCGTTCGCCCAGACGCGCTTGGCGGCTCCGGCCGGGCCCCAAGGAGCGGCTCGACAGCAAGGCCGGGCAACCTCGTGGTTGTTGGCAGGCCTCTCGGCAGTCCTCGGCGCGATGTTGTTCGGGACGCTGCAGGGCAACTGGATCTTCGCCGTCGCCCCTGCTGTCGCCTTGGTTGCCGCGGCGCTCGGCATGCGCAACAAGCTCTCCAGCGTCCGCACGACGTCGCTGCTCAAGGCGGGGTCCGCGAGGGGACATGTCCAGGCTGCGCTGACATTGATGGACACAGGAGAACTCAGTGCCTCGCTTTCCAGCGGGGGAAAACGGAGCAGGGTGAGGCTTCCGGGCACGCCCCGCACCGCAGCGGGCGCGCTCTTCCACGCGGAAGCGACGGTCCTCGCGCGGCAACCCGGCCGATTGTGGCGCTGGGGCCTGGGTCTCGCCGTCGTTCCCCTAACCGGACTGATCCAGACGTTCGATTCACCCATCATCCTGCTTCCCGTGCTGCTCGCGGCGGCGATCTTCTCTTCCACAGCGGCGGCCGGGCCGCTTTGGCAGTTGCGCATGGCCCCGAGCCTCGACGCGCTCCTCCCGATTTCCAGGACGGCCTCACGCTGGGTTCACGTCGCGCTGCCGGTCATGCTGATGGGGTTGTGGACGACGGCGGCTGCCGGATTCTTTGTGCTGGCCGGTGGCTTCCGGGTGGAGCTCCTGGTCCTGGGTGCGGCGGCGGGCGGCGGCTTGGGGGCGGGGATGCTGCGACGAGCCTTCCGCCAGCAGGAAGACCTGACCAAGCTGGTCTACCTCATGCAGCTTGGACGGAGCGGGCCCGCAATGCTGGGAACCAGGATCCGAGGCTACGTGCTGAGCCTTTTCGCCTTGGTGCCTTTGGCTCTGGGCATGCTGTTCAACGCCCCCGAACTCCTGGTGACGCCCGCCGTCGTGCTCAATGTGGTGCTCTTGGTGATCGGCGTGACGACGGCGGACCGCCCGTAAGGTTCTCCTCGGCGCCAACTCGCCGGAACGGTGCTGGCTCGCCCGAGAGTTTCGGCGACCGGGGCGCGTTCCGGCGATCTCGACGGTGGCAGGCTGGTTTGGCGACGGAGGGCGTTCAGTACCCGGTTCTTGAATTGCTGCTCGCGAAAGAGGTGCTTCCATTCCACGCGGACGAAGCGCCAGCCGTCCTCGCTCAGGGCCTTCTCCCGGCGCCGCTCCTGGAAAATCACCTCGGCTGTTGGCTTGAAATCGAAGTACTTGGCTTTTCCGTCGAATTCCAACGCGACCTTTGCCTCCCGCCAGGCAAAGTCGAGCCGATGCCGACCTGCCCGGCTCTGCACCTCAACCTGCGGTTCAGGCATCGGCAACTTCAGCCGCGAGATGAGTTCGCGGCACAAGGTTTCGCCGGCGGACTCTGATCGCGGATCGGCGTTGACCAGGGCCTTTCGAAGGTTCCTGATGCCGCGTCGGCCATCCAATGCGTCGGCCATGGCCTGCATTTGCGCACGATCAGCGCCAAGCCTGAGTGCATGGTCCATGAGCACCAGCGCCTGCTTGTAGCTGAGTAGCATGGCGCAATCCACCACCGTCCGCTCCAAGGAGGTGACCCGCAAGTTTCCGATTGTCACGATGTCCGTCTCGTCGAAAGGCCGTGTGTGTCCGCGGACGTCCTTGCCGAGGCGCTCGCTGGACGGCCGGACCCGCAGCAGGATGTGGATGAGGTCGTCAACATTCCAGAGGAAGAGGCGGTGCAGCCGCGCCGCCGAGGTGTGGCTATATACGAAGTCTCCCGCCGACGTCGTAAGCGTTCCATGCGCGTGGGCGTAAATCAGTTGCGTGCTGCGGATCCAGGCGGATTGCTTCTCCCAGAGCGCGGCCCGGATATAGCAGCCGTACCGTAGCCGGACTAGCTTGCCGCGACGCAGCAAGAGCTGGATTGCACGGGAATTAAGCCCATGTGCGTTGAGTTGATCGGTGCGCCAAAGGTTTCCCTTGTCCGGGAGCGAAGGTCGCTGGGAAGGCGTCATTGATCCAGCCTCGCGGGCGGCGGAGGCCCGCGGAAGCTGCTTAGTCGGCTATGTGGAAAACGTGGGGTCGCCGGAACTGTCCCGGGTCGCCCGAACGCTCCGGCGAACCGGCACCGTTCCAGCGATTTCGGCCGGAGGCGACCGGGAGCTAAGAGTAGTACCGCCCCAAGGTCTCGGCCTTGAACTCGAAGAAGTCCCCGGACTCGATGGCCAGGCGGGCGTCGTCCACCATCTTCACGACGAAGCGCTCGTTGTGGATGGAAATGAGCGTGGCCGAGACCATCTCGTGAGCTTTGTACAAATGGTGAATGTACGCCCGCGAATAGTTGGCGCAGGTGTAGCAGTCGCAGCCGTCCTGCAGGGGTCCGAAATCTTTCTTGTAGCGAGCCCCCGCAAGGTTGAACCGTCCGGACGGCGTGTAGAACGCCGAGTTGCGTGCCACGCGGGTGGGGGAGACGCAATCGAAGGTGTCGGCACCGTTTTCGATGGCTGTGAAAATGTCGTCGGGTTCGGAGATTCCTAGGAGGTGCCGGGGCTTGTTCTCGGGAAGTTCCTCGTTGCACCAACGCACAATGGTGCCGAGATTTTCCTTCTCCAAGGCGCCACCGATGCCGAAGCCGTCAAAGGGCATCCCGCCAAGATCCCGGCATGCCTTCCGGCGGAGGTCCTCGTACTGCGCCCCCTGAATGACGCCGAACAATGCCTGGTACGGCTTCCCCACCCGGGAAGCAGTCAGGCGTTGATGCTCCACCACGCAGCGCTCGGCCCAGCGACGCGTCCGCTCCAATGATTCCTCTTGGTAGCCACGGGAGTTCTGCAGGGTGGTCAGCTCATCGAAGGCAAACATGATGTCGGCGCCGATCTGGTGCTGCACCCGCATGGAAATCTCCGGCGAGAAACGGTGCCGGTCCCCGTTCAGGTGCGACTTGAACCACACGCCATCCTCGTCCACATGCGCCAGCCGCTCCTTGCCCGGGGCCACCGCGTCGTCGGGCCCGGACGTGTCCACGGACGTCATGTCGATGACCTTCTTGAATCCCGAGCCGAGGCTCATCACCTGGAAGCCGCCCGAGTCGGTGAACGTGGGCCCATCCCAGTTCATGAACGCGCCGAGCCCGCCCGCCGCGTCCAGGATTTCCGGGCCCGGTTGCAGATACAGGTGGTAGGCATTGGCCAGCAACGCCTGCGCACCGAGCTCCTTCATGGATTCGGGCAGCACTGCCTTGACCGTGGCCTTCGTCCCGACGGCGATAAACGCGGGCGTCTGTATCTGGCCGCGCGGTGTGGTGATGGTGCCGGTACGGCCCAGGAAGTCTCCGCGCCTGCCGCGGTCGTGACGGCTGCCGCCGTCGGCGTTCGAAAGGCCCGACGACGGCCGGCGCGTTTCGCCGAGCCGCGCGACCACCTCGAAGGAAAACGCGGACTGCTGGGCAGCCACGAGCGCGGAAGGACCGGACTCGGAGTAAGACCCGGAATGAGGCAGGGAGGAATCGGCTGGCACCGTTACAGTCTGCCAGCCCCGGAGCGTGAATCGTCAGTGCGAATGTACCTCTGTGGGGTAGTTCTCAGCCTTCCAGCTGTCCCAATGGGAGCGGATCGAGTCCAGGCTGGCGGCACCCAGATCGTAGGTCGACGCGATCACGACAGTGCCGCCGTCGGGCCTTTTCTCCGGGATCACCGGCTGGTCCGCCACAATCAGCAGCCCGTCCCCATGCTCTGCATAGCTGTGCACGGTCAGGCCTACCTGATGATTGCTCCGGAACCAGACCTTGCCGGAGAGGGCCTCGCCCGTGGGCAACGTCAGCGAGTATTCCTCCCCAGGAGCTGGAACGTCGGCCAGCCCCAGTTTCTGGATGCCAGAGCCGCTACCGCCGGGCAGGGCCACAAAGTGCGTGCGCCGGTGCCCGTGCGGATGGCGTTCCAGAGCGAACCGGAGCTGGTGCAGGAAGGTCAGCCAACCCTGGGTGATGTCCTCGTCCCACGCGGCCCATTCGGAATCGTGGTCCAAGGCGGCCCGCGTTACGCGGACCTCGGTGCCGCCGCTGACCGGGGTGAGTTCGAAGACGTCCCCGCCATTCACGGTGAGGCTCGTGTGGTCGGAATTTTCAACCACATTGGGGGTGAAATAGATTTGGTTGATTTCGTCGCCAAGCTCATCGGCCTCCCAGCCGTGCCATTGAGCCACGAGCGACGGTTCACGCAGCGAAGTCCAAACTTGCTGCGCGTCGGCATTAACCACAACGCTCAGATTGTTCGTCATGGCCCGAATCTACCGCCGTTGGAGCGAACGCGACAGGTCTTGCGGAATCCTCCGCTGGCGCCTACGCGCGCACAGCCTCGAGCTCGTTCGCGATCCGGTGATCGAGTTCGCCCACGCCAAGGGTTGTCGAGCCGCCGTGCGAGCGCAGGAACAGCAGGGTTTCGAGGCGGAGCAACCGCCATTCGCGCTCGGCATCGCGGTTGCCGTTGTCGATGGAGCGGAAGATTTCCTTGTCGTACAGATTCGGTTCGTTGAGCCCACGTTGGCGGACTTTGGCGTTGATCCTGGCCTTGAACGGGTCTGTCTCCAAGGTGTCCGGTGCCTGCAGGAGTTGATCGTAGACCTCGGCGCGTTCCGTTTGGCCGAGCTCACGGCAAATGAAGCTGGAAAGTGCGAGGGAACGCTCCACGGACATCCACCGGTCGCGGTTTCCGTCGTAGGGAAGCACGTTGAGGATGTCGGCCACTGCGAGGGCATGGTCCGGATCCCGCAACTCGATGAAGAGATCGTGGGCCAGGTCGCTCAGGTCCCGAAGGCAGCTTCCGGACTTCGTGTTGATGCCCTTCACGAGGCGTTCGCTCAGTACCGCGACGCCGTTCCTGCCCGGGTGCGCCTCGGCAGCGGCGGCCACCACGTCCTCGGGGGAACCCGTCGGTTCCGGGATCAGCGCGAGCTGCGCGGGGCCCGGCCCGCTGGGCCCGCTCACGATGGGTGCCACCGCGGGCAAAGGAGGTACGACGACGGCGGGAACCGTGTCCGCGAGTGCGTCACCGCCGTCGGAGGTAACGGCGTCGGGCGCGTCGCCGCCGTCGGAGGTAACGGCGTCGGGCGCGTCGCCGGGAACCGGCTTCAAGAGCGGCGCAGGATCTTCCTCTGCCAGCGCGTCGTCGTCGATAGTGACAGCCGCCTCGCCGACCGGGACGCTGGACCCGATGGCGATCCGCACGTTTCTGCCGTCGAGGGTGGTGACCAGGACGAGAGCAGGCACACCAAAATCGTCGTGTTCGAGCTCTATTTGCGTGATTTCCCCTGCGGGACCATCCCCTGGGAGGAACAGGTAGTCCCCGATTTGCAGGGCCCCAGCCTGCTTTTCACGGTACTGCTGGTCGGCCGGGCTGTGAGTCATCGGAAGTCCTTTGGTTCTCTTGGGGTCCGCCCAACAGTCTATAAAACCCATCGAACAAATCGGGGAGGTGGCTATTACCCGCCGCTGCCGCTACTGTCCGACGCCGGCAAAAGCCAAAGCCTGGCGCACCAGATTGCCGCGACCGCCGCTGAATTCCTGCTGCACGTCGTCGCTGAGGATCTCCTGGGGGGTCATCCACGTCAGCTCGAGGGCGTCCTGGCGCGGTTCGCATTCGCCCGTCACGGGGATGACGTAGACGAGCGACACGGCGTGTTGGCGGTCGTCCGTGAAACCGGTCTGCGACGGAGCCGGGAAGTATTCGGCCACCGTGAACGGCACGGGGCTGACAGGCAGCTGGGGAAAGGCCAGCGGCCCGAGGTCCTTTTCCATGTGCCGCAACAGCGCGGCCCGGATGGTTTCGCGGTAGAGCACGCGGCCGGAAACGAAGGAACGGACCATGGCGCCGTCGGCGTCGCCCTGAAGCAGGGTACCTACCTCGTTGACGAATCCGAGTGGATCCAGACGCACGGGAACCGCCTCCACGTAAACCATGGGGAGGCGGCCGCGGGCTTCGAAGAGGTCTTCATCGGAAAGCCAGCCGGAGTAGGGATCAGGGGTACGAACACTCATGGTTAAGTTCTACCCCATCCAATGCCGTTCCACGCCGTACGAATCAGACAGCCAGGATTTAGTCGAGCGATTCGCCGGATCAGGATTCCCTGAACGCTCCTTCACTTATGAGCCCAAACCGGGCGACGCTCCTTCACTTATGAGCCCAAACGGCGGAACGCTCCTGCAGATGATGTGCAGAAGCGTCGGGGGAAAGACCCATAAAGGTGAGCGAGGGTTTGGTTAGGCGGGCCCGGCCACACTGATCGTCCTGCCGAGCGGGTCCGGGACCGCGAGGACTGAGCCGGCTCGGGCCGCGGCGAGTCCGGCGGCGGCGAGCCGGACCTCGAGTGCCGCGAGGTCGCCGTCGTACTCGAACGCGAGGCCTCCCGTGGCAGTCTCGGGTGACTTCCGGACCAAAAGGATGCCGCCGTTTTTCGTGCTGAAATCGGCGGCGTCCGGAGACGCCCGCCGCGGCCTTGCGCCAATGTTGCGCAGTTCCTGCGCGGCCCCCGGCACATCCGGCGTGAGCCAGGTCCCGACGACGGCGAGCCCCGGATCGGCGTCCGGGCTGGTCGCGCCGCTGGTCGCCTTGTCCGCGAGGAACGTGAAGCCGTCGCCTGCAGTGATGCGGACGGCCTGGCCGTGACCGGCGTCGAACAGTTCGGCACGGGTCCCGTCGGCCATGGTGCGTCGGGCGAACTCGGCCAGGTGCCCGACCTCGACGCCGAACGCGGTCGCGCCGTCGTCGGGCGAGTCTGCGGAAGTCCGGTGCAAGGCCACCCGGCCCGATCCGGCGTCGAACTCCAACCAATCCCCGCGGTCCAAGACGCACACCAGCCCCAGCGCCGTAAGAAGGTGTTTCCAGCCGGCGACGTCGGACGTGAACTGGATGGGACGGACGCGCAGCATGGATCCTCCGGGGCGTGGGCCTGGACCGCGTGGGTCGGAGCAGCGGGTGGGCTTTCGTCTCAGCCTAGCTGGCACCAGAATGGGGCCATGGCTGTTGAACTTGAAGAACTGATTGTCAAAGATGCTGCCGAATGGCGGGCCTGGCTCGAAAAGAATGGTGCCGATAGCCCCGGCGTCTGGCTGGTGCTGCACAAAAAGGGCGGCAACGTGACGGAACTGGACTATGCCGCTGCCCTGGATGAGTGCCTCTGTTTCGGTTGGATCGACGGCCAAGGCAGAAGGCGCGACGACGAAAGCGTCTTCCAGCGTATGACCCGTCGCGGCCCAAAGAGCCCCTGGTCCAAACGGAATGTGGGTCACATTGCCCGTTTGGAAGCCGAAGGGAAGATGACCGCGGCTGGATGGGCCGCCGTGGAAAGCGCCAAGGCGGACGGGCGCTGGGAGGCTGCATACGTGGGCCAGGCGGACGCGGAAGTTCCGGGGGACCTCGCTGCTGCCATCTCCGCGGTTCCGGCAGCCCAGGAGATGTTCGACGTGCTGACGTCGGTCAATCGCTTTGCCCTGATCTACCGCACCAACTCGGTGAAGAAGGCCGAGACGCGGGCCAGGAAGATCGCTGGTTTCGTGGAGATGCTGGCGAGGCAGGAGACCCCGTATCCGCAGAAGAAAAAGCCGGCCGTGGCAGAGTAGCCGGGACTTTACTCGGGCTTCTCGGGCTTTTCGGGCTTCTCCTGGGACAGCGCAACAATCCAGCCTGGGGTGTCCTCGCTGAGCCGCCGGTCCAACATGACCCTGGCCTTGGCGGCGGCGATCTGCACTTTGCGGTCCTCGGGGCTCACCGAATCCGGACGTTGCGAAGGGGTAAGGGTGCGGGTTTCAGATGCCTTGGCAGCTGCCAGGATGGCGTCCTCAGTGCCGATTTTGAGGAGCGCGAGTTCCTCCCGCGACGCGAGCTCGCTTTGGCCCAGAAGCTCGATGGCTTTCTGGCCCATTTCGGCCTCGGAGCGGCTGCGGGACAGTGACGCGTCCAGCGCCCATTGAGCGCGGCGCCACCACTCGGACCTGTCGTCCGCCCGCGCCTTCTGCCGCAGGGACAGGAGGCCTACGATCGCGGCAACGATCGCCGCAGCAAGGACAGCGAGCGGGCTGAGCGCGCCAAGAATCTGCCACCATTCCGGCGGCGGAGCGACCACTGTGACAGGAAACGGACTCGGGATCGGATTCACAGCTCCAGCCTAGGCCGCGGCACCGACAGGCAGGCCGGAAATGTGCGTGTGACGAAGCCTCTACCCCCGTCGATTGCTCCCCACCAGCTCCCAGCCTTCGCAAGCTCAGGCCGGGGCCCTCGCTGGCGTGGGCCCCCGTAAGTGACGTTTTGGAGGCTGAAAACGACGCTCACGGAGCAATCGATGATTGAATGCGCGCCGCGGCTTCCAGCACCATCCACGCCTGCAGTTGGGTGGAGAGCTCGACGGCGGTGCCCGCCGGGTACGCGTTGGCGGCCGGACGCAGTGGTTCCGTCGAGAAGATGAGCCAGCCGCCGCCGTCGGCGGCTTCGTCCGGGCGCACGGTGCGCACAGTTCGCCCCGCCCACAGCGCCTCCGCGGTATCGAGCACTAACTGGCGGGCGGTAGCGCGGATGGCCGCGGGCAAGCGCATGTCCCCGGCGGCGAGCGCCAGATAGCGGACGAGGATCCCGGTGAAAAGACCGCCGTCGCCGGTTCCTTCGCCGCGAAGAACGAGCCTCGCCTGAGTGTCAGTTCCATGGACGGTCAGATGTTCGGCCACCGAGCTCACCAGGGCGGCAGCACGTGCCAGGTTCGCTGCTCCGCCCAGTTCCAGCAGGGCGCCGAGCACTGGGCCCTGGTTGTAGGTGTAGATCTCGTCCGCCAGGACCAACTTGCCTTCCTGGATCCGCGCACCGTCAAGGTAGAGGCCCCGGTTGGGTTCGAAGAGCGTGGCGTGAAGCCAGTCCAGGAGCCCTTGGGCCCGCTGCGGCTTGCCGGTTCGGGCGAAATGCAGGGCCACCGGGGCCGTAGCGGGGGTGTTCTTGAAATCGCGCTTTTTGCTCCAGAAGGTGCCGCCGCCCAGATCGTCGGTGGAGGCAGACTCGAACTGCGGGGACAGGCTTTTCTGCAACCGGGCGTTGCGGCCGCGGCCGGGTTTGTGCGCCCTCTCGGCCAGGCCGTCCAGGCGCAGCGTTGCGAGGGCCAGCCATGCCATGTCGTCGTAGTAACTGTTCACGTAGCGCAGGGAGTTGCGAAGCCGGATGCTGGTGACCAGGCGTGAAGCGAGCCGGCCTGCGCTGGGCCGGTCGCCGCCGTCGAACCTTGATCCTTCGGCCAATTCGCGCAACCCGGTGTCCACGAGGCAATCGGCGTATTGCGCCTGCCACCAGTAGTTCCACGGCTGACCCGGAAATCGGCTGGAGGGCCGGATCGACGCAGCGAGGTGTGTTCCGGGAAGGAAGAGGAGGCGCCGTCCGAAATGCCGGGTGACCGAACGCGCGGCGTCGTCGGCTCGTGCGGCCCAGTCCGGTGTTCCGGAGGTGCCCTGCGAGGTGTCGGGGGCGGACATGGTGACAGCCTAACTCTCCGCGCTTGGCCGTTGAGCCCTCCGCAGTGCACAATCAAAGTGATTCAGTTAACATTCATTAACGGATTTTGGTTCTGCATCGAGGAGGATGGATGGACATCAAAGGCGCAGTTGCGTTGATTACCGGCGGGGCTTCGGGACTTGGGGCCGCCACCGCCAGGCGATTGCTCGACGCCGGAGCTTCGGTTGTGCTGCTTGACCTCCACTCTTCTCCTGGCGAGGCTTTCGCCGCCGAACTCAACGCCTCAGGGGCTGCCGGTAGGGCCGTGTTCGTCCCCGCCGACGTCACCAACGAAGAGCAAGTGCAGGCCGCCGTCGACGCCGCAGTCGCCCTGGGCCCGCTCCGGATCCTGGTCAACTGCGCGGGCGTGGCAACCCCAGGCAAGGTGCTCGGCAAGGACGGCGTGCTGCCGCTGGAGATCTTCAACAGGGTCATCCAGATCAACCTCGTAGGTACCTTCAACGTCATCCGACTTGCCGCTGCCGCGATGGCCCAGAACGAGCCTGCGTCCACCGAACTCGGCGGTGAGGAACGCGGCGTCATCATCAACACGGCCTCCGTGGCGGCATTCGACGGCCAGATCGGTCAGCCCGCCTATGCGGCCTCCAAGGGAGCCGTGGCCGCCATGACCTTGCCCCTGGCCCGTGAACTCGCGCGCTTGCTGGTCCGAGTGATGGCCATTGCGCCAGGCATCTTCGAAACCCCCATGCTGGCCGGCCTGCCGCAAGGCGCGCAGCTCTCCCTGGGCCAGCAAGTACCGCACCCCGCCCGTCTTGGCCGTCCCGCCGAATACGCCAACCTTGTGGCGCACATCGTGGAAAACGCCATGCTCAACGGCGAAACCATCCGCCTCGACGGCGCTATCCGGATGGCACCAAAGTGAGCCAGACGCACAAGTTGGCGGCCGCCGTCGAACATTCGGCTGGTTCGCTGCCCTCCTTGCCTGTTTCTTTGCCTTCGGCGGACTTTTTCGATTTCGAATCGCTCCTCAGCGTCCAGGAACAGCGCAAACTCAACGAGCTCCGGGAATTCCTGGCCACGGAAATCGCCCCCTATGCCAAGGATTGGTGGGACAAAGCCGAGTTCCCGGCGCACATCCTGCCCAAGCTCGCGGCCCTTCGTCTGAGCACCCCAACGCACCGCGGCTACAGCAACCTGTTCGCAGGGCTGGTGATTGCGGAGATGACGCGCGTGGACACCTCCATTGCCACGTTCTTCATGGTCCACCACGACCTCTTCATCGAGGCGCTCTACGAGTTTGGTTCCAAGGACCAGCAGGACCGGTACCTCGACGACGCCTCCAACCTCCGGACCACCGGCGCTTTCGCGCTCACCGAGCCGGACCACGGCTCCGATGTGGCCGGCGGCATGCAGACGATGGCGCGCCGGGTCGCCGGGGGAGCCGACGACGGCGGCGACTACTGGGTGCTGAACGGCGCCAAGCGCTGGATCGGCAACGGGACGTTCTGTGATCACATGCTGGTCTGGGCCCGGGACGAGGCCGACGGCGCCGTCCGGGGTTTCGTCGTGGACGCCACCCTTCCCGGCGTGACGCGCACCAAGATCGAAAACAAGATCGCCCTGCGCACCGTGCAAAACGCCGACATCGTCCTCAAGGACGTCCGGATTGCCGAGGCGGACCGCTTCGCGGGGATCAATAGTTTCGCCGACACCAACCACCTGCTGCGCGGATCCAGGCTCATGGTGGCCTGGCAGGCCGTGGGGCAGCAGTTGGCGGCGTTCGACGTCGCCCGTCAATACGCGCTTGAACGCCAGCAGTTCGGCCGGCCGCTGGCGAAGTTCCAGCTCATCCAGCAGCAACTGGTGGACATGCTCGGTAATGCCGTGGCCAGCATGGGCATGATGGTGCGGATTGCCCAGCTGCAGGAGGATATCTACACGGACAGCAAGGGAGTGCGGCACGGCGGCGCCCAAATGGCCCAAGTAGCCCTGGCCAAGTCGTACTGCAGCGCGCGGATGCGCGAAACCGTGGCGATGGGCCGGTCCATCCTGGGCGGAAACGGCATTGTGACCGATTACAAGATGGCCAAGATCTTTGCCGATGCCGAAGCGATCTACACCTACGAGGGATCGTTCGAGATCAACTCGCTCATTGTGGGCCGGGCCGTCACCGGGGTTTCCGCGATCGTTTGACGCGGTCCGGTTGACGGGGCCCGGGGTTTTTCGGCCCCGGGCCCGGGGCTCGCCATTCCGGGGCTTGTTTTCCAGGCCGGAGCTTGTAGCGCGGCGACGGGAAACAAGCCCCGGTCTGTGCCTGAAACCTCAGCCGGCCGGTCTGTGCCTGAAACCTTAGTCCCCGGACTGTGCCTGAGGCCTTAGCCCCCAGACAACTGGTCCTCGAGATTGAAGATTTCCGTGAGTTGAAGGAAGCCTTGGTCCGGTGCCCGTGCGTCGTGTTCGAACAGGAGTGCCATTTCCGCCTGCCAGCGGGCATTCACATCGGTCAGGGCCATGCGGGCACGTGCGGCGTCGAAATCGTCGCATTCCACGTATCCCACTAGCAGCCCGTCGTCGGCGAGGAACAGCGAGTAGTTATTCCAGCCGGCTGCCTTGAGTTCACGGAGCATCTCCGGCCACACTGCAGCGTGGCGGCGCCGGTATTCGGGAATCTGGCTGGATTTGACCGAGGAACGGAAGCAGACGCGCATGGGGATTCTCCTCTTTCTGTGAATCGTTTCATCCAAAAGACCGCGAATCGCCGTCATAATCGCGCAGCTTACCGGGTGCCGCTCCTGAGCCGGTTGTACTCCTCGCGGGGCACCGGCGTCGCGTTCGGCGTGCCCAGCTGGTTGAGCGGGATACGGTACGTTTCCCGGGCGGACCAGGCGGCAACAGCTCCGATGATCGTGATTCCGAAGCAGATGGAGCCGATGACGAGCGGCACATTCGAGGACCCCGGCGGGGCGATCGCTGTGAAGATGCTCGGCAGGAATGCGGTGATGACGAGGCCGATGTTCTGTGAGATGGCGAATCCGGTGACGCGGGTGCGGGAAGGGAAGAGTTCCTGGAAGAAGCTGGCGAATGTTGCATTCCAGACTTGGTAGAGGGTTCCCCACATGAGGATCGAGAGAACGATGGTGAGTATGACGTTGTTCTGGCTGACCGCGTACAGGTAGGCGTAGGCGAGCGCGCCGGAGCTCAGCGAGCCGAAGATCATCAGGGGCCGGCGGCCGAAGCGATCCGACAGGTCTCCAAACAAGGGGATAAGGGCCAGCGCGACGACGTTGGCCAGGACCGGGATCCAGAGATAGACGCTCGTGCTCATTCCGACGCCGTAACCCGGTTGGGTGGCGTACGCCGCTCCGAAGACTGCCACCGTGACGCCGACCACGTTCACCAGGGTCATGCAGACTGCCCGCACCACGTTGAGTCCGTTTTCCCGCAATACGCGGACGATTGGTGCCTTCGCGATCTCTTGGTGAGCCTTTTCCTCCACGAAGACGGGGGTCTCTTCGACCCGGCGGCGGATCATGTATCCGGCGAACACCACGAGTGCGCTGAGGAGGAACGGAATGCGCCAGCCCCAGGATTTGAACGATTCATCAGAGAGCATGGCAGAGAGCGGAAGGAAGACCGCGGCTGCGATAATCTGGCCGGCTTGAGTGCCCTGGAGCGCGAAACTCGCGTAGAAGCCCCTGCGGCCGAAGGGCGCGTGCTCCACGATCATGGCGCTGGCGCCGCTCAGTTCGCCCGCCACTGCGAAGCCCTGGATGAGTCGGACCGCAACCAGCAGGACGGGAGCAAGGAGGCCGACCTGCCCGTAGGTGGGTAGCAGTGCAACGGCGAAGGTCGACGCGCCCATCATCAACATGGCCAAGACCAAAACATTCTTGCGGCCGTGCTTGTCACCCCACTGCCCGAGGACGAATGCGCCAATCGGGCGGGCAACGTAGCCCACGGCATAGGTGCCCAGCGAGGCGATAAGGGCCACGGTCGGATTTCCCGCGGGGAAGAAAACGCCGGGAAACACCAGCGCAGCGGCCTGCGCATAGATGAACCAGTCGTAGTACTCGAGGGCGCTCCCGATCCAGCCGCTGGCCGCGGCCTTCTTCGAGGTGCTGGACTGGCGAGGTCCGGCTGAACTTCGCTGTGTACTCGCGTCGATCTTCATATTGTCCTCCTTTGGACAAGTCGTTGGGCCACTGGATGCCACCCCATCTTTGGGGTTTGGTTTCCAGCCGGAGGGGGGCGCCATCGCAAGAATTGGCCTGAACTGCCGCTTGGTATGCGCTTTCCCATCTGGTAAGCGCTTTCCATAAGACACCCGCGCGGCCCCGCTGTCAAGGCTGAATTGTTGCGCCGGTCACAACGGCCGGGGCTTCGGGGACTACCCCCGGGCCGAGTGTGGTGTTTCGGTGCTACGTCGCAGCATCACTTTGCCGGTGACGGGGGAGAGGGGGCCGGGTTCCTCGCCTGCCTTCCGCTCGTTCGAGCTTCCGAGAGTGGCGAGCCTGCCGATCTCCTCAAGGGGAAGGTGAACAGTGGAAAGCGCCGGCCGGAAGTCCCGGAGCCATTCGATGTCGTCGAACCCTGCGAGGCTGGCGTCATGGGGGACCCTGAGCCCCCGGTCCCTCAACGCGGCTGCCACCCCGATGGCCATGACGTCGTTCGTCGCGAAAATGCACAAGCGCTGCTCCAGCGCCGACTGGTCGGACGCCTTGATCCGCCAGGCAAGCTCAATGCCGGCGTCGAAGCCACCGTTCCGGTTGAACGGGACGTGCACAACATCCGCGGCGGGCTGGCCGGCGTCGGACAAGCCGCGTTGGAATCCCACGACGCGCTCATCCGAAGTGGCCAGTCCCTCTGGCCCGGCCACAATGACGAACGGCCCTTTGTGGGTGTGCGCCAATTCCTGCGCCAGATCCCGCGCAAGTTGCTCGTTAGGCACGGTGATGGTGCAGTAGTTGTCCGTTTCGGCGACGCCCAGAATCGGTTTCCCTACGACGCCCACCTGCCCCCCGTTGCGGCAGTAGCGGTCCAATTCGGCGGCTAGCTCGGTGTTCGCATGGGCGTCTTCGGAACGTGTCGAACGCGATCCTGCGATGACGATCGACTCGGCACGCCGTGCAGCGAAGGCGACGACAGCGTCCTTCTCCTCAGCGGGTGTGCCGTTGGTGGTGGCGAGCAGCACCATGCGGCGCTCCTGCCGTGCTGCGGCCTGGACGCCTTGCGCTATGGCGGAAAAATAGGGGTCCGCGATGTCGTGCACGATCAGGCCAATGAGCCCCGTGCTGGACTTCGCCAGCGCCTGGGCCTGCGCATTCGCAATGTAGCCAAGGGTGTCGGCCGCCTGCCGGACGCGCTCGGCGATCTCCGGTGCGGGGGTTCGGGTGGAACCATTGAGCACCCGGGAGGCCGTGGCGGGGGAGACGCCGGCCAGTTTGGCCACTTCGGACAGCGTGCTTGCAGTCACGGACAACTCCTCTTCAAAAGCCTCAAGCTCGGGCACTTTCAGCAACATCCGATTATTGCAGTCATGGCTCCCTGCGGGAAAGCGATTGCCAGACGCGTAGCTGCGTGTCATCATGAATGAAGTGGGAATGCGCTTTCCCACTTCATTGCTTTCCATCTGAAGAGGACTCATGGGCTACGAAACAAAGACGATCCGCATCGCCATGAACGGCATCACCGGCCGGATGGGCTACCGCCAGCACCTGCTGCGGTCCATCCTCCCCATCCGGGACGCTGGTGGCTTCACGCTGGCGGACGGCACCAAGGTTCAGGTTGAGCCGATCCTGGTGGGCCGCAACGAGGCGAAGATCCGCGAGCTCGCCGAACTCCACAAGGTCTCCGAGTGGTCCACCGACCTCGACGCCGTCATCAATGACCCCACGGTCGACGTCGTTTTCGATGCGTCGATGACCAGCCTCCGCGCCGCGACGCTGAAGAAAGCCATGCGCGCCGGGAAGCACATCTTCACCGAAAAGCCGACGGCGGCGACGTTGGAGGAGGCCATTGAGCTTGCCCGTGTCGGTAAGGAATCCGGCGTCACGGCAGGCGTGGTGCATGACAAGCTGTACCTCCCGGGCCTGGTCAAGCTGCGCCGGCTGGTTGATGAGGGCTTCTTCGGCCGGATCCTCTCGATCCGCGGCGAATTCGGCTACTGGGTGTTCGAAGGCGACATCCAGGCAGCGCAGCGCCCGTCCTGGAACTACCGCAAGGAAGACGGTGGCGGCATGACAACGGACATGTTCTGCCACTGGAACTACGTCCTTGAAGGCATTATCGGCAAGGTCAGGAGCGTCAACGCCAAGACCGCCACCCACATCCCGACCCGTTGGGACGAAGCCGGCAAGGAATACAAGGCCACGGCCGACGACGCCTCCTACGGCATCTTCGAGCTTGAAACCCTGGGCGGAGACGAAGTCATCGGCCAGATCAACTCCTCCTGGGCCGTCCGGGTCTACAGGGACGAACTCGTGGAGTTCCAGATCGACGGCACGCACGGTTCCGCCGTCGCGGGCTTGAACAAATGCGTTGCGCAGCAGCGCGCCCACACGCCCAAGCCCGACTGGAACCCGGACCTGCCCGTCACGGAGTCCTTCCGCAGCCAATGGCAGGAAGTCCCCGCCAACGCCGATCTGGACAACGGCTTCAAGCTGCAGTGGGAAGAATTCCTGCGCGACGTGGTCGCCGGCCGCGAGCACCGCTTCGGCCTGCTGTCGGCCGCCCGCGGCGTGCAGCTCGCCGAACTCGGGCTGCAGTCCTCGGCCGAGCGCCGCACCATTGATATCCCGGAGATCGTGCTCTGATGACTTCCCTTCTTCTTCCAAACCACGACGGCGGGACCCGCCTCTACAAGGTGCAGCGGGCCACGTCGTGGGCCAGGCCGACGGTGCCGTTGACGTCCCGGCGCGCCTACGCGGCGGCACACGTCATTCCCGAAGCGACCGCCGACAACACTCCGGGCGCCCCGGCGCACTTGGACTGGGACACCACCATGGCGTACCGGCACGAGCTGTGGTCCTACGGCCTGGGTGTTGCCGATGCGATGGATACGGCCCAGCGCGGCATGGGCTTGGACTGGGCAGCCACCCAGCAACTCATCAAGCGCACCGGCATCGAAGCGGCCTCCATAGTCGCGTCCGGTAGCGCGGCCACCGCCGGCAAGAGTGTCCGGGACCTCGTCTCCTGCGGCGCCGGAACGGACCAGCTGGACGTGGACTCTGTTCCGGAGGGGCCTGCCGGAATCAAGGCCGTGTTGGAGGCGTACCGCGAACAGATCGCGGTGGTGAGCGAAGCCGGGCCGAAGGTCATCATCATGGCGTCCCGCGCGCTGGCCAAAGTGGCAACGAGCCCGGATGACTACCTGCACGTCTACTCCACCCTCCTCAGCGAAGTGGACCAGCCGGTCATCCTGCACTGGCTCGGAACCATGTTCGACCCCGCGCTGGCCGGCTATTGGGGCTCGGACGACGTCGCCGAAGCAACCGAGACCTTCCTGGGCCTCATCCGCGACCACCCGGACAAAGTGGACGGCGTGAAGGTCTCGCTGCTGGACGCTTCGCACGAAGTTGCCCTGCGCGCCGCCCTGCCGGAGGGCGTCCGCCTCTACACCGGCGACGATTTCAACTACCCGGAACTGATCGACGGCGACGGCACCCACCACTCGGACGCGCTGCTGGGCATCTTCGCCGCGATCTACCCTGCCGCTTCGGTCGCTTTGCAGAAGTACGACGCCGGAAACGCTGCGGACGCGCGCGCCATCCTCGACTCCACGCGCGATCTCGGCAAGCACATCTTCAGCGCCCCCACGTTCTACTACAAGACCGGGATCGCCTTCCTGTCCTGGCTCAACGGCAAACAGCCCGGATTCCAGATGGTCGGCGGGCTGCACTCCGGCCGCTCCGTGGTCCACCTGGCCCGCACCTTCGAACTCGCCGACCAGGCCGGACTCCTGTGCGATCCCGCGCTGGCCGCCTTCCGGATGTCCGATTACCTTCGCATCAACGGAGTGGGCGCATGAGCGACTTTTCCAGATTGTCGCTGAACAGCGCCACCACCAAGAAATGGACGCTCGCCGAAGCCGTGGACGGCTGCGTCCGTGCCGGCATTCCGGCGATCGGGCCGTGGCGCGACATCGTCGCCGACACCGGCCTGGACAAGGCGGCCAAACTGATCAAGGATGCCGGACTGCGCGTATCGTCCCTTTGCCGGGGCGGTTTCCTCACAGCGGCCGACGCCGAGGGGCAGGCAGCCGCTCTGGCCGATAACAGGGCAGCCGTCCTCGAAGCCGTGGCGCTGGATACCCGGGAGCTGTTCTTGGTGGTCGGCGGCCTGGCGCGGGGAGAAAAGGACGTCGTCGCAGCCCGCCAGCGCGTGGCCGATCGCCTCGAGGACCTGGTGCCCTTCGCCGTCGAGCATGGGGTCCGGCTGGTCCTTGAGCCGCTGCACCCGATGTACGCGGCGGACCGTGCCCTCATCTCGACCCTCGGACAGGCGCTTGACCTCGCCGCACCTTTCGACGCAAGGGCCGTCGGCGTCGCCGTCGACACCTTCCACGTCTGGTGGGATCCGGAACTGAAGCAGCAGATTCAGCGGGCTGGCCGGGAACAGCGGATCGCGTCCTACCAAGTGTGCGACTTCAACCTCCCCATCGCCGCCGACGCGCTGCTCTCGCGCGGCATGATGGGCGACGGCGTGATCGACTTTACGACGATCGGCACCTGGGTACGCGACGCTGGCTACACGGGCGACATCGAAGTGGAAATCTTCAACCAGGACATCTGGGACGCCGACGGCGACGCGGTCCTGGAAACCATGAAGCAGCGCTACGCGGAGCTCGTGCTCCCATACGCGTAAACACCCGGCGCAAACAGGCGGGGGCACTTTGCGTGCTCCCGCCTTCTTGCACGTCTATCGTGCGGCGGAACCCCGGGTGGCTGTCAGCTGGGCAACCTCGGCCGGCGCCAGCTTGGCGTCCACGATCCACACCGTCAAGGAGCGGACCAAGGATTCGCCGGCGGCAAGCTCCACAGGCCGGTCCCAGGCCAGGGCCGAACCCACTGCGGGGTAATCCGACATCCGGACGAACCAAGGATCCGGGGCCTCGGCCGGAGCCGCGAACACCAGGCTGGCGGGGCCCTCAGGGAAGTCCGCTGTCCATGCCAGCCACGGCGAATCGGAGCCGTGGACTTCCGGTTCGCCGTGCCTATCCGCTGTGAAGACTTCTGCCCCGGAGCAGGCAGCCAAGCGCCAGAAGAAGCCGCCGTAGCCGCTTCCGGGGGCGCCGTTTGAACCGGGGCCGCCCAGCGTGGAGTCGACGACGGCGGTCAGTTCTGTTGCTAGGTCCAGTTGCCACGTGCGAGGGTCAATCAGCCGGGAGCGCGTAGTTCTGCGTTCCCGGAGGAGTTCATTGCCGTCCGGTGCCTGCCAGCTCAATTCCTGCTCCAGGAGGCCCGGACCGGACGTTGCTGACAGTTCGATGATGCGGCCATGGTCCTGCGGTTCTTCGTAACGGCCCGCTGCGCGGGTGTACGTCTTGCCGCCCCAGAAATTGGTGCCGTTCACATCCTGCAGGGCGAATCCCGCGCCAAGATGCCAGGGGTGGTCCGCCGGCAGATGGTCGGTGACCGTGACTCCAGCGAGCGAGCGGACCGGGTGCAGGTAAGGCCGCGGCGAAAGCCGCGCGGCAAGGCCGGCACCGCTCTGCAGTGTTGCCAAGACGACGGCGGAGCCCTGGCTGGTTTCAATCACTGAGGCGCCCGGTTCCCCGCCGTCGGGCAGGCCCAAAACCGGCCTTTCGACGTCGACCGCGGCCGGTCGCGCCCATGGCAAGCCGAGTTCGCTGAAGGTGGCGTGCGCCGCCGTCGCGCGTTCCAGCGCCTCTTCGATTCCGACGATCACCGCTCGGGCGGCATCACCCTCGCCCTCCCAGACGACATACTGCTCTGGGATCAGCGCCGGGGATTCCGCTGTGCGGATGGCTTCCAGGACCTGCATGAAGGCGCCGCTGTCCGCGAGCGGGCTGATCAGCGGCGCGGCGGTTGCGGGGCTGATCAGTCCCGTAACCGGCGCGCGCGGGTGGCGACGATGCTCCAGCAGGTCCTCCGTGAGGTCCACCCGGCTGTATACGGTTTCGCGCTCCCCGGTGGCGGAGCTGACGCCAAGGCGGTCTTCGGTGTAATGGAATACTGCGGTGCCTTCGCTGCCCTGCAGCGTGATGTACGGTTCCACGGATTCGGCAGCGCACAGCGTGAGCGCGCACGTGATGGGCAAGCCTGCGGCGGTGCGGATGCGGATCACGGATGTGTCATCGGATTCGATGTCGTTGGCGCGGTACAGGTCGGTTTCCACGGAGGCAAGATCGTCTACCGTCCGCGCCCCGGCGATCCTCAGCGCGGTGGCGATGGCGTGTGCCAGGGGGTTGGTTGCCACCCCGTCCACGACGTCCACGCCGTCCAGGCTGCGTTTGCCCGCCCAGCGTGAGCGCTTGTAATAGGCGCGGTCACGCACCCAGCGTCCGGTGGCCGAGATGCCCAGGAGGGTGCCGATCTCTCCCGCCGCGAGTAGGTCCTCGATCGCCTGGAGGCCTCGGGATCCAAGACTTTGGAAGCCGACCTGGACGCTTCTGCCGGCCGCGATGGCGGCTTCCTGCAGGCGATTGAAATCGGCGAGGGAAGCGACTGGGGGCTTCTCCAGGTACAAGTCGGCGTGGGGGAGGGTTGTGAGTGCGAGTTGTGCGTGGGTCTGGATGGGCGTGGCCACAATGACCAGGTCCAGCGCGGGGGTTCCCGCCAGGAGTTCGTCCAAGTTGCTGAATACGGCGGTCCCGGGCGGGAGGGCGCCGGGGGCAGGCGGATTCGGATCAGCTACGGCAACAAGGCGCACGACGCCGTTGGCCTGGAGCCTTTCGAGGTTCTGCAGGTGGTGCGCGCCGAAGCCGTGGACCCCCACAAGGGCCACCCTGCTGGGCTCATGATGGGGCTGTTGGTGTTCTGCCGGGACGGGCGTGGACAGGGTGCCCATGGCTCTCCTCATCTGTCCCCGGGGTGGGGTTGCTGACGTCGGTGTCGTTTCAAGGGCGCTTGGTAAGCGCTTTCCAATAAGAGTGTACCTTGCCCGATGAAAGATGTAACGCCGTCGCTTCAGACGACTGTATTCAGACGACTGTATTCAGACGACTGTGTTTAGACGATCCGGCCGGCCGGCAGTTTCTCCCCGGCCTCGACCGCCACGTCGATCGAATTTCCTGCCACGGGCATGGGGCACGTGCCATACGGGGTGAAGGCGCTGGGATAGTTGATGGCGCGGTTGAAGTCGAGCACCACGGAGCCATCGTGCCGGGGGCGCGAGACGGCAAGCTTGCGCCATTCGTCCGTTGTGTTGCCGTTCGTTTCGTCGTGGAACGTCACGTTGAGGGCGCCGAGCTTCTCGGCTTCAGCGTGCAGGCGGATCTGGTGGGGAAGGCCCGGCGCCCGGAAGACGATCTCGCCCACGGAGCGGTGCACCCCGTCCACCAAGGGGTTGGCCGTCCCGATAGGAACATCCACGGGCTCCGGGTAAGCCTCGAAACGTCCCTCAAGCACCCAGTCCGGGTTGTATTCATAGGTGGGGACGGCCTCGAATTCCGTTAGTACCGGCGAGGAATCGTCCCTGGTGCGGATGGCGTACTTGTCCGCGCGCATGGCGAGTTCCACCACCACTTGGGTTCCGTCCGCGCCGCCGAACTGCACCCACATGAGCGATTCCTCATCCTGGAGGGTAGCCGAAATCGTGCCGTCCACGGGAGCTCCCGTCTCCACGAGCGTGAGTCCGTCGGCCGCGCTCGCGGTGAGCGTCGCCGTCGTACCGTCGGTTGACCAGAGTCCCGGGACTAGTTCGACGGCGGCGGGCGCCGATTCGAGCCACTGGAAGGACGTGAGCGTCAGCCAGCCGTGTTCGGCCGCGAGGGCGGCGTTGCGGCCGTTGCGGAAACGCTGCCAACGTTCCAGCTGGGCATCGGTTGCGGGGGCTGTTGTGCTCATGGTTCCTCCAGCGGTTCGGCGGGTTGGTCGTTGGCTTAACCATGCACCTCTCGCCGCCATTCCCGGAACCCAACTGTCCCCACCGCCACCCTCGCCTCGCAAGTCCCCACCGGCTCCCAACCTTCGCAAGCTCAGGCAGGGACCCTCGCCGGTGGGGCCCCACGGCCAGGGAACCCTGGCGGCGTGGGCCCCCGCAGTTGTTGTCGTTTAGGGGGCTCTAAACGACAACAACTGCCGGTCAGTTGGGCCCGGGCGCGGGACGCAAGCGCGGACAGGCTCAGTGGGCCCGTCGCTTCGCTGATCTCCTCATGCCAAGCAAGGCAAGCACCGTTCCGACGGCCAGGAGCATGACCGCCAGCGGGATGACTGCGGTGCCACCAGCGCCGGTGTATGCCAGTGGCGCGGCTGTTGGCTGGGGCTGGGCTGGTGTTTCGGACGGGCTGGCCACCGGAGCGGTGCTCGGAGCAGGTGTTCCGGTCGTCGGAGTTTCGGTGGGCGGAGTTTCGGTGGGCGGGGGAGTAGCTTGCTCGGTGGCTCCGTCGCGGGTGGGTGTGGGGCTGGCAACGGAGGGCGTCGGCGACGGCACCGCAGATCCATTCCCCGTTCCAGTGGCGCTGGTCCGGCGGACTTCAACCATCACGGGCGTATCCTTCCCCGCGACGGTGACGTGGCCCGAGTTTGTGTAAGTATCAAGGGTTCCATCGGTGACCTTTGTGACGACAAAGAGTTGCACCAATTCACCGTTCGGCAGGCCCGTCCAAGTGACAGTCAACAGGGAGGGCGTGCACGCGATCACGGCAGGATAGGCGGCCTCATCGCTCGGAGTTGCAATGTTGCCGTCCTGGTCCAAGGCCGTGCCCACGCGCGGAACGATTTGGCTGCAATCGATCTGGGTGCCCGGACCAGGCGTGTCGGTGATGGTGACGTCGCTCGTTGGCAAGGTAGTCGCGGGCAAGTGGAAGACGGACTTCAATTCCGTCTGGGCCGTATCCGACCACCACATGCCCTTTTCCGGGGTGGTGGGCGGTTTGGGAACGCAATCTTGTTGACACGGCTGGTCGATAGTCACGGGAACGCGGATAACCGTGGAGCCAACCTGGAAATCAAGCTGGGTTGTTCCTCCCGACGTCGGTTTCTCCGTGTAGAGGGTGCTGAAACTGCAGGTGCCCCCGATTCCCTGGTGCGAGGCGACGAAGCTGCCCAGTGTGAAGACAACCAGCCCGGAGTCGGATGCATGGGCTGTGGCTACGGTCTCCCCCGAAGGGTTCTTCAGGTCGAAGTCGGTTGGACCGAACCAACGCAGTTGCGGTGGAAGCTGCAGGGTGAAGGTGTCGCCCGGCTGGGACCCATCCGGGACCGCCCACCGGCACGTGAAATCCACTTGCGACCATTGATCGCCAACGGTCGAAGTGGTGCTGACGGAGGTTATCGCGTTCGGAACCACGGCGGCTTGGGCCGCCTGGACAGGCGAAAAGAGCCCGACGGCGGCGAGCAAGGCTCCGAGCAAAGCCGCCAGTAGCGCCGCTAGCGAAGCTGCGGGCAAAGCCCTGGGAAGCTCCGTATTCTTGGCTGCGTTCTTGTGATGGATATGGTTCCTCATGCGAGTCCTTTCGATTCCCCCTGGATTGGGTCGCTGAAGGTTTAGTGGAACGAGCTACCCATTCATGACGGCGGGCCGACGGATCCCAGTGGACCGTAAATCCCCGGAAAAATAGTTTCCAAAACCGCGTCATGACTGGCGGGTTCCGGCCACTTTGTGTGTATGGTCAAGAATTTCCACGCCTTTTGGGAAGCCGTTAATGGCTCCTAGTACTACCGCTTCAACGGCCGACGCTGCCAGCGACGGTCAACTCATCGCCATGGTCCGTAGCGGGGACCTGGATGCCTATGACGGGCTGTACGCTCGGCACGTCTCCATCGCCTCCACTGTGGCTCGCAAAAACGTTGACAACCTCAGCGACGCCGACGACGTTGTTGCTGAAGCATTCCAGTCCGTTCTGCAGAGCCTGGTGGCGGGCAAAGGGCCCGAACACTTCTTCCGTGCGTACTTGTTGTCGGCGGTGACCCGGCTTTCCCACCACAAGAACCGGAAAGCCGGCCGCACGCTGCCGACCAGCGATGAGACTGTCCTTGACCACAAAATGACGCCGGACGATCCCGCGATCCAGGCCTTCGAATCACACACGGTGGCCCGGGCGTTCCGCTCGTTGCCGGAACGGTGGCAGGCGGCATTGTGGTACTTGGACGTGGAAAGGATGAAACCCGCCGCCGTCGCTCCGATCCTTGGGCTCTCGCCCAACGCCGTCTCCGCGCTTGGCATGCGGGCGAGGGAAGGGCTGCGGCGCCAGTATCTGCAGATGCATGTCAGCGAGACTGCCCAGGGCGCCTGCACGGAATTCGTCTCCCAGTTGGGATCCTACGTGCGCGGTGGCCTGTCCAAATCGGCCGCGGCGAAAGTACGGGACCATCTTGATGGTTGCGCCAAATGCACGGCGGTGCTGCTGGACCTTAAGGACGTCCAGGGAACCATGCGGGCCGTGCTCCTGCCCTTGATCACAGGTGTCCCATTGGCCGCCTGGGGAGGGAAGGTCTCAGGGCTGGGAGTTGTGGGCCACCTACCTGGGGTCCCCGCGGCTTCCGGGGTCGCCGGGATCTCGCAGCCCTTGGTGATGTCGATTTTGGCCGCGCTCGCGGTGGGGCTGGTGGTGGGCGCTCTCGGCATCGTCGAGGTCCTGACCGGCCAGCCTGCACCGAGGGCGTATCAGGATGCCGAGGTACGAACCACCCAGCCGCCCCGGCCCACGTCGACGTCGACGGCGGCACAGCCCCAGGCGCCCGCGCCCGTCGTCACTGCGTCGCCAGAGCCGCCGCTGCTTCCGGCGTGGCCGAGCGTTCCGGAACCGCCCGTGATCGCTGAGCCCCCGTTTGCGTTACCGGCTCCAGCTCCGGCGCCAGCGCCCGCGCGGTCCGCCATGCCCGCACCCACTTCCGTGCCGGCGTCGACCCCCTCGCCGACGCCGTCGCGAACCTCAACCCCGACGCCGACCCCCTCGCCGTCGTCGACTCCCTCCCCGACGCCGACGCTGACGCCAAATCGTGCGAAAGTCAGCGGTACCGCGAGCCGGACAGATTCGGGTGCGGACCCGACCAGCGCAACACTCGAACCAATCTTCACCCTGTCGCCCGGGAGTGGACTCGGGAAGGCCGCCGCCGACTTTTCGGTCAACAAGCGTGGCTCGATTTCGAGCAGTTCCGTTACCGCGCCCGCGGGCTGGACCTGCTCGCCGAAGCCGTTGGATCCTTCCAGCATCAGTTGCGCCACGAATTCGGTGCAGGCTGGCGAATTGAAGTTCACGTTCAACGTCACCATCCCGCACTACTGGCATAGCCGCACCTTGACGTATGGCTTGAGTGGGACAGGGATTGAAACGAACACCTTCTACAACAAGTTCTGACGGAAGTACCGCTCGGGAAATTCCCCACGCCCGCGGCGTCATGAAGTGCCCATCCGGCTCACTAATTCATCGGCAGTGCCCGAAGGCGGGTAGTAGGCACTAAGCATGTTTTAGGGGAGAAATGAAGGCAACGATGTTCGCCGTTGCTGGCTTTGTCGGCGCGGCCGCGGTGTATTGGGCGATGGTTCCGGCGGGCCAGCAGTGGTTCATCCGCAAGTTCAAGACACCTCACCGTTTGAGGAGAACGACGGCGGCTCTTGGCGTCGGGATGATTGCGGCTTTGGTGTTGTGCTGTCTTTTCCCGGACCAGCAGGCGTGGTTGCAGGTAGCGGTTCTCCTGGCTGGAACCGGGGTGGTGATTGGTGCGCTGGTGGCCCCGACCCTGCGGATCGACCACTCCCTGGCGGCGCAGCGCAGGAAGGTCCTGGCGATCGGTGCGCACCCGGATGACCTGGAATTGGCGTGCGGAGCCACCTTGGCGAAGCTGGTGGACGCTGGCCATGAGGTACGGACCGTGGTGATGAGCACCGGGGGCAGGGGCGGCGACAGTGCGGTCCGGGTGGCGGAGGCGGCCACGGGCTCGGATTTCATGGGGGCTTCCGAGGTTCAGGTCCATGACTTCCGGGACACGAGCCTGTCCGATCACGGGCAGGAAATGGTGCAGGTCATTGAAAACCTGATGAGCGCCTTCCGGCCGGATGTTGTCATTACCCATTCCGGGAACGACTACCACCAGGACCACCAAGCCGTTCATGCGGCCACCATGCGGGCGGCGCGCCAGCATTCCTCCATCCTGTGTTTTGAAAGTCCGTCGTCCACCCGGCATTTCAACCCGAGCGTGTTCGTGGATATCGAAGGTTACGTGGACGTCAAGATCCATGCGGTGGCCATGCACCGGAACCAGAAGGGCAAACCATATATGAGCGCAGAACGGGTCCGCAGTCTCGCGGCCTTCCGCGGCTCCCAGGTCAAGACCTCCTATGCCGAGGGTTTTGAGCCCGTGCGCCTGCTCGGCTCAGCGGTGGGGGAATTCTGATGGCCAGGATTCTGGTGACCGGCGTAGGCGGGCCGGCCGGATCCTCGCTGGCAAGGCAATTGATGGAACGCGGACACTACGTCCTGGGTGTGGACATGGAAGCGGTCCACCCCGGTTTGGCGAGCGACACGCTTGTAGTGCCCGCGGCCAGTTCCCCGGACTACGTGCAGACCCTGTGCCATCTGGCGGCGAAACGGGGCGTCGACCTCGTGGTGCCTACGGTAAGCGACGAACTTCCCCAGGTGTCCGAAGGCCGGGCCCTGTTCGGCGCCGGGGTCGAGGTGTTGATCGCTCCACGCTTGGCGGTCCACACAGCGAATGACAAATACCTGACCATGACGGCGCTCAAGGCTGCCGGAATTAGCGTTCCGGAATTCGGGCTCCCTGTGGATTTCGTCTCGGCACAGGACGCCATGGACCGCTTGGGCGGTTCAATAGTGATCAAGCCGCGCGTTTCGCGCGGCGGCAGGGGAGTGCAGCTTATTGAAAACGCTCCCGACGCCGGACATTGGGACGAGCTGGACCGCTCGCTGATCGTTCAGCGTTTCGCGCCCGGTATTGAGTACGCGCCGGTGGTTTTGCGGCACGGACCGGACAGCGACCCGGACGACGTCGTGGTGGTTCTTGAAAAGACCGAGCTCAAGGAGGGACGCGTCGGCAACGCCGTCTCGGTCAAAAGGGTGGAACCCCCGGCAGCCGGTGATGTTGCGGCCCTCGCTGCTACCGCCGTCGGGGTCCTGGGACTGACTGGACCCGCCGACGTCGACATCCGGCGAATGCCGAACAGTACCCCGGTAATCCTTGAGGTGAACGCCAGATTCGGAGCCAACAGCGCGCAGGCTCCCGAACTGGTTGATGGAGTCCTTCGCAAGTTGCGCGACAGCGCGATTGCCGGGATGGTCTGAGTGACCTTCCTGGAGTTTTTGCTGGAGTTCGTCCGGATCAGCGGCCTCATCATCCTGGGCTTCGGAGCAGTCAAGATCGCGTATGTTCCACTGGCTATGTTTTTCAATTGGCGCTACCGCGATCGGTCTTCCAAGGACTCGCTGACGGTGCTCGACCAGAAACCGCTCGTGTCTGTGATCGTCCCGGGCTACAACGAGGCCGTTGTGATCACCAAGTGCGTGGAATCCATCCTGGCCAGCCGGTACCGCAGGTTTGAAGTGATTCTGGTGGATGACGGTTCCACCGACGAGACGGCCGCCATCATGGCCGCTCTCGCTGCCGAGCATGACAGGGTCCGCTCTGTCACGCAGGCCAACGCCGGGAAGGGCGCGGCGTTGAACCGCGGGATTGCCTCGTCCCACGGCGACATCCTGATGTTTGTCGATGCCGACGGGATCTTCGCGCCGGACACCCTTCTGCACATGCTCCAGGCATTCGACCACCCGGATGTCGGTGCAGTGTGTGGCGACGACAGGCCGGTCAACCTGGACCGTGTACAGACCCGCATGCTGGCCGTCCTGAGCCACGTGGGGACAGGACTTGTGCGCAGGGCATTGTCCCTCCTGCATTGCCTGCCAATCGTGTCCGGCAACATGGGAGCCTTCCGTCGTGAATTGGTCCGGAGTGTGGGTGGATTCCACGAAGATTCGCTCGGCGAGGACCTCGAGCTGACGTGGCGTGTGTACAAAGCCGGCTACCGGGTTTGTTTCCAGCCCAAGGCTTTGGTCTATGCCGAATCTCCATCCACCGTCCGCGGGCTGTGGCGGCAAAGGGTCCGATGGTCCCGGGGACTCCTGCAGACCCTCCGGATCCACTTCGGCATGGTGGGAAACCTCCGGTACGGGTCCTTCGGCGCGTTCCTGGTGTTCAACACCGTCACCATGGTGATCATCCCGATCCTGCAGCTCCTGGTACTGGCCGTGCTGCCCTACTTGTATCTGGTTGGTCATGGTCCGGTGCCGGGCGAGGTGCTCGCCATCCTGGGCTGGCTGGGACTCTTCGTTTCCTTGGCGCTGATTGTCATCTCCCTTGGCCTGAACCGTTCCTGGCGCGATCTGCGCTATGTGTGGACCTTGCCGTTGTGGCCGCTCTATTCGGTCTTTGTGGGGCTTGCGCTAGCCAGTGCCGTGGGCAAGGAACTCAGGGGAAGCCCTGCACGGTGGAACAAGCTCCAACGCACCGGCGTGGTGTCGGTGCCTGCCTCCGGCATCAGCTCTCCCGAAATGTCCCGCGCTTGAGCGGCTATTCGGTAGAACTCGCGCGGCCTGCAGCGCTCGCTGGCCTCCTTGCCACAACGGTCCTCCTGGGCGCTTGCGCCACGGAAGAGCAGCCCCGACCCGCCGAACGGATGGTCAACCTTGGGTTCGAAGACGTGGCGGCCGAGGACCCGGCCCACCTGAAGCAGCTGGGTGGGCGGCTCGACCAGGTGCAGGCCACGGCGGTGTCCATTGCCGTCGGGCGGACCGATTGGACCGCCTTTCCCTGGGAAGCGCATCCGGAATCCGCGTCCGCCGAGGTCAAACGGACCGGCCGCGATTTTGTGGCCGAATCGATCGCGGCGCTGCAGCAGCCGGGCCCGCTCCAGCAATCCGGCCCGCTCCACCAATCCGGCTCACTCGACCAATCCGGCACAGCGCAGAAGAGGGACGTCATCCTCACCATCGACGTCCTGCTGGACAAAGCCATCACTGCCGATCCTTCCTTGGCTGGCCGCAACCCCGTGGGCAAGGCTTCCGGCAGCTTCGCCAGTCTTTCTTCGCTTCGGACCGGAGTTGCAGGTACCCGGCTGGCGGAGCTGGCGGCGGCTGTGGCCAAGAGGTACCGGCCCACCGCCGTCAACCTGACCGAGCTCATGTTCGATGAATACACCTTCGGCCCGGACGATCTGCAGGACTTCACATCAGCCATGCACCGGAGCGATTGGCCCCGCCGCGCGGACGGAACCATAGACACTGCCGCCGCGGAGGTGACCGCTTGGCGCACTCACGCGATGGCGGACATCGTGCGCAAAGTCCGCTCCGCCGTCGAACCTTTTGGAGTGGACCTGGACATGGATGTCCGCTCTCCGAGCGTGTCCGCCAGTGCGGACCGCGCGGACAGTGGCCAGAATTATGACCTCCTGTTGGAGCAACTGGACCGGATCCATGTGTGGGAGTACGTGGGCCTCAACAACGAGCGGTCACCAGGAACGGAAGAGCTCGTCAAGGCGCTGCGGCAGCGTGCCGGGACGCGGTATTCCTTGTCTATCGGACTGTGGTCCGGGGATGGCTCCATCTCTCCGGATGAGCTGGAGCGGACCTTGCGTCTGGCGGCCGACGGCGGTGCGGCATCGGTTTCGGTCACGCCCGCCAGCCTCATGGGTGACGGGCATTGGGACGCGCTCCGCCGGGCGTGGGCACGGTGAGGTCGAGTCGCCTGTTGCGCTCGCCGAGTTGAGGGGCGACAACATTTGAGACCGATTGCCACCGCCGGAGCCGCTGCGGGTAAGATTCCCTAGGAATATTAGTAATCCGGCTCACAGTATCCAGCGCAGTGTACGGGCCACACCCAACGCCAGAAGGTATTTTTCATGGTTGACACTGCACATCTCAGCACCGACCTTGCCGCGGAACTCCGGGCCGACGTCCGCCGCGTCTCCACGCTTCTCGGAGAGTCGCTGGTCCGCCAGCACGGCCCGGAGCTGCTGCAGCTCGTCGAGCAGGTACGCCTGCTCACCAAGGAATCCAAGGAAGCCGCCCGGGGCGGCGCTGACGCCACCGGCCCGTGGAGCGCGCACGACGTCGTCGCCCAGGTCCGGGAGCTGCTCGCCTCGTTGCCGCTTGAGGAAGCCACTGAGCTGGTCCGCGCCTTCGCCTTCTATTTCCACCTCGCCAACGCCGCCGAGCAAGTGCACCGCGTCCGCGGACTGCGCACACGCCAGGAAAAGGACGGCTGGTTGGCCAAAGCCGTGGCCGAGATCGCCGATGAGGCAGGAACCCAGGCCCTGCAGGACGTCGTCAATGAGCTGGACGTTCGCCCCATTTTCACCGCGCACCCCACCGAGGCATCCCGCCGTTCCGTGCTGGACAAGATCCGTAAGCTCTCAGACGTGCTGGCCGAATCCACCCTTGAGGGCACGGCCGCCCGCCGTCGCCAGGACCGCCGGCTCGCCGAGATCATCGACCAGATGTGGCAGACGGACGAACTGCGCCAAGTGCGTCCCACCCCGGTGGACGAGGCCCGCAACGCCATCTACTACCTGAGCAGCATCCTGACCGACGCCATGCCGGAAATGCTCACGGACCTTACTGAACTGTTGAGTGAGCACGGCGTGGTCCTGCCCGCGCAGAGCGCCCCCATCCGCTTCGGCTCCTGGATCGGCGGAGACCGCGACGGCAACCCGAACGTCACCGCTTCGGTCACGCGCGAAATCCTGCAGCTTCAAAACCAGCATGCCGTGCGGATCAGCATCTCGATGATCGACGAACTGATTTCAGTCCTCTCGAACTCCACCGCGTTGGTGGATACGGAAGAAGACCTCCTGGACTCGATCGCCGTCGACCTCAGGAACCTGCCCGGCCTGGACAAGCGCATCCTTGAGCTGAACGCGCAGGAGCCGTACCGCCTCAAACTGACGTGCATCAAGGCCAAGCTCATCAACACCGGCCGCCGCGTGGCTGCGTCCAATTACCACGAAGCCGGCCGCGACTACGCCTCAACCTCGGAGCTTTTGGCCGAACTCGAGCTGATGGAAGCCTCGCTACGCAAGCACTCGGCCGCGCTCGTGGCCGACGGCGCCCTGGCCCGCGTCCGCCGCGCGATCGCCTCGTTCGGGCTGCACCTGGCGACCCTCGACATCCGTGAACATGCCGACTACCACCACGACGCCGTCGGGCAATTGGTGGACCGGCTCGGCGTCAGGACGCCCTACGGGGAGTTGAGCCGCGCCGAACGCTTCGAGCGGCTGAGCGCGGAGCTGGCTTCGCGCCGGCCGCTCTCCGGCCACCCCATCAAGCTCGACGGCGACGGCGACCGCACGTACGACGTCTTCCGCAGCATCCGCCACGCCCTCCAGACTTACGGGCCGGACGTCGTCGAGACCTACATCATTTCCATGACGCGCGGCGCGGACGACGTCCTTGCCGCCGCGGTGCTTGCACGCGAAGCCGGGCTAATCGATCTCTTTGGCTCGGCTCCTTATGCCAAGATCGGATTCGCCCCCCTCCTTGAAACCGTGGAAGAGCTGCGTGCCTCGGCCGAAATCGTGGACCTGCTGCTCTCGGATCCCTCTTACCGCGAGCTCGTCCGGCTGCGTGGGGATGTCCAGGAGATCATGCTCGGCTACTCGGACTCCAACAAGGAGTCCGGCGTGATGACCAGCCAGTGGGAGATCCACAAAACCCAGCGCAAATTGCGCGACGTCGCCGCCAAGCACGGCGTAAACGTCCGGTTGTTCCATGGCCGCGGAGGCTCCGTAGGCCGTGGCGGCGGACCCACCTACGACGCCATCATGGCCCAGCCCAATGGCGTGCTCGAAGGCGCCATCAAGTTCACCGAGCAAGGCGAAGTCATTTCGGACAAGTACTCCCTGCCGGAGCTCGCCCGCGAAAACCTGGAACTCTCCCTGGCCGCCGTGATGCAGGGCTCCGCGCTGCACCGCACCCCGCGCACCTCCGACGATGAGCGCGAACGCTACGGCCAGGTCATGGAGATCATTTCCGATGCCGCGTTTGCCCGGTACCGCACCCTGATCGACGATCCGGACCTGCCCGCGTACTTCCTGGCCTCGACGCCGGTGGAGCAGCTCGGATCCCTGAACATCGGCTCGCGGCCCTCCAAGCGCCCCGATTCCGGCGCAGGATTGGGTGGTCTCCGGGCCATCCCGTGGGTGTTCGGTTGGACGCAGTCGCGGCAGATCGTTCCGGGCTGGTTCGGCGTGGGGTCGGGCCTCAAGGCCGCACGCGAGGCAGGCAATACGGCTGAGCTCGCGGAGATGATGGAGCGCTGGCACTTCTTCCAGTCGGTGATCTCCAACGTGGAGATGACCCTGGCCAAGACGGACATGGACATCGCCGGGCACTATGTGTCCTCGCTGGTTCCGGAAGAGCTCCACCATCTCTTCAAGGCGATCCGCGCTGAGTACGATCTCACGGTCGCAGAGGTGGAGCTCCTGAGCGGCGAGACCGAGCTCCTGGAAGCCCAGCCGACACTCAAACGCTCCCTCGAAATCCGCGACCAATACCTCGACCCCATCAGCTACCTGCAGGTGGAGTTGTTGCGCCGCGTCCGGGAAGCCTCCATTTCCGGCGCCGAGATCGACGAACGCCTCCAGCGGGCCATGCTCATCACCGTCAACGGTGTCGCCGCCGGCCTCCGCAACACCGGCTAGCCGGTTCCCTCCCCCTTTGTCCCCTACCTTCCGACGCTCGCTCACTTATATGGGCGTTTTCGGGCACCCTCCTGCAGATCATCTGCAGGAGGGTGCCGCCGTTTGGGCTCATATGTGAGCGAGCGTCGGGCTGGAAGGGCTCATACGTGAGCGGGCGTCACCCGGGTCCGACGCTCGCTCACTTATGCGGGCGTTCGCCGGAACGCTCCTGCACATTTGGCCCGTAATCCACCACGATCGTCATGCGGGGCACGCCGTCGTCGGAATACGACAGGGTGCTGACGGGAACGCCGTAGAGGCGCGAAAGCTCGGTGTCGGTTAGCAGCTCAGAGGCGAGGCCGGCGCGTGCGCCGGTTCGGCCCAAGAGGACTACCTGACTAGCAAGGTGCATCGCGTGGTCCGGATGATGGGTACTCAGGAGCAACGCCATGCCATCGGCCATGAGTTCGCGCAGCAGCGTCAAGACCCGCACCTGGTTCTTCAGGTCGAGGCCGGTGACCGGCTCGTCGAGGACCAAGAGGGGTGAGCCTGCGGCGATGGCCCGGGCTATCAGAACCAGTTGC
Source organism: Arthrobacter rhizophilus (assembly GCF_026241105.1). Classification (GTDB taxonomy): domain Bacteria; phylum Actinomycetota; class Actinomycetes; order Actinomycetales; family Micrococcaceae; genus Arthrobacter. Next base: position 20,506 of record NZ_JAPFFT010000025.1, on the reverse strand, counting down.
TGCTCACCGCCGCTCAGGGTGGGGAAGAGCCGGTCTTGGAGGTCGGCGGCGCCCACTCGTTCCATGGCTTCCAAGGCTGCGGCGCGATCGGCATAGCCCGGCGTGCGGAAAACGCCCACATGCCTCGCCCGCCCCATCAACACCATGTCCAGCGCGCGGTGGGCGAAGGCGCTGCCATGCGCCTGGGGCACGAACCCCGCGCTCTGCTCCCCGAGAACCACCCCTTCCACGGGCGCCAGCAGCCCGGCAGCGCAGCGAACCAAGGTGGTCTTACCGCTTCCGTTAGGTCCCAACACTGCGGTTGCCGTGCCCGGGGACACCCTGAAGCTCACGTCCCGAAAGACCCATTTCCGCTGGTTGTAGCCAAAGCCCACCTGGTCCAGCTCAAGCACTCTCCCAGATCCTTTCCCGGTTGCGGCGAAGGAGCAGGAAGAACACGGGTGCGCCGATCAGCGCCGTGAGGACGCCTAGGGGGATTTCACCGGCGGTTGCCGTCCGGGCCACCGTGTCCACCAAGACGATATAGGTGGCGCCGAGCAGGAAGGACACGGGAAGCAGCACCCGGTGGTCAGGCCCCACCCACATGCGGGCAAGGTGCGGAACCACCAAGCCCACCCAGCTCACCGCGCCGCTGACGGCGACGGCTCCGGCCACGATCAGCGCCACCGCAAGCAGCACCACCCAGCGCAGCGGCCGCGGCCGCACGCCCAGGGCCGCGGCGTCGTCGTCGCCCAAGGAAAGCACATTGATCCGCCAGCGTAGGGCCAACAGTACGACGGCGCCGCCCAAGATGGGGACCACGGCAACCAGCACTTTGGTGAAGGTGGCCGTGGCCACGCTCCCGAGGAGCCAGAACACGATGGCGGGCAGGGTGGTGTTCGGATCCGCGACATACGTCACCAATGCGACGAGGGCCGAGAAGAACGATCCCGTGACCACGCCGCCGAGCACGACCATCAACATCGGCGTCCCCCCGCGGCCCGAAGTGATCAGGAACAAGGTTGCAAGGGCGATCATGCCGAATGCAAAAGAGCCGGTGACCAGGAGCGCTGACTCGAGACCCAGCAGCAACGCGAGCGCGCCGCCGAAAGACGCCCCGGCCGAGACGCCGATGATTTCCGGGCTAACCAAGGGATTGCGGAAAACGGCCTGCAGGGCTGCGCCGCCGAGCGCCAGTCCGCCGCCCACCAGCGCCGCGAGCAGGATTCGGGGCATCCGGACAAGCAGCACGACGTTCTGCTCTGTGCTGCTCGTTTCGTTAGGGAACGGGACTAACCGGGAGGCCAGGATCTCGACGACGTGCCCCAGGGGAACGCTGTAGCGGCCTACTGCCAGCGCCAACAGTCCTGCCGCGATGAGGAACACGGCGGCCAGCGCGATGGGCACAACGACGGTGGGTTCGCGCCGCTGGTCGCGGGGTCCCAGCCCGGCTCGTTCCCGTGAGAGCGGACGACGACGGCGCGCGCTGCCTGAGCCGGTGCGGTTCAGACCGCGTTGCTTGGGTTCGTGGCGGCGACGCAGGCGGGGAGGGCTGGTTTCATCAAGCATTGAATTGCTGGTAGTTGGCGGAAGCGCTGTTGTTGGAAGTCCAGAGGATCTTGTTCAGTTCGTCGGCTGTGGGCTCGTGGTTGTACAGGAAGCGGAAGTAGTCGCTGACCTTGCTCCGGAGCGGAGACTTTTCCTGGGGGAAGGCGATATCGGCGAGCCAATGCCACATGAGCGGCGACTCCTGCCCGGGAGGATCCCAGCGGTACCCGCCTAGGGGCACTTTATAGACCCGGCGGGAGCGCACGGCGGAAACGTTCTGCCACACGGGGTTCGAGTAGATATCTTGTGGCATGGCGTTGTCGAAGTTACCCAACAATATGACTTCCGGATCCCATTTCAGGACCTGTTCCACGTCCAGGCCGATCATCCCGGAGCCCGGCAGCGGGTCCTTTCCGGTGGCGGGGTTGGTAGCCCCGATGAGCTTGATGTAGAAGTCGTTGTAGCTGTTGGCGCCCGCAACTTTGAGGCCGCCCGTGAACCTGTTGAAGTACAGGACGCTGGGGCCTTTGGGGGTACGTGCAGCCGCCTGCGACTGGATGGCGGCCAGTTCCTGGTCGCTCCGCGCCTTGATCTGGACGGCGCGCTCGGGTTTTCCCAGCATTGCGGCAAACATCGTGATCCAGGCGTCCACGTCCTGCTGGGTGCCGGTGTTTTTCAGGCCAATGACGGTGAGCCCTGCTTTTTCGAGCGGTTCGACCAGTTGCGCGTCCGACCACTGGATGACGACGTCGGGATTCAGGGCGCGCACGCTCTCTACGTTCGGAGTGAAGTCCTGCGCGGCGATATCGTGCGGGATGTTCAGGGCGCCGGGAAACATGGTCCCCATGACGCCGTCGCGCATGGCCATCCACGAAACGTTGTGCATGGCGGCCAGGTGATCCGAGCTTTGGTCGACGGCGACAAGCAGCGATGCTGCCGGCATCGGAATGGTCACAACCCGCGTGACCGGGCGGGCAAAGGTTGCCGTCTTGCCGCGCTGGTCGGTGACGCTGATGCTGGATGCGGACGACACTGCGGAAGCGGACGACGGCGGTGCGGAGCCGGCTGGGCCGCTGCATCCGGCAAGGAAGGTGGCGGAGCCGCCAGCCACGAGGATCTGGAGGGCAGTGCGGCGGTCTAGCTCGGAGGTTCCCATGGTTTGACCCCTCTGTGCGTCGGTCTTCACAGCATCCGCTCGTAGGGTTTGGGTGTCAACGATTTTGCGGCTGCGGAGGACCGCGAATCCCTTGTCCCGGGTCTGCCCCGGTGCTACTTTCAAGAGACCCTTGTAGAAGGTGGCCACGCGATGATCGTCGATGGTGCGCAGTTGTTTGTCCGCTACGCTTATCCGCCGAATGCCCGGGGCAGCTGCGGGCCTCCGGACAGTGATGCGCTGCTTCACTACGGCCAATCCGGCGTCACTGATCAAGGGCTACGGCAACTCGCCAAAGGCTTCGCGGGGGCGTGGCCGTACCTTGAACTCATCGCGGGTTCCACCGGGATAGCGGATCCGCTCGATGCCCGCGTAGTGGAGGCCTATTGGGTGGGCAACAGCCTGTTGGATTCCGTGGGCATCACAAACATCGGGAACTCGATGGAAAATCGGTTCCGGGCCCGCACTGGCCTGCAGTTCCCGCATTTGGTTGAAGGCGTACTGGCAGGCGGAGTGCCGCACCACAGCTTCCATGTCTTTGAGATCTATCCTTGGCTGGGCCTGCTCCGTGACGAGCGACGGTACGCAACCGCTTTGAATGTGCTTGACCGGTGCCGGATCCGGTGGGGTGAGGTCTTGGCCATCACCGGCGACGAGGCCGTGGTCAGTTCGAGGCCCCTTGTGTGGGACGGAGTGGCGCTAGGCGTCGGTGAACCCGCGGTGGAGTCGGCCAAATTTGCCGTGAATGGGACCGGATTCATCGCCGGATTGAGCGTTGGCGACACCGTCTCGTTGCACTGGGACTGGGTGTGTGACCGGCTCACTCCGCATCAACTCCAGCAGCTGAAGCACTTCACGGCGCGCCATCTCAAGATCGCCAACACGGGCGTTGAACACCGTGGCGCCGCGATCGCGCTAGAACACTAGATGCGGAACTCAATCGGGCCTGACGCTGCCGCTGGCGATCAAAGATGGCAGCCAATAGTCAGAGTCGCGGCCAGCGTGACGATCATCGGGATCGCCGTGGCGTCGCTGATTTGGCTGGTGGTTGGACCGGCCGTCGACCCGCTCACGCGAATCTTGGTTGCCGTCGCCCACGTGTTTCTCGGGGCAACCGGAGTGGTCATTTTGATCGGTCGGAGCAGGCGAGACCGTCTGATGTTGACGCGCCGTCGATGGAAGTACGCGAGTTCCGTTGTCCTAGGCGGAACGGGGTTGGTGCTCCTGATTCTCAGCATCGCCAGCCCGCGACGGAGTCCGACTCCCACCCTCTACAGCATGTTTCTTGGCATGGGATTGTCCCAACTATTCGAACCGGCGTCCGCGGCGAACCTCAGGACCGCGTCACTCAGCGAACGTGATGCGAAAACCTGGAAACGGATCGGGGTTTCCCTCTTAGTTGCGGGTATCGTCATCGTCGCTGGAGGTGCGGCAATCTCAGCCCTCACCGGACTAATGGACTGGTCGGCCGCCCTGATTCCAGTCGGGCTCATGGCCCTAGTCTTTTCAGTCATCGTATGGGTGCTCCTGAGGGCCCGAACGGGTCAATCGAGGTCAGGGCCTTGACTTCCGCAAGCCCGAGGGACTGGATCTGGCTCCACAGGAAGCTTCTCTTACCCTGGTTCCTTGCCGTCACTGCCGTGGTGGTCTTCCTTGTCTCTTTGGCCACGGGGGTTCCCTGGCCTCGCGCACTCTTCATGGTCGTATTTAATATCGGGTGGTGGGCTGCGGTGTGGTTCCTCCTTATGCGCGCGCAAATGAAAAGGAAGAGTGCACTGGACGAACAAGGGATCAGCATCGTGCATATACGCTATCCGGGTTCGGCACCCGGATCGTTGGGAGACCTGTGGGCAGGTGGCATTGCCCGCTGCGGTCCGGGAAAGATTGTTTTCCAGGAGACCATGGACGGCACCGACGTTCCGCTGGGCAGGCCCAAAACGCTCGACGTCGTGGAACTCACTCAACAGCCAGAGCTAGCTGATCGCACTCACCACCGCCATCTGTTTCCGGGCTGGAGCGTGCTGAGGCTGACTCTGGCCAAGGGTGAGCTTGAGGTTGCTGCCGAACCCCAAGTACTGGCGAAAGTGACGCAGGAGGTGCTTGGAACTGGTCCGTCCATCGAGCCATGACGGCGGTCAGCCCTCGACGGCGGCCTGGCTGGCTCCCGCTTGCGGCTCCCGTGGCTGGCCCATCAACTCCAGGCCGCTGAGGGCGAGTTCCGCGCCTTCAGCATCCACCCGTTCCAGGGCAAATCCCATGTGGATGAGAACCCAGGTACCGGGCTCCAGCGGACCGTCGTCCAGGAGCCCGATGTTGATCTTCCGCTGGACCCCTGCAACGTCCACAAGGGCGAGCTGGTTGCCGTAGCCCTCAACAAGCTCGATGACCTGACCAGGTATTCCAAGGCACATGGCGGTACTCCCTTAAGCGGTTACGGATGGGTTGACGGGTGTGTGGCGGGCGAGGAGGGATACGACCGCGGAAACGGCCCCGGGCACGGCGGCCGACACAGGGTCCGACAATCCGATTCCCTCGCTCACATCCGCGGGCACGCAGCCCACGACGTAGGTTGTGGGCAGTTCGCCGCCGAGGATGCGAAGCCGCCCAAGCACGGCTGCGGGGTTCATACCGTGAGGGTCCAAAGCCGCGCGCCCGTCAAGATCTTCAGAGCGGATTTGCATAACGCGAATGCTTCCCGCCGCGCAACGCGCCTGCTCCCCATTTTCCAAAGACGGCTCAGGCTCACAAGGCACCGCGTCCACGAGGACCAGGACCTCCACGCCATCGAGCAAGTCGTAGGCCAAATGCATACCGCGGATGCCGTAGTCCACCACGCGGACATCGGCCGTCAATAGATCGGACTCGGACGCAAGCCGCCGTGCCACCTCCGGCCCGAACCCGTCGTCGCGCAGGAAAATATTGCCCACGCCTGCCACCAAGACCCGGGCTGCCGCCTGCCGAGCAGACACGGCGGGCGCTCCAGAAGGCACGGAGTTCACATCCGGCGCACCTTCATGTAACGCTGGATGTCCGGGATCGAACGAAGTCCCACATAGACCGCCCCAAGACCCACAGCGGCCAGCAGCCAGACGGCGGCAATTCCTATAACCCTCATCACGGGCCTTCCTTTCCCTCCTGCGTTTCGGGGTCGCCGCCGGGCGGCAGCGGACCAAGCGGTTCCAGCGCCTCCAGCGGTTCAAGCTCATCGGGCGCGTAGTAGAAGGACCTGCCGTAGCCTTCATGGAGATCCGCTGCAGGGTCCTGCTCAAGCACCAAACCAACGTGGGTGCTGCCGTCGACGTCGAAATGCACGCTGGTGACCCTGCCGGTTTGGCCGGCGAAGAACAGGTCTTGCGCGTCGGCCCGCCTTCGGGGAGTGACCCTCACCCGGCTGCCGCGCGCCACCGGAACACCATTGATCACGACGGCGTCCGCTTCCGGCTGGACTCTTGCCTCCGCCTCGGGCTCCCACCACGGGAGGTCCTCGGCGGGATCCGGGGTAAGGGCGCCCTCCGGAGTCTGGACCGCCGGCCAATCAAAGAGAGGCTCGTCAAAGGACGGTTCCGCGAGCGACGGTTCGGCCAGGGAATGGGGATTGCGCAGGATTCCATGGAGCTGCTGCAACTCTTCCGGGGACATCGCTTCGCAACGGTCGATGATCGCCGCCGCGCGCGGGTCCGTGGCGCGGGCTTCGGCCTTCTCCTCTTCGGTGAGCGTCAACACGCGCAGTGTGAGGATTTCGTCGATCTCCGTGGAGTCGTACAAGGCCACCGAACTTTCCGGGGCCACTGCGGGGTGGTCGTACAGGATGATCGGTGAGACCAGCAGTACATCACGTTGGCCTTCCGGACCCGCAAGCACGGGCCAGCAACGGTGCTGGGCACACGATTGCGCAGCCTGAAGGGCCCCTTCCGGTGGCTCAAGCAGCGAAACGAAATCGGCATCATGAGCGCTCAACAGCAGGTGGGTTCCGATGAACGAGACGGCGATGGCATCTTGTTTGCCTATCGGCTCCGGCAGCGCAGCGGTGTTCGACGCGGCCACCCGCAAACGCACAAGCCCCCTTCCTGCGTCGGAGGCCTCCAGCCGCACTTCCCCCTGGAGCGCACGACGGCGGCGCACCAGGCGGCCGGGCAGCGGCACCACGCCGTCCAAGCCGGAAGCGTCCAGGTCCTCGACGTCGATGCCCGCTGCTATCTCGATGGGTAGAGCCAAGGGCCCATCCTCGCCGATCAGCCCAGCCACGGAAAACGGCCCAAGAGTGACTTCCTGCTCAATCGCCTCATCCCAACTCAGCCAACGCTTGGCCCCGATGGTGAGCTCGTCCACGGGACTGAACCCTCCGCCGTCGTCCGCTTTTTCCGCCGTGCGGGTCTGGAGCTGTAGGAAGCGGAGGTGGACCTCCAATTCGGCGTGCGGGCCCGGGCTGAGGAGGCAGTCGGCGAACATGTCCGGCTCTTCGCCCGCCCCGGCCAAAGCGGCCCCCGGCGGCCCCAGGATCCCGAACTGCCAGCGCGACTGGTTCTTCTGCGAGGATGCGCGGTAGGGGTACAAAAGGTAGCCCTCGTAGAGGACGGCGTCCGCGACGGCGCGCGCAAGGCTCAAGCTCATATTCATGGCAGGGGCTCTCCCGCCACCGCAGCGTTGCCGGAAAGCAACGCTTCCACCGTCGCGTCCCACGAGGTCAAGCCCCGCGCCGATTTGTACTGCGACAGGGCCGCCAGCACCTCCCGGTCCAGGCGGATCCACCCCGTGTTAGGGAAATACAGGTCCATCAACTGGTGCCACGCAGCGACCGGTAAACGATAAGACGCCTCAAGGTCCCACGGCACCTGCTCCACTCCGAATCCCGTCAGGCCTTTGGTGAACACGGTGCCCGAGAACAGAAACTCGAGCGGGATCTCGCCGTCGCGTAGTGCGTGGAGGTACTTTGAGGCCGCCACATCGAAGTCAAAGGTGCATGGCAGCGCGAGGTCGACGTCGGCGGCACCGGTGAATCCCTGCACAAGGGTGCTGCACTGAAGCCAGAGGAAAGACTTCAGGGTGGTGGGCCACCGGCCGCGCTCGCCGAACAGGTCAAGCAGGCCAGGTTCCTCTTCCGGCGCGTAGCCGCGGCGCTGGGGGAGGATGCGCACCTGGCAGCGCAGCGCGATGGCATGCACTACGGCCCCCGTGGACTCGGTCACCCGCAACCGGGCCGTCAATTGCGGGGCGGCGGCGTAGGGCTCGGGCTGAAGGTCAAGCACTGTGAAATTGAGACCCGTCATTGCGGGCCTCCCGGGACGGACATGCGGCTGCTTTCGTGCCCCCGGTTGCCCTCGCGAAGGGGCTTGCTTCGCCTGCCGATCCGCTCGAAGAATTCGGCGAGTTGCTCGCGGGCCTCCTGTCCGCCGTCGAACCCTCGCCAGACGCGCCGCAGGTGCCCGACCAGTTCGTAGCAGGCGTCCACGGGGACCAAATGGCAGTCGGCCTCCGGTCGATCGGGGCCGGGGCCGCGGATCAGGAGGGCCTCGGTGTCCGGAGCAGCCGCGGAAAGCGCGGGATTGCGGGCCAGCACCGCGTCCCAAGCGTCGAGGGGAAGCTCGGATTCCGTAGCGCCAGCGGGACCTGGATAGAAGGCGACCGTCCGGTCAAGCGTGGAACTCCGGAAGAAGAACGCCAATCCCACAGGAATCTCCAACTCATCCCATTGGCCCGGACCCAACTCGAAGTCCGGGAAGGAGAGGTACCTGTCCGGAACGGAGCGGTAACGCAAGTGGGCGGTGCTGTCGGTGAACAGGAGATAGCAGGGCCGGCAGGTGCACATCATGGCATGGCTCTCAATGTCCACCACATGTTGATGCTCTTCGGGGATGGGTTCGCCGCACATCTCGCAGCGCTCGCCGGCAATAGGAGCTGGCCTGACGGAGGCGATCCTCCGCAGCAGGGCGACCGGCAAGCCATTCGCGTTCGTGCCTGCCACGTCAGCCTCCCTGCCCGGAAGTCGCCGGGACGGCCACTGACATCACTCCGTCGCGGACCAACAGCGGCAGGGGATCCAGGTGCAGGGCCTTGTCTTCAAGGCAGGCGCCGGCCCGACGAACGTCGTAGTGGCCGCGGCAGGTGGGACAACGCAGCAGGCCTCCGCCGGTGGGTGCCGCGAGGGCCCGCTGGAGGGCCGCCCCTTTCATGGGGCCCATGCAGCGCGGGCAATAGTCCCGGTAGGCGTACACATCTTGGCCGGTCCGGCAGGCCAGCACCGCGTAATCGCCTATCAGGAAGCCCGCAACCTCGCCAGGTTCAAGGCCCGCGATCTCGGGCACCGGCTCCCACGATCCGGAAAGCCCGCGGGACCCGTGCCCGACGGCGGCAGGCCCGTGATCGGCGACCCGCACCATAAGCGCCTCCACCGGGATAAGCGCCGGCGTAGCGGCGTGCTTTTCCTCTTCGACGACTTCGATCGAAGTCACTTCAGGGGCTGCGGTTTCGATCGCCTCCTCGACGGCGTACTTGAGCGTGACCGACGACGACGGGCAGCCTTGGCAAGTGCCGAGCAGCTTCAGCCGCACGACGCCTGCGGCGCTGATGTCCAACAACTCCACGTCGCCGCCATGCGAACCGAGGTACGGCCTGACGCTGTCGAGCGCGGCGGCCACCCGTTGTTCCAGATTCTGCGGATGCAGCCCGTGAATGATCAGGAGGCCGGACACGAGCTCGTCCGCGGCCAGCACGCCCAGGGTGTCGTCGTCGAGCTTTCCCTGGTCATCGAGGATTTCCAGGATCCGCTCGAGTCCGGCGCCGTAGAGGTCAGTCACCTCCCGCACGAGGTCCTCGGCGCGTCCGCGGGCAACAGCTCCGCCGGCGCCGAGGGCATCGAGGAGGGTACTGATTCTGTCGCCCGCCTGCTGCGCCCGGTCCCCGCCGTGCATGGCGTTCTTACTCTCCGGTCAGGGTCTGGGTGGGGGAGTGCAGCTTGTCCAGGGTCTGGCCGTTGCCCAAATACATGTGGACGCCGCAAGGAAGGCAGGGATCGAAGCTGCGAACCGTGCGCATGATGTCGATGCCTTTGAAGTGCTCCCGATCGTTCTCCTCGAAGATCGGTTGCCCTTGCACGGCGTCCTCGTAAGGTCCGGCGGTTCCGGAGGAGTCCGTGGGGCTGGCGTTCCAGGGAGTCGGGGGATACGGGTGGTAGTTGGCGATCTTGCCGTCGCGGATCACCATGTGGTGGGACAGGACACCCCGCACCGCCTCGGTGAAGCCGCAGCTGATGGCTTCGTCCGGGACCGTAAAGGTTTCCCAGGTCTTGGTCCGGCCTGCGCGGATCTCCTCCAACGCCTTTTCTGCGAAGTGCAGGGCGGCCGCGGCGGCATAGGCCTGGAAATAGGTGCGGGCGCGGTTGCGCTCGATCGTGTTGCTCCACTGCGGGATGTTCCACTCGAAGGATACGGGGCCCTTCAAGGCCGTCTTCGGCAGGTTGATTTGCACGCTCTTTCCGGTGGATTTGATGTAGCCGATATCAACCAGTCCGGCCAGTGCGGTTGCCCAGAGGCGGGCGAGCGGTCCGCCGCCCGTGTCGAGCGCCAGGTTGTCCTGGCCGTCGAACCACCGCGGAGACATGACCCAGCTGTACTTCTCCGAGAGATCCCGCTTTTGCGGCCTTGGGTTGGTGTGCTGGTTCCACGGGTGCCGGCGGTCCACCGGGTTGCCCAAGGGATCATGCGTGACGAACATTTCCTGGTCTTCCCAGTCCTCGTAATACGAGGAACCGAGCATGATCCGGATGCCAAGGTTGATGCGCACCAGGTCTGTGGTGACCAACTTGCCATCAACGACGACTCCGGGGGTGACGAACATCTTCCGGCCCCACTGGGTCATGTCCTTGTACTCGAAATTGCAGTAGTCCGGGTCCTGGAGTGAGCCCCAGCAGCCAAGGAGGGTGCGGCGCAGGCCAACTTGTTCGTAACCGGGGAGTGCTTCGTAGAAGAAATCGAACAGATCGTCATGCATGGGGACGACCTTTTTCATGAACTCCACGTACCGCATGAGCCGCGTGATGTAGTCCGTCATCAGCTGGATGGTGGCAACCGTTCCCACGCCGCCCGGGTAGAGCGTTGAAGGGTGGACGTGGCGGCCTTCCATGAGGCAGAACATCTCGCGGGTGGCGCGGCTGACCTGCAGTGCCTCGCGGTAGAACTCTCCGGTGAACGGGTTGAGGGACCGCATGATGTCCGCGATGGTGCGGTAGCCGTGCTCAGCTTCGTGCGGCGCGCGGGTGTTCTCAGCCTTGACCAGGACGCCGGGGTTGGTTTCGGACACCATCTTTTCGCAGTAGTCCACGCCGACAAGGTTCTCTTGGAAGATGTTGTGGTCGAACATGTACTCGGCGGCCTCGCCGAGGTTCACTATCCACTCACCTAGGTTCGGTGGTTTCACGCCATAGGCCATGTTTTGTGCGTAACAGGAACAGGTTGCGTGGTTATCGCCGCAGATCCCGCAGATTCGGCTGGTGATGAAGTGGGCGTCCCGCGGGTCCTTACCCTTCATGAAGATGGAGTAGCCCCGGAAGATTGAGGAGGTGCTCTTGCATTCCACAACCTGGTTGTTCGCGAAATCGATTTTGGTGTAGATGCCGAGGCTGCCGACGATCCTGGTAATCGGGTCCCAGTTCATCTCCACCAGGTTGTTGTTGCCCGTTTCGCTCCCGGAATTCATTGGAATAGTGGAGGTCATTGTGCTTCGCCTGTCTGGAAGAGGAGGTGGTTACCAAGTGCGCTTCGCGCCAGTGAGGAGCTCGCGTCCGGGCCGGCGCCACTTCGGCTCCTGGTCCAGGGTGTGGGTGGTGATATGCCGAAGGGCGCGGATAGCGGATCCGTAGGGCTTGATCGAGTTGGTGGAGAGCTTGCCGCCGGGAGGCTCGTCCATGAACGGCATGAACTTGTCCGGGAAGCCCGGCATGGTGCAGCCGATGCAGATGCCACCGACGTTCGGGCAGCCGCCGATGCCGTTCATCCAGCCACGCTTGGGCACGTTGCACTTCACCACGGGACCCCAGCACCCCAGCTTGACGATGCACTTGGGGGAGCCGTACTCGGTGGCGAAGTCGCCCTGTTCGTAGTAGCCGGCCCGGTCGCAGCCTTCGTGGACTGTCCTGCCGAACAACCAGGTTGGCCGCAGTGCGTCATCCAGAGGAATCATGGGAGCTTGTCCAGTGGCCTGGTACAGCAAGTAGGTGATGGTCTCGGAAAGGTTGTCCGGTTGGATGGGGCAACCCGGGACGCAAACGATCGGGATTCCGGCCTTGGACTTCCAGTCGTAGCCCAGGTAGTCAGGGACCCCCATGGCGCCCGTTGGGTTTCCCGCCATGGCATGGATGCCGCCGTACGTTGCGCATGTTCCTGCGGCGATGATCGCGGTGGCCTTCGGCGCGAGGCGGTCCAACCACTCGCTTGTAGTGATCGGCTGGCCAGTATTGACGTCGTTTCCGAACCCGCACCAGTAGCCGCCGTCGTCGTGCAGTTTTTCATTGGGGATGGACCCCTCAACCACCAGGACAAACGGCTCCAGCTCACCGCGGTCAGCTTTCCGGAACCACTCCAGGAAGTCGTCGGCTCCCTCCTGGGGGCCACATTCGAAGTCGATCAAGGGCCAATGCATGGCAATGCGTGGCAGGCCGGGCAGGGCGCCGAGCGCGATCTCCTCGACGCTTGGTTGCGTGGCCGCCGTCAAGGCGACCGAATCGCCGTCGCAACTGAGTCCGGCGTTGATCCACAGCACGTGAATAAGGGCTTCTTCGGCCTTGAGGGAAGTTTCAGTAGGCATCGTTGCCTCTTTCAGCGGCCCGAATCGGGCTCAATGTGCGTCTGATAGAGATTCAGTCAAGGAATCTGACCGGGATGTTGAGCCGTCTAGCCAGTCATACCAAGCGGCGAGGCCGTCACCGGTGGTGGCGGAGAGGACCAGGAAATCGGCACGCGGGTTGATCTGCCGGATCTGCCGCAGGCAATCGTCGACGTCGAAGTCAACATAGGGGAGCAGGTCCGATTTGTTGACGATCACCAGATCCGCTGCCATGAACATGTGCGGGTATTTCTGCGGTTTATCATCGCCTTCCGTCACTGAAATGATGACGACCTTGGCCGTTTCGCCGAGGTCAAAGAGCGCAGGGCACACCAAGTTGCCTACGTTCTCAACGAAAACCGTGGAACCGGGCTGAGGATCCAGGGCGTCAAGGCCGCGCTGGAGCATATCGGCGTCGAGGTGGCAGCCGGCTCCTGTATTGATCTGGATGACCGGGCGGCCTACGGCCCGGATCCGGTCTGCGTCCAAGGACGTTTCCTGATCCCCCTCAATGACGCCGGCCTGGAGTTGCCCGCCGAGGTCCGTCAGCGTCCGGACCAGGAGGGTGGTCTTGCCGGCGCCCGGGGAACTCATGACATTCAGCGCCCGGATTCCGCGTCCCGCCAACCAGCCGCGGTTCCTCGCTGCGAGCAGATCGTTCTTGGCGAGCAGGTTTTGCTCAAGCGTGATGGTTACCGGCTGGTGCTCGTGGGTGTGGGGGTGCTCGTGGGTGTGGGGGTGTTCGTGGGGGTGCGGGTGCTCGTGCTCATGCGGGTGTTGGTGCTCCAAGATGGGTTGAGTCCCATCCAGGGTGGAGACCCTGGTGTTAGTCTCGTCGCCACATCCGCATGTAGTACACATACCTCAAGCCACCTCCACAGACATCACCATGAGTTCGCGGCCGCTGAGCACTTCGACGTCGGCGCTTCCGCAGGGACACAGCAGGATTAGGTCCTCTAGTTCAAATTCCGTGCCGCAGCTCCTGCATCGAGCCTGGCCTTTTGGTTCATCGATCTTCAGTTGTGCTCCGGCGAGCGAGGTGCCTGCGGAAACTATGTCGAAGCAAAAACGCATGGCGTCAGGTAGCACGCCGGAAAGCGGTCCAATTCGAAGATTCACGCCGGTGACCGGCCGTTCTCCGGTACATTCCAGAACGGCATAAACAAGGCTCTGCGTGATTGAGAGTTCGTGCATGCTGGCACTCCTTGTTGCCAAGATAGGCTTGCTCCGGACAAAGCGCAACCACTCAACTTGACTCCGGCGTATACTTCCGCTAGCTAGGGCAGGCCATTCAATCGCTCTGCATCGCATGTGGGACCCGAGGCTCGAACCATGAAGCAAACGGCAGCTACGCGACCAGCCAGGATGAGCGGCTTCCACCGCGGCCTCACGCGACCCGAGCGGGCGTCGATCGGTGGCATGGCCGTGTTTGTCGCGTTCCTGCATGCGGTGGGCTGGGGCATGCTCGTCGCGGTGACTGCATCAGGAAGCGTCCACGGTGTTCCTGCAGGGGCTTTCGGCGTAGGCCTCGGCGTGGCCGCATACACCCTCGGCCTGCGCCATGCCTTCGACGCGGACCACATTGCCGCGATCGACAACATCACCCGGAAACTCTGCAACGATGGCCGGCGGCGGATGTCCGTGGGATTCTGGTTTTCCTTGGGACACTCCAGCATTGTCTTCGGCATGTGTGCCTTGCTTGCCGCGGGCATCCGAAACCTTGCGGACAACACGAGCACGGCCGGCACGGAACTCCACTCTTTCTTCGGGTTGTTCGGCACAACTGTCTCGGGGATATTCCTTTACGCCATCGGCATCTTGAACCTCGGAGTGCTCCTGGGCATCGTCAAGACTGTCCGCCGCATGCGGCGAGGTGAGTACACCGCCGTCGAGCTTGACCAGGCGTTGTCAGCCAACGGCGGACTTTTGAACAGGGTGTACCGCAGGGTCACGCGCCTGATCAGCCGGCCTTGGCAGGTCTACGTCGTGGGATTGCTGTTCGGCCTCGGATTCGATACCGCTACGGAAGTGAGCCTGCTGATTCTTGCGGGTGGGGCGGCGGCCTCCACTCTTCCTTGGTACGCGATCCTGACGCTGCCGGTGCTGTTTGCCGCTGGAATGAGCTTGTTGGACTCCATTGACGGCGTCTTCATGAATTTCGCCTACGGATGGGCGTTGTCCAGGCCTGTCCGCAGGGCCTATTACAACATCGTGATCACAGGACTGTCCGTCGCCGTGGCGCTGGGCATCGGTTCCGTCGAGCTCGTTTCGATCCTCGTCAAGAGGACCGGGATCAGCACCGGCCCGCTGGCCGCGGTCGGCGGACTGGACCTCAACGCCGTCGGATACCTGATCGTGGGGCTGTTCATCGTGACGTGGATTCTCGCGTTGGGCATCTGGAGGTGGGCTCACATCGAAGAGCGTTGGTCTGGAAAGGCTCATATGTGAGCGAGGGTTGGTTCCTTGGGACCCTCGCTCACTTTTGTGGGTGTTTCCCGCGACGCTCGCTAACACCAAGTGAGCGAGCGTTTCCGGCGGGGGCGCCACACGTGAGTGAGCGTTTAGGGTTGAGGGATGCCTTCGTTCCAGACCAAGTTGAAGATCACCGGGCTCAAGCTAGGCAATCCGCCGGAGTCGGTGATGGCCGCTGCGCTCGAGGCCTTGGAAACGCGGCACCATGTCGAATCCAATCAGCTGGACATTGTTGGTGGCGTCGCCCAGATCAGCCTTCGCTTCCTCGTGGAGCCGCGCGACTATCCGGGTGAGAACGGCGAGGCCCGCACGTCGGCAGCCATGATGCGCGACGCCGTCGAACGCGTAGCGCTCACAGGGAACCTATCCGTGCTGCGCCGCAAGCGGGGGAAATGGTCGCCGATCTGAGTCCGACGGCGGCAGCGCCTAAAGGTGCGGCGGCTCGCCCGGCTCGTCCACCGGTGAGCGGTCGCCCCGTTTGCGCGTGACGATCACGCCAACGACGATGCCGATCAGCAGTCCCACGCCGACGCCGATCAGGGAGCTTGCCCAGAACGGAAGCTTCGTCGTCGAGCCCGCAAAGTAACCCAGTCCGGTCTGCCACGCCGCCCACAACAGCCCGCCCAAGCCGGCGCAGAGGCTGAACCCGCGCGAGGAAACCTCGGCGATTCCCGCGGCTGCCGACGCCGCGAGCCGCCCTCCCAGTATGAACCGGCCGCCGATGATCGCGCCGTAAGTGGAGGAGCGGCCGGCCTTGGCGATGGCCTGATGGATGCCGCGGTGGACCTTGCGGCCCCAAACCCAGCGGTCCAGGACATGTCCCAGCCGGCGCTTGAAGAGTTGGAAAACGAGGATGTCGCCCAGCCAGGACGCGCCGGCGGCCAACAAACCCAACAGCCACGGGTTCACCCGGCCCTCAGCGGCCAGCGCGCCACCGGTGATCACGAGCATTCCGGAGGGTATGGGTGGCAAGATCGCATTGCCCACCACCATGGGGATGATCCAGAAATAGATCGCAGCTCCCCAGCCTTCAGCGGTGGTCATGTCCATGGCCTCAAATTACCCCACTTTGGTGCATTCGCCTGAGTGCCGTGGAAGACTGGCGCCATGCGGCTCGAGATCCTGCAAGGTGACATCACCACGCGCGACGTCGACGCGATCGTCAACGCGGCCAACTCGTCTTTGATGGGCGGCGGCGGGGTCGACGGCGCCATCCACCGCGCCGCCGGCCGGGAGCTCCTCGCGGCATGCATGGAGGTGCGCGAGCGGTACCCGCATGGCCTGCCGGTGGGCCAGGCCGTGGCCACTCCCGGCTTCAAATTGCCTGCCCGATGGGTGATCCACACCGTTGGCCCCAACCGGCACGCCGGCCAGAACGATCCGGAACTTTTGGCGTCGTGTTTCCGCGAGAGCCTGGGAGTGGCGGTGTCCCTCGGAGCGCGTTCCGTTGCCTTCCCCGCGATCAGCGCGGGAGTCTACGGCTGGGACGCGGAGGAGGTCGCCACTGTGGCGCTCGACGCCGTCGGCCGGGTTGGTGCCGAAAGCTCCAGTGGGTTGGAACTCGTGGAATTTGTGCTGTTCAGCGCCGAGACTGCCGAAGTGTTTCGGAGCGTGTTTGGGCCCTGACTGCCGTCGGGGACCAATGGTTTCTGCAGCTCATTGTCGCTGTCACGCGCCCGTCCTAAGATCAAAAAACAGAGTCCCGGCTCTCCCTGCCGGGGCCGAGTTTAGGGAGGTGCGTGATGTTGATCGAAGAAGTTCGGCAGCTGGACGAACAGGGTTTAGCGGCCTGGGACCAGCACAAAGCCGACGACTTCGCTGGCATGTTCGCGGATGATTTCACGCTGTCCGACGTTTCGCTGCCCGAGGCCCTACATTCGACGGACCAAGTGCGGCAATACATGGAGACATGGTTCACCGCGTTTCCCGATATGCATGTCCGAAGCACCAATAGAGTGGTGAGCGAGGACGCTGTAGCCGGCGAAATAGAATTCACAGGCACAAACACCGGCCCCTTCGTGGTTGGAGGCATGGAAGTGCCTGCAACAGGAAAGAGCGTCAAGGGCACCGGGACCTACTTTGTTTCAGTCCGGGACGGCAAGATCACCTCGTTCAGTGCCCACCCCGATGTCGCCGGAATGATGGTTCAGCTCGGCATGATGCCGGGGGCATAGTCACGCGTTGCTTATTCACTTTGGGCCCCGCATGTGCGTTGGCGGGGCGTCAGGCGGGGCCCTCTTCAAGAACAGTCTTCAGCTGTCCAAGCTGTCCGACTTCCGATTCCATGGTCTTGGTGATCATGGATCCCATGAGTTTCATGAAGCCCTTGGGCTGAAGATCCAAGGCAAAGCGCACCGTGGTGCGGCCGTTGGTTTCGTCCAAGGTGAAGGATCCAGTCGGGCGGGCTGGTCCGGCAATCACTTGGAAATCGAGGCGCTTGCCGGGCTGGGCTGTGACGATTTCGTAATCGCCATCGATCGAACGGCCGCCGGGGCCTGCCAAGGTCTGGGAGTACACGGCACCCTTTGCGCCTGCTTCGCCGCTCGCCAGGGCAACAGTCTTGACGGCCGGACGCCAGAGCTTGTTGTTCAGCCCGTCCGCCAAGAAGGCGTAGACGTCGTTTGCGGGGCGGTTGATCGAGACTTCGTTTTCAGCGTGGGCCATGTGGTTCCTTTTCGCGAGATCGAACACCGCCAGCGGTTGCCGGGCCGGCAAGATTGAGCTTATACGCCGGGCTCGCTCTGGGTGCGGAACGCACCTTGGTTTCGGCGCCGCACCGGGTGTCCACGCCGACCCTCGATCACATATGTGGGTGTTTGGCCGGACGCTCCTGCAGATATTCCGCCCGTGCGGTCAACCCTCCTGCAGATAGGCCGCCCGTGCGGTCAACCCTTCTGCAGATATGACCCCAAGATGGACATGTCCCTTATTTTAGGTGAGCGAGCGTTGGCGGAAAGGGCGCCAGAGGTGAGCGAGCGTTGGGGATTGGGCCCTCATACCTGAGCGAGCGTTGGGGGAGGGTGGCGTCAGGCCGGGCGGTCTTCGCTTAACTCGAGGCGGCTTCGGTATTCCACGGCTTGCTTGCTGATGGGGTCCACGAAGCGGATGCCGCGGGCGAGCAACTGCAGGGGCTTGGAGTAGTCGTCCGGGGCCTTGTCCAGGAGCTCGGGGTAAAACGCGTCGTTCACGATTCCCAGTCCGAGCGAAGCCATGTGCACCCGAAGCTGGTGGGTCTTTCCGGTGTGGGGCTCAAGCCGGTAGAGCGCTCGGCGAGCCACGCCGGCGTCGTGAGTGCCGCCGTCGAACGTTCTCAGCAGCTCAATGCGGGTTTCCGCGTTAGGTTCGCCGTCGACGACTTCGGCGAGGAGGTAGCTGCGGGATTTGGTCATGCGGTTGCGCACGACGGCGGGGAACCCGACGGCGGGAAAGCCTGCGGCGGGTGCCGCCGCCGAGACGCACTCGTACTCCTTTTGCACCTGCCGTTTTTCGAAGAGCACCTGGTACTTGCCGCGGGTCTCCGGGTTGGTGGAGAGCAGCAGGACACCGGCGGTCATGCGGTCGAGTCGGTGCATCGGGATCAGGTCTGGCAGGTCCAGTTGGTTCCGGAGCCGGACCAGCGCTGATTCCTGGATGTAGGTCCCGCCCGGGGTGGTGGGCAGGAAGTGGGGCTTGTCCACCACCAGGAGATGCTCGTCTTGGTGCAGGATGTCGATCTCCACCGGCATGCGAGTCTCCGGCGGGAGGGTGCGGTAGTACCAAATGAAGGTGTGTTCTTCGAGGGGAGTCTGGCGGTCAAGGGGTGCGCCGCCCTCGCCGACGATTTCACCGGCGTCGAACCTGTCCTCGATGCCTTGGGGATCGATGTGGCCCCAGCGGTGCATCATGTAGTCCATCGCGGTGTCCCAAGGCCCCCCGTCCGGGAGGCGCAGACGGGTGGCGTTGACGCCGTCGCGCACTGGAAGGGGGGATTGCATCACCGATCCATTCTACCGGCGGCCGCTAAGTGCGGAACTCCCGTGAGCATCCGACGAAAAAAAAGTTCTTGACAATAAAAGTTGTCGGTAAGCACAATGGAAGCATGTTGGACATCGAAGTGATCGAGGACCCCGCCGCGGCGGAAGCTTCGCTGGACCCGATCCGCACCCGCATTCTGCAGGAGCTGGCCGAGCCCGGTTCCGCCACGCAGCTGGCGGTCAAGGTGGGCCTGCCCCGGCAGAAGGTCAACTACCATCTCAAGGCCCTTGAGCGGCATGGGCTCGTCGAGCTTGTGGAGGAACGGAAGAAGGGCAACGTCACCGAACGCGTTTTGCGCGCGACGGCGGCGTCGTACCTGATCTCGCCAGTGGCGCTCGCGTCTGTGGCGCCGGATCCCGGACGCTTCTCGGATCGCTTTTCCGCTTTCTGGCTCCTGGCCCTCGCGGCCCGGACGGTCCAGGAGATGGGCAAGCTGATAGCGGGCGCCGCCGCGGCCAAGAAGAAGCTTGCGAGCTTCGCGATCGACGGCGAAATCACCTTCCGCTCGGCCTCGGACCGCGCCGCTTTTGCCGAGGAGCTCGGCGTCGCGGTGACCCGCCTCGTGGACAAGTACCACGACGGCGGAGCCGCTGCTTCGGGGGGAACGGTGAGCGGCGCACGCAAGCACCGCCTCGTCGTCGTACTTCATCCCGCACTCAAAACAAACACACAGCACTCTCCAGAAAAGGAACAGGACAATGACTGACAACCGTGAATTCGAAATCGTGGCCGACACCGAACTGCCCGGCACTCCTGAACGGGTCTGGCAGGCTGTCGCCCAGGACACCTCGGCATGGATGTTCCCCACCGATGAATGGCCGGCCGTGAAAACCGTGGACGAATACCCCAGCCACCTTGTCACCCGGATGGACGGGCCGGACGGCTGGTTCAACCAACTGGAGCACGTACTCGAACCGCTCGACGGCGGCCGGGCCAAACTGCACTATGTCCACAGCGGGATCTTCGCGGACAATTGGGAAGAACAGTACGACGGCGCCAGCAAGCACACCGAGTTCTACTTGCACACCCTGGGCCAGTACCTGCAGTTCTTCGACGGCAAGCCCGTGGTCTTCACGGACATCCAGGGCCCGGCGGCCTCGCAGACCTCCGACGGCTTCGTGCAGCTGAAGAAGGCGCTCGGCGTCGACGGCGTTCCGCAGGGTTCCGCTGTTGAGGTGGACGTCGACGGCGTTGGGCGGCTGAGCGGGGAAGTTGACTTCTCCAACCAGCACTTCCTGGGCCTGCGGACGGCCGACGCGCTCTACCGCTTCTTCGGCCGCAACTCCTTCGGCGCCCCCGTGGGCATGACCGTGCACGATTTCAGCGGCAACGGCGACACCGAACTGACCGCCAAGGGCTGGGGTGGGTTCCTGGAGAAGGTGTACGCGTAAAGGCTTCGACGCTCAAAACGCCGGGCGACGCGCGGATGGTCTGGCGACGCGGGAACTCGGAATTTATCAAGCTGTCTGTGACAGTTCGTTGGTTTGGGTTGGTTGATTGATCCAGGCTTCCGGGGGTGGGCCG
>NZ_JAPFFT010000024.1 GCF_026241105.1 Arthrobacter rhizophilus | reverse complement strand
TTCGCTTCCGCGTAGACTTCCGCGCCGACCACGGCGTTGGCGGCGAATTCCGCGGTGGGCGCGAACTTCCGGTTCTCGTGGAGAAGGTTTTCGAGGGCATCGCCGTGATGGGGTGCCCAGTATGAGGCTTCGGTTCGGGCATTGGACATAGGTAAACTCCTTGGTTCTCTCTAGACGGTTCTGTTGGAATGCGCGCGATTGGTGACCGGAGCGCCCGACAAGCAGGCCGGATATCCTTCGCGAAGCGTCAGCAACCGTCCTGGCCCCGTTTTGTAGCCGGGACGAGCTAGCCCGCCTATTCTTGCTTTGAACTTTTCGTTTCCTCGCCGAGCACTTCCCATCAGTTCCCTGCGGCGGCGATTCCCCATGTGGATGGGGGAAACCGCCGCCGCTGGCACTTGAATTCGATCAGTACTTAATGACCACGCGGCCGTCGATCTTGGCATGCTTCATCTCATCAAGGACCGCGTTGACCTCGGAGAGCTCACGCGTGGACACGGTCGGGTGGATCTTGCCCTGCGCGTAGAAGTCCAGCGCTTCCTCCAGGTCCTGCCGCGTCCCCACGATCGAGCCGCGGACGGTCAGGCCCTTGAGCACAATCTCGAAAATCGGTGCAGGGAAGTCTCCCGGCGGAAGACCGTTGAAGACGATGGTCCCGCCGCGCCGGGCCATGCCGATCGCCTGCCCGAATGCCGACGGATGCACGGCCGTGACCAGGACGCCGTGACAGCCTCCGGTTTCGCGCTGGATGACTTCCACAGGATCCTCGTGCAGCGCGTTGACCGTGAGTTCCGCGCCGTGCTTCCTGGCCAGGGCAAGCTTGTCGTCGGCGATGTCCACGGCCGCGACACGCAGGCCCATTGCCACCGCGTACTGGACCGCGATGTGCCCCAGTCCGCCGATGCCGGAAATGGTGACCCACTGGCCCGGCCTGGCCTCGGTCATCTTCAACCCTTTGTAGACGGTGACGCCCGCGCAGAGCACCGGGGCAACCTCCACGGGATCCGAACCTGCCGGAATCCTCGCGGCGAACCGGCTGTCCACCAGCATGTACTCCCCGAACGAGCCGTCCACACTATAGCCGGCGTTCTTCTGGGCTTCGCACAGCGTTTCCCAGCCGGTCCGGCAGAACTGGCAGTCGCCACAGGCGGACCAGAGCCAGGCGTTACCCACGAGGTCCCCGACGGCCAGGTCGGTGACCCCTTCACCGAGAGCCACCACCTCGCCCACCCCTTCATGGCCAGGCACGAACGGCGGTGAGGGCTTCACGGGCCAGTCCCCCTCCGCGGCGTGCAGGTCCGTGTGGCAGACGCCGGTGGTCAAGACCTTGACCAGCGCTTCCCCACGGCCGGGAACGGGAATGGGAAGGGACTGGATCTGGAGGTCTTTTCCGAATTCGGTTACTACGGCTGCTTGCATTGTCGTCGTCATTGGCGAAATCCTTGCGTCGTTGAAGCTGGATGGTGCGGAACATGAAAATTTGGCGCTGGGGCCGGAAGAAGTCGACTTGCGTACTGAGTAGCCGCTGGCCACAAGGAGTTCGCTGGCGTGTCGCCGTCGTCGCCCGGACCGTCGCGGCCTGCTGGCGAAACACAATCATCGTTGCCCCGCTTCGAGCAGACGATGGAGTGTTCGACTTCAGCGTAGGGGCGGGAGGGTTGCGACCAGGTTGCAGCCTTGTGAGTCAGTTCACATGCGCCGAAGCGCTCGCGCGCACCGGGCAGGATCCTTCATGGGGTTGTGGAGGAAACTGCGCGCTTTCTCGCTTCTTCTGATGCCTCACCCTTCGAGAAGCGGGCCTACGCGAGCAGAGAATCTGCCTGGCAATTCTCCACCGTGTTCTTGACCTTGCGCCGCAGGGTGTCTACGCGTTTGTTGCTCCCGAGCTTGGTGTAGGCGTGTTCGAGGAGGCCTGGAGTGTTTGAGCAACGACGGATTCAGAACCGGCAACGGCAATTACGGTTGGACCAAGGTCCGTCGTCTGGAACGGTGCGGTCACCGGAGTCGGCGGAACAACCACCCACGGCTCATGGACCACCCCTTCAAGCCGGGAGACTGCCAGACTGTAAGTCCAACCCTCGATCGAACAAGGTGGACCAAGTGTCGGCTGAATCCCAACAGACGAGCCGGCCGGTTAAGACGGCCCGGACGGGTCTTGCTCGTCAAGTCACGGCACTCTTAGGATTCCTCGTCCTCTCCTACGCGGTTTCTTTGCTGGGGTCGATGTCCATCCTTGACAATGCCTCCGGCTGGTACGCAACGGCCACCAAAGCGCCCTGGGCACCGCCGGGCTGGGTTTTCGGGTCGGTCTGGACGGTGCTGTACACGGCGATGGCGGTAGCTCCGTGGCTGGTCTGGCGCCAACGGTCGGCCAAGACCCGCGGAGCCATGACGGCGTACGGTATCCAAATGGCGCTCAATCTAGCGTGGGCACCGACCTTTTTCGGCATGTACCCCGTATGGGGCGACGCCGCACTATGGCTGGCCCTTCTCCTCATCGTCGCACTGTTTCTGGCCGTGACAGCCACCGTCATCCTATTCGGCCCCATAAGCACGACAGCAGGACTGCTGATGCTGCCCTACATTTCCTGGATCGTGTTCTCCGCCAGCCTGAACTTCTATGCCGCAGCCAACAACTAACAGACCCCTGTCGGGGCTAAATACGGGTTTAGGTAAGTCATCTCGGCCAACGGGACGCCGAGTCTCTCGATTTTCTCCGAGCTGCCACGTACCAAGCCATTCGGCCCTTGTGAGCCGTCGGACGGTCGTGAACACTGAGATGGCCGGACAAACCATGACGGACCTGCGCGACCGCGGCCACAGGTTGCCGGACAGGAGGACCGTGAATCGAGCAGCAGCACAAAGCGGCCCAGGGAACTCCGGCGCGGGCCCCATCAGCGTGTACGTCCTCGACGACCATGAGCTCGTCCCAAGAGGACTTCGCGAACTTCTGGAAAGCGATGGCTTCGAAGTGGTCGGCATGTCCGGCTCCGCGGAGCAAGCCACCCGGCGCATCCCGGCGTTGCGCCCGGACGTGTCGATTCTGGACGGCCGGTTGCCGGACCGTACCGGGATCGAAGTGTGCCGGGATGTGCGTTCCATCGATCCCTCGCTGAATTGACTGATTCTGACCAGTTACGATGACGAACAGGCCCTGCGGGGTGCGGTTCTTGCCGGTGCAGCGAGATATGTCTTGAAAGAAATCGGTGGCACGGACCTTTTGGACGCCTTGTGCCGGGCGGCCCGGGGCGAATCCCTGTTTGACACAGGAGTGAAGGCGAAAATCATCCAGGGACTCACCAGGGTGCAGGCCGAGGTCCGCCATTCCTGCCATGACGTGCTCCGCGGCCCGGTCCGGTTCGGTATCGACGCCGGCATCGGCTAGCTGCCCGCGGAGGACCTCTGCGCCGATGCCAGCAAAGGTGACATTGCCGCCGGCGGCGGTGACGGCGAGACCGTCGCGCAGCAGGGAGGCGAACCAAAGTTTCGCCAAGTGGGCAGGGGCGCCGACTTCTGCGAAACGTCCCCCATCTGTGACATGTCCGAAAGCGTTTCGTTAACGTCGAAAACGATCACTGACGGTGCCCTGTCCATGAGTTCTCCTTCATCCCGGCCGTCTATACCTTGTCCAACTATCCGGGGCGTTCAAGCTATCCCGATTTTCAGGGCATTCTGCCATGGTCATGTACGGCACCCACAGGGTTCGCGACCTGTTCCACGCTCATACCGGCCACCATGATAAGGGCGCCCGCGGCCACCAAGTCCACAGCTTCAGTCCCCACCGCGGTGACCCCCATGATCCTGCCCGTCCCTTTCTCAGCGACGATCTTGATGAAGCCGCGGGTGTCCCGGTTGACCAGGGAGCGCGGTACGTATTCCAGCGGCGGACAACGAGTCAAGCGCCCGGTCGCGCCCCTCCTTGAGCAGTGACCACCACCAGGGATTCCGGACCGGCGAGGCGACGCCGACATGGTTGGGCACGATATCGATCAGGACACCCATGCCAGCAGCGTGTGCGGCCTTCGAAACGGCTGCAAGCCCCTCCTGCCCGCCGCGCTCCGGGTTTACGACGGAAGGATCTGTGACATCGTAACCGTGGTCGGAGCCGCTCTCCGCCTTCAGGATGGGTGAAAGATAGATTCAGTCGACCCCGAGCGACTTCAGGTAGGGCACGGTTTCGGCGGCATCAAAGAGTGTGAACCCCTGCCTGATCTGCAGCCGGTACGTGGAGGCAGGCGTCCTCACGAATCCGCCCCGCCCCGATTGCGTGCCCGACCGGCCGCCGGCTTCTTCGTCTTCTTCGGCTCCGGAACGGCAGGTGACGTGAGCGCCGCGGTTTCGGCGGTCGCCGTCTGCGTCAACGCTGCGAGGGAGGCTGCCACCGAGTGGTCGGCTACCTCCTCCGGGGCGCTGTGCGCGCGAAGCACCACGAGCGACTTCGCCGCGAGAGGGACCGTGCCGTCTGCTTCGACAGGCTCGGAGTCGGCGCCCTCGCCCCCGGTGTCGATGAGGATATCCCAGGCGGGTGCGTATTCATCCGAAGGTAGCCTGAACTTGACTTCGTCGTCGTGGGCGTTGAAATAGAGCAGGAAGTTGACGTCCGTGATGCGCCGGCCTTGGTTGTCCCGGCCTTGGATGCCATCCCCGTTGAGGAACACGCCCACGGACCGGCCGAAGCCGTTGTCCCAGTCCTCGGGCTGCATGGTGTTCCCATCCGGATCCAGCCATTCAATGTCCGGGAGCCGCTCGCCCTCGCCCCGCAGGACGGGGCGCCCGTCGAAGAAGCGGCTGCGCCTGAACGTGGGGTGCTTGGCACGCAGTGCGCTGACGGCTGCCGTGAACTCGACCAGGGGCTGGTCCACACTGTCCCAATTGATCCAGGTCAGTTCCGAGTCCTGGCAGTAGCCGTTGTTGTTGCCCCGCTGTGTCCTGCCGAGCTCATCACCGTGCAACAGCATGGGGACACCCTGGGACAGGAGCGTGGAGGCGATGAAGTTCCGCTGCTGCCGGGCACGCAGGCCCAGGACCTTCGGATCCTCCGTGGGCCCCTCGACACCGCAATTCCAGGAACGGTTGTGGGATTCGCCGTCGTTGTTGCCCTCGCCGTTCGCCTCGTTGTGCTTCTCGTTGTAGGACACCAGATCGGCCAGGGTGAAACCGTCATGGGCCGTGACGAAGTTAATCGAAGCGACCGGGCGCCGGCCCGAGTGCTCGTAGAGGTCCGCCGATCCGGTCAACCGCGAGGCAAACTCGCCCAGGGTGGAGGGGTCGCCCCGCCAAAAATCACGGACCGTGTCCCGGTACTTGCCGTTCCATTCCGTCCACTGCGGCGGGAAGTTGCCCACCTGGTAGCCGCCCGGACCGACGTCCCAGGGCTCGGCGATCAGCTTGACCTGCGAGACCACCGGATCCTGCTGGATGAGCTCGAAAAAGGTCGACAGCTTATCCACGTCATAGAACTCGCGCGCCAACGTGGACGCCAGATCGAACCGGAAACCATCCACATGCATTTCGGTAACCCAGTACCGCAAGGAATCCATGAGCAGCTGCATGGAGTGCGGACTGCGCACGTTCAGCGTGTTCCCCATCCCGGTGTAATCCATATAGTGCTTTTCGTCGCCATCCATCAGACGGTAGTACGCGGAGTTGTCGATGCCCTTGAAGGACAGCGTGGGTCCCAGGTGGTTGCCCTCGGCCGTGTGGTTGTACACGACATCAAGAATGACCTCGATGCCTGCGCGGTGGAGGGAACGGACCATGGCCTTGAAATCCTGGACCTGCTGGCCCTGATCCCCTGAGGAGCTGTAGCTGTTATGCGGAGCGAAGAACCCGATCGTGTTGTAACCCCAGTAATTGTTCAGCCCCTTGTCCTCGAGGGTGCCATCATTGACGAACTGGTGGACGGGCATGAGTTCGATGGCCGTGACGCCGAGCTTCTGCAGATGGGAGATGACCGACGGGTGTGCGACGCCGGCGTAGGTGCCGCGCTGTTCCTCCGGGACCTCGGGGTGGAGTTGGGTCAGTCCTTTGACGTGCGCCTCGTAAATCACGGACCGGTGATACGGGATCCGCGGGAGGTGGTCCCCGTCCCAGTCGAAGAACGGGTTGATGACCACGCCCAACATCATGTGGGGCGCGGAATCCTTGTCGTTGCGGGAGTCCGGATCGCCCATGTTGTAGGAGAACAGAGCGGGATCCCAGTCGATCTGGCCGTGCACTGCCTTCGCGTAAGGGTCCAGGAGGAGCTTGTCGGCATTGAAGCGCTGCCCGGCGGCAGGATCATACGGACCATGCACCCGGTAGCCGTACTTTTGGCCCGGCTGCACCTGCGGCAGGTAACAGTGCCAAACATAACCATCGACTTCCACGACGTCGACTTTGGTTTCGGAGCCGTCCTCCTGAAACAGGCAAAGCTCGACTTTTTCAGCCCTCTCGCTGAACAAGGCGAAGTTGGTTCCGGTTCCGTCGAAGGTGGCGCCAAGGGGGTACGCCGATCCGGGCCAGATTTCCATTCGTACTCCTATTATTTTGTCCAACCGTCTTATCCGGCGGCGTCATCGTGCATCATCGGCAGCGAAACTCTCGCCCTATCAGGCCTCCCGGCTGAATAGGGGCGATCACAAGCAACTACTAAGCGTGCTGACTATATCGCAGATGGCACGAACGCAAGATTCGCCAGGCGGTCCCCTGACGTGACTTCGGCGCACTCGGTCTTGGGTGCCGCGCCAAAACCGGGTAGATAGGTGCAACGCGGGTTCCCGTATCGGGCCAGGAAGACTGCAGCCTGCGTCCCGGCCAGGGCCACTGCCGCTCAGCGCCGGGTCCGGGCCGCCGCCAATTCCCGTTCCAGCCGCTGGTTCACGGCTTCAAGTTCAAAGACCATACGGATGCCGGCCAGATTCAGACCATCCTCGAGCAGCTCGCTGATCCGGCGCAGGGTATCCAGGTCCTGTTCACTGTAGCGGCGTGTTTGCCCGTCAGTGCGTCCGGGTTCCAGCAGGCCTTTGCGCTCATACAACCGGAGGTTCTGCTGCCCCTTCCCCACCAGCTCGGCGGCCACGGAAATGGCATACACCCCGGTTGCCCTACCGGTGTTTGCCTCCATCGGACCCTCCTTGAAACCCTGAAAAATCCTTCTTGCCTCAGTTTCACACCAGTGCTATAAAAAATCTATACCAGCCACAACAGAAGATGGCCTGGTAGGAACAACAACAGGAACAATCTCTAAGGAGTGAGGAAGACCATGCTGATGCGTACCGACCCCTTCCGCGAGTTCGACAGGCTCGCCCAGCAGGTTCTCGGCACCACAGCCCGGCCGGCCGCCATGCCCATGGACGCCTGGCAGGAAGGGGAAGAATTCGTCGTCGCCCTCGACCTGCCCGGAGTCGCCGTCGATTCGGTGGACATCGACGTCGAACGCAACGTCCTGACCGTGAAGGCCGAGCGCAAGGACCCTGTCGGTGAAAAGACCGAGCTCATCGCCGCCGAACGGCCCCGCGGCGTCTTCAGCCGCCAGCTCATCCTCGGCGATGCCCTGGATACCGACGCCGTGACCGCCAGCTACGACGCCGGCGTACTGACGTTGCGGATCCCGGTGGCCGAGAAAGCCAAACCACGCCGGATCGAAATCGCGTCAGACAAGAATCAGCGTCAGGAAATCAACGCCTAAAACCCGCCGGGCACCTGCCAGGCGTGCAGGACCGGGAGCATTGGACCGGCCGCCAGTAATACAACGGCGATGCAAACCAGCCACGCCACCGCGCCAGTTGCGCACCGAAAAGGTGCACCCCGACGATGCCTCCCGCACCGATGGTCCCCGGCCCCACAGGCCGGGGCCATCCCCACACTTCAGGACCGCTGCCCTGGCGGCGCCTCGGGCCTGGACAAGAAACGACAGCAGGAAACGGGACCATGAAAGAACACAACCCGGATCCCTACAAGGTCCTCCACCTGGATCCGGCAGCCACGGGCCGTGAAATCAACCACGCCTACCGGGCACTGGTGCGCGCCCACCATCCCGACACCCGCACCCCCGGAGCAGCGCCCGCAGTGCCGGACTCCGGCCCACAACAACTGCGCGACATCATGGACGCCTACGCCCTTCTGCGCGACCCGGTCAAGCGAGCCGAGTACGACCGGCAACGGCAGGGACCCCCGCCCGAAGCCTTGCCGACCTGGCGGCAACCACAAGGACCTTTCTTCCGTTCATCGCAAAGACCCTCCGGCGCTGCCCTGATCATCGGCCCGGCGCACTGGGAAACCCCCCGCGAAACCGGCCCCCAGACAGCAGGTCACCGGAGAGCAGGTCACAGGTTCATGGGATCTGTTCCAACCGTTGCCGAACCGCCCAGCAGCACGGGCCAAGAACCGCCCCGGCCCGATGACCGGATCCTGTGGTGGATCCTGCATTGAATCAAGCACGCATTTCCCCGTAACGCTCACCCCGCCCGAGCCTGAAAGGAGCCTGCCATGAGCGCCTGGCACCCCTACGAACACCCCCTGATGCCGGCGTTTCACGAACGGTTTGAACAACGCTGGGGCAAAGGCACAGCACCGTTCCTGGACCCCGCGGTCCAGGTCCACCTCCAGCCGCTGCCCCGGGCCCAATGGATCAACGCCGACACCGGAGCGGCGCTCGCCGTGGTCCCCATCTGGACCGGAGACCCCCGGCACCGCTCCTTCGGCGTCTTCTACCTACCCCCGTCCGGAGACATCTGGGTGCTGCACCCCGGACACACCGCCTACCTCGAGCCAAGCAAAACAGACAGCGACGAACAGATCACGCTCCGCAACGACGCCTTCAGAAAAGCCGTCAACCACGCAAAAGAATTCATCTACGGCACCCAGGCCTGAAGCAGGCCCGGGGTCTTGTAGACAATTTCGGGAGCACACCTTGACCGTTCCACAGATCAGCCAGTTTCTCCAAGACTGCATCATTCACGATGAGGCGATCGATTCAGGGCTAGACGCCGACGCGCTCTACGGCCTCTACGTCAGCTGGTGCTGCCTTAACCGGAAAGTCCCTGTCCCCGACCACGCCTTCCGCACCGCACTCAGGATTGCCGGGCTTCGCCCGGAAAAAAATGGGAAGCCCAGCATATTCCCTGGCCTGCAGATGACCGGACCAGCCGCAACGGACTACATCCTCAACAGCCACCCCTAGGACGCCGTCAAATACGCCCCTGGGCATCGGAGCGGCAGGACACCCGGGTTGACTGGCGTAGCAGGCGTTAGCACACCTTCGGCGCGGTGCCACAACCCCCCGCGCCCCCCTTCCGGCGGACAGGCGCACCGACGCCATGGTTACCACCAAATGCACGGTGCATATGGTCTTAGGCGGGGGCGGAACGTCCGCACCGTCGAACCAGTTGTTCTACAACCCTCCCTCAGCCGCGTGATCACCAGCGCCGGCGCATCCGACCCCACAACGCATAAGGCCACCGGTTTATGTCCACCCCCGCCAGGTAACCCACGGCACACCGCGGCCGGCCCTGACGAGGCATCCTTAGTATGCCGGCCCTGACGAGGCATCCTTAGAATTCAGAGTCGAGGCCGGACACCGAAGAGCTCAGTGTTCATGAGTGCTGGAAGCACCTTCGTTCTTCCTCCGTCGGTAGGGTTGCGGTCGTGAGCGGCGACAGCCCGGAGATTTTCCCTATCAACTACATGCCTGATGAGGGAACGGTAATCTTTCGGACAGGACCCGGTACCAAACTGGATGCGGTCTTGGCCGGCCAAACGATCGCGCTTGAAGCCGATGGTTCAACACCGACGGCACAATTGCGTGGAGCGTAATAGTCAAGGGACGTGCAGAAATTGTCTCGGTCGACGAAGAACTGCAGGCGCTTGCCGCAATGGAACTCTCGCCCTGGGAGCCCGGCACCAAAGACCACCTCATCCGGGTAACGCCGGCGCAAATGAGCGGACGCAGGTTCGTGATCAGCCCACCATCCCGGTGGTGGCCCCCACGAGATTCCTGACCACCGATCGGGCCGGCCACCTCAGCCCTTACCAGCGGTGACATCCTCGCAGCCATCGATCGGAATTCCGTTACGGCTCCTTTGTGCGCAGGCTTCCTCTGCCCGACGGGGTTCAACGGGACGACGTCTCCGCTTCATACAAGGATGGCGTCCTTGAGGTTCGAACTCCGATTCCGGAGAAGGTCCAGCCGTCGCCCGCCCAAAAGATCCCGATAGCGCGATTTTAGAAGAGATCTTCCCTTCAGCTTCTGGACCGTTTTTAGACCATTGACCCGCGGAAACACCCGGCTCCGGGTCTGTTTCCGGCTTGCGGGCTGCCGTTTCGGGGACTTGCGGAATTGGGCGGCTCTAGACGCCTGGACCGATCAAGTCGCAGCGCAACTTAAACCTGGTGTACCCCCAAAACTCGCGCCGACGACATCGGACGAGACCCGCAGACCATGGCGAAACCGGCCACGGGGTGAGTTGTGACTTTCGGCCCTACATTCCGGAAAAGCAACGAGGCACGCTAGCGGAGTACGCAACACCTTTATCGCGGAGAGGAAAGTAATGGGCGGGGAAGCATTCAGAGCAAGGATCATTGTTGGTGTTGACGGATCGGAAGCCTCGATCGAGGCACTGAGGCAGGCCCAGAACCTTGCGATGCCATTGGGAGCGCAAATCGAGGCTGTTGCTTACTGGGAGTTCCCACAGGTTTATGGCGGCTACGTGGCCATGGGCATCGAAGACTTCGAGGAAGGCGCCGGACAAGTCCTCAAGGAATCCGTGGAAAAGGTGTTCGGTCCGGAATTGCCGGACAACGTCGTCTCACGCGTTGTCCGCGGTCACGCCCGGGAGTCCCTAATTGAGGCTAGCCGGGAAGCGGACATGATCGTCCTCGGTAGGCGGGGCCACGGAGGATTTGGCGGCCTGCTACTCGGATCGGTGAGTTCAGCCTGCGTTGCCCACGCCCACTGCCCGGTCCTTGTTGTCCATGCACCGGAAAAGAGTTGAACGACAACGACGGCAGGAGAGGGGAGATGCATGATGCGTGCCCTTGTGGTCTATGAGTCGATGTACGGGAACACGCGCCAAGTGGCCGAGGCTGTCGCCCATGGGCTTGGTAGATCGGTGTTGGCGCGGGCGGTTTCGGTGGCCGAGGTGGCCGCCGCCGACGTGGCCGGGTGCGGGTTGCTCGTGGTCGGGGGTCCAACCCATGTCCACGGCATGAGCCGGGCGAGTACAAGGCATTCGGCTGCCACCGTCGCCGAGGCCACGGGCTCGCGGTCGATCGAACCGCACGCGGATGCGGGGATCCGCGACTGGCTGGCACAGCTCCGGCCGGACGTGCCGGGCCAGAAGGCAGCAGCATTCGACACCCGTGCGCAGGGCCCGGCGCTCCTGACAGGGCGTGCCTCCAAAGGCATCGCCGTGCAGCTTCGTGAGGCCGGATTCGAACTCGTCTCCGAACCGGAGAGCTTCAAAGTCACTTCGGCTCCGGAGCTGGGTCCGGATGAGATCGAACGGGCCAGACTCTGGGGGGAGTCCCTGGCAGCGAAGATCGCGCCGGCCATCTGAGCGCTGGGACCTAGGCGACCTTCGAGCCCTGCAGCGCCTTTGGCTGTCCAGACGCTCAATACCATGACACGCAGAATGAGTCCCGAGGAGAAACAAGTGTCCTTTCCCAACATGGAACCCGGCCGCATTGACGGTGCCCGGCATGTTACGGAGGAGCTTAGCGAGGAGCGGTGCTGGGAGTTGTTGCGCTCACAGGACACAGGCCGCTTCGGCTTCAACTACAAGAACAGAGTGATGATCCTCCCCGTCAGCTACCTCGTCCACGACAGGGCGATCTATTTCCGGACCTCCGCTACCGGGACTATCGGAGACGCAGTACCTCGCCTCAGCTCATCCTTCGAGATTGATGAGGCACGGCCCGACCGAAGCGAAGGGTGGTCGGTTCTTGTCAGCGGTCCTTCCTCGCATGTGGAGGAACCGGAACTGTTGACCTATCTTTGGGGACAGGTCATGGAAGAGCCTTGGGCCGGAGGACCAAGGAATGACTTCATCCGGATCCACGCGGCTGTGGTGACTGGCCGCCGCGTGCACCTAGCCTGAGTTCGGGTCCTGGCGCCAGGCGTCGACGGCACTCTCCAGTGTCGGATAGTGCCGGGCTTGCCCGAGCCGGGTCTCCGGCCCGAATCTCGCCAGTTTGTCTTTGATGGGCCCTTTGATTTCGGCAAATACCAGTACGGTTCCCTGGGCGTGAAGGTATTCATCGAGCTGGACGAGCTGTTCGACGGCGGTGCTGTCGATTCCGGTGATGGCTTCCGCCGCGACAATGACACACCGGCCCGGGACCGGAGACCGGTCCACGAGTGAGCGGACGTGATCAACGAAGACTTGGCCGTTGGCGAAGAAGAGCGGGGCGTCGAAACGCACAATCGTCAGGCCCGGAATTCTCGTGCCCTCGGGGTGGCGGGTTACATCGTAAAATCCCGGGACGCCTTCCACCAGCACCAACTCGGTCCGGTAGGGCGCGATCGCCCTCGCGACGAATACGGCCAGCGAAAGGCCCACGGCGACGAGGACTCCGATCAGGACGCCTAGGAACACCACCCCTGCGAATGTTGCTGTCATCAATGCAGCCTCTGTGAGGCTGCTTCTGAACAGCGCTGAGATGCCCTTGAAGTCAATCATCGACGCGGCCGCTACCATGACGACGGCCGACAAGACGCTCGATGGCAAGTATCGTGTTGCTTCCGGGGCGATTTGCATGAACGCAAGCAAGAGCAAGGCAGAGAAGATTCCCGCCAGGCGGGTCCGGGCGCCGGCATGGATCGCTACCGGGGTCCGCGATGTACTGGCCGAGACCGGAAACCCTCCGAACAGCCCGGCAGCGGCATTGGCTGCTCCCAGGGCCAGCATCTCGCGGCCCCCGTCAACGGCGTTTCCGTGCCGGAGGGCAAGGGTTCGTGACAGCACGGTTGTGTCAGCAAAGGCCAGGAGGGCTATGCCCGCGGCGGGCCCTGCCAGAGCGGCGATGTCTTCTGCACCTAGCCTGTCGAGGGCGGGACCCGGCCAACCGCCCGGTAGGGCACCGACCATCGGTACACTTCCCTCGATGCGAAACAGGAACCCTGCCAGCATGGACCCGGCGACGGCACCGAGGACCCCGAGCATGCGCCAGGGCGAAGACCGGGATGTCACTACAAGAAGGGCCAGAACGAACGCACCGATCAGTGCCGCGGCGAGGTTCGCGTCCCCGTGTCCCAGGTGAACCAGGATGGTCGTCAGCTGCCACAAGACGCCGTTTGCCGCGCTTGAGTGCTCAAGTCCCAGCAGGCCTGGGAGCTGGTTCACGGCGATGACCAGCGCAATGCCGGCGAGGTATCCGGTGCGGATGGGCTTCGAGAGAAGGTTGCTCAGAAACCCCATCCGCAGCACGAATCCGGTGATCAGTATTGCCCCGACCAGCAAAGACAACAGTCCCGCGAGGGAAACAGCGCGCCGTGGATCCCCCGCGGCCAGCGGTAGTACGGCGGCGGCAATCAGGGGCGCCAGGGAGGAGTCCGGGCCCAGGATAAGGACCTTGGACGGGCCCAGCGCACCATAGAGGAGAAGCGCGGAGATGGAAGCGTAAAGGCCGGCCACCGCGGGCAGTCCGGCAGCAAGCGAGTACGCCATCCCGGCAGGGACCAACAGCACACTCAGCGAGGCGCCGGCACCCAGGTCTGCGAGCAGGGACCTGCGATCGAAGTGACGGTGTCCGGGGATGAATCGGGGCTCTTTTGCGCCACCCGTCATAGCGCACCGACCCTCCCCGGGAAGAAACCTCTCCCTCTATTTGCTGTTCTTGACCCTGTGTATGCGGGTGATGATGGTGGGGCAGGCCAGCTGGGCAAGGACTGCGTGGGCGGTTGAGCCCAGCAGAAGCCGCTTGATTCCGCCTCCGCCGCGGCTGCCGAGGACCAGCAGCTGCGCCTTCGATGCGGCTTCAACGAGTGCTTGGGCCGGTGGATCGGTGGCCAGGACTTTGTGGACGACAAGGTCGGGATACCTGTCCGCCAGGCCGGCAGCTGTCTCGGCGAGAACCATCCGTTCTTCTTCCATGAATTGCTCGACGAAGCTGCCCTCGGCCAACCCCTTTTGCAACCAGGCGCCGGGCATCGGGTAGGCGTGCAGTATTGTCAGTTCCTGTCCTTCGCGGTCTGCCTCGGCGGCGGCGAAGGATACCGCTTGTGTTGATTCCTCGGAACCGTCTACTCCGACGATGACTCCGTGGCGGTTGTTCAACTGGTCTTCCCCGACGACGGCCACGGGGCAGAGCGCTACGGAAGCGATCTGCAGTGCGCGGTCGGTCAGCCGGCCTCCCGGCCTGACATGGGTCCCGGAGCCGATGACCACCAGGGATGCCTTCTTGGACCTCTTGCGGAGGGCGTACCCTGCGGTGCCCGAGATCAATACGGTTCGAACATCAATCGTCGGTTCCACCCCGGCTGCGTGGGCTTTGGCCTTGATCAAAAGCTCTGTCGCGGCCTTGTTGGCCATCTCGTTGTAGGCAAAGGATTCGGCCATCCAGCGGTCATCCACCGCGTGCACGAGGTCCACGGGCAGCTTCAAAGCCGCGGCCCGGTGCATTGCCCAGGTCACTGCGGCTTCATTGGCACCGGAGTCGTTGATGCCGACGACTATTGGTTCTTTCATGGCATGTCCGCGCTTCCTCAAGAAATGTCTTCGGCCTTTGGCGGCCTGTGCAGGTTCAGTCTCCGTGCCGCCGCTGTTGACTGTTAGGGCCGGAAGTCCCGCCGTGCGCTCTGGTCCCCATAGTGGCGGAGGAAGAGCTCTTCAAGGGACGGTGGCGCGATCGGCACGGATAATGGTGACGCGGTCGCAGAGCGACTTCCGCCTGTTCCCCTTTGAGTAGGAACGGCCCTTCGTGCGTGGGTCCAAGTCGAAGGCTTCCAGCGGCCGCGTCTTGGCTGCTTTGTCTGAGGCACCCCCCGGTTTCAATGATGGCTTCCACTCCGGCTACCCGAGCTCCGCGGTCCCGATGGATGGGGAAGAGCTCGGGCGCCGTCGGATCCGCAGGGAAGCGACACGCACCGTTGCCAGGTATGCCCCGGCGCCCATGATGGTGAACCCGATGATTCCCAAAGCCGGGGCACCGGCTGCGATCCCGGTCAGCAGCACAAGGCATCCGACGACGGTTGCGAAGATCCCGAAAGCCATGTGCCTCCCCGGGACCTGCCCGGGGGTCGATCTCATCTTTGACGCGAACTTCGGGTCATCGCGCTCCAGTTCCTGGGCGATGTGTTCCAGTGTTTTCTTCTCGTGTTCGGAGAGAGCCATCATCGGCCTCCTATGCCGGCGTGGGTGGAAACTATTGATGCCTAGTGCGGGTTGTCGAGCCGGACTGTTTCGAGGTATTCAGGGACCCTCGCATTCCAGCCCAGTTCGCGCTTGATACGGCGACGCAGGGCATCGGAGGCGTCGGGTTCGCCGTGGGTGATGTAAGTCATTTGTGGTGCCTCGGCTGCTGTGCGCATCCAACGGATGATTTCGTCGCCGTCGGCGTGTGCGGAGAATCCTTCAATTTGTATGACCTCGGCCCGTATCGGGACATCCTGGCCGTAGATTCTGACCTCCTTCGCTCCTGCGGCCAGGTCGGCGCCGCGTGTTCCTCCGGCTTGGTAGCCGGTGAGGATCAGGGCGTTTTTCGGATCCGGACCATAAGCCTCGAGGTGGTGAAGGATCCTTCCTCCGGTGATCATGCCGCTGGCGGAAATAATGATCATGGGTCCTCCCCTCAGGTTGAGAAGCTTGGAATCGTCGGCCGTGCGCGTCATGGTGGCCAGCTTGTACATGTCTTCGAACTCGTCCACGAGGAGGCGGTGTTCGTCCGGGTGCTGCCGATACATGTAGGAAGCGTCGATGGCCATAGGGCTGTTGAGATAGACCGGGATGTCCGGGATAAGGCCTTTGCGGCGGAGCCGCGAGAGATGGAGCATCAGGGTTTCTGCACGGCCGACGGCGAACGCGGCGATCATGATGACCCCCCCGCGCTTGGCAACACGGGAAACGACCGCGCCAAGCTCAGCCGCCGGGTCCTGATCCGGGTGGCTCCGGTTACCGTACGTGGATTCCGTGACAAGAATGTCAGCGGCTTCCAGGTCCAGGGGCGTGAACATGAGAGGATCGTCGGCACGGCCCAGGTCTCCCGTGAAGTGTATGGAATGCCCCGCGACGCCCACGTGGATCTGGGCTGCACCAAGGATGTGACCGGCCGGAAGGAAGGTGGCCTCGATGCCATCTCCAAGATCAAACGGGGCATCAAAATCCCGGGGCTCGAAGGCATTCAGGGACCTGACCGCATCGGCCGCGGTGTAGACAGGAAGAGCCGGAACATGCACCGAGGAGCCCCGGTGGTCGGCGTAACGGGCTTCCTCTTCCTGGAGGTGGCCGCTGTCCGGTAGCAGCAGCTTGCAGAGTTCGGTTGTCCCGTGGGTCGCGTAGACCGGCCCGGTGAAGCCGTCCCGGACAAGAGCGGGAACGTACCCCGTATGGTCCAGATGCGCGTGCGTGAGGAGCACCGCGTCGATCGAACCCGGCGAAACGGGAAACGGGATCCTGTTGCGGTCCCGGATACGTTTGTAGCCTTGGAAGAGACCGCAATCTACCAGGATCCGCGTGTCCCGCGATTCAAGGAGATAGCGGGATCCCGTGACAGTGTCCGTCGCTCCCAAAAACCGTAGGCGGTCAAGCTGCTTGCCATTCATGCTGGTCTCCTGGAAGTTGGACGGATTCCGGGCATCCGGCGGTTGCTGGATGCCCGGTCCGGGGGTTGCACGGCTACGGCGCCGGCATAGCGTGGTGGTGCCGGTATTCCTCAGCGCTGGGCTTGATGGCCAAAGCCGTGACCACCAGGGCGACTGCACCTGGAATCCAGGCGCTCCAGGCAGCGCCCGTCATGGACGCGAAGCCTCCGATCCACGGCGCCACGAGAAGGACGACCGCGAGCCCGGCTTGCGACCATTCGGCAGCCGGCATCCCGGGCATTGCCAGATTGACTACTCCGGCGGCGACCAGCAAGACGCCAAGGGTGACCATGAAGGCTGTGGACGATCCGCCTT
Organism: Arthrobacter rhizophilus; assembly: GCF_026241105.1. Classification (GTDB taxonomy): domain Bacteria; phylum Actinomycetota; class Actinomycetes; order Actinomycetales; family Micrococcaceae; genus Arthrobacter. Next base: position 47,979 of record NZ_JAPFFT010000024.1, on the reverse strand, counting down.
GACTTGTCCACAGCACGGAGAGAGCGGCATAGGCACCTGCGGCGATAACCGTCCAGTCCTGCCATCGGGTCCACTTCTTCATCTAGATCGTGCTCCTTAATGGGTTGATTCTTTCTGGATGACCGCCCTGGCAGTACCGGGACGGGGCTCGGAATGCTCGTTTGCGTCAGGCTCGTGGACAACGAGAACGGGGCAATGCGCGTGGGCTACGCAGGCCGCGCTGACCGAACCAAGCAGCAGGCCGCTGAAGCCGCCGTGTCCGCGCCGTCCGACGACCAACAATGAGGCGAATCTGCTGGCGTCAATGAGCGACTGCCGGGCGGCGCCGAGGACGAGCCTGGTCCGGACGTTCTTCGGCGGTTCCGGGCCGAACGCCTTTGTCACGGCTTCATGAAGGATTTCGGATGTCTGGTGACTGAATCCGTCCTTCCCCATCATTTCGTAGGCCTCGTGTCCCGCCGGGAAGTCCCAGCAGGCCCAGGCCTCGACCTTTGCTCCCAGCGCCGATGCCAGGCGCTGGGCTTGGCGCAGGGCCTCGATGGAGGCATCGGAGCCGTCAACACCAACGATGATCTTTTCCTGCCGGGTACCCTTGGCCATGGCCCTTCCTTTCCGGTTCCTGCTGTTTCTCTAAGAATGGGCAGAAAGTGGCGCCGTCAAACAGGGCCGAAAGTCATGGCATCAGCCTGGGTACTTTGGCCCTTGTTTGCCGTTGGATGGCAGTGAACAATGACATAGCCGGGCAACCACGACGGGCCCGTGCGACCCAGGCCACAGGCTGCCGGACAGGAGGATCATGGAACGCCCCACACCACCGCTACACGGCACCGGTTCCTCCGGTGAAGAACCAATCCGTGTCTATGTCCTTGACGACCATGAGCTTGTCCGCCGGGGACTGCAGGAACTGCTGGAAAGCGAAGGCTTTGTGGTGGTGGGCATGTCCGGTTCGGCCGAGGAGGCCGCCCGGCGCATTCCGGCGTTGCGCCCGGACGTCTCGGTGCTGGATGCCAGGTTGCCCGACGGCACCGGCATCGAAGTGTGCCGGGAGGTGCGCTCCGTTGACCCCACCCTGAATTGCTTGATTCTGACCAGTTACGACGACGAACAGGCCCTTCGTGGAGCCGTTCTTGCGGGTGCGGCAGGGTACGTCTTGAAGGAAATCGGAGGCACTGACCTGCTCGGGGCGCTCCGCCGGGCTGCGCGAGGCGAGTCATTGTTTGATGCGGCCGTGAAGGCGAAGATCATCCAGGGCCTCACGGAACCTCAGCGCGTGGATCCCAGGGTCGCCTCATTGACGCCCCAGGAGCGGCGGGTCCTGGATTTGGTGGGCCAGGGTCTGACGAATCGGCAGATCGGGGAACAGATGGTGCTCGCCGAAAAGACCGTGAAGAACTACGTCTCCTCGATGTTGGCGAAATTGGGATTCGAACGGCGCACGCAGGCTGCCGTGTATATCGCCCACGGACCAGAAGCGGAAACCTGAACCGTCCATCGACCGTTCAGTGGATGGGGGCCTTCCACACCAGGGTGGTCCCTTTCCCGGGCGTTCCGGTGATCTCGAATGAACCGCCCAATTCCAAAGCCCGTTGTTCCATGTTCACCAGGCCATTCCCGTGGACGGGATCCCTGAAGCCCTTGCCGTCGTCTTCGATGATCAAGGTCAGCAGGCCATCTTCCACGGACACTGAAACGCTGATTGCCTGTGCCTCGGCATGGCGGACCGCGTTGCTGAGGCCCTCGGAGGTGACTGCCAAGGCGTTGGTAACGGTCCCGTCGTCGGGCACTGAATCGACCGCCCCGTTGAGTGTCAGGTGCGGGGCAAACGGCAGGGACCTGGTGGCATTGCGGACTGTCTGCAGTATGCGGCTGCTCAGCAGCTCCTGCTCGCCGGAGCTGGCACGCAGGGAATAGATCGTGTTTCGAAGGTCCCTGATGGTCTCATCCAGTTCCGCCGTGACCGCATCGATCCGGGCCAGAGCAGGTTCGCCTGTTGTAAACCGCCGCAGGCTCTGGATGCTGAGCCCCGCAGCGAAAAGGCGCTGGATCACGACGTCGTGCAGGTCCCGGGCGATGCGATCCCGGTCCGAGAAGACCACCAATTGTTCACGGAGCCGGTGAATTCGGTCCAGCTCCAGGCCCAAGGCAACATGGGAACCGAAGACGGCACCCATCTCCACATCCGTCTTCGCGAAAGGTCCTGTTCCAGGGGTCCGAACCAGAAGCAGGAGTCCATGGTGGGCGCCCTGAGCGCTGAGATCGATCGCCAGAAGCTTTCCCAGGGACAAGCCGTCAGCCGGTCCGAGGACGTCACCGGCCTCGTCCAGGCAGGCGGGCGCCCCGGTGGCGGCGACTGTCCTGATCGCGGCGGAATCCATCGGCAGGATGCTCCCCGTGAATTTTGCGCTGTCCGCTCCCGCGGCACCTGCGATGCGGTACGAACCCGCGCCCGCGTCCGGAACCAGGATCAGGGCCAGCTGGGATCCCGATTCCTGAAGCGCCCTCTCCGCAATCAGGTCCAGGGCGGCCTTGTCAGGCTCCGCCGACCGATCATCACCCAGCATCCGGCCCGTCACATCCATGCATGCTTCAAGCCAGGAGCCGCGGCGGCGGGCGTCCTCATAGAGGCGGGCGTTCTCAATGGCCACCCCGGCAGCTGCGGCCAACGCGACGGCGAGGTCCTCATCTTCGGGAGTGAAATCGCCGCCGCCCTCTTTTTCGGTGAGGTACAGATTGCCGAAGACGACGTCACGGACCCGCACCGGGACACCAAGAAAAGACCTCATCGGTGGATGGTTTTCGGGGAATCCGTAAGACTTCGGATGTTGGCGCAAATCATGAAGGCGAAGCGGAGCGGGTTCGCTGATCAGCAGACCGAGGACACCGTGTCCGGTCGGCAGCGGGCCGATGCGGCGTGCAAGGTCTTCGTCAATGCCGACCGTGACGAAGTGGCTCAGCGACCTGTTTTCCCCGATGACACCCAGCGCGCCGTAGCGGGCGTGCAGCAGCCGGCAGGCGGAATTGACGACCCGGTCCAAAACGGCTTCAAGGCTCAAGTCTTCGGCGACCGCGACAACGGCTTCCAGAAGTCCCCGCATTTGTTCCTGGGCGTCCAGGAGTTCTCCGGCCCTGGCCAGAAAGTCCCTGAGCAGGTCCTCGATTCGGGTCCCCGTGACGTGAAGGCGATCAACCTGCACAGGTTCTGGAATGGAGCCGTTCATCTACTGCCTTTCGAGCGGTACCGCCCACACAGGCCAAGTAACCCGTGTTGTGGCAGGTGGCGTATCCGATGCCAGACTACCCCCGAGTCCTGTGTTCCTCCAGACGCCTGCCAGGCGGAGGTCTTTGTGCCCTGTTCCCCCATCACGCTCCGGCGTAGCCTCTGCGACATGACGAACAAACCATCAACCCCGGAGCCAGAGGTCCTGCAACCTCAACAATGCTGGGAACTGTTGCGCGGCGTATCGGTGGGACGACTCGCCGTCTGGGTGGAAGACCACCCCGACATCTTCCCGATCAACTACAAGGTCGACCACGGAACCCTCGTCTTCCGGACCGGGGAAGGAACCAAGCTCCACTCGGCCCTGGGCGAAACACCCGTTGCGCTGGAGGCCGACGGCGTCAACCCGGACACCGGGGTGGCGTGGAGTGTGGTCGTGAAAGGGCAGGCTGTTGCCATTAAGCTCACCCAGGAGGTCCTCGACACAGTCGGGCTCCTTCTCTTCCCGTGGCAAGCGGGCCGCAAAGACCACTTCATCCGTATTGTCCCAACGTCGGTCAGCGGGCGCCGCTTCACCGTCACCCCTCCCCTGACGTGGTGGAGTCCCCTGGACGACGCCACCCGCGCCGGCCTCGAATGATGGGGCTTCCCGGCGGGTCTAAAGCCCCTAACGACGGCGGACACCCGCCGGTAGCGTCAGGGGCATGAACCCTCAATCAGCGGACCCGGTTGAAAGACTCACCCCTGACGAATGCTTTGACCTGCTTGGCCAAACCACCGTTGGCAGGCTGGCCGTGATCGTCGAGAACCATCCGGACATTTTCCCCGTGAACTACGTCGTAGACCACGGATCCATCATCTTCCGGACAGGTATCGGCACGAAATTCTGGAGCTCAACGCGTGACGCTTGCGCGCTGGAAATCGATGGCTTCGATGCTGGCTCCGGGAAGGCCTGGAGCGTGGTCGTCCGCGGCCAGGCGCACCTCATCGTCGACCCGCAGGAAAAGGCAGCCGCCGACGCCCTGCACTTGGATCCTTGGCAGCCGGGCAGCAAGAGCCACTATCTGCGTCTGACCTTGGATGCTGTCACGGGTCGACGTTTCAAGGCCACCCGGCCCGATATTTGGAACACTCCGGTGTGGGATGCCCGCTCCGAGCTGTTCCACTGACTTTGCTGTCGGAGTCGCCGACGGTACTGCTTGCCCTTCTTGGATGGAGCATTATGAAAGCACTCGTCTATGGTGGACCCGGACAAAAGTCCTGGACCGACGTTCCGGACCCCCACATCATCAACCCCACCGACGCCATCGTCCGCATCGATACCACCACGATCTGCGGAACGGACCTCCACATCCTCAAAGGCGACGTTCCGGCCGTCCAGGAGGGACGGGTTCTCGGGCATGAGGGCGTGGGAACCGTGACCGAAGTGGGTTCCTCCGTCACAGGGCTCAGGACCGGAGACCGCGTCCTCATCTCCTGCATCAAGTCCTGCGGGCACTGCGGCAACTGCAAGAAGGGGCTTTACTCGCACTGCTCAGGGGAGGAGGGCCAAGCCGGAACCGGCTGGATATTCGGCCATCTCATTGACGGCACGCAAGCCGAGTACGTGCGCGTCCCTTACGCGGATAACTCGCTCTACAAATTGCCCCACGGGGTCACCGACGACCAGGCCGTCATGCTCTCCGACATTCTGCCCACGGCGTTCGAAATCGGAGTCCAGGCCGGTCGCATCAAGCCAGGTGACGTCGTCGCCGTCGTTGGTGCCGGCCCCATCGGCCTGGCCGCGATAGCCACATCAGGCCTCCATGGCGCCGCCACAATCATCGCCATCGACCCGGACGAAGGCCGCCTTACCCGGGCCCGGGAGTTCGGCGCAACAGGGGTCGTGAACCCCTCCAACCCGGCTTGGATCAGCGACGTCATGTCCTACACCGACGGCGCAGGGGTGGATGTCGCCATCGAGGCAGTCGGAATCCCGGACACCTTCGACATGGCCTTGCGGCTCGTCCGCCCCGGCGGGAATGTGGCCAACATCGGCGTCCACGGAAAATCCGTTGAACTGCGCCTCCAGGATCTTTGGATCCGCAACATCAACATCAGCATGGGCCTGGTCAACACCAACACGACCCCGATGCTGCTCCGACTCGTGGCCCAGCACAAGATCCCCGCCGAGAAATTCGCGACCCACCACTTCACCCTGGCGCAGATCATCGATGCCTACGACACCTTCTCCAGGGCAGCTGAAACACACGCCCTGAAGGTCATCCTCAGCCGGGAGTCCCACAATTAGGCCAACACCGGCTGAAGCTCCTTCCCTGAAGAGGCAACCAAGAGCGGCGGTTCCGATGGCCACAATCCGGCGTTTTCCGCTTGTAGCCGCCACGCTGCTCGCAGGAGCGTGCGTTGGGGTACTGCTGAGCCTCGGACAGCCGGCCGCGGCCCAGGCAACAGCGACTATCTATGCCCTGGCCGCGGCCGGGTACCGTACCGTGTCCATGCTCCGGGATCTCTTTCAAGGACGCTGGGGCATCGACTTGCTGGCCGTAACGGCGATTGTCAGCACGCTCCTGGTCGGCGAATACATTGCTTCCCTCATCATCGTGCTCATGCTCACTGGAGGAGACGCCCTCGAGGAATTTGCCCACGGCCGGGCTACGCACGAGCTGAAAGCCCTCCTTGAGCGGGCTCCCCGGACCGCACACCGCGAGACCGGGGGCAACCCTGTGGAAGAAGTACCCGTGGGGAAGATCCGTTCGGGAGACATACTATTGGTCAAACCCTCCGAAATCGTCCCCGTAGACGGTCTCTTGCTCTCCCCCGCCGGGACTTTCGACGAATCCTCCCTGACTGGCGAAAGCCTGCCGGTCGAGCACGACAAGGGCGACACCGTCATGAGTGGATCGGTCAACGGCGAAGAAGCCGTTCGCATGGTTGCGAGCGCAACCGCCGCGGACTCCCAGTACAGCCGGATCGTAGCCCTGGTCCAAGAGGCTGCGGCAAGCCGCGCCCCCACCGTCAGGCTCGCGGACCGATACGCCGTGCCCTTCACGGTGTTTGCGTTCCTCCTGGCCGGAGTCGCTTGGTACCTCAGCCGGGATGCTGAACGATTCGCGCAGGTGCTGGTCGTTGCGACACCGTGTCCCCTGTTGATCGCCGCACCTGTTGCATTCCTTGCCGGCACCAGCCGGGCAGCCCATTCGGGAATTATCATTAAGAATGCCGGCACCCTCGAACAACTCGCCCGCGTCAGGACGGTGGTGTTCGACAAGACCGGGACACTCACGCACGGCCGCCCCGCCCTGCACGGGATACGGGTTTCCCGCACCGCCGCGCAAGGCATTTCCGCCGATCGGATACTCCAACTCGCAGCGTCCGCAGAACAGTCTTCCTCGCATGTGCTGGCAGCCTCCGTGATTGATGCCGCACGATCCCGCGGACTGCGTCTGCTTCCCGTTAGTAGTGCCAACGAGCACGCGACCCAGGGTGTCACGGCTGTCTGCGGGAACCAAACCGTGATGGTGGGCAAAGCTGCCTTTGTTGGCCCAGCCACAAGCGGCTTCGAAAAGGCAGACGTGTCCAGCGGACAACTTGGTATCTACGTCGGCGTGGACAGGCGTTTCGCGGGAACACTGATCATGAGCGACCCTTTGCGGGGAAACGCGGTGGCCACTTTGGCCCAGTTGCGACGACTCGGCGTGCGGGAGACCATGCTCCTGACCGGCGACACGCGTTCCACCGCTTCGCATATCGCGGCCGAAGCCGGGATAACCCGGATCCTGGCCGATTGCCTGCCTGCCGACAAGGTGGCCGCCGTCGCTGAGTTGAACGATCGCCCGGTCATGATGGTCGGTGACGGAGTCAACGATGCGCCTGTCCTCGCCGCGGCCGACATCGGGATAGCCATGGGTGCCAAGGGAGCTACCGCGGCCAGCGAGTCGGCCGACGTCGTGATCATGCTCGATGACCTATCCAAGGTGGCCACTGCCGTGGACATCGGCCGGCACACCATCCATATCGCCCGCACCAGCATCTGGACAGGCATTCTCCTCAGCGTCGGGCTGATGGCCATGGCGGCCTACGGCTTCGTCCCGGCTGTGGCCGGCGCCCTGCTCCAGGAACTCGTGGATCTCGCGACGATCCTGAATGCGCTTCGGGCTTTGGGACAAGGTCGACCAGCATCCTCCCGCAGGGCGGCGGGTCCGCCCTAGCGCTATGCGTCACGGCGATGCGTGATAGAGACGATCTCGATCAGTACGACACCCTCCACGATCCGGTAGATGACGCGGTACTCTCCCCGTCTGGCCGAATACAACGGGAACAGCGGCGCCTGCAGTTGCTTGCCCACACGCTGAGGGTTCTCACTCAGGGCGCCGGTGATGAACTCAAATGCCGCAGCTGCGACCTTCTCTGGCAGGTCATGGGTTAGTGCCCGTTTCGCCGACCTGGAGAATCTGACGTCGTAACGAGGGCTCATGCCTCATGCTTGGTCGTGCGCATGTCCGCCCTGACCTCTTCGATGGTGAAGGTCTCTCCGCCAGCCAGTTCCCTCAGTCCTTTAGCAATATCCTTGACCAGCTTCGCGTCGGACAATACCGCCACCGTTTCGACCATGGCGTCGTAATCATCTGCGCCCAGCAGGACGGCGGCACGAGAACCGTTTCGGGTGATTTCGAATCGTTCGTGGGTGGACGATGCCTGCTCCACGATGCGCGAAAAGTGCGATCGAGCCTCTGCCACTGGAAGCGTTGTCATGTACATAATTCTAGCGCATTGACGCGGATCCGGAGCCTAGCCGGGTAAGGCGGGACGGGTAATCAGCGTCGGGCACAGGACGTTGAGCAGCACGTGCTGAGCCACGGAGCCGACGAGCACACGGGCCCCGCCCCTACCCTTGCAGCCTAAGACCAGCAGCCGCGCTTGGGCACTGGCGCCAAGGAGGGCTGCGGCCGGGGCGCGCTCACGGTCCAGGATCTCGCGTATGACCAAACCCGGGTGACGTTCGGCGAGGCCATCGACCGACGCGGACAGGATCATGTGACCAGTGGCTCCTGGGCCGCTTCCGGCGTGGACAACCAAGAGTTCCTGTCCCATTCGCTGTGCCTCGTCAGCCGCACGTTCGACGGCGAGTTCGGAGTCCCGGGAGCCATCGACACCAACCACCACGCCGGATGACTCATGCGCTAAAAGACCTGGCACAATCGCGACGGCGCAATGGCTGATGACTGCGATCTGAAAACTGACCGAGCCAAATCCTTCGCCGTGGTTGCCGGGGCGCCTGTCGGTTCCCACGACCACCATTTCCGCGTCTGCGGAAAGCTTGCGCATGGTCTCGGCGGGCTCTCCGGAACTCAGAGTCGTCAACACCTCCAGGGAGGGAAACCGTGCGGTGACCCGCGCTGTCTCGCCTTGTAGCAGGTCCTTGGCTTGTGCGGTCGCATCCTTGTGGAGGGCCTTCTCCGGAAACGCCCATGGCTCAGGGACCGCGTGGACCAGGTTGAGCTGAAGACCAAGATCGCTGGCCCGTTCAGCGGCCCAGTCCGCGGCAGCACTGCCGACCACGGACCCATCGACACCAACAAGAATCTTCTTCTTCACGAGCGGCCGTGCCTTCCTGGAACCAGCAGCAATCTCTCCCCAGTTTCGTCGGCTGCCTCGATGGCCTGCAAGGGCCGTAAGACCCTCCCCGCGAATGCAATTGCCGGGTTATGGTCCTTGAGGGGTGTCGCGTCCGATGGCCGGTGCCGAGCGGTCTTCGTGAAAGGACGTCAGTGTGCTGATCCTTGTATTGAATCCAGGTTCCTCATCCTTGAAGTACCAGCTGCGGCGGATCGGACCATCTGAAGCCAGTCCCGGGATCCTGCTGGATCAGGCCATCGACAGCCCGCAAGAGGGCACGCTGGATCCTGGCTTCCTTGGCACCGTTTTCGACGTGATCGACGAGGCCATCCGGGACACTACCGGCGGAACAAGCCCTGACGCAATCGGGCACCGGGTGGTCCACGGCGGAGACCGCTTCAGTTCGCCGAATCGGGTCACTTCGGATGTCATGGGGGCCATTGAGGCACTCGGCGAGTTTGCTCCGCTCCACAACGCGGCCAGCGTGGCGTACATGCGTGCCGCAGCCGTCCGCTGGCCGCGTACGCCCCAGGTAGCCGTTTTCGACACGGCCTTCCACCGCACGATCCCCGACCATGCCTCCCGTTACGCCGTTCCGGAGGAACTTGACACGAAATACGGGATCAGGCGCTACGGCTTCCACGGGATCTCCGTCGAAATCGTTTGCCGCGACACGGGGGCGTTCCTCGGAGTCCCGCCGGGCTCCTTGAACGCAGTGGTTGCGCACCTTGGCAATGGCGCCTCGGTTACCGCTGTACGGGAGGGCTGCAGCGTCGACACGTCCATGGGCATGACCCCTCTGGAGGGGTTGGTCATGGGCACTCGTTCCGGTGATCTTGATCCGTCCGTTGTCACGCTGCTGCAGCGCCGCGGCCTCGGACCGGACGAGATCGATGAGCTCCTCAACCATCGGTCAGGCCTGCTGGGCCTGGCCGGATCAGCCGACATGCGCGCGATCCAGGACGCGGCGCTGCGCGGGGATCCCCGGGCCATCCTCGCATCCGACATGGCCGCTTACCGGCTGGCCAAATATATCGCCGCCTACAACATGGTTGTCGGCGGGGCCGGGGCCTTGGTCTTTACAGGTGGTATCGGTGAGCATTCCGTCCAGTTCAGGTCGCGAGTGATGTCGCTGCTCGGGCCTCTCGGCCTCTACGTCGACGAGGACAGGAACCAGTCCCGGGACACAGGCATCCGCACCATCAGTACCGACGGATCAAGGTTTCCTGTCCTGGTCGTCCCCAGCGACGAGGAACGGGCTATCGCGGAGGAGACAGCCGCCGTCGTTCTTCGCCCGCTAGTACCAACGGCCCGCGGCTACTGACCTTTAAGCCGCCGACGCAATGGACGCCCTGGCACAATCCCGACAACCGGCGCACTGAAGCGGGAGGCGCGGCGGGAGATGTGGTGGGTATCCGGCCGACGGCGGACGGGGGTCGCCACGCCCGGCAGCTGCTGCGCGGCCCGGGCGAAGAACCACTGCTTGGCGAATTCCACCAGCACCATGTAGACAACGATCATTCCCAATACCGCCAAGAAGAACGGCACCGGCAACGGATCGAAACCCAGTACGCCCGCCATTGGTGACAGCGGCAGGAAGATCCCCGCCGCCACCACGCCCAAGGATGCGCTCAACAGGCCAACAGAAGGACGGCTACGCATGAACGGAACACGCCGGGTCCTGATAGCGAAAATGATGAGGGTCTGCGTCGCGATGGACTCGATGAACCAACCCGCCCGGAACTCCCCCGGCACGGCGTCGAAGACGAACAGCATGAGCGCGAAGGTCGCAAAATCGAAGATTGAGCTGATCGGCCCGAAGAGGAACATGAAGCGCCGGATGAAAGCGATGTTCCAATGCGACGGTGCCAGCAGCTGTTCCTTGTCCACGCGGTCGCCCGGGATGGCCAGCTGGCCGCTGTCGTAGAGCAGGTTGTTGAGCAGGATCTGCCCCGGCAGCATGGGCAGGAAGCTCAGCACCACCGACGCCGTGGCGGCGCTGAACATGTTGCCGAAGTTGCTGGACGTTCCCATCAGCACGTACTTGATGGTGTTCGCGAAGATCCTCCGGCCCTCCATCACGCCCTCGGCCAGGACGCCAAGATCCTTTTCCAAAAGCACTATGTCGGCCGCGTCCTTGGCGACGTCGGTGGCGCTGTCCACGGAGATCCCGATGTCCGCTTTGTGAAGGGCCAGTGCGTCGTTGACGCCGTCGCCCATGAAGCCCACCGCCCCGCCGCTTTGGCGGAGCAACGTGATGATGCGTGCCTTCTGTTCGGGCGAGACGCGGGCAAAGATCGTGGCTTCCCGGGCGGTAGCGGCCAACTCGGCATCGGACAGTGCGTCCACGTCCGCGCCGGTGAGGGTCCCGCCGGAAATCACTCCGAGCTCGGAGCATACTTTTTCGGCGACTTTGGCGTTGTCCCCGGTGGCGATTTTCACGGCGATGCCCAGCGCGGCCAGCTGGTCCAGGGACGCTTTCGCGTTTGCCTTGGGCCGGTCGAGGAAAACAAGGAAGCCAGCCAGGACCAAGTCCTCTTCGTCGTCAGGGCTGATCTTGCCCAGCCCCGTGGCTGGGCGGGTGGCCACCGCCACGACGCGCGATCCGGCGTCGAACTGTTCGTCCAGCATGCCCTGCACGCTGGGCGAGGTCGGGCCGCAGAGGGCGAGCACGTCCTCTGGGGCACCCTTGGTGACCAGGCGTGCCGGGCCGCCGGCTTCCCGCACGAGGACGCTGGTGCGGCGACGTTGGTGGTCGAAGTCGATCAGGTCGAGGCGCTCAAAGCGGTCGGGATCGAAGGCGGACGCCCCCGGGCTTTCCCACAGCGCAGCGTCCAGCGGGTTCTGCCCCGCCGTGGATAGTTTGGCCTCGGCGTAATCGGTTTCGGTGGCCAGCAAACCCAAGGTGAGGAGTTCGACGTCGGACACTTCCGGGGAGGCGGGCAGTGCGCGGGTGAAACTGATCCGCCCCTCGGTGAGGGTGCCGGTCTTGTCGGTAACCAGGATGTCCATGTCGCCCAGGTCCTCGATGCAGACCAGTCGCTTGACCAGGACTTTCCGCCGGGCCAGCTGGCGGGTGCCGGTCGCGAGGCTGGTGCTCACGACGGCGGGCAGCAGCTGCGGCGTGATGCCGACGGCGATTGCCAGGGAGAACAGCAGCGACTCGATCAGCGGGCGCTGCAGCAGCAGGTTCGCAATAAAGATCAGCGTGGTGAGCCCGATGGCCACCTGCAAAAGCAGGAACGAGAACCGCTTCAGCCCAAGCTGGAATTCGGTTTGGGGTTGCCGTTCCCCCAGGCCCAGCGCGATCCGGCCGAATTCGGCGCGGCCGCCGGTGGCCACCACCACGCCGGTGCAGCCGCCCGACTGGATCACGGTTCCCATGAAGACGCAGGATGCGAGGTCGCCCAGGGCCGATCCGGACGCCACCGGGGCCGGATCCTTGCCGGCGGGAAGGGACTCTCCCGTCAGGATGCTTTCGTCGCAGAGGAGGTTCTTGGTGCTCAGGAGGCGGATGTCGGCGGGGATGATGGCGCCCAGGCTCAGGTGTACGACGTCGCCCGGCACCAAGGCGGTGACGTTCACATCCTGTGTGGTCCCGTCGCGCAGCACGACGGCGCGGTGGGTGACCCTGGAATGCAAGGCTTCGGAGGCGCGTTCGGCGCGGAATTCGTTGGTGAAGCCCAGGCCCACGCTGACCAAGAGGATCACGCCGATCACGATCGAATTCGTGGCATCGCCCAGGAAGAGGGACAGCCCGGCCGTGATGATCAGCAGGATGAGGATGGGACTGGCGAACTGCCGGCCCAACACCGCCCATCCGTTGGCCCGGTGGGTCCGGACGGCGTTCGGGCCGAGTTCTTCCAGGCGTTCGGAGGCTTCTTTGTTTGTCAGTCCTGCCGGGCTGGAGCCCAGGTGATCCAGTACTTGATCCGGCGGGAGGCACGCGGCCTCGGTGATCGGCAGCTGCGTGGAGTGCCGCTCCTGGACGTTGAGATCTGACATGCCGTATCCGTTCGAATGCGTCGCCTTGGGGAATTGCCCCAGGGATAAGGGTACGGCTTGGGGAGGGGTGGTTGACGAACCACTGCTCGGCGAGAACAACGACGCTAGGTGGAGTTGAGATTGAAGTGCCGCTGCGGCGCAGCCTAGGGCCCTATGGCCCTAACCGCCCGGCCATGCATCTGACACCGTGAAGACCAGCACTGTGAAGACCAGACAGTCCAGGCGCCAGAAACGCGCGCATTCGGCACGCCGTCGACCCCGGAAGAGGCAACACATGGAAACAACAACCGCCGTCCCGGAGGCTGGGGCCGAGGACTTTGAGCTTCTGGACCGGTATTGGTCCGCGGCCAACTACCTCACCGTGGCCCAGATCTACCTCCAGGAAAATCCCCTGTTGCGGGAGCCGTTGCTGCCAAGCCACATTAAGCCCCGGCTTCTGGGGCATTGGGGAACCAGCCCGGGCTTGTCGCTGGTCTATGCCCACTTGAACCGGCTGATCAGACGGACCTCAGCGGAGGTCCTGTTCGTTGCGGGTCCGGGCCATGGTGGTCCCGCCGTCGTCGCCAATGTCTACCTTGAGGGCACCTACTCGGAGGTCTATCCGAAGGTGGGGATGGATGTCCCCGGGCTCCGGCGGCTTGTCCGGCAGTTTTCCACACCGGGCGGGGTATCGAGCCACGTCGGCCCTGCCACTCCTGGGTCAATTCACGAAGGAGGCGAGCTTGGCTACTCCTTGATGCACGCCACTGGTGCGGCCATGGACAACCCCGGGCTGATTGTCGCCTGCGTCATCGGCGACGGCGAAGCCGAGACGGGCCCGTTGGAAGGATCATGGAAGGCGCCATCTTTTCTCAACCCGGCGCGGGACGGTGCCGTGCTGCCGATATTGCATCTGAACGGGCACAAGATCTCCGGCCCAACCGTTCTAGGCCGCAGATCCGACGAGGACGTGGAGGCGCTGCTCAGGGCCCATGGCTGGGATCCGGTGACAGTCTCCGGCGACGATCCCCAGCTTGTCCACCGCTCGCTCGCCGCAGCGATGGACGCGGCGTATGCGAACATCCGCGAACTGCAATCCCAGGCGGTCAGGCATGGTGTGCACGGCCCGGCACGGTGGCCCGCCATCATCTTGCGAACACCTAAAGGGTGGACCGGGCCAGCCATGGTTGACGGGCTCCCCGTCGAAGGAACCTTTCGCTCCCACCAGGTGCCTCTGGCAAACGTTCGCGAGAATCCCGAACACCGGGTGCAGCTTGAGGCCTGGATGCGCTCGTACCGGCCGGAAACCCTCTTCGACAGCGCGGGCCGGCTCGTCCCCGAACTGGCCGGGCTTGCCCCGGAAGGAAACCTCCGCATGGGCGCAACCCCCGCGAGCAGGGGCGGAGCCGGCACTGCCCTGGAAATCCCCGACTTGGAACGGTACGCGGTGCCGCCGGCGCCCCGAGGATCGGTCATCCATGAGACCACCAGGCCCTTGGGTGAACTGCTCCGGGACATCTACATCGCTACGGCCAACAATCCTCGGTTCCGGCTCTTCTGCCCCGACGAAACCAACAGCAACCGGCTCGGCGCTGTCTTCCAGGCAACCGACCGCTGCCTTCTGGAACCCGCCATGGACGGCGATCATGCCCTCCCCGAAGACCAGGTCTCGGCAGGAGGCAGGGTCATGGAAGTCCTCTCCGAACACTTGTGTCAAGGCTGGCTGGAGGGATACCTGCTCACGGGCCGCCATGGCCTCTTCGCCAGTTATGAGGCCTTCGCGATGGTCAGCGCGTCGATGACCATCCAACATGCCAAATGGCTCCAGCACGCCCGCGAGCTTGAATGGCGCGCACCCGTGCCGAGCCTGAACATCCTGTTGACCTCCACCTGCTGGCGCAACGACCACAACGGATTCAGCCACCAGGGGCCTGGACTGATCGACACGGTGTTGTCCCTGTCGGGGACGGTCACCCGCGTCTACCTGCCACCGGACGCGAACACCCTGCTCGTCACCGCCGAACACATCCTTCGCAGCAAGGACTACGTAAATCTGGTAGTCGTAGACAAACAACCGCACCCGCAGTACCTGACCCTGGAGGAGGCAAGGCGTCACGCCGCGGCAGGAGCGTCCATCTGGTCGTGGGCCGGGAACGAGGAACCGACCGGCAAAGAGGAACCGGGCGCCGCCCGGGCCGTGCCCGACGTCGTCATGGCGTGTGCGGGGGACATCCCCACCCAGGAGACGCTGGCCGCAGCCTGGTTGCTGCAAGAGCATCTGCCCGAACTGGCGGTCCGCGTTGTCAACGTCATGGACGCCATGGTCCTCCCGCCCCGCGACGCCCACCCCCACGGCCTGTCCGACGAGAAATTCGAAGAACTGTTCACAGCCGACGGAGAAGTCATCGTGGCCTGGCACGGCTACGCCCGGGCCCTACACCAGCTCCTGCATGGAAGGCCCCGCCCGGAACGGTTCCACGTCCGCGGCTACAACGAACAAGGAACCACCACCACCCCCTTTGACATGGTGGTCCTGAACAAGATGAGCCGCTATCACCTGGTCCTCGAAGCGCTGCGTCGCGTCCATCGGCAAGTCGCGGGCGCGGATGAACTCGTCCACTTCTGCCGCAGGCAACTGGATGCACATGTGCGATATATCCGGGAGCACTTCGAAGACCTCCCGGAAATCCAGGACTGGGTCTGGTCACCGCACCGTCCCTAGCGGCCGGCTGAGAGGAAGTTACCCCCAAGAAGCGCAGAAACTGTGACGCAACAACCAGCCCTGAACCATCCGTGCGTTGACGGGACCAGCTCCCCCGTCGAATTCGGGTTGTCCAGCGCCGAGGTCACGGCCCGCACAGAAGCAGGACTGACCAACAGAGTATCCGGTAGCCCAAGCAGAACCCTGTGGCAGATCCTCCGGGCAAACCTTCTGACGCTTTTCAACGCGATCGTGGGTTGCAGCTTTGGTCTGCTGCTTCTGCTGGGCCAGTGGAAGGATGCACTCTTCGGGCTGGCTGCAGTCGGCAATATCCTCATCGGCGTCGTTCAGGAGTACCGGGCCAAAAGATCGTTGGACCGGCTCGCGATCCTCGACGCTCCGCTCGCCCGGGTTGTCCGCGATGGCGTTCCGCAGGACATTGACGTTCGGGACGTCGTCCGCGACGACGTCCTCCTGCTGGGCATCGGCGACCAAGTGCCCGCAGACGCGGTCATGATCGACGGCGACGGCCTGGAAATTGACGAATCGCTGCTCACTGGCGAATCGAATCCCGTGAGCAAGGGACCGGGATCCGAGGTGCTCTCCGGCTCCAGCGTCTTGGGCGGCCACGGCAGGGCCCGGGTGGTCCGCGTCGGCGCCGGTTCCTTCGCCAGCAAGCTGACCGCCGAGGCCAAACGGTTCTCCATGGTCAACTCCGAGATTCGCAACAGTCTCAAGAGGATCCTGCGTTGGATCACGTGGCTATTGCTCCCCGTGATGGTCCTCGTCATCAACGGACAGATGCAGGCCAGCGGCGGTTGGGAGCAGGCCATCGCAACGGGCAGTTGGAGAACCGGCGCCGTGGGCGCGGTCGCCAGCGTCATCGCCATGATCCCGCTGGGCCTGGTGCTCCTGAGCAGCGTCGCTTTCGCTGTGGGCGGGATCCGGCTGGCCCGTGAGAAAGTCCTGATCCAGGAGTTGGCAGCTGTGGAAGGCCTCGCGCGGGTGGACATGCTCTGTCTGGACAAGACCGGCACCCTCACCGAAGGCCAGCTCGTGTTCGACGCCGTACACGAAGCAGTGCCGTCACTGAACCCTGGCTGGAAGCAGGTTCTGGGCTGGTTCGGAGCCGACCCTCAGGCCAATGCCACTGCCCGATGCCTCGCCGAGGGCTTTCCATCCGGCGACGGCCTGCGCCCAGTCGCGACGGCGCCATTCTCTTCTGCGCGGAAATGGAGCGCCGTCAGCTTCGGCGCGGACCAATTCGTCTCCGGCACGTGGGTGCTGGGCGCTCCGGAGATTGTGCTGCGCGAGGACACCTCAGGCACAGCGCGCGTCCTTGAAGCCTCCGCCCGTCTGGCCTCCTCCGGGCTGCGCACCTTGGTCCTTGCCAACGCTCCCGGGCCGTTGCCCGCACAGGATGCCGCGGAGGATCAACCGCCGGCCGGCTGCGCCCCGATCTGCCTGCTGACCTTCCGGGAGAAGGTGCGCCCGGACGCTTCAAGAATCCTCGGCTATTTCCGGGAGCAGGGCGTGGACGTGCGGATCATCTCCGGCGACGATCCCCGCACCGTCGCCGCTGTGGCCCGCGAGCTCGGACTGGACGCCGAAAACGGGTACGACGCACGGGAACTACCGAAGGATCCGGAGCTGATGCTGGAAGCGCTGGAGAACAACGTGGTGTTCGGACGGGTCACCCCGGAACAGAAGAGGGACATGGTCCTTGCGCTGCAGCGGGGCGGCCATACTGTCGCGATGACCGGGGACGGGGTCAACGACGCACTGGCGCTCAAGGAAGCTGACATCGGTATCGCCATGGACTCGGCCGCGGCCGCCACCAAGGCAGTGTCCCGCCTCGTTCTCCTGGACGGGCGCTTCGACAGGCTCCCCGGCGTGGTCGCGGAGGGCAGGCGCGTCATCGCGAATATTGAACGGGTTTCGGTCCTGTTCCTCAGCAAGACCGCATACGCCATCGCCCTCTCCGTCATCTTCGGGTCGCTTCTGTGGGAATTCCCGTTCCTGCCGCGCCAGCTGTCCGCCACAGACGGCCTCACCATAGGAATCCCGGCATTTTTCCTTGCCCTCATGCCCAATAGCCGCCGCTACGTCCCGGGGTTCCTCAAACGCTCCCTCTCCTTCGCCGTGCCTGCGGGGTTCGTCGTTGCTGCCGCCGTCTTTTCCCTCAACGCTTACGCCACGGCTGCCGGCGGTCACACAAGCAATGCCACCCGCACAGCCTCGGTTCTCACGCTCTCACTCACGGGCCTATGGATACTGGTAGCCATTTCGCGCCCGCTCAACCTGCGACGCGCGGGCATCATCGGGGCGATGTACCTCGGCCTGGTCCTTGTGCTGAGCGTGCCTCTGCTCCAAGACTTCTTCGGCTTGGAATGGCCCCCGAACGATCTTTTCCTGGCGGCGCTTGGCAGCGCGCTCGGAGGAATCCCCGCTATCGAAGCCCTTCACCGGTTCCAGAGACGGCGTAACACGCGGAAGTAGCAATGGACTCCGCGGGAGGCCTGATCACGGCCGGCGCCTTAGGGCGGCGCGGCGCGCGGTGAGCTCCGTTTCGTCGATCTCGCCTCGGGCAAAGCGCTCATTGAGGATACGCTCGGAATCATCATTCGGTGGCCCATAGGGACCCCGTCCGCCCGCGTGGTTCCCACGCAGCAGGAGGATCACCAGGGTGGCAATTCCTCCCCAGAACAGCAACATCATCAGCCCCATGGCGATCCAGCCGCCGATGCCGATGTTTCCAGCCCATCCGTACATCATGGCCAATTTTCCTTTTGGTTTGGATTGCGTGCCTGCGTCCAGTGTCGCTCGTTTCCGGTCCTTCCCACAGGGCATTTAGTCACATCGTCGGGCCTTTCGGCCCTACAGCAGGAGAAGGGCGCTCAATAGGCTGCAGGGAGTTGCACATCTTTCGTACCCGCGATCGTGTGCCCGAACGACGGAACAGAGCTAGACAACCATAGGAGCAGACATGTCACTCCCCAGCATGGACGCAGGCCGCGTTGACGGCGGACTGCACGTCGCGGAAGAACTCAGTCAGGAACAGTGCTGGGATCTCCTGCGCTCAAACGCCACGGGCCGCTTCGGCTTCGTTGAACAAGGCAGAGTCATGATTCTGCCCGTGAATTATCTGGTCGACGGCCAGTCCATCTACTTCCGCACGGCCGGGGATGGATCCATCGCCGGGGCAGTCCCGTCGCTTGAGTCGTCTTTTGAAATCGACGATTCGCGTGCCGATCGGAGCGAGGGTTGGTCGGTGCTGGTCAGCGGGGCCTCGTCCCGTGTTGATGACCAGGATCTGCTGACCAGGCTATGGGGAAAGAGCATGGCAGAGCCGTGGGCCGGCGGAGCACGGAATCTCTTTATCCGGATCCAGGCAAACAGGGTCACCGGACGCCACGTGCATCTGGAGTGAGCCCCATCTGGAGTGAGCCCTGAAGCCATTCCACCTTCAAACATCCTCACGAGTAAGGAGATCATGGACACCGCGGAAGAAATCATCGTTGGATACGACGGATCCGCAGCAGCTGTCCCAGCTGTCCGTTGGGCTGCCCGCCAGGCGGCTCAACGCAACTGCCGACTGCACCTGGTTCACAGCACCCTGTGGCCGGCAATCACCCACGATCTCGGTCCCGTGCCGGGCGTCGAAGGCAGCGGGTTGCGACGCGCGGCCGAGGACATTCTGACCGAGGGCGTTGCACGGGTCCACGATGCGGTTCCTGGATTGGCTGTCAAAACGACGCTGTCCTATGGGTGGCCGGCCGAACACCTCAGGACACTCTCTTCGGGCGCCGCATTGCTGGTCCTCGGAACCAGGGGCGCAGGGGGTTTCATGGGACTGCTGATCGGCTCCGTCAGCTTGGAACTCGCGGCAACAGCCGATTGCCCGGTCGCTGTCATCCGCGGCGGAGAAAACCTGGGCGGTCCTGTTGTCGTCGGCGTCGACGTCGACGATTGGGAGCTACCGCTTCGGCATGCCTGCAACCTGGCCGCGTTGGCCGGGGCAGCCCTTCGCGTGGTGCACGTCCGGAAGAAACACTGGATTCCACGCCCCAACCCTGACGCAGCCGTTTCGACTCAAGACCAAGCAGAACCCCGGGTCCAGGCGCTTCTCGACACCGCGGCTCGGAGCGCCCACGAAACAATTCCGGACCTCGACCTCCAAATAAGATCGCCGATCGGCACGTCTATCCCTGGCTCAATTTTGGCGGAGGCCCAAGATGCCTCCATCATCGTCGTCGGGACCAAAGGACGCGGACTCGTTCGGGGCACCATCGGTTCGGCCGCCCACGCCGTGCTTCATCACGCCAGCTGCCCCGTCCTGGTGGTGCGTCGGCCCAACCCGGAACTCCGGTGAAGCAGATGTTGTTCAGTACAAGTCGCCAGGGGCCAGCTCATCGTTTTCCGGTCCGCGGTGAATGCGCCTCCCGGTGATGGATGTCGGGACGATCTCCACGAAAACCCGCTTCTTGGTCGACGTCAATTGTTGGCGCGGAATCCTTTCGGCCGCTTCGATCTCGGCACCGGACTCCAGTTGCCGTGCCGTGCCTTTGACCACGACGCTCCAGACGGATTGGTTACCGACCCCGTCGGTCTCCAACGCAACTTTGTCATTGATCGTGAGCGCGAACAGCTTCTCCCCGGGATTCGTGCGGAGGAGGATTTTTCCGTCGTGGGCGACGAAGTTGATCGGATAGATCTCGGGTTCGTTGGCGATGCTCAATGCCAACCGCCCCAACGTCGCACCCAAAAGGATATTCCAGCATTCTTCCTCGTTCAGGACTTCCACGGGGTCTGCGGTATCCGGTGACATGGTCGGTCCTTTCGATGGTCGGAATTCCAAGCCATTCCAGCATGCACGCGGCCGGCATCATCCAATAGGGCCCTTTGACCCGTGTCTGTTGGCCAGCAAGCTTGTAGCGTCATTCATAGGAAGGCTTCCCACCCAAGGTTCGCCTTTCACCGAAAGAGGCCGTGATGCTCGGAATAAAACAGGCGGATGCCGGAATGCCGGATACCGGAATCTATTTCCAGTGGGGTGATTTCCTGATCCAGTTCGGCAATCTAGTAGTTATTGCCACGATGGTCGTGCTATTCATTCTCGCCTTGGTGATTCCGTTTCCACACGGAAAGACACGGAAATGACCGCCGACCGCGGTCCGGTTTCGGCTGCCGAGGACGGTGAAGCAAGATTCTCCACTTGGACAGGAAAGACCCGGGGCTGGGCCTTGCGCCGGCTGCCGCCGGACAAGCTGCTTCCCGAAGGCCAGCCGAGTTACGTGTCGTCCTGGATTTACGTCTTTGGCATGGGCGCCGTTGCCGCGTTCGTCTACATCCTTGGTTCCGGCGCCGTACTGGCATTGAACGGACCCACTTGGTTCCACGTCTCCGGACTCGGCCGTTTCATCAACAGCACCCATTTGTGGAGCGTTGAACTGTTCTTCATGTTCATGGTGATCCACCTCTGGGGCAAATTTTGGATGGCTGCGTGGCGGGGCGGGCGCGCGCTGACCTGGATCACCGGGATGCTCGCGTTCGTCGTCTCAATCGTCACCGCCTTTACCGGATACCTGCTTCAAACAAATTTCGACTCGCAGTGGATCGCCTTCCAAGCCAAAGACGCCCTCAACGCCGTCGGTGTGGGGGCATGGTTCAACGTAGCGGACCTGGGGCAGATACTCATGTGGCACATCACACTCCTCCCCTTGGCCGTCGCCGTCGTCGTCGCCCTCCACGTTGTTCTCGTGCGGATGCACGGGGTGGTACCCCCGTTGGAGGCTGCGACATCTGACGCCCAGCTACGCTCAGCGGCACCAATTCCGGCCGTCGACGGCGAGGACATGAAATGACAAAGGCCCCAGTATCAGTCTCGTGGCGCGCAAGAAACGACATCGCCAGCAGGCCATGGCCCGGCACGACGCGCGAATACGACCTGTTCAAGGAACTCGCTGTTGGGCTGGTGGTCGTTGCTCTGCTTGTCCTGGGACTCTCAGCGGTTTTCAGCTCCCCGGACGAGCCGACGGTGACCCTGAAGTCCTGGGCACTGACGGACCCCGCGGACTTCGTCGCAACGGCCACCACGGAACTCGGTGGCACCAGCGGCACGGCAGGGTATGGGCCACCCTACAATTCGACGCCCGACGCTACCCAAAAGCTCGGCCCGATCGACCTGCAGAGTCTTTCCGGCGTAAGGCTTCCGATCGACACGGCCAACGACTTCGTCATCGGCCCGCTCCAAACCCTTCCGACACCCCCGGGGGCAATCGACGAATGGACGAAGGCAAGCGACACTCAACGTGCTTCCTGGACCATGGCGTACGGCGACGCACTCAGCAAAGCCCCGGACAATGACCCTGCGAAGGTTCCGCCCGGCGACTACGGTCCGGTACCGGCCCTCGCCGGAGCCCTTCTGGCGATGGCGCAGCAAGGCACCCTTGATCCGGTGCTGAGCGCAAGAGGTTCGTTTTACAACACCGACTACAAAGCCAGCATCCTGTTCCTCGGCGACGGCGGCTACTTCCACGGCCTCGCCGACGCCCAGCATCTGACGGGAGACCAGTGGGGAATGATGAACGAAACCGGGAACTACCCCGGCCAGTCCTGGCTGTGGCTCTTCTCCGCCCTGTACCAAGTGGAACCGTTCAAGTCATCACCAAACGCGGATGTCCTCGTCGTGTTGTCCATGGTGATCCTGACGCTCCTCCTGACCTTGGTGCCGTTCATCCCCGGACTCAGGTCACTGCCCCGCCGCATACCCGTGCACCGGCTGATCTGGCGGGACTACTACAAGCGCCGCTAGCCTCTCCTGCTATCCCTTGAAGTTTGCAGCGTCGAGTGCGGCCTGCAACGAGCTAAGGTACCCCTCGCTCGTGTAGGTTGCCCCTCCCACCGTGTCCACGTTGGCTGATTGGCTCGATAGCACCTCGGATTTGAGCATCGGCACGGCCTGCTGGTCGATTTCGCCTGACAGGGACCCGACGTCGGTCAGCTGCAGCGGTACGACGTCGGTGATCTTGCCGCCGGATATCACGGCCTGGACCTGCACCGTGCCGTACCGGGTCCGGATCTGGCTGCCGTCGAAGGTTCCGTCTTTCGCACGGGCAGCGGACGGGCCCGCAGGACCGGCGCTGGTGCCGCCCGGTGATCCAGCGCCCGACGGCGGGTTAGCCGCCTTGGCGGCAGTGCCGCCGGGTGTGGAATCTGCTTGATTTCCGGCCTGCCATCCGATGACGAGGACGGCGGCGGAAGCGAGGCCGGCCAGTATGGCGCTGCGCGCTCTCACCAGCTGAACCTTTCGTAGTGGATCCGGAACCGGGGTACGCCCGCCCGTCTTGCGTCCTCGACTACCAGGTCTGTCCAGTCGCGCGGCCCGCACACGAACACGTCGGCGTCCCGGACATGGGGAACGATCGTGGACAGGCTCATGCGGTGGCTGGCCTCCCGTGCCGGCAGCCAGCTGTCATGGCCCCTCTTCGGACGGCGCCCCAGCAGGACGTAGAGCGTTGCCGATTTCCTGGTACACAGTTTCTGGAGCTCGCGGTAAAGGTAGAGACCCTTCTCGTCCGGGGCTCGAACGATCACCGTCATCTCGCCGGGCCCAAAGTCGCCCTGCTCAAGCAAAGAGATGATGGGCGTAATTCCGATGCCGGCTGCGACGGCGACCGCACGCCGGGTGGTGCGGGCCCGGTCCGTAAAGAGTCCGTAGGGTCCCTCGATGCTTACCCTGGTGCCGATCGGGAGTGCGTTCAATTCGGCAGTTCCGCCTCCCAGCTCACGAACAGTCACTTTCAGGCGAAGGATCCCCGGAGCCGCCGAGAGCGAGAAGGGGTGTGCGTGCCACCATAGTCCGCGCGACCAGAACCGCCAGATGAAGAATTGGCCGCCACGGACTTTCAGATCCGCCAGGGAACGTCCGGTCATCTCGATTGAGTACACGCCGGACGCTTCCGTGACGATACTGCTGACCCGAAGATCATGGCGCAGAGTCCGCAACACAGGAAAGATGAACCGATAGATGAGCAGTGCGGCGGCGACCCCGGAATAGAGCGTCAACCAGTAGTAGCGCGCCCAAGTTCCATCAGCGAACAGTTGCCCGGTGCTGAACTGGTGTGGCAGGGCAGCGAGCACGGCAGCGTATGCCAGGAAGTGGACAACATGCCACGCCTCGTAGGAAAGCTTCCGCCGGACAAGAACCAGCGAGGTCACCACCACCACCGCCAGCAATCCATATCCCAGGTATGCGACTTTCATGTCCGGCAGCGAGCTGAACATGTCCCATATTTCTGCAAACACGTTCAATCGCGCCGTCAGCGCGTAGCCGATCCAAAGCAGCAGCACATGTAAGGAAATGAGGTAAAAGACGGGCTTGCCCAACCGCTGGTGGACCAACAGGGCCCGGTCGTGGCCAAATGCCCGGTCAATGACCGGGAGCCGCGCTGCCAGGAGGAGCTGGATCAGCATCAGGTCGGTCCCCACGAGTCCTGCGATGATGCCGACGGCGGTAAGGGCGCCTGCGAGGGTTTTGAATTCCACCAGTCCGCTGTCTGCCAGAAACAGTGCCAGTACGAGCGCCACCGACAACCAGACGATCGTTTCCAACGAGTCGGCCAAACGAGCCCGCCGCAGGTAACGCGCCCGTTGTGGCGCCCGCCGCTGACTGGCCGTCCGGCCCGTTGCTCCAGCCCGGGCCGTCATCCAGTTCCTCCCGCGGTGGCCCATGGTCTGCTCATGCCGCAATGCTAGGTTCGGGTTCTTAGAACATTCTTCGAAGCCTGGAAACCACGGTGCGGACCCAGGAACCGGTCGCAGGAGTGTTCCCGGGGTTTCGTCGGATCGGTAGATGCACCACGATGACCGCTCCGGATGGTTGCGTGCCGATTTCCACCCGGCCGCGGTGTTGCGCGGCCACTTCAGCGACGAGGGCGAGTCCGAGCCCGTAGTGGCGCGGCGCGGCGCCGTCCTCCGGTGCGGCGTCGGAAGGCGGCGCGGTTGCGAATCGTTCGAAGGCCCGCGGCTTGACATTATCCGCAAATCCGGGGCCGTCATCGCACACCGTGATGACCAGCGTCCTCGAGGCTATGGATACGCCCACGTCCACCTGTGTCCGTGCGAAACGGACGGCGTTGTCCAGCAACGCCACGAAAAGCCGGCGCAGCGCCGTCGGCACGCCAGTGATCACCATCGGGTCCGCCATTCCGCTTCGTTCAACCACGACGCTGCGGCGCGCGGCGGAGGCCGAAAACGACTCGACGACGTCGTCCGCCAACCTCACGACGTCGACGTCCATGTGCTCGACGCGCCGCGAATCCGCCGAGACGAGTAAATCTTCAAGTAGGCGAGTCAGCGAGCGCGAGTCCTCGATCATGGCGTCCACGTCCGCCTCGATCTTTGCTGGTGACTCTTGCGGCGAAGAAGTAGCCAAGCGGCGCCGAAGCATTTGCGCACGCATACTCAGCAGGGTCAGCGGCGTGCGCAGTTCATGGCTTGCATCCGCGACGAATCGCCGTTGCCGGTCGAGAGCCTCGGCCATGGGCCGCATGGTACGCCGGGCCAACCACACCGCCAGAAGGCTCGTCAACACCACGGCTCCCCCGCAGGTCAGCAGCAGGGCAAGGCCCAGCCGGTTCAGCTCCTCCAGATTCTCGTGACGATCGAACACCGCTTGAACTACCCGGCCTCCGGAATCGGCGGTACGGACCGTGTACGAGCGGCCCCCTATCGAAACGTCCTTCTGGGCGGCGACTCCGCTGGCGGCGACAGCCTCGATAGCCTTCAGATCCGGCAGCCCGGACGGCATCCCGGGGGACGCGGTCAACAAGCCCTGGTTGGAGATCGCCAGCCAGGTTCCGGCGGGGGCGTCCACGATCGAATCGACGTGCTCGGTGGCGGTGGCCAGGAGGCGTTGGGCTGCGGTGGCCTGGCTCGTGCTGACAATCAACAGCACCGATCCGGCAATCGCCACCAAGAGCAGCACCAGCAAAGCGCCGGTCTGCAGGGCCAGCCGCCAGGAGGACCGTTGCAGCTCGTGCTCGGCTTGACCCTTCATGCGAGCGTGCCGATCCTGTAGCCGACGCCATGAACCGTCCGCACGCTCCCCCGTCCCAGCTTCCGCCGGAGGTAATGGACATACGTATCCACCACCCCTGCCTCTTCGGCGTTCGGAAAGACATACTCAAGAATCTCGCCACGTCCGAACACCCGGTTCGGCCAGCGTGCCAGCTCCTCCAGCAAGGCGCTCTCCCGTTCGGACAATACGACGACGGAACCATCGGAACGGGTCACGCTGCGCGATTCGAGGTCAAAATGACCACCGGTGATCCGCAGGGTCGTCGCGGTGGCGATATGCCGCCGTCGTAAGGCACGCAGCCGGGCCAGAAGTTCGTTCACGTCGAAAGGCTTCGACAGGTAGTCCTCCGCCCCCGCGTCGAGTCCCTCAACCCTGTCTGCAGGATTGCCCAATGCGGAGAGTATGAGCGCGGCTGTCTCGACGCCCTCCCTGCGCAGCTTCGTCAACAGACTCAACCCGTCCATTACCGGAAGGCCCCGGTCCAAGACCAGGACGTCGAATTCCCCGGTCAGGGCGAGGTGGAGGCCTTTCTGTCCATCTGAAGCGCCGGATACCTCGTAGCCCTCGCCAACTAGCAACTCTTCCAGCATCGCCCGAAGCTGCACGTCATCCTCGACCAAAAGAATGCGCGGCTTCATCTCATTCATAGTCGGAGTATAGGCGTCAGAGCTGGGGCCAACAGCGTCATTTGCGCATCGCACAAACCGCACTGGAAAACAAGAGTCTTTCGATCATTCAAAAATTTGTGAAAACTACGTATGTTTGTGATCATGGACGCCGTCATCCAGACTATCGATTTGCACAAGAACTTCGGGCGCGTCAAAGCGCTCGACGGCCTCGATCTCGAGGTCAACGCGGGCGAGATCCACGGTTTCCTCGGGCCGAACGGCGCGGGGAAGACCACCACGCTGCGCATCCTTCTCGGGCTGGCCCGGGCGTCGTCGGGCAGCGCGACGGTCCTGGGCAGGCATCCGTGGGCGGACGCCGTCGAACTCCACCGGCGCGTCGCGAGCATCCCGGGAGACGTGAGCCTCTGGCCCAACCTCTCTGGCGGCGAGGCCATCGACCTCCTCTCCCGCCTCCGCGACGGCTCCGTAGACCAAGCCACCTACAAGAAGCGCAAGCATCACCTCTGCGAGCTATTCGACTTCGACCCGAGCAAGAAGGGCCGTGCCTATTCGAAAGGAAACCGCCAGAAGGTCGCGCTCATCGCCGCCCTCGTCATGGACGCCGAGCTGTATCTCCTGGACGAGCCCACGAGCGGCCTTGACCCGCTCATGGAGGCCGTCTTCACTCGCGAGATCCGGCGGATCGTGCACGAGAACGGCGCCACAGTCCTGCTCTCGAGCCACATCCTCTCCGAAGTAGAACAACTCGCCGACCGCGTGAGCATCATCCGCGCCGGCCGGATCGTTGACGGCGGCACGCTCGACGCACTGCGCCACCTCACCCGCACGGAGATCTCGTTCGCGCAGGACAGTGTGGACACCCACGCGCTGGACACGCTGCCGCTGGTCCACGACCTCACCGTGGCCGACGGGCGCGTCAAGTTTGGCGCCGAATCCGATCGCGTCCACGAGGTCCTGCCACTTCTGGGCACCCTCGGGGTCAAAGGCCTGCTCGTCGCGCCGCCGTCGCTCGAAGAGCTGTTCCTGCGCCACTATGGTGACACAGTCGCCCCGCCTGCCCCGCAGGCAGCGGACGACGGCGGCACCCATCACCGGCGCCATCGCGCCGCGGCAGCGGGAGCCTAAGATGGACGCGCTGTGGACCCTGTACCGGCAGCGGTTGCGCCGAGACCGCTGGCAGGTGATTGTCTGGGTCCTCTCGATCGGAATGCTCGCTCTGTTCGCCGTCGCTGCCATAGCGAAGACCTTCGGCGACGACGCAACGCGCGCGCAGGTGCTTCAGCTCGCCACCGCGGCGCCCGCGATCCTCGTCCTGCGCGGCCTCCCACGCGGTCCGGCACTCGATTCGTTCACGTTCTTCGAGATCTTCGCATTCCTGGGCGTCCTTGCCGGACTCATGAATACGTTCATGGCCGTCCGGCACACCCGGGCCGAAGAGGAGTCAGGACGGGCCGAGATCATCTCCGCGACGGCCGCCGGGCGATGGGCCCCGCTCGGCGCAACCGTCCTTCACGGCGCCGTGGCCAACGTGCTCGTGTCCGTCGCGACGGCGCTCGGCTTCATGGCCGGAGGGCTTGATCCGGCCGGTTCGCTCGTGGCCGGATTCGCGACGGGTGCCGTGGGTTTCGCCTTCCTCGGCGTGGGCCTGTTGGCCTCCGAGTTCTTGAGCACGTCGCGAGGTGCCAACGGTATCTCGTCGGCGCTCGTGATGATCGCGTACCTGTTGCGCGGCTTCGGGGACGCGACCGGACAGGTGAGTTCCGATGGGACGACCATGACGGCCGCATGGCCGAGCTGGATCTCCCCCATCGGCTGGGGCCAGCAGACTTTCGCCTACACGGGCAACCGGTGGTGGCCGTTGCTCCTTCCCCTTGCACTCTGGGCGGTGTGCGCCGCCGTCGTCGTAGCCATCATGGCGCGCCGGGACGTCGGCGCGAGCGTGCTCGCCGGGCGATCCGGACGCGCCGACGCCAGGCCTTGGCTGCGCGGGAGCTTCTCGCTCGCGCTGCGCCTGCAGCAGGGAGCGATCATCGGCTGGTGCATCGGAGGTTTCGCGACGGGCCTCCTCACGGGCTCACTCGGGTCTGCGATCCAGTCCTCGATCACCTCCAACCCCCAAATCACGGCCGTGCTCCGCGGCATGATCGAGGCACAGGGCACATCAATGACCCAGCTCCTCGTCGCGGCACTTTTCGAAGTAGCCGGAATACTTGCCGCAGCGTGCGGTCTCCAGGCCGTCCTTCGCCTCCGACAGGAGGAGGTGGCCGGAACCGCCGAGCCCGTGGTGTCCGAGTCGGTGGGCCGCATGCGCTGGCTGGGCAGCTTCCTCGGACTCGGTGCCGTCTCGGTGGTGCTCGTCATGGCATTCACCGCCCTCGGGGCTTGGGTCTCCCTGACCGCCTCCGGAGACACCTCAAGCGCAGTCGGCGACGTCTGGCAAACCGCCGTCGACCAGCTTCCCGCAGCACTCATCTACCTTGCACTGCCCGCCGCAGTGTTCGTCGTCTGGCCCCGTGCCACGATCCCTGCCGGGTGGGCGCTCCTGGGCGTCGGCGTCGTCCTCGGAATCTACGGCGGCATGCTCGGCCTTGACCAGAAGCTCAGGGACCTCTCGCCGTTTACCCACAGCCCCGTCACCACCAGTATCGGGACCGACTGGAGCGGCGGCTTCTGGATGCTCGGCATTGCCGCGGTCATCACGGCATTCTCACTCGTGGCCGTGCGCCGCCGGGAGGTGGGCACGGCGTGACAGATCCCGGGCGCAATCGTATGCCCGACTCCGCCGAGACATCCGCGGCCGTCCTCACGGCTGCGGGCTTTCCCAAGATGCCGGCCCGAGCCCTCATGGCCCTTGTGGTCTCCGACGACGGCTCGCTGACCGCCGCCGAGCTCTCCGAGATACTGGGCGCGAGCGCGGCCGCCGTCTCCGGCGCCGTGCGGTACCTGCAGACCGTCGGCTTCGTGCACCGGGTCTCGCAAGCCAGCAGCCGGCGCGACCGCTACGCGCTCCCCGACAACGCGTGGTACGTCGCCTCCCTGCGGCAGAACCCCGTGTACAAGCGCCTCGCAGACCTCGCCGACTCCACCGCTTCAAGCCTCCCGGAAGGATCAGCGCCAAGGGCCAGGGTCAAGGAGATGGGCGCCTTCTATCGGTTCCTCATGACCCGGCTGCCGGGGCTCCTGGATGAGTGGGAGCACACGCGTGGCCGTGATGAATGAGACCCCGATTCAGGGCAACTGCCCCGCTTCAGGAAATACGGCTGCGAAGTCTTCCGCGAATCGCTTTACACCGTCCCACTCGGTATAGACATAGTCACGAGACATGTCCGTGCCGAGGTTGCCGGGCTTGCTGCCCGCGATCCTCTTCATCAGGTGCCGTTTGATGAAGCCGTACTGCGTGTAGGCAAGCGCTCCCCCGAACAGTGCGACCTTGCCCGGCTGCCACGCCGACTCGTCTTCGAACTGTTGGATGTACTGGCCCGCCTCCGCCAGATCGCCATGGGCGGCGAGGCTGACCGAGAAAAACGCAGACGGCATCCGTGAGAGAACATCCTTGTTCTTGCGCACGAAGTCCACGACATGACTGTCGTGCTTGCCCACGTGGACGGACGAACCGACGATGACGCCGTCGCACCCACCGGGAATCCTGTTCCCCGCTTCCTTCACGTCAAGCACAGTGACATCGTGGCCGCGTTCGCGCAGCACGTCGGCAATGAAGTTTGCGATCTTCGCAGACTGGCCTTCGGACGTGCCGTAGGTGATGAAGATCCTTTTCATGATCGATCCTTTGACATAGCCCGAGCCTCAGGCCTGAGGCGGATACGGCTGCGGCGGGTAAGGCGGATATGCCTGCACCAGTCGGTCGAAGCGCTGGCCCCTGGTATTGGCCGGCAGGAGCACAAACACGAGCAGCGCTATCCATCCGAGTACCGGGATCAAGGCGAGCAGCAAGAAGACCGCACTGAGATTCGCGTCGTGCAGGCGGCGCGCAGCCAAGGCGAGCGAAGGTACAACCGTCGCCAGGAACCACAGGCCGCCAAGGGCCGTCGAGGTGCCGGTGCTGCCGTTCCCTGTCGCACCGGCCGCGTTGATGACCCCGGAGACGATGGCTGAGGCGAGGACCCACCACCAATACTCACTGCGGCTAGCCCGCCCGTGGAAGACGGCGTACTTCTTCCAGAATCGTTTGACGGCTTCGACCGGCGGAGCTCCATAGTAAGGCAGCTCGAGCGGGACTCCACCCGGGGGAAGATTCTGAGGCGGATAGCTGGACATCATTCAAGCCCTTCCATGCAGACTATTCGACACTGGCATGCTAGACGCAGTCCGGCCTGTCAGAACAGGGCACAAAGCCCCGCTTCGGACCACCCCCGCAGGCGCGGGTCGCCGGCAGGACTTCCGGCCCTGCCGGGTTGGGCTGGCGCTGCAGATCGCAGCCGTCGCGCTCGAGAAGAAGACCGCCGGCGTTTCTTCGGGCATCGATTGCGGGACACTTGAGCCACAGGCAGTGAAGGGATCGCCGGGCGACCGGTATCAATGAGCGCAGGAGAGATCGTCGACCCGTTCCGGGAGCAGACCGTTGCCGACTACGCCCGTGCGCTGCGGGAACTGAAGGGTTGGCTGGAGAACGCGACCACCTCGGAACTGCGGCGCAAGAGCGACGGAACCCGCTGGACCAACGAGGAACTGCTTTTCCACATGGTCTTCGGATACATGATCGTCCGCGCACTCCTGCCATTGGTCCGGCTCATCAGCCGCCTGCCCAGATCCTGGGGCAAGGGCTTCGCCGCCGTGCTGAACGCCGCGACGGGCCCGTTCGACGTCGTGAACTACTGGGGATCGCGGGCGGCCGCCACGGTCTACAACCGGCACCGGATGAGCCGGAAACTCCAAAAGACGGTCACAGCCCTGGCCCGCCGACTCGAACGCGAAACCCCAAAGTCCTTGGCCCGATCCATGCCCTTCCCCACCCGATGGGATCCCTTCTTCACAGAAGAGATGACGCTGGCGGAGGTCTACGTCTACGCCACACAACATTTCGACTTCCACGCGAAGCAGCTGAGCCTGCATGGACAGTAGCTCCCCAGACGCGCCCGGGAGGTCCCCTAGAAAGACACCCTTGCATCCGTTCACCGTCGGCGCTGATGAAGCGGAGTCAACGCAACAGGGCCCTCGCCGCCGACTGGATTGGCCAGTCTTGTTTGGCCCCGGCACGACGCAGCTGTAAGGGCCGCTCGGGCACCCCGCCTCACCCTGGATAAGGACAGGAACCTTTGCCTTGGCCCACCGTTCGGGCCGATGGAATTCAGCTGGCTCCGCCAGGCAACCCGCGAGGCCCTGAGAAGAAACGCACCCGGCGACCGCTGAGGGACGTCAATGGGCTCCTCGCGGGGCTGGACCACCTTGAACAGGCCACGGTGCGGGACCCTTTCGGCCGTGAATATCGGCCAGTCCGCCACCAGACCCACCGGTACCTCGCCCCAGGTGCGGGTTCGATCTACTATGTCGAAATCAAACCCCGGGTACGCGAGCTCCGGCACACAGGTGTCCAACACTGACGCACCACTCTCCGCAGGCCCACTCCGGATTCAACGAGTTCTGTGGATATTCAAGTTGTTCCGCTCCATCAAGGTCCGGGCTGGGCAGCGCGGCGCCGGCGACCTTCCGTGTGCATCCGTTCCAGCTGCTGTTTCATGCCAGCGAGACTGCTTCCTGGGCATGGTCAGGCCAGACGCGTTCGGCGAGCGAGAGAACCGGCGGGAGGGCCGGGTTGTCCGAGTCCCCGCGCCATGCCATCCGGAGATACACCGGCAGGGTCTCGTCGAGCACCCTTAGGAAATGCACATGCGGATCCGTCACATTCGCCGCGACGGAGGAGACCGTCAGCGAGCATCCCACTTCGGCCCCGACCAACGCCATCGCGGTCCACGAATCCGGTGCCCGCTGCACAATGTCGGGATCGAACCCGGCGCCCAGGCTGAGCCTGCGCAGCCGATCACCTAGTACCGAACCTTCGTGTGGGGGCAATGCCACGAACGGCTCTCCCGCAAGATCCGCCACGTGCACCTCCTCTTGCGAGGCGAGCCGGTGGGATGCCGGCACCGCCATGACGAGGTGCTCCTCCACGATGATGCGGGACTGGATACCCGCAGGAACAAAGTCCCATCGGCCGAGGCTGACGTCCACTTCGCCACGCAGAACCCGGGCAAGCGCGGGGAGCGCGAAGTCCTGGCTGTAAAGGCGGACTTCAATCCCCGGGTACGCCCTCCGGACCTCCCTGGCGAGCACTCCCACCAATACGTGGGTTGATGCACCGGCATAGGCGAGCTTGACTGTCCCCACTTCCCCGCGACCGGCGGCCAGCGCACTGGCCTTGGCACGGTCCGTTGCAGCGAGGATCTCCTGGGCCGGCGCCACCAGTGCCGCTCCGGCCGCGGTCAACTGGACACTCCGTGTGCTCCGGATGAAGAGATCGGTACCGAGGTCGCGCTCCAGCTGTCGCACGATCCGGCTCACCGGCGGCTGCGCCAGGTGCAGCCGCTCGGCCGCCCGCCCAAAGTGCAGTTCCTCCGCCACGGCGAGGAACACCCGCAATTGTTGAATCTCCATGAACGACATTATTTCAGAAATCGCAATAATGCGACACCCAATAAGTATTGGACTCCGTGTAATGGCCGGTGGGATAGTGAAAAAGATCCCCCTATGGAAAAGGACCCATGAAACTGCAGAGCAACGTAGCTCCCCTCGCGCCGGGGGCTGCCCAAGACCGCCAACCGGCAGGCGCGCGCCGGGACGCCTTCGGTCGCGATGCCAGCGGGCCTCTGGCGGGGATCGTCATTGCCGACTTCAGCCGCGTGCTGGCCGGACCCTACTGCACCATGCTTTTGGCGGACATGGGCGCCACCGTCATCAAGGTCGAGAGCCCGTCAGGGGATGAAACCCGCGCATGGAAACCACCGGTCTTCGAAGGCCAATCCACGTACTACCTCTCGATCAACCGCAACAAGCGGTCCATCGCGTTGGACTTCGGCGACGCCGGCGATATTGAAACCGCTCGCACCATTGCCGCGAGCGCCGATGTCGTCATCGAGAACTTCAAACCCGGTGGGCTTGACCGCTTCGGCTTGGACTACACGTCCATCGTGGAACACAATCCCGGCGTGGTCTACGCGTCCATTACGGGATTCGGCTCCGCCGGAGGCGCTGCGCTGCCCGGCTACGATCTGCTCGTCCAGGCGATGTCCGGCCTGATGAGCCTCACCGGTGACCCGGAGTTCCCCGGATACCGCTCCGGTGTCGCGGTGTTCGATGTCATAACCGGACTCCATGCCGCAGTCGGCGTGCTCTCCGCGCTGCACGAACGCAGCCAGAGTGGCCGGGGGCAGCGCGTTGAGGTGAACCTTATGTCCTCGGCCCTGTCCGGCATGGTTAATCAGACGGCCGGCTTCCTGCTCAGCGGGAACGTTCCCACCCGCATGGGCAATGAACACCCCAGCATCTATCCCTACGAGCCGCTCCCCACCGCAGATGGCGAGATCGTGCTGGCCATCGGCAACGACCGGCAGTTCCGGACCCTCTGCGAAGTGGTTAGTGCACCGGAACTGGCCAACGACCCCAGATTCGCCACTCCCCCGGACCGAAGCGTCAACCGTGCTGTGCTGCGCCCCATCCTGCAGGACCTGCTGGCCACCCGGACCGCTACCGAATGGTTCGACATCTTCACCGAGGC
The DNA here is from genome assembly GCF_026241105.1 of Arthrobacter rhizophilus. Lineage (GTDB taxonomy): Bacteria > Actinomycetota > Actinomycetes > Actinomycetales > Micrococcaceae > Arthrobacter. The sequence goes on along the minus strand of NZ_JAPFFT010000024.1, from coordinate 14,022 downwards.
ACGGCTGCCATGTGCGCCGATCAACGACGTCCGCGGCGGAATCGACTTCGCGCGGCGCCTCGGCCTCGAACCGGTAGTGAAAGTGGGAACCGGGGAAGAATCCATCCCCGGAGTCCGCAACCCGATCAGCTTCTCGGCGACGCCCGCCAGCTATGACCTTGTGCCGCCCGGCATCGACGCCGACCGCGGTGACATCCTCGAGTGGCTGCACCCGGCGCCATAGCGCTAGCCCTCCCCGCAGGAGCCACCCCGCAAGCAACCAACATCCGTCCACGGACCATCAAAGGACTCATCATGACCATCACAGCAGCCCCCCGCGCCGCCGCGACCTCTGACTACTTCCGCCTTGACGATCAGCTCACCGCCGAGGAGACGGCAATCCGCGACAAGGTCCGCGAATTCGCCGAACAGCGGGTCCTGCCCATCATCAACGAATACTGGGAAAGGGCGGAGTTCCCCGAAGAACTGCTCCCTCCACTGGCTGAACTCGGCATCATCGGGACGTTCATCAAGGGCTACGGCTGTCCGGGAATGAGCCGGAAGGCCGCGGGCATGGTTGCGCGGGAGATGGCTCGGGCCGACGGAAGCATCAACACGTTCCTCGGAGTGCACTCCAACCTGTGCATGGGTGCGCTGAACATGCTTGGGAACGACGAACAGCGGCAGCGCTGGCTCCCCGATATGGCCAAGCTCACGAAAACCGGCGCTTTCGCCTTGACCGAGCCAGACCACGGGTCCGACTCGGTGGCCCTGGAAACCAGCGCTACCCGCGACGGCGACACGTGGTTGATCAACGGCCACAAACGCTGGATCGGCAACGGTCACGCGGCCGACGTCATCGTGCTGTTTGCCCGCAACACTCAGGACGGCAAAGTCAACGCCTTCGTCGTCGAAAAAGACGCGGAAGGCAACCACCCGGACGGCTACAACCCCACCGTTATCACCGGCAAGATCGGCAAGCGCGCCATCTTGCAGGCCGACATTGTCATTGAGAACATGCGGATCGCGGAGAGCAACCGGCTGGAGAACTGCAGGTCCTTCGCCGACGTCTCCCGCGTTCTCCAGGCAACCCGAGGCGGCGCCGCCTGGGAAGCCGTGGGCCACGCGATGGCCTGCTTTGAGATCGCCGTGGACTACGCCGCGAAACGGGAGCAGTTCGGCAACCCTATTGCCGGCTACCAACTGGTCCAACACCGCCTGGCCAACATGCTCAGCGAGCTGACGGCGATGCAGCTGATGTGCAGCCGCATGGCGGAACTGGCCGATCAGGGCCTGTTGACGAACGCCATGGCATCCATGGTCAAAATGTCCACGTCGCAGAAGGGCAAATGGATCTGCAACGAGGCACGTGAACTCCTCGCCGGTAACGGCCTGCTGCTCGAAAACCACGTGGCCCGCCATATGACGGACATGGAGGTTGTGTCCACCTACGAAGGCACGGACTCCATCCAGGCATTGCTGGTAGGCCGCGACATCACAGGTATTTCGGCCTTCCGCTGACCTGTCTCCACAGCCTCCCCCACACCAAACCACCAAGGAGTTTCCATGCCCGAAGCATTCCTCATCGGCGGCGCACGTACGCCCGTCGGGCGCTACGGCGGCGCCCTGAGCTCCGTCCGGCCTGACGATCTGGCCGCACTCACGGTGCGGGCCGCCGTCGAACGCGCCGGAATCGACCCTGCCCTCGTGGACGAGGTGATCCTCGGCAACGCCAACGGCGCCGGCGAGGAGAACCGCAACGTCGCCCGCATGGCGTGGTTGCTCGCCGGTTTCCCGGACACCGTTCCCGGCATCACCGTCAACCGACTCTGCGCCTCCGGACTGAGCGCCATCATCATGGCCTCGCACATGGTCAAGGCCGGGGCCGCGGACATCGTGGTCGCAGGCGGCGTCGAGTCCATGTCCCGCGCCCCATGGATGATGGAAAAGCCGGACAAGCCCTTCGCCAAGCCCGGTGCCGTCTTTGACACCTCGATCGGCTGGCGCTTCCCCAACCCTGCCTTCCTGTCCGGGGAACTCTCGCGCGATGGCAAAGCCACCTATTCCATGCCTGAAACCGCGGAGGAAGTGGCCCGCTTCTTCAACATCTCCCGTGAGGACTGCGACGAGTTTGCTGTCCGGTCCCACGAGCGCGCCCTCGCCGCGATCGGGGCCCGTCGATTTGCCGGCGAGATCGTCCCCGTCACCGTCAGGGGCCGCAAGGGCGTCGAAACCGTCGTCGACACCGACGAAGGCCCGCGCCCCGGAACATCCGTGGACGTGCTTGCCGGCCTGCGCCCGGTGGTCAAGGGCGGCGGCGTGGTCACCGCCGGCAACTCCTCCACTCTCAACGACGGCGCCTCGGCGATCATTGTCGCGTCCGAGGCCGCCGTTCAAAAGTATGGCCTCGCTCCCCGCGCCCGTATCCTCGACGGCGCGTCCGCCGGCGTCGCCCAGGAGATCATGGGCATCGGTCCTGTCCCGGCCACCCGCAAAGTCCTCGCCCGCGCGGGCATCGGGGTAGGCGACCTCGCCGCCGTCGAACTTAACGAGGCATTCGCGTCGCAGGCCCTGGCGTGCATGCGCGAGCTGAAGCTCGATCCCGAAATCGTGAACAACGACGGCGGAGCGATAGCCCTCGGCCACCCGCTCGGTTCCTCCGGGTCCCGCCTCGTCATCACGCTGCTCGGCCGCCTCGAGCGCGAAGCCGCGCAAGGCCGCAAGCTCGGCCTCGCCACCATGTGCGTCGGGGTCGGACAAGGCACCGCACTGCTGCTGGAAGGCATCTGATGACAGCGGTAATGTACGACGCCGGCACGCGCCTTGACGCCTCAAGTTTCGTCACGCTGCTGGTTCAGGAGCGGGAGGACCGGCTGGCGGTCCGGCTGCACCGACCCGAGGTCAGGAACGCGATCGACCAGGCAATGGTGGACGAGCTGCACGCCGTCTGCGCACACCTGGAGCGCACACCGAAGATCCTGATCCTCTCCGGCACCCCCGACGATCCGGAGGCCGGAACCAAAGCCGTCTTCGCCTCCGGAGCGGACATCGCGCAGCTGCGCGAACGGCGCCGCGACGATGCCCTGGCCGGGATCAACTCCAGGGTCTTCGACCGGATCGCGAAACTGCCCATGCCCGTCATCGCGGCGCTGGACGGCTTTACGCTCGGCGGCGGGGCAGAGCTGGCATATGCGGCTGACTTACGCATCGGCACCCCCGCACTGCGGATGGGCAATCCCGAAACCAACCTGGGCATCCTGGCCGCGGCCGGCGCCACCTGGCGGCTGAAGGAACTCGTCGGGGAACCGGTTGCCAAGCAGATCCTGCTCGCCGGCAAAGTCCTCACGGGCGAAGAGTGCCTCGCGGTAGGGCTGATCACCGAACTCGTGGATCCGCAAACGCTGTTGGACGCGGCGCACGCCTTGGCCGACTCCATCGCGGCACAGGATCCGCTGGCGGTCCGCATCTCCAAATCCGTGTTTCACGCCCCGCGGGAAGTCCATCCCGTCATCGACACCCTGGCCCAGGGGATGCTCTTCGAATCCCAGGCCAAGTTCGACCGCATGCAGGCGTTCCTCGACAGGAAGAAGAAGTAAATGAGCAACACAGTAATGCCAGCCGGAGTCCCGGCGCGCGTTGGCGTCCTCGGCGGCGGCCGGATGGGTGCGGGCATCGCCCACGCCTTCCTCGTCAAGGGAGCAGACGTGGTGGTGGTCGAACGCGACGAAACCTCCGCACAGGCAGGACGGGAGCGGGTCGAGGCCTCCGCAGAGAAGTCCATCGAGCGCGACACCCAAAGCGGCAACCTCGACGAGATGCTCTCCCGCCTGACCGTTTCCGTAGACTACGCAGACTTCGGCGACCGCCAACTCGTGGTGGAAGCCGTACCGGAGGACTGGGCCCTGAAGGTCGCTGCGCTCCGCCGGGTCGAGGAGCAGCTCCCACCGGGGACCGTGCTGGCCTCGAACACCTCCTCGCTCTCCGTCTCCGGGTTGGCCGAGGAACTGGCGCGGCCCCAGGACTTCATCGGTCTGCACTTCTTCAACCCGGTTCCTGCTTCGACCTTGATCGAGGTGGTGATCGGCAAGCAGACGCGCCCTGAACTCATCGAGCAGGCGCGGAACTGCGTCCAGGGACTCGGAAAGACCGCCGTGGTGGTCAATGACGCCCCGGGCTTCGCGTCCTCGCGGCTGGGCGTAGCAATCGCGTTGGAAGCAATGCGCATGGTCGAGGAAGGCGTCGCCTCGGCTGAGGACATCGACAATGCCATGGTCCTCGGTTACAAGCACCCCACGGGCCCGCTGCGCACCACAGACATCGTGGGCCTGGACGTCCGCCTGAGCATTGCCGAATATCTCCATGAAACTCTCGGTGAGCGGTTTGCTCCCCCGCAGATCCTGCGCGACAAAGTGGCCCGCGGCGAACTGGGCCGCAAAAGCGGCAAGGGCTTCTTCGACTGGAGCTGAATTAGACGGCCGTCGCATGCCCTCAAAGCCAACTTTCGCCAGCGCCGTGTAGCCCCTGTCGTCGGTCTACGGTTTGTTCTTTCCCATGGAGTCGAACAGCTGGGTGGAGGACAGGGCATTGAAGGGCATGGCCACGTGGTGCTCGAGGCCCTTGAGGTGGGCGGCCTTGAGGTCCTTAAGCAGCACCGCCAGGGCGGTGTCCGCGGTCCATTCCGAGACTGAGTCCCAGTTCCGGGCGACCCAGCTGTCGCCGGTGCTGACCTGGAACAGGTTCAGCAGCTCGTCCTGCGGCAGGTTGTATTGGGCGCCGAATTTGAGTCCTTCGGCGATTGCGTTCATGTTGATGCCCAAGATGAGGTTGTTGACCAGCTTCGCGGCCTGGCTATTCCCGGGCTTGCTGCCGTAGTAGAAGACGTTGGATCCTACAGCGTCGAAGTACGGGCGGGCGGCCGTCACGCGGTCCTCGGCCCCGGAGGTCATGATCGACAGGGTGCCGGCCTCGGCGCCGGTCGAACCCCCGCTGACGGCGGCGGCGATGAGCCTCACGTCGCCGTGTTCCTCGACTTGCTGGCCCAGTTCGTTCATCGTGTCGGGGTCGAGGGTGCTCATGACGATGATAGTCAGGTTCTTGGAGTTGGCGGACAGGAGCCCGTCTTCGCCCAAGATGACGTCGACGTTCTGGGCGTAGTCACGGACCATGGACACGATCGCGTCGTCCGCCTGTTGGGCGACGTCCTTCAGGGTTTCGGCGATGGTGATTCCCGCTGCAATGGCCTTCTGGCGGGATCCCTCGAAGGCGTCGTACCCGATCACTTCGAAGCCGGCCTTATTCAGGTTGACTGCCATGGGAAGTCCCATGGTTCCGAGTCCTACGAAACCGATTTTCTTGCTCATGATTAGGTCCTTTTGTCGTGGTGGTTGGGCGTCGAGGCGCAGGAGAACCGGGGGTCAGGCCTCAGTCGGTAGTGGGTTCGGGAGTCATGCCGCGTTCTGCCATAACCTCTTTGACGAGGGTCAGGCCATTGAGTACGCGGGGGAATCCGATGTAGGGGATGCACTGGATCAGGGAACCGACGATCTTATCCTTCGTGAGGCCTACGTTGAATCCAACGTTGATATGCAGCTTCAGTTGGACCTCGGTGCCCAGTGCGGCCAGTGTGGAAATGGTCACCATGGTCTGTTCCTGCTGGGTCAGGCTGTCGCGAGAGTAGATGTCCCCGAAGGCGAAGGAAACAATGTAGTCCGCCAGCTCCGCGTCCAGCGCATGGTAGGACTCCACCAGCTTGGCGTGGTCGAACGTGTTGGAGTGTTCCGTGGAGACGAGTTCCATCATGCGGTCAAGCCCGCGCTGGTATCGATCTGTGGCCATGGTGGTGCCCTTCTGGTTGGTCGAAGTTGAGGTTTGCAAAACGCTACGTTGCGTTGCAATAATAGCATTCAACGGCAGAGAAATGGAAGGCGGTATCCCAATGAGCCCCTCACGCGGTATTGAGCACGGTTTATCAGAGGACGCGGTATCAGGGCACCAAAAGCGCCGTGCCCGGACGGAGAAGGTGGTCCTGGAGGCCACCCGGGAACTCCTGGCACAGTCGGGGTTCGGCAGCCTGACCATGGAACGCGTTGCAGAACGGTCCGGCGTCGCGAAGACCACCATCTACCGCCGGTACCGGTCGCGGAATGATCTGGCCCTGGCTGTTCTGCTGGACATGCTGGGTGATGTGAGCACCCGGCCGTACGCCCGGGACACGCAGACTGAACTGACCCGGCTGGTCGACCGGACGGTGGACCTCATGTCCAACACGCTCCTGGGGCGGATCATGCAGGGCTTGGTCTCAGAAGTTGCCGCCGACGTTGAGCTTGCCCGAACGTACCGGGAGAGGGTGGTGAGCCAACGCGTGGAGGAGGTCACTGCCCTCGTGGAACGCGGTATTGCCTTAGGAGAGCTGAGGGACGGACTGGACCCGGAATTGGTCACCGACCTCTTGCTCGGCCCCATCTACTACCGTTTGTTCCTCAGCGGCTCCTCCATGGACGAAGGGTTCGGCGGACGGCTTGTCGCTGCCCTCTTCCCCGCATTCACAAAGGAACCTCACCCTGCTTAACCAAATGCGTCATGCTGCAGGCAGACGGCAGCATGACGCATCCGTAACTCATCGAACTCCCGGGTTCCGGACCAGCTTCTTGTTGGCGAACTCATTGAAGCCATACCGGGCCAGTTCCCGCCCGAAGCCCGAGCCCTTGACGCCGCCGAACGGCAGGTCCGGTGAGCTCTTGCTGGTGCTGTTGATCCAGACCATGCCGACCTCAAGCTCCTCGGCCAATCGGTCCGCGTTTGTCGCGTCGGATGTGAACACGCTGGAGGAGAGGCCGAATGGTGAGTTGTTGGCCAAATCGATTGCTTCCTGTACGGAGCCGACGCGGTAGACGACGGCGACCGGGCCGAACAGTTCCTCGGTGAAGGCGCGCATTTCGGGCGTGACGCCTGCGAGGACTGTGGCCGGATAATAGGCGCCGGGGCCGTCAGGGCGTTCGCCACCGAGCAGGAGTTCTGCGCCGCGGGAGACTGCGTCTTGTACAAGCTCGTCCAGTTCCTCGACTCCTGCGGCAGATGCCAGTGGTCCGAGCTTGGTCCCGGAATCGGTGGGGTCCCCGGCCTGCCAGGGAGCCATCGCGTCGAGGAACTTTTGAAGGAATTCCTCGCACACGCTGTCCGCCACGATGAATCGCTTTGATGCCGTGCAGGCCTGGCCGCCGTTGGAGAGCCGGCCGATGACTGCGGCGGCTGCCGCGGCGTCGATGTCGGCATCGTCGAGCACAATGAACGGGTCGGATCCGCCGAGTTCCAGGACGCACTTTTTCAGATTCCGGCCAGCGACCTCGCCGACGGCTGAACCGGCCTTCTCGGACCCGGTGAGCGACACGCCCTGCACGCGCCGGTCAGCAACAGCGGCTGCCACCTGGGCGGAGGAGATGAACGCGTTGAGGTATACACCGGCCGGTAATCCGGCCTCGTCCAGGATCCGCTCAATCGCGAGGGCGGACTGCGGGCAGTTCCGGGCATGCTTGAGGATGATCGTGTTGCCCAAGGCGATGTTCGGGGCGGCGAACCGCGCCACCTGGTAGTACGGGTAGTTCCATGGCATGACCCCGACGAGTGGTCCTATCGATTCGGTGCGGACAACAGCCGTACCGGACCCCTTGAATGGGAGGGATTCATCTGCCAGGTACTCCTCCAGGTTGTCGGCGTAGTGCTGGTAGATCGACGCGACAAGTTCCACCTCTCCCCTGGCCTGCGCGATCGGCTTGCCCATTTCCAGGGTGAGGAGCTTGGCCAGCTCTTCGGCCTGCTCGCGGTGCAGTTCGGCCGCCCGAGCAAGGACGGCGCGGCGCTGCTCCAGTGGCGTGGTGCGCCAGGAGCGGTAGGCAGCAGCGCTGCGGGCGATGAGATCATCCAGTTCAGCGTCGGAAATCTCCGCGTACTGTGCGGACGCTTCGCCGGTTGCCGGGTCGATGGTCTTGTACACACCCATGGGTGGTTCTCCTCTGTGGTGAAGGCTCTGATGTGAAGACGGGTTGCCGGGATGCCCATCAGTTCGATGGGCATCCCGGGGCCTCAGCGTGATTGGTGCGTCAGGCAGGGACTGTGGCGGGCGTCTTCAGTTCGAAGCCGCGGTATCCGTTGTCCGTGACGTCGGTCAAGACGCCGCGGTAGTTGCCCAAGCCGCCGAGGTAGAACAATACGCTCGGCTTCTTTCCGGGGATGTTGGCGCCGAAGATCCAGGATTCCACCTTGGTGAACACCGTCATGTTGGCAATCGTGGTGCAGAGTTCGGTCCATTCGAGTTCTGCCTCGGGGGTGGGTTCGATCGCGCGGACGCCGTTGTGCTCGGCGTACTTGATCGTGTCGCTGATCCACTCAACCTGGGTCTCAATGCTCGGCGGCAGGTTCGTGAACGGGCCGTTCGGTCCGAGGACCATGAACCAGTTGGGGAAGTTCGCCGTGGCGACTCCGAGGTAGCTGGTGGGCTGGCCGTCCCAATGGTCATTGATGTTCAGGCCATTGCGTCCCAGGATTTCCATGCGCCGGTAGTTGCCGTCCACGGCGTCGAAGCCCGTGGCGAAGACCAGCACGTCGAGTTCGTGCAGGACGCCGTCCTCAGTCACCACACCCTTTGGGGCGATTTCGCGGATGGGGTTCTCCTTAATGGCCACTGCTTCCACGTTTGACCGGTTGAAGACCTGGAAGTAGCCGTCATCGCACAGCGGGCGACGGGCGAACAGGCCGGTCGGCGTCAGTTTGCGGGCCGTCTCCGGGTCCTCGATGATCTCGCCGATCTTGTTACGGATGAAGGACGCTGCAGTCTCGTTGGCTTCCTCGTCCGTGGCGATGTCGGCGAAGGTTTCGAACATAAAACGGAAGCCTCCGCCGTATTCCCAGGCCTTCTCATAAACGCGACGGCGCTCTTCTTCCGAGACGCTCATCGCGGGAACGGTGCTTTCCTCGAAGCCGAAGGCCACGCCGGAACCCTTGACCTGCTTCCAGATCTGCTCGTACTTGGCCTTGACCTCGTCGATCTGCTGCGTGGTCACGGGGCGTTTGCCCACCGGAACGGAGTACTGCGGGGTGCGGACGAAGACGGTCAGGTGTTCGACCTCAGGTGCCAGCGCCGTAATGACCTGCTGGCCGGTGGATCCGGTGCCGATGACGCCGACGCGGCGGCCTGCGAGGTCCTTGCCCTCCGGCCATGCGGCGGTGTGGATGATCTCGCCCTCGAAAGTGTCCATGCCGGGCAGTTTCGGGAGGTTGATGGCGGAAAGGAGCCCGACGGCGTTCACTACGTAGGTAGCCCGGTACACCTCACCTGTGTCCGTGGTGACTTCCCACAGGGCTTCATCTTCGAGGTAGACCGCTGATTTCACTTCGGTGCCGAAGCGGAAGTGGCGGCGCAGGTCGAAGCGGTCCACGACGTCCTCGAGGTATTCAAGGATCTCGGGCTGGGTCACGTAGGTGTGCTTCCAGGTGCCGTCCCGGAGGAGGTCCTTGTCGAAGGAGAAACGGTAGACGTGGCTTTCCGTGTCCGAGAGGGCTCCCGGGTAGCGATTCCAGTACCAGGTGCCGCCGGGGCCGCCGGCCTTGTCAAAGCCGACGACGGTGAGGCCCTGCTCATTGTGCAGTTTGTGGACGGCGTAGATGCCGCCGAAGCCGGCGCCGATCACCACGGCGTCGACGGTCTGAAAAGTGTTCTGTGCAGTCATGGCGAACTCCTTTGTCGTTCTGATGCAGGGGATTAAGAGGTAAGTGGGGACGTGATGGAAGCGTTGCGCAGTGTTGCCAGGGCTACTTCCGGTACCAGGTGGCGAGCTTCGCGAACTCCCCGGCGACGAGGGCGGAGCGCCCGGCCAAGAACGGGTAGACGTGCTGCTGGCCCGCACCAATCGACAGCGTGACGTCCACGCCTGCTGCTGCGGCGCGCTCCTGCAGGCGGGTGGCGTTGTCCAGGAGGGATTCCACGCTGCCGGCTGTTATGTAGAGGCGCGGGAAGCCGGCGAAGTCGCCGTACAGGGGGTTGGCCAGAGGCGTTGTGGGGTCAACGGTGCCGCCGAGGACGCCGGCGATCATGCCTTCGAGCAGTTCGGGGGTAATGAGGGCGTCAGTGTCATTGTTGGTGACAAGGGTTTGACCCTTGTTTTCCATGTCGAGCCACGGGGAGAACGCGATGACGTGGCCCGGGGCCTGCTTGCCCTGCTCTTTGAGGGAGAGGGCAATGGCGATGGCAAGGTTGCCGCCGGCCGAGTCGCCGATGGTGGTGATGTCCTGAGCGGCTATGCCGGCGGCCACCAGTGCGTCGAAGGCGGCTACGCCGTCTTCGACCTGGGCCGGGTGCTGGAACTCGGGGGCGCGGCGGTAATCGAGGACAAAGCTGACGGAGCCAAGCTCCTTGGCGACGTGGCCGGCCAGCTTGCGGTGGCTCGAAGCCGAGCCGACGGCGAATCCGCCGCCGTGCGTGTAGAGCAGGACCTTGGTCTTGTCCGCACCTTCGGGCAGGCACCAGATGCCCGGGACTCCTCCGACGGTGTCCTCGCGGTACGTTACGCCCTCAGGCTCAACCGTCGGCTGGTGCCACTCGTCGAAGATGGACCGGAACAGGCGCATGGTCAGGTCCGGCGTGGTGGCCATGATTTCCGCCCAGTCGGCGTAAAGGGCACGCAGCACGTCCTGGTTCTCGACGTCGGCAGTACTGACGATGGGCTGTTCGGCAACATTGGTGCTCATGGGAGTCTCCTTTGACTTGTCCTTGTTCCTCCGTATTCGGCGCATGTGATGGCCGCCACGGTGATTACTCCAAAGGTAGGTCTGTGTTCCATCCCACATGTGTTCCAATGTGAAACACTGGCTGGCCAGGCGGCAGATTGATGCAATCGAAGCATCAATCTGCGCTGGATTTGGTATTGGAAGCTTCTCAAATCGTCGGTCATGATGAAGGGATATTCTGATGATCCATACTGAACGAGGTGCTCTTCCATGCATGCCTTCGCCGTCCTCCCCGATGACACCACGATCCATGACCTGGACCTTCCGACGCCAAGCCCCGAGGGCCGCCAGGTCCTCCTGAAAGTTGTGCGGGCCGGCGTATGCCACACCGATACGCACCTGCGTGAAGGTGGATACGACCTCGGCAGCCGCGGGCATATGAGCATGAAGGACCGGGGCATCCAGTACCCGATGGTCCTCGGCCATGAGGTGGTCGGTGTCGTCGAGGAAGTGGGCGCGGACGTGACCTCCGTTCGTGAAGGCGACCTGCGGCTGATCTACCCCTGGATCGGCTGCGGGGAATGCCGCCAATGCCGGGAAGGCCAGGACAACCGCTGTGCCGCCGGCCAGAACCTGGGGGTGGCCCGCCATGGCGGCTACGCCGAGTACATCGCTGTCCCCGATGAGAAGTACCTCGTGGACATTGACGGCATTGACCCGAGCTGGGCGGCCACCCTGGCTTGCTCCGGCCTCACGGCCCACAGCGCCGTGGACAAGGTACTCCCCCTCGAACCGGACGAGCCCGTGGTCATTTTTGGTGCAGGCGGACTGGGCCTCACCGCCATCGCGATCCTCAGGGCGCGCGGCCACCGGAACATCTGCGCGGTGGACGTCGCCGAACGCAACCTCGCCCTGGCCCGCGATATGGGCGCCACGAGCACAGTCCTCTCCGGAAAGGAGAGTGGCGCGGACGCTATCCGCAGCGCCGCTGGCGGGCCTGCGAGCGCCGTCGTCGACTTCGTTAACAACGGTGTCACGGCCACAGCCGCCTTCGATGTCCTTGCCAAGGCAGGAACCATGATTCAGGTAGGGCTCTTCGGCGGCGAAGTCACCATCCCCACCGCGATGCTGGCCCTGCGCATGATCCGGATCGAAGGAAGCTTTGTGGGGACACTCTCGCAACTCCGGGATCTGGTGAAAATCGCGCGAGCCGGGGAACTGCCGCACATCCCCGTAGCCGAACGGACCCTGTCGGCGGCCGGGGTGTCCCGCGCCCTGGACGATCTGGCTGCAGGCGGCATCGCTGGACGCATCGTGCTGACTGCTTGAGAATGGAAAAGTGATAGACAAGTCACACCGCGAGGACGCGGTCCGGCAAGCCCGCGAGCGGCTGATCACTGAGGGCCTTGTCCGGGCTTCCGTTCCCGCGTCCCTGGTGGCCGAGGAGATCGAGCAGAGCTGGCGGCGCTCGGTCTCGCACCACGTCAATCCCGCCACCGGTCCCCACATTCTCGGTGAGATCGATCCGGACAGCACCATCCTTCGCGCCGCCGGCAGGATCCTGGACCAATGGCAAAACAACCTCACGGACACGCGGATGGCCCTTTTCCTCGCCGACGAGGACGGCCGGATCGTGTCCCGGCGAATTATCGATGCCCAGGATGAGCGCACCTTGGACGGCGCCAATGCTGCGGAGGGTTTCGTCTTTTCGGAACAAGCCTTGGGCACGAACGGACTCGGCACCCCCATCGAGGGCCGCGGCGTCGTCTTTGTCCGTGGCAACGAACACTTCAACGACGCCCTGTCCCGGCTGGCGTGCGCCGGTGCTCCCATCAAGCACCCCATCACGGGCCGGATCGTGGGTTCGCTCTCTATTGCGTCCCACGTCGATGCCGCCAGTCCCCTGATGGTGTCCATGGCCCGGCAGGCCGGCTATCAGATTGCCGAAGCGCTTGAGCTGATGGCCGATTCCCGGAACCTGGAGCTCGCCCGAACCTACCGGCAGTTCCGGTCCTCCAAGCACCCGGTCCTGGTCATGAACTCCGAAACCGTTATGACCGACTTGCCCGCTCTCGCCCACTTTGACGCGGAGTCTCACGCCTACCTGTGGGAAATGCTGCGCCTGCACCATTGGGATCAGGACAAACTGCAACTAGAACTCCCCGTGCTGGGAACCGAAGCGATGGTGCGGCGCCTCGGCCGTGCGGGCCAGGAAGCGATCTTCGCGCTGGAGTTCATGGAGCCCGCCAGCCCGGTTGCCGAGGGTGGAGTCGCCGTCGTCCATAACCGGCACCCCGGCACGGCACGGGCGGCCACACCTGCTCTCCGCGACGTGTTGGATGGCCTGTCCTCCCGGCATGCCCGGACCACCCCGTACAGCACGGTCCAACAGCAGCTCACCGCTGCGGCCGCCGCCGATGGACTGATCCGTGTGACAGGCGGCCCCGGCGCCGGCAAGCGGTACCAGGCTTCAAAATGGCTGCGGCAGCGCACCGGGCATGAGCCCAGGACCTTCGCTGTCGGCGACCTCACCGCGGATGGCCCGGCCTGGGCGGGGATGGAGGACGCGTTGCGCGAAGGCAGCGGGATCGTCGTCGTGGGAGGAAGCAATCCCGCCGGTGAGGTGCTCGGCCGCCTCACCGAATTCGCAAAGCTTGACCGCCCTGGCGTCCACCCTGGTGCGCGCATCATCCTCACCGAACGCGCCAGCAGTACATCCAGGAGCGACCTCGGTACCGATGGGCTTCCTTCGCCCGTAGGCCTGCCACCGCTCACGGAACAGCGGGGTGAGCTGCCCGATATCGTGCGCGAGGTCTCCGCCGAGCTGTTCCCGGGAACTCCGGCTCCACGGTTCTCCCCCGCGGCCCTTCAATGTCTGCTGGCATGGCGCTGGCCCGGCAACGTGGCCGAACTGTCGCGGCTCCTCGCTGATCTGCAGCGTTCGGCCGGCAACGGCCTGATCCAGACCAAGGACCTGCCGGTCCCCATGCGCCAGACGTCCTGGTCCTCGCTGAGCCGCTACGAGCAGTCCGAGCGCAGTGCCATCGTGGCCGCCCTGGCGGAAGCCGACGGAAACAAGTCGCGCGCCGCAGAGATCCTGGGTATTGGCCGCACCACGCTTTACCGCAAGATGCGTGCCCTGAAGATTGACGACGACGAACGCATGGTCGCGCCCGAGGGGTAGCCGCCGGCCGCGTCACCTCAGCCATTATGAATGGCCACCACGAAAGGGACCCTCGACGTCGCTCTTGGATTCTAGGGGTCGTTGCAACACCTGTTGGTTAGGTGGTTAGTAGTAAATCACGTAAACGCTCGGCTGGAGTA
>NZ_JAPFFT010000023.1 GCF_026241105.1 Arthrobacter rhizophilus | reverse complement strand
GTGGACTGCAAGGACACCAAGCTCCGCCCCACCGGCCGCAACACCGTCATGGGCTCCCACCTGCCCTGGGGCGACCCCCGCCGCGGCTGGGACTTCGTCTCCGCCGGACGCGGCGACGTCCCCTGGGAATCCTCCTTCCGCGCCCTCACCGCGATCGGCTACAACGGGCCCATCAGCATCGAATGGGAAGACGCCGGCATGGACCGCCTCCACGGCGCCCCCGAAGCCCTCGCCAACCTCAAAAAATACGACTACCCGCCCTCCCAAACCAGCTTCGACGCCGCGTTCAGCCAGGACTAAGGGATGTCCGACGTGAGTAACGACGGGTTCGACCCGCTGTTCGACGGCGTCGGCCTGACCGGGTGGCACACCGCGCCTCGCGTTTATGGTTCGGTCTATCCCGGTGGGCCGAGCGTCCTTGAGCATTTCGACAGCCTTGGACTTCAGCGCCCCGTGGAGCCGGAGAAGCATCCTGCCCGCTGGAAGGTTGAAGATGGGGTCCTGATCGGCGAGCAGGATGCTCCCGGGAGCGGGTATGGCGGCTACCTTGTCAGCGACCAGGCGTTCGGGGACTTCGAATTGCTCCTTGAGATGCGCCCCGATTGGCCTGCGGACACCGGCGTGATGATCCGGCGTCAACGGGACAGCTGGGAAGGATTCCAAGTCCTCGTGGACCACCGCCCATCCGGTGGAATCGGCGGCTTCTTCGGCAATGGACTGGCGAGTTTCTCGGCGGTTCCGTTCGCGATCGACGTCGTCCGTGACGACGCCGGCCGGCCCACCGGCCTCGTGGCCGACAACCCGGCCACGTCTGTGGAACCAGTGACGGAAGAGAAGCGTGACCGGCTCGGCTACGCCGCAGACGTCGACGATTTCCTCAACGTGTGGCGCTGGGACGACTGGAACGAGCTGCGGATCCGCTGCGTGGGCGCCATGCCCGTCATCACCACGTGGATCAACGGCCTCAAGATCGCAGAACTAGATACCGCCGCTTTGCAATCCCCCAACTACGACGCCGACGCGTTCACGAGGTGCTCGGCGACAGCGGACACATCGCGCTCGAAGTCCACGACAACGATGCCATGTTCGGCGAGGCCCGCTGGGGCGTCGGAGCACAATGCAGGTGGCGGAACATCCGGATCAAGGAACTCCCGGCCCGCTCCATCGAGGCCACACAGTGATACGGGCGCTTCAAGTCGGCCAGCGCTGCGAAGTCTGGATCGCCTCTTCCACCGGCACTTCCGAGCTCGTTTTTGTCACGGAAGATCTGCTGCTGGAGGCGCCGAACTGGACGCTCGATGGCGAGGCCCTCATCCTCAACGGGGACGGTGTCCTGTGGAGGCTGGATCTTTCCGGAGGACTCGAAAAGATAGCCATCACCGGCATCCCGGACCTCAATAACGACCACGTCCTCGCACCCGACGGTGCCGACATCTACCTCTCGGCGAATGACGGCCACATCTACCGTGCAGCCCTCGACGGCGGTGAAGCCACCAAGATCACGGACGACGACGGGTGGTTCCATTTCCTCCACGGCGTCAGCCCCGACGGACAGACACTCGCCTACGTCGGAATAGAAGCCGGCGACTTCACCCAGCCGGGCCGGCTCATCACGATTCCGGCAGGAGGCGGACCAGCGACCGCGCTCAACGTCGATGGCCACTGCGACGGTCCCGAGTATTCGCCCGACGGGGACTGGCTGTACTTCAATACCGAGGCCTTCACGGATCGGCCGGGCCACGCCCAACTTGCCAGGATGCAGGCCGGCAACGGCAGCACGCCAGAACGCTTGCTCGACAGCGACACCGTCGACTGGTTCCCGCACCTCTCGCCCGACGGGCGCCTAGCCAGCTACATCCGCTTCCCCGGCGGCACGGTCGGCCACCCCGCGGACTTGCCGGTCGACGTCGTCGTTGTTTCCACCAGCGACTGGGCCACTCCGCTCCGCACGTGGCCCCTCTTCGGCGGCCAAGGAACCCTCAATGTCAACAGTTGGGCGCCCGACTCAAGCCGATTCGCTTTTGTCGCCTACCCGGAAAACTAAAGTGGCTTTTGCGAGAGCCACGCCGCCCACCTCGATTGGAATGCCATGATCCGTCACACGGTTGCTTTCTCCCTCATCCACGAGTCCGGTTCCTCCGGGGAGCGGGAATTCCTGGACGCAGCAGTCGCCACGTTGACCGCAATACCCGTGGTTCAGGGCTTCCGAGTTTCCCGCCAGATTTCAAAGAAAAGCTCACTCAATTTTCAGTTCGAAATGAAGTTCGACGGCGCGGAGGCCTTCAATTCTTACAATGACCATCCTGCCCACGTCGGATTCGTGGAGACCCGGTGGGCGAAGGAAGTGTCCGAGTTCCAAGAGCTTGATTTCGAACCCTACGACCCGGAAGGGCGGTAGCTCCATGGCCGACATCGCCGCTCTTGAAGCATTGGAAGCGCTCAAGCGTCAAGAAGAGGAACTGCTTTTCGAATCGTTCGACCACGCAGACGCCTGGAGGCTCGGCTCCCGGCTCACCGGGATGGCACAAGCGGCCGGCCACGCAATCGGCATCGACATCCGGCGCCCCGGACTCATACTCTTCCGCGCGGCACTGCCAGGCATCACGCCAGACCAGGAATCGTGGATCGCGCGGAAATCCGCCCTGGTGCTGCGGATGGAAGCGAGCAGCGCACTCGTCGAAGCCCGGTTGTCCTCCGCCGGTATCGACGCGGCCGCCGTGGGGTGGCTCGGCGCCGACTATGCCGTGACTGGAGGCTCGTTTCCCGTGCGGGTCCGCCGCGTTGGAGTCGTCGCAGCCGTCACGGCGTCGGGCCTTTCATCACAGGAGGATCATGACTTCATTGTGGAGGGGATCCGCCAACACCTAGCAGTCTAGCCAAGAACCCTTGCCGAAAAATTGTTGAACAATTCTCCCATGTGATGCATCATTGGGTGTAGGGCCCGATTGAGATCGGGATCACAAAGCCCGCCCAACGTTCCATGGAGGAACCATGTCCGCGACCACTTCGCCAAGTTCAACACGGCGCAGCAAACCCTCGGCAGGCGCCATCAAAGCCTTCATCGCCAGCGTCACAGGCACCTCCCTGGAGTACTACGACTTCGCCATCTACTCCGTTGCCTCAGCGCTCGTCTTCCCCAAGATCTTCTTCCCCGGCAACGATGAATACACAGGCCTCCTGCTCTCGTTCTCGGCCTTCGCGGTGGGTTACCTTGCCCGGCCCATCGGCGGCGTCGTCTTTGGCCGGCTCGGGGACAAGATCGGACGCAAAAATGTCCTGGTCATCACCCTCGTACTCATCGGTGCGGCCACGGTCCTGATCGGCGCTCTACCGGATTACCACACCATCGGCATTGGAGCCACGATCATCCTGGTCCTCCTCCGCTTGATCCAGGGCATTGGCGTAGGTGGCGAATGGGGCGGCGCCGTGCTCCTGTCCAGCGAATACGCCAATCCCAACAAGCGCGGATTCTGGTCTTCCGCAGCCCAGATCGGCCCGCCCGCCGGCAACCTGCTCGCCAACGGCGCCCTTGCCGTCCTGGCTGCGGTCATGAGCAACGAAGCCTTCATCGCATGGGGCTGGCGCGTGGCCTTCCTCAGCTCCGCCATCCTGGTTGCCTTCGGCCTGGTCATCCGGCTCAAGCTAGAGGAAACCCCGGTATTCAAGGCCATCGAAGCCACGGGCGAGCGGCCCAAGGCTCCCATCAAGGAGGTCCTCACCACCCAGGTCCGTCCCCTTCTTGCCGCGGCGCTGTGCCGGATCTGCCCCGACGTCTTGTACTCCCTATTCACCGTGTTCGTCGCTGTCTATGCCACCAAGGAGCTGGGTATGACCACCGGCAACGTGCTGGGCGCCGTCTTGGTGGGCTCGGCCTTCCAACTGATCCTGATCCCGGCCTCTGGAGCCGTCACGGACCGGTTCAATCGCCGGCTGGTCTACGGCATCACCGCTGCGGCCACCGCGGTGTACATCCCGCTGTTCTTCCTCATGATCCAGTCACGTTCCGTCCTGGTCTTGACTTTGGGCGTCGTGGTCGGCCTGGGACTGCACGCATTCATGTACGGCCCGCAGGCAGCCTTCATCACCGAGCAGTTCCCGGCCAGGCTCCGCTACGCCGGCAGTTCCCTGGCCTACACCGTAGCGGGAGTAGTCGGCGGAGCTGTGGCCCCGTTGATCTTCACGGCCCTCTACGCCGCTTCCGGCAGCTGGCTCCTGATCGCCGGGTACTTGCTGGCCACGGCAGTCGTGACCATTGTCGGCCTCGCCTTGGGCAGGGATCCACAGCCGGAAGAGGACCTTCGCCTGCTCCAGGAAGCCCAGGCATAAGCACCCCGGCGCTCCCGGAAGCGGAACGGTTCGGTGGGCCACCGCCGTCGTAATCCTTGGCTGGAATGCCCCTTAAGATCAGTCTTGAGGGGCATTTCAGCGCCTGCATTCCTGAGAGGACCGCATGAGCCAGACAATCCGTGAAGCAACAGCGGACGACGCCGGACGGCTGGCGGAGCTTGCCGCCGTCACCTTTCCGCTCGCCTGCCCGCCGGGATCCTCGCCCGAGGACATCGCCACGCACCTGGGCAAAACCCTCAGCGCGGCGAAGTTCACGGAGTACCTCGCCGATCCGGACATCACCATCCTGGCCATCGACGCCGCCGGCGAACTCCGCGGCTACAGCATGCTCGTCGCCCGCCCAGCGAGCGATACCGACGTCGCATCGGCCCTGACGCTGACCCCTTCCACGGAATTGAGCAAATGCTACGTCCATCCTGAACACCACGGCCTGGGTGCTGCCGCGGAGCTCATGAAGGCCACCCTGGACCGCGCTGCCGGGACTGGCGTGGCGGGCGTGTGGCTTGGCGTCAACAGCCAGAATGCCAAGGCGATCCGTTTCTACGAGAAGAGCGGATTCAGGAAGGTCGGGACCAAGTCGTTCCGCCTGGGCGATGCCGTGGAACATGATTTCGTGATGGAGCGGGCGCTCTAGGACGCGCTCCGACGCGGGTCGTTCTCTTCGACACCGGGAATTCCCAGCGATACTTGGATTCTCGTAGCGCCATCCCGTTTCCGCATCGCACACCATTTTCCGCGTCGCGAATGCCGTGCTGTGACCAGTCCAACAGACCGATCCGGGAATGACGGGCCTGGCTCCCCGGTTGTCGCCATCATGAAGATTGAGATCTGGTCAGACGTCGCTTGCCCGTGGTGCTACATCGGAAAGCGCCGGTTCGAAACGGCCCTCTCCGAATTCCCGCACCGCGACTCGGTTGAAATCCAGTGGCGCAGCTACCAGCTGGACCCGAGCATCCCCGAACACTACGACGGCACCGAGCTCGATTACCTCAGCAAGCGCAAGGGCATGGATCCCGCGCAGGTCAGCCAAATGTTCGATCACGTCGCCTTGCAAGGCAAAGGCGAGGGACTCAACTACCGCTTCGAGGACGTCGTGGTGGCCAATAGCTTCACCGCGCACCGTCTCATCCACCTCGCAGCAGCGCATGGCAAGCAGGACGAAGCCAAAGAGCTGCTCCTGAGCGACCATTTCGAGCACGGCAAGGACATTGGAAGCCAGGAATACCTGACCCTGCTTGGTAGTGACTTGGGCCTGCCGGAAGCCGAAGTCGCGGAATTGTTCAGCACGGACAAGTACGCAGAGGACGTCCGCGGTGACATCGCCGAAGCCCGGATGCTCGGTGTCACGGGCGTACCCTTCTTCGTCATCGACCGCAAGTATGGCCTCTCCGGCGCACAGCCCGCCGAGGTCTTCACCCAGGCCCTCACCCAGGCATGGCAGGAAGCCAATCCGCTGGTCGCCGTCGGGAGCTCCGACGCCAAAGCCTGCGGTCCGGACGGCTGCGCAATCTAAGCATCTCCGCTCGCGCCGCACGCACCCAGCTTTGCTGACAGATCACTGTAAAGTGTCTGTATGCCCAGGATTACGGCCGCCAACAACGCGGCGCAACGCGCTGAAACCCGACGCCGGATCCTGACTGCTTTCGGCGAGCTGCTCTTTACCCACGGCTTGCCCGGGTTGACCATGACCGACGTCGCGCGGCACGCCGGCGTCGGCCGGACCGCGGTGTACAACTACTACGCCGACATGGAACAGCTCCTGATCGCGTACGCCTTGCACGAGACCGAACGCTTCCTGGGCGACCTGCGCGAAGCCCTCGCTGCCCTGCGGAACCCGGTGGACCGCCTGGCACTGTACGTACGGGCCCAAGTGGAAGACCTGAGCCGCCGGCACCTCCCACCGGGCCCCGCGATGGCGGCTGTCCTCTCCCCCGCTTCCTTTGCGAAATTGGCGGATCATGTGGGCGAACTCAACCTGCTCCTCCAGGACATCCTGCGCGACGGAATCACAGCAGGCTACCTTCCGCCCACCGACGTCTCGCAGCTCGCCAGGCTCATTCACGGAACCCTCTCCTCCAGCGCGGCGCGGGGCAACACGGCAAACGGGGCGGAGCCGGGTGGGCTTGAAGAGCGGCTGGTCCAGACCGTGCGGTTCATCCAGTTGGGCGCGGGAGCAAGGTTCGACGACGACGGCCGGCCCGCACGTCTGGCGTGACACTCCCGCCGGGGCCGATTACGTCAAGACTTCGGTATCACCGGCAGCTTCGAATTGTCCGCAATCCGTTGGTCTTCGCGGGGACAACTGAGTTTGCCCGGAGTATTGTCCACTAGTTCCGGCGACACCAAAGCCGAGAAACCGGGGGCAAGGATGAGGTCCACGGAGGCATCCGTGCGTTGGTCCTGGAAGTAGTCGGTGCCCGCAATGTTCCGTTGGATGTTGAACGCTGCCGCTTGGCCACCGGATCCCGAAACAACTACCGCCGATCCGGTGTAGCTAGTGGTGGTGTTGTCGACGCTCCCAAGGTCGTATCCCCGGGCCTTCAATTGGTCAGCCACGCTCTTCGCCAAACCAGCCTTGCCAGCGGCATTGTAGACATTGACTTTGACCTTGTTGTTGGGCATGTAGTCGAAGACGGTCGTCGGGCACAGGGTCGCCGGCGCCTTGCTGGCGACGGCCGTGGGGAAGCGGATCACGCCGTTCATGACTGCCCAGGCGCCCACCACCCCGGCAACGATCACTCCTACAAGCAGCACGAGGACGATGCCGTGCAAGAGGCGGCGGCTGAACCACCCGGGATGGTCTTCAGGCCCGGGAGTCTCGGCAAAAGTGGCCCGTAGTTCGGGCCCGGTGACAATGCGATGCCCGTGCAGGCGTGTCACGTCTTTTGGCCGTCTCCGGGACTTCTTCGGAGCCGCATTCTGGGGCACGTCCACCTGCTCTTCCGGGAGTGTCTCGTTAACCATCTATCACCAGCACCCGGGCGTGAATGGCCGTGCGTTGGTGGAGGGCGGTACGGACGGCACGGTGAAGTCCGTCTTCCAGGTACAGCACGCCTTGGTACTGCACCACGTGCGGGAAGAGATCCCCGAAAAAGGTTGAGTCCTCGGCCAACAATGCTTCCAGGTCGAGCGTGCGCTTGGTGGTGACAAGTTCATCGAGCCGGACAGGACGCGGCGGCAACGAGGCCCAGTCCTTGGGCGTGGAAAAACCATGGTCGGGGTACGGGCGTCCCTCGCCCACAGCTTTGAAGATCACTTTGCAAGCCTAAAGAAGTAAGACGTCCAAGGGAACTTACAGGAACACTCCCACCAATGTTGTGGCCAAATGGTAACCGTAGACGGCCGGTACCCCGCAAGCGGAGCCCTCTGCCGCCGTCGGCCGTCACACCGCTGCCGCCGTGACGCGGGACTGACAGAGACGCGGGACTGACAGAATGGGATCATGACTGCTCCAATGCCAGGCACCGCGCACTCGGCTGCTCCCGCCCTCGCACTCCTCCTCGACGTCGACGGCCCCGTCGCGAGTCCCGTGACGCGCGACGTGAAGCCGGAAATCATCGCCGATCTTGTCAGTTTGGCGTCCGCAGGCATTCCGGTCATTTTCAACACCGGCCGTTCCGACGCTTTCATCCGCGAGCAGGTCATGGCCCCCATGATCGCCGCCGGGATGCCCGCAGGAACTGTTGTCCACGCGATCTGCGAAAAAGGCGCCGTGTGGTTCAGCTACACCTCGGGCGGCCCCGGCCCGATCCACGTGGACCCTGAACTCGCTGTTCCGAAAGCGTACGGCGACGACGTCCGCCGCATGGTGGCGGAGGACTACGCAACGCACATGTTCTTCGATGAGACCAAGAGGGCCATGGTGTCCGTGGAGCAGCATCTGGACGTCTCAAGCGACGACTACCTGGCCGAGCAGAAGCTCTTCGACGCCGACGCATTGGAACTCATGGGCCGGCACGGACTCTCTGCCGCGCTCCTCGACCACCACGCACCAGGGTCCGACGACGCCGCTGACTACCGCCTGGATCCCACCATCATCTCCACGGACATCGAGTCCATCCGGCTCGGCAAGGATCTCGGCGCCAGCCGCGCGGTGGAACTGCTCGCGGCCCAAGGAATCACCCCGCAGGCTTGGCGCACAGTGGGCGATTCGCGCACCGACTACGCGATGGCTGATTGGCTCCACCACAATGACCACAGCGTCAAGCACATCGACGTCCGTCCCGCAGACGGTGTGCCCAACAAGCCCTACGATGTTCTTACAGCCACAGACCTCGGCCTGGGCGAGGACGTCATTCACGACGACGCCGGCGGCGCATTCCTGCGCAGCTGGCGTGAAGCCTTGGTGGGCTGAGTCCACGCTTCCCACAACCCTTCGGAGAAAAGCCATCACAGTCATGGACCAGCAAGCGATTTACTTCGGTAGTCCCCCCTCGGACGACGACGCGGTCGTTCCGGAACCGACGTCGCCCGCCGTCGACGCGCGCCTCAAGCACCGCGCCGACGTCATCCGCCATCGTGGCCGATACAGCTTGCTGAACCAGAACCGCACTCCGCAGCAAGTAATGGTCGAAGATCTCCTCTTCATTCGCGCTGCGTTGGACGCGGCGGGACTGGATTTCATCCTGGTCCGCGGCAACGATCATCGGCCAGTGATCGCAGTAGATTGGAAGCTCCGGAAGAAGCTGCGCCAGGCTTTGGTCACCGCCTTCCGGAACGAACCGTTCTACTCCATGACCGTTGATGCCCGGAAGAAATCCACGCTGCTGGTGGCGGACGGCGAGCTCTCCAGCAACCGAAAGGCCCGGATCTTCAGGCTCTTCCGTCCACGCGTGGAACCTGGAGGCGGGTTGACCTACGGACCCTCCCTCGGCGTACAACTGGAATTGTGGGAATTCGACGGCGATCAACTCGTGTTGCCCGTAGAGAACTCGCTGACCCGGCGAACCATGCTGCGCCAGGACGCCGTCCGGGGCACAGTGAATCGCCACGGGCTGAGCTGGCCAACCATCGAGAACATGTTCGCGGACCACGCGAGCGACATCGACTTCGACGTCGACATCGTCTTTTCGTGGGTGGACGGCAACGACCCCGCCTACATCGCGGCCCGCCGCGAGCAGATGAAGGACGTCGTCCTTGGGGAGGGTGACGCCCACGAGGCCCGCTTCCGGCAAATTAACGAGCTCAAATACGCCCTGCGCTCCGTGTACATGTATGCGCCCTGGATTCGCCGGATCTACATCGCCACTGACTCCCCCGCGCCGGAGTGGCTGGCCGAACACCCGGACGTGAGGATCATGCGCAGCGAGGAGTTCTTCAAGGACACCTCAGTACTGCCAACGCATAACTCGCAGGCCGTGGAATCCCAACTGCACCACATTGAGGACTTGTCCGAGCACTTCCTGTATTCCAACGACGACATGTTCTTCGGCCGCCCCGTAGCGCCGGACATGTTCTTCACTCCCGGCGGAATCACCAAGTTCATCGAGGCCTCCACCCGGATTGGACTGGGAGAGAACGACGCCGAACGCAGCGGCTTCGAGAACGCCGCACGCGTCAACAGGAAGCTCCTCTGGGAGCGGTTCGGTCGCATCACCACCCGCCATTTGGAGCACACCGCCGCTCCGTTGCGCCGCAGTGTGATCGCCGAGATGGAGCACGAGTTTCCGGCCGAGTTCACCAAGACGGCAGCCAGCAGGTTCCGCGCGGCGGACAACATCTCCGTGACCAACTCGTTCTACCACTACTATTCGCTGCTCACCGGGCGTGCAGTGACGCAGACGGCCGCGAAAGTCCGGTACGTTGACACCACGCTGTGGTCCGGGCTGCATTACTTGCCGACGCTGCTGGCGAAACGCAACGTGGACTTCTTCTGCCTTAACGACGGCAGCTTCCCGGAGGTGGCTGCCGACGAACGGGCCGGCCTCGTGACGGACTTCATGGAGAAGTACTTCCCGGTCAAAGCTCCGTGGGAGAAGTAGCCCGCTAGCGCCGCGTCATCTCCGGGCGCTTCGCGTCCACCCTGACACCACGTTCGTGGGTAGGCCGCTGGGGAATCCGGATGCCTGCTTCGGCGAGCCGGCGCCTGGTGCCCTCCGGGCTGACGTACTCGCCCACAGTCGGTGACTTGCCCAACGGCACCACCGAGTGCACAATCGTTTGCTCGTAGACGTGCACCAGGTTGAAGGCTTGCGCTCCATCCCGTCCCCTGGTACCGCCCTGAGGAACGTTGAGGTCCTGCGTGTAGCAGCTCGCGGAAGCCACTGACACGGGAACGCCAGCAAATGTGGCTGTGGTGGAGTAATGCAGATGGCCGCCCAGGATGGAACGGACATCGGAATTGCGGACCACCTCGGCCAACGCCGCTTGGCCGCGCAACTCCACGAGGATGGCAAGGTCAAGGACGCTTGGAACCGGCGGGTGGTGAAGGGCAAGAATGGTGCCGTCCGGGGCAGGGGTTGCGAGTTCCGACGCCAACCAGTCGAGCTGGCTCTGGCTCAATTCACCGTGATGGAAGCCAGGCACGGAAGTGTCCAGCGTGATGATCCGCAGCCCATTGACGAAGTAGCTGTGATCCACCGGGGCGTCATTGCCGTTCTGGTCGAACAGGCCCGCGCGGAAATTCGCGCGGTCATCATGGTTTCCGATGGCCCAGATCACGCGAGCACCCATCTCGTGGCAGGCAGGCTCGACGATCGCCCGGAGTTTGGCGTAAGCGTCCGGCTCGCCTTGATCGGCCAAGTCACCCGTGAAGATCACGGCGTCTGGACGGACCTTTGACGCATGGACTTCCGAAAAGAGTTGCCGGAGATGGGCTTCGCTATCAACCGCGCCGTACAGGGGTTCCGACCCTCCCACCAGATGGGAGTCGCTAAGGTGCAGAAGGATGTGTCCTGGCCGAGGATATTCGGCCTCGATGAGCTCCATTACTACCTTCGGGTCGGTAGGAGACGGCGCCTCCAGTGTCTGCCCCAATAAACCCAATCCAACCAGACAAAAGGCTAACGCAGGGTAACTTGCGGACGGAATGTTGGAAAATTACTCACTCACCCAACGCTCCTGCACCTTCATGCGCATCCCACCCAACGCTCCTTCACCAAGGTGAAGGAGCGTCGCCAATTTTGGCGGCAGAGGTGAGCGAGCGTCAGCGGAAAGGGCACTGAAAGTGAGCGAGCGACGGCGGTTGCGGCACCATCCACTCTTCCTCACCGCCGGAGAAACGAGTCCACCGCTGCGAGGACGGCCCGCGACGCCCCACGTCCGCCGACGGTCACACGCACCCCTTCGCCGTCGAACGCCCGGACGGAAACGCCGTGGAGAACACACGCTTGCTCCAATTCCCGCGCCTGCTCCATCGCGATCCACAAGAAGTTCCCACCGCTTTCCGGCACCTCCAGGCCCCGTCTCCGCAGTTCCCCGGCCAGGAATTCCCGTTCGGCGACAACTGCCGAGACAGTGGCGTGCAGGAGTTCCTCTTCGGCCCAGGCTGAGACAGCCCCGGCCTCGGCCACCCTGCTCAGGCCGAACGGCAGTGCCGACCTCCGCAGATTGCCAACAATTTCCGGAGT
Organism: Arthrobacter rhizophilus; assembly: GCF_026241105.1. GTDB lineage: Bacteria > Actinomycetota > Actinomycetes > Actinomycetales > Micrococcaceae > Arthrobacter. The sequence goes on along the minus strand of NZ_JAPFFT010000023.1, from coordinate 55,163 downwards.
CGCCGTCAGGTAACCAACCCGCGCGCCGGCGAGCCCGTAGGCCTTGGAGAATGTCCGAAGGACCACCACATTGGGGAACGTTTCCAGCAGGGCTACTTCGTCCTCTTCCGGTTGGGTGAATTCGCGGTAGGCCTCATCGAGCACCACCAGCACGTTTCCGGGTACATGGCTGAGGAAACGAACCAGTTCATCGTGCCGGATCACGGTTCCGGTGGGGTTGTTCGGGTTGCAGACAATCAGCGCTTTCGTGCGCTCTGTGATCGCGTCCGCCATGGCGTCCAGCCGATGCCCGAGCCCGGCGTCGAGCGCCACCCGAACGCTTGACGCCCCTGCCACGGTCACCAGAATGGGATATGCCTCGTAGCTGCGCCAGGCATGAACCACCTCGGTGCCCGGCCCGGTGTACGCCGTGAGCAACTGCTGGAGAAGGGACAAGGAGCCCGCCCCCACCATCACTTGCTCATCCGCGAGCCCTAACCGCCGTGCGATCACTGCCACCAGTTCGTCGCCAAAGAGGCTCGGGTAGCGGTTCAGCCCGGCGGCCGCCGCGGCCATGGCGTTCTGGACGGCGGACGACGGCGGCACGGAAGACTCGTTTGAAGACGCCACCCAGGTGACGCCGCCCAAGCCTGAGGCCCGGGAGTAGCTCGGGAGCGCGGCGATCTCGGGTCGAGGCGCGGGACGCGCCGACTGGCCCACGGGAGTCTGCGAAACGTACCGGGAAGCAGGGTCGGGAGCCAGGACCTTGCCGGGGTTCATCAAGTTGCCCGGGTCCAAGGCTGCCTTAATGGCGGCCATGATTGCCACGCCGGCGGGATGTTCGGCGCGGAGTGAATCCATTTTGCCTGCACCGATGCCGTGCTCGCCCGTGCAGGTGCCTCCCATCGAGAGGGCACGGGCCACGAGCCGCCGGTTCAGGGCCGAGGCCTCTGCCAAGGCATCGTCGTCCCCGGGTTTGAGGACAATGGCAAGATGGAAATTTCCGTCGCCCGCATGCCCGGCAATCGGGGCAACCAGTCCCGAGGCCACGATGTCCTCCTTGGTGGCGGCGATGCATTCGGCAAGCCGTGAGATGGGTACGCACACATCCGTCGACCAGGTGTGCGCGCCGTCCACGAGGGCCTGGCAAGCCGGCAGGACATCGTGCCGGGCCTGCCATAGCCGCTGGCGGTCCGTCGCCTCCGTGGCGAATTCGAAGCCGCTGCCACCGTGCCTGACGGCGATAGCCCGGATTTGTCCCGCCTGCTCCTCCACTGCACGTGGAGTCCCGTGGAACTCGAACAGCAAGCTGGCAGTTCCGGGCAATTCCAGCGCGGAGTAGGCGTTGACGGCGGCAATGGTAGCGTCATCCAGCAACTCCACACGAGCCAACGGAATCCCCGCTTGGATGGCTTCCTGCACCACCAGGGAAGCCGCCTCGATCGAAGGAAAGCCGCACACGGCGGCCGAGACCGCTTGCGGTTGGCCGTAGACGCGGAGCGTCACCTCGGTAATGATCCCGAGCGTGCCCTCCGCGCCGACGAAGAGATGCGTGAGGTCGTAACCGGCCGCGGATTTCCTCGCCCGGCCGCCCGTGCGCACAATTTCGCCGTTGGCAAGAACCACCGTCAGGCCCAAGACGCTTTCCCGCATCGTCCCATAGCGGACGGCCGTGGTGCCGCTGGCGCGCGTGGAGCACATGCCACCGACGCTGGCGTCAACGCCCGGGCCCACAGGGAAGAACAGGCCATAGGGATCCAGCTCCGCGTTGAGGGCGCTCTTCATCACTCCGGCCTGAACCGTGACATCCAGATCCGCCGGGCTAAGGCGAGGGATTCCGGTCATCCCTGAAAGGTCGATCGTGACCACCCCGGCCCGGGCGTTGGCACCTCCTTCGAGCCCTGTTCCGGCCCCGATCGGTACCACCGCCACGCCGTGCGCGGCGCAGATCCGCACCGCTGTCGCAACATCTTCCGTGGAGGAGGGACGCACGACGGCGTCCGGCAGCCCTGATGGAAGGTGCGAACGGTCATGTGAACGGGCAGTGCGGGCGGCAGTATCGACGGCGACCTTGCCACCCAGCGCCTGCTGGAGTTCGACGGCGACGGCAGGGACCGCCGTCGGGCTCTCGACAGTGCGCTCCACTTCAGGGCCCGTCAGCAACGCCCCCAACTGTGCCGGACTGCTCATGCAAGGACCTTGGACAGGAATGCCTGGGTCCGCGGCTCGCGCGGGTCTTCGAGGACTTGGTGCGGATCGCCGCTTTCCACGAGCTGCCCGTCGGCCATGAAGTGGACCACGTTGCCGACTTCCTTGGCGAAGCCCATCTCATGGGTGACCACAATCATCGTCATGCCTGAGTCCGCCAGCGAGCGCATCACGTCCAGCACCTCGCCCACGAGCTCTGGATCCAGCGCCGAGGTGGGCTCGTCGAAAAGCATGACCGAAGGCTTGAGCGCCAACGAGCGTGCGATCGCCACCCGTTGCTGCTGGCCGCCCGAGAGCTGGCCCGGGTAGTGGTCCGCCTTGTCCGCGAGGCCGACGCGTGCCAACAACTGCCGGCCTTCCTCGACGGCCTGCTCCTTCGGGACGCGCTGGACCACGGTGGGACCTTCGATCACGTTTTCCAAGGCGGTGCGGTGTGGAAAGAGGTTGAACTGCTGGAAGACCATGCCGATCGAGGCGCGTTGCTTCGCGGTCTCGTGCTCCTTGAGCTCGTGGAGCTTGTTCCCGGAGCGCCGGTACCCGATCCGTTCACCCTGGACCCAAAGCTGGCCACCGTCGATCTTTTCCAAGTGGTTCATACAACGGAGGAACGTGCTCTTTCCCGAGCCTGACGGCCCCAGCAGGCACGCGACCTCGCCCGCATTGATATCCAGGCTGATGCCTTTGAGGACCTCAAGATGGCCGAACGACTTGCGGATGTCCCGCGCCCGTACGATTGGTTCCTTCACTTGACCTTCTCCAGTTCTTCTGCGGATCCGCTTGGCATCGCCAAAGAGGCGCTCGACGCCGGCGGGAGACCGGCCTTCAACAGGACGTTCGCCGCGGTTTTCGGGAGTGCTTTGGCGGCTTTCAGTGGTGTGAAGCCCCGTTCGAAGTGCCGTTCCACGTAGTACTGGCCTACGGACAGGACTGCTGTGACAGCCAGGTACCAAAGTGCCGCCACGATCAGCAGCGGAATGGTCTGGAACGTGCGCGAGTAGATGATCGAAACCGATGTCAAGAGTTCGCTATAGCCGATGACGATCACCAGCGAGGTGTACTTGAGCATGCCGATGGTCTCATTGCCGGTGGGCGGGATGATGACACGCATGGCCTGCGGGAGGATGACGCGGCGCATGGTCTGCAGCCTCGTCATTCCCATTGCCTTGGCTGCCTCGGTCTGGCCCACCGGGATGGCCCGGATGCCGGAGCGGACAATCTCACCCATGTACGCGCCTTCGTTGAGGCTCAGGCCCAAGATGGCCGCAGTGAACGGGGAGATCAGGGTATTCGTGGAGATCTCGAAGAAGCTGGGGCCGAAGGGAACGCCCAGCACCAGCTTCGGGACCAACGCCGCCATGAAGAACCAGAACAGGAGTTGGACCATGAGCGGGGTGCCGCGGAAGAACCAGGAGTAGGCCCACGCAGCGGAGGAAAGTATGGGGTTCGGGGACAGGCGGCACACAGCCACAGCGATTCCCAGGACAATGCCGATGGCCATCGAAACGGCGGTCAGCATCAGCGTATTGCCCAAGCCGGCCAGCACCGGAGCGGCGAACAGGTATTCTCCCACCGTGCCCCACTGGAACCGTTGGTTGGTGACCATGCCATAGGCCATGAGCGCTACGCCAAGGACCACCACCCCTGCCATAACCCAGCGCCCGCGGTAGCGGGCAGGGACGATCGAGAGGTTCTGCTCCTCCTCCGTAGCCGTGTACAGGGTCATTTGGTGGCTCCGTTGACAGTGAACTTCTCAATGACGTGGTCATCCATCTTGTACTTGGTAAGGATCGACTTATAGGTACCGTCTGCCTTGATCTGCTCCATGGCCTTCTGCACCACGTTGATCAGGTCCGTGCTGTCCTTGGGGAACACGATGCCGAAGAATCCCTCTTGGTACGGCTTGCCCATCACCAAGTCACCGTTGCTCTCGGCGGCAACCACGGAACCTGACGTCGTATCAAGCAGGAAGGCGTCCACCCGTCCGCTCTGCAGCGCCAGTACTGCCTGGTTCTGCCCGGCATAGATGGTGATGGCGAGCTGCTCCTTCCCCGCGGCCTGGCACTTGCTGGACTGGGCCGCGGCGTCGGCATCCTCGGTGGTGCCCTTGACGATGCCCACCTTTGCGCCGCACAGATCATCCAGCGACTTCACATTGTGCGGGTTGGTCTTGGTGGTCATGATGCCCGCGCCTGCCGAGAAGTAGTCCAGGAAGCTGACCTGCTTCTGGCGCTCGGGAGTGTCCGACATCGCGGACATGCCCATGTCATAGCGGCCGGACGCCAGGCCCGGGATGATCGCGTCAAAAGCGATGTTGTCGAAGGCGAGGGTAACGCCGAGCTTCTTCTCGATGGCGTCCGCGAGCTCACGGTCGATCCCTACAATGGTCTTTCCGTCCTTGTCAATGGACTCGAACGGAAGGTACTCAACGTTGCTGGCCACCTTGATGGTGCCCGCGCCCTGGATCTCTTTGGGCAACTGGCTGAAGAGCGGCGCCTTTGCCGCATTTGCCGCCGCGCTTGCGTCCCCACCCGCACTGGCCGAACCGCCACAAGCGGTAAGTCCTACGACGGCGGCGAGTGCAATGGCCGCGAGGGCCGGCTTACGGAGGGAAAATTCAGAAATATTCAATGCGTGCTCCTTGGGTTCTTACGGCTCCATGCGAACTACGGGACGACTGCTGCCGGATTGGAAATTCAGAAAGAATCTGCGCGATCTTGGATCAGCATAGAGACGAATTGCGCGCATCACAATAGCCATTCAACGTGAAATCAAAAGTAATCTTAAATGACAAATACCGGGTCCGAAGAGTATCGGATCCGGCATTTGAAAATGCGCAGGCTAAATCGCAAAACGTTGAATTCCCGGCCCCAAGGCGGGCAGATGGCCCCTCACTGGAGAACGAGCATGGGCCCACCCATCCTGCAAACACAGGGAACCCACCGCTTCTTGGCTTAGAGTTCCAGCACCAACCTCTCCCCGCGGCAGCGTGAAACACAAATCATCATTGTTTCATTTGCGGCACGTTCTTCGTCACTGAGAATTTCATCACGATGATCTGGAATTCCAGCTAGAACTAGCGTTTCACACGTCCCACACGTTCCTTTTCGGCAGGAATTCAACGCGGGAACTCCTGATCGCTGCAGGGCATCGAGAATTGTCTCGTTTTCCGCAACCTCAATTTCAATTCCGTCAGCGGTTTCAACCACGAAAGGCAAGTTCTCGCGGGCGGCGTCCCCGAATTCCTGACCGGAACCGGCGGGGACGGAACCGCCTGGGCCAGTCCCGGCGTCGGGCTCGTCGCGACCGAAGTCCTCAAAGAGCAGCTGCGGAACCGCGCCGGCCTCGTGGGCCGAGCGGAGCTCGCTGAGCAACCGCGGCGGGCCGCAGGCGTAGACCGTTGAGTCCGCCGCGAGTCCCTCGCTGCGAAGGTACTCCGCCAGGTCCAGGGGGCCGGAAACCTCTTTGGCATGGATCCTGGTTTTGGTCCCATCGGGGTCAAGACCGGTGATCTCGTCCAGGAAAGCCATGGAATGGGGTTTGGACCCCAAATACAGCAGTCTCCAGGGCTCACCGGTCATCTTCGCTGCGCGGATCATCGGCAGCAGGGGCGTGATTCCGATCCCGGCGGCGATGAAGACCTTCTCCCCCGAACCCGCTGTGCCCCGGAAATTGTTCTTGGGGCCCCGGACATCGAGGACATCCCCGGCCCGCAACACCTCATGGACAAAGCTCGAGCCGCCCCGGCTGGGTTGCTCACGCAACACCGCGACACGCCACGCGAACCGATCCGCAGGCTCAGAGCACAACGAGTATTGGCGCAGCATTCCGTTGGAAAACAGCACATCGATGTGGGCGCCCGGCTCCCATACCGGCAGTGCACCGCCGTCGGGATCCTTGAGAATCACCGAAACGATGCCGTCCGCCTCCCTCCGGAGCTCGCTGACCGTTAGCTGGAAAAAGCCTTTTGCGGCGAGCACCGCAGTGCCCGGGTTGACTGCATCAGTGGCCTGGAGCGTCATCGCTGCCTCCGCCGATCGCGGCGTTCACGGCGGCCACCACGGCGCCGGCGTGGACCAATTCCCCGGCTTTGCGTAGCCGCGGATACAGGACAACGTCCTGCCTAATGTGGTCGATTGCCCGGCCGTCGGCCGCCGCGGTGGAACGCAGGAGGGCCAGTGCGGCCAGGCTCGCAGCGGCAGGTTTTGCCCCGGCCGTGGCGGACATGCCCATCCGTAGTTCCAAGGCCTGCGCAGCCATCAGCAGCTCCACGGCCACTACAGACTCGATGTTGGTGACAATCTGGCGTGCATGCCGCCCGGCGTTGTTGGCCATGGACACGTGGTCTTCCTGGTTGGCGCACGTCGGGATTGAGTCCACGCTGTCCGGGTGCGCGAGGGTCTTGCAGTCGGATACCAAGGCGGCGGCAAGATACTGGGGCAGCATGTAGCCGCAGTCCATACCGATCTGTTCGCTGGCAACGAGCATGTCCGGAAGGCCCCGGTTGAGGGTGCCGTCGTCGAGCCTGAAGAGCCGGCGCTCCGTGATGTTGCCGATTTCGGTGACCACAATCGAGATGAAGTCTGCCGCGAACGCTACGTACTCGGCGTGGAAATTGCCGCCCGAGACCGCCTTGAGCGTGCGGGTGGAAGGCAGCGACGGGAAGATCAGGGGGTTGTCCGTGGCGGCATTGATCTCGTTGTCGATGATGCCGGCCGCGAACCCTAAAGTGTCCTTGACCGGGCCGAAAACCTGCGGAATGCACCGCAGCGAGTATGCGTCTTGGGGCGGCTGCCGCACAGGGTCCCGTCCGGCGTCGCCGTCCACCAACCCGCTGCCGGAGAGGAGCTCGCGCAACCGCGCAGCCACCTCGATCTGGCCACGCTGGCCGCGGGCTTGGTGGAGCTCGTCAATGAAAGCATCGCCGAAACCCAGAAGTGCCTCGATGGTCATGGCCGCGGTGATCTGGGCAGTTTCGAGGAGGTTCTGGGCGTCGAACAAGGCCAGCGCAGCCTGGGCGCAGGAGAAAGAAGTGCCGTTCAAAAGGGCTAGGCCGTCCTTGGCGCCCAGCGGCAGCCGTTCGATTCCCGCGTGAGCCATGGCCGCGATCCCGGACACCACGGCACCGTCCACAAAGGCCTCGCCGGAGTCGAGTTCCTCGTCCTCGCCAGTGTAGGAGCGCGACATGACAATCGCCACGTGGGCCAACGGGATGAGGTCGCCGGAAGCGCCCAGGGAACCGTATTCAGGGATAGCCGGGTACACGCCGCGGTTGAGCATCTCGGCGAGGGTCTTCACGATGTCCGCCCGCACGCCGGAGTAGCCCTGCGTCAGGCTGACGATGCGGATGAACATGGTTGCCCGCACCACCTCTTCGTCCACATAGCGGCCGACGCCGGCAGCGTTGGAGAGGACCAGGCGCCGGGAGAGCTCGGCGGCGTCGGACGGCTCGTCGAAGGCCTTGCGGCCGGCGAGGGAACCAAAGCCGGTATTGATGCTGTAGATCGGCGCCGTTTCCTTCCCGGCCCGCATGTCATCCATGACGGCGTCCAGCCAGTCCTGGCTGGGCTTCATCCGCGCCAAGGCTTGCTCATCCACCACGACGGGACGCCGGTGGCGCGCAACCTGGATCAGATCCTGCAGGGTTGCACGGTGCGTCCCCAGGACCACCGGTGCTGTATCAAGCAGAGTTTCGAGCGTCATCGCTTACCTCTCGGGTTGTTCTGCGGCTTGCGAGCGAACCTAGCGACGCCGCCAGGTTCTCCGCTGCCTCGTTCATTGTCTTCAAAGTCGAATTCAGCCAGGCCCGGGACCCGCAGCGGTTCTCCGGGCCGGCCACGTTGAGCGCGCATACGGCCTCGCCGTCGAACATCACTGGCACGGCAACCGAGACGGCGCCTGGATCCAGCTCGCCCCGGGACACTGCCCAGCCGGAAGATCGGATCTGCGCCAGGCTGAGCAGAATCTGCTCCGCGGACGGCGAGTTTTCAGTGAAGCGCGGAAGGTCGCCGTCGAGCACTTGGCGTACGACGTCGGACGGCGCCCACGCGAGCAGCGTCCGGGGGCCGGCGCCCGCCGTCAGCGGCAGGAGCTCATTGACGGCGAAAGTGTATTTGAAGGCCTTGTCCGGTTCCGCGCGGCGCAGGCACATGGCCTGCGTACCCACCCGGATCACCATCACGGCGGTTTCGCCCACGGCATCCACGATGCTTTTTAGCACAGCCGTGCCAACTTCGGCGAGATGGCTCTGCGTCAGGTGCCGTCCGGACAAGGCCAACAGCGCGTGCCCCGGCCGATAGATGCCCGCGTCCTCCTGGACGAATCCACGCTCTCGAAGCTGGCGAAAGTAGCGATAGGTGGTGCTCACGGGAATGCCCAGCTTGAGCGCCACCCCCTCCACGGTGGCATCTCCGCTGTCTGCGATTTCCGAGAGGATCATGAGGCCCCGTTCAAATGAAGTGTGGGTTGCCACGGTGTGCCTCCTTTCTGGATCGATCACCCTGCGTCGCGGGTCACGAACTGATCGTGCAGGGCGGCAATGCTTTGCGACAAACCAGATTCCCACAGAGTGAGAATGATGTTTAACCGTTGCTCTTTGAGACCGATACTTTGATGCCACGAATCCGCTTGTCCGGCCCTTTGCAGGGTTGGCCCGCAGATTGGATCTCAGCAAAAATCGACGGTAATGAGGCCCACGATGTCACTCAGCACTCCCCCGCAAACCATTCCCGTACTCTCTGGTCTGCAGGACGATCCCTACACGGACAGGAGCCTCACCAATCCGTATCCCCTGTTCGAACGCATGCGGGCGGCCGGACCCGCAGTGTGGCTTGAGAAATACGGGGTCCTGGCCTTCGCCCGTTTCGAGGAATGCAAGGAGATCCTGGAGGACTACCGCACATTCATCTCAAGTGCTGGCGTGGGCCCCAAGAATCTGCACCACGAGCCCGCTTGGCGTCCGCAAGGCATCCTGGAATCTGATCCCCCCGTCCACGGACCCATGCGCGCAGCAATGGCGGGTGTCATTTCTCCCCGCGGAGTGCGCTCCCTGAGGGCCCGGTTTGAGGAGTTCGCCGAGGAGCTCGTGGACAGCCTCATCGAGCGGGAAACTTTCGACGGCGTCACGGACCTCGCCGAGTTGTTTCCCATCCGCGTCTTTGGCGACGCCGTCGGAATCCCTCGCGAAGGCCGCGAATCCAATCTGCTCCCGCACGGAGCCATGAACTTCAGCTCCTTCGGGCCCGACGACGAACGGTCCCGCGAGTTCTTCGAAAAAGGCGAACCCACCCACCACTGGGTCATGGACAATTGCGCCCGGGAAAACCTCTCCCCGGATGGCATGGGAGCCCAGATCTGGGAATTCGCGGACCGCGGCGAGATCACGCCCGAACAGGCAGCCCTGCTAGTACGGGCCATGCTCTCCGCCGGCTTGGATACCACAGTGTTCTCGATCGGGAACACGTTGCAGGCTTTGGCGGCGCACCCGGAGCAGTGGGCCAGCTTGCACGCCAATCCCCGGCTGGCCAAGTTCGCGATCGACGAAGCGCTCCGGTATGAATCGCCGTTCCAGTCCTTCTTCCGGACCGTTGCAACGGACACTGTGTTCCGGGGCATCCCACTGGCGGCAGGAGCCAAGGTACTGCTCTTCATGGGCTCGGCCAACCGGGATGCCGCACATTGGGGAGCCACGGCCGACGAATTCATGATCGACCGCAACGCCGGCGGCCACCTCGCCTTCGGCATGGGTATCCACCAATGCGTGGGCCAGCCGATTTCCCGGCTTGAGATGGACGTGCTCTTCACGGCCATGGCCAAGCGAATTAGGAGTATCGAGCTGGTGGGCGAGCCCTTGCCGTACCTCCACAACACTCTCCGGGGATGGCGCTCCCTCCCGCTGCGCATAACGGCGGCATAGCTTCGATGCCCGCTCACTTTTGGGGCAGTTTTCACAAACGCTCCTGCACCTTTGCGGAGACTCTTCCCGAACGCTCGCTCACTGCGGTCGTCAAGTGAGCGAGCGTCCGCCCAAAGAGCGACAAAGGCGAGCGAGCGTCCGCCCAAAGACCAACAAAGGTGAGCGAGCGTTTGGGGTTAGTGCCGCGGGCGTCACCCGGGAGTCTCCCCAGAAGGCCTAGTCGAGGGCCGTTTCGAGGGCTTCGATCAGCTTTTCGGAATCAGGCTCGACGGTGGAAGGGAAGCGGGCGAGCACCTCGCCTTCGCGGCTCACGAGGAACTTTTCGAAGTTCCACTTGACCTTCTGCGGCTTAGAACCGTCCGCCGTCTTGGTCAGTTCGGCATACAGGGGATGCTGCTGCTTGCCACGGACGTTGGACTTGCTGGAAAGCGGAAAGGACACTCCAAAGTTGCGTTGGCAGAAATCCGCGATCTCGGCGTCGGAACCCCTTTCCTGGCCGCCGAACTGATTACACGGCACGCCCAGGATCTCGAATCCGCGGTCACGGTATTTGCCGTAGAGCTCCTCAAGTCCCGAGTACTGGCGCGTGAAACCACATTTGGAAGCCACGTTGACTACCAACACGGCTTTGCCCTCGAAACGCCCAAAGTCGGTCTGGGAGCCGTCGTTGAACGTCAGGGGGATGCTGTAGAGCGCGGACATTGAATAGCTTCCTTACGACGTCGAACTTGGCAAACTGCCGCATTCGAGTCTACGCCCGGCAGGTGGTGGGACGTGGTTCAGGATAGGCAGCGAACTCTACGGTTTGGTGACCGGCGTGGCTGGCTTGGAGGTAGCCGACGGCGTGGGGCTGGTGGGAGCCGGCGGGGCAAGTGGTGGCGCTGGCGGCGTTGATTGGGTGTGAGTCACCGTGGGCACCGGAGCGGGAACGCTCGACGGCGGCGCCACCGTAGGCGGCACGGTCACGGCGGGCGGGACGGTCGTGGTGGGCGGGACGGTCGTGGTGGGCGGGACGGTCACCGTGGGCGTCTGCGTCACCACGGGAGCTTGCGACGGCGGTTGGCTCGGTGTGCTGCTCTGCGTCTTGCTTGGCGTGGGGGTAGAGCTTGGCGGATTCGTTGTGCTTTGCGTCCCTGAGGGCCTCGGCGTCACGCTCGGCGTCGGCGTCACGGTTGGCGTCGCTGTCGGCGTCGCCGTCGGACTACCGGTGGGTGACGCCGTCGGGGTCGCTGTGGCCGCAGCAGACGGGCTCGGCGGCACGACCTTCGCCTCCTGCACCCCGCCGGTCACTAACTCCTCGGGGGGCCTGCCGGGGATGGACCAGACGGACCCCGCCGAGGTCGCCGTTGCGGAACCCGGCTGGTAGCTGACCATGGCAAGGTCCCCGAGCGGGTCAACCTGCTTGGTCGGCAAGAAAGTCCAGTTCATCGGGTTGGCATAGACGCCGTTGAGGATCGTCTCGAAGTGCAGGTGGCATCCTGTAGAGGACCCCGTGGTTCCCACCCTGGCGATTACCTCGCCCACCCGGACCGATTGCCCCTTGGCCACCGCGATCCCTTGCAGGTGGTTGTACGTGGTGACCAGGCCGTTTCCGTGGTCGATTTCCACACGGTTGCCGCCGCCCCACGGGTGCCAGCCCACAGCGCGGACCACACCGGAATCGGCCGCGTAAACGAGTGCGCCGCAGGCCGCGGCGAAGTCCTGGCCCCAATGGAACTCCCCGGGCAGGCCTGTGAAGGGGTCGATCCTCAACCCGAAGGGAGAGCTCGGAACCAGGACTTCAAGGGGAGCGTAGAGTTTCCCTGCGGCGGGCCGGTCAAGGGAACTCGAAGCGACGTTGAGATTGCCGACCCCGTTCTTGTCGAGGGTCTGGACCGGGGAGCGTTCAAAGGACACCGTGGCTTTGTCACCTGCAGGAACGGGAGCCGAGGACGGGCTTTGAACTCCAGCCCTTGGCGCTCCGGAGGTGCCGCCATCGGTGGGGAGCATGCCGGGTTCTACTTGGCCCGTGGCCAACGATCCCTCGGCCGATTGCCCGCCCGGGCGTGGGCCCTGGAAGCCAAAAGCAAACGTCACCAAGACAGCGAGGAAGCAAGCCGAAAGGACCCGGCCGAATTTTCTAGATAGCACCAGATCGACGATCTGGCCAGACTCATGATGCTTTCCCACAGCCGCTCCTGAGACGGGCGCTCATCCCCAGTACGGGCACGCTTGTCCCATTGTTGCGGCTATGAAATCGAATGGGAACACTCGACTTCATACTTGGCCGCCCGGCGGAACACTCGCCGGACGCTGCCGGGCTACTCGCCGAGGTTCTCCTTCAGCAACGCGCGGTGCTCGACGGCGGCATCCGAATGCAGTGCGCGCCCGGCGTCGGTCAGCTCGAGGTACAGCGAGCGGCGGTCATCCGAGCAGGTTTGACGGGATACGAGCCCGGCTTTCTCCAGCCGGTCAACAACTTTGGAGACGGCACTCTGGGTCATGGGAGTCCGCTCCCCCAATGCCTTCATGCGGCAGGCAGAGTCAACGCTTTCCGCAACGAGGTCGAGGATTTCGAATTCGTTCAGGCCGATGTCGAACTTGGCTTCGAGGGCGCGGTCAATCGCCGCCGCGGTGCGGAAGTACGAATTCTGGATGCTGCGCCATTGCTCAACCAGCTGGCGATCCTGCGTTGTTGCCATGGGCCGATTCTAGTCGAAAGCCGAATTAAAGTCCACGTCATAAGATTCCCGGTCATATTCCTTGTCATTGAATGACGTGTCATATAGATTGAAGCCATGACTTCACCAAGCACCCTCACTCGATCTGCCGAACAGCTCCACACAGCCGTCCGCTGGACCAGGGCCCAGTGGCTGCTGCTGATGGTGGTGTGCACGGTCCTGGCCCTCGACGGCCTTGACGTGTCCATGGTGGGCGTAGCCCTTCCGTCCATCGGCCACGAACTCCATCTCGGAACCGATTCCCTGCAGTGGATCGTTTCCGCTTATGTCCTCGGTTACGGGAGCCTGCTGCTCCTGGGTGGCCGGCTCGCAGACCTGTTGGGCCGGCGTCGGATCTTCCTGATCGCCTTGACCGTGTTCGCCGCGGCGTCCCTCCTCGGCGGGCTGGTGGACGATCCCACCATCCTGATCGCCACGCGCTTCGTCAAGGGCCTGGCCGCGGCGTTCACGGCCCCTACCGGGTTCTCCATCATCACCACCAACTTCGCTGAAGGCCGGGAGCGCAACAAGGCGCTATCCATCTTCACGACGTTCGGCGCGAGCGGATTCTCGCTCGGGTTGGTTGTTGGCGGGCTCATGACCAGCCTGAGCTGGCGCTGGACCTTCCTCGTATCGGTGCCGATCGCCGTCGCGGTGGTGCTCCTCGGCATGCTGTTCATCCCGCGGGACAAGCCGTCCGCGGAAGAGAGCGGCCACGACGTCTGGGGTGCGGTCACCCTCGCGCTGGGCATGCTTGGCCTGGTGTACACCTTGGTTTCAGCTCCGGAGAAGGGCTGGGGATCTGTGGCAACAATCGCCGGATTTGCCATCTCTGCCGCCGTGCTGGCAGCCTTCGCCGTCATCGAAAACCGCGTCAAGCACCCTCTCATTCGCTTCGGCATTCTTCGTGAGGGCTGGGTTGCCCGCGCCAACCTGAGTGCGGTTGGCCTGTTCGGTTCCTACTTGAGTTTCCAGTTCATCCTCACCATGTACCTTCAGTCGGTGTTGGGCTGGTCTCCCCTGGGCATGGCGCTTGCCTTGCTTCCCACCGGACTCCTGGTCGCAACGAGCGCCCCCTTTGCTGACAGGTTCATTGAGAAATTCGGGGCCCCGAAGCTCATCCTCACCGGCCTGACCGCCATGGGCCTGGGCTACGTCCTGTTCCTCCGGGTTGGAACCTCACCCAATTACGTCCTGGACATCCTTCCCTCGGTCATCCTGCTGGGTATTGGCTTCGCCTTGGCCTTCCCGTCCATCAACGTCCAAGCCACCGCTGGAATCCGGGATTCGGAGCAAGGGCTGGCCGCCGGACTGATCCAAACCAGCACGCAAGTTGGCGCGGCCCTGGTTCTTGCCGTAACCACCGCCCTCGTCAGCGGCCACGGCGGGGCCGAAGGCACAAGCAGCACCGTCAGCGCCGCGGCGATGCTCGATCAGTACCGGCCCGGTTTGGTCCTAAGCGCTGCCGTGGCAATCGCGGCCCTGCTGGTGGCAGCGTCCCCGGCGCGGCGCCGTCGGGCACTGGCTGAGCAGCCCGCAGCCTAACTGGACTCGATCGAAGGGCGTGGGCCCGCTGTTCCCGCAGCGGGCCTACGCCCTTCCGCGTACTGGTCGACCGCTTGCGCGAACGCGACGCTGCGTCACAATGGACCATGGGCAACTTCCTGAAGAAGTGGCAATCGGAACTGCGGATGACTTTCACGGGTCACCCGCAGTCCACGCCCGACTGGGTGTTGCAGCTTGCGGACGGGAACGACGCCGGATACCACCTTCCAGGCTCGGCCGTCTGGGCCGTCCACGGGTCCATGTCCACGATCGTTGGGGGAATCCGCGTGCTGCTCATGCAGTCCCTGCACCCCGGCGCCTTGGCAGGCGTGTACGACCATTCAGGCTTCAAAACGGATCCCCTCGGCCGGCTGGCAAATACCATCCGCTGGATCTTCACCGTGAGCTACGGCTCCATGGATGCGGCCCACACGGCCACCCACTTCGTTCGCAGGGTCCACGACTCCGTCAAGGGCAGCTACGTGGATGCCCACGGCCACACCCGCGAGTATTCAGCCAACGATCCCGAACTTCTCCGCTGGGTACACGTTGCCTACGCGGATTCCTTCGTGACGGCGCACCGGATCTGGGGTGGAACAGTCCCCGGTGGCGCCGACGCCTACGTCCGCGAGTGGGCGCAGGCAGGCCGCTTGATGGGCGTCCAGGACCCTCCCTTGAGCCTTGCCGAAGTGAGATCGGAAATGGACCAGTGGTACGCCTCCGGCCATCTCCGCGCGGACGAGCGGCTCAAGGAAACCGTCGATTTCATCCGGAATCCCCCGCTGAAAGCGTCGCTTCAACCCGGCTATCGGATTCTGTTTGCGGCCGCCGTGGCGAGCTTGGAGCCCAGGTATCGGGAGCTCTTGGGCTTGGAAAAGGCCCATTTCGGCCCCATCCCGCTCCCTTCGGTCCTCGCTGCCCGGGCGGTCCTCGCCGTCGTGCGCCTGACTTTGGGCCGCAGCGGCCCCAGTGAGCAGGCCGCCCGGCAACGGTTGCGGCGCCTGGGCTACGAGGCATAGACGCAAAGAAGCCCGGCCGAGCGGCTTGTGGCCGTACCGCCGGGCTTCTTCGATGAATCGCTAGATCAACGCGTCTGACAGGTGGTTCGGCGTGCCGAAGCGGTGCGCAGTGATGCTGATGGCCTGTTCGTGCAGGAACGGCAGCATCTCAATGCGTCCAGCCGGGGTCACCGTGCCGTGGTAGATCGCGACGTCGGGACGTCCTCCGGTCGCGGCGCTCAGCGCACTGCTGTCCCCGCCTATCAGGCGGATGCGGCCACCTTCGATGCCTGCCGCGAAAGCCAGCCATTCGGCGTCGTTCTGGATCCGGGTGCTGACGCCCAGTCCGGCGAAGGCTGCAACAACGGATTCGGGAAGCTCGACGGCGGAGGACACTGTCAGTGCCGACCCCGCCACTGCTCCGGCTGCTACGACACGAAGCAAGTCCACGAGCTTCGCGCCCTCGGACAAGCGGACGGTCACGGGGAGGGCCCTGTACCCGAAGACGTTGCGCTCGGCGCTCAGTCCGGAGACGTCCTTGCGGGTGCCGAACTCCGTGGCCCAGGCTGCGGCGTCGCTGAAGAGCGCCTTCTGCAGGGCCTCTGCTTCGCTGGCTTCAACCAGCGGCCCTGCGGCCTTGGCTGCGGCCAGGATCGACGCTGCCGCACCCTTGAGCGTGGCACCGCGCTTGGCGCCAGGCTCGGCAGGGAGCCAATTGCCCAGGCCCACCAGGTAGTTGGGTCCACCGGCTTTGGTGCCCGCGCCCACGGCCGACTTCTTCCAGCCGCCGAAAGGCTGCCGTTGGACGATCGCGCCAGTGATGCCGCGGTTTACGTACAGGTTGCCGGCCTGGATGGTGTCCAGCCAGACGCCCATTTCATCGGAATCGAGCGAGTGCAGCCCGGCGGTGAGGCCGTATTCGATCTCGTTCTGGATGGCGATGGCTTCTTCCAGGGTGGCCGCGGTCATGACGCCCAGGACCGGGCCGAAGAACTCAGTCAAATGGAAGTACGAGCCGCGCTTGACGCCGAACCGGATGCCCGGGGACCACAGGCGGCCGGTCTCGTCCAGCTTCTCCGGCTTCACGGCCCAGGTTTCGCCGTCGCCGAGGGTGGTCAGGGCGTTGAGGAGCTTACCGTTGGCCGGCTCGATGATCGGCCCCATCTGGGTAGTGGCCTGCTCCGGGTAGCCCACCTTGAGCGAGCGGGCAGCATCAACGAGCTGGTTGTGGAAGCGCTCCGAGGTGGCAACGGAACCGACGAGGATCACTAGGGAAGCCGCGGAGCACTTCTGTCCGGCGTGTCCGAAGGCCGAGTAGACGACGTCCTTCGCAGCCAGGTCAAGGTCCGCGTGCGGGGTGACGATGATGGCGTTCTTGCCCGAGGTCTCGGCGAGCAGCGGGAGGTCCTGCCGGAAGGAGCGGAAGAGCTCAGCGGTCTCGTAACCGCCGGTAAGGATCACGCGGTCAACGCTGGGGTGTGAGACCAGCTGGGTGCCCAGCTCGCGTTCTTCGAGCTGCACAAGCGCCAGCACTTCGCGCGGCACGCCGGCCTCCCACAGCGCGTCCACCATGACGGAACCGGAGCGGCGCGCCTGCTTTGCGGGTTTGATCACGACGGCGGATCCCGCCGCGAGTGCCGCCAGCGTGGAGCCCGCGGGAATCGCCACCGGGAAGTTCCATGGCGGAGTCACGACGGTGAGGTTCGCTGGGACGAACGTGGCGCCGTCGACCGTTTCCAGGTCCTTGGCGCGCTCTGCGTAGTAGTGCGCGAAGTCGATTGCTTCGCTGACTTCGGGGTCGCCCTGTTCGATCGTCTTGCCGGTCTCGGAAGCCATGACCTCAAGAAGCTCGGCGCGGCGGGTTTCCAGGAGGTCGCCGGCCCGGTGCAGGATGGCTGCGCGCTCGGCGGCCGGCATGGCGCCCCAAGCCTTGCCGTGCTCCACGGCCGTGGCGATGATGCGGTCCAGTTCTTGGGCGTCCCTGACCTTGCTGGCGTCGACAATCGCGTTGCCGGCCGTGGAGCCCGGGATGCGCTTCAGGATGTCGCGGCCCCACGCGCGGTTCGCGGGCAATGCGGGATCCGTGTCCGGGGTATTGGCGAAGCCCTCTGCCGGAGTGGAGGGCGCGGGCTTGTTGCGGTCCTGCGTGCGGTTGGGGGCCGGAACGGCGTCGTCCAGCACAGCGAGCGAGGCGAGGAAACGCTGCTTCTCGCGTTCGAACAGCGCTTCGTTCTCGCTGAGTTCGAACACCGCAGACATGAAGTTGTCCTGGCTGGCGCCTTCTTCGAGGCGGCGGATCAGGTAGGCGATCGCGACGTCGAACTCGCCCGGGTGCACCACCGGCGTGTACAAAAGCAGGCTGCCGACGTCTTTGCGGACGGCCGTGGCCTGGCCTGTGGCCATGCCGAGGAGCATCTCGAACTCAATCGCTCCTTGCCCCTGCGCGGCGATGCCGCGCTCTTTGGCCAGGAGCCAGGCGAACGCCACGTCGAAGAGGTTGTGGCCGGCGACGCCGATTCGCACCGCATCGATGTGTTCGGGGGTGAGGGCGTAGTTGAGTACGCGCTTGTAGTTGGTGTCCGAATCCTGCTTGGTGCCCCACGTGGCGAGCGGCCAGCCCTGGATGGAAGCCTGGACCTGTTCCATGGGCAGGTTGGCGCCCTTGACCACGCGCACCTTGATTGGAGCGCCACCGTTGGCTCGGCGGACCGCAGCCCACTCCTGCAGTTCCTGCATGGCCGAGAGCGCGTCCGGGAGGTAGGCCTGAAGCACAATGCCGGCCTCGAGGTTCTTGAATTCCGGCTTGTCGAGAATCCGGGTGAACACGGCCATGGTCAGGCTCAGGTCCTTGTATTCCTCCATGTCCAGGTTGATGAACTTGGGCTTGGGGAAGGACGCTGCCAGCCGGTAGAGCGGAGTGAGCTTCTCCACCACGTGGTCCACTGCCTCGTCGAAGGCCCAGAGCGAGTGCGGGGCCACCGTGGAGGATTCCTTAATGGAGACGTAGTCGACGTCGTCACGCCCCAGGAGCTTGAGGGTTCCCTCGAGCCTGCGGCTGGCTTCGCGTTCGCCCAGGACAGCCTCGCCCAGCAGGTTCACGTTCAGGTGGACGCCGTTCTGCTTGATCTTGGCGATGGCGGGACCGAGCTTGGCGTCCGTGGCGTCCACGATCAGGTGGCCCACCATGTCGCGCAGGACCTTGCGGGCGATCGGGATGACCACCTGCGGCAGGACCGGTGCCATGACACCGCCGGTACGCACAGCGGCGCGCATGTACCAGGGCAGGAATGCAGGGACCTTCGGGGCCAGCTTGGCCAGGTTTCGCCCGGCGACGGACAGATCCTCGGGGCGGATGACGCCGTCGACGAATCCGACCGTGAAGTCCAGGCCGTTCGGGTCCTTCAGGACGCCTGCGAGGCGCTGTGCGGAAACGTCAACGGGCACCTTCGAGGCTTCGGTGAGCCAGTGTCGAACCAGTTGAATGGCTTCGTGGGCCAGCTCCTGGAGGTGTCCGGATTCCGCGGTGGACTGCGTCCGGGTTGGTGTGCTCATGCGCTTCGTTCCTTTGGTGCGGAGAGGGCTTTGTTTCCATCAGTATGGATCTACAATCAGATTAGGAAAAGTGATCTTTTCTGAACAATATTCGTTAGATTTCTCGACCCATCTGGAGAGCCAAATGCTGGATGTCCGCAGGCTGCGCTTGCTGCACGAATTGAAGATCCGCGGGACGCTCGCAGAGGTGGCTGACGCAATGAAGTACAGCCCGTCGTCGGTGTCCCAGCAGCTGACCTTGCTGGAGAAGGAAGCCGGCGTGAAGCTGCTGAGAAAGTCAGGGCGACGCGTGCAGCTCACCCCGCAGGCCGAGATCCTCGTGGAGCATGCGGCTGCCTTGCTGGCAACGCTGGAGCGGGCAGAAACGGACCTGGCGGCATCACTTTCCACGGTCACAGGCACCGTCCGGCTGGCCGTGTTTCAAACAGCGGCGCTGGCTCTCATGCCGGACTTCCTCACCATCATGAAGGGCGAGTACCCGGAGGTGCGCGTGGAGATGATCCAGCGCGAACCCGAGACAGCGCTCTACGAAACCTGGGCCCGCGACTTCGACATTGTGGTGGCCGAGCAATACCCCGGACACGCCGCCCCGCACCACCCCGGACTGGACCGGGCCACCCTGACTAGCGACGCCATCAGGCTGGCCACTCCCCCGCTGGGACTGGGCGGCGAATCGATTTCCTCGCTGGCGGACACGGCGGCATTGCCTTGGGTCATGGAACCGCGCGGCGCGGCATCGAGGCACTGGGCGGAGCAGGCGTGCCGCTCCGCCGGATTCGAGCCCGACGTCCGCTACGAAACTGCCGACCTCCAAGCGCAGATTCGGCTCATCGAGTCCGGCAACGCGGTGGCCCTGATGCCGGACCTCGTATGGACCGGCAGGACTACGCCGGTCCAACTGCTGGATCTCCCGGGAATGCCGAAGCGGACAGTGTTCACGTCGACCCGCACCGCCGGCCGGATCCACCCTGCGATTCTGGCATGCCGGGAAGTGCTGGAGCGGGTGGCCGCGGAACGGGCGTAGGACGCAAAAAGGCCCCGGTCCAAAGACCGGGGCCAAAACGCGGAGAATGGGGGATTTGAACCCCCGAGGGCGTTAACCCAACACGCGTTCCAGGCGTGCGCCATAGGCCGCTAGGCGAATTCTCCATGCTTCTGAATCAAAAGCAGACTCCACTGTACCCGAGATTTTCGGCATCGCCCAATCGGCACTTCCGGGGCTCAGACCGGGGTTTTCGCGCCCTTAAACGCAAAAATGGACGCCCCCAATGCGTCCATTCCTCCGGCACTCCGTTGAGCTGCTGGGTCCAGCCCCTGAAACCAGGCCCTGCGGCTCACAATCTTGAGATTGCCCCAATCGGTGTACATACCCATAGTCCGCTCCGTTCCTCGGTTTGGCAATGGAGATCAAGAACCGTCCTCTGACCTGTTTTCGACGGACCGCTGGGAAGATGGTGGCATGAGCCAACTACATGCCCTTGTTGTCTACGTCCCTGTATCGCACAGCGAGAGCTTGCTGGTCGCCATCGGCGATGCCGGGGCCGGCAAAATCGGCGACTATTCGCATTGTTCCTTCACCACCCCGGGCACCGGACGCTTCACTCCATTGCCGGGAGCACAGCCGTTCATCGGAGCCGTGGGACAGGGTGAGACGGTGGCGGAAGTCCGGGTGGAGTGCGTGGTCGAAGCAAACGTGCTCGACGCCGTGGTGCAGGCCTTGCGTTCAGCCCACCCCTATGAGGAGCCGGCCTTTATGACCTGGGCGGTAAACAGTTGGCGCTAGTCCACTGGACATGCCCTCCCCTGCGCTCCCACACTGGACATAATCCCAATATGTCCACTCCTTGGCTCTCACAGGGGGCATGTCCGCTGGAACCAGGGGGCACAAAGGGGACATGTCCAGTCCCTGGTTCTCACAGGGGGCATGTCCGCTGGAACCAGGAAGCACGAGGGGACCTGCCCGCGGAATTCGGAGGGCTCGATAACTTCGGGTAAGCTTGTCGACGGCCCCTCATGTGGCGTCATCCTGTTGAACTCCCCCAGGACCGGAAGGTAGCAAGGGTAGATGGGCTCTGGCGGGTGCATGAGGGGTCTCTTATTTAAATGTCAGTCCCTATAGGTAGGTTTCCCCTGTGACTGTTACTACTGCTCTTTACCGCAGATATCGTCCGGATTCGTTCGCGGACGTTATCGGGCAGGAACACGTCACGGAGCCGCTCATGACGGCCCTGCGCAAGAACCGCGTCAACCACGCCTACCTCTTCTCCGGTCCCCGCGGGTGCGGAAAGACCACGTCCGCCCGCATCCTGGCCCGTTGCCTCAACTGCGCCGAAGGCCCTACGGACACACCTTGTGGCAAATGCAATAGCTGCGTTGAGCTGGCTCGTGGCGGCTCCGGATCCCTTGATGTCATCGAGATCGACGCCGCCAGCCACGGTGGCGTGGATGATGCCCGTGATCTCCGCGAGCGCGCCACGTTCGCCCCGGTCCGGGACCGCTACAAGATCTTCATTATTGACGAAGCCCACATGGTCACCTCTGCGGGTTTCAACGCGCTGCTGAAGATCGTTGAAGAGCCGCCGGAACACATCAAGTTCATCTTCGCCACCACGGAGCCGGACAAAGTCATTGGCACCATCCGCTCCCGCACGCACCACTACCCCTTCAGGCTGGTGCCGCCCGAGCCCCTGATGCAGTACCTCGAGCTTCTCTGCCAACAGGAAAACGTGCCCGTTGCTCCCGGAGTGCTCTCCCTCGTTATCCGAGCCGGCGGCGGCTCGGTGCGCGACTCCCTCTCCGTGCTGGACCAACTCATGGCCGGTGCCGGACCCAACGGCCTGGACTATGAACTCGCCGTCGCGCTTCTCGGATACACGCACGCTTCGCTGCTTGACGACGTCGTAGAGGCAATCGCCGCGTCCGATTCCGTCACCGTCTTCCGCGCCGTGGACCGTGTCATCCAAACTGGGCACGATCCCCGCCGCTTCGTCGAGGACTTGCTGGAGCGATTCCGCGATCTCATCATCGTCCAGGCCATGCCGGAGAGCGCCCAAGCCATCCTCCGTGGCATGCCCGCGGACCAGATTGCCCGCATGCGCAGCCAAGCCAACAACCTTGGTGCCGCGGAACTCTCCCGCGCCGCCGACGTCACCAATACCGCGCTCACCGAAATGACCGGCGCCACCTCACCTCGGCTGCATCTCGAACTGCTCTGCGCCCGGATCCTGCTGCCCAGTTCCGAGCAGACCGAACGTGGCATCGCCGCCCGGATCGACCGCGTCGAACGCCGACTCAATTACGGCGAGGCACTCCCCACGGCGGAAGCCCAAGGTTCGCCTGCCGTTACCGCGGTTCCCTCCGTAGCCGCAGTCCCGCCTGCCCGCCAAGTGGAACGGCCAGCGGAACGCACGACGGCGGCGGCCAGTTCCGCTTCCACCCCACCAGTGTCCGGGGTACCGGCGGTCGCTGAGGCTCCTGCTTCCGACGCCCCGACCGTTCCCGGGGCCTGGCCGGTTCCTGAAACCCAACCCATTGCTGAAACCCGGCCTGTTTCTGAAACCCCGCCTGTTTCCGAGTACCCGTCGAGGGACCAGCTCACGCCGCCACGCGTGTCCACCAATGACTGGCCCGTGGACGAGGCCAGGCAACCGGCCAGCCGTGCCGCTGCCGAATCCGCCACGCATACGCCCGTACCTGCCGCGAGCCGTACCGAGCAGCCCGTTGCCGAAGCACCCGCGCCAAGCCAAGCACCAGCGGTTCCACCGCCACTCGAGCAGGAACGCCCCCAACCTGCAGCGGCACAAGCGGCAAGCCAAGCACCCGCGCCAACCCGGGCATCAGCGTCAGCGCCCGCGCTGGCCCCTCGTCCCTCTACCGGTGGCGCCGACGTCGAGGTCATCCGTCGCGCTTGGCCCGAGATCCTCCAGACGCTGACCAAGATCAAGCGCAGCAGCTGGGCTTTGGTTGGAGCCAACGCGCAGGTGGCACAGTTCGACGGCCAACTTCTGACCCTGGCATTCAGCACTGACGGCCTTGCGAGCGCCTTCAACCGGGCGGACCACGCCGAAAACCTTCGCCAAGCCATCCACAAAACGATCGGCATCGACTGCCAAATCACCTCCGTCGTCGGCGGCAACAGCTCAGGTAGCTCTGAGCCAGACCCAAAAGCACCGGCTGACCCGGCGCCCCCCGTAACCGGAGGCGCCTCTCCAACAGCGTCGTCCGCCGTGGATAGCGCATGGGGACTTGCCCCTGCAACGCAAAGCGCCGCTGCCGCCCCTGAAGCGGGCAAGGATGACGCGTCACAGGTCCTAGCACCCGCACCAGCAGTGCAGGCACCAGACGCCGCTCCGGCAACCTCCGGGCAGGCAACTTCTGGGCAGGCTCCTTCGACCATTGGCGAGGCGTCCGCACAGGTTCAGGGGTCACTACCGGCTCAGGCACCAGACGCCGCTCCGGCCAACCAACCAGTTTCCGCCGAGCAGCGGCCGGCTGTAGCGGCAGCCATTGTGTCGCCCGCAGCGGCAGCCATCGCGTCCCCGGAGGTGCCCGCCCCGGTTTCGGCCACAGCTGCACTCGCGACCCCAAGCGCCGACCCGGGTATGGACTACTCGTATTCGGACGACGATTGGGGTCCCCCGCGGGACGAGGACGCTCCCCCGCTCGACGAAGAACCGCCGATGGATTGGGTGCCATCGGCACCCCTGGGCCTCGCCGCTATGCCCGCGGCAGGGACGTCCGCGCCGCAAGCCGCCGTTCCGCAAGCCGCCGTTCCGCAAGCCGCCGTTCCGCAAGCCGCCGTTCCGCAGGTCGCCATGTCTCCAGCCGCGGCTCCAGGGCTGAACGGTTCGACCACCGGCAGCCCTGCGGCAACAAGCAAGCGCTCACCCCAAGCCACTCCCGTAAAGAAGAAGCCCGAGGCCCCGGAAGATCCTTGGTCCAAGGCTGTCGAGCACGCACCCGGTTCTTGGGTGGTCAGCACCGAATCCAACGTTGGCGCTGGGGCTTCAGGCAACTCAGCCTCCGGGCAAACCCCTCCATCAGGGGCAGCAACCGCAAGTCCCGCCTATGAACCCGCGGCCGCACAGATTCCAAGCCAGCCGCAGGCTTCGGCACCGGCTTCCACGCCAGCAGCCGCAACGCCCGGAGACGAAACCCGACATTCGGCGGTAGGACTCGCGCTGTCCACGGCCCAGGTTCCAGCGACTGCCCAAACGCCAGTATCGGCGCCTTCGGGAACCGGGAAGCAAAGCCTCTACCAACGGCTTTCGAACAGTCCCGAAGCCATGGCCGGGCGCGAGAAGGCGCCGGCACGGGCTGCAGCCGCTTCCGGCGTCGTGGTGGAAGATATCCCGAGTGCCGACGACGAGACGATCGAGGAGTCCGGAGTCTTTGGGCGAGCCGCCGTCGAGCGTATTCTGGGCGGGAAGCTACTGGAAGAAAGGTCGCTGGACGGCACTCCCTTGATGCGCGGCTAACGGCCGGAAACAACATCTTGCGTGGATTGCGCGGTATTCCCTGTGGAACCCGATGGAACCCCATGGAACCACCGTTGCGAACCCTCCGGCACCTCAGCAAGGTGCCACCAAACCGCGACGCCCGCACAACAACAATGGGCGCGCATAGAACGAACGAGGACATTGTGTACGAAGGCGCAGTACAAGAGCTGATCGACGAGCTCGGCCGGCTCCCGGGCGTCGGGCCAAAATCGGCGCAGCGTCTTGCCTTCCACATCCTTGAGGCCGATCCCGAGGACATGAAGCGACTGGTCGCGGCCATCACCACGGTCAAGGAACGGGTGAAGTTCTGCACGGTCTGCGGCAACGTCACCGAGCAGGAGCTGTGCAACATCTGCCGCGATCCGCGCCGCGATCCCTCCGTGATCTGCGTTGTCGAAGAATCCAAGGATGTTCTGGCTGTGGAACGCACGCGGTCTTTCCGCGGCCGCTATCACGTGCTGGGCGGCGCCATCAATCCGATCGCCGGCATCGGGCCGGAGCAGCTCCGCATCCGGGAACTCCTCACCAGGCTCAACGATGGCGCCATCCAGGAAATCATCATCGCGACCGACCCCAACCTTGAAGGCGAAGCGACAGCCACCTACCTGGCCCGCATGTTGAAGTCGATCGGCATCATCGTCACCAGGCTCGCTTCCGGCCTCCCGGTGGGCGGAGATCTGGAGTACGCGGACGAAGTTACCCTCGGAAGGGCCTTCGAGGGCCGCCGCAACGCGCTCATGTAAAAACCCGCTTCAGCTAACCGACGCGGCCTCGCGCGGTTCCCTGCGCGCACCCTTGCACGCCGCGGGACCAGTCCAAATCCGGCCTAAGCGATCCGAGTGCCTCGGGCCAGCCGGTTTGCAGGCGTCCGTAGCGCTCGCCACCCGAGCCACATGAGCAACCCTGCCAGCACCAGCTGCATGCTCAGCCCGAGGGGCCACACTGGTGTGGTCTGTTGCAGGTACTGGTACTGGTTCTGCAACTGCTGGTTCTGCGGCTGGTACACCCCGTCGACACAAGGGGAAAACGGCAGCCTGGGGCCGGCCAGTGCTTGCCGTGTGCCTTGGCTGATGCCCTCGAGCATCCCGGCGCCAAGCATGGAATTCGCGCTGTCCCGCTCCGGGTAGGGAATGGCGTCCGCCACCACCACGAACGGGTTGATGGCCAGCACCAGCGCCACGCGTTCGGTATGGAACACTGTTTGCTGCACCGGCCTGCAAGGGATTGACTGCGGACCCCCGGAAGCAGAGGGCGGGATGTACGCCATGGACGGACCGGGTTCATCCACCATGACGGATTCCTGTGTCAACTGCATACCCAAGCCAAAAGCGATCAGGGACAGGACCACCAGGCCGGCAACCGTCAGATAGCTCACGACGATCGAAAAGAGCGGCCGGCCCGCGAGCGCGGAAATTCCCACGCCGATGCCACAGACAATCGCGATCTCCACTCCCAACATGAGTAGGGACACCAGGATGTGGCCGGGAGACAGGCCGCCCTGGACCAGGCCGAAGACTAGGAACGGGATACTGGTTACCAAGAAGGCAAGTGCCGCTAGCCACGCCGCCAGGAACTTGCCCCAAAGTATCTGTCCCGGGGTAAGCAACGTCACCTGCAGGATAGCCAGCGTGCCGCCGGCGCGGTCCCCATTGACGGCATTTGCGGACAATGCCGGAGCCACCAGCAAGGCAAAGAGCAGCACAAAAACCAGGACCGCTTCGAAGATCGCGGATCCCGGTCCGCTTTGCATTGACATCCCGGACGAGGGCATCGAACGCTGGATTCCGGCGGAGGCGCTCCAGGCGGCCCAAGTCAGCCACGTCACTACCGCGATGACCACGAACCAGATGCCCAACATGATGTACCAGCCGCGGGAGCGCAGCCGTTGTTTCATCTCAAGGACCACGACGTCGCGGATCCCGCTGAGATAGCCGACGACGGCGTTCCCGCCGCCCGTAGTTCCCTGCGGTCCCGCTGGACCCGGCACGGTTTCAGTCACGTTGCTCACCGTCGCTCCGTTTCCAGGTTCATGTAGGTCTCTTCGAGGGCGCCTGCGGCCGGCGCGAAAGAAACTACCTCGATGCCGGCCGTGACGAGGTCCCGGAGGAGGGCCGCAGCGCCGTCGTCGTGCGTCAACAGCAAGGTGACCGACGGATGGAGGCCTGCCTCCACGCGATATTCCAGGTTCAGCTCGCTGAGCTTTGCCGCGAGGGCCTGGTTGTCGAGGGCCGTGATCGCGTAGCGGCGGCCTTGCCGCGCCGCCTCCTCGAGGGTCTGCTGTTTCACAGTGCGTCCTTGGTTGACGAACACCGCACCGTCTGCGATTTCGTCCAGCTCACTGAGGACGTGGGAGGAAACCACCACGGCTTTCCCGGCCCCCGCGAGGCGGCGCAGCAGGTTCCGAAGCTCCACCCTGGATCCCGGATCAAGGCCGGAAGCTGGCTCGTCGAGAAGGAGCACGGAGGGATCGTGGATGAGGGCTCGGGCCAAGCTAAGCCGCTGCTGTTGACCCCGGGAGAGCACCCGCGCGGGCTGGCCAGCAAGTGCATCCAAGCGGACGAGTTCGAGCAGCTCGTCCACACGCTGGCCGATACCGGCGTTGGGCAGACGGTAGAAGCGGGCCATCTGGACCAGGATTTCCCTCGCGGTCAAGGATTCCCACACCCCCAGGGTGTCCGGCATCCAGCCGATCCGAAGCCGCACGGCGGCGCTGTCCCGGAGTGGATCCAGGCCGTCAATCCGGATGGTCCCTGAGTCGGGGCGAAGAAGTGAGGCCAGCATGAGCAGGAGCGTCGTCTTGCCAGCCCCGTTGGGACCGATGAGCGCCGTGACCTTCCCGGCCGGCGCGTGGAAATCGATGTGCTCCACTGCATGGACCGTACCGAAGCGGCGTGAGACGCCTACCGCGGATACGCCGAGGGCAACACTCCCCGGGAGGTTTGAACTTTCAGTTATGGACATGCTCCACTCACCTGTTCCCCCAGACAGTATAAGTACGCTTCACTTCCTGCGAGCCCACGTGCCCTCAGGCTGCGTATTTCTTGATCGTACGCCACGCTGAAACGGCCGGACATCCACCCCAAGGCCGAGATTTGGTCACAATTCCCCTGCCCGCGGCGCCCGGCGATAAACTGGCCAAATAAGCTACGTAGCCGTGCCGTTATCTGGCCAAGCAACGTATGATCCCCAATTGATGCAGTGAGGGTGCGCGCATGAGTTTGCCCACTACCGATGTGAAAACCGAAGACTTGTCCGCTCAGACTGCCATCACGAAGCAGCTGATCGTGCAGAAGTTCGGTGGCTCCTCGGTGTCCGACGCCGAAGGCATCAAGCGTGTTGCCCGCCGCGTGGTTGACGCACAAAAGGCCGGCAACGAGGTTGTTGTGGTGGTTTCGGCCATGGGCGACACCACGGACGAGCTCCTGGACCTCGCTGCCCAAGTCACCGATTCCGCTCCCGCCCGCGAAATGGACATGCTCCTTTCCGCAGGCGAGCGCATCTCCATGGCCCTGCTGGCCATGGCCATCAACAAGTTCGGCGCCTCCGCCCAGTCGTTCACAGGCTCACAGGCCGGCATGATCACGGACGGCATCCACGGCAAGGCCCGCATTATCGACGTCGACCCCCACCGCATCCGCACTGCCCTGGACAAGGGACATATCGCCATCGTGGCCGGCTTCCAGGGCATGAGCCACAGCACCAAGGAAATCACCACCCTTGGCCGCGGCGGATCCGATACCACTGCGGTGGCTCTCGCCGCCGCACTGGAAGCCGATGTCTGTGAGATCTACACGGACGTCGACGGCATCTACACGGCGGACCCGCGCGTGGTCTCGACGGCACAAAAGATCGACCGTATCTCCAGCGAGGAAATGCTGGAATTGGCAGCCTCCGGTGCCAAGATCCTGCACTTGCGCTGCGTGGAATATGCTCGCCGCTTTGGTGTGCCACTGCACGTCCGTTCCTCATTCAGCCACAACGAAGGCACCTGGGTCCTGCCCAGCGCCGATGACAAGATCACGATTCAAGAGGGAGTTGCCTTGGAGCAGCCAATCATCTCCGGCGTTGCACACGACCGTTCAGAAGCCAAGGTCACCGTAGTCGGCGTCCCGGACATCCCCGGCAAGGCCGCCGCAATTTTCCAGGTCATCGCCAAGGCACACTCGAACATCGACATGATCGTTCAGAACGTGTCCACTCACGGCACCGGCCGCACCGACATTTCCTTCACGCTGCCAATCGTGGAAGGCGCCGACGCCCTCACTGCCCTCCGTGCCGCGCAGCCGGAAATCGGCTTCGAAAGCATCGAGTACAACGAAAACGTCGGCAAGCTTTCCCTGATCGGCGCCGGTATGCGTTCGCACCCGGGCGTCTCCGCCACGTTCTTCAAGGCGCTTTCGGACGCAGGCATCAACATCAACATGATCTCCACCTCGGAAATCCGCATCTCCGTGGTCACCCACGCCGATCTGCTGGACGACGCCGTGCGCGCCATCCATAAGGCGTTCGAGCTCGACGGCGAAGCCGAGGCAACCGTCTACGGCGGCACCGGCCGCTAGCCGGCCTCCGCGGTCGGGCACCGCCGCCGGGAACGCACAGTCGGGCACCCGCCGTCGGGATCTGAAGTACTTAGACGCGAAAGAACCGGGGCTCACGCTCCGGTTCTTTCGTTCTCCTACGGCTAGTGGCCGCAACGCGGCCTCAGGAGTCTTCCTTGCGGATTCCGTAGTGGTGGCCCTGGTCGTCTGTTTCGACGACGAAATGCCCCAGGTCTTCTTCGGACGCCGTTTCGAAGTCGTCATGCTTGTGGACTACGGGCGTATCAATGTCGCCCCGCGTCGCCGGGCCGAACCAGAAACGCAGTCGATCTGTCACCTTCATAAAGCCATCGAGTGCATGTCCCACAATTCCCACCTCCTTCCCCGCTGCGAGGTCCAGCCGTGCGGTTGGAGCTGAGTGGTTCCAGTGAGGCCAATTTTACGCCCGGAACCCGCAAAAGGCGCGTGGGCCCACACCGGCGAGGGACCCCGCGCGTGGGCCCACACCGGCGAGGGACCCCGCCTGAGCTTGCGAAGGCTGGGAGCCGGTGGGGACCTGCGAGGTAGCGGTTGGCCTCAGCGGAGGGACTTGTCCTCCGGGTTCTTGGGGACCACGTAGGTGCTGCCGTCGGGCCTGCGAATGGTCTCCCATTGCTGCGCTTCGGCCTGGCGCCGCGCGAGGAGGCGCTTGTTCTCCTCGGTCATTTCATGATCCAAGGAACTGCTGTGCGCCGGCCCGAAAATGATCCGCAGCTTGCCAGTTGCACGCATGAATCTCTGGGTCATGGTCTCTTTGGCCACCTGGTCTACCCTCTCTCAAAAGGATGTTGTGGTTTAAGAGTACACTAACAATTAGTGCACTAACTATCGATCGGCACAGCCCGGTCACCGATACGGAATGGAGCAAGCCATGGTTGCCGCAGGCACACCCATTGCCCTCGAAACCACCACGCCGCCCGAAGACGACCTGCTGCTTGAGCGTCAATTGTGCTTTGCCCTGACGGTGGCATCGCGAAGCGTGGTGGGCGTCTACAAGCCGGTGCTCGAAAAGATGGGCCTGACACATCCGCAATACCTCGTGATGCTGGCCCTGTGGGAACGCAGTCCCCGCACGCTCAAGGACATCAGCGAGGCACTCCTCCACGAGCCGGCCACTCTTTCGCCCATCCTGCGCCGGCTCGAAGAAGCAGGCTTCGTGACCCGCAACCGCATCCACGGAAACGAGCGGGCCCTCGCTATCACCCTTACCGAAGCCGGTGCCGCCCTCAGGCAGCAGGCAACGGCCGTGCCGGGAACCATCATGGAGCGGCTCCACCTCACGCGGGCCGAAGTGGCGGAACTGCACCGGGCGATGACCGGGCTCATCGCGGCCACTCAACTCCCCGGAGCGGCCGCCGGGCGATAAACTGGCAGGAATCAAGGAGATCCCCATGCGTTTGCGAATAGTCCGGTACGTTCTGGCTGTCCTCGCTGTCGCTGGGCTCGCCGCCTGCACGCCGGGCACCGGGAGCGGCTCGCCCAGCAGCTCGGCCCCCGGCAGCAGCACGTCCTCCACGCCGTCGCCCAGCCCCACCGGACTCCTACCGGACGAGACGGAATCTCCCAGCACCAAACCGACCCCCTCCTTCACCACCACTCCCGGCCGCGGAGAAGCCGAACTTTCCATCATCGTCAAGCCGTCCACCACTGCAGCCGCGGAAAGCTATACCCTCGTCTGCACCGACGGCGTCCCCGCCGCGGAGAGCCACCACCCCACCGCAGCCGCAGGGTGCGCAGCCCTGAAGAAGAACCCGGCCCTTCTCACGCGCACGCCACGTCCCGGCGACCAGGTCTGCGACCAGCGCTACGGCGGTCCCCAGACGGCTACAGTCACGGGGGCCGTAGATGGCGTGGGTGTCGAATCCTCCTACAAACTCACTGACGGCTGCGAAATCGCCGCATGGGCCGCCGTCGCCGACATCCTGGGTTCCAGCGGTGCCGGAGCCTAGGCAAAAGCACCTCGCGCAAGAGAAATGGCTTGCGCTGGAGGCTGCCCACCACGCGCGCGTTGAGCGCTACGCCAAGCCGTATTTGGCCCGGCGTTCCGCCGGCCAGAAGCATCCCGTGGAGGATTTCCTCTTCACCTACTACACCCAGAAACCCGGCCAGCTTCTGCGCTGGCACCCCGGGGACGGCGTCGTCCTCTCCGGCCCGAAGGCGGCGGAGCGGGCGGGGTGGAAGTATTACCGAGTGCTCGACGACGGCGAACTGGCGGCCGCGGGCCTGCCTGACGGTACCGTCGCGGTCACCTTCGATCGAAGCCGGTTCGTGGCCGACCGCACCGAAGCCGTCCGCTTCGCGGGCATCATCCTGGCGGGGACCGTCGCGCGGCCCGCCCAGTTTGGCTGCTTCGGCCTGCACGAATGGGCAATGGTCTACAGGCAGGACAAGTTCCACCTTCGTCACGAGTACCTCAAGCTGCGGCTCGGTTCCGAAGGCACAGACACAGTGGTGGAAGACAACCGGATCCGCTGCTCGCACTTCGACGCTTTCCGTTTCTACACTCCGGACGCCACCCCACTCAACGAACTCACCCCCACGCGGGAAAACCAGCGGACCATGGAGCAACCCGGTTGCCTGCACGCCAACATGGACCTCTACAAATGGGCATACAAACTGACCCCGGCGCTGCCCAGTGAACTGGTGATGGATTGCTTCGAACTGTCTTGGCGGATCAGGGCCATGGACATGCAGGCCTCCCCATACGACCTTGAAGAATGGGGCTATCCGGCCATCAGGATCGAGACACCGCAAGGCAAGGCCGAGTACGTTGAGTATCAGCGGGCATTCGCCGCCGAAGCCCAGGAGCTCCGCACCCGGGTCCTGGACGAAGTGCGGCCGCTTCTTGAGCTCCTGGTACCGGCACAGTCTCACAAAGGACACTCATGACTTCAAGCAATGGAAAGTACGACGTCGAACTCACGATCACGCTGACCGAGGCGCCAGGCGCTGTGGATCACGAGTTCGTCCTGCTCGGCTCGGGCGGCGAAGTCTCCGAAGGCTCGACTCTTCCGGACGCTCGCGCGGCGCTTGCCGCCGTCGAGCAATTCGGCGAAGAGATCTTTTTTCCGGTACCGCGGCCGGACCGGATCTGCACGCAGCAGTACGGCGGTCCGCAGGTGGCCGTGGTGACGGGCCGGTTCCGCGGACGCGAGGTCAGCAGCCGCTTCAGCCGGACGGACGGCTGTGAGATCGCCCGTTGGGGCACCATGGCCGCACTCCTCGGCGGAACCTCCGGGTCCACGGGAAACATCTAGGCAGGGCACCCCCAACCCGACCCTCACTCACATATAGGGGACAAAACCGGAACGCTCCTGCAGATATAACGCCCCTCAGGCTGACCCCCCCTCACATATGGTGCCTCCCCACCCCGACGCCCGCTCACATACGGTGCCTCCCAACCCAACCCTCGATCAGATCATCTGCAGGGGCGTTGCCCCGTTTGGGCTCAAATATGAGCGAGCGTCCGGCGAAGAACAAGAGAGCGGCCGGCGGGGTAACCCCCCGGGCGCTCGCTTGTGTTTTTTTCAGAGCAAAATCGCCATTAAAAAAGGCGGTGTCTGAATGGGAGTCTTCTTCAGTCTTGAGCTTTGCCTTGCCGTGCTCGCCTTCTTGGTCATCGTTCGGCACCACGGAGACGCTGCCGTTCGCCGAGATCAGCACAGAGACAAAGGTCGGAGCACTGGTACCGGCAAACGTGAGCCGACCGAGGTAGGAGCCCGGGTTAAGACCGCTCCACGCAAAAGTGAGCTTCCCGGCCTTGCCGTTCTTCAGCTGGATCGGGTTGGGAGTGACTGTCGCTTTGCCGGGGTTTGTGTCCGGTAGGGCGACATCAACGCTGGCCTTGGTGGGCCGGTTTTGGGGGCTGGCAGACAGGTTCGCGATGATTGTGTATGGCCCTGGCTCCGGGTTGTCGAGGTAGAGCGATTCGCTGGCACTGGGTGTGGCAGCCGCGAACAGGTGCCCCGACGGCGAGATCACATAGAGATCGAAATCCGCGGCGGGATCGGAGGAGACCACCGAGAACTTCGCGAATGCAGTTCCGGGGGAAACCATGGCGGGCGTCACAAAGTTCGAGGAATCGCTTGTCATCGCCACAGGACCCGGAACTAGCTCCGCGGCCGAGGAAACAGCCCTCAAGAGGCCATCAAGGGTCACGGCTGTGGGTGAGTCGGTACCGGAGACAATGTTGATCTGCCCCGAGCCACTACCTTGCTGGGACGTGAAGGCGACGTTCTTCGAGGCCACCACCGACTGCGGGCGGACCGCAATCGGGGAGACCACCGACTTGTTGGCGCCTTCCCATTTCAGGGATCCCATGGCGAATGTACCTAGGGCCGCGCTCTTGTTTTCGAAGGTCACCTTGAAGGTTTTCTTCTGGCCGGCCTCGTTGAAGTTCAGCACAGACGGAGTGACCTTGACGTCAACGCCAGGGACGTTGGCCGTGGCCCGGTACTGGCCCGGAGTCAGGGCCGTGACCGTGCGTGTGACCTCGATCTTTCCGGCCAGGTTTCCTACGGCGAACGAAGGGAGGTTCATGTCGCGAGGCAAGGTAGAGCCAAGTCCCGGCTTGCCGAGATCGACGCCGGTGCCCTGGATGAAGCTCAGGTAGTCCTCGGTTCCGGCGTCGTAGATCAGGCCCGGTTCCAGCACGCTGGCCGGATTCATCTCTCCCGCACCGGTGGCGAAGACGTCCTGGTTCTTGCTTCCATCGGCCAGCTTGACGTCACTCGCAGTGGTCATCATGGCCGATTTGACCGCTGCCGGGGACCAGTCGGGATTCTTCGCCATGATCAAGGCTCCGAAACCTGCAATGTGCGGCGACGCCATGGATGTACCGGACATGAATCCGTATTCATCACCCTTGCTGCCGATGGGCGAAACACCTGCCAGCACGGCAACACCAGGAGCCGAAACGTCCGGCTTGAGCAGATCCGAATCGGTGGCAAGGAGCGGGCCGCGGGAGGAGAATCCGGCGATCTGCGGCTGCGCCTCGAGCGGAAGCCCGGTGGTGTCGTGGTTAACCAGGGAAACAGTCATTCCGGGGTTGGCTGCCACTTTGTCCTTGATTGCCTGCGAGGCCGGCGGATTCACGTGGACTGTGGGAACAGAATGCTTGTCAGTGTCCAGCGAAGAACTGGTGAGGTTCACAAGGATCATGCCGACACCTCCGCCACGGAGCACCTCGGCGCTCTTGGCGACGCGGTCAACCACGCCTCGATCACACACGACTACCTTGCCGGCGATCTTCGCCGGGTCCAAGGACCCAGGCGCACAGAGCGCCGCGTTGCCGGCGCCTGAGGCCGCGTTTGCGGAGAGCACGACGCCGGCCCCGCTCACCTGGCGGTTCATGATGCTGGCTCCGCGGAACTTGCTGCCATCGGCGAATTCGACGGTTCCCTGCAGCTCCTGCGAGAAGGAGGTAGCCGCAACCGTGGTCATCCAGGGCGCGCCGTGGTTTACGGTGCTGGCCTGCGGGCCTGAGTTTCCGGCAGACGCGGCGACGAAGATGCCCGCCGAGGCGGCAGAAAGGAATGCCAGCGAGACGGGATCGGTGGTGGTGTCCGTAGCGCCGGAAATGGAGTAGTTCAGGACGTCCACGCCGTCGGCAATAGCTTGGTCAATGGCCGAGATGGCCGCGGAGCTGTAACAGCCGCCCGAGTTGGGGTTGGTGTCTTCCCAGCAGATCTTGTAAATCGAAAGCTTGGCGGCCGGCGCAATACCGCTCGTCTTGCCGAAGCTGCGGCCATCCACGAACGTCTCCACGCCGGGGTTGCCCGCGGCGGTGCTGGCAGTGTGCGTACCGTGGCTCGCGACGTCGATAGGCGAGATCTGTTCCTGGGGCGCCCGTTGGGCTGGCGGAACCGATTGCAGGAAGGCATCCGCGAAATAGTGGGCACTGAGGACTTTGGAATTGCAGGCGCTGCCGTCAAAGGCCGCCCCATTGCCGGTGCCCTTCTGGCATTCACCTACGAAGGTATCTCCGTTGGCCTTCAGCATGGCGATCTTGCCGTCATTCGTCCGGTACGGAACGCCCACCTGCGGGTCCCCGACCAACGGCTGGACGGGATCGCCGGCGAAGAACTTGCTGCTGGGTGTGTAGCCGGTGTCGATCACACCGACCACTGTGCCCTTGCCTGCCTGGTCCTGGCCGCCGAACTGGGTATTCCAAATCCCGTTCGACCCACTGAGGTTGAAGAAATCGGTGGTGGAGTAGTCAGGAGCCGACTGGGTGTCCGGGGCCACGAGGAGAACATTTGGGTTCTTCGCGAGGTTGACGGCCTGGTTCGCGGAAAGAGTGGCGCTGAAGCCGTTGATGGCTGTGGTGTAGTCGCGATTGATGCTCACGCTCTGCTGCTTGGCCACTTCCTGCTGCTTCTGCTGCAAGTGGGCCTGGTACTGCTTCACTTCGGTCTTGCCGACGTCGAGCTTCTTGCCCGCTTGCGGTTTGGTGGGCACATAACCGGGCGTTCCGCCGTCGTAAGTGGCTGCTGGCTTCTCTGCCAGCACCACGACGTATCGGCCGTCTTGATAGGACTTGGGGTCGACATTTCGGGCAACCGCCGCAACCGTTGATCCGAAGACCGCTGGGCGGGAAGCGGGCGCAGCTTGAGCGGGTGTCAACGCCACGGAGGAGAGCAGAACCGGTAGTCCGACGGCCAGCGCCGCAGCTTTTCGAAGCCCTCGGCTTCCAAAGAAGCTCTTTCCTTGTGAATTCACGAGTGATTGCACCTTTCCGGGCGATCGTGGCGGTCATGTCAAGATCAATCAACTAAGGACGGACACCGATTGACAGTTTTGTAATCCGGTGAGGCCCAGCCGATTCATAGAGTACAGAGCGATAGTGGAATATGAGATAAGACACATTTCACGTTTTTTGTCATGTCATTCGGCATCAGAATACATCCGGACGCGGCAGCGGGCACGCCCCCGTCGGGAGGGGAC
The DNA here is from genome assembly GCF_026241105.1 of Arthrobacter rhizophilus. Lineage (GTDB taxonomy): Bacteria > Actinomycetota > Actinomycetes > Actinomycetales > Micrococcaceae > Arthrobacter. The sequence goes on along the minus strand of NZ_JAPFFT010000023.1, from coordinate 19,250 downwards.
GTGCCCGCTGTGCGGATATTCAGATGTTGATGACGAAGGCTGACTGAAAGGAGCCTCAGGCGTGTTGGTAAGTCAGGCAATCAGCGGCCTCTGCACCGGGGCCGATGCGGACGTCGTGGGCCGCGCACATGAGGTTGTTGTTGTGGGTGCATTCGGAGCGCTGGCAGGCACCGACATGCGCCAAGACCTTGGGGAGTCCGCCCATGAGCGTGGTGTCATCGCTCCTCCTGCTTGGACCGGGAAATTCCTTGACAGCAATTCCAAACTACTCCCGAATAAGCCCCTTTTGCCCGGAAGATTAGCGCATTTGTACGTACTGTATTAGTCCGAATCGTGCACCGCCCGGCGGTGGCTAGGGGAGCGTGTAGCCGAAGACATCGACGATGACTTGCGAGGTTTCCATAACCGGTGTCCAGTTGATCATGTGTTGGCTGAGGATGGTTTGGATCTCTACCTTGCCGTCAGCCCCAATCGGCACATACGCCATATTCGCAATCGTCTGCCGATCACTAAAGTTCAGATTGGAAGTAAACGTCCACGGCGCCCTATAACCACGCGCCATGAAGTAGCCGAAGGTTGTCGGTTCGGTCACCGTGAGGTTCACCCAGACGCCACTTGCATTTTGCGGTATTCCATTGACGCCTACGACCTGAACGGGCACGGTGCCGGCGTTGACAACCGGACCACCGTCCGTGCGAGTGTCGACAAGACGCACTGGCGAAACCCTCGCGAATGCTCCGGATATTGTTGGCGTCCCCGGCAGGAAGAAGCCAACAACGTCTGCAATGATCTGAGCCGTTCCGGACGAGGTGTTCGCAATCGTCACCGTGCCATCTGGCCCTACCGGAACGACGGCAAGATTCGGAACGGTCTGGCCGGTCCCATAATTCTGGTTCGAGACATTGGGTTTTAAGGAGCCGCTTGGATAAGCGGTGATGAATCCGTATGACGTCGATTCCGTCACTGTCAGGTTCACGACCACCGCTGAGGCGTCTGTCGGAACGCCAGTGGATCCTCCCAGACGGAGTGGCACGCTTCCGCCACCGGCGATGGGGCCCGACGAAGTCCTAGTGTCGAGAAGCCTGGCGGGTCCCACAGCCTGGTAGGAGCCCGGCGAGCCCTGGGGCCCGGACGCGGCGAAATATGCCGAGGCGTCAACGACGATCTGCACAGTTCCTGTCGAAGTGTTGGAGATGGCGATCTGCCCATCAGCGCCGACTTCCACGATAGCCAGGTTCGCAACCATCTGTCCCGGCCCGTAATTGACGTTGGAAGTGCGCGGCGCCATGACGCCCGAATGGTGCGCCGTGAGGAATCCTGCAGCAGTGGCGTCAGTGGCTGTGATGTTGAGGACGACTGCTTGCGTGCCGTAGGGGAATCCATTTGTCCCGGGGATCCGGATTGAGACTGAGCCTCCGCCAGGCACCGGTCCCGACGACGTTCGTGTGTCCAGGATCCGCGTGGGCGTCATGGGTGTGAGGCCGCCGACGGGCCCAGTCCCGGCCATTGCTGGACTTGCGGTTACCGGACCAATGAGTGCCGAGTACAGCACAGCAAGCACCAGCATGATGCCCACGAGCCGTGATCTGGTGCGAGCAGATTTCTTCAAGCCAATTCCCCCAATAATTAAGTTGCGAAAGAGTAAGGTTTATGCCCGTTGGTATGGAAAGTACATCAGGACCATCGCGAGGTCTAGCCGGGATAGTTTATGGTTCCGCGATGTGAGCGGCGCACAAACACGCAAGCGGACAGGCCGCGCTAAGAATGGATTCCTCGCAAGGCGTCGCTGATTTTGGCTCTTGTCGAAGCATCCGGCGGCACCGAAATGCGGTTTTCCCGGGCCGCCCGGTCTGCCTTGATCCTCTGGAAAACCATCCTCCCCAGGCCAGCAAAAACCGCCGCAAGGACCACGGGCAAAACCATCGACTTCGCGTTTTCGGCCATGCCGCAATCCTAGTGACGCAAACCATTGCGAGCCAGAGCCGCCGTCGGAGATTGAAAACCCCCGACGGCGGCAGGCCGCCGCCGCGAATTGGTGCGGTCCGCGGGGCCCCTTCACCGATCTTCCGCAAATAGGGTATGTAGCGATTTGGCCGGTAGAATGGGCGTGCAAGCTCGCGGAGCGCCCTCCTTATTCCGTAAGACACTGCATCCAAACACTGTCGCTGAACGCTGTCGGATGCGGTTCCGGCGTGAGACGGCACTCCGCGGCAGCCTTTAACCAAGGTTTAACCAACGCTCACGCACAGGAGTTACCGGATGCCCCGGATCGTCGTCGACGTCATGCCCAAGCCCGAGATTCTGGACCCGCAGGGAAAGGCCATCGTGGGCGCGCTGCCCCGCCTCGGCTTCACCAGCTTTAGCGCAGTCCGCCAGGGCAAGCGCTTTGAACTGACCGTCGACGGCGAGGTGACCGACGCCATCCTCGCCCAGGCCCGCGAAGCTGCCGAGACCCTGCTGTCCAACCCGGTGATCGAAGACGTCGTCAACGTCGAGGTCGTCGAGGCCTGACATGACTGAACTTCCTTTGATCGGCGGAGCCCCTGTGGCCGTCGAGCCCCACTTGGTCGGGGCCAAGATCGGCGTCGTCACCTTCCCCGGCACCCTCGACGACCGCGACGCCGCCCGTGCGGTCCGCCTGGCAGGCGGCACCGCCGTCGCGCTCTGGCACGCGGACACCGAGCTGGCAGATGTGGACGCCGTGGTCATTCCCGGCGGGTTCTCCTACGGCGACTACCTGCGCGCCGGTGCCATTTCGCGATTTGCGCCGCTGATGTCGAAGATCATCGACGCAGCAAATTCCGACGCCAAGCTCCCTGTCCTGGGCATTTGCAACGGCTTCCAGATCTTGACCGAGTCGCACCTGCTGCCCGGCTCCATGATCAAGAACGACCACCTGAAGTTCTTATGCCGCGACCAGGTCCTGCGCGTCGAGAACAACACCACTTCGTGGACCTCGGACTACGAGGCAGACCAGGAAATCACGGTTCCGCTGAAGAACCAGGACGGCCAGTACATCGCTGACGACAAGACCCTGGACGCCCTTGAGGCCGAGGGCCGCGTCGTGTTCCGCTATGTCGGCTGGAACCCGAACGGTTCACGCCGCGACATCGCCGGCATCAGCAACGCCGCCGGCAACGTGGTGGGCCTCATGCCACACCCGGAGCACGCGGTGGAGCCCGGATTCGGTCCGGAGTCCAACGACGGCACCGATGGCTTGGGCTTCTTCACCTCCGTCCTGAACAAGATCGTGGGAGGCGCACAGTGACTACCTCAGCTGAAACCGTCGGCAAGAAGTTCAACATCGACACCGTCGAGAACGCAGCCAAGACCCCGGACACCGAGCTCCCCTGGGCCGAACTGGGCCTGAAGCAAAACGAATTCGACGAGGTCGTCAAGGTGCTGGGCCGCCGCCCCACCGGTGCCGAGCTCGCCATGTACTCCGTGATGTGGAGCGAGCACTGTTCCTACAAGTCCTCGAAGAACCACCTGCGCCAGTTCGGCGAAAAGGTGACCGAGGAGATGAAGAAGGACATGCTGGTGGGCATTGGCGAAAACGCCGGCGTCACCAACCTTGGCGACGGCTGGGCCGTGACGTTCAAGATCGAGTCCCACAACTCGCCGTCGTTCGTGGAGCCCTACCAGGGTGCCGCAACCGGCATTGGCGGCATTGTCCGCGACATCATCTCCATGGGCGCCCGTCCGGTTGCCGTGATGGATCCGCTGCGTTTCGGCGCCATCGACCACCCGGACACGGCCCGCGTCATGCATGGCGCTGTTGCTGGCATCGGCGGCTACGGCAACTCGCTTGGCTTGCCGAACATCGGCGGCGAAATGGTGTTCGATTCCGTGTACCAGGGCAACCCGCTGGTCAACGCGCTGGCAGTCGGCGTCATGCGTCATGAGGACATCCGCCTGGCCAACGCCTCCGGCAAGGGCAACAAGGTGGTCCTGTTCGGTGCACGCACCGGTGGCGACGGTATTGGCGGCGCCTCGGTGCTGGCCTCGGAGTCCTTCGACGACACCAAGCCGTCTAAGCGCCCCGCCGTCCAGGTGGGCGACCCCTTCGCCGAGAAGGTCCTGATCGAGTGCTGCCTGGAGCTGTTCAAGGGTTCGCTGGTTGAGGGTATCCAAGACCTCGGCGCGGCAGGCATTTCCTGCGCCACGTCCGAGCTCGCCTCCAACGGCGACGGCGGCATGCAGGTTGAGCTGACCTCCGTCTTGCTGCGCGACCCCACTCTGACCCCGGGCGAAATCCTGATGTCCGAGTCCCAGGAACGCATGATGGCCGTTGTCACCCCCGAGAACATTGCCGCCTTCGAAGCGGTCATGGACAAGTGGGCCGTAGAGTACTCCTGGCTGGGTGAAGTGACCGATACCGGCCGCCTCATCATCACGTGGGAAGGCGAAGTCATTGTCGACGTCGACCCGCGCACCGTTGCCCACGACGGTCCGGTCTACGACCGCCCGTACTCGCGCCCCTCATGGCAGGATTCCGTCCAGGCCGATACCTTCACTGGCTCCGTGCAGGACGCCGGCCGTCCCTCGACCTCCGGGGAACTGGCCGCCGCCGTCACCGAGCTCATTGCTTCGCCGAACATGTGCAGCAAGGCCTGGATCACCAAGCAGTACGATCGCTACGTCGGCGGCAACACCGCCATGGCGTTCCCGGACGACGCCGGAGTGGTCCGCGTGGACGAGGAAACCGGCCTTGGCGTGGCCCTGGCCACCGACGCCAACGGCCGCTACACCTACCTCGATCCGTACCACGGTGCACAGCTGGCTCTGGCCGAGGCATACCGCAACGTCGCCACCTCCGGCGCCGTGCCGATGGCTGTCAGCGACTGCCTGAACTTCGGTTCCCCCGAGGACCCTGACGTCATGTGGCAGCTGGCCGAGGCCATTCGTGGCCTGTCCGACGCTTGCATGGAGCTGGGCGTCCCTGTCACCGGCGGCAACGTCTCCCTGTACAACCAGACGGGTACCGTGCCGATCCACCCCTCCCCTGTGGTGGCCGTTTTGGGCAAGCTCGACGACGTCGCGCGCCGCACCCCGTCCGGCTGGAAGGAAGACGGCCAGGCCATCTACCTGCTGGGCACCACGGCCGCGGAGCTGGACGGTTCGGAGTGGTCCAACCTGCGCGGACACCTCGGTGGCTTGCCGCCAAAGGTTGACCTGTCCATCGAGCGCCAGCTCGGCGAAATCCTCATCAACGCTTCGCGCGACGGCATGATCGATGCCGCGCACGATCTCTCCGAGGGCGGCCTTGCCGCTGCACTGGTGGAGTCCTCGCTGCGCTACGGCGTCGGCGCCCGGATTGCGCTGGACGAACTCGTGGAGCGCGACGGCGTGGACCTGTTCACCGCATTGTTCTCCGAGACCCAGGGCCGGGCCATCGTGTCCGTTCCGCGCTCCGAGGAAATCCGTTTCAAGGACATGTGCACCGCCCGCGGCTTCGCCCACCTCCGGATCGGCGTAGTCGACGCTGCCAGCGGCAAGTTGGAGATCAACGGCGTGGACGAGCTGTCCTTGGACGCACTCAGCGAAGCCCACGAGGCCACACTGCCGAAGTACTTCGGCTAGCGCCTGGCAACCCCCAACGCGGGGTCACTTACGGCCCAAGAATCCCCTCGGGATGGGCCGTAAGTGACCCCGCGTTGTGTTTTCAGTCCTCGCTGTGGAGGTCCCGGCGTCGGGCGCTCAGCAGCTCCAGTTCGGGGCGGGCGGCAACAAAGCGTTCGACGGCGTCGAGCACCTCCACAAGGTGCGCCCGGTCCGACGCCACCGCGGCAGCGCCGAAGAGGGCTCGGCGATGCTGGTCCAGGTGTCCGGTTTCGGCGGCGGAGACTTCGAAGCGTCGTTTCAACTCGGCGATCAGCGGACGCACGAGGGAGCGTTTCTCCTTCAGGCTGTGCACCTCGCCGAGGAGGATGTCGAACTCGATCCACGCGATCCACATGCGCCCATGGTATCGAGTAGCCGCCCCTCCCTCCCTTCCGGGAGCCCGCAGTGGCAAGATGGGGGCAGACCAAAAGGAGCTCCGTGGGCACAGACGATCATATGAACAAGGCCGGCAATGCAGTGTCCCGGGGCGCCGATTCGGTGGGGGACGCGGTTGATGACGCCAAGGATTCACGGACCGTCCGGGTAGTTGCCCGGGCCGGCTTCGTCGCCTTAGGGCTGATACACCTCCTGATCGGGATCATCGCCTTGGGGATCGCGCTGGGCGCATCCGGCCAAGCCGACGAAAGCGGTGCGGTCGGCCAGATGGCTGCCACGCCTGGCGGCGTCGTCCTTTTGTGGGCGGGACTAGTGGCCTGCGGTGCCCTCGCGCTCTACATGGCGAGCGACGCCGTGATGGGGTGGAGCGGGGGTGGCAGCTCGAGGCCTTGGATGAATCGGCTCAAGGCAGCCGGGCAGGCAATCGTCTTTGCTGTGGCCGCGGTGACCTTCGGCAGTTTTGCGTTCAGTCGCCCAAGCAGCAGCAGCGAGAAATCCCGTACGACCAGTGCAGACCTCATGTCCAGCACTGCGGGCACTGTCCTCCTGGTGATCATCGGGGTGGCGCTCCTGGCAGCCGCCGGCACATACGTCTTCATGGGGATCACACGCAAGTACGAAAAGAACCTGAGGGGAAAGCCGTCCGGGGCCCTGGGAGATGCGTTCACGGTGCTTGGCGTGGCGGGCTATTGCGCGAAAGGGGTGGCCCTCGGCGCCGTCGGCTTGCTCATCCTGATCGCCACAGCGGCCCACGACCCCTCCCAACAAGGCGGCCTCGACTCGGCACTCAAGGCCTTCCTGAAACAACCGTTTGGCGGATGGGTGCTGGGGTTCGTCAGCCTCGGACTCATGGCCTACGGGGTCTTCTCCCTGTTCCGCTCCCGTTATCAGCGGCTCTGAAGCGGCCCGCGCGACGTCGGCGCAGCCGGCAGAAACGCACGACGGCGCCCCCACCAAAGGTGAGAACCGCCGTCGGGCGCCTATTTAGCTTGGTTGTGCTACTTTGACGTACCCTGCGATACGGAGCCTTGAAGCTGACGCTGGAAGATGACGTACACGATCAGCACCGGAACCACTGTGACCGTGACGGCCGCGAACAAGGCGCCGAAGTCCACTGCATAACCCATCTGGCCGGCGAAGGCAGCCAGCCCTTGGGACAGCACGCGCGGCCCGGCTGCATTGATCGCCACCGGAATCAGGAACTGGTTCCACAGGCCAAGGAAGTTGAAGATGGCCACGGAGGCGAGCCCGGGCTTGGCCATCGGCAACATGACTTGGAAGAACGTCCGCCACTCACCCGCTCCATCCAAGGCAGCCGCCTCGGTGATTTCGTGAGGAAGGGACTTGAAGAAGGAGAACAGGAAAAAGACGGTGAACGGCAGCGCAAAGCCGACGTACACCAGGATGAGTCCCGGCAAGGTGTTCAGCAGGCCGATGTTCCGCATGATGAAGAACAGCGGCACCATGGCCAGGAAGATCGGGAAGGTCAGGCCAGCCAGCATCAGGTAGTAAATGGCTTTGCTGCCCGGGAAGGTGTAACGCGCAAGGATGTACGCACACATGGCACCGAGGACCATGACGATCACGAGCGCCGAACCCACCACGACCACCGAATTCAGGAAGTAGCTTCCGATTCCGGCTTCGCTCCAGGCGCGGATGTAGTTGTCGAAGCGCCACTGCGAGGGCAAGGCGAACGGCGAGGCGAAGATCTCGCTGGACGTCTTGAAGGAGGACATGAAAGTCCAGAGCAAGGGCAGGATCACAATGAGGGACCAGATGGTCAGGGCCGTGTGCGAAACCGCGCCCACCACCTTGTCGCCGGGGGTCATGGCCGGCTTGCGGGGGGTGAAGTGCAGCGATTTCATTTCCTGGCTGGCTATTTTGGTAGTCATCAGAGGGACACATCCTTGTCGCCACCCGTGAGCCTGTTGACCAGGAACACGAGGCCGGAGAAGATCAGGGTGGCTACGGCCAGCACAACGCCCATGGCGCTGGCCAGGCCGAACTGGCCCTTGGTGAAAGCGGTGAAGAAGAGCTGCTGGGACATCACCAACGTGGAGTTGTCCGGGCCACCGCCCGAGTTGAGGGCGGCCATGTAGACGAACGCATCGAGCGCCAGGATGCCCATGTAGATGTAGGCGGTCTGGATGTTGTCCCGGATCAACGGGATGGTGATGGACACGGCAGTGCGGAAACGTCCTGCCCCGTCAATCCTGGCCGCCTCAAACAGCTCTGCGGGGATGCCCTTGATGCCGGCGACGAACAGCACCATGTAGAAGCCGATGAAGCCCCATACGATCACGAACATCGTGGCGATCATGGCGGTGCTCTTGTCACCGAGCCAGGCGAAGGACTTGAACTGGTCCATGCCCAGGGACGTGAGGAGGCCGTTCAGCAGACCTCCGGAAGGATCGTAGATCTGGCCCCACATGATGCCGATCGCAATGGCCGGAATCGTGTAGGGGAAGAAGGAGACAACCCGGTAGAAGCTCGAGTTGCGCAGGCCCTTGATCTGGCCCTTGCTGCTGCCTCCCACGGTCACCAAGGTTGCCAGCACCAGGCTGAGGATGATGGTGATGATCGGCAGGAAGATGACCAGCAGGATGTTGTTCCCCATGGCCTTCATGAAGATGTCATCCGTGAAGAGCTTCTGGTAGTTCTGGAAACCCGTGAAATTCATGTTGGGCGAGAAACCGCTCCAGTCCGTCATGGAGTAGTAGAACGCCTGGGCAAACGGAGAGATCACAAACAGGATGTACATGGCCAGGGGCAGGCCGAGGAAGACCACGAAGAAGCTGATCTTGTCGAACGTCAGGGGCTTGCGCCGCCTCTTGTAGGCGGGTGGGGCTGTGTCCGGAACGACGACGGCGGACGCACCGTCGCCGACCCGGAGTGTTTTTGCTTTCACTGAAGTCACTTCACTTCAATCTTCTTGACCGAGCTGTCGTTGCGGACCTTGTCGGTGATCTTCTGTAGGTCCGACGTCAGGGTTGCGACGTCGGATTTTCCGTCGAGGAACGTGTTCCATACGACCAACTGGTCCTTGTTGGTGCCGTAGAGGTCGATGAAGTTCCAGGTGTAGATGTTGTCTCCAGCATCGCCGAGCAGCTTGGTCTGGGAGACCAAAGCCGTGGATCCGAAGCCATCGGCGGGAACTGTGTCCTTGACGATGGTGGGGGCCAGCTTGGTCTTGGCGAAGTTGGTGGCAGCATCCTTGGACAGCATGACGCGGAGCAGTTCCTTGCCGCCGGCGACGTTCTTGCCTTGCGAAGGAACCACGAACGGCTCGCCTGCTGCGCTGTGGAGTGCCGTATACGGCAGCTTGGAGCCGGTGGTCACTGAGGGGACCGGGGCGCCGGTCATCTTGAAGCCGGCCTTCGTCTGGTCCTTCATCTCGTTCTCGATCCACGAGCCGGACGGGTAGAACACTGCTTCCTGGGCGTTGCTCCACTGCGCCTGCGCCGCGGTGAACTGGGTGCCGGAACCGCCGGGCTTGAAGAACCCGGCCTTGACGATCTTTCCCATGGCAGTGAAGACGCTTTGGAGTGCCGGGTGGGACCAGCAATCTGCCTTGAGGTTTTCAAGGCCCAGGCGGACATCGTGTCCACCTTCCTTGATGGCGGAAGCGATCGCCATTTCCTGGTAGTAGGTGGCGGCTTCCTTGCCCCAAACAAACAGGTACTTGCCCTTGGCCTTGGCCTGCTCGCCGAGCGCGTACATTTCGTCCCAGGTCTTGGGAACGGACCAGCCGTTGTCCTTGAGGAATGCATCCGAGTACCACATGGCGTAGACGGTCAGCACGTAGTTCAGGGCCGCCAGCTTGCCTTCGAAGGTTCCCGGAGCAAGCACACCGCCATAAAGGGTGTCCTTGATGACCTTGCCTTCGAGGTTCTTGGCGTTGACCACACTGGTGAGGTCTTCAAGCTGGGCCAGGATGGTGCTGAAGCCGATTGCCTTGGCGCCGGAGTTGTCGATCAAGTCCGGCGGGTTGCCTCCAACGAATCGCGGCTGGAGTTCCTGCGCGATGTCCGTCGAGGGGGCAATCTTGGCGGTGGAACCCGCGTGCGCGCTTTCGAAGCCCTTGCCCGCGAAGTCAACGTAGTCGATTCCATAGCCGCCCTTGAAAATCACGGCGTCAACGGTGGACTTGTCTGCCATGCCGAACGGGTTGGCATCTGAAACGGTCCCCGTAGGACCGGTGGATCCTCCGCCGCCACCGGCTGCACAGGAGGCCATCGAGCCGGCCAACGGCACAAGCACGGCCGCGGCAAGCGCGCCGCGGAGGAAACCACGACGTGCAAAGGACTGCTGCTGAACGTTCATCCTAAAACCCTCCAGAGACTCGTAGTACCGACTCTGACGGCGCCTGGGCCGGCAGTGGATCGGTCCGGGCACCGCCGCTGCGACGCGCCCTTCGTGTGACATACTTCACCACGAGTGATTGAAAAGCAATATTTGAGGGTAGTTTCAATCAACTTTTGTCAAAATGTGATCTGTCGAAAATGCCCTTCCGGAGGGTCGTTTGGCCTGTTTAGCCCCGTGAATTCAAGGATTTTGCGCACTCGGCAACGGCCTCGCCCGCCCATTGCCGCTGTTGCTCGGTTCCTACCCGCTCAGCCCACTGCTCAGCGAGCTGGAACTCCACCATGGCCTCGGTGCGGCGACCGTCGTCGTAGAGCGCCCAACCGAGGTTGTTGTGCAATGAAACCATCCACCGTTTGGTGCGGGGATCCTCGACGGCGGAGGCGTACTCGAGCGCACTTCGCGTCCATGATTCCTGGTGGCCGGAGTCCGCGATGGCCAGCATATGAAGTGCATCCACGGCCAGGAAATCTTCGCCCAAGAGGTCCCCCAATTCGGCCGCCTGCTCGAAGAGCGGAACCGCCATGGCCGGGTGGCCCGCGGAGTTGAGCAAGCGTCCGCGTTCCAGGAGAATCCGCACCGCAAGGGTGGGCTCCTCTTCGGCGTCGATCCCGTCCAGGAGGGCGTCGGCCTCCTCGAAGCGGCCCTGCAGACCGATGGCCCGGCCCAATTGGGTGGCGAGCTCGGCCCGTTCAAAAGGATCGTAGGCGGGATCCGCCATGGCTTCGCGGAACCGGGCTTCCGACAGTGCGGGGTCCTCAAAATTCCACAGGTCATCGAGGATCTTTTGTTCAAGCATCTGGCTCCACCTGATTGCTTCGGGGCGCTGGAAGGTGCGGTGCACTCACAATCTAGCCGAAGCGGAGGACAGGGTCCGCGTGTTACCCCTTGGCGAGGCGAGCCCAGCCCAACTGTTCCTGCTGCTTGCGGCTCAACGACGAAACCACTAGGTCATACGAGTCCTCCACCATGTCCCGGACCATGGCGTCCGGGAGGGCGCCGTCCAAGCGCACGCCGTTCCAGTGCGTCTTGTTCATATGCCAAGCCCCGGTGATTTCCGGATGGGCCGCGCGTAATTGCACGGCCAAGGAAGGATCGCATTTGAGGCTCACCGCAAGGTTCTGATCGTCCATGGCGGAGGCCGCGAACATTTTGCCTTCCTGCTTGCCTCCCCCGGACACGGCCGAACGGACTTTGAAAACCGATGTTTCCGGGCCGAACGGGAAGTCCTCAAAAACCCCGGTGAAGCCCAGGCAGATTCGGCGAAGGGTGGCAGCATCCATGCACTGAGACTAGCGGAGACCCTGCCTCACGCAACGCCCAGGAAGTCCTCCAGGAGCACGACTTCCAGGCCGGCGGCGACCTGCGCGGAACGGAATGCCGCAAAATCTGCCGCGAATTCAGGACGGAAGTGCATCAGGACGATGTCGCCAGGCCGCAGCGAATTACCATATTGGTAGTCCATGCGCCCAGCGTTGGCCTTGGCCTCCCAAGTAACGATCGCCTTCAGGCCGGCGGCGGCCACGGCTTGCCTCATAGCAGTTGAGTAGGAACCCCCGGGCGGCCTGAACAACGTGGGCTTCCGGCCGTACTGCTGGACGGCGAAATCCTGCATGCCGGTGATGTCATCAAGCTGCCGCTGGTAGCCCCATTGGGTAGTCATGTTGACGTTGTGGCTGACCGTATGGTTTTCGACCAGGCTCCCCTGCGCCATGAACGCCTTGAAGAAGGCAGGGTTGTCGCGGACCGTGTTGCTCGTCAGGAACAGCGTGGCCGGGAAATCGTTCTCGGCCAGGAGTCGCACGCTTTCCGGAGACTTGACCACGCCATCGTCGATCGTCAGGAACACCACGGGATGTTTGGTGGGGATTTTGGTGATCACGGGAGCCAGTCCACCTTGGATGGGCGGCAGCGTGAAGTCCGGGACAAAGGAGCGCCGTAGCCGCTTCGGGACACCGGGGCCCGGCGTCGGGCTCGTTGCGGTGCTTGGCGATGCGGACGACGACGGCGCGGCCCCCGCACTGCCGGGAACCGCCGTCGGGCTTCCTGCGGACAGGTGTCCGGGAGCCGCAGACCCCCCCAGCCCGGCCGCGAGGGACACCCCGAGAAGACCGAGCGCCGTGCGCCGGCTGGCAGTGGAAGGGTGGTCGTCACACATGGGTTCCCTGGTCTCGAAATCGGGTGATTGCCCCCGGACTATGACAGCAACAGGTTAACGGGAGGCGTCGCTAGTTGTCGCTGCGCCAGCCCATCTGCGCCGGACAAGCGTTCATGACCACGTCAAGACCCGCCGCCTTGGCCCGCTCCGCGGCATCCTCATCAATCACGCCGAGCTGGAGCCACACGGCTTTCGCTCCGACCGCAATGGCCTCGTCAACCACGCCGCCAACGCGCGAAGAATTCACAAAGCAGTCGACGACGTCGATCGGCTGTTCGAGGGGCACGTCGGCGAGGAACTTGTAGGCAGTTTCGCCGTGGACGTCTTCGCCCTTTTGGTTGATCGGGACGATCTCCATGCCCATGGTGTCGCGAATGTAGAGAGCAACTTCGAACGCGGAGCGCCACTCATTCGTGCTGAGCCCGACGATTGCCCAGCGGCCCTTTGTTCGCATAAGCCGGTCAATGACTGCCGGATCGTTGACGTGTGTCATACCCCAAGCCTACTCCCGTGGTTTCGCGGGCCCCTTGGCCGAATTATTGACTGGGATTCTGGCTGTGCGGCCGAGCTAGCGGGCCAGTCCGAAGAGCCACCGCAAGGAGGCGCCTTGAGACTTTCCGGCGAGATCGGCCTTGCCGTCCTGAAGGACCTGCGGCAGTCCATCCCGGAAATCCTTGCTTCCCCACTTCGGCAAGGTGTCCGCCGTCTGCTTGAATACGCCTGGGGAATCGGCCTTGGGCTCGGTGTGCACCGTCTTCGGCACTTCCGGCCGTCCGGCTCCTTGCGACGGTGAATCCTTCGCTTCGATGGGCTCCACGGCTGACGGCGCCACTGCATCCGGGGAAGGCTCAACCGCAGGCGGTACGGCTGCTTCAGGGGCGGCTGCGATGACGGGTTCCTGCTCCGCGGCAGGAGCAGGAAGATCAACGGGTGCCGGGTGTGTGGTGACCTTCGGGGAATCGCCGGCGGGGGCTGGAGGTACCAACGATGGCGGAGCGGTGGTCCAGCCCGGCGCCCAGCCGGAGATCAGCGACTGCATGAAATCAGGAGTTCCTTTGCTAAATCCGGAACTCGAGGCCGCTACGCCCCCGATGCCCAAGCCCATAGCGGTCAGGACGGCGGCACCAATGACCGCAGGCCGGTGTTTGCGCAGCTGACGACGCTTGCCGAGCTCGTCGACGGGACGTTCGTCCGTGAGGTCACCAGTGGCGATCCCGATTCCGGGGGCCGTGCCAACTTCAGCGACGGGGCCGGCTGCCGCGGCGGTACCAGCAAGCATCGCGGCAAGCGCCGGACCGGGGACCGGCGCGGGCATGGACGCAAACGATTCCAGTGCTTTCAAGGAGTCCGCGAGCGCGGGAGCATCCGTCAGACCAGCCTCGAGCATGAGCTCGCGGATGATCGCGTCACGGTCAATGTCCTTGCAATCCCAACGCATCATGGGGCCACGTATTCCTTTACTACCGAGTGCTCGCGGAGTGCATTCAATGCCCGGCGCTGCAGTTGCTTGACTGCGCCTTGGCTTTTCCCCATGATTTCGGCTGCCTGATCCACCGTCAGGCCGGCAACGATACGAAGCGTCAGGACTTCCCGCTGATCTTCCCGAAGGACATCCAACAACGCCATGACTTCGCCCGGCGCCACACGCTCCATCGCTTCGGCCTCCGCCGAACTCGACTGGCGCGTGTCACGATCAGGTTCAAACTCGTGATGCTCCGGCGCCCTGCTTTGCCGACGGTGGTCATCCACCATCCGGGCATGGGCTACCGAAAATACAAATGTCCGCAGGCCACTCACGCCACCGGTGATGGACTCAACCCGCGGCAGGACGGCAAGAAAGACCTCCTGTGTGACAGCTTCCGGATCCGAGACGCCTTTTCCTGTCAGGTAGCCGAGCACCTGGCCTGCGAAGGCTTGGTAGACGGCGCTGAACAGTTCAGCCTCCCGGCCCCGGAGGGCGCGCAAGGCTGCATCGGTCAAGGCGTCGGTCACAGAAGGGTGGCTTTCGTTGGGGAACAAATGTCCGGATTTAAGCGCGATCCTCGTTGCGGCCGAAACCCCTCACGGCCGGACAACCTCACCTAGCTTAACCGTTGCTCCCATGATGCCCAAGGACCAGCTTTCAGTTCCGGAGGCTCGCCCCTCCCGGTCTCTGCACGTCCACGAGAGACCCTTTCAGACATGAAAAGGGCCGAGCTGAAACCTGATGGGGGACAAATTTCAGCTCGGCCTTTCAAAGGGGTAATCGTCGGGGCACCCCAAAGGGTTACGCGGATTCCGAGAGTTTTTTCCGGAGGGTGTTTTCCGGGCTTCCAGGCGCCAAAACCACGACGGCGACCCGCCCCGGAAAGGGCGGCCCGCCGTCGTCGTGATTCAGCTTTGGTGGCTAGTCCTCGATGAGGTCGTGCACCACGATCGTCTGGTCGCGGTCCGGGCCGACGCCGACCGCGGAGAATCGCGTGCCGGAGAGCTTCTCAAGGGCCAGCACGTAGTTGCGGGCGTTCTCGGGGAGGTCTTCCAGGGTCTTAGCGCCCGTGATGTCCTCGGTCCAGCCATCGAAGTACTCGAAGATCGGCACCGCGTGGTGGAACTCGGTCTGGGTCATCGGCATTTCGTCGTGGCGGACGCCGTCGACGTCGTAGGCCACGCAGACGGGGATCTGCTCGATGCCGGTCAGCACGTCCAGCTTGGTGACGAAGTAGTCCGTGAAGCCGTTGACGCGGGATGCGTGGCGGGCCAGGACGGCGTCGTACCAACCGCAGCGGCGCGGACGGCCGGTGTTCACGCCGAACTCGCCACCGGTCTTCTGCAGGTACATGCCCATCTCGTCAAAGAGCTCAGTCGGGAACGGACCGGCGCCAACACGGGTGGTGTAGGCCTTGATGATGCCGATGGAGCGCGATATCCGGGTGGGTCCGATGCCCGAGCCGACGGACGCGCCGCCGGCAGTCGGGTTGGAGGAGGTCACGAACGGGTAGGTGCCGTGGTCGACGTCCAGGAACGTGGCCTGGCCGCCTTCCATGAGGACCACCTTGCCCTCGTCCAGTGCATTGTTGAGGACCAGTGTGCTGTCGATGACCAGCGGCCTCAGGCGTTCAGCGTAGGACAGGAAGTACTCCACGATCTCGTCCACAACCACGTTACGGCGGTTGTAGACCTTGACCAGGAGCTCGTTCTTCTGGCGCAGCGAGCCCTCCACCTTCTGGCGGAGGATCGATTCGTCGAAGACATCCTGGACACGGATACCCAGGCGGGCAACCTTGTCCATGTAGGCCGGGCCAATGCCTCGACCGGTGGTGCCGATGGCGCGGCTGCCGAGGAAGCGCTCCGTGACCTTGTCCAACACCTGGTGGTACGGCGCAACGAGGTGGGCATTGGCTGAGACGCGCAAACGGGAAGTGTCCGCGCCACGGGCTTCCAGTCCGTCGATCTCCTGGAACAGCGCCTCGAGGTTCACCACACAGCCGTTGCCGATGATCGGAATCGCGTTGGGGCTCAGAATGCCGGCAGGAAGGAGCTTGAGCTCATACTTCTCACCGCCGACCACCACGGTGTGCCCGGCGTTGTTGCCGCCGTTGGGCTTGACCACGTAGTCAACGCGGCCACCGAGCAGGTCGGTTGCTTTGCCTTTGCCTTCGTCGCCCCACTGGGCTCCGACGATCACGATAGCGGGCATGGGATCCTCCCCCATTCTTTCGGGCCGGTCCTGGCGGGATCACCAAGGCTCAGCGCCGTACATGAGAACGCCCCGAATCTTTTCGGTCCTGCCCGCAGACTTTCGCAAAAGTTCACCGGCGGGATCAGCAAGAGTTCCGGGGCTCTTACCAGCCAAGTTTAGCCGATACGCCTCCCGGTCTTGGTGTCACACGTCCGGAGAGCGACATGCAAACAGGGACGGCGCACTCGAAGTTCCCTGTGAGCAGAATGTGAACTCTTTCCAAACAGTCCGCATTGAACTTCCAAATCGGCCGTCGGGCCTCAGTCAACCGGCTACATTCTTTGTGAATCCATACCCCATCCAACTCCTGATGGCCGCATAGTTGGCCGGGCATTGCCCGTGAATCCGAAGGGAAATCCATGAATTTTCGCAACAAGCGTCTCCTGTCAACGGCAGGGGTGAGCGCACTCGCAGCATCGACGATCGCTGCCGGCATGATCGGGTTTGGCATGACGCCGGCCTCGGCCAGCGACGACCACAATGGAACCGCGACCCCCATCAAGCACGTTGTGGTGATTTTCGGCGAGAACGTCTCCTTTGACCATTACTTCGGGACCTACCCGCAGGCAGCCAACACGGCTGGCGAAACGCAGCAAGGCAGTGGCGCAGCGGCTCCGACGTTCACGGCAGCCAAGAGCACCCCGAAGAACATCGCCACCCTCGCCCACGACAAGCTGCTGGCTCCTAACAACCCCAACTCGGTCCAGCCCCAGCGGCTGACGCCTGCCCAGGCGATCACATGCGACCAGGACCACGAATACACCGCGGAGCAGAAGGCCTACAACGCAGGCCTGATGAACAAGTTCGTCGAGAACACCAGCATGGATACCTGTTCTGGTGGCCAGTTCGGCCGTCCGGGACTCACCATGGACTACTACGACGGCAACACCGTCACCGGGATCTGGAACTACGCCCAGAATTTCGCCATGAGCGACTCCCACTTCAGCACCGTCTTCGGCCCATCCAGCCCCGGCGCGCTCAACCTGGTGTCCGGCCAGACCCACGGCGTCACGGAGTTCACTGCCACCGGCCAGCCGGTCAAGCCCGCAAGCAGCGACTACACAGTCAAGTTCCCTGATGCCAACGGCGTCGGCACCATGACGGAAGACCCGGATCCGGTCTACGACGACTGCTCCAACAAGAGCCACGCGAGCAAGAACAACCTCGCCGCCATGCAGGGCAAGAACATCGGCGACCTGCTCAATGACAAGGGGGTCAGCTGGGGCTGGTTCCAGGGCGGTTTCGCTCCCACGACGGCGGCGACGGACACCACTCCGGCAGCCTGCATGACCACCCACACCAACATTGCAGGCGCCAAGGTGACGGACTACAACCCGCACCACCAGCCGTTCCAGTACTACAAGTCAACGTCCAACCCGCACCACCTTGCCCCCGCCAGCGTGGACGAGATCGGGCGCAACGGACAGGCGAACCACCAGTACGACACCACGGACTTCGCCAAGGTAGTCAATTCCGACAACATGCCCGCCGTGTCCTTCCTGAAGGCGGGAAACTACCAGGACGGCCACGCCGGCTACTCCGATCCCCTGGACGAGCAGAAGTTCATCACGCAGCAGGTCAACGCCATCCAGAACTCGAAGAACTGGGAAAACACCGCCATCGTCCTCGCCTACGACGACTCGGACGGCTGGTATGACCACGTTGCCGCTGCTGTGAAGAACTCCTCGAACACCACTGACGACGCTGCGTGGTGCCTGAACGCGTACAACAAGGGTGTGCCCATGGCCGGAGGCTATGCCGACCGTTGCGGCCCCGGCCCCCGCCAGCCGCTCGTGGTGATCTCACCCTTCGCAAAGAAGAACTTCGTGGACCACAACCAGACGGACCAGACTTCCATCCTTCGCTTCATCGAGGACAACTGGCACACCGGCCAGATCGGCGACTCGTCGGCAGACGCCAAAGCCGGA
Source organism: Arthrobacter rhizophilus (assembly GCF_026241105.1). GTDB lineage: Bacteria > Actinomycetota > Actinomycetes > Actinomycetales > Micrococcaceae > Arthrobacter. The sequence continues at coordinate 1,084 of NZ_JAPFFT010000023.1, read as the reverse complement.
TCCATCAACGCGATGTTCAACTTTGAGAATGGGCGGGACATCAAGCTCATCCTGAACGAATCGAACGGTACGGTGGTTTCCCGCACCAAGGAAAACGACGACCAGAACGACAACAAGCAGTAGCAGGCGTTTCGGAAACGGCGCCGTCTCGAGCAATCGAGACGGCGCCGTTTCAGTTAACGCGCTGACGAAGTCGGGATTCGCCCCACAGGTCGCCGCCGTTCCGGTACAGTTAACCAGCCCCCAACACTGCACCCAACCCGACCGGTCGCGGCCAACCGCTCCCGGCCGGACAAGTGCGCCTCGCTACCTGTAGGAGACCAAAGCCCATATGCAAGACCTGGCGACTGATTCACTCGAAGAGCAACTCTGGAACCGACGTTTCGAACCCCACATCGCCGAGGTCACGGGGCTTTGCGATTCCCTCAAAGAACAGAAGCCGGGCAGCGAAGTCCTTTACGTAGACCCCGTCCACAGCGTTGACGAGTGCCGCATCATCAGCCTTTTCTCCAACACCCGCACCACGGAGGGCTCGGGCTTCATTGTCCCGGGTGACGAGGAAGCCGCCACCCGCCTGCTGGGCATGCAGTGGCAGCTGGGCTTGCGTCCGGAACTCATGATGCCGTGGAACGTGTACCCCTGGATCGAACCGGACGGAGAGCCGGGCAAGCTGACTCCCGCCAACATCACCGAAGGCCTGAAGCCGCTCCTGCGCTTGTTGGCGATCGTGCCGCGCACCTCCGTGCTGGTAGCCCACGGCAATGAAGCCCACCGCTTGGCAGACCAGCTTGTGAAGGCCGCCCCGCAGAGTATCCACCGCCGCGGCTTCAAGACGTTCAAGGTCCGCTCACTCGGCGGGCGTTCCTTCGCCGGCTCCCCCGTCCGCCAGCAGGAGTACCTCGACGTCATCCACGGCGCCTACGCCGAGGCCATGGCCCGGACAGGCCTCACGCCAGTCTCTTAAGACTCGCCCGCCCAACTGACTCGCAGTTAATGTCGTTTAGAGCCCGGCAAAGTCAACTGGTCAGAGCAACGCTCGGGTTTAGGCTGCCTGCAGCAGCTGGTTGAGCCGGTTGGCTGGGGT
>NZ_JAPFFT010000022.1 GCF_026241105.1 Arthrobacter rhizophilus | reverse complement strand
TCGGAGGTGGTGTAGGAGTTCGGGCTGCTGTGGTCATTCCGCGCCGGGGCTTTCCTGAGCATGCGCTCTCCTTGGTGTCAGGAGTGGACATAGTGCTGTTATGTCCAGTGGTTCAAACGAGGAGGGGGGCATGTCCACTCGGAGGTGGTGTAGGAGTTCGGGCTGCTGTGGTCATTCCGCGCCGGGGCTTTCCTGAGCATGCGCTCTCCTTGGTGCCAGGAGTGGACATAGTGCTGTTATGTCCAGTGGTTCAAACGAGGAGGGGGGCATGTCCACTCGGGTGGATTGAACGGGCCCGTGAGTGGTGTCCGGACATCCGGTGTCGGAGCCACCGCCTAGACTGGTAAACACCATGGATATGTTGTTTGACCCGTACGCGGATGGCCCCTTCAAAGCTGCCAGCAGAGCTGCCACCAAGGCCGCTCCGGCCATGCTTTCGCGCGCCGGAGGTGGGCTGCCGGACTTCGAACGAGGCTTGCCCGACGCCGGCGGCCAGCTTGGGCACGAAGCCGGACCCGGTGCGCCCGGTGGTCGCGCGTCCGACGGTGGTGCGCCCGGTGGGGTGTCCTGGGGCGGGACGCCCGGCGGTGAGTCGGCCAGTGATGAGTGGGCCGGTGGTGGGCACGGTCGAGGTCACTCGGGCCTGCCGTCCGCCGAGGCACTGCTTCAGGGGCTGAACCCGCAGCAGGAGGAAGCCGTCAAACATGCCGGCAGCCCATTGCTGATCGTGGCTGGCGCAGGTTCGGGCAAAACCCGCGTGCTATCAAACCGCATTGCCTACTTAATCGCCACCGGACGGGCCCATCACGGCGAGATCCTGGCCATCACGTTCACCAACAAGGCAGCCGCGGAAATGCGGGAACGCATCGAAGCCTTGGTGGGCGGCCGCGCCAAGACCATGTGGATCTCCACCTTCCATTCCTCCTGCGTGCGCATCCTGCGCCGTGAGGCCGCCAACGTGGGGCTGAACTCCAACTTCTCCATCTACGATTCCGCAGACTCCCTGCGGCTCATCACGCTCGTGGCAAAGAACCTGGACCTTGATCCAAAGAAGTTCGCCCCCAAGGCCATCCAGCACAAGATCTCGGCCCTCAAGAACGAGCTCATCGACGACGACGCGTTCGCCTCCAGCGCCAATTACAACGAACCCTTCGAACAAGCCGTTGCCGAAGTCTTCAAGGGCTACACGCAGCGCCTGCGCCAGGCCAACGCCATGGACTTCGACGACCTCATCGCGCAGACCGTCTACATGTTCCGTGCCTTCCCCGCGCTCGCGGAGTCCTACCGGCGCCGTTTCCGGCACGTCCTCGTGGACGAATACCAGGACACCAACCACGCCCAGTACGCCTTGGTCCGCGAGATCGTCGGCGACGGTCCCCACGCGAGCGAGCTGACCGTCGTCGGCGACTCCGACCAATCCATCTACGCCTTCCGTGGTGCGGACATCCGCAACATCGTCGAATTCGAGAACGACTACCCGGAAGCCCGCACCATCAAGTTGGAACAGAATTACCGTTCCACGCAGAACATCTTGAGCGCGGCGAACTCCGTTATTTCACGCAACCCCAACCGCCCGGACAAGAAACTCTGGACGGCCGAAGGGGACGGCGAGAAGATCATCGGTTACGTGGGGGAGAACGAGCACGACGAGGCCCAGTTCATCGCCAAGGAAATCGACCGGCTCCAGGACGAGGACGGCCTGCGTCCCGGCGATGTCGCCATCTTCTACCGCACCAATGCCCAGTCCCGCTCCATTGAAGACGTCCTGGTCCGTGTGGGCCTGCCGTACAAAGTGGTAGGTGGCACCCGATTCTACGAGCGCAAGGAAATCAAGGACGCCCTCGCTTACCTTCGTGTTCTGGTGAACCCGGACGACGACGTCAATTTGCGTCGCGTCCTCAACGAACCCAAGCGGGGGATCGGCGATCGTGCCGAGGGCGCCGTGGCGGCTTTGGCCGAGCGTGAGCGTAAGTCGTTCATGGCGGCGGCGCGCAAGGCGGACCAGGCTCCCGGCATGGCCACCCGCTCCGTGAACGCGGTCCTAGGCTTCGTCAAGCTCCTGGACGACCTTGCCGAGGTGGCTTCCGGATCGGGGGCTGCGGCCGCCCTTGAAGCTGTCCTCGAACAGACCGGGTACCTTGCGGGGCTTCGCGCCAGTACGGACCCGCAGGACGAATCGCGCGTGGAAAACCTCGCCGAATTGGTGGCTGTGGTGCGCGAATACGAGCGTGACAACCCCGAAGGCTCGCTGGGGGAGTTCCTTGAGCAAGTCTCCCTCGTGGCCGACGCCGACCAGATCCCGGACGCCCCGGAGGGATCCTCCGAGGACGCAGCCGCCGCAGTGGCAGAGGCCAAGCGGATGGGCGTGGTCACGCTCATGACCCTCCACACGGCAAAGGGCTTGGAATTCCCCGTGGTCTTCCTGACCGGCATGGAACACGGGCTCTTCCCGCATCAGCGCTCCGCAACGGACCCCAAGGAACTGGCAGAAGAGCGCCGCCTGGCCTATGTGGGCCTTACCCGTGCCCGGAAGCGACTGTATGTGACCCGCTCGGAAGTCAGAAGCATGTGGGGCCAGAGCCAATACAACCCCGCCAGCCAATTTCTTGAGGAGATCCCGAACGAACTCGTGGAGTGGAAGCGCGAAGGCACCTCGAGCCAGGTCAGCGGCTGGGGCAACGCGCCCATCGGCTCCGGGCGTTACGGCGGTTCCTTCTGGGGTGCGGGCACCTCCCGCGGGGCTGCCGCTAGCCCAACCGCCGGTTTCAACGCCGACGTGCCGGCCGCCGTCGTACGCAACCGGGTTCAGCCGCAGAAGGAAGTGGTGGCCGTCGTCGTGGGGGACAAAGTGAACCACACCAGCTTTGGCAACGGCACCGTGATCGGCGTCGAGGGCGCCGGTGACAAGACTGTGGCGAAGGTGAAGTTCGACGTCGGGGAGAAGCGACTGCTGTTGCGTTACGCGCCGCTGACCAAACTGGATTCCTAGCGAATAACTGTGTCCTGTCGTCCTAGCATGGCGTTGGCTGCATGCTCGGGAAAACCGCGTCATGTAGCGGTTTTTCTACGGTCGATAGAAGTGTGTGGTTACTCACTTAACAGGTACTGTAGAACCGGCTGGCCTCCCCGGGGGGCTAAAGTTCGAGAGGAACTTGCGCAATGTGACCGGCTGCCTGGCGGCCGTTCGATGCGCACCTATCCGCAGCCGGTTTTCGCGGTCACCGTGGTTTCCGGCTGTACAGAAACTACTTCGACGTAGAAGGACACTAAACCGTGGACCTGTTTGAATATCAGGCGCGCGATATGTTCGAGGCGCACGGTGTACCCGTGCTCGCTGGCATCGTGGCGTACACCCCTGAAGAAGCAAAGGCTGCAGCCGAGAACATTGGCGGCGTGACCGTCGTCAAGGCGCAGGTAAAGGTCGGTGGCCGTGGCAAGGCTGGCGGTGTGAAGGTCGCAAAGTCCGCTGACGAAGCGCTTGAGCACGCCACCAACATCCTTGGCATGGATATCAAGGGCCACACCGTCAACAAGGTCATGATCGCCCAGGGCGCGGACATTGCTGAGGAATACTACTTCTCCGTCCTGCTGGACCGGGCCAACCGCAACTACCTGGCCATGTGCTCGGTTGAAGGCGGCATGGAAATCGAGCAGCTTGCCGTAGAGCGCCCCGAGGCCCTCGCCAAGGTTGCCATCGATCCCGCCGTCGGAATCGACCAGGCCAAGGCCGACGAAATCGTTGCCGCTGCTGGTTTCTCCGAGGAACTGCGCGGCAAGGTCGCCTCGGTCATCCTCAAGCTCTGGGACGTCTTCAAGAAGGAAGACGCAACCCTGGTTGAGGTCAACCCCTTGGTCAAGACGGGTGCGGGGGACATTGTTGCCCTCGACGGCAAGGTCTCGCTGGACGAGAACGCAGGCTTCCGCCACCCCCACCACTCCGAACTTGAGGACAAGGACGAAGCTGACCCGCTCGAGGCAAAGGCCAAGGCGCAGGATCTCAACTACGTGAAGCTTGACGGCTCGGTTGGCATCATCGGCAACGGCGCCGGTCTTGTGATGTCCACCCTCGACGTCGTTGCTTATGCAGGCGAAAACCACGGCAACGTCAAGCCGGCCAACTTCCTGGACATTGGCGGTGGAGCTTCTGCTGAGGTCATGGCCGCTGGCTTGGACGTCATCCTTGGCGACGAGCAAGTCAAGAGCGTTTTCGTGAACGTCTTCGGTGGCATCACCGCGTGTGACGCTGTGGCAAAGGGCATCGTCGGCGCACTTGCCGAGCTTGGCGTCCACGCCAACAAGCCGCTGGTTGTCCGCCTCGACGGCAACAACGTCGAAGAGGGCCGCCGCATCCTGGCCGAGGCCAACCACCCGCTGGTTACCCTGGCAGCCACCATGGACGAGGGCGCCGACAAGGCCGCCGAACTCGCCAACGCAGCTAAGTAAAGGGACGCAAGACTATGTCTATCTACCTCAACAAGGACTCCAAGGTCATCGTCCAGGGCATCACCGGCGGCGAAGGCACCAAGCACACCTCCCTGATGCTCAAGGCCGGCACCAACATCGTCGGTGGCGTCAACGCCCGCAAGGCAGGCGCCACGGTAGTGCACGGCGGCAAGGATATCACCGTCTTCGGCACCGTCAAGGAAGCCATCGCGGAGACTGGCGCAGACGTCTCGATCGTCTTCGTTCCGCCGGCATTCACCAAGTCTGCCGTGGTTGAAGCCATCGAAGCAGGCATCGGCCTGGTCGTTGTCATCACCGAAGGCGTGCCGGTTCAGGATTCCGCAGAGTTCTGGGCACTCGCCCAGGCCACCGTGGACGCTGACGGCAAGCAGGTCACCCGCATCATCGGGCCGAACTGCCCCGGCATCATCACCCCGGGCGAAGCCCTGGTTGGCATCACCCCGGCAAACATCACGGGCAAGGGCCCCATCGGCCTGGTCTCCAAGTCCGGTACCTTGACCTACCAGATGATGTACGAACTGCGCGATCTCGGCTTCTCCACCGCCATCGGCATTGGTGGCGACCCCGTCATCGGCACCACCCACATCGACGCCCTGGCTGCGTTCGAGGCTGACCCGGAGACCAAGGCAATCGTCATGATCGGCGAAATCGGTGGTGACGCTGAAGAGCGCGCAGCCGACTTCATCAAGGCCAACGTCACCAAGCCGGTTGTCGGCTACGTTGCAGGCTTCACCGCCCCCGAGGGCAAGACCATGGGCCACGCAGGCGCCATCGTCTCCGGCTCGGCGGGTACGGCACAGGCCAAGAAGGAAGCCCTCGAAGCTGCAGGCGTGAAGGTCGGCAAGACGCCGTCCGAGACCGCCAAGCTGCTCCGCGAGGTCTTTGCGACCCTCTAGCGCCACCCCAAAGCAGGGGCCTTTCGACGGCGCCTGTCACCTTCCATGTGAAGGTGACAGGCGCCGTCGTCGTTTAACTGCTGTACAGCCGAGCGAGCGTCTGCCATGACACACGCTCACTCACTTTTGGCGGCTCTTTGGCCAACGCTCGCTCTCCTATGGCGGGTTTTGGCCGGATGCTCGCTCACGTCTTGTGAGCGAGCATTGGCGGTCAAGACCGGACATGTGAGCGAGCGTTTGCCATTCGGGCGCCATAGGTGAGCGAGCGTCGATGTGGGGAGGGGCGTTAGAACCAAGCACTTGCGGCCACATCGGAAAGTTTGTTAGTATGTCAGGACAAACTATCCAGGGAGAGCATATGCCCCTCGTCCGCATTGATGTCAACGAAGGCCGTACGCCGGAGCAGCTTGGCGAACTCAGCAAGCGAATCCACGACGCCATCCTCGCCGAGTACGGCATCCCGGAGCGCGACTACTTCCACATCATCACCGAGCATCCTTCCGGCCAGATTGTTGCGCAGGATGCCGGGCTTGGTTTTGAACGAAGTTCCGGCGTGGTCATGATCCAGATATTCACCCAGGGCGGGCGTAGTCGCGAGGCGAAGCAATCTTTGTTCGCCACCATTGCCGCCCAACTCGGAGAGATTGGTGTTGCCGGCGAGGATGTCTTCCTCGGGTATGTGGAAAACACTGCCGATGACTGGTCCTTCGGCTTTGGTCGCGCCCAGTATGTCACTGGAGAGCTCGCCGTTCCTGCCCGGTAACTCTGGCGGTTGGCACGGATTCAGGCGTGCGCCGTGCGGTGGTTTAGGTCATCACGTTTCGTTGTAAATATGTCAGTACAAACCTTTGACAGGACATGAATTCTGGTGCAAAGTAGTGCTGTGGCCCCGCTCACGTGCGGGCCGGCAAAAGCACCGGAGCTCTCACCGTCCCGCAAGAAGAGTTCACTACAGAAAGGTCCGCGATCACTGTGACCCACGAACTGCTCACCATCGGGCGCATCAGCGTTGATATCTACCCGAACGACATCGGTGTGGGACTGGAGGACGTGCAGTCCTTCGGCAAGTATCTTGGCGGTTCGCCGTCCAACGTGGCCGTTGCTGCCGCCCGCCACGGCCGCCGCAGCGGCGTCATCACGCGTACTGGCGATGACCCTTTCGGCATCTACCTGCACCGCGAGCTTCGCAAGTTCAAGGTCGACGACACTTTCGTCACCCCGGTGCCGGGCCTTCAAACGCCGGCCACGTTCTGCGCGATCCAGCCCCCGCACGACTTCCCGTTGTACTTCTACGGACGGTTCCCGACGGCGCCGGACCTGCAGATCAAGGCCGGGGAACTGGACCTGGACGCCATCAAGGACGCCGGCATCTTCTGGTCCACGGTCACCGGCCTCTGCCAGGAGCCCAGCCGCTCCGCCCACCTGGCAGCCCATGAAGCACGGCCCCGCACCGGCCTGGGCGAGGGCCAGTACACCATTCTGGATCTGGACTACCGCCCCATGTTCTGGGCTTCCGAGGACGAGGCCCGGGCAGAGGTCGCCAAGATCCTGCCGCACGTCACGGTGGCCATCGGCAATGACAAGGAATGTGCCGTGGCCGTGGGCGAAGGAACCCCGGACGAGCAGGCCGACCGACTGCTGGCCGCGGGCGTCGAGATCGCCGTGGTCAAGCTTGGCCCCGAAGGTGTGATGGCCAAGACCCGCACGGAACGTGTTGTCTCCGCTCCGGTCCCCGTGGAGACCGTCAATGGCCTGGGCGCGGGGGACTCCTTCGGCGGTGCCTTCTGCCACGGACTGTTGTCCGGCTGGCCTTTGGCCCAGGTCCTGGACTATGCCAATGCTGCCGGCGCGATTGTCGCCTCCCGCCTCTCTTGCGCCGACGCGATGCCGACGCCGGAGGAGGTCACCTCGTTGCTCGCCGAACGCGGCCGCCTGACCCCCGCCGGCCCCGAAGCAGTTTCCCACGCAGCAGTTTCCGAAGGAGCAACACGTTGAGCTTCAATGATGATCCCCGCCGTTACGAGCACCTGAGTGCCCTCCGGCTTGAAGATCCCGACGCCGTTGCCCGCGCCGCCGCAGCACGTCGCCGGCACCCGGGGCTGAAGTACGGGACCCAGAACTTCATCGTGGCGGCCGACCACCCCGCCCGCGGCGCCCTGAGTGTCGGTGCCGATCCGGTGGCCATGGCGGACCGCCGGGATCTTTTGGACCGGCTGCAGATCGCTTTGGCGAATCCCGCCGTCGACGGCGTGCTCGCGAGCCCGGACATCATGGACGATCTGCTCCTGCTGGGTGCGCTCGAGGGCAAGCTCGTCTTCGGTTCGATGAACCGTGGCGGCCTCGCCGGGCTGGTCAACGAAATCGATGACCGTTTCACGGGCCACACCGCGGCCGCCTTGGACGCCCTCGGCGCCGATGGCGGGAAGATGCTCACCCGGATCTGTCTTGGCGACCCGGATACGGCGTCGATCCTGGAAGCCACGGCCAAAGCCGTGGACTCGCTCGCGGCGCGCAAGTTGATCGCCATGGTGGAGCCGTTCCTGTCCGTCCGTGAGCCAAACGGCAAGGTCCGCAACGACCTCTCGCCGGATGCCGTCATCAAGTCAGTGGCGATCGCGCAGGGACTGGGCTCCACGAGCGCCTACACCTGGATGAAGCTTCCCGTCGTGGCCGAGATGGAACGCGTCATGGCCGCCACCACCCTGCCCACGGTCCTCCTGGGTGGGGATCCGGACGCAGGCCAGGATGAGGTCTTCGCCAGTTGGCAGGCCGCGCTTGCCTTGCCCGGGGTCCAGGGCTTGACTGTGGGACGGACCCTTTTGTATCCGGCCGACGGGGACGTGGCCGGTGCAGTGGCCACCGCCGCCTCGTTGCTGAAGACACCTGCGAAAGTATCGGAATAGACCCATGGGGAAAAATATGTCAACGCGCAGAATGACGGTCGCCCAGGCGGTTGTCGAGTTCCTGTCCAAGCAGTACACCGTTGACCGCATCGGCACCCAGGAGTACCGGGAGCGCCTGATTCCTGGCACCTTCGGGATCTTCGGCCACGGCAACGTCGCCGGTGTGGGCCAGGCCCTCAAGCAGTACCAGCAGCTCGATCCGACCATCATGCCGTACTACCAGGGACGCAACGAGCAGGCCCAGTCACACCAGGCCGTTGGCTACGCACGGCACACGCGTCGGCGCCAGACCTTCGCGATCAGCACCTCGATCGGCCCGGGTTCCTCGAACCTGCTGACGGGCGCTGCGCTGGCCACCACCAACCGGCTGCCGGTCCTGTTGCTGCCGAGCGATACCTTCGCCACCCGTGCCGCGGACCCGGTGCTGCAGCAGCTTGAGCTGCCCTACGCCTACGACATCACGGTCAACGACGCCTTCCGTCCGCTGTCCAAGTTCTTCGACCGGGTGTCCCGTCCGGAGCAGTTGTTCTCGGCGTTTCACCACGGCTTGCGCGTCTTGACTGACCCGGCCGAGACTGGCGCGGTGACCATTTCGCTGCCGCAGGATGTCCAGGCCGAGGCCTTGGATGTTCCGGAGGAGTTCCTGGCCGAGCGTGAGTGGCGGATCCGCCGCCCCGAGGCCGACGACGACGACATCCGCCGCGCCGCCGAGGCCATCCGTGCCGCGAAGCGTCCGCTCATCATCGCCGGCGGTGGCGTCCTGTACGCCTTCGCCAACGAGGAACTCGCCAGGTTCGCCGAGCTCACCGGCATCCCGGTGGGCAACACCCAGGCCGGCGTCGGCGTACTGCCGTGGGACCACCAGTTCTCGCTAGGAGCCATTGGCTCCACGGGCACGACGGCGGCGAACGCCATCGCCGCCGTTGCTGACTTGATCATTGGCGTCGGTACCCGATACGAGGACTTCACGACGGCGTCGCGCACTGCTTTCCAGAACCCCGACGTGCGCTTCATCAACATCAACGTGGCCGCGATCGACGCCTACAAGCACGGCACCGTCCTGCCGATCGTCGCCGACGCCCGCAAAGCGCTCGTCAAGCTGAACCAGGCGCTCGGCGGATACCGTGTCGGCGCGGACCTGGAGCAGAAGATCGCGGCGGAGAAGAAACGCTGGAACGCGATCGTGGACGAAGCCTTCGACACCCGGCACACCCCGCTCCCGGCGCAGAACGAGATCATCGGCGCCACCAACCGGGCCATGGAAAAGCAGGACGTTGTCATCTGCGCCGCCGGTTCGCTGCCGGGCGACCTGCACAAGATGTGGCGCGTCCGGGACCCCTTCGGCTACCACGTCGAATATGCCTACTCCTGCATGGGTTATGAGATCCCCGGCGGGCTGGGTGTCAAGCGTGCCGCCCTGGCGGAGGCAGCAGCGGGCGGCGAGAAGCGCGACGTCGTGGTCATGGTGGGAGACGGCTCCTACCTCATGATGCACACCGAACTGGTCACCGCCGTCGCCGAACGCATCAAACTGATCGTGGTCCTGATCCAGAACCACGGCTACGCCTCCATCGGCTCGCTCTCCGAGTCGCTGGGCTCGCAGCGCTTCGGCACGCAGTACCGCGTGCTGGACAAAGAACAGCACTCCTTCGACGCCGGAGCGAACCTGCCCATCGACCTGGCCCTTAACGCCGAAAGCCTCGGTGCGAAGGTCATCCGGATCGAGCCGGGCGAGAAGGTCATCGCCGAGCTGGAACAGGCTATCCGGGACGCGAAAGCGGCACCGGAGGACAGCGGGCCGATCGTCATCCACGTCGAATCGGACCCCCTGCTGGATGCTCCGAGTTCCGAATCCTGGTGGGATGTTCCCGTCTCGCAGGTCTCCGAACTCGAGTCCACCCAGCAGGCCTACCAAACCTACACAGACCACAAGAACCGCCAGCGCAAGCTGCTCGGCTAGCCCCCTCAAGCTCTCTTCAAGCCACAGACAAGGAAGTCCGCACATGTCGACGACGACCACCCTGACCACCATCAAGCATTTCATCAACGGTGTTGAAACCGCCGGCGCCGGCGACCGCAGCCAGGCGGTCTACAACCCGGCCACCGGTGCCGTCTCGGCAACGCTGCGCCTGGCGAACCGCGCCGACCTGGACGCCACTGTTGCCGCCGCGAAGGCCGCCAGCGTAAAGTGGGGCGATTTCTCCCTGGCCAAGCGCACCGCGGTCCTGTTCAAGTTCCGCGAACTCGTCGCCTCCCACGTGGACGAACTCGCCGCCCTGATCACGGCCGAGCACGGCAAGGTCATCTCCGACGCGAAGGGCGAGATCGGCCGCGGCCTCGAGGTCATCGAATTCGCCTGCGGCATCCCGCAGCTCCTCAAGGGCGACTACTCGGACCAGGTCTCCACCGGCATCGACGTGTTCTCCTTCCGCGAGCCCCTCGGCGTCGTCGCCGGCATCACCCCGTTCAACTTCCCCGTCATGGTCCCGCTCTGGATGGCGCCCATGGCGATCGCCACGGGCAACGCGTTCATCCTCAAGCCCTCCGAACGGGACCCCTCCGCCTCCATGCTCCTCGCGAAGCTCTGGAAACAGGCGGGCCTGCCCGACGGCGTGTTCCAGGTCCTGCACGGCGACAAGGAAACCGTCGATGGGCTCCTGACCCACCCGGACGTGGACGGCATCTCCTTCGTCGGCTCCACCCCGATCGCGAAGTACGTCCACGAAACCGCCACCAAGCACGGCAAGCGGGTCCAAGCCCTCGGCGGGGCGAAGAACCACGCGATCATCATGCCCGACGCCGACCTGGACAACGCCGCCGACCACCTGGCCGCGGCCGCGTTCGGTTCCGCGGGCGAGCGGTGCATGGCAATCTCGGTCGCGGTCGCCGTCGGCGACGCCGCCGAACTGCTGGTCAAGAAAGTCGAAGAACGCGCCCTGGCCGTGAAGGTCAAGAACGGCACCGAGCCCGACGCCGAAATGGGCCCGGTCATCACCCCGGCCTCCAAGGAACGCATCGTACGGATCGTCACCGAAGCCGAAGCCGCCGGCGCGGCGATGGTCGTGGACGGCCGCGACCTCGTGGTTCCCGGCCACGAAGAAGGCTTCTGGGTCGGCCCCACCGTCATCGACCACGTCAAGACCGAAATGACCGCCTACACCGAGGAAATCTTCGGACCCGTCCTCGTCGTCGTCCGCGTGGAGGACCTGGACGAGGGCATCAAGCTCATCAACTCCAACCCCTACGGCAACGGCACCGCCATCTTCACCTCCTCCGGAGCCAACGCCCGCAAGTTCCAGCGCTCCGTCACCGTGGGCATGGTTGGCATCAACGTGCCCCTGCCGGTGCCCGTGGCCTACCACTCCTTCGGGGGCTGGAAGGCCTCCATGTTCGGCGACAAGCACATCTACGGACCCGAAGGCGTGTCCTTCTACACCCGCGGCAAGGTAGTCACCTCCCGCTGGCCCGAACCCACCCACGCCTCCGGCGCCTCCTACAACTTCCCCTCCAACTGAGGAGCCCGCAATGACAGAGAACAAACTCATCATCGGCACCGCACCCGACTCCTGGGGCGTCTGGTTCGCGGATGACCCCAGGCAGACCCCGTGGGAGCGCTTCCTGGACGAGGTGGCCGAGTCCGGCTACAAATGGATCGAGCTAGGCCCCTACGGCTACTTGCCGAACGATCCCGCCCGCCTCGCCGAGGAACTCAAGCAGCGCGACCTCAAGGTCACGGCGGGAACGGTCTTCACGGCCTTCCACCGCGGTGCCGCACAGTACGAGGAAGCCTGGGAGCCGGCACGCAAGGTTGCCGAGCTGACCGCAGCCATGGGCGGCGAGCACATCGTGGTCATTCCGGCGATGTGGCGCGACGACGTCACGGGCGAGGCTGTAGAAAGCGGCGAATTGTCGCAGGGTCAGTGGGACGATCTGTTCGCCGGCCACAACCGCATGGGCAAGGTGCTTCTGGAGGACTTCGGCCTGAAGCAGCAATTCCACTCCCACGCTGATTCCCATGTTGGTGCACAAGCCGACATCGAGCACCTGCTCGCCGAAACCGATCCCCAGTACTTGAACCTTTGCCTGGACACCGGACACGCCGAATACTGTGGAGCGTCCAGCCTTGAACTGATCAAGAACTACCCGGACCGCATCGGCTACCTGCACCTGAAGCAGATCAACCCGGACATCCTGAGACAAGTCAATGAGGAAAATATGACCTGGGCGGCAGCCAACCTCGCCGGCGTCATGACTGAACCGCCCAACGGCCTCCCGGACCTGCGCGCCGTCATCGAGGCCGTTGAAGGACTCAATCGCCCGATCTTTGGCATTGTGGAGCAGGACATGTACCCCGTGGCCTTCGACGTTCCCATGCCCATTGCCAAGCGCACCCGCAACTACCTGCTCTCGTGCGGCTCCCGCACGGCAGTCAACTAACTTAGCCTCGCAGGCACAGACACCTAAGGACAGAAACAATGACTGACATTCTCCGCGTGGCCGTCATCGGCGCAGGCCGCATGGGCGCCGACCACATCAAGCGGCTCAGCACCCGCATCCACGGCGCCGAAGTGGCCGCCGTCGTCGACGTCGACCTCTCCCGGGCGCAGGCCGCCATCGCAGGGATCGACGGCGCCGTGGCCCTCGCCAGTGCCGAAGAAGCACTCAACAACGGCGACGTCAACGCCGTGCTGATCGCCACCCCCGGTTTCCTGCACGAGGAAATCCTGTACAAGGCGCTTGAGAAGGACTTCCCCATCCTCTGCGAAAAGCCGCTCACCCCGGATGTCGAGAGTGCTTGGAAAGTTGTCCAGGCCGAAACGGCACTCGGCCACCAGCGCATCCAGGTGGGCTTCATGCGCCGCTTCGACGCCGAATACGCCGCCCTGGGCTCCGTGATCCGCGATCGTGAACTCGGCGAGCTGCTCATGCTGCACCACCAGCACCGCAACCCGACCACGCCGCAGGGCTTCACCAACGAGATGCTCATCAACGACTCCGTGGTCCACGAATTCGATGCCATCCGTTTCTTCACCGGTGAGGAAATCACCTCCGTGCAGGTCCGGCTGGGCAAGGCGACGCGCAACGCCCCGAACGGCCAGCACGATCCCCAGCACGTGCTGATCGAGACCGAGTCCGGCGTCCTGGCCGACGTCGAAATCTACGTCAACGCCAAGTTCGGCTATGAAGTCGCGACCCAGGCGTCCTTCGAGGACGGGATCGTGAGCATCGGCGGCGACGGCGGTCCTTACGTCCGCAGCGCCGGCCGCTGGGGCGGTAAGGTCACGCCCGGGTTCGAAGAGCGCTTCGGTGCCGCGTACGACGTCGAGGTCCAGGCTTGGGTGGACGCCGCACGCCGCGGCGAAATCGGAGGCCCCACCGCCTGGGATGGGTACGCCACCGCCGCTTGCTGCGAAGCCGGCGTCGAGGCCCAGAAGTCTGGCGAAAAGGTCGCGGTGCAGCTCAACACCAAGCCTGAACTGTACAAGTAGGAGTGACCGTGAAGATTGCCCTCGATCCCACCCCGTTCCACCACAGCCACAGCCTGCTGGAATTCCCGCGGCTCGCCGCCGATCTCGGCTACAAATACCTCCAGCTGACCCCGCACGCTGACTTCATCCCGTTCTTCAACCACCCCAAGGCCGACGACGAGCTCGTGGGCCAGTTGAAGAAGGCCTGCAAGGACGCCGACGTCGAGATCGCCTCGGTGCTTCCCGTGCTGCGCTGGTCCGGACCGGACGAGGACGCCCGCGAGGCCGCAGTTCGCTACTGGAAGCGTGCCATCCAGATCACCGTTGATCTTGGCGTGCACACCATGAACACCGAATTCAGCGGGCGGCCGGAAGAGGCCGAGGAGTCTGAAAGGGCCTTCTACCGCTCCATGGAAGAGCTCCTTCCGATCATCGAGCGCGAGGGCCTGGACGTCCTCATCGACCCGCACCCGGACGACTTCGTGGAGGATGGGCTCGCCGCGCTCCGCGTCATCCGTGGCGTGAACTCGCCCAACATCGGCATGGTCTACGTTGCCTCGCACAGCTTCCACATGGGCAACAAGCCGCTCGACATCATGCGTGCCGCGGGGGATAAGCTGCGCTTGGTCCATGTGTCCGACACGATGGACCACCACGCTTCCCACGGGCTGCGGTACATCACCAACCCGCCCGGCAACGCCGTGCGCGTGCACCAGCACCTCAAGATCGGCGACGGCGACGTCAACTGGGACGAATTCTTCGGCGGACTCAAGGAAATCGGCTTCCTGGACAGGGACAACTCCGTCATGGTGTCCAGCGTCTTCGCCGAGGACAACAACGCCAACGAGGTCTCCCGGTATCAGCTGGAGACTATGGGCAAGTACATCGCCAAGGTCCAGTAGGCGCTAAAAGGAAGGATACGGCGATTTCTCTAGGGAGGTCAGGCAGGTGTTGTATCCGGCCATAACCTCCTCGAAGCTGAGCAGTCGCGGCCTGCCGTGAACGGTGCTTGTCTTGGGAAATGCGGGGGGTTCTTCCGGGGAGCACAAAAGCGGTTCGCAGGTGTGCCCGGCGGTTTCCAGGGTGGCGATGCCCCAAGGGTGAACGGCCGGGGTGACAGTAATGTCGATGGCGTTCAGCGTGTCAGTGAGCAGGTTGCGGATGACTGACCTCCAGGTGGCAAGGAAGGATTCGCGGAGCATTTCGATCTTGTCGTTGTCATTAAGATCGTAGGTCCGGAGCAACTCTTCGGAGAGTGCGTCCCATTCCTCGGTGGACCGCACGAGCAGGTGGGCGGCCCGGATTTGGGCGCTGGTTTCGTTCAAGGAAGGCATTGGTCTTCTTTCAAGGTTGGCGTCTGTGGGGTCGCTTGCGGCTGGACAGGCTACGGGTTCTTGCCGGGGTTGTGGGCGGTGCGTGCGCTGGCGGCGCGGGCGACGTGGCTTCGGGCGTGTTCCACGGCGGGGGCTAGTTCGGTGAAGAGGTGTTTGTGGTGGCGAAGGGAGTCTAGGACCCCCACCTGGGTGACGAGCCGAAGGTGGCGCTCCTGGATCCCTTTGATCAGCACGGTGATTCCCCGGCGTTCTAGTGCCTGGACGATGTCTGTGATTGTTCTGGCCCCGGTTGCGTCCAGGATCTGCAGTTGTGACATGCGGATGATCACGACGTCGACGTTCCGGATGGCGCTGACCCGCTCCAGGACGCGCTCGGCGGCGGCGAAGAACAGGGCTCCGTCGAGCCGGAACACGGCGATGTGCTCGTCCCCTTCGTGGACCGGGCCGGGGATTTCCTCCCGGTGCACCCCGCTGGACCGGACCAAGGCACGCAGGGCGAAGAAGGCGGCGGCCGCGATCCCGATTTCCACGGCTTGGATCAGGTCGAAGGACACCGTGATCAGCGCGGTGACGAAGAACACGACTGTGTCGGCGCGGGTTGATCCGATCACGCTGCGCAGCGTCTTGAGGGAAACCATGCGTGTCGCCGTGACCATCAGCACCCCGGCCAGTGCGGCAAGGGGGATGCGGGAAACCGGGCCGGTGGCCAGGTACACCACGGCCAGCAGGACCAGCGCATGGGTGATGGCGGCGAGGCGTGTCCGGCCGCCCGAGCGAATGTTCACCGCGGTGCGGGCGATGGCACCTGTGGCGGGCATGCCGCCAAAGAATCCGGACGCGACGGATGCCAGGCCCTGACCCAGGAGTTCACGGTCCGCGTCGTAGGGGCCGGTATCGGAGATCGACGCCCCGACCCGTGCCGAGAGCAGCGACTCGATCGCGGCCAGGGCCGCAATCGTGGCCGCGGACCCGGCCAGTGCGGTGATCGTCGCCAGGTCCAGGGAAGGCATCATTGGGGCCGGCAGGGAATCGGGCAGGGCTCCGATCCGGGTCACCGGCAGGTCGAGGAACTGCGCGGCCACAGTGGCGATGATGATCGCGATGAGCGAGCCCGGGATCCGGGGGTGGATCCGCGGTGAGGCGACCATGATCACCGCCACCAGAGCTACCACGGCAACGGGGGCAAGAACCGAGGCTGGGGACACAGCGCCGATGGCCTGGATGGTCGAGATCACGGCGTTGCTGCTGGGCCCGGGCTTGGTGCCGAACGCGGCTGGGACCTGCTGCAGGAAGATGATTACCGCGATTCCGACGGTGAAGCCCTCGATCACCGGCCAGGGCAGGAGGGTCACGACCCGCCCGAGTTTGAGTAGTCCGGCGGCCACCACTATCACCCCGGCGAGGACCGAGACTGCGGCCAGTGCACCGAGCCCGTGGGCGGCGATGACCGGGCCCAGAACCACTACCATGGCGCCGGTGGGTCCGGAGACCTGGATATTGGAACCACCGAAGACGGCCGCGATCACACCGGCGATCACGGCGGTGATCAGTCCGCTTGCCGCGCCCGCGCCGGAGCTGACACCGAACGCCAGAGCCAGCGGCAGCGCGACGATGCCGACTGTGACCCCCGCAAGCAAGTCTCCTTTCCAGGTGCGCGGCAACTGCGCGTAATCCTGGCGCCCGGGCAGGAAGGCCCGGGCCGCGACCAGTGCCTTCACCGGGTGCTGGCCGCTGCGACTGACTCGGGTGCAGTCGCTTCTGAGGACTCAAGCTGCGCCCGGGTGGTGTGCAGCATGTCGTTGAGCAGCAGTCTCGCCACGGAGAGGAGCTCCGCGACCTGTGGGTACGCCAAGGTGTAGAACATCTGTAGCGCCCGTCGCTCTCCCTTGACGAGGTGGTATCGGCGCAGCACCGACAGATGCTGGGACAGGTGCGAAGCCTCCAGGCCCGTTGCGGCCAGAAGCTCTGTCACTGACACCTCGGGTGCCGCCGACAGCAGCTCCAGTACCCGGATCCTGACCGGGTGGGCCAGCCCCTTGAACAGATTGGCCTTCACCTCGTACAGCGGTGCCCGGAAATCCGCGAAGTCTTCCATGACTGCCTCCTTGCCCGTCAGCACAAGCCTTTGCTTGACTATTTTATGGATTCATCATCCAGCATACAAGGGCGGGAACGGAAAGCCTTGCGGGCCAGCGCCGAGGGCCTTATCCGACTTTTCGGATGAGGCCCTCCTCTGTGGTTCGGTGAACTGGCTAGGCCGTCACGTTCAGCGAGGCCTCCAGTGCAGTGTGGGCGTCGCGCAGGACCTTGGATGCCACCTCAAGCCCTTCGATCCGGCCGAGTGAGGTGTCTTCGTGCTCGATGTTGACCAGCATGCCGGGATCCACCTCGTGAAGCGCACGCAGGAACTCGGTCCAGTAGGCGGTGTCGTGCCCGCGGCCGAGGGCCACGAAGTCCCACGCGGAGTTCTTGGGCCACTCATTGGCCCATTCGTCGCCACCAAGGTTGGTCCGGCTTTCTTCCGGCGAGAGCCGGCGGAAGCTGTTGTCGAGGACGCCGTAGAGGGCGGCATTCGAGGTGTTCACGCGGACATCTTTCGCGGCGGCCTGGAAAACCAGGGGTCCGAGTTCGCGGACCACAGCCACCGGATCCATCTGCTGCCAGAACAAGTGCGAAGCGTCCAGTTCGACGCCGACGTGCGTGGCGCCGGTGAGCTCGATGAGTTTGTGCACGTCGGCTGTGTTGAACACGATGTTCTGCGGGTGCAGCTCGAGGGCTACCTTCACGCCATGGTCAGCGGCCAGGCGGTCAGTCTCGCGCCAGAACTTCGCCGCGATGTCCCACTGGTAATCCAACACATCCAAAGCCGCCGAATTCCACGCGTTGACAATCCAGTTGGTCACGGTCGCGCCTGGCTCACCGCCGGGCAAGCCGGACATGGTCACCACCCGGTTCTGACCGAGACGTTCCGCGAGCCGGATGGAGCGGCGGATGTCCTCGGCATGCTTCTCGCCGATCTCATGCTTCGGGTGCAGGGGGTTGCCGTTGCAGTTCAGACCTGCAATGGCGACGCCGGTGCCCTCGAAGATCCCGAGGTAGTCGTCTCGCGCGGCATCCGATACCAGGATGTCGTCGAAGGTGGGGACGTGCACCGCTGGCAGGAATCCGCCGGTGTTGACCTCGATTCCCGAGAGGCCCAGGTCAGCGATAACCTTGAGGGCCTCAGGAAGCGGCCGGTCGTGCAGGATTGCGTTGTAGACGCCGAGTTTCATAGCGTGATCGTCTTTCCGTTGTTGAGCGCGGATTCCGTGACTGCGCCGAGCAGTTCCATGTTGCGCACGCCCTCGTCGAACGTGGCGCAGCGGGGGAGTGACTCGGATTCCGGCAAACCGGCAACCTCTTCAAGGAACGCGCGGGCCTGGTAGCCGAAGGCGTCGTTCTGGCCGAAGCCAACCTCGGGGGCGTCCATGGCGAGGCCGCCGGCGATGTACGGGTGGCCCGGGCCGAGGACGACCTGGCGGTAGCCGTTCTCGTTCGCGGAGCCATCGTTAAGGAACAGCTGGATTTCGGAGGGACGGCGCTGGTCGAATTTGGCCGCACCGTTCTCGCAGAACACTTCGAAGTTGAGGCTGTTGGCATGGCCGGCTGCGACGCGGGAGACTTCAAAGCTGCCGGCGCCGTTTTCGAACTCTGCATTGAAGGCCGCGTAGTCGTCGTTCTCCACGGCCTCGAACGTGTCGCTCACCGCTGCGTGGTCGTGGCCCATGACGGCTGCGAGCGGCAGTGGGCGCTTGCCGATCACGGTGCTCAGGCGCCCGCCGCTGATGGATTTGATGTCGCCGCAGAGGAACTCGGAGACGTAGGCCAAGTGGCTTCCGACGTCGGCCAGAGCACCCGAGCCGGGGCCGCCCTTGTAGCGCCAGCTCATGGGAGCGGAAGGGCTGAAGCCGTAGTCGGTCCAGTAGCGGCCGCTGAAATGCAGCACCTTGCCGAGGACGCCGGTGCGGATCAAGTCGCGGATGTAGGCGATGCCGGGCGTGCGGCGGAACGTGAAGCCAATGCGCGCGATGCTGGAAGCGTTGCGGGCTGCATCCGCCATGGCGCGGGCGTCCTCGAGGGAGTCGCTCAGCGGCTTCTCGCACAGGACATGCTTGCCTGCGGCCAGGAGTCCCTCGACGACCTCGCGGTGGAGGGAATTCGCGATGACGACGCTCACGACGTCGATGTCGTCTGCTTCTGCGATCGCCTGCCACGAGGTGTCATTGCGTTCGTAGCCAAAACGTCGGGCAGCGAGGGACCCGAACTGTGCGTTCACGTCGCCGATCGATACGAGGCGCACCGGCGGAAGCACGGGGCTGTAAAGGGCGGACGCTGTGCGGTATGCCGACGCGTGCGCCTTGCCGGCCATTCCTGCGCCGATGACGGCGACTCCTAAGCTCTCAGCCATTGATTTCTCCTTCGAAATTAAGCCTGGGTGCCGAACACCTCTGGTGGCATTTTGGAGCGCTACAATTTAGCACCGGACTCAAAGCATAATCATGTGAGTATGTCCTGTCAATGTCCCGCGAATACCCTTGACAACAGAGTGGAAAGGTTCCCGAATCGTGAGTTCGACAAGTCCCAAAACCCGCCGCCCGACCATCTATGACGTTGCCAAACACGCCGGCGTCTCGCCGTCGTTGGTGTCATTGGTCCTCCAGTCGCCGGAGAAGGTCAGCAACAAGCGCCGTGAAGCCGTCCAGACGGCAATGTCGGAGCTCGGCTACCGCCCCAGCCGGGCCGCCACCACACTTGCGAGCAATCGGACCAAGAGCATTGGCCTGCTAATTGACGACTACAGGAACCTCTGGTTCGTCGATCTCCTCAGGGGCATGGAGTCGGTTCTCTCGGACCTCGGTTACCACGTCATGCTGGCCGACTCCCAGCCCGGCGAGAACCGCATCAAGGAAGCCGCCGACGGGCTTCTTGCCATGCATGTTGACGCGCTTGTCATCGCCGCGGAACCGAGTGAGTCCATGCTGGCCCGGACATGGGTCCCTACAGTGGTGGCCGGGTGGCGCAAGGGGGTGCCGGCCGGCGCCGATCTCATAACGAACGACGACGACGGCGGAGGCGGCATGGCTGCCAGCCACTTGCTGGGGCTGGGTCATACCCGCATCGGTCATCTCTCAGGGTCCGACGGCGCGTCAGCCCACCGGCGCGCGGGTTTCCGGCAGCAGATCCAGGCGGCCGGCGTCGAACTCTTGGTTGCCGAGTCCAAAGGCACCTCGGAGGAGGACGGTTACATCGCCGCCTCTTGGCTGCTCGAACACCACCCGGACACGACGGCGATCTTTGCCGCCAATGACACCATGGCCGTGGGCGCATTCGCTGCCCTCAAGGCGCGCGGGCTCGACGTGCCCAGCGACATCTCGGTGATCGGCTACGACAACTCTCCACTGGCCAAATCGAGGTACCTGGACATCACGTCCATCGACAACCGCAGCGATCTTGTGGGAGTTGAAGTCGCGCACAGGCTGCTCGTCAGGATTCAAGATCCTGCCATCAAACCCCAGCAGACCTTGATCGATCCCGTCCTGGTTGTCCGCAGCACCACAGCGAGACTGCCCCGCGCGACACGTTAGTCCCCACCGCCACCCTCGCCTCGCAGGCTCGGCCAGGGAACCCTGGCGGCGTGGGCCCAAACCGCCACCCCCCGCCTCGCAAGTCCCCGCCGGCTCCCAGCCTTCGCAAGCTCAGGCCGGGTCCCTCGCCGGCGGGGCCCCACGGCCAGGGAACCCTGGCGGCGTGGGCCCACGTCATCAAGTAGCTCCTTCACGTAAAAACATCCTAATGTCAGGACAAAGTATTGACATCTGTGAGGCTAGTCACCATGATCTGTGTAGAGGGCTTTGAGCTCCTGCAGAGTGGCAGGGCCACAACCCCAATCAAAGGAGATAAATCGTGAAGAAGTTTTCCTGGCGGAAGGCGGCACTTGTGGCGGCCGTCGTTCCGATGATGGCTCTCAGTGCTTGTTCCACCCAAGGCGGGAAGCCGGCTGACACCGGCAATGCCGCCGCCGGCGGGCAGGCCGTGAGTACTCCCCGCATGAAAGTCGCCCTCATCACCCACGCCGCAGCGGGCGATACGTTCTGGGATATCGTCCGCAAGGGCGCTGAGGAAGCGTCCGCGAAGGACAATGTTGACCTCCTCTACACAAGCGACCCCGAAGCTGGGCGCCAGGCGCAGCTGGTCCAGCAGGCCATCGACCAGAAGGTTGACGGCATTGCAGTCACCCTCGCCACCCCGGATGCTCTCAAGGACGTCCTCAAAAAGGCCACTGATGCCGGCATCCCGATAGTGAGCCTTAACGCAGGCGAGGGCGTCTCGGCGCAGCTCGGAGCTTTCACTCACTTCGGTTCGAATGAGAAACTCGCCGGCGAGGCCGTAGGCACCAGACTCGCTTCCCAAGGCTTCAAGCACCCGGTTTGCGTGATCCAGCAGCAGGGCCACGTTGGCCTCGAGGCACGGTGTGCTGGCGTCAAGGCGAAGGTACCCGGGACTGAGATCCTGTACGTCGACGGCAAGGACATGACCTCGGTCCAGTCCACCGCCACCGCGAAGCTTCAGGCAGCCAAGGATGCAGATGTCATCATCGGCTTGGGCGCGCCGATCACGCTCACCCTCCTCAAGTCGGTCACGGATGCCAGCAGCTCTGCAAAGGTTGCGAGCTTCGACCTGAACGCGGACCTCGCCCAGAAGATCGTCGACGGTGCTGTGATCTTCACCGTTGACCAGCAGCCGTGGCTCCAGGGCTACATGTCCGTTGACTCCCTGTGGCAGGCCAAGCGCGGAGGTTTCAAGCTCGGTGGCGGCCAGCCGGTCCTGACCGGTCCCACTATCGTGGACAAGTCCAACGCTTCCGACGTCCTCAAATTCGCCCAGCAGGGCGTCCGCTAGATCCAGGATTCTGGCCGCGCGGCGGGCGACCGCCGCGCGGCCTGACCAACAAGGAGTTCTTCCTATGGCAAACACAGCAACCCTGCCGCCGGCACCGGCTTCGGCCCCCGGCGATGAGCGGATCGGACGCCGTAGCCCGATCCAGAAGTTTTTGGGGAGGCCCGAAGTCGGCGCCCTTGTGGGGGCCGTTGTCCTCTTCATTTTCTTCGCTTCGGTGTCCCCGACGTTCACTCAGCCGAACGCTTTGGCTACGATCCTGTATGGGTCTTCCACGATCGGGATCATGGCGGTGGGGGTGTCGCTGTTGATGATCGGCGGCGAGTTCGACCTTTCCACCGGTGTGGCCGTGATCTCCTCGGCCCTGACTGCCTCGCTGTTCAGCTGGAACTTCTCACTGAACGCGTGGGTCGGCGTCGTGCTGGCGCTCGTCGTTTCTTTGGGGATCGGTTTCGTCAACGGCTGGATCCTTGTCAAGACGAAACTGCCCAGCTTCATCGTCACCCTGGCGACGTTCTTGATGCTCACGGGCCTGAACCTGGCCCTGACCCGCCTCATCGGCGGCAGCGTGTCCTCCCCGTCGATCTCCAAGCTGGACGGGTTCGACTCCGCCCATGCGGTGTTCGCCTCCTCCATCAGCATCGGCGGCGTCGAGGTCAAGATCACGGTGTTCTTCTGGATCATCCTCGTGGCCATTGCTTCGTGGGTGCTGCTTCGGACCAAGGTGGGCAACTGGATCTTCGCCGTGGGCGGTGACGCGAACGCTGCCCGTGCCGTGGGTGTTCCTGTGACGAAGACCAAGATCGGCCTGTTCATGGCGGTCGGCTTCTGCGGCTGGATCCTGGGCATGCACAACCTCTTCGCCTTCGACGCCGTGCAGTCCGGTGAGGGCGTGGGCAACGAGTTCCTCTACATCATCGCCGCGGTCATCGGCGGTTGCCTCCTGACCGGTGGTTACGGTTCGGCGGTGGGCGGTGCGATCGGTGCGTTCATCTTCGGCATGGCCAACAAGGGCATCGTGTACGCGCAGTGGAACCCGGATTGGTTCAAGTTCTTCCTGGGCCTGATGCTGCTCCTGGCCACCATCGTGAACCTCATCGTCAAACGCCGCGCAGAGCTCAAGTAGAAGGGGCGGACAGAACATGAATGCCAAACAGATCGACCAGCAGACCCTGCTCAAGGATGAAAAGGATCCGCTGACCCACACCCCCGTGCACCTGCTCTCCCTGGAGGGCGTGGGCAAGCACTACGGGAACATCATCGCCCTGCGCGATGTGACCATGGCCGTGGACAACGGCCGTGTCACCTGCGTCCTGGGCGACAACGGCGCGGGCAAGTCCACGCTGATCAAGATCATCGCCGGCCTGCACCAGCACGACGAAGGCGTGCTGCACGTCATGGGAGATGCGCGGAAATTCAACTCACCCCGGGACGCCCTGGACGCCGGCATCGCCACGGTGTACCAGGACCTGGCCGTGGTCCCGCTGATGCCGATCTGGCGGAACTTCTTCCTCGGTTCGGAACTGACCACGGGCTGGGGGCCGTTCAAGAGCATGGATGTCCAGAAGATGAAGGACATCACGCTCAAGGAACTGGCCCAGATGGGCATCGACCTGCGCGATGTGGAACAGCCCATCGGCCAGCTCTCCGGCGGTGAGCGTCAGTGCGTGGCGATCGCGAGGGCCGTGTATTTCGGGGCGAAGGTGTTGATCCTGGACGAACCGACGGCCGCGCTGGGTGTCAAGCAGTCCGGCGTCGTGCTCCGCTACATCCTGCAGGCCCGCGACCGCGGGCTGGGCGTCATCTTCATCACCCACAACCCGCACCACGCCTTCCCCGTGGGTGACCGGTTCCTGCTGCTCAAGCGCGGCAAGTCGATCGGCTACTACGACAAGAAGGACATCACCCTGGACGAGTTGACCGCCCAGATGGCCGGCGGCGCGGAACTGGCCGAACTCGCCCACGAGCTCGAACAACTCGGCGGCCACACAGAGGCCCTCAAGGAAGTCCAAGCCGAAGTCGCCGGGGTAGCCGAAGCTGCCGACGTCGCCGACGTCGCCGACGCCTCAAGGGAAAACAGCCCGCGGCACGCCTAGCGCGCAGGGACACAGCGCGGACGGAGTCGGGGGTCCGCCGGAAGACCGGACGGGCCCCCGCTCGCCATGCCACCGCGGAAATCTGAACGAAGTAGTAGACGGGAAGACAGCATGCCGATCCGGGTAGGCGTTATTGGCGCCGGTGTCATGGGCGCAGACCACATCAAGAACCTCTCCACCACCGTCAGCGGGGCCGAAGTCACCTTTGTGGCAGACCTCGACGCCGGACGTGCGGCGGCCGCCGCGCCGCCATCCGCACGCATCACCACCGATCCTTCCGAGCTGATCAACTCCAGTGAGGTTGACGCCGTCGTCGTCGCTTCCCATGACTCCACCCATGCCGGACTGGTGTTGGAATGCTTCGAAGCGATGACCCCGGTGCTGTGCGAAAAGCCGCTGGCTCCCACGCTCCTTGAAAGCCGCGAAGTTGTGGAGGCCGAAGCCGATATCGTCGCCGCCACCGGTGCCAGGCTGCTGTCGATGGGTTTCATGAGGCGCTTTGATCCGGGCTATGTCGCTTTGCGCGAATCCACCCGGGCGCGCACCCAAGGCGAACCCTTGCAGGTCCATTGCACCAGCCGGACGGCGTCCTCGGGTCCGGGTGCAAGCTCGGAATCCGCCATCACCAATTCCGCCATCCACGAGCTCGACATCATCCCCTGGCTGCTGGACGCACCCATCACGGAAGTGTCCTGGCAAGCGGGGCGCAGTTCCCGGCACAGCACGGGCGATCTGAGGGACCCCGCCTTCATGCTCCTGCGCGCGGCTGACGGCACCCTCGCCACCCTCGAGCTCTTCCTCAATGCGCAGTACGGCTACACCACCCAGTGCGAGGTCGTTTCAGAGTTTGGCACCGCCGCGTTGCCGGAACCGGCCGCCCTCGATGTCCGGCAGGAGGGGAAGCGCAGTTCCGAAATCCCTGCCGACTGGCGTCCACGCTTCGCCGACGCTTACCGCTTGCAACTTCAGGCCTGGATCTCAGCCCTCGAAAAGGGAGAGCCTGCGCCGCTCGCCACTGGTGAAGATGGACTGCGCGCGTCGCAGCTCGCCCAAGCAATGATCCGTTCGCTCCACAGCGACGGAGCCTACACGAAAGTGGTCTACTGATGGTGTCATCCGGGCTGCCGGGGTCCCGCGTGCCGGATTCCCGTGACGCTCCCGCCTTGCGCTGGGGGATCATGGGCCCGGGGTGGATTGCCGAACGTTTTACGGAATCGGTGCAGGCCCATTCAACACAAGTGATCGCCGCTGTCGGCTCCCGTTCGTTGGACCGGTCCAAAGCTTTCGCGGATGCCTTCGGCGTGCCCGCCGCGTATGGGAGCTACGAAGAGCTGGCCGCGGCTCCGGACATAGACATCGTCTACGTGTGCACGCCACACAACTTCCACCACGGGGCTGCCATGCTCGCCATCGGCGCCGGCAAACACGTCCTGATCGAAAAACCGATCGGCCTGAATGCTGCGCAAGCCCGGAATATCGCCGCGCGGGCCAAGGCAGCCGGCGTTTTCGCCGCCGAAGCCATATGGAGTTTCTTCCTTCCGAAGTTCGACGTGATCCGGCAAGTGCTCGACGCCGGGACGCTGGGTACCGTGACAACGGTCCTGGCGGAATACGGCGAGCACTTTGAGCGCAGCCACCGCATCTTCGATCCGGCATTGGCCGGTGGCCCGCTGCTGGATCTGGGCACCTACCCGCTGGCCCTCATCACCGAGGTCCTTGGTGCGCCGGAGCGGTTGAGCGCAATCGGCCAGCAACACGAATCCGGCGTCAACGCCCAGCTCTCCGCCATCATGCAATTCCCGGGCGGAAGCCAGGCCGTCATGAACACCCATCTGCATAATTTCACTCCCACTGCGGCAACGATCGTCGGATCCGAAGCCACGTTGACCATTGACGGCCCCTTCAACATGCCCGGCGGTTTCGAGATCCGGTTCCCGGAAGGCACGCGGCTTCGCTATAGCGAACCAGCCGGAGGGCACTTCGAAGGCCTGCACTACGAAGCGGCAGCAGTGGCTCGTGCCATCGCGGCCGGTGAGACAGAAACCCAGCAGCGGACCCTGGCCTCCTCCATCCGGACCATGGAAGTTGCCGATGAGATCCGCCGTCAGGTGGGCATTGAATTCCCGGGCGAAGGCAACCCGCCCGCCTGAGCAATTTGTAGTACTGACTATCGAAAGGACGGGCCCATGGCCTACATCGAACAGCACTCCGCCGGACTTCCCACCCCGGTTAGGCTTGGACTCATAGGCTCCGGCTGGATGGGGGCGTTCCACGGCGAAAGCATAGCCCGCAGGGTTCCCGGTGCGGTCCTGGCCGCCGTCGCCGATCCCAACGTGGACTCGGCAGCGTCCGTGGCTGCCCAGCTTGGCGCCCCGAAGGTCACCGCCGACGCCGCGGACATCATGACCGATCCGGACATCGACGCCGTGATCATTGCTAGTCCGGCACGGTTCCACGCTTCCTTGATTGCCCAGGCCGCCGCGGCCGGTAAGCACGTGTTTTGCGAGAAGCCTGCCGCGCAGAGCCTCGAAGAGCTCGACGCCGCGCTCCTCGCCGTCGAAACGGCAGGGGTACATTTCCAGATCGGCTTCAACCGCCGCTACGCCACCGATTTCCAAGCCGCCAAGAAGGATCTGGCCGAGGGAATTGTGGGAGTGCCCCAGCTCTTGCGCTCGCTGACCAGGGATCCCGGCACCGGGAGCATCGGCCACGCGGCGAGGATTCCGGCCTGGACGATTTTCCTGGAAACCCTCATCCACGATTTCGACACCCTGAACTGGTTCAACGAAGGCGCCGAGCCGGTGGAGGTCTACGCAGTTGCGGACGCGCTGGTGGAACCGAGCCTGCGTGATCAAGGATTCCTGGACACCGCCGTGGTCACCATCCGCTACAGCAATGGAGCCCTGGCGGTGGCCGAAGCGAATTTCAGCGCTCTCTACGGCTATGACGTCAGGGGCGAAGTCTTCGGCTCCAAGGGAATGGTGCAGGCAGGACGGCCCACTGAAACTGCTGCCGTGAGGTACACCGCCGAGGGCCTTTCCGCCAAGACCCCCAGGCTCAACGTGGAGCTGTTCCGCGAGGCCTACACCGATGAACTCGTGGATTTCTCGGCGGCAGTCCGCGCGCGCCGCGATGGCACGCAACCGCCGTCGGGCGCTTTCACCCTCACCCCGGGGGCCGCTGACGCACGACGCGCCCTGGCGATGGCGTTGGCATGCATCGAATCTGTGCAGCAACGCAGACCGGTGGCGGTCACCTCCGTTTCGAGCAACAGCAAGGCCGGTGTCTGATGCGCCTGGCCGTTTGTGCGGAAATGGTCTTTACGGATTTGCCGTTTACCGAACGGGTGCGGCGCATCCACGAAGCCGGATTCGACGTCGAACTCTGGGACTCGAGCAGCAAGGACATTGCGGCGCTCAAGTCGATCGGCGCGGTCTTTTCCTCCATGACCGGGTACACCTCCGGGAGTTTGGTTGACGCGGACACAGCCGATGACGTGGTGAGGACCGCCGAAACGCTGATTCCCACCGCCCTGGAGCTCGGCGTCAGCCGCATGGTGGTGCACTCGGCCGAGTTGATCGAGGGGAAGGCAGCCCGTCCCGTCTACCGCTCCAACGGCAGCATGTGGATCACCGGGGTTCGAACCCTGGAGCGGCTCGGTGCGCTCGGGGAGAAGCACGGCCTGACCTTCTGTCTCGAGAACCTCAACACCATGCGGGACCATCCTGGCATTCCGCTGGCCCGGGCCAAGGACACTTTGGCGCTGGTGGAAGCGGCCGGACACCCCAACGTGAAAATGATGCTGGACCTTTACCACGCACAGCTGGGGGAGGGGAACCTCATCGAGCTGGTCCGCACCGCCCTGCCACACATCGGCGAGATCCAGGTGGCGGACGTTCCAGGGCGCTGCGAACCCGGCACCGGCGAAATCAACTACTCGGCCGTGGCCCGGGCGCTCGCGGCTGCGGGCTATGAAGGAACCGTTGGCATGGAGGCATGGGCCAGCGGAGACGATAAGGAGGCGCTCGAGGCGTTCCGCCGGGCGTTCTCGGTTCAGGACGGCACTGGTCTGGACGGCCGGGTTCAGGAAACTACAGACTTTTCAACGGAGGTAGCACTATGAAGGACGTCGTTCTCGGACTGGTCGGAGTAGGGCGAATCGGCGTGATGCACGCCAACAACATCGCCGCACTCAACGCGGAATTGAATGCGCAGGGAATCGACGTGGAGTTGCGGCTCACGGACGTCGCCGAAGACCACGCCCGCAAGGTGGCGGCCGGGCTGGGCGCCGAGTTCCTGCCGTCGGTAGAGGCCTTGATCGCCTCAGGAGTGGATGGCCTGGTCATCGCTACTGGAACCGGCACGCATCCGGAATTGATCCGGGCGGGAGTGGACGCTGGTATTCCGGTCTTCTGCGAGAAGCCCGTAGCAATGAACGTGGCCGATTCTCTGCCCGTCCTCGAGCACATCCGTGCCAACCACGGCGTGGTGCAGATAGGCCACCAGCGCCGCTTCGATGCGGGCTACCTCGAGGCCAGGCGCGCCTACCAGGCTGGCGAGCTCGGCTGGATCCACTCGCTGCGCGCGGTGACCTGCGACATGGCTCCGCCGCCCGTGGAATTCCTGGCAACGTCCGGCGGCCTGTTCCGCGACTGCTCGGTCCACGATTTCGACATCCTGCGCTGGCTGACCGGCCGCGAAATCGTGGAGGTCTATGCCAAGGGGTCCAACAATGGCGATCCCGCCATCGGCGAAGTGGGTGACGTGGACACGGCGCTGGCGTTGATAACGTTCGACGACGGCACGGTGGGCACTGTGTCCGCCACCCGCTACAACGGGGCCGGTCACGATGTCCGCCTCGAGATCCAAGGCTCCAAGCGTTCCCTCATGGTTGGCCTGGACGACGAGACAGCCATGGAATCAGCCGAGACCGGGATTGCGTTCCCGTCCGGGGAGCCCCACAAGACCTTCGCTGAACGCTTCGACCAGGCTTACCGCTCGGAAATGGCAGCATTTGTGGAGCTTGTCCTGGGCCAGCGTGAGAACCCTTGCACCCCGGAGGACGCTGTTGCTGCTTCCCGCGTAGCCGATGCCGCGCAGGAGTCCCTGGCAAGCGGTGTTCCGGTCAAAGTGGCGCTGGTAACGGCCTAGGCCAGTTAGGCGATTACAGGCCCCAACTAGCTCGCAGTTGTTGTCGTTTTGAGCCCTCATGACGACAACAACTGCTAGCTAGTTGGGTGCACGAACTCCTCAGGCGCCGAACGGCAGGCGGGGGTCGATGTCCTGTCCATTCCAGCTCTGCCGCACCCACCCGTGGTGGGGGTCGTCGCTGATGAGCCATTCGCGCACAGGCCCCGGACCGGCCATGACGTTCAGGTAGTACATGTCGTAGCCAGGAGCAGCCATGGCGGGACCGTGCCAGCCGTAGGGGACCAGCACGACGTCGCCCGTGCGGACCTCTGCGGCCACATCGATAGGGCGGTCATCGGAGGCATAGACGCGCTGGTAGCCGATCGCATCGGCGTCGGCAGGGGCCTTGGAACCGTCAGCCACGCGGGTCTCGAAGTAGTAGATCTCCTCGAGTTGCGTCTCGCCGTCCTTTTCCTCATCGTGCTTGTGCGGGGGATAGGAGGACCAGTTGCCTGCGGGAGTGAGCACTTCGCAGACGATGAAACGGTCTGCCTCAAGCGCGGCTGGAGTGCCGAAGTTGTGGACCTGGCGGGAGCAATTGCCTGCCCCACGGAGCTCCACGGGGGTTTCCGCGGCGGTGACCAGCCGGGTGGGATACGACGCCTTCGCCGGGGCCGTGGCAACGGCGACGCGGCCGCCGTCGGACGAACGAATGGTGACGGCGGTATTCGTGCCGGAATACAGGACATCGCTGGGCCCATGGAAAACTGACGCCCGCCCCGTGAGGGGGTATTCGACGTCGTCGACCGTCACCGTGAAGGCGCCGTTGAGCGGCACAACGATCCGTTCTTCCGCCGCGGCGGGGAGTTCGACGGCGGTGCCCGCGGCGAGCGTGGCGACCTTGAGCCCGGTGTGGGCCCAACCATCCACGGCCAAGGCGGAATCGGAGGTTCCGAGCGAAATGTCCCAATCGCCGTCGTTGGCGGTTCCTAGTGGATAGACCCAGTTGGCCATGAAGTTAAGTCCTTGCGTTAGCGCTGTACGAGTGTCATTTCAAAGCTGTAGGAATCTGCCCGGTAGACGTGGTGGCCGGTTTCCACCATGCGTCCGGTGTCGTCGACGGCGGTGCGCTCCATGGTGACCAAAGCCGAGCCGACCTCAGCCTCCAAGAGCGGTGCCTGGTAGTCGTTGGCGATCATGGCGCCGATCCGCTGCGAGGCGAGGCGGAAGTTGACGCCGCCTCGGCGCAGGATGGCGTAGAGGCCCTCCGCGGCCAGCATCGCTTCGTCCATGGCAGCGATGTCGTCCCGGACCCAGTTCTCCATGAGTGCGAGCGGCTTGCCGCCCACTTTGCGGAGACGTGTGAAGTGGTAGACCTTCGAACCCGCCGGGAGCTGAAGTGCGGTCAGCGTGGCTGCGTCTGCTTCCATGTGGGAGAAGCTGAGGACCTGCGTTGTGGGCTTCTTGCCGTTGTTGGTCAGATCGTCGTAGAGGCTGGAGAGCTCCAGGGGCCGGCGAACCTGGCTCGAAACCACCTGTGTGCCTACGCCGCGCTTGCGGACCAACAGGCCGGAGCGGACCAGTTCATCCATGGCCTTGCGCATGGTGGGCCTGGACAGGTTGAGCTGGGCGGCGAAGTCGATTTCGTTGTCCAAACGGCTGCCGGGTTCCAGCACTCCGCTGTGGATGGCGGCCTCGATGCCTTGGACCACCTGGTGGTACAAAGGCACAGGGGAAGAACGGTCGATAATGAGGCCAAGTTGATTCGCCATTGCATGCTCCCTCGCGTTCCGGGACTGTCCCGGACGTAGCTGCATGTCCGCTCATGTTCGCTTGATAGGACATACTGCTTTATCGATGATAGCAGGAGCCCTGGCTTGGTCAAGGCTATTGGAGGCGGGTCTATTGCACCGTTTTGCGGGCGGTGCGGGGCGCATGTCCAGACATCAGAACCAGAGGGTCGTTGGCGCCCTCTCCGGGGACCGAGGCACCGTCGCCGGTCGGCCCGGTCGGCCCGGTCGGCCCGGTCGGCCCGGTCGGCGGGGTTGGCCGTTCAGCGACGGCGCCGACGGGCGTTGCCGCGCTGCCGAAGGAAGCCGACGCCGGCCAGGACGGCGCCTAGTCCCTCGGCGACGGCGCTGAGGGTCTTCTCGAAAAACCATACGGGCTCGTACATGGCCGGGATCGGGCCCAAGGCCGGTATGTCGACGTACCGGTAGAGGAGGACGGCGATGAAAGCGCTGCCAGCGACGACCAAGGCGGCCGCATAGGCTGGCCGGCTGCCGCGGACCAGGACGTACAGGCCAGCGAGAACCGCGGCGACCGCTTCAAGGCGGAACAGGTTGCCTTGCCCGATTCCGCCCGGGGCGCCCAGCTGATAGCCAGGGGCAAGCTGCCAATGCACCACTGCGTCGATGACCAAGGCTGCCAGGACAAGCAGCCGCAACAGGATGCCCGTGGGCTTGCGGCGGACCGGTTCACGGGCGCTCATTTCGCTGTGCTCATTTCAGCGTGCTCATTTCACTGTGCTCATTTCACGACCAGCGTTCCGTGCATATTGGAGTGGTAGGCGCAATGGTAGGGATAGCTGCCAGGTGCGGTGGGTGCAGTGAACTGGACTGTTCCGCCCCCGCCATCCACGGCGGCGTCGAAGGCCTTCCCATCGTCTGAAGTGACTGTGTGGGCCTGGGCGTCATCGTTCTTCACGGTGATTTTGGCGCCTGGGCTGACCGAGACGGGTCCTTGATAGCCGAAGTCCTTGATGGTGATGGTGAGCGATTGGGATGTCCCCGACGGCGGAGCGCCGGAGGACGCGGCGGAAGGTGGGCCCGATGACGCGCCCTGGTAGCCAGCTCCGGAGGACCCGCACCCGCTCAGGGCGATCAGGAGGGCCGCCGCGACGATGACCATCAAGGCCTTGGGGTTCTTTCCCATGATTGGTTCCCCGCTTCTCATGTCCGGTGGCCGGAATGTGCTTGCCACACTGATGAGACGAATTCCAAAGCGGTCAGGTTCACCGGAACGGGAAATTGCCTCCGGCGGGCGGAGACTGGCCGTCTCGGTCAGGCAACGGGGCGCAGTGTCCGGCAGACCTCGACGAAAGCCTTGAAGGGGGCGAGCCGTTCCTCGTCGGGCAGCTGCGATGCCTCGGGATGCCATTGCACGGATGCCACCCAGCGCTGCGGATCCTCGAGGGCCTCCACCGTGCCATCCTCTGCTACCGCAGTTACTACGAGGCCGTCGCCTACCCGGTCCACAGCCTGGTGATGTCCCGAGGCAATCCGCACCGAGTCCCGCGAGCCATAGAGCCCAGCCACTTTGGAACCCGGAGAAAGTGCGACGTCGTGCCACGCCCAAGTGCTTAGCCCACCCTCCGCCGGGGTCAGGCCGTTGTGCTCCACCGCCGACGGGTGCATGTCCTGGATGAGTGAGCCTCCGTACACCACGTTCAAGAGCTGGTGGCCGCGGCAGATGCCGAAGGTGGGCAAACCGGCGTCGAGCGATTCGCGGGCAACCGCCAAGTCCAGGCGGTCCTGGTCCGGGTTGACGTCGTAGCAGGCCTCAGTCGCTTCTTCGCCGTAGAGTCGCGGGTCCAGATCCCCTCCGCCGGGCAGCAAGACGCCGTTGAGGGAACGGAGCTCCGTGGCCAGCCGGCCGGCTTCATCGGTGAAGGAGGCATCCAGCAGCACTGGCTCCGCACCGGCGTCGCGCACTAGTTCGACGATGAAATCGAAGAGTTCATTCGCCTCTCCCACACGGGCGTCGGCGTCTTCGGAGCTGCTGAGGCGGACGGGGATGCCGATCCGGGGCCGGACGCTGCTCTGCTGTTCGGAAGTCTGCATGCTCCATGATGCACCGGCCGGACGACTCCTGCGCAACATCACCGCGGGCTTACGCTGATGCCATGAATCCGTCCCGCGCCCTGACTCCCAGTCCCCGCACGCTCGACATTGAGAGCGTGGCCCATTTCGACCGGCTGCTCAGCTCCGGCGCGGCAACCATGCACGGCTGGCACGCCCAGTCGCTGGACCTGCGGGGCCGGCGTGGCGACTTGGCGCGGCTGGATCCCCAGGGCGCCATCTTCCTGGGCTGCACCTTCGACGACGGTGTCGAGGACTCCCTGCGCAGCCGCGGTGCCCTCATCTTTCCGAAGCTGCGCGGTGTGCCATTCAACCCCTACCGGGGCAGCCTCTACAGCGCCGCCGAACTGTACGAGGACATTGACTCGACAGAGTACGAAGCCACCCTGGATGCCCAGGTCTACCACTGGAGCATCATGCCGGGGCAACGGACCAGCCTGGACGCCACCCTCGCCGCCGCGCTGCACGACCACGCTATCGGGGACGCCTTGGACGAGCTTCTGGGCAACGGGGATTTCGCGGGGAACAAGATCGTGGGCGTCATGGGCGGGCATGCCGCGCAACGCGGAACACAGGATTTCGACGACGCCGCGCGCCTAGGGCGGCTCCTGGCACGGTCCGGTTTCAGCGTGGCCACAGGTGGCGGGCCGGGGGCCATGGAAGCGGCCAATTTGGGCGCCTACTTGAGCGGCCTGCCCGACGTCGACTTCGCCGCAGCGCTCGAGGCGCTCGCGGCGGTGCCGGGTTTCCGTCCCTCGGTGACGGCTTGGGCGCGGGCGGCGGCCGCCGTCGTCGAGCACTATCCGCGCGGGACGACGTCGCTGGGCATCCCCACCTGGTTCTACGGGCACGAACCGCCCAATCTTTTTGCCACTCACATCGCCAAGTACTTCGCCAACTCGATGCGCGAAGCGATCCTGCTGGAGTTATGCAACGGCGGCATCGTGTTCCTCCCGGGCTCCGCCGGCACCGTGCAGGAAATCTTCCAGGACGCGTGCGAGAACTTCTACGGCGCCCCGGAAACCGTCACTCCTATGGTGCTCGTGGGTCGCGACCACTGGGAGCACAAGTATCCGGCGTGGCCCATGTTGCAGAGCCTCGCGGCGGGGAAAATGATGGAGGACTGGATCTTTCTGGTGGACACGGTGGAGGAGGCGCTCGCCGTCGTCGCGGATTGACTGCGTTCAGGGTTCCCGGGCCCGCCCGGCCGTAAGGGACATGTCCAGCCTTGGCTCGGAACAGTGGACATATTGCGAATATGCCCATCCCTGGATTCCAAGGCTGGGCATGTCCCTTCGGGCGAGAGCGTTATGTCCGTTGCTGAGCCTCGGGGCTGGGCATGTCCCGTGGATGACGAGTGAGCATGTCCATCTCTGGAGTCCAGAGCTGGGCATGTCCGGTGGGGGTGACCGTGATGTCGGCTTAGTGAGCTGCGCGGCCGCCCAAGCGCGTGGTGATCTTGCGGGCTGCATCTTGGCAGGCCTCGCCGAGGCTGGCGAGAGTGTCCTGGGAGACACGGAACTTGGGGGCGGGGATCAGTACGGAGGCCACGATGTCGCCGCGGTGGTCATAGACAGGTGAAGCCACGCCCACTTCTTCGATGGATGTTTCGCCGAAGTTGACGGCCCATCCTCGCTTCACCGACTCCTGGAGCCGGAGCAGGTAGGCCTCAAGGGCTTCTTCGTCGAGGCCGGGCAGTGTGATCGAGCCGCTGCGCAGGAGCGTGCGCACCCGATCTGCGTCTTCGGCGGCCAGGAAGACCTGCACCGAGGAGCTGAGCGCCTCGTTATATCGGGCACCCAGCGGGGCAAGATGCTTGACCTGGTGGCGGCTGGCGATTTGTTCCACGCACATGGATTCGTTCCCGTTCCACACCATGAGCGCGCTCGTCTCGCCAGTCCGCTCGCTGAGTTCGCGCAGCACGGGATAGGCCACCCGACGCTCTTCCAGTTCAGCGAGGAGCGGACCCGCCAAGGCAATCATGCCCAAGCCCAGCCGGAAGCGGCGGGAGTCGGAGTCGCGCTCCACCAAGTGTTCCTGTTCGAACGTCGCGAGGATCCGGGACACGGTGCTTTTGTGGAGGCCGATCCTGCCGGCGATCTCGGTGACACCCAGCAGCGGTTCCTCGGCGGTGAAGCTGCGGAGCACGGCAATGGCGTTCTCGAGGACCGAAGCGCCTTTGGAATCTCCGTTGGCCGGGGTTTCGCTGGTGTTTACTGAGGTCATGATGGTCACTATATGGCTCTTTTAATCGGGACATGCCCAGCCTTGGCCAAGAGCAATGAGCATATGCAGCATATGTCCATCGCTCCGACTCAAGGCTGGGCATGTCCAGTGGAGGGTGGGTCCTAGGCGCCGATGATGTTGTACTCCGGGCCGAACGGGAACTTGGTGATGTTCTCGGCGCCGTCGTCACCAACCACCAGGATGTCGTGTTCCCGGTATCCGCCCGCACCCGGCCGACCGTCGAGGACCGTGATCATCGGTTCCATGGAGACCACCATGCCGGACTCCAGCACGGTGTCGATGTCCTCGCGCAGCTCCAGTCCAGCTTCGCGCCCGTAGTAGTGCGAGAGGACGCCGAACGAGTGGCCGTAGCCAAACGTGCGGTTGGCGAGCAGCCCATGCGAAACGTAGATCTCGTTCAGTTCCGCGGCGATGTCTTTGCAGACGGCGCCGGGTTTGATGAGTTCCAGGCCGCGCTTGTGGACCTCCACGTTGATGTTCCACAGTTCCAAGGAGCGGGCGTCGGGTTCGCCGTAGAACAGGGTGCGCTCCAGGGCGGTGTAGTAGCCGCTGGTCATAGGGAAGCAGTTCAGTGACAGGATGTCGTGTTCCTGGATCTTGCGGGTTGTTGCCCAGTTGTGGGCTCCGTCCGTGTTGATGCCGGACTGGAACCACACCCAGGTGTCGCGGATTTCGGAGTCCGGGAACGTGCGGGCGATCTCGTGGACCATGGCTTCGGTGCCGATCAGGGCGACTTCGTACTCGGTGATCCCGGCGGTGATGGCATTGCGGATGGCCTCTCCGCCAAGGTCGCCGATCCGCGCGCCGTGCTTGATGACTTCGATCTCTTCGGAAGACTTGATCATGCGCTGGCGCATGGCGGCTTGGGCCACATCCACAAGCGTCGCGCCGGAGAAGGCGGCCTGGATCTTGTTGCGGTTGTCCAGCGGGAGGGAGTCGTCCTCAACACCCAGGCGCCGGACGTTGATCCCGCGGGTCCGCAGCACTTCCTGGATGCCAAAGATGTAGTTGTCCCGCCGCCAGTCCGTGTAGACCAGGTTGTCTCCGTAGCTGCGGCGCCAGGGCATTCCGGCGTCGATATTGGCGGTGACGGTGACTGTGTCCTCGGCCGTGACAACCATGGCGTAGGAGCGGCCGAAGTAGGTGAACAGGAAGTCGGAGTAGTACTTGATGGAGTGGTAGCTGGTCAGGACAACGGCGTCCAGTTCCTTCTCGGCCATGATCCGGCGAAGACCCGCAAGGCGTCGCTCAAACTCTGCGTCGGAGAAAGTCAGGGAGACCTTCTCTCCGTTGTTGAGGACCTTGAGGCGCTCAAGCTTGGCGACGTCGCTTACGGCTTCATTCTCGGTGATGGTCATGCGTGGTGTTCCTTTCAATGGGTGGGTTGTTTCAGTCCTGCTGCAGGGGCTTCTTGGAAGTCTCCACAGCGAAGAGGACCGCGATGAGTGAGATGACGGAGGCGGCCACGAGGTACCAGCCGGGGGCCAGCTGGTTGTGGGTCAGGCCGATGAGAAGGGTTGCCATGAACGGGGCTGTGCCGCCGAACAGGGCGTTTGAGAGATTGAAGCTGACGGCGAAGCCGCTGTAGCGGACCTTCGTGGGGAAGAGCTCGGCCAGGAAACTGGGCAAGGTGCCGTCGTTGAGCGTGAGCATGCCGCCCAGCAGGATCTGCATCAGGACAATGACCAGGAAGTTGCCGGTATCCAGGAGCATGAACGCCGGAACGGTCAGCACCACAAAGAGCACGGACGCTGTGATGAGCATGCGCTTGCGGCCGAACCTGTCCGAGGCGATCCCCGTCAAAAAGATGAATCCGATGTAGCTGACCAGCGCGATGGTGGTGGCCAGGAACGATTCTGCCGCACCGAAATGGAGTTCCTCGGAAAGGTAGGTGGGCATGTAGCTGAGGATTACGTAGAAGCCGACGGCGTTCAGGAGCACCGCGCCCGTCGCGATGATGAGCTGCTTGCGGTACGTCTTGAACATAGCGAAGGCGGGGGCTTTGACTGCAGTATCCTTCGCAGCCATTTCGCGGAATGCCGGGGTGTCCTCGAGCTTGGTTCGGATGTAGCGGCCAATCAGGCCCATCGGGGCGGCCAGAAGGAACGGGAGGCGCCAGCCCCATTCGCTGAGTTGCTCCGCGCTCAGGACCGAGCTGAGCAATGCTGCCAGCAGGGAACCGAGCAGCAAGCCTGCCGCCGTGCTGGCGGGTACGACGGCGGCATAGAGTCCGCGCCGATTGGCCGGTGCGTATTCCACCAGGAACGCCGAGGCACCTGCGTATTCGCCTGCTGCCGAGAAGCCCTGGACAACGCGGACGAGCAGCAGGAGGACTGGAGCCATGACGCCGATGGTGTTGTAACCGGGGATAAGGGCGATGCAGAAGGTGGCCACGGACATGAGGACGATCGACAGGGACAATGCTTGTTTGCGTCCAAGCCGGTCACCGATGTGGCCCCAGATGAATCCGCCCAATGGACGGACGAAGAAGGAGACGGCAAAGACGCCGAACGTGGCGAGCAGTGCGGTCTGCCGGTCCGACGCAGGGAAGAAGACGGTAGAGATGATCCCCGCGAGGTATCCGTAGACGGCGTAGTCGAACCATTCGACGAAATTGCCGATGAAGCTGGCGGTGATGACGCGGCGCCGGGTGTCCTTGCTGACGATCTGGTTGTCGGCTGGCATTGAGGGGACGCCCGGGGTGGCTGCTTCGGGAAGGGCGAGGGATCCGCCTTTGGATCCGGTGCTCGAGCTTCCCGGGATTGCTGCCACGGAAGATGTTTCGTTTTTCATGAATCCACCAAGAATTTTGGGGTTGCATTCAACGCAACGCTGTTGCACCAGAATAGATGTGTTGTGCGTCACCGTCAAGGGTCCTCGGTTGCCACCCAACTAGCTAGCAGTGGATGTCGTATTGAGCCCTCTAAGCGACAACAAGTGCGAGCTAGTTGAGGGAGGTGGCGCATCGTCTGCAACACAGTTGCGTGGAGTGAGTGGAGTCCCGCTCTGGAACGCGAAGAAGCTCCCCGGATCCATGGATCCGGGGAGCTTCAGAGCGAGATGGGTTCAGGGACTACTTGAGCCAGGCAGCGACCACATCCGGGTGGGCATCGACCCATTTCTTGGCCGCGGCGTCGGGCTTCATGCCGCCCTGGATATCCGTTGCGACGGAGTTCTGGTCCGCGTTGGTCCACGAAAAAGCTTTGGCCAGTTTGGCGGCGGGAGAGCCGCTGTCCGCGAACTTCTTGGAGATCACCTTGTTCAGTTTGTAATCGGGGTAGTCACAGGCCACCTTCTCGGCGTTGGAATCGCAGCCCGGCGTGTAGGCTGGCAGGCTGACCTTCTTGAGGGAGACCTCGGAAAGGAACCATTGCGGTTCGTAGAAGTACCCCAGTAGGGGAGTCTTGTTCTTCTCGGCCGAGCGGAATGACTGGATGAGAGCGGCTTCCGAGCCGGAGAAGACTACTTTGTAGTCCAGGCCAAGGTTCTTGACGAGGGCCTCGTCGTTGGTCACGAACGCTGGGTCGCCGTCCAGGACCTGGCCCTTGCCGCCGGATTCGGAGGTGGCAAAGAGGGAAGCGTATTTGTTCAGGTTCTTGCTGTCCGTGATGTCCGGGTACTTGGCGGCCATCCATGGTGGTACGTACCAGCCGATGTGACCTTCATTGCCGGTGGGGCCGGCGTCGACCGCTACTTTCTGATCGGTGATGTATTGCTTCGCGAGGTCCTCGTGGCCCCAGTTCTCAATAACGACGTCGACTTCACCGGATGCGAAGCCCTGCCAGGAAATCTGTTCCGACAGGTCCTTCTGGACCACTGTGCAGCCGAGCTTGTTTTGGGCGATATAGCTATAAACGGCCGCATTCGCCGTGTAGCCTACCCAGGCGTTGAGGGCCACGTTGACGCTTCCGCAGGGGGTGCTCGAGGCACCGGCCGCGGCCGCCTGATTGACTGTTGCACCGCCGCAGCCGGCAAGCAACAGGGCAGCGGCCGCGGTTCCGGCGAGCGTGGGAATTGTTCGTTTCAACAGCAGTCCAGCTTTACTCATGGTTGGGTCTCCTTGTTGGGCAGTGTGCGAGCGTCAGGGCCGTTAGTGGGTGGTTGATTTTGCTGAAGGGACTTTTCGAACGGGGTTGGCCGCGGCAGCCTGTGTCATGCGGTCCAACAGGATCCCGAGGAAGACGATGGCCAGGCCGGCGGCCAGGCCCTTGCCGAACAGTGAACTTTGGACAAAGCCGGCAACGACGTCGTACCCCAGGCCACCTGCTCCGACCAGCGCGCCGACTACCACCATGGCCAGGACGTAGATCAGGCCCTGGTTGGCGGCCAAAGCCAGGGATTGGCGTGCCATCGGGAGTTGGACCTTGGTGATGACCTGCCAAGGGGTTGAGCCGCTGGACACTGCGGCTTCCATGACGGTGGGCGATATCGCGGCGATGCCGTCGGCCGTGATCTTGATGGCTACGGGTGCGGCGTAGATGATACCGGCGATGATGGCGGTGAACCGTGTGGCGCCGAAGAGGCCCAGGAACGGAACCAAATAGACGAAAGCGGGCATGGTCTGTCCCGCGTCAAGCATGGGCCGCATGATCTGGTCCACTTTGTTGGACCTGCCCATGGCCACGCCGAAGATGACGCCCAGGACGATGACCACTGCGGTGGCAACGAGGGTGCCGGCCAAGGTGACCATCGCATCGCTCCACAGGCCAAGGTAGATGATCAAGGCCAGGCATGATGCCGTGACTGCCGACAGCTTCCAGCCGCCGAGGGCAAAAGCCGCGATGACAATGACCGCGACCAGGAGGTAGAACGGTGTTTCCGTCAGAAGGGACTGGAACGGGTTGAGAATCCCGGTGGTGACTGCCTCGCGGAAGGACACCGTGAACAGGAAGAGGTTGGTCTGCAGCCATTCGCTGGCCGAGCTCACGCCACTGACGATGGCTGGGCCGATGTTGAGATCCTTCGGGAAGGCCGCGGCCCAGAGCATCGTGCGGGACAACTGGACCATGACGAGCGCCACCAGCAGGGTCGCTGCCAGCAGGATGTACCGGGTTCGCCGCGATATCCGGCGTTTGCGGCTCGCCCCGGGCTCGGCACGGCGGCTGGCGGCCGTTGTGACGCGGTCCAGCACGATGGCGAGCAGGACGATCGACAGTCCAGCGTTGACTGCCGTGCCGACGTCGAGCGATTGCAGGGCGCGGACAACCACTTGTCCCAGCCCCGGTGCGGCGATGAGTGCCGCGATGGTGACCATGGACAGCGCGGCCATGGTGCTCTGGTTGATCCCCATCACGATGGTGCGCCGTGCCAGGGGGAGTTGAAGGGTGAGGAGTCGCTGCAAGCCCGTGGTTCCCAGAGAGTCGGACGCTTCCCGGGTGTTCTCCGGGATGCATCGGATTCCATGCGCCGTCAGTCGGATGACCGGAGGTGCCGCGTAGATCACAGTGGCGATCACGGCGGAGGCGGGGCCGATCAGGAAGATGAGGGCCAGCGGAGCCAGGTACACGAAAGTGGGAAGGGTCTGCATGAAGTCGAGGACCGGAGTGATCACCTTGGCAACCCGGCCATAGACCCCGGCCAGGACTCCGAGGGGGATGCCGATAGCCAAGGTGAACAGGACGGCCGTGAGGACAAGGGCGAAGGTGTAAGAGGCCTCCACAAACAGCCCTTGAAGACCGAAGAACACGAAGGCCGCCGCGGTCAGCAGAGCCACCCGGGCATTGCCCACAGCGAAGGCGATCCAGCTGAGCAGCGCGACGGTTCCCAGCCAGCCGATCTCCGGCAAGCGAAGCCCGGTGGAGCTCGCCGCGAAAATGCCGATGAACAGGTTTGCGACGGCGTCGACGGCGGCCCGGAGGGGAGTGAAGACGTACTGGAAGACTGGATTGTCCGCACGGTTCGCTGCCACCCAGGCATTGAATTGGTTGAGGGAGCGGTGCAGGTCAGTAAGTTCCGACGCCGGCAGCGTGAGGGTCGCGGTGCCGTGGAGGAACAGGAATCCAACGAGCCAGACGACGCCGGCCCCGCCCAGGAGCAGCGCGCGGCGGCTTAGCCGCTTGCGCGGCGCACGGGCGGCGACGGGGCTGGTATGAATCGGGGCCCGGTCACGAACGAGGGTGGACATCACGCCGCTACTTCCGCGCCGCGGATGACCGACAGGATGCTGTCTCGGTCGATCTGGCCTGTGATCTTGCCGGAGTCTTCCACCAGGACAGGACACGATGAGTTCATGACCGTTGGGATGGCGTCGCGGATGATCGTGCCGGCGCTCAGGACGGGAGCGTCCCCGGGAGTGCCGGATCCTACGGGATCGGTGATCCACTTGAGCGTCAGGACATCCGCCCGGGGTACTTCGGAGACGAAATCGGCGATGTACTTGTCCGCCGGTGATCCGACGAGGTCATCGCCGGTGCCGCACTGGACTGTCTCGCCGTTCCGCATGATCAGGATGCGGTCCCCGAGTTTGAGCGCTTCGGACAGGTCGTGGGTGACGAACACCATCGTCTTGCCCATCTCTTTGTGGAGCCGGATGACCTCTGCCTGCATATCGCGCCGGATAAGCGGGTCCAGGGCAGAGAACGGTTCGTCAAAGAGGATGGTGTCCGGGTCGCCGGCCAAGGCGCGGCCCAGCCCGACCCGTTGCTGCATTCCACCGGAGAGCTGATCAGGGAAGTGCTGCTCGTAACCTTTGAGCCCGACGAGGTCGATGATTTCGCGGGACCTGGCGTAACGCTCGTTCTTGGCGGCGCCGCGGATCTGCAACCCGTAGGACACGTTGTCCAGCACGGTACGGTGCGGTAGGAGGCCGAAATGCTGGAAGACCATGGACATTTTCCGCCGACGAAGCTCCCGAAGCTCGCCCGTTCCCGCCTGCATCACGTCCTTGCCGTCCACCAGGACACTCCCCGAGGTCGGCTCGATCAGCCGGGTGAGGCACCGGATCAGGGTGGACTTTCCCGACCCGGACAGGCCCATGACCACGAACACCTCGCCTTTGGCGACATCGAAGTTCATATCCCGCACGGCAGCATTGCATCCGGTGCGTTCAAGCAATTCGGCGGAGCTCAAACTCGACAGCTCGGGATCCTTGGGGATCTTTTCACCTCCGGGTCCGAAGACCTTCCAGAGGTTGCGCACGGATATGTCAGGACTGCTCATTGCTGTACTCCTGCCTGTGGCGGCTCGAACCAATGGCTGGGCCCGGGGCTGATGTTTTGCCAGATGTGCTTTGTTTCTCGATATTCGGCCAAACCCGCGAGCCCCAACTCGCGGCCGTTGCCGGACTGTCCGAAGCCGCCCCATTCGGCCTGCGGAACGTAGGGGTGGTAGTCGTTGATCCAGACCGTCCCATGGCGCAGCGCCCCGGACACGCGCTGGGCCTTCGAGGCGTCTGCCGTCCACACGGCGCCGGCCAGTCCGTAAACAGTGTCGTTGGCCAGCCGAATGGCCTCTTCTTCGGTAGAGAACGTTTCCACCGTCATGACAGGTCCGAAAGACTCCTCCTGGACCACGCGCATCGAGGTGGTGCAACCGCCCAACACAGTGGGCGGGTAGAAGCTGCCACCGGCCAGCTCCGGGCTGTCCGGAATGAAGCCGCCGCACAGCAGCCGGGCGCCTTCTGCAACCCCGGCCTGTACGTAGGCGTGAACCTTGTCCCGGTGGGCCGTGGAGATCAGCGGACCGGTCTGGGCTTCCTGGTCGAAGGGGCCGCCCAACCGGATTTGGCGCGCACGGCGGACCACCTCGGCCACGAATTCCTCGTGAATGGACTCTTCGACAATGAGCCGGGCCCCGGCCGAACAAACCTGGCCGGAATTCAGGAAGACGGCAGTCAAGGCGTTGTCGATCGCGGCCTCCCGGTCGGCGTCGGCGAAGACCACGTTCGGGTTCTT
Source organism: Arthrobacter rhizophilus (assembly GCF_026241105.1). GTDB lineage: Bacteria > Actinomycetota > Actinomycetes > Actinomycetales > Micrococcaceae > Arthrobacter. The sequence goes on along the minus strand of NZ_JAPFFT010000022.1, from coordinate 24,393 downwards.
GCCACCCAGCTCGAGGGCCACGCGCTTGACCGTTTCCGCCGCAGCCACCATGATCCGCTTGCCGGTTTCCAGCCCGCCCGTGAAGGAGACCAGATCGACCCGCGGATCCGAACTGAGCACCGCCCCCACTTCCGGTCCCGTTCCCGTCACGAGGTTCGCGACGCCGTCGGGCACGCCTGCTTCCCGCAGGGTGTCCATCAGCAGGATGGATGTGGAGGGTGTCAGCTCACTGGGCTTGAGGACAAAAGTGTTGCCGGCCAAGAGTGCGGGCGCAACCTTCCACGAAGCCTGCAGGAGCGGGTAGTTCCACGGCGTGATGAGGCCGCAGACGCCTACGGGCGCGTGGATGACCCGGCTGATGGCGCCGGGCCGGCCGGTATCGATCACGCGGCCCGCGTCAGTACCAGCCACGCTGCCGTAGTAGCGGAAGCAGGCTATGACGTCGTCGATGTCGTACTCGGCTTCGACCAGCCGTTTGCCGGTGTCCAAGGCTTCGGCTGCGGCGTAGGCGGCCTTGTCCCGCTGCAGCAGCCCGGCCACGCGGAGCAGGATCGCGCCGCGTTCCAGCTCCGGCGTGTTTGGCCAGCGGCCGTCGTCGAACGCCTTCCGGGCGCTCGCCACCGCTGCCTCGGCGTCCGCAGAGGCGCACTCGGCGACGTCGGCAACATGCGTGCCGTCCGCCGGGCAGCTGATGCTGCGGATTCCTCCGGTGGACTGCCGCCAGCCGCCGTCGACGTAGCTGCCGCGAACGGTGTGGGCCTGGGTGAGTTGTGGACTGTTCATGCCGCTCCCTAGTTCCGTGCCGAGCTGGCTTCGGGCCGGCTCTCCGCGCTGTCCAGGCGGCCCGTGCTGTCCGGAACCGCGCTGTCCGGAATTGGGCTGGTGCCGTGGCGGTAGAACTCCGCGGCGATCGGGGCAAGGGGTTCGCGGCCCTGAATCAAGTCGGCAGCCTTCTCAGCCAGCATCATGACCGGTGCGTAGATGTTGCCGTTGGTCACGTACGGCATTGCCGAGGCGTCCGCCACACGCAGGCCCGAGGTGCCGTGCACCCTCATGCTGAGGGGGTCCACTACGGCCATGGGATCCGTGGCCGGACCCATCTTGGCTGTGCAGGACGGGTGCAGGGCGGTCTCGGCGTCGCGGGCTACCCAATCGAGGATTTCCTCGTCGGTTTGGACCGCTGGGCCGGGCGAGAGTTCACCGCCATTGAAAGGCGCCATGGCCGACTGCTCCAGGATGTGCCGGGAAATCCGGATGGCTTCGACCCACTCGCGCCGGTCCTGGTCCGTGGAAAGGTAGTTGAACTTCATGGACGGGTGGGCGGTTGGATCCGTGGAGGTGATCTTCAGGCTCCCACGGGCGTCGGAGTACATAGGGCCGATGTGCACTTGGTAACCATGTTTGGCATCGGCTTTTTGGCCGTCGTACCGGACGGCAACGGGCAGGAAGTGGAACATGAGGTTGGGGTAGGCCACCTCTTCGTTGGAGCGTACAAAGCCGCCCCCTTCGAAGTGGTTGGTGGCCGCCGGTCCCTTGCGCCCGAACAGCCACTGCAGGCCGATCCACGGATAGCGCCAAAGGCTGAGGCTCGGCTGCATGGACACCGGCTGGGTGCAGGCGTGCTGGATGTAGACCTCCAGGTGGTCCTGCAGGTTTTCGCCGACGCCCGGGAGATCAACCACCGGTTGGATGGCGAGGGACTTGAGGTGCGCAGAGTCCCCGACGCCGGACAATTGCAGCAGCTGCGGAGTATTGATGGCTCCTCCGCACAGGATGACTTCCTGGGCATCCACGCTATGCTTCTTGCCGTTCCGGCGGTAGCTGACGCCGGTGGCAGTGACATCGGAAGTACCAGTGCCGGTGAAGTTGATTTTCGATACAAGGGCCCGGGTCCTTACCGTGAGGTTGGGCCGGTCGAGGTGCGGCCGCAAGTAAGCCCGGGAGGCAGAGAGCCGCTGGCCCTTGTGCACGTTGCGGTCGAAGGGGCCGAAGCCCTCCTGCCGGTACCCGTTGACATCGTTGGTCCGGGCAAAACCGGCTTCTTGGGCGGCGCGGAAGAAGGCTTGGAAAAGGGGATTGCGGGCGGGACCGCGCTCAAGGACCAGAGGTCCGTTGTGTCCTCGCAGTTCATCCTCGGGTTCCGCGGCGAGGGCGGTTTCCATCCGGTTGAAGTACGGGAGGCAGTGCGCGAAGTCCCAGGTCTCCATGCCGGCGTCGGCCCCCCATCGTTCGTAGTCCAAGGGGTTGCCGCGCTGGAAGATCATCCCGTTGATGGAACTGGAGCCGCCCAGGACCTTGCCACGGGTGTGGGCGATCCGGCGTCCGTGCATGTGCGGCTCGGGGTCGGATTGGTAGCGCCAGTCGTAGAACCGGTTTCCGCTGGGAAAGGTGAGCGCGGCGGGCATCTGGATGAACAGGTCCCAGGGGTAGTCGCTGCGGCCCGCCTCCAGGACCAGGACGGTCTTGGTGCGGTCTGCGCTGAGCCTGTCCGCCAGCACCGATCCGGCGCTGCCCCCACCCACAATGACGTAGTCAAACTTTTCGTTGGCCATTAGTTGAACTCCTTTGAAGTGATCCCCGTTGCTGTGTCCGGTACCCAGGAAGGGCGTTAGCCTCGCAGCCTTTCCATGTTTGGATCCACGAGGGGATCGGCGGAGATGGTAGCGGGGATCCGCTTGCCGAAGTATTCGATTTCGACGGCGTCACCCTCGCCCGCTTCGGCGGGCAACCACGCGTAGGCGATCGGCTTGCGGACCGTATAGCCGTAGGCGGCGCTCGTGACGTAGCCGGAAGGCTCTCCCCGGAAATAGACAGGTTCCTTGCCCAACACCACTGACGTGCCGTCGTCGACCGTCAGGCAACGCAGGCGGCGGTTGACGGGCAGTTCGCGGCGGGATTTGAGGGCCTCGGCGCCGACGTACCCTTCCTTGTCCTTGCTGACCGAGAAGCCCAGGCCGGACTGGAACGGCTCGTGCTCAGGAGTCACGTCGGTACCCCACAGCCGGTAGCCCTTCTCCAGGCGTAGGCTGTTAAACGCTCCGCGGCCGGCCGCGATGATCCCCTGCTCCTGGCCGGCCTCGAAAAGCAAGTCCCAGAGCCTTTGGCCGTTTTCCGCCGTCGTGTACAGCTCCCAGCCCAGCTCGCCCACGTAGGAGAGCCGCATCGCCGTGACCGGGATCCCGCCGATCCGCACCTTTTTGGTCCGGAAGTACTTCAAACCGTCGTTGCTGAAATCGTCGTCGCTGACCTTCGCGATCACCTCGCGGGCCAACGGTCCCCAGAGCCCGACACAGCACGTGGAACCGGTGATGTCGCGGACCTGGACCCACTGGCTGACGTCGTCCGCGGTTTGCTTGCGGGCTTCGGTAGTGAAGTAGTCGAAATCGATGTTGCCATTGGCGCCTACCTGGAAGGTGGTCTCGTCCAGCCGGGCCACCGTGATGTCGCTGCGGATGCCGCCGTCGCCGTTGAGGAGCAGGCAGTAAGTGACGGCACCCGGCTTCTTGTCGACCTTCCCGGCGCTGAGGCGCTGCAGGAGCGTCACGGCTCCCGGGCCGGAAACCTCCAGCCGCTTGAGCGGCGTCATGTCATAGAGCGCGACGGCGGTGCGCGTCTTCCATGCTTCGGCGGCGGAAATAGGGGAGTGGAACATGGCTGCCCAGGGCTCGCGCTCCGGGGCCTGCCATTCTTCCGGGAGCTCTTCGAGCAAACCGCGGTTGGCCTCGAACCAGTGCGGGCGCTCCCAGCCGTGGGCTTCGAGGAAGAACGCCCCGAGCTCCTTCTGGCGGGCATTGAACGGGCTCGCGCGCAGCTCACGCGGGGAAATCCTCGGCTGCAGCGGGTGCAGGACGTCGTAGATCTCCACGAAGTTCTGTTGCGACGTTTCGCTGACGTAGCTCTCCGCGGTCTGGATTTCTTCGAAGCGGGAGACCTCGCATTCGTGGAGCGGAATGCGGGACTGGCCCTCGATGAGGCGCTCCGCCAGGGCACGGGCCACGCCGGCGGAGTGCGTCACCCACACGGCCTCGGCCACGAAGAAACCCTCAACGTCCTTGGACTCGCCGACGAGGGGACCGCCGTCGGGAGTGAACGAGAAGATCCCGTTGAAGCCATCGGCAATCCTGGCGCCGGCGAGTGCCGGAAGGAGTTCCTTGGAGTCTTCCCAGCACGGCAGGAAGTCTTCTTCCGTGAACGCCAGGCGGGACGGCATCCGGTGCTCGGACATGTCCGCCGCAGCAACCTCGGGCAGCTCCCGGAGATCCACGGGCATGGGCTTGTGGGCGTAGGAGCCGATGCCCATCCGGTCCCCGTGCTCGCGGTAGTAGAGGTCCTTGTCCTGATGGCGGAGGATCGGCATCCAGGCGCCGTTTGCCGGATCAAGCAGCCGCGAAGCATCGTTCCTGCCCACGAGGTCCGGCACAGAGGTGGTCTTGACATACTGGTGCGCCAGGGGAAGGAGCGGCACGGACATGCCCACCATTGCGCCGATCTTGGGTCCCCAGAACCCGGCGCAGGAGACAACGATGTCTGCCGGGATCACGCCGTCGGGCGTTTCGACGCCGGTGACCTTGCCGCCGGACTGTTCGATGCCGGTGACGGTGGTGGAACCGCGGAACGTGACTCCTGCGGCGCTCGCCTTGGCAATGAGCAGTCCGACGGCCCGGGCGGCGGAGGCCAAGCCGTCGGAGGGAACGTAGAGCCCGCCGAGCACCTTTTCCTGGTTTAGCAGCGGGTAGTGCTTGACGCACTCGTCCGGATCGATGAGCCGGCCTTCCACACCCCACGACCCCGCGTAGCCCAGCTTGCGCTTGAGATCCTCCATGCGTTCCGGAGTGGTTGCCACTTCGAGGCCGCCCACTTGGTTGAAGCAGGAGACGCCGGATTCGCTGAGCGAGAGCAGCTTGTCCACGGTGTAGGACGCGAATTGGGTCATGGTCTTTGAAGCGTTGGTCTGGAACACCAGGCCGGGGGCGTGGGAGGTAGAGCCGCCCGCCAGCTTCAGCGGGCCCTGCTCGACCACGGTGATGTTGGTCCAGCCGCGGGTGGACAGCTCATCCGCGAGATTGGCGCCGACGATGCCGGCTCCGATGATGACGACGCGGGGTGTTGTGGACATGCGGGAGCTCCTGAAGTAGAAGGGCGGGGCTGGAAGTTGTGGGGAAGCTAGACGTGGCCATCGACGGTCAGTCCGGGCGGCAGGTTGGGGGCGTCCTCGGATTCCTTGACCATGATGTGGCCGTCCACCACCAGGACTTCGTGAACCCTGATGGGCAGTTTGGCTGGAGGCGCGTCGGCTGCTCCGGTGCGGAGGTTGAACTTCGAAGCGTGGAGGGGGCACTCGACCCAGCAGTCCTCCACCCAGCCGTCGGCGAGGGAGGCGTCTTGGTGGGTGCAGGTGTCGTCAAGGGCGAAGAGCTCGCCCTCTTCGGTGTGAAATACGGCAATGGGTGGGGACGTCTCAAGACGAATCGCGTCCCCCGGGGCCAACGAGCTGAGCGGGCAAGCACTGTGCATCTCAAGAACCTCTTTCACCGGATTGGTCAAAACCTGGGGCGGTTGTCTCATGATCAACGCTGATCACAATACGCAACAGAGTGATTGACCTCACAGTGGCTTGTCAAGAGGTTGAAGTTACTTCGCAGTTTCCTTGACACGCGATGTGAAGTCCGTCACGCTGTTTCGCATAATGAAGTTTGTTGCGTAATGCGCAATAAACTTTCGAACGGCTCGGCGAGGAGGAAGCCATGGAGACATTGGCGATCGTGGGGGCATCATTGGCGGGTCTTTCCGCCGCCCGCGCTGCCCGGGCGCAGGGCTTTTGTGGCCGGCTACTCATCATTGGAGATGAGCAGCACCGGCCCTATGACCGTCCGCCCCTGTCCAAGGAGTTCCTGGCAGGAAAAATCGGCATCAAGCACTTGCTCTTGGAAGCCGAGGAGAAGGGTTCGGATGACCCCCTTCAGGCTGAATGGCTGCTAGGCACGCCTGCGAGGAGCTTTGACGCAGCTAGCAAGACCATCACCCTCGGTGACGGGCGCACGGTGGTGGCCGACGGCGTCGTCATTGCCACCGGAGCCTCAGCCCGCACGCTGCCCGAACTTGCGGGCCTATCCAATGTCTTTACCCTGCGGACGCTCGAGGATGCGCAGGATCTGGCTCCGGAACTCGTTCCGGGCAGCCGCCTGCTGGTGGTTGGCGCTGGATTCATCGGCGCGGAGGTGGCATCAACGGCCAAGGGCCTGGGAATGGATGTAACAATCATCTGCAAAAGCCCGGTGCCGCTGACCGCTCCGCTCGGTCCGGAGATGGCTGCCGTCATGGCCACGCTCCACGGGATCAACGGAGTGGAGCTGATTTGTGACACAGGAATCGACTCGTATTACAGCTACGAAGGAAATGTGACCGGTGTCCGGCTCAGCGACGGACAGTTCCGTTCCGCCGACGTCGTCCTCCTCGGAATCGGGGCAGTCCCCAATGTCGGGTGGCTGGCCGGTTCGGGCCTGGCGATCGACGACGGCGTCACGTGCGATTCGATGGGACGGACGAACGTCCCGGGCGTGGTTGCCGTGGGGGACTGTGCGGCCTGGTTCGACGACCGCAGCGGGCGGCACCACCGCGTGGAGCATTGGACTGGCGCGCAGGAACGTTCCGCCCTGGCCGTCGCCGGAGTCCTGGATCACTCGGCCCCTCCCCAGCAGCTCAACCTGCCGTACTTCTGGTCCGACCAGTACGGAGTGACGGTCCAGTTTGCCGGCCACGCCCGGGACGCAGAGCGTGTCGAGATCGAAGCAGGGCAGCCCGATACCCACAGCTTCCTCGCGGTGTACTACCGGGGCGAGGATCCGGTAGCCGTCCTAGGAGTGAACCAGCCGCGTCTTTTCACCCGTTGGCGCCGGCAACTCAACGCCCGCAATTCCCAGCCCGTCCTGGCAACCCCGTAAACATTCCCAAGTCTCAACCACGTTCATCACTGAATAGGAGTCAGCATGACCACTGAAGTTGTTTCCCCCAGCCTGATCCCCACTCTCCCCGGCCACACTTATGTCAGTGAAGACATCTTCCGCGCCGAGCAGGAGCACATCTTCGAACAAATGTGGTTCTGCGCAGTGCGGACCGCGGACCTGGAAAAGGCCGGATCGTTCAAAACCGTGCAGATCGGCCGCGAGAGCGTGCTTATCAACCGCACCCGCAAGGGAGAAATCCGCGCGTTCTACAACATCTGCCGGCACCGCGGCGTGAAGCTGTGCATGGAGGAATCAGGCGAGGCCAACCGCTCGTTCCAGTGCCCTTACCACGCCTGGACTTACGACCTCGAGGGAAAGCTCATCGCCGCCCCCAACCTCACTAAGATGCCGGATATCGACCGCAACGAATACGGTCTGGTCAAGGTCCACGCCCGCGAATACATGGGCTACGTCTGGGTCTGCCTGGCGGATGAGCCGCCGTCGTTCGAGGAGGACGTCATGGGGGCCATCGAGGAGCGACTCGGGGACCTGCGCGCCGTTGACGACTACGACATCGCCAACCTGAGCCTCGGCCGGCGCATCAAGTACGACGTCAAAGCCAATTGGAAGCTCATCATTGAAAACTTCATGGAGTGCTACCACTGTGCCACGATCCACCCCGAGCTGACCGAAGTCCTGCCCGAGTTCGCCGACGGCCTGGCCGCCCAGTACTTTGTGGGCCATGGCGCCGAGTTCGGTGAGGATATCAAGGGCTTCACGATTGACGGTTCAGAAGGCCTGGATCGCATTCCAGGAGTGGGCGATGACCAGGACCGCCGCTACTACGCAGTGACCATCAAGCCGAATGTCTTCGTCAACCTGGTCCCGGACCATGTCATCATCCACCGCATGTTCCCGCTGGCAGCGGACCACACGATCGTCGAATGCGATTGGCTGTACTTGCCCAGTGTGGTGGAATCCGGCAAGGACGTCTCGGCATCGGTGGAGCTGTTCCACCGGGTCAACGAGCAGGACTTCGACGCCTGCGAACGTTGCCAGCCAGCCATGGGCTCCAAGATCTATGCCAAGGGCGGTGTCCTGGTCCCAAGCGAGCACCACATCGAGGCATTCCACAGCTGGGTCACCAGCAAGATCGCCGATGTCCCCGTGGAGGGCTAACCGCCCCTGGTTGCGGTATAGCCCATCTTGACGCTGATTGAATGCCCGGCCTGCTTGAGCGCATCAAGGAGGCCGGGTATTTTTTCGGGTTCGAAACGGAAGGCGGGGCCGGACAAGCTGATGGCCCCGATCACCGTGCCGCTGTGGTTGCGGATCGGAACCGCGACGGCGTTGAGTCCGCGTTCGAGTTCCTCATACGTGGCGGCGTAACCCGCCTCCGCAATCACCGGCATTTGCTGCTCCAGCTCGTCGCGGTCAGTGATGGTGCGTGGCGTGTACTGCGCCTGGCCCGCTTCCCTGAGGACACGGTCGCGCGTCGCGGGCGGCAGGGCGGCAAGCATGACCTTGCCGCTTGATGTGGCGTGGAGCGGCGTGAGGCCGCCGATCCAGTCCTGGGTGCCGAGCGTGTTGGGGCCGATGGCCTGGTCCACGTTGACCGCGAAGTTTGACCGCAGCACGGCCAGGTTGGCGGTCTCAGCGAACTTCTCGGCCAAGGCCTCGAGGTCTTCCCGTGCTTCCCTGACCAAGCTGAGCCGGGCCGGGATGGCACTAGCCAAGCGCAGGATGTTGAAACCCAGTTGGTATTTTCCGCGCTCGTGATTCTGTTGGACCATGCCGCGGGCATCCAAGGCGCTCAGCAGTCGCGACGCCGTTGATTTGTGGACGCCCATTTCCTCCGCGATTTCGCTCACGCCGGCGTCGCCGTTGCGCGCCAGGATTTCGAGCACGGTGATGGCCCTGTCCACGGACTGCACGCCGGCATGGTGCGCACCGGCGGGATCGGTATCGGGGTCGTTGGCAGGGCTTGCGTCAGCGTCCATGTGGTTCATCGTCTCAAACGCGGTCAAATGGGCCGTCACACTGGGCTGCGTGTCTTGGGAAGACTGGGCAGGGGATGAGAGCGTGCCTCCCACCTGGGGTTTTACCTGGTCATAGGATCGGGCCGTATCCGGAATTCGTTCGCACACCAGCCGTCAATGCCGTGTGCGGCCGTGTCCATCTCGACCTGAGGCCGTACCCGGGCGATGACCAAGCAGCAGAAGTGGCCCGGCTGCGTCCTCACCCCGGGCTGACGCGGAGCGCCGCTTCTCATTGCGTATCCAGATCCGTACGACGGCGGCCCACACCTTTTGGTGCGGTCGCGCCATTCCTTCTCACGCGCCGTCGTGCCACACTTGGTGGACTATCGAATGACTGGGGGATTCAAGTCAGGAGATTGGTATGTGTGTTCTGCTGGAACCCCGCGCCTCGGGCCGCCGACCGGTGGTGAGCGAGCCATGATCATCGGTTGGGCTTACTTCATGGCAGGAATTATCTCAATTGATGGGCTCTTGCTGGGATTGCTGCTGCTGAACGTGAAGTGGCCCAAACACTGGAAGAGAAACGGCTAGGTTCGGCGCATGTGCCGAACCTAGAGCACCTTGCGGATCGTCTCTTCGAAACTCACCACGTGGTGCAGGGCGAGTGCGGCCGCGCGGTCCTCATCGCCGTCGGCGATTGCGGTGAGCAGTTCAGCGTGCTCCGCTACGTGGCCTGTCACTGAAGGCATTTTGTCCAGCATGTGGCACCAGATGCGTGTCGCCAGGTTGTCGTAGCGGATCAGCACGTCCTCGAGGTGCGGATTAGCCGCGGCTTTGTAGATGAGCCGGTGCACCTGGATGTCGTAGCGCATGAGTTCCTGCTGCCCGGCATCGTGCCCTTCCAAGCCGCTGATGGCCGCAGCGACCTCGCGCAGTTCTTCCCGCAGCTTCGGGCTGGCCATGCGGGCTGCCCGCCGGGATGCCAGGGGCTCAAGCAGTTCCCGGATTTCGGACACGTCCGCCAGTTGGGTGATGTCGACGCCGGTGGCAAAGGTCCCGCGCCGGGGATAGGACACCACCAGGTGGTCGCTTTCGAGCCGCTTGATGGCCTCGCGTACAGGTGTCCGCCCGATACCGAGTTCCGCGGCAATCTGCCCATCATTGATGGGGTCGCCGGGTTTGATCTCCAGCATGATGAGCCGGTCGCGCAGGAGCAGGTAGGCGTTTTCCGCCAAGGACGTTCCCTGGGTGCCTGTGTCAAGTGCTTCCAATGCAGTGCTCATGTGCTCTCTCCCGTTTGCCGCAATTCCAAGTCTGGCGGATCAGTTGCTGCCGGGCTGTTGACGGTTGTGTGATCTTCAACATACTATGGCAACAGTTCTAATATATCAGTTACTTATTAGTCGGTAAACATAAGTATTTCAAAAGGAGAACATGATGGTTGAACCGCTGATCCGCCCGCTCGCCCAGGCGGACCCGGAGGTTGAACAGGCGATCGCCCAGGAACTCATCCGGCAGCAGTCCACGCTGGAAATGATCGCCTCCGAAAACTTCGCCCCTGCCGCCGTCATGGAGGCCCAGGGCTCGGTCCTTACCAACAAGTACGCCGAGGGCTACCCAGGCAAGCGGTACTACGGTGGCTGCGAGCATGTGGACGTCATCGAGCAGTTGGCAATCGACCGCGTGAAGGCCCTCTTCGGCGCTGAGGCCGCAAATGTCCAGCCGCACTCCGGCGCCCAGGCCAATGCCGCGGCCATGTTCGCGCTCCTTGAGCCGGGGGACACCATCATGGGCCTCGACCTCGCGCACGGCGGGCACCTGACCCACGGCATGAGGATCAACTTCTCGGGCAAGCTCTACAACGTCATCCCGTACCACGTCCGCGAATCCGACCTCCGGGTGGACATGGCGGAGGTCGAAGCACTGGCCTTGGAACACCGCCCGAAGCTGATCGTTGCAGGCTGGTCGGCGTATTCGCGGCACCTTGATTTCGCCGAATTCCGCCGCATCGCCGACCTCGTGGGCGCCTACCTCATGGTGGACATGGCCCACTTCGCCGGCCTCGTCGCGGCCGGACTGCACCCCAACCCGGTCCCGTATGCCGACGTTGTGACCACCACGACCCATAAGACCCTCGGCGGTCCGCGCGGCGGGGTGATCCTGTCGAAGGAACAATATGCCCGCAAGATCAACAGCGCGGTCTTCCCCGGCCAGCAAGGCGGTCCGCTGGAGCACGTGATCGCGGCCAAGGCTGTCGCGTTCAAGATGGCGGCAGAGCCCGAATTCCAGGAACGCCAGGTGCGGGTGCTGGAAGGCGCCAAGCTCCTTGCCGAACGACTCCTGAAAGAAGACGTCGCGGCAGCAGGAATTTCCGTGGTCAACGGCGGCACCGACGTCCACCTCGTCCTCGTTGACCTGCGCCACTCGGAACTGGACGGCCAGCAGGCCGAGGACATGCTTCACCGCATCGGCATCACCGTCAACCGTAACGCCGTCCCCTTCGACCCCCGGCCGCCGATGATCTCCTCCGGACTCCGTATCGGAACCCCGGCACTCGCCGCCCGCGGCTTCGGGGCCAAAGAATTCGTGGAGGTCGCGGACATCATTGCGACGGCGCTGATCGCCGCAGCCAGTACGGGCACAACAAGCGACGGCACCGTTGGCGACCACACCGCCGTCGAACTCCGTGCGAGGGTGACCGCCCTGGCAGAAAAGTTTCCCCTTTACCCCCATCTTTCCCAGGAGGGCAGTGGCAACGACGCCGCGGCCACCGAACGTGAGGCAGAAATGATTGGAGCAGCCCAGTGAGCGCAGACCAACTCCCCGAACACCCGGATTTCCTGTGGCGGAACCCGGAGCCGAAAGCTTCCTACGACGCCGTGATCGTGGGCGGTGGTGGCCACGGCTTGGCCACCGCGTACTTCCTGGCCAAGAACCATGGAATGACCAACATCGCCGTGCTCGAAAAGGGCTGGCTGGCTGGTGGCAACATGGCCCGCAACACCACCATCATCCGTTCCAACTACCTTTGGGACGAGAGCGCCGCCATCTACGAGCACGCACTGAAGCTCTGGGAGATCCTGCCCGAGGAGCTTGAATACGATTTCCTCTTCAGCCAGCGGGGCGTCATGAACCTCGCCCACACGCTGGGTGACGTCCGCGAAAGCGTCCGCCGCGTCGGGGCGAACAAGCTCAACGGAGTCGACGCCGAATGGCTGGACCCGCAGCAGGTCAAGGAACTCTGCCCCATCCTGAACATCAGTGACAACATCCGCTACCCGGTCATGGGTGCCACCTACCAGCCCCGGGCCGGCATCGCCAAGCACGACCACGTTGCCTGGGCCTTCGCCCGCAAATGCGACGAACTCGGCGTCGACATCATCCAGAACTGCGAAGTGACGGGCTTCCTCAAGGACGGCAACCGCGTGGTGGGCGTCAAGACCAACCAAGGCACCATCCACACCGAAAAGGTCGGCCTCGCAGCGGCGGGCCACAGCTCGGTCCTCGCCGAAATGGCCGGCTTCCGCCTCCCGATCCAGTCCCACCCCCTCCAGGCGTTGGTGTCTGAACTCCATGAGCCCGTCCACCCCACAGTGGTCATGTCCAATCACGTGCACGTCTACGTTTCGCAGGCCCACAAAGGCGAACTGGTCATGGGCGCCGGCGTCGACTCCTACAACGGCTATGGCCAGCGCGGTTCCTTCCATGTGATCGAGCACCAGATGGCAGCCGCCGTCGAGCTCTTCCCGATTTTTGCCCGGGCGCACGTGCTGCGGACCTGGGGCGGAATTGTGGACACCACCATGGATGCCTCACCGATCGTCGGACTCTCGCCGGTGGAGAACATGTTCGTCAACTGTGGCTGGGGAACGGGCGGCTTCAAGGGCACGCCCGCTGCCGGCCTGACCTTCGCCCACACCATCGCCACCGGCACTCCGCACGAGCTCAACAAGCCTTTTTCGCTCGAACGCTTCGAGACCGGTGCCCTGATCGATGAACACGGCGCCGCCGCCGTCGCCCACTAGCCGCAGCCATTTAGGAGACAAACAATGCTGCTCATCAGCTGCCCCAATTGCGGGCCACGAGACGAAACAGAATTCCACTACGGCGGCCAGGCCCACGTGGCGTATCCGGAAAACCCGGACGCACTGACGGACCGCCAATGGGCCGAGTACTTGTTCTACCGCGACAACACGAAGGGCGCCTTCGCCGAACGCTGGGTCCACAGCACCGGTTGCCGCCAATGGTTCAACATGCTCCGCGACACGGTCAGCTACGACATCCAGGCCATCTACAAAATGGGCGAACCGCGCCCTGACATGGAACGCGCCGTTGTGAACACCACCGCAGCCACCACTCCGGAAGGAGCAACGAAGTGACCCCGCAAAACGCGCGCCTCGCCACCGGCGGCCGCATCGACCGCAGCATCTCCTGGCGGTTCACAGTTGACGGCCAGGAATACACCGGACACCCGGGCGACACCGTTTCCTCGGCACTCCTTGCCAACGGCCGCATCAGCGTCGGCAACTCCCTCTACGAGGATCGGCCACGCGGCATCATGTCCGCCGGGGTGGAAGAATCCAACGCCCTGATCAAGGTGGCTGCCCGCTTCCCCGGCCATGTTGCCGAGTCGATGCTTCCCGCGACCACCGTGTCCCTCGTGGACGGGCTCAGTGTTGAGCTCCTGAACGGTCTCGGCAGGCTGGATCCTGCCGAGGACCGTGCCGAGTACGACAAGAAATACGTCCACACCGACGTCCTGGTGGTTGGCGGTGGCGTTTCCGGCCTCGCAGCAGCCCGCGAAGCGGTCCGCACTGGGGCCCGCGTCATCCTGATCGATGACCAGCCCGAACTCGGCGGCTCGCTTCTCTCCAGCTCCACGGCCCCGGAACTCGCCGATGTCATCGAGGGCAAAGCGGCGTCGGAGTGGATTGCGGACGTGGAGGCCGAGCTTGTTTCCGCCTCCGAATGCACTGTCCTCAACCGCACCACGGCCTTCGGCTCCTATGACGCGAACTATGTGATCGCAGCACAGAACCGTACGGACCACCTCGGCAGCCCGGCCGCGGAGGGAGTCTCCCGCCAGCGTATTTGGCACATCCGTGCTAAGCAGGTGGTCCTGGCACCGGGCGCGCATGAGCGTCCGCTCGTCTTCGAGAACAACGACCGGCCCGGCATCATGCTGGCCTCGGCGGTCCGTAGCTATCTCAACCGCTACGCCGTCGCTGCAGGACGGCGTGTTGTCATCGGCACCACCAACGATTCGGCTTACCTGCTGGCCGCGGACCTGTTGGCGGCTGGTGTCAAGGTCGCCGCCGTCGTCGACGCCCGTCCGAAGCTCAGCGACAAGGCGGCTGCCGCCGTCGAAAGCGGTATCCGTGTGCTCGTTGGCAGCGCTGTCGCCGATACCTCCGGTCAGGGGGAAAACGGCAGGATCGACGGCGTCACCATCCGCAGCCTCAACGACGACGGCGAAGTCACCTCCGGCGTCGAACGGCTCGCTTGCGATCTGCTTGCGGTTTCCGGTGGCTGGAGCCCTGTGGTTCACCTCCACAGCCAGCGCCAGGGCAAGCTGCGTTGGGACGATGACCTGGCCGGCTTTGTGCCGAGCAGCGTGGTCAAGGACCAGCAGGTTGTCGGCTCCGGCCGCGGAAGCTACGAACTCGGAGATTGCCTCGACGAAGGCATCTCTGCCGGTGCCGCGGCCGCCATCGCCGCGGGGTTCAGCACCCAGACGGTGCCCGCCGAGACGAAAGGGCCCGTCGCCTCCGCCCCCACCCGCCAGTTGTGGCTGGTACCAGGCCAGACCGGAAACGCGGGGGACTGGCACCACCACTTCGTCGACTTCCAGCGCGACCAGTCCGTGGCCGACGTGCTCCGTTCCACCGGGGCAGGCATGCGCTCGGTGGAACACATCAAGCGTTACACCTCCATCAGCACCGCCAACGACCAAGGCAAGACGTCCGGCGTCAACGCCATCGGCGTCATCGCCGCGGCCCTCAAGCAGGCCGGCGAGGCATCCCGTGGTATCGGCGACATCGGGACCACTACCTACCGTGCCCCGTTCACGCCGGTGGCCTTCGCAGCGTTGGCCGGACGCCAGCGGGGCGAGCTGTTCGACCCCGCCCGAGTGACATCTATCCACCCCTGGCATGTTGCCCAGGGAGCGCTCTTCGAGGACGTCGGCCAATGGAAGCGCCCGTGGTACTACCCGCAAGCGGGCGAGGACATGGACGCCGCCGTGCTCCGTGAATGCGCCGCAGTTCGGGAGTCCGTGGGCTTCATGGACGCCACCACGCTGGGCAAGATCGAGATCCGTGGCAAGGATGCCGGCGAATTCCTGAACCGCATCTACACCAATGCGTTCAAGAAGCTAGCGCCCGGCTCTGCCCGCTACGGCGTGATGTGCACCCCGGACGGCATGATCTTCGACGACGGCGTGACCCTGCGCCTCGACGAAGGCCGCTACTTCATGACCACCACCACCGGCGGCGCCGCCAAGGTCCTCGACTGGCTCGAGGAATGGCATCAGACCGAGTGGCCGGAACTCGACGTTGTGTGCACGTCGGTGACTGAACAGTGGACCACGATTGCCGTCGTCGGGCCCAAATCCCGCGCTGTGATCGCCAAAGTCGCGCCGCAACTGGCGGCCGACGGCGGGCTGGACGCCGAAGCGTTCCCGTTCATGACGTTCCGCGAGACCATGCTGGCCTCCGGGGTGCAGGCACGCGTTTGCCGGATTTCGTTCTCGGGCGAGCTTGCCTACGAAATCAACGTTCCGTCCTGGTACGGGCTCAACACCTGGGAAGCCGTTGCTGCCGCAGGGACCGAGTTCAACATCACTCCGTACGGCACGGAGACCATGCACGTACTGCGTGCCGAGAAGGGCTACCCGATCGTCGGGCAGGACACGGACGGCACCGTCACCCCGCAGGACGCCGGAATGGAGTGGATCGTTTCCAAGGCGAAGGACTTCATCGGCAAGCGTTCGTACAGCCGCGAGGACGCAGTCCGCACTGACCGTAAGCACCTGGTCAGCGTCCTGCCGGTGGACGGCTCGTTCCGTCTTCCGGAAGGTACCCAGCTCGTGGAAAAGGGAATTCCGGTCAACCCGGCATACGGCCCCGTGCCGATGCAGGGCTTCGTGACCTCGAGCTACCACAGTGCCGCCTTGGGCCGGTCTTTCGGCCTGGCACTGATCACCAACGGCCGCAACCGGATCGGCGAGACCTTGGTGGCCTCCGTCGGCGACCAGTTGCTGGACGTTGTTGTGGGAGAAACCGTACTTTTCGACGCTGAAGGGACCCGTAAAGATGGCTGAAACAGCAACACCAGCAGAAACCGCAAAGCGCGCAAACCCCGAGACGCTCCGTGCGGCACGCCGCAGCCCGGCGTCGCACCTGGCACCGACCTTCGAGTCCGGCTCCGTGGCCGGAACCGTGACACTGAAGGAGATCCCGTTCCAGACCATGGTGGGGATCCGGGTTGAGAGGGATTCCGACGCCGGAGCCCGCCTCGCGTCCGTGACCGACGGCCTGCCGGCCGCATGCGGCGAGGTCAGCGGGAGTGGAAGGGCTACCACCCTGTGGCTCGGCCCGGAAGAATTCCTGGTGATCGCACCGGAATCGGCCCACGATTCATTGGGTGGAGACCTTATCCGGGCACTGGTTGAGGCCCTGGGCGACGACCCCGGCCAGGTTGTGGACTTGTCCGCCAACCGCACCACCTTCGAGCTTTCCGGCATCCGCGCCCGGGACGTCCTTGAAAAGGGTTGTTCGCTGGACCTGCACCCCCGCGCATTCCGCGCTGGAACGGCCCTGGCCACGGAAATCGGCAACATCCCGGCGATGCTGCTGAAGACCGGCGAGGAGAGCTTCCGGATCTTCCCGCGGGCCTCGTTCGCCGACTTCCTGGGCCGCTGGCTGCTCGACGGCATGAGGGAATTCGCCTCTCCTGAGGTCCCCTGATGGCACTGAGCGTGCTTGACCTGTTTTCCATTGGCATCGGGCCGTCGTCTTCGCACACGGTCGGCCCGATGCGGGCGGCAAAGCAGTTCACCGACGGCCTGGAATCCTCCGGGCAACTCGCGGCAACGGTGCGCGTCCAGGCAGAGCTTTTCGGCTCGCTGGGCGCCACCGGCCGCGGCCACGGCTCGGACAAGGCCGTGGTTTTGGGACTCCAGGGCCAGGCGCCGGAGACGGTGGACACAACCACTGCCGACGACCAGGTAGCGGCCGCCGCCCTTGATGCTGAATTGAGGATCGGCGGACACCACCGCGTGGACTTCAACTGGGACGAAGACGTGGTCCTGCACCGACGCAAGTCCCTGCCGGCCCACCCCAACGGCATGACCTTCAGGGCCTTCGACTACACCGGGGAAGTGCTGCGCGAACGCAGTTACTACTCGATCGGCGGCGGTTTCGTGGTGGACGGTGATGCGTCCGGAAACGACAAAGTAGTCGCTGACAGCACCGTGCTGCCTCATTCCTTCACGACGGCGGACGAACTGCTCGCCATCTGTGCACGGGAGGACATGTCCATTTCCGATGTCATGCTCGCCAACGAGCTCGTATGGCGCAGCGAGGCGGAACTTCGCGAGCGCCTGCTGCAGATCTGGGCGGTCATGCGCGAATGCGTGGTCAACGGCTGCGCTGCGGAAGGAATCCTGCCGGGAGGCTTGAACGTCAGGCGACGGGCGCCGTCGTTGTTCAAGACGCTTGCCGCCACGGACGCCGGATTGCAAGGTTCAAGCTCGGCAGATCCGCTGCTTGCCATGGAATGGGTGAACCTGTTCGCGCTGGCCGTGAACGAGGAAAACGCTGCAGGCGGCCGCATTGTCACGGCGCCCACCAACGGAGCGGCCGGCATTGTGCCGGCGGTGCTGCACTACTACGCGAAGTTCGTGCACGGAGCCGACGACGACGGCGTGGTCCGCTTCCTGCTCGCGGCGGCCGCCGTCGGGATACTGTTCAAAATCAACGCGTCCATTTCCGGAGCCGAAGTCGGATGCCAGGGCGAGGTGGGCTCTGCCTGTTCGATGGCAGCCGCAGGCCTGTGCGAAGTGCTCGGGGGTACCCCCGAGCAAGTGGAGAATGCCGCAGAAGTGGGTATTGAACACAATCTCGGCCTCACGTGCGATCCCGTAGGCGGGCTGGTGCAGATTCCGTGCATCGAACGCAATGCCATCGCCAGCGTGAAGGCCATCAACGCCGCCCGCCTTGCCCTGCACGGCGACGGCAGCCACAAAGTATCCCTTGATAAAGCCATCAAAACCATGCGAGAGACAGGAGCGGACATGAAAAGCAAGTACAAGGAGACCTCCCGCGGAGGCCTCGCCGTCAACGTAGTGGAGTGCTAGCCATGACTGTCACACAGAATGAACCCACCCCGCAACGTGAAGCGGCGCTGCCGGCTACCACCGTTGAGCATGTCCTGACGCTCGATTGCCCGGAAACGCGGGGGATCGTGCACGCTGTCTCGGGCTTCCTCCTGGAACACGGCTGCGACATCATCGACAACAAGCAATTCGACTCCCAGCTGGATCACCACTTCTTCATGCGGATCCACTTCGCATCGGACGGGGACCAGTCAACGATTGACTCGCTGAGGGAATCCTTCGCGCCTGTTGCCGAAAAGTTCGGCATGCGCTGGGAGCTGCAACGCCACGGGGCCAAACGGCGCGTGCTGATCATGGTCTCCAAGTTCGAGCACTGCCTCAACGACCTCCTGTTCCGGGCGCGCATCGGGGAACTGCCCATCGACATTGTCGGGGTGGTCTCCAACCACCCGGACCACAGGCGGACCGTCGAATGGCATGGCATTCCGTTCTTCCACGTACCCGTCACCGCGGACACCAAGGCGGCGGCCGAGGGACAACTCCTCGATCTGATCGATCGCCTGGACGTCGAACTGGTGGTCCTCGCGCGCTACATGCAGGTCCTCAGCGACGATCTTGCCCGCAGGCTCGACGGCCGAGCCATCAACATCCACCATTCGTTCCTGCCCAGCTTCAAAGGCGCGAAGCCCTACCACCAGGCGTACGCGCGAGGCGTCAAGACCGTGGGTGCCACCGCGCACTACGTCAACGGTGAGTTGGACGAGGGGCCGATCATCGCCCAGCAAGTGGTGGAAGTGGACCACACCTTTGGTCCGGATGACCTGGTCGCGGCAGGTCGCGACACCGAGTGCAAAGCACTCAGCAACGCTGTGCGCTGGCACTGCGAAGGCCGGGTGATCCTGCAAGGCAGCAGGACCGTGGTGCTCAAGTAGGGATTGAACGGCCCAAGTAGGTTTGAACGGCCCACCAACGGGTGGGCCGTTCAGGCGCCGCCGCGGCCGCCCCGTCGTAGGGGCGGCCGCCGGTTTTCGGTGCGCTGCGGGCTTTAGTGGTCAGTGCCGGCCGCAGCCGCCTTCTTGGCGTCCTTCTTGGCGTCCTTCTCTGCACGCAGGGCCTCCGCCTCGTGCAGTTCCTCGGCCTTTTCCTGGTGGATGACCTCCGCGAGGAGCTTCTCCATCTCCTTGGCCACGCCGGCCGCGGAGGCCGGGTTCTGGCCGGTCACCAACCGTTCGGCGACCGCGACCTTCTCCGCGAAGACGTCAGCGAAGACGTGGATCGCGCCCTGTTCCTTAAGCCGGTCTGCCAAGAAGAACGGGATGACCTTGTCCATCCCTGCGGCAACCTCCTCGTCGTTGGTGAAGGCGGCCACCTCCCGGCCCCCGACCAGCCGGAACCCGTCGGCCAGGTCCACGTTCACCAAGCCCGCCGGTCCGTGGCAGACCGCGCCGACCACACCGCCGGCGTCGTAGACGCTGGCCACCAGGTTCTGCAAGCCTTCGCTGTCCGGGAAGTCCCACATGGCGCCGTGGCCTCCCACGAGGAAGACGGCGTCGTACTGGCCGGGATCAACGACGTCGACGCGGGCAGTGTTGTAGAGACCGGCGCGTGTGGCCTCGTCCTCGGTGAAGGCAACCTGAATGGGATCTTTCGAGTCCACCTCGTCGTGCGGGGGCTGGCCGCCCTGGATGGACGCGAAGTCGACAAAGTGCCCGGAATCCTTGAAGACCTTCCAAGGATGTGCAGCCTCGGCTACGTTGTAGCCGGTCTTCTTTCCCGTATCGCCGATCTCGGAAACGCTGGTCAATACCATGAGGATTTTCTTCATGTAATGCTCCTATCGTCCAAATTCCACCCTACTCCTAGCCTAAATTCAGGCCATCCCGCCTTGAGATCGTGGAACGATTTCGACGCCTAAAGCCGGGCCAAACGGGCTGCCAGATGAAGGGCCGCCAGCCGTCCCGTGCCACGCGGGTCTCCGCCGCACAACTCGAAAATCCGCTGGAGCCTGTGGTGCATCGACTGCCGTTCCAGGTGCAGTTCCCGTGCCGCCTGTGCCGTATTACATCCGGTATCAAGCCACACCGCCAATGTCCGCATCAGGTCCGAGCGCCGCTGCGCATCATGCTCGACGACGGCGCCAAGCTGCCGCTGCACGAATCTTTCCCGGGTGGCCCGGTCCAGGCTTCCTTCCGCCAAGCGCTCGACGGCGAAGTCTTCGGCATCAAGCACACCGTTCCCGCCTCCCAACCCGGTTCCCGCGCGTGGGGTGAACTCGAGCGTCAGCCGTGCCTCCGCCAGCGACCACGGAGCCTCTCCGATTCCCTGTGCCAACGGACCCACCGCTATGGCTGAGCCGTCCGGGACCTCCAGGGCCTGAAGGGCCTGCATGAGCGTCATCCGCGAAGCCATCGCCGCGCCTGGGGGGAAGGCTGCCAGCGCGATCAACTCGGCGTTGTCCGCATAACTGGCACTTTGCGGAAACGAGGCCTGCAGGATGTTGTCCAGCTGTGTCCGGAGCTGTCCCGCCGCTGGGGAACGCACCGCGACGGCGACTACCGGACTGCTGGAGGGAAACCCTGAGGCTGGTCCCAGCTGCTGGAGGCGCCAAGACTGGGTACCCGAACTGACGGCCCGCATGAGTTCTATGCCGGCGAGCTCCTTGAGTCCGGGCGGCATGCGTTGCAGCAACGCCAATCCGAGGATATCGACGCACCGCTCGCCGGCCACCCGGGCGAGGTTGGTGTCGCCGTCGTCGGGCACTTCCAATTCCAGGCGGGCGGCCAGCACGCCCCGGACAGGCACATCGACAGTGGTGACATTGCCGGGACCGGTCTCGGCAGCGGCCGTTGCGCTTCCCAAAGTGATGCCCGACGGCGAAACGAGCCTGGCGCTGGCACCCGTCCGGCTCGCCAGCACGTAGAGGAGCTGGTCCAGCCCGCCTCCGTGCGCCAGTTCGGCCGCCATGGCATGGCTCGTTTCGTCTCCGAATTGCAATTGCGCAACGGATTCGCTGACGAGAAGCGAGTTGATGGCTTGCATAATGCCCACGAACGGGACCACTTTGCGCAACTCGATGACCGGCAGTCCGGCGTCTTGGCCGGCGTCGAGCATGGACGCCGGTATGGCGGGCAGGAGCGGACCCGTTTCGATGGCTAATGCCGTGACGCCGCGGGCCGCCAGCTGGCGGACGTAGTCCACGCGCCGCTCGTCCGAGGCGGTGGCGAGAGCCTGTCCGCCGGTCAGAAGTAGCTCTCCACCCCGCAGTAGGGGAGCGATGTCCAGCACTTCGCTCGAGTGGACCCAGCGGAGTTGCCGTGACAGGGCCTCAGGCACGTCGGTCCGCTGGATCGGTTCGGCGGCTTTGAGGCTGTGGTGCTCAAAAGCATCGGCAAGGAGTAGTGACATGACACTCCGTAACTAATTGTGGAGAACTATCATACACATCGTATCTTGTTGCTGTGATGTGGGGCACATACATTGAAGAAGTCCCATTCACACACGGAGGCTCCCCCAATGCATGAGAACTTATCCACTGCGACGCCAGGGGCTGCAACGGCGCAGACCGACGTAGAGCAGAACCTACAGTCCATTCCCGAATCAGCGCGTACCCGCAGCGTGGCGGGCCAATTCTGGATCTGGGCAGGCGCAAACCTTGCCCCCATCAACTGGGTCCTTGGGGCCCTCGGCGTCCAGCTCGGACTGGGGTTTGCCGACACCGTCATTGTCCTGGTGTTGGGAAACCTGATCGGCATGGCGCTCTTCGGCCTGTTTGTCCTTTTGGGGCAACGAACCGGCGCCACCGGCATGGTCCTTGCCAGGGCAGTCTTCGGCCGCCGCGGCAACTACCTCCCGAGCGCCATCCAGGCTCTCCTCGGAATCGGTTGGTGCGCAGTCAACACCTGGATCATCCTGGATCTGGTGATGGCGCTACTCGGCAAGCTCGGCCTGGTCGACCCGGAGCAGCCGAATGTGGGCCCCAAGATCCTGGTGGCCTTCCTGATCATGGCCGCCCAGGTCATCATCGCTTGGTTCGGCTACAAGGCCATTGCGGCCTTCGAAAAGTGGACCGTCCCGCCCACCATCGTGGTGCTGATCGCCATGTCCGCCGTGGCGTGGTTCGGCATGAACATCGATTGGGGCTACGCGGGTCCGCCCGGGGCCGTCCTAGAAGGCGGCGAGCGGATCGCGGCCATGACCACCGTGATGACAGTCATCGGCATCGGCTGGGGCATCACCTGGTTCACCTACGCAGCCGACTATTCACGATTCGTCAGCACGTCTGTTCCGAAGCGGAAGGTGTACCTGGCCTCGGTATTCGGCCAATTCCTGCCGGTGGTGTGGTTAGGGATCCTTGGCGCCAGCCTGGCAACGAAGAGCGGTACGGCGGACCCCGGCCACCTCATTGTCGACAACTTCGGCGTCCTTGCCATCCCGGTGCTCTTCCTGGTGCTGCATGGTCCCATCGCAACGAACATCCTGAACATCTACACCTTCTCGGTGGCCGCCCAAGCCTTGGACATCAAAGCCAAACGACGTTCCTTGAACATCTTCGTCGGGTTCCTGGCCTTGGTAGGCGTCGTGTTCTTCATCCTCCAGGAGGACTTCGCCTCAACGCTGAGCACCTGGCTCGGTGGGCTTGTGGCGTGGGTGGCCGCGTGGGGAGGCATCATGCTGGTGCACTACTTCTGGGTGGACAAGCGCAATCCGGCGGGTGTCGGCCGGCTCTTCGACCCCGTGGGCACCCGTCGGCTACCGGCTTTCAACTGGGCCGGCATCACCGCACTCTTGGTGGGCATCTTTGCCACCTGGCTGTTCATGTACGGTGTGCTGCCGATCATGCAAGGCCCCATCGCCACAGCCATGGGCGGGATTGACCTGTCCTGGTTGGCAGGAGGACTTGTTGCCGCGGCTGTCTACGGCGCACTGGGCCCACGGGTGCATGCCCGCTATCTTCCGCTGCCTTCCTCCGCGGCTTCGACGTCGCAGCCGCTTGCGGAAGACGCCGTCGCCGATCTGGTCAACGACTGAAAGGAAACCCGATGACCGCCAATTCTTTTCCTGACGAGGCACACCCGATCGCTTGGCCCGAAGGTTTCAAGGCCGCAGCGTCCTTTACGTTCGACGTAGATGCCGAATCCTGCACCATCGCCCACGATTCATCGAGCACGCGGCGCATGTCCCTCATGAGCCACCAGTCCTACGGGCCGAGGATCGCCGTTCCGCGGCTCCTGAAGATCCTCGAGCGCCAGGAGATCCAGGGAACCTTCTTTATCCCAGGATTCACGGCGGAGAGCTACCCGGACGTGGTCCGCCGGATCGTCGACGGTGGGCATGAGGTAGCCCACCACGGCTACCTGCACGAACCCATGCAGGGAATCGACTCCGCCACCGAGGCCAGCTACCTGGACCGTGGGCTCGAAGCCCTCGCGAAGGTGGCCGGGGTCAGGCCGGTCGGATACAGGGCACCTTGGTGGGAGCTCAACTGGAATTCGCCGGCCCTGCTCGCGGACCGCGGCTTCCTTTACGATTCAAGCCTGCTCGACGGCGATGCCCCCTACCGCATGGCAGTCGCCCAGGATGATGCGCGGGACATCGTGGAGATTCCCGTGGATTGGGCGCTGGATGATTGGGAACAGTACGCGTTCTACCCGGGAGTGACAGGTAGCGGTGTCATCGAGAGTCCGGCCAAGGTCCTGGAGATGTGGACGCTGGAGGCCGAGGCCCACCACGCCCAGGGCAGTTGCTTCGTTTTGACCAATCACCCGTTCATCTCGGGCCGCCCGTCCAAGGCAGTTGCGTTGGAACAACTGATCGAACGGGTCAAAGCGATGGACGGGATGTGGGTGACAACCATGGAACGGATTGCCGAACACACGAAGGCCACCGTCAACGAGATCCACAGCCACGCCCGGATCGAGGTACCGTCCTTTCCTGGCGCGGGAGCCAGCTTCAAGCCTGCCCGGGTGCGGGAAACTGCCCTGAACTAGCCCGGAATCCAACCAAACACCCAGGAGCATGTCCAGCCTTGGCCACGAGCAGTGGACATGATGCCTAGACCGAAGTTACGTCCGTCGTGACGTGCGAGATCCCCGCCGTGGCGGGGATCTCGCTGTTTTCGGGTCGGGTTGTTCTG
>NZ_JAPFFT010000021.1 GCF_026241105.1 Arthrobacter rhizophilus | reverse complement strand
AAACCCCAGCCAACCGGCTCAACCAGCTGCTGCAGGCAGCCTAAACCCGAGCGTTGCTCTGACCAGTTGACTTTGCCCGTCTCATAACGACAACAACTGCGAGTCACTTGGGTGAGGGGCCGGGGTAGGACCAATCCGTGGACAAAGAGGTCCACATAGTGAGATGACATCTTCATCGTTTGACACTTATCTCACAAAGAGGGAACACTGAACGCATGATCGCATTCGTTACTGTCGGCGCCACCGTGGGCACTGTCGTACTTACCAAGCGCGTGGCCTCCTAGCCCGACTGGTAACGAACCGTCACGCGCAACCCCTCGAAGAGCCGCAAGGCTGAGGGGTTTTTTTATTTCCCGCGGGGGACAGCGCATTCAGCAAGAACCCGCACGAACGCAGTACCCAAGCAGTAACTTTCACTAATTGAAGATCCCCAAAGGAAGAGTCCGATGAGCAAAGGATCGCCGATCAGCCCCTCGCTGATGGCTGCAAAGTCCGCTGGAGCCCCCAAAGCTCCGGATAAGGTCGACCGTCCGGCTGACGCCGTCGTCGACAATGCTGCAACTCTCTCTCCTGTACTCGGGCCGAACAACGTTGTACCCCCAACGGTGATGACCGGCTCGGAAGCTATTGTCCGCTCGCTCGAAGAACTCGGCGTGGACGATATTTTTGGTTTGCCCGGTGGCGCGATCCTCCCCACCTATGACCCTTTGATGGCCTCCAAGATGAATCACATCCTGGTCCGTCACGAACAGGGAGCCGGCCACGCAGCCCAAGGCTACGCCATGGTTACCGGACGGGTTGGCGTCTGCATCGCCACCTCGGGCCCCGGTGCCACCAACCTCGTTACCGCCATCATGGATGCCCACATGGACTCCGTGCCGCTCGTCGCCATCACCGGCCAGGTATCGGCTTCCGTCATTGGCACGGATGCCTTCCAGGAAGCGGACATCGTCGGCATCACCATGCCGATCACCAAGCACTCCTTCCTGGTGACGGACCCCAACGACATTCCGCACGTCATGGCCGAGGCTTTCCACCTCGCCAGCACAGGCCGTCCTGGACCGGTACTGGTGGACATCGCCAAGAACGCCCAGCAAGGCACCATGACCTTCTCCTGGCCGCCCAAGATCGATCTGCCGGGCTACCGCCCAGTGGTCCGCGGCCACAACAAGCAGGTGCGCGAAGCGGCCCGTCTGATCGCCGCGGCAAGCAAGCCCGTCTTGTACGTAGGTGGCGGTGTGGTCAAGGCACATGCTTCGGCCGAGCTGCGCGAACTCGCGGAGCTGACGGGCGCGCCCGTGGTGACCACTCTCATGGCCCGGGGAGCGTTCCCGGATTCCCACCCCCAGCACGTCGGCATGCCGGGCATGCACGGCACCGTCTCGGCGGTCACCGCACTGCAGCAGTCCGATCTGTTGATCACCCTTGGTGCGCGCTTCGATGACCGGGTGACGGGGGTCCTCAGCACCTTCGCTCCGCATGCAAAGGTCATCCACGCGGACATTGACCCCGCGGAGATCTCCAAGAACCGCGTGGCCGACGTTCCGATCGTGGGCTCCGTCAAGGAGATCATTCCGGAACTGACCGAGGCCGTCCGGACCGCTTTCGAACTATCCGGCACCCCGGATCTCGACAGTTGGTGGGCATTCCTCAACAACCTCCGCGATACCTACCCCCTGGGTTGGACCGAACCCGAAGATGGACTCAGTGCCCCCCAGCGGGTCATCGAACGCATCGGTGCGCTCACGGGTCCGGAAGGCATCTACGTTGCGGGCGTTGGCCAACACCAGATGTGGGCCGCCCAATTCATCAAGTACGAGCGTCCCCATGCCTGGCTGAACTCCGGCGGCGCCGGAACCATGGGTTATGCCGTGCCGGCAGCCATGGGTGCCAAGGTCGGTGAACCGGACCGCGTGGTCTGGGCGATCGACGGCGACGGCTGCTTCCAGATGACCAACCAAGAGTTGGCCACGTGCGCCATCAACAAGATTCCCATCAAGGTTGCCATCATCAACAACTCTTCGCTGGGCATGGTGCGCCAGTGGCAGACCCTCTTCTATGAAGGCCGCTACTCCAACACCGACCTGAACACCGGCCACGACACCGTCCGTATCCCGGACTTCGTCAAGCTGGCGGACGCGTACGGCTGCGCCGCGTTCCGCTGCGAGCGGGACGAGGACATCGACGCCACCATCCAGAAGGCACTGGAAATCAATGACCGCCCTGTGGTCATCGACTTCGTGGTCAGCCCGAACTCCATGGTGTGGCCGATGGTCCCCACCGGAGTCTCCAACGACCAGATCCAGGTTGCCCGCAACATGACCCCGGAATGGGAAGAGGAGGACTAGCCATGAGCCGTCACACACTGTCCGTTCTGGTCGAAGACAAGCCCGGCGTGCTGACCCGCGTGGCCAGCCTCTTCGCCCGGCGCGCCTTCAACATCAACTCCCTCGCCGTCGGCCCCACCGAGGTCTCCGGGATTTCCCGCATGACCGTCGTCGTCGACGCCGACGGCGACCTCATCGAACAGGTCACCAAACAGCTCAACAAATTGATCAACGTGATCAAGATTGTCGAGCTGACCCCAGAATCTTCCGTGCAACGTGACCACATCCTGGTCAAGGTACGTGCGGATGCCGCGACACGCCTGCAAGTCACCCAAGCTGCAGACTTGTTCCGTGCCTCAGTGGTTGACGTTTCCACGGACTCGGTGGTTATCGAGGCAACCGGTACCCCGGAAAAGCTCGCGGCGCTGCTTTCTGTGCTCGAGCCATTCGGCATCCGCGAAATCGTGCAGTCCGGCACCTTGGCCGTTGGACGGGGATCCCGCTCCATGAGTGACAGGGCTCTACGCAGCGCCTAAGACACTGAGTAAGACACCGTCTTAGGTACCGCGTAGCCGCCCAACAACGCACTACAGACAATATCTACAAAGAAATCCACTCAAAGGAGTTACGCAAGTGACTGAAATGTTCTACGACGACGATGCAGACCTGTCGATCATCCAAGGCCGCAAGGTTGCCATTGTCGGCTACGGTTCCCAGGGCCACGCCCACGCGCTGAACTTGCGCGATTCCGGCGTCGAGGTTGTCATCGCGCTCAAGGAAGGCTCGAAGTCGATCGCCAAGGCCGAGGACGCAGGCTTCACGGTCAAGAACGTTGCCGACGCCGCCGAATGGGCCGACGTCATCATGATCCTGGCGCCGGACCAGCACCAGCGCTCGATCTACAACGACTCCATCAAGGACAAGCTGACCGCCGGCAAGGCCCTGGCCTTCGCACACGGCTTCAACATCCGCTTCGGCTACATCGAGGCACCGGAGGGTGTTGACGTCATCCTGATCGCACCGAAGGCTCCGGGCCACACCGTGCGCCGCGAGTTCGAAGCCGGCCGCGGTATTCCGGACATCATCGCCGTGGAGCAGGACGCCACCGGCTCCGCTTGGGATCTGGCCAAGTCCTACGCCAAGGCCATTGGCGGCACCCGCGCCGGTGTCATCAAGACCACCTTCACCGAGGAGACCGAAACCGACCTCTTCGGCGAGCAGGCCGTCCTGTGCGGCGGTGTCTCCCAGCTGATCCAGTACGGCTTCGAGACCCTGACCGAGGCTGGCTACCAGCCGCAGATCGCCTACTTCGAGGTGCTTCACGAGCTCAAGCTCATCGTTGACCTCATGTGGGAAGGCGGTATTGCCAAGCAGCGCTGGAGCGTTTCCGACACCGCAGAGTACGGCGACTACGTCTCCGGCCCGCGTGTTATCGATCCCCGCGTCAAGGAAAACATGGCCGGCGTCCTCGCCGACATCCAGTCCGGCGCGTTCGCCAAGCGCTTCATTGACGACCAGGACAACGGTGCAGTCGAGTTCAAGGAGCTGCGTGCCAAGGCAGAGAAGCACCCCATCGAAGGTGTCGGCCGGGAACTGCGTTCCCTGTTCTCCTGGCAGCAGCAGGACGAGGATTACGTCGAAGGCTCTGCAGCCCGCTAATAAGAGGCACCCGTTGACGCCGCGGCAGACGCCGTAGCAATTCAACACAGAACGCCGTTCGGGATAGGCTCGAAATGAAGCCGCCCGGCATGGAGGCCGGACCCGGTATACCGGGTCCGGCCTTCGTCGTCAAAGAATCGTTTCACCAAAACCCCACCTGAAAAAGAGAGCTAAAGAGGTCACCGGTGACTAGCACCAAGCCAGTAGTACTCCTCGCTGAGGAACTTTCGCCCGCCACGATCGAGGCCCTTGGTCCGGACTTCGAGATCCGCCAAACCGACGGTGCGGACCGCTCCCAGCTGCTCTCCGCAATCGTCGACGTCGACGCCATCCTGGTGCGTTCAGCCACCCAGGTGGACGCCGAGGCAATTGCCGCAGCCAAGAACCTCAAGATCATCGCCCGCGCCGGCGTCGGCCTGGACAACGTGGACATCAAGGCCGCAACCCAAGCCGGTGTCATGGTGGTCAACGCCCCGACGTCGAACATTGTGTCCGCAGCCGAACTTACGGTCGGACACATCCTCAGCCTTGCCCGCCACATCCCGCAGGCCAGCTCCGCCCTCAAGGGCGGCGAGTGGAAGAGGTCCAAGTACACGGGAATCGAGCTCTTCGAAAAGAAGATCGGCATCATCGGCCTTGGACGCATCGGCGCCCTCGTGGCTGCCCGCCTCCAGGGTTTCGAAACCGAGATCCTGGCTTACGACCCCTACATCACCTCGGCCCGGGCAGCCCAGCTCGGCGTCAAGTTGGTCACCTTGGACGAACTGCTGGAGAAGTCTGACTTCATCACCATCCACATGCCCAAGACCCCGGAAACCGTGGGGATGCTGGGCGCCGATGCCTTCAAGAAGATGAAGGAAACGGCCTACGTGGTCAACGTGGCCCGTGGTGGCCTGATCGACGAGGAAGCCCTTCACGAGGCCCTGGAAGACGGTCAGATCGCCGGCGCCGGTATCGACGTGTTCGTCAAGGAGCCGAGCACCGACCTGCCGTTCTTCGGCATGGACAACGTCATCGTGACCCCCCACCTGGGTGCCTCCACCGATGAAGCCCAGGAAAAAGCCGGGGTTTCCGTGGCAAAGTCTGTGCGCCTCGCCCTTGCCGGCGAACTCGTGCCCGACGCCGTCAACGTTGCCGGCGGTGTGATCGCCTCCGAGGTTCGGCCCGGAATTCCGCTCATCGAAAAGCTCGGCCGGATCTTCACAGCACTGACCCACGCGTCCCTGACGCAGATCGACGTCGAAGTTGCGGGCGAAATCGCAAGCCTGGACGTGAAGGTCCTCGAGCTCGCCGCCCTCAAAGGCGTGTTCGCCGACGTCGTGACCGAGCAGGTCTCTTACGTCAACGCACCCGTCATCGCCGAGCAGCGCGGCATCAACACCCGCTTGATCACGACGTCGGAGGCTGAGGACTACCGCAACGTCCTGACCATCCGCGGCGCACTCAGCGACGGTTCCCAGATCTCCGTGGCCGGCACCCTCACCGGGCCCAAGCAGGTCCAGAAGCTTGTGGGCGTCAACGGCTACGACGTCGAAATCCCGATCAGCGAGCACCTTGTGGTTGTTTCTTACGCTGACCGTCCGGGCGTCATTGGCACCATCGGCCACATCCTCGGCATGAACAACATCAACATCGGCGGCATGCAGGTGGCCCGCCAGAGTGAAGGCGGCCAGGTCCTGGCGCTGCTGACGATCGACACTTCCGTGCCGCAGCAGGTCCTTGAAGCAATCAAGGCCGGCATCGGCGCCGACATGGTTCGTGAAGTGGATCTGGAGGACTAGAATCCGAACCGTTTGAGCTAGAATCGTGTGCCGCAGTTCACATCGGCCACATATCATTGGCCGGTCTGCCTACAATGGCTTGGTCCGAAATTCGGATCCGGCGGCAGGCCGGCCAATACCTTTTGCACACACCCAATGGATTCCTATTGCCTCGGCATGGTTTCAGGGAGAGCCGTGTGCGCACCCGCAATCCAGGACTCAGGGAGCCCTATGAACGCCGTCCAGAGGTTCATCAGAAGCCGCGTGCTGCTGTTGACCGCGGCCATTTTGATCGTCGCCATGTGCTTGTCCGTATTCATCCAGAGCCAGTCGCAGGCCGCGCTGAACCGGACGGTGGATGAGAACTCACGGGGCCTGTACGACATCCTGGTGCAAGCCAAAGCCGGGAATAACAAAGCTGGCGGGGCACTCATCCAGCCGGACATCGCCAACGGCCAGGGTGGCATCAGCTTCCAGCAACTCGAGAAGATCCGTGGGCTGGGTGGCACGTCCGTTGCAGCGCCCATCAGCCTCGTCTCCCGGGTGACGCAGAACCTGGAGACCCCGCGGCTTGATGCGATGGATTACCTCGGCTACAACGCAGGGCTGGCTGGTGGTGCCACTGCGGGAGACCCCACAGGAACTGACACCAAGAAGTGGCCCGCGCCGGAATCCGTCCTTCCCGCCCAGCCCAAGAAGTACCGCCTGACAGCCTCTGCCGTGAGCTCCGACGGAGTGTCCCAGCAAACCCTCTTCCAGACCAGCGCTGAAGGCGCCCTGGGCAAGGGCCAAGTCATTGAGCAGCAGACCGCCGGGGGCAAGAGCATCCGCATTGCCGGCCCGGCAGGGGAGACCGGGATCAAGTTCCCTGCACCTGCAGGTGGCTCCGAGCACAACCTCTTCAACCTCTCGGTGGCGCTTCCCATGGCTCCCCAGGTCACCGAATCCGTGGTTGCGGTCGACCCGACAGCAGAACGTGCCCTCCTCGGCTCGGCCGGCGACTTCCTTGCACCTCTGCAAAAGGCACCGCCGGCCGACACCCGCAACGCTGGCGCCATCGGACGCTATTTTGAGCAACTCTTCGCCAAGAGCCCCACGCAGCAAGAGCTCGAACAGGGCCCGGACTTCCTCGGCGTCAAGCTCAAATACTGGGCGCCCCTCATGACGCAGTACCAGCAGGCCAAGTTGTCCGGCCAGATCACGGATGCCTCGCAGGCCATTCCCTTGATCGTCCGGCAGGGAACTTCCCTTGACCTGAAGTATTCGGTGAAGATCCAGGAAATCGATGATTCCGGCAAGGTCGTCAATGACGTCGGCACTGTCTCGCGTTCCCTCGACAAGGATTACCTGCCCTTCGTGTCAAAGTCGCCGTTCGCCCTGCAGTGGCCCGGATCCACCGACCACAGCCAGTTGCTCGGTAACACCGGCAACTTCAGCCAAGGCCTGTACCAGCCTGCCCAGTGGAGCACGGACTTCGCGGCCGCACCCAAGTACAAGGATGGCGACACCTCCGCGAATGGCGCCGTCGGCAAGTCCGCCACGCCGGGTGACTGGGTGACTGTCAACAAGCTGCCCGAAAAGTCGGCCTTTGGGGCGATCGTGGACCAGGCCCAACGCAAGCCCGTCGATGAGCGCTCGTACCGTGAGAACCTTCCTACCGGATCCAAGCCAGCCACTCCCTTGCCGATGGTCTACGGGACATTTGATCCTGCCCAAATCCAGAAAGCAGCAGGCGACGTCAATAAGCTGCCCTTGGGTGGCTACGACCCCGCCCCGATGACGCTCCAGAAGGACGCCTCAGGCAATGACACCGCGGCCAAAGGCCTCAAGCCCTCGCTGAGCGCCACGGGCTTGGTGAGCCAGTCTGCCGGTGCCATCACCGACTACTACGGCCTTGCCGCGGCCCGCGGATACAACACCAACGCCAACGTGATCGATGCCGTCCGGGTTCGCGCAAGTGCCGCCGGCAACTGGAAGCAGGCTCAGCCGGAGGTCGACAAGCTCGCAGCCCGGATCCGCGACCTGGGACTCGAAGCAACGGTTGTGGCCGGTTCTGCGCGTCAGGACGCCAACATCTTCGTCCCCGGTTACTCCAAGGACGACGCCGGCAAGGAGTCCGCACTCGGCACGGTCCAGCAGTCGTGGGTCCGGCAGGATGCGGCAGATGCCGTCTCCGGCTCGCTGACCGGCACCAACATCACCCTTCTCTTCCTGGCGCTGTGCGGAGCCACCTTGCTGACAGGCGCTTCCACCGTCAGCTACATCCGTCAACGACGAAGCGAAGCCGGGATCCTTCGGGCCATGGGCTGGACCCAAAGGAAGATCCGCAGCTGGGTCCTCGAGGAATTCGGTATCGGTGCGGCGATCGTTGCCCTGGCAGGCATTGCGTTGAGCCTTCTGAGCTGGAACCTGGCAACGGTCATTGTTTCCGCGTCTGTGTTGGTGCTTTACTCTGCTGCCGCCTACATCGCGGCCCAGCAATTGCGGCACCGGGACGTCGTGGACCAGGAACCACAACACGATGAACGCCTCATCGCCGTGGATTCGCCGCTAACGTTTGCGTACCGCCAACTGGTCACCCACCGTTTCAGCTCAGTGTCGCTGGCCGTAGCCGTGGGCGTGTTCGGAGCGGCCGTTGGTGCCCTGATCGCCTTGCTCATCGACATCCCACGCGCAGCGGGAGCAAGCGCCCTCAGCGGACTGGCGTCAGCCGCCGTCGCCCTGCCGAGTGTCATCCTGGCAGTCAGCGGGGTTCTCGTGGGCCTCGTGCTGACCTTGGTCACAGGTCGGTTCGAACTCCAGGCCAGGCGCGAGCAACTCAGCACGCTCAAGGCCATGGGCTGGAACCCGGACATGCTGGGCCAGGTCCGATTCTTCGAAAATGCCTTGGTCGGCGCTGTGGCCCTGATCCTGGGCGTCCTAGGGGCGTTGGGCATAGGCCTGCTGCTCGCTCCCTATGCAGCACTATGGGCCGCCTTGGCCGGAGTGCTGGCCGTACTTTGCTGGATTCCCATTGCAACGAAAGTGGTCAAATGACTGACAATCTCAATCCCGATCTGACCTCGACCACGGAATCCGCCGACGAGTCGTTCCAGACGCGCGCCAACACCATCGTCAGGGCGGCGGACCACGCTACGCCCCTGCAGTTGAGCAACATCACCATCCGCTATGGCGGGGACAAGGGTGGGGCCGAGCCGGTCACGGTCGTCGAGGACTTCAGCCTCACCCTCCATGCCGGCGAGATGCACTGCATCGCGGGGCGAAGCGGCTCAGGCAAGACCAGCATCCTGACGGTGGGCGCGGGACTCACGCTTCCGACGTCGGGCCGGGTCCTCTGGGAAGGCGACTCCCTCGAGAAGATGGGCGACGACGAAATCGCCGACCGCCGCCGCGCCCTGATCGGGTACGTGGACCAGGGCGGTGCGTTGATCGATGGCATGAGTGCTTTGGAGAACGTGCTGTTGCCGGCCGTTCCCGACGGCGAAGTGGAGCAGCGCACCGAAATGGCCAAGGACCTGCTGGACCTGGTCGGATTGGGCCGGCGCATGCGCCACCGTCCGGCGCAGCTGTCCGGCGGTGAGCGCCAGCGTGTTGCCATCGCGCGCGCCCTGATCCTGGGCACCCGCGTCCTGGTGGTGGACGAGCCCACGGCCAGCCTGGACCGTACCTCTGCCAACCGCATCATCAGCATCCTGAAGGACACCACCAACGACGGTATTGCCGTGCTGGTGGCGTCGCACGACCACGAGCTGGTCCGGCTCAGCGATACGCTGACTGAATTGATCTAGTAGCCGATGCTTCCGGACCGGCCGTCATATGCGGCCGGTCCGGTCTTTCCATCTCCAAGAGAAGGTAACTTCGTAGAGTGACGTCTCCAGAAAAACCCCCGTTCTACATCACCACTGCCATTACGTACCCGAACGGCGAGCCGCACATCGGCCATGCCTATGAGTACATTGCCACCGACGCGATGGCCCGGTTCAAGCGCCTCGACGGCTACGACGTGATGTTCCTGACCGGTACGGACGAGCACGGCATGAAGATTGCCCAGGCGGCGGAAAAGGAAGGCATCACCCCCAAGGAACTCGTGGACCGGAATGCCGAAATCTACAAGGCCGCACACGCTGCCTTGGGCATCTCGTACGATCGCTTCATCCGCACCACGGATGAAGATCACTACGCTGCCTCCCGGGCCATCTGGAAGAAGATGGAAGCCAAGGGGGACATCTACCTGTCCAAGTACGAGGGCTGGTATTCGGTCCGCGACGAAGCCTATTACACCGAGGATGAGACTGTCCTGAAGGACGACGGCGTCCGTTACTCGCGCGGTACCGACACCGAAGTGACGTGGACCGCGGAGGAGAGCTACTTCTTCCGGTTGTCCACTTACCAGGATAAGTTGCTGGCTTTGTACGAGGAGCAGCCGGAATTCGGCGCCCCGCAGTACCGCTTCAACGAAGTCATCAGCTTTGTCAAGCAGGGCCTGCAGGACTTGTCCATCAGCCGGACAACTTTCGACTGGGGTGTCCCGGTACCGGGGAACGACAAGCACGTCATGTACGTGTGGGTTGATGCCCTGACCAATTACCTGACGGGGGTCGGCTACCCCGATGCCGAATCGGAGGCGTTCCGTAAGTTCTGGCCGGCGGACGTCCACGTCATTGGCAAGGATATTTCCCGGTTCCATGCGATCTTCTGGCCCGCGTTCCTGATGAGCGCCGGCCTGGAACTGCCCAAGAGGGTCATGATCCATGGCTTCCTGACCAACAATGGCGTCAAGATGTCCAAATCCCTCGGCAATGTGGTGGCTCCGAAGGATTTCGTGGAGCAGTACGGCCTGGACCAGGTGCGCTTCTTCTTCCTCCGCGAAGTGCCCTTCGGCGCCGACGGCAGCTACAACCACGAGGCAATCGTGGGCCGCATGAACGCCGACCTTGCCAACAACTTCGGCAACCTGGCTCAGCGTTCGCTGTCCATGGTGGCCAAGAATTGCGAAGGCAAGGTTCCCGTTCCCGGCGATTTGTCGGCCGAGGATTCCGCGCTGCTGGCCCAGGCCGGCGGACTGCTGGACGTGGCCCGCGCTGCTTTCGAGAAGCAGGAATTCAGCCGTGCCCTCGAGGCAATCTGGGCCGTGCTCGGTGACACCAACGCCTACTTCGCCGAGCAGGCCCCGTGGGTGCTGCGCAAGACCGACGTCGAGCGCATGAACACGGTTCTGTACGTCACGTTGGAAGTTGTCCGCATCGTAGCGATCCTCGCCCAACCGATCATGCCGACGTCGGCAGCCAAGCTGCTTGAGGCGCTGGGACAGCCCGAAGGCGAGGCCCGCCAGTTCGCTGCCATCGGAACTCCGATCGTCCCCGGCACCCAGCTCCCGGCGCCGGCCCCGGTCTTCCCCCGCTACGAGGAGCCCGCCGAGACTTAGACGCTCGCTCACTTTTGGTGCCGTAAGACCAAACGCTCGCGCACCTATACGGCCCTTTCCCGGAACGCTCGCTCATTTTGCGGTGCGTGACACCCCCTCACCTCACCGGGTGAGGGGGTGTTCCTTTCCCGTTCCATGACCGGTCGGTGTCAGGAGGCGGATCCGGCGGGCCGCTGGATTTCCGAGTGGTGCCATCGCGTTGACAAGTGGTGACCCACCCGGAGCAGGTAGTAGCCGGGACAAAGCGCACTGGCTCCCGCATGTTAACGCGTACCCGTCACTCGCGTTAATCAGGAGAACGAAACCTAGCCTGAAAAGCAAGCGAACTGATGACACTTTCTGGGGAGTAACTGTCAAGATTCATCTCGCTGGTTGAGGTTCCCGTACTTGTCTTTCCAGGGTCTCGAAGACGGTTACTCCGCAAGGTCTGGTCAGCTCGAACCTTATGTGGTTGGAGGGACCGAAATGAAACGGACTATTGCGACTATGGGGGTCGTGGGCCTGGGATTGCTGGGTGCCACGGTGTCGGCGAACGCTGCGCCCTCAGACAAGATCACCATCTGCCACGCCACGCATTCGGCGTCGAACCCATACGTCGCAGTGACGATCAGCTTGGCGGCGTTGTCCGCGCATGTCGCCGACACCAACGATATTGTTCCTGCAAACGCAGGCGCCCTTATGCCCAACGGGCAAAACCTCACCCCGGAAAACATCGCCATCCTTAACGCCGGCTGCCGGGTGGTCAGCACGCCAGTGGCCAGCCCGCCGGTGGATCCGGTGGTCAGTCCGCCGGTGGATCCGGTGGTCAGTCCGCCGGTGACCAGCCCGCCGGTGGATCCGGTGGTCAGTCCGCCGGTGACCAGTCCGCCGGTGGATCCGGTGGATCCGGTGGTCAGTCCGCCGGTGACCAGCCCGCCGGTGAACCCGGTGGGTCCTGTGGAGCAGGTGGCGCCGGTGGCTCCACCGGTGGCCCCACCGGTCGTCACTCGTGTCGTTCCCCCTGTGGTTCCACCCGTCGCCGCTCCGGCAGCGCCCGTGCCTGCAGTTGTCATTCCGGCTGCGTCCGGTGCCGCAGCCGCGCCGGACGCCGCGATAACGAATGTGGGCTACAACGTCCAGACGGCCGTTGGCGGGAAGGCGGACGCAGGGATCCCCGGTTGGCTAGCCGGCCTGACTGGTCTCTTCAGTGCAGTGGCCGCGTTTGTAGTCCTGAGGAGCGGTGTGCGGGCCCGGAAGGCCGAGCGCTAGGCAAACCCCGGTGGGTGCCGCAATACGATGCGCGGCACCCATCCACCTGTTTAACCGTCTCCGGGAGTGATCATGGCACGTCACCGCTACGCGCGGCAGCCTCGCACAGCCGGCATCCGTGGCCTGGTGATCAGTTCCAGGGATCTTCTCCTGTTGGCGATCTGCGTCGGGGGGCTGCTTGCGTCCTGGCTGGTCTACGGTGCATCCGGCCCAGGGAATCCTGCCGCTTTCGACGCAGGAACGCCGCTGCTTTCGTCGTCGGCTCCCCCGATCAAGCCCGCCGCGAACCACGCGGAAGTGGGCGCACCTGCCTCCAGGGCGGGAATGCCGCTGCCTGCGGCGTCGGCTCCATTGCAGATTACCTACCCGGCGGCTGGCCTGAATGTGGCGGTTCACCCGCTGCAACCGGATCCCGCTGAAACTGGCGGGCACAGCATTGAGCCGCCGGAGACGATGGATGGATATTGGCTCAGTCCGTTCGGAACCCCGGGGGCGGGATCGACGAATACCACGTACGTGATCGGGCACAGTTGGGAAGGCCTCGACGCGCCGTTCAACCATCTCAGCTACGCAGCAGCCCCGGGGGATGAGCTCCAAGTTGCCACGGCAACGGGAGCGATGACATACAAAGTCGAGTCCGTCACGACGTACACAAAATCGACTTTGAAGGACAGTCCCATCTGGACGGCGGTGCCCAACCGCCTGGTCCTGATCAGCTGCTACACACAGGATCTCTGGGGCAAGAATGTCGCCGTGGTTGCTTCACCCGTTCCCGGCCGGTAACTGCTCCCGAGAGTTCAAATGCTGAGACGATTTTGACCAGAATGTGGATGCCTTGGCAGTCTGAAAACATGAGTGCAACGCAACCCGCCGCAACGATCAACCTGGCCGTCATTCCCGGCGACGGCATTGGCCCCGAAGTCATTGCCGAAGCCCTCAAGGTCTTGGAAAAGGTTGCCGCCGAAGAAGGCGTCACCTTGGAGCAGACCGAATACAAGCTTGGGGCCCAGCACTGGCTTGAAACCGGCGAAACCCTCCCCGACGAGGTCCTGGCCGATCTGCGCACCCGCGATGCCATCCTGTTCGGCGCTGTCGGCGCGGCCCCGGGGGACACCCGCATTCCTTCAGGCATCATCGAACGCGAGATGCTGCTCAAGCTCCGCTTCAGCCTGGACCACTTCGTGAACCTGCGCCCCTCGCGGCTCTATGGCACGGTGGGCAGCCCACTGGCCAACCCCGGCAACATCGATTTCATCGTGGTCCGCGAAGGCACCGAGGGTCCGTACGTCGGCAACGGCGGTACGCTGCGCGGAGGGACCCCCCATGAGGTCGCCACCGAGGTATCCCTTAACACGGCCCACGGCGTCGAGCGCGTAGTCCGGGACGCCTTCCGCCGCGCTAGCGAGCGTCCGCGCAAGCATGTCACCCTCGTCCACAAGCACAACGTCCTGGTCTTCGCAGGCCACTTGTGGAAGCGCACCGTTGAGGCCGTGGCCAAGGAATTCCCCGAGGTCACCCACGACTACCTGCACATCGACGCCGCCACGATCTTCATGGTGACCGACCCCTCCCGCTTCGATGTCATTGTCACCGACAACCTCTTTGGCGACATCATCACGGACCTCGCCGCGGCAATCACCGGCGGCATCGGCCTGGCGGCCTCGGGCAACATCAACATGGACCGCACCGCGCCCTCCATGTTCGAACCCGTCCACGGATCCGCCCCGGACATCGCAGGCCAGCAGAAAGCGGATCCAACCGCCGCCATCCTGTCCGCAGCCCTGCTGCTTGACCACCTCGGCTACACCACAGCCGCCCGCAGGATCGAAGCCGCCGTCGTGGCTGACATCGAAAGCCGCCGCGGCGAAACCCGCAGCACCGCGGCCATCGGCGACGCTATCGCAGCCGCACTTTAGGGCCTGTACTGGCACTTTAGGGTCTGCACCCGGGCGTAAGCTTTACTTGAATTATTTACCTGCTGCCGTGGTCCGTCGCTGAACCATATCCTCCAAGAGATGGTTCGCACTGCCAGGTGGCCGACTGGAGGAAACATGACTCAGACTGCCCATGGCGTCGAATTCAGCCAGCAGCTCTCGGAGACCCCGAAATCTGCTGAGGAGCGTGCGACGATCCTGGCAAACCCGGGATTTGGCGACTACTTCACCGACAACACTGTCATCGTCGACTACAGCGTTGACACCGAGGGCAAGGGCGGCTGGCACAGTGCCCGCGTCGAGGCCTACGGGCCGATTTCCCTGGATCCTTCGGCGGCAGTGCTGCACTACGGCCAGGAGATCTTCGAAGGACTAAAGGCCTACCGCCACGCCGACGGCTCCATTTGGACTTTCCGTCCCGAGGCCAACGCCGCCCGCCTGAACAAGTCGGCCCGCCGCTTGGCTCTCCCGGAACTGCCCGAGGAATACTTCCTCGGCGCCATCCGCGAACTTGTGCAGGCGGACAAGGAATGGGTTCCGTCGGGCGACGGCGAAGCCCTTTACCTGCGCCCGTTCATGATCGCCACAGAGGCATTCCTGGGTGTCCGCGCCGCCCGCGAGGTCTCGTTCCGGGTCATCGCGTCTCCGGCCGGCAACTACTTCGGCGGCGAGCTCAAGCCGGTGTCCATCTGGATCTCCCGTGAATACGCCCGCGCCGGCCGTGGCGGCACCGGTGCTGCCAAATGTGGTGGAAACTACGCTGCCTCCCTGATCGCCCAGATGGAAGCCGAGGAGAACGGCTGCAAGCAGGTCCTCTTCCTGGACCACTTCAATGACGACGCCATCGAGGAACTCGGCGGCATGAACGTCTTCTTCGTTATGAAGGACGGCTCGCTGGTCACTCCGGCGCTCACAGGAACCATCCTTGAAGGCGTGACCCGGTCCTCCGTCATCCAGGTGGCCAAGGACATGGGCCGCGAGGTTTCCGAACGTAAGATCACCCTCGCCGAGTGGCGGGAAGGCGTGGCAACAGGAGAGATCGCCGAGGTCTTCGCTTGCGGAACCGCGGCCGTCATCACGCCCATCGGCGTGCTCAAGGACAAGACCGAGTTCATCGGCTCCGAGGACGCCAAGGCAGGCGAGACCACCATGGCGATCCGCCAGGAGCTGCTCGGCATCCAGACCGGAACGGTTGAGGACAAGCACGGCTGGCTCACCCGCCTCGCGTAAGGCTTGGCGGCTTCCGCAATGCCCGACGGCGGCCCTCCCACTTCGGTGGGAAGGCCGCCGTCGGCGTTTCACCGGGGAACAGTCGGCTGGCCGGAGGCCAGGGGCTGGGGTTACTGGGGCTGGGGCCTTTGAATCAGTGGTTCGATGAGTGCTTCCATTTTGGCCTGCAGGTACTTCTGACCGGCCTCGGAGGGGTGGTCGCCGTCGGGCCCGATGAGGTTCTCGGTATCCTCCATGATCCAGCCGAGGTCAATCGGATCCACGAATCTGGCGCCTGCTTGCTGGGCGGCGGCTTTATCCTGGTCCCGTATCTCGAGTCTTTCCGATTCCGGCGTACTCGTATACGACGGTGGACCAATCACCAGGACGTCGGCGCGGGGAGCCCGGACCTTGACCGACGCAAAGGCCCGAGCGGCTGCAACTTGGGTCTCTCCCGGGGCAGCACCCATGTCATTTTCGGAGCCAAAGAACACCA
The DNA here is from genome assembly GCF_026241105.1 of Arthrobacter rhizophilus. Classification (GTDB taxonomy): domain Bacteria; phylum Actinomycetota; class Actinomycetes; order Actinomycetales; family Micrococcaceae; genus Arthrobacter. Next base: position 65,398 of record NZ_JAPFFT010000021.1, on the reverse strand, counting down.
CCAAACGCGTGGAGTCCGTTACTGCCCCGTCCACTTGGGAACCGAAGGTCGATCCGTCGTCGCCGACGCTGACATAACCGCTTCCATCCTGTGCCGCATTGACGATGGTTGCCTGGAACTGTTGAAAAACAGGATCGTTCTCGATGAGGTTCGGCCACGCGTCGGCGGGTGACGTGCCGTGTCCGGTACTGAGGGAATCTCCGATGATCACGACTGTTGGCTGTTTTGCGGACGCGGCAGCGCGGGGTCCGGCGTCGGACGAACAAGCATTAAGGGTGGCGAGAACGGAAAGGCAAACGGTTGCGATCGCCGTCGTGGTCCAGAGAAGTCCTCTTCGAGGGATTTGAGTCCGCAACAATTCGACCACTCCTCTGCATCCATTCAAGGCAATCCGAGCTGTAAATCAGCCCTGCCGGCGATCCGTTCATCGACTGGGCTTGTGCTGACGCCTTGGCACCATGCTACGTCGTGTGCCGGCTTTGCTCGCTGTGCAACTGCTCCAACTTGGGCAGCCGGCCTTGTGACATGTGCCAAGATGGAATCGTGAATCCGGTCAATGACGCCTTTTTCCAGAACACCAGTTTCCTCACCCGCTCACGGTTGGCACCCAATCCGGGGCCGATGAGCCTCGATGGAACCAACTCCTACGTCATTGCCGCCCCGGACGCTACCGGAGTGGTCGTCGTTGATCCCGGGCCGCTCGACGAGATGCATCTCGCCGTCCTGGCCGCCAGCGGAACGGTTGAGCTAGTTCTTATCACCCACCGCCACAAGGACCATACCGAGGCGTCCGCGCGCTTTCACGAACTCACCGGCGCACCCGTCCGTGCGGCGGACCCGGCGCACTGCCACGGTGGCGAGCCGCTCCGCGGTGACGAGGTTATCAAGGCAGCCGGGGTGGAGATCCACGTCCTGGCCACGCCGGGCCACACTTCTGATTCAGTGTGCTTCCATCTTCCCGGCGACGGGCCTGACGGCTCTGTGCTCAGCGGCGACACGATACTGGGACGCGGAACCACGGTCCTGGACTATCCCGACGGCAGGCTAGGGGATTACCTCGCGAGCCTCGACACGCTCGAAGGGCTTGGTCCGGCAACTCTGTTGCCCGCGCACGGGCCGGTCCTGCCGGCGGTGGACGCCGTGTGCCGGGAGTATCGCGCCCACAGGGAGATGCGCCTGGACCAGATCCGTGAGGCCCTCGCACGACTCGGGGCGGAGGCCGAGGTCCAGGCTGTCACCGATGCCGTGTATCCCGACGTCGATCCTTCCGTGCGCTGGGCCGCGGAAACCTCGGTTGCCGCGCAATTGGACTATCTGCGCAGTTAGCGGACACTGTCCGCAGTTGGGGCGCGTACCGGCCGCGCTAACCGACCGCTTGCGGACTGTACGCTAGAAACCATGCGTATCGCTCGGTTTGTTGTTGATTCTGATCCCGTCTACGGCGTCGTCGAAGGTGAGCCCGGCAGTGAAGTCATCACTGTCATTCACGGCGATCCTTTCTTCAACGGCGTCGAACGGACCTCGGTCCGCCACAAGCTCGAAGACGTGCGCCTGCTGGCACCGATCATTCCGCGCAGCAAGGTGATCGGCGTCGGCCGGAACTTTGCTGATCACGCCCGGGAACTGGGCAATGAAGTTCCGCAGCATCCCCTGCTCTTCCTGAAGCCGAACACGGCCGTCGTTGGCCCAAACGACCCCATTGTGTTGCCCGAGTTCTCAGAGGAAGTTTCCTTCGAGGCGGAACTCTGCGTCGTCATCGGCCGCATTTGCAAGGACGTGCCCGAAGACCGCGTGGACGATGTCATTTTCGGTTATACCTGCGGAAACGACCTCACGGCCCGCGACGTCCAGAAAACGGATCTGCAGTGGGCGCGTGCCAAGGGCTTCGATACCTCCGCACCCCTGGGTCCGTGGATCGAGACCGAGCTCGACCCCGAGGATTTGGCCATCAAGGGTTGGCTCAATGGCGAACTTCGCCAGGACGGCAGCACCAATCAGATGATCCGCAGCGTGCGTGAACTCGTGGCGATCGTTTCGCAAGCATTCACTTTGCTGCCCGGCGACGTCATCATGACCGGTACTCCGGCCGGCGTCGGCCTGGTCCAGGAGGGCGATCGCTACGAGATCGAGATCGAAGGCATCGGCCGCTTGTCCAATCCGGTAGTCCGCCGCTGAAGGCGTGACGGTCCGCCTGCTGCTCGGCGCCGGTCAAGCAGCAGGCGAAAACAGGCATGGAGCAGGCGGTAAAGTTGGAACCATTATGACTACTGTTGCTGCGTCGAACTCTTCATCTTCTTCGTCAATTCCTGCGGTGAACGCCGAAACCCCGGTCCGCGTCCGGTTCTGCCCCTCGCCCACGGGAACCCCGCACGTCGGATTGATCCGTACGGCCCTCTTCAACTGGGCCTACGCCCGGCACACCGGAGGCAAGCTGATTTTCCGTATCGAGGACACTGACTCGGCCCGCGACAGCGAGGAAAGCTACCATCAGCTGCTTGATGCGCTGAAGTGGCTCGGCATCGATTGGGACGAGGGCGTCGAGGTCGGTGGACCGCATGAACCGTACCGTCAATCGCAGCGTAGCAACATCTACCAGGACGTCATCGCCAAGCTCAAGGCCGGCGGTCACATTTATGAGTCGTACTCCACTCCTGACGAAATCGAAGCCCGGCATCGGGCTGCCCGCCGGGATCCCAAACTCGGCTACGACGGCTTCGACCGCCATGTGACGGAGGAGCAACTCGCCCAGTACAAGGCCGAGGGCCGCCAGGCCGTGCTGCGCCTGCGTATGCCGGACGAAGACCTGACCTTCAATGACCTCGTGCGCGGGGAGATCACGTTCAAGGCGGGCTCCGTGCCAGACTTTGCCGTGGTGCGGGCCAATGGTGCACCGCTGTACACCTTGGTGAACCCGGTCGACGACGCCCTCATGGGCATCACGCACGTCCTGCGCGGCGAGGACCTGCTTAGCTCGACTCCGCGTCAGATCGCCCTCTACCGTGCGCTGTACGCCATCGGCGTCGCCGAATACATGCCGGAGTTCGGCCACCTTCCGTACGTCATGGGCCAGGGGAACAAGAAGCTGTCCAAACGCGATCCGGAATCGAGCCTTTTCCTGCACCGCGAGCGAGGCTTCATCCGCGAGGGATTGCTCAACTACCTGTCGCTCCTGGGCTGGTCCCTGAGCGCCGACGAGGACATCTTCACCGTGGAGCAGCTCGTGGCCAACTTCGACATCCACGATGTCCTGGGCAACCCGGCGCGCTTCGACATCAAGAAGGCCGAAGCGATCAACGGCACGCATGTGCGTATGCTCACCCCTGATGACTTCCGCGAGCGGCTCGTTCCCTACCTCCGTGCTGCCGGTTTCGTGGGGGAGATCCTGACCCCGCGCCAGGAAGAGATTCTCGAAGAGGCCGCGCCGCTGGTCCAGGAACGGATCACCCTTCTGGGCGAGGCACCCGAGATGCTCGCCTTCCTTTTCAAGCAGGACGGCCAGATCGACGTCGCGGACGATGCCCGCAAGGGTCTTCCCGAAAACCTGGCCGAGGTGTTGGACGCTGCGTTGGCCGCCCTGGAACCCGTGGAGGACTGGACCGCAGAAAGCATCCAGACGGCGCTCAAGCAGGCCCTGGTGGAGGACCTCGGCATCAAGCCGCGCCTTGCGTTCGGACCCGTGCGCACGGCCATTTCCGGCCGCCGCATCTCGCCACCGCTTTTTGAATCCATGGTCATCCTGGGCAAGGACTCCTCGCTCACCCGCTTGCGCGCGTTCCGTGGCTAGTCCAGGCTCGCCGTGATCAGCGCACTTCAGGAATCCTTCGGCACGGTCCGGGGTGTCCTCTTCGATATTGACGACACCCTGGTGGATCTCGAATACGCCATGACCACGGCGCTGCGTGACGTCAGCGAACATCTCCTGCCCGGCCTGGACAAGGCCGGGTGGGAGAAATTCGGACGGATATTCACTCACGAAACGACGCATTTCTATGACCGCTACCTCGCAGGCGAGTTAACGTTCAACGAGCAGCGACTCCTGCGTGGCCGCGCGGCGCTAGGGCATTTCGGCGTCGAACTTGGCGGCGAGGACTCCCACACATGGCTCAGCGACTACTCCCGCCTGCAGCCCAGCTATGTGAGGGCCTTCAGCGACGTACTTCCCGTGCTTGACGTTTTGGATGCCGCCGGCATTCCCTATGGCGCCGTGAGCAATAACGTCCACGATTACCAGCGGGTCAAACTCGACAGCGCAGGACTCGCGCGGATCACGGTGCTTGTGGGAACGGACACCGTTGGTGTGCCCAAGCCGGACCCCGCCATATACCTCGAGGGGGTCCGCCGCCTGGGCACGATTCCGGCCGAGACGCTCTTCGTCGGCGACAACCGGTTGCTCGACGCCGACGGCGCCACCGCGGCCGGATTGCAAGGCGTCTGGCTGAACCGCACAGGTGAGGCGATGTCCGACTTTTCCGGCCACGAAATAGATTCCCTGTCGCGGCTGCTCGCCTGAACCTTGCCGTTCGCCTGAACGGTGGCTGGCTTCGGCGACTACACGCCGAGCCGGAACTTCCGAAGGAAAACAAACGCGCCCACGGAGCCGGCACCCAGGACCCCCACAAGTCCGAGCGCCGCACCGGTGTCTGACTTTTCAGCCATGCTCGACGGCGATACCGCCGCGGCCCCCTGATGGAGTTCTGCCGTGCCCGCCGCGATCCGGGCATTCCCGTCCGCGAGTTTGTCGGCTCCGGTAGACAGCTGGGCCGAGCCCGCAGCCAGTTTGGCGTTTCCTTCGGACAACTTCGAGGCACCCGCGGCCAGTGCCGTGGAGCCGTCCAGAAGACCGGGGGAGGAGGGATCGGCGGGGCTGCCCTTGATGCCCGCCATCAGCGATTCCGTGCCCGACGCCAATCGTGACGTTCCATCCGTCATGCTGGCCGTGGCCTTGAGGAGCCCCGGATGCTCCGGGTCGCCCGGAACGCCGTCCATGCCCACGCGGATCTTTGCCGTTCCATCGGCAAGCATCTGGGTTCCCAGAACCACGCCAGGAGAGGCCGGGTCCTGGCTGTTGAGCTTCTGGGCGAGCGTCGCGAAGCCGGCCGTCAGCTTTCCGGTTCCTGCCGCCAGTTTCCCCGTGCCGTCGGCGAGCCTTCCGGTGCCGTCGTGCAGTTGCCCCGCCCCGGCTTGGAGCTGGCCTGCTCCCGCCTGCAATTGCGCGGCTCCGGCATCAAGGCGATGTGCGCCGTCGTTGAGGGCATTGATCTGGGCCCTCAGCACTGCGAGGGGCACCACTCCCTGGACTCCGTTGGCGGCATCGGCGAGCTGCTGCAGTCCCTGGGCCAATGCTGCGGTTCCTGTTCCCTTGGTGGGATCGTTTCCGGCACCCGGGTAGCCCTTGAGCTGATCAGTGCCAGCCGCCAGACTCGCGGTACCCGCGTCGAGTCGGGCAGCCCCGGCGTCGAGCTGTGCGGCGCCGCTGTTGAGCTGGACCGCCCCATTGTTGAGCTGCGTGGCGCCGTCGGCGAGATTGTTTTCGGCGTTACCGGCCGGCGTCGGGGTCAGGGCCGCGGAGAGCTGCACAGCCCCGGCCGAAAGCTTCTGCGCGCCGTCGTCCACCTTGTAGACTCCCGGCGCAAGCTTGGCGTTGACGTCGTTCTGGATCTTCACCGCCCCTGTAGCCAGTTTGTCGGCCCCATCCTTCAACTGCTGGGCTCCCGGGGCCAGTTTGCCCTGGATTCCGGTTTGGACCTTCGACGCGCCATCAGCCAGTTTGGCCGCGCCAGTCCCGGCTTCCGCGGCTCCTCCCGCAAGCCTTGCCGCACCGTCCTTGAGCTGTCCGGCGCCGGCTGATGCCTGCCCTGCGCCGTCATTGAGCTGCTCGGATCCTGCAGCGATCTTCCCAATGACCAATGTGTAGAACCCGAGGAGAGCGATCAGTAGGAGGGCCAGCGCACCGATGGCGATCATCTGGGCCCGGCTGCGTGTTCTGGTGGCGATGGCAGGGTTCCGTGTCATGGGCAATTCCTCTCGATGACTTCCCGACGGCGACGCTGCTGCCGGGGATCCCCCCATGTGACGCAGCTAACAGGCGACGTGACCTGTGGCTGTGCCACGAAACAAGTGTTTGGCGTTGGTTACCGAGTGGTAACTTACCGAGAGTAAACTTAAGGTCCGGGGTTTGCAAGGGTTTTTTGCTCCCATTGGCGGATCATTGAGCGTAGGGCGGTGCCGGTCGCGTGACCGTGCGCTCGATTTGTGCGCATCGAGAGTCTCGGGTAAAGTAATTACTCGTGCTGAGGGGCACGGAGCGAAGGTTTACGCCATCGAATCCGGCCTAAAAGCACCAGTGGGATATGGTGTAATTGGCAACACTACGGTTTCTGGTACCGTCATTCTAGGTTCGAGTCCTGGTATCCCAGCTCTGAATAGTCCATGTATTTGCGTGGTAATTTGGAAGTTTTGAAGCGGTTCGCCGATTTGAAACAATGTTGAATGTATGAAATACTCATTCAGCTTGAATGCCGGAAGCGGTGTTCAATGAAGTACAAGGCCCCATCGTATAGCGGCCTAGTACGCTGCCCTCTCACGGCGGTAACGCGGGTTCGAATCCCGCTGGGGTCACAACATGAATCCCCGGAACCGATAAGTTCCGGGGATTCTTTTTTGTGCGCAGGCCGGAGGAGTTGGTGCCGGAGGCCGTATCGTCTTCCCCTTGTTTGCCGCGCGAAATCCTCGAAATGCCGCGAATTGCCGTGTCGCGAGCGCTTTCCCATATCAATGGAGGGGACGACAGTACGGGGTAGTCAATTCAGGGAAGAGATCTCGGCTCCAGGCCATGCCGTCCTGACCCTGTTTGCCGAGTTAAAGCCTCGGCATGACGTGACTCGCCGTGTCGTAAGCGTTTTCCCACATCAAAAAGGGTACGGACGGCGCGGAGGCCCCTAAGCGCTGTCCCCCTGGAGGGCTCCCGCTGCGTCCCTGACCTTGATGAGCGTGCGCAAGTTCCGGGTGGTGGTGCTTGCCTTGTAGCGGGCCTTTGAAGAGAGCTTGCTGAAGGGGCTATCCAACGTGCCTCCTGCCGGGGCGAGCCAGGCCGAAGCCTCGGGGCCCAAGCGGACCTGCTCGACGCCGCCCTGTCCCGGCGTGCCGAGGGCTGTGCCGGCGTCGAACAGTTCGTCCAACATGGTCGTGTCCGAAGCTAGGGTGATGTAGCTGTGCGTGGTCTTGTCGTCGGCGGGATAGGGGCAGGCTTCCACAAGTTCGGCAACCCGTTCTGCGGTCAGGACCACTACCCAGGCGTCATAACCGAATGCGTCCCTCAGGCATTTCTCGCACTGCTCTTTGACTTCGGCCGCGTCCAGATCGCTCTGAAGGACCACGTTGCCGCTGGCCAGCAGGGTCTTGACCCCCGTGAAGGGGTATGCCTTGAGGGCCACTTTGAGATCGGCCATCTTGATGTTGATCCCGCCAACGTTGATCCCACGCAGGAACACCGCAAAGCTGTTCATGCGCCCACCCTACATGCCTGTGACGGGCGCCCTTCTATGCCGAGAGGGTGGTGGAGAGCGGGATCAGTCGTTGTTCTTGCGCAGGGCCTCCGTCAGCACCCGCGCGGCATTGCAGACAACCTCGGCATGGAGTCGCCCTGGTTGGCGGGTCAGGCGCTCGATGGGGCCCGAGATGGACACCGCAGCAATGACCCGGCCGGAAGGGCCGCGCACCGGTGCGGAGACTGAGGCGACACCAGGCTCGCGTTCGCCCAAGCTCTGAGCCCAGCCCCGACGTCGTACTCCCGCCAGGACCGTCGGCGTGAACCGGGCATTCTGAAGTCCGTCCAGAAGGCGGTCGTGGTCTTCCCACGCCAGCAGGATTTGGGCGGCGGACCCGGCCTTCATGGACAGCTGGGTACCGACGGGAATGGTGTCGCGCAGGCCGATCGGGCGTTCGGCCGAAGCGACGCACACGCGCCAGTCGCCCTGCCGGCGGAAGATCTGAGCGCTTTCTCCGGTGGCGTCCCGGAGCTGGATGAGGACAGGACCGGCCGAAGCGATGAGCCTGTCTTCGCCGGCCGCCGAGGCGAGCTCAACGAGGCGGCTTCCCAAGACGAAGCGCCCTTGGATGTCACGGCTCACGAGGCGGTGGTGGACCAGCGCCAGTGCCAGCCGGTGCACCGTGGGACGGGCCAGCCCGGTTGCGGCCACAAGTTGAGCGAGGGTGGTTGGTCCCGCCTCGAGTGCGTCGAGCACCTGGGCCGCTTTATCGATGACGCCGACTCCACTAGAATTGTCCATGTAATGATATTGCCGTCTCAATATCTGAGATGCAAGTTGTTTCGCTGGCGCAGTTTGGATCGCTGATGTTCAGTGGAAGTAGTCAAGCCAACCGCAGTGAAGGGAGCAGGCCGTGGGAAAGACACTGGCCGAGAAAGTTTGGGACGCGCATGTAGTGCGCAAGGGCGAAGGCGAAGGAGCCAACGCCCAGCCCGATCTTCTGTTCATCGACCTGCACCTCGTGCATGAAGTGACTTCGCCGCAGGCCTTTGAGGGTCTCCGATTGGCCGGCCGCAAACTGCGCCGGCCGGACCTCACCATCGCGACCGAGGACCACAACACTCCCACCCTGGACATCGACAAGCCGATTGCCGATCTCACCAGCCGCACGCAAATCCAGACCTTGCGCAACAACTGCCAGGAGTTCGGGGTGCGGCTGCACTCGCTCGGCGACGCCGAACAGGGCATTGTGCACGTGGTCGGCCCGCAGCTGGGACTCACCCAGCCAGGCATGACGGTTGTCTGCGGCGATTCCCACACTTCCACGCACGGCGCTTTCGGCGCGCTGGCCATGGGCATCGGCACATCCGAGGTGGAACACGTCATGGCCACCCAGACGCTGTCCCTCAAGCCGTTCAAGACCATGGCGATCAACGTTGAGGGCACCCTGCGTCCGGGCGTGTCTGCAAAGGACATCATCTTGGCGGTCATCGCCAAGATCGGCACGGGTGGCGGCCAAGGCTACGTGCTGGAGTACCGTGGATCGGCCATCCGAGCACTCTCCATGGATGCCCGCATGACCGTCTGCAACATGTCGATTGAAGCCGGCGCCCGCGCGGGCCTGGTGGCTCCGGACCAGACCACCTACGACTACATGTACGGCCGTCCCCACGCGCCCCAGGGCGAGGAATGGGACGCAGCCGTCGAATACTGGAACACGCTGCACACCGACGACGACGCCACTTTCGATGTCGAGGTGAACCTCGACGCCGATACCTTGGAGCCGTTCGTAACCTGGGGGACCAACCCGGCCCAGGGTATTTCGCTCAATGAAGCGGTTCCGTTCCCCGAGGACTTCGGCGACGAAAATGCCAAGCTGGCTGCCGAACGCGCGTTGCAGTACATGGGCCTCGAGGCCGGTACGCCGATGAAGGACATTCGGGTGGACACGGTGTTCCTCGGTTCCTGCACCAACTCCCGCATCGAGGACCTACGTGCCGCAGCCGATGTTATCCGCGGCCGGGAAAAGGACCCGAAGGTACGGATGCTGGTGGTCCCGGGGTCAGCACGCGTCCGCCTCGAGGCCGAAGCCGAGGGACTGGACCAGGTGTTCAAGGAATTCGGTGCCGAGTGGCGATTCGCCGGCTGCTCCATGTGCCTGGGCATGAACCCGGACCAGCTCGAACCAGGGGAGCGCTGCGCATCCACCTCGAACCGCAACTTCGAAGGACGCCAGGGCAAGGGCGGCCGCACGCATTTGGTCTCGCCTGTAGTGGCCGCTGCCACGGCCGTGCGCGGGACGCTGAGCTCGCCGTCGGACCTGGAGCCCGCCTCCGTCTCCGCATCCACCACCACTGACGCCGCCTAGGAGGATCCCCATGGAAAAGTTCACAACCCACACCGGCATCGGTGTCCCGTTGCGCCAGAGCAATGTGGACACGGACCAGATCATTCCTGCCGTCTACCTCAAGCGGATTACCCGGACCGGCTTCGAGGACGCACTGTTCTCAGCGTGGCGCAAGGACCCGTCCTTCATCCTGAACCAGGAGCCCTTCACCGCTGGATCCGTCCTGGTGGCGGGCCCCGATTTCGGCACCGGTTCGTCCCGCGAACACGCAGTCTGGGCGCTGAAGGACTACGGATTCAAAGCCGTGTTGTCTTCCCGTTTCGCGGACATCTTCCGCGGCAACTCGGGCAAGCAGGGCCTCCTGGCTGCCGAGCTTGCCCAAGACGATATCGAGCTCATCTGGAAAGTGCTTGAAAACGCGCCGGGCACGGAAGTCAAGGTTGACCTTGTCTCCAAAACCGTTGAATGCGGCAACGTCGTGGCGCCGTTCGAGATCGACGACTACACCCGCTGGCGCCTCCTGGAGGGCTTGGACGACATTGGATTGACACTTCAGCACGAGGAAGAAATCACGGCCTACGAGGCCACGAGAGCCTCCTTCAAACCGAAGACCCTGCCGGCACGGATCCAGTAGGTCAGCAGGAAAGGACCGGTCTGGACGAAGATCCGTGCCGGTCCTTTTCTGTGGGCGGAAGCACTTCGGGGCGTGCTCCATTTCGAATCGGTAACGTCAGCTTTTATGCTTAGGTGGAGCCTTCGTAAGTATGGGGGCGTCAACTCGTGAGGAAACCGGTATAGATGAGTAGTGTCCTGACAATCCGCGGCGGCGTCCCCTTGACCGGCCGCGTCACCGTCAGAGGTGCCAAGAACCTTGTTCCCAAGGCCATGGTCGCTTCGCTCCTCGGCAACGAACCCTCGGTGCTGCGGAACGTCCCGGAAATCAAGGACGTAGAGGTCGTCACCAGCCTGCTGCAGCTCCATGGCGTGACTGTTCAGAAAGACCCCGTCTCTGGCGATCTCACGCTGGATCCCAAGAACGCCAAGACAGCGTCCAGCACCGCGATCGACGCCCACGCGGGTGACTCCCGCATCCCGATCCTGCTGTGCGGGCCCCTGATCCATGCCATTGGCGAAGCGTTCATTCCGGACCTCGGCGGCTGCAAGATCGGTGACAGGCCCATCGATTACCACCTCAACGTGCTCCGCCAGTTTGGCGCCGTTGTCGAAAAGCGCCCGGGCGGCATCCACATTTCCGCTCCAAAGGGACTCCACGGTGCAAAGATCTCCCTCCCGTACCCTTCGGTGGGAGCCACGGAACAGGTCCTGTTGAGCGCCGCCCGCGCCGAGGGCATCACGGAACTCAGCGGTGCCGCCACCGAGCCCGAAATCATCGACCTTATCGCTGTACTTCAAAAGATGGGCGCTATCATCAGCGTCCAGACGGACCGCACCATCAGGATCGAAGGCGTCAAGGACCTTGGCGGTTACAACCACCGCGCCCTGCCTGACCGCAACGAATCGGCGTCGTGGGCTTCCGCTGCTTTGGTGACCCGTGGAGATATCTTCGTCGAGGGTGCTTCGCAGCGAGACATGATGACTTTCCTGAACACGTACCGAAAGGTAGGTGGCGGCATGGATATCCGCGAGGACGGCATCCGCTTCTACCACCCTGGCGGCAAGCTCAGCCCGCTCGTCCTTGAAACTGATGTGCACCCGGGATTCATGACCGACTGGCAGCAACCCCTGGTAGTCGCCCTGACCCAGGCTGAAGGCGTGTCGATCGTGCACGAAACCGTGTACGAAAACCGCTTTGGCTTTACCGATGCGCTGACCCGCATGGGTGCCACGATCCAGGTCCACCGTGAATGCCTTGGAAGTGTGCCGTGCCGGTTCGGCCAGCGCAATTTCCTGCATTCCGCCGTCATCTCGGGACCGACCCCGCTCAGGGGTACGGACATCGATATCCCAGATCTCCGTGGCGGATTCAGCCACCTTATTGCGGCGCTTGCCGCGACCGGCACGTCCAGGGTGACCGGGATCGACATCATTAACCGTGGCTACGAGCGCTTCACTGAAAAGCTTGCCGGCCTGGGCGCCGATTTCGACCTCACCGACTCCAAGTAACGGGGGACACCTTGAAGGAATCGGCCCAGAGCCGTGCCATGTTCGCTGTTCTCGCGGGAATTGCGCGCCCGCTCATGAACATCCTCATGGCAAAGAAGTGGGAGGGGACTGAAAAGCTCCCCGCAGGTGGCTTTATTGCCGCCCCGAACCATTGCACCGAGATCGATCCCATTGTGGTGGGGCACATGCTTTACAACATGAAGCGTCCACCGCATTTCCTTGCGAAGTCGGGCCTTTTCAAGGTCCCCGTCCTGGGTAGCCTGTTGCGCGCAGCGAACCAGATTCCGGTGGAACGCTCGACGACGGGAGCGAACCGCTCGCTGCAAGCCGCCCAGGAGGTGGTGGACGGCGGAGGTGCCATCATTATCTATCCGGAGGGCACCCTGACGCGCGACCCGGATTTGTGGCCGATGAAGGGCCATACGGGAGCCGCGCGCCTGGCGATCCAGACGGGTGCGCCCGTAGTTCCCATTGCCCATTGGGGCGCCCATGAAGTCTTCCCGCGGTATGCCAAGCGTCTGTATGTCTTCCCCCGGAAGACCTCCCGCATCCTGGTGGGCGATCCGGTGGACCTCAGTGCATTCCAGGGTCGGGCCCTGGACCGCGCCACCTTGGTAGAGGCGACCGACATCATCATGGGCGCCATCACGGAACTCCTGTCTACCTTGCGGGGGGAAGAACCCCCTGCGGAACGCTGGGATCCTGCAGCCCACAACCAGTCCAAGCACGGTCGGTTCCAAGCGACTGAGGAAACCGGCACCAACGGCGCGGACGGACAACAGTGACTGCTGACGGCGTACCCGTGTCCAATAGGGCGGTAGTCGCCGTTCTTGGCGCTGGATCCTGGGGCACCACGTTCGCCAAGGTCCTGGCGGATGCGGCAATAGCCACTGGCACGGAGCGCAGCATCCGCATTTGGGGCCGGCGGGACGAAGTGGTTGCCCAGATCAACACGGAGCACCGCAATGCGCAGTATTTGAAGGACATCGCGTTGCCCGATTGCATCACGGCGTCAACGGACGTATCCGAGGTCCTTGCCGGTGCCGGGATCGTCATTCTCGCTGTACCGGCACAATCGCTTCGGCTGCAACTGCGCAAATGGAAGCCACTCGTGGCTCCGGACGCCATTGTCGTCTCCCTCATGAAGGGCCTTGAACTCGGTACCGACTCACGCATGAGCCAGGTTATTTCCGAGGAACTCGACATCCCGCAGGAGCGGGTTGCCGTGGTTTCAGGGCCCAACCTGGCCATGGAAATCGCGCGGCAAGAACCGACGGCTTCCGTGGTGGCATGCAGCGACGAGGCGACTGCTGCCGAAATTGCGCACTGCTGCACCGCGCCGTACTTCCGCCCTTACACCAGCAATGACGTGGTGGGGGTCGAAATCGGCGGCATCGTGAAAAACGTCATCGCCCTCGCCGTCGGCATCTGCGAAGGCAAGCAGATGGGTGATAACACGAAGGCCTCGGTGATCACCCGCGGCCTCGCGGAGACATCGCGGCTTGCCCTTGCCCTGGGGGGCGAGGCACGCACCATGGCAGGTCTTGCTGGACTGGGCGACCTTGTGGCGACCTGCTCTTCGCCGCTCTCCCGCAACCATACGGCGGGCCGTTTGCTCGGTGAAGGCCTGACCCTCGACCAGGTTACAGAGCGCATGACGCAGACCGCGGAAGGTATCAAGTCCGGGTACGCTGTCTACGAACTAGCCGGAAAGCTCGGTGTCGAAATGCCGATCACGGCGGCCGTGGTGGCCGTCCTTGAAGGCAAACTATCCGTTGATGAACTTGGGCCCAGACTCCTGGCCCGCTCCCTGAAGTCCGAAGGCGATTACTGACTGTGACCGAAGAATCCTTGCCTGCCGGAGTTGCTGAGTCCTCTGGAACTGCTGCTTCCGCAAAACCCTCCGAACGTCGTCGGCCGCGCGTCGCAGTGCTCTTTGGAGGCCGCTCGAGCGAGCACGCGGTCAGCTGCGTGACGGCTGCCGGAGTCATGGGCGCCATCGACAGGAGCAAGTACGACGTCGTCCCCATCGGGATCGCCAAGTCCGGCCAGTGGGTGATCCCTTCCGCTGATATCAGCAAGTGGTCCTTGAGCGCCGCGGCCCTGCCCGAGGTGGCACCGTCCGGGAAGACCGTCACGCTTGCCGAGGTGGGCGGATCCCACCAGTTGATCGTCACGGCACCGAACGCCGTACCCGAGGAACTCGGTTCCGTGGACGTCGTTTTCCCGCTCCTGCACGGGCCTTGGGGCGAAGACGGAACGGTCCAGGGACTCTTGGAGCTTTCGGACACCCGGTACGTGGGAGCCGGAGTTTTGGCATCCGCGGTCGGCATGGATAAGCACTTCATGAAGGTCGTTTTCGAGGCTGCCGGCCTTACCGTGGGACCTTACGTTGCCGTCACGGACCGCGAATGGATCAACGACGCTGAAGCCGTGCGCAAGCGCGTGGACCGCCTCGGCTTCCCGGTCTTCGTGAAACCCGCTCGCGCCGGTTCCTCGATGGGGATTTCCAAAGTCGATTCCATGGACGGGTTGGATGCCGCCGTCGAGGAGGCACGTCGGCACGACCTCAAACTGGTGATCGAGGCCGGCATTGTTGGCCGGGAAATCGAGTGCGCCGTCCTTGAAGGACGCGGTACTGCGGCGCCGCGCACCTCGATGCCCGGAGAGATTGCCGTCGCTCCAGGCGAGCACGAGTTCTATGACTTCAACGCCAAGTACGTGGAAGACGGCGCCGCTGCCTTGAGCTGCCCGGCTGATATTCCAGACGAGGCCATCGCCCGCGTGCGTGAGCTTGCTTCCGCAGCGTTCGATGCCGTCGGTGCTGAAGGCCTCAGCCGTGTGGACTTCTTCTACACCCCGGACGGCGAGCTCATCATCAACGAGATCAACACGATGCCCGGGTTCACGCCCAAGAGCATGTATCCGCAGATGTGGGCGGCTTCCGGGATGAGCTACGCCGAGCTGATCGACGAACTCATCTACCTGGCCCTCAATCGGAAAACCGGCTTGCGCTGAAAACCGGTCGGCGCTGAAAAGCGGTTCCAGCGTTGAGCCTGCTACTTCCCAGGGGTGCTTGTCGGCAGGTTCTGCAGCAGCTCGGGCTGGCCAACGCACTTGCGCACGGCCTTGATTTTCGCTGCGGCAGGTGCCAAATCGGCAAGGACCGTGGCGGAGCTGATCTTGTTCGGGTCCATGAGGATTTCCGTGGCCGGCTCGCGCCCGTAGGTGGTCAGTGTCCATACCGGGTCGCCTTCCTTGATGACCCAGTCGACGTCGTTCACCGTGACGCAGCGGTCCGTGGTGGGGCCGGGCACGTTGACCCCGCAACGCAGGATCAGGACAGAAGGGTCGCCCCATGCGGCCGACGCTTGGCTGTTGGTCTTCCGCAGGGCGGCATCGCCGATGGTGTCCGGGAGTGCCACCATCATGGGCGCGCAGGCCGCGTTCGCGGCATCAGCGGCAGGCTTGACGTCGACGACGGGGGAGCAGGCGGCCAGGCTAAGAACCGAAACCGCAGCGGCCGTCAGGGAGCAAAGGGCGCGGACGTACACAGCGGGTTTCGTTTGTCGCATTGATCAAGCCTATCGCGGCGGCGGCCCCCGGATCGGCGAAGGCGACTGCCAGGATCGGCGAAGCAAGGGGAGGTCCCCTGGGCATACATAGGGTGAAATTTTGGGAGACTGCCTGCGAGGCTCAGGCGCAGAGGCCATGAGATAGGGCATTATGACGTCTGACGCTGTCCCTCAAGGTCCAGTGGTTCGACCTGTCCAGGGTCTACCCGGTCGATGAGACGAATCGCCTGACAGCGTGCTTGTCACAAAATGGGGTAGAGAGAAAAAATATGCGACCACTGTTCCGTGCCGCTCCAGTCTTCGTCGCTGTAGTGCTGGCCGCTAACCTGCTGGCGACTCCTGCAACCGCCGCAGTTGCGGGCCTTGTATCTCCGTCGTCGGTCCCGCAGATTCAGGCCCAACCCGCTAGCGTCCCGCGTGTTTCGGCCCCGGTTGATCCTGCGCCGCCAAACGACGTCGTTCGAACACCCGGATCGATGGGTTCCCCGACGCCGTCCGGTAAACAGGGCGCGCCGGTGGCCGCAGCGGATGCAATAGCCGCGCTGCCCACCGGAAAGATACAGGCGACCGTGGTCACGGTCCAGCTCGCAGACAAGACGGCCGCGCAGACGGACAGCGCTGTGCCGATGGCTTCGGCACTGGCTGCGATCTCGTCAGCCGACGCCTATTGGTTAGCCATGACAAACAACAGAGTGGGCATCTCGGTGGTCGCGAGCACAGCACGCTTCCGCTCGTCGGCGCTTTCCACGCAGCAGCCTGGCCAGATTGCCGATATTGTTTCCGGCGAACTCGGTTGGTCCCAAACCGCCCAGCGGGCCTTGGTGATCTTTGTTCCCAGTAGCTTGAACAACGGCGCGGCGGGCATGACGTACAGCAACGGAATGATCGGCGGCAGGATTGTCATCCCGCAAATAAGTCCACTCACCAACCCTGTGCTAACCCACGAGTTCGGCCACACCTTGGGGCTGGATCACGCCAACAGCCTGCAGTGCGGCAGTGGCGTTTCGGACGTGGCGCCGGGCCCGTATTCCGGATTCGCCGATCCGAGCTGCAGCATCCGGCCGTACGGCGACAGCCTCGACATCATGGGCATCTCGCGATATTACGAAAAGCCGGCCATCAGCTCACCGAACTGGGACGCCTTCCAGCTTGGCCGCGGAGATGAAATTGTCGACGCCGGTGCCGTGAGCTCATCGCGAAGCTTCACCTTGTCACCGTGGGCCGGAAGCAGTGCTGCCCGGGCCGTCAAGTTCACGGACGCTGTTTCCGGGGAGGTTTACTACCTGGAGCTCCGCACACCGGTGGGCTATGACTCGGCCGTTGCCGTGGGGGGGAATCGAGGCGTCAAAGTTGTGCAGAGAGGTGGGGGAGCCAGCACGATTGAGCTGCCCTTCTCGACCTTTCCGTTTGCCGGGAATTACAACACCAAGGAGACTTGGCCGGCAGGATCCACCTTCACTACGCATGCCGGAACCACGGTGACGGTCGAGTCCCTGACTGACAGTGCCGCGGTCGTGACTATTCGGCCTTACCGCCTTCCTGCCGTCGGCAACCTGGATGGAGCCACGCTGACGCGGTCGGGGGACAAATTTGTCCTCAATGTCAATGGCTGGGCCTATGACGGAGCGAATCCCGCGCCTTCCTCCCCGGTTCACGTGTACATAACACCGCCGAACGGGGTTCAGGACAACGGGCATGCAGTTACGGCCGACCTGCCGAGGCCGGATGTCAACCAGATCATGAAGGTGCCCGGCAATCATGGATTCTCCTCGAACTTCGAGGTCACAGTGGCAGGGACATTCAAGGTCTGCGTCTACGCCATTGGCAGCCAGGGAAATATCGGCCTGGGTTGCCGGGAACTGACCATCGAAGGAACGCCTTCACCGATCGGGTATTTGGACAGCATCGCAGTGGTTCCCAACGGATCCGGGGCTGCCATCAGGGCGGAAGGATGGACGCTCGATCCGGGGACGCCTGGTGCGTCCATTCCGGTACATCTCTATGTCACGGCGCCTGATGGGACCACCGCTGCCTCTCCGTTCACGGCTAACGCTCCATACCCGGGCGTGAATTCCGTGATGCAGGTCCCAGGCGATCATGGCTTCAAGGTGGACCTTCCGATCAGCCAACCTGGGAATTACAAGGTCTGTGCCTATGGGCTCGCGGTCAGTCCGCTGTCGGACGGAAACACCATGCTCGGTTGCAAAACACTCCAAGTGGTCTTAGCCGCGTCCCCGGTCGGATACTTGGAGAGCGTGACGCCGATTCGCAGCGGCGGATCGTCCGCCATCACTGCCGTGGGATGGACACTCGATCAGGGCACGCCTGCCGCCTCTATCCCGGTGCACCTGTACGTCACGGCGCCCGACGGAACCACCACTGCCTATCCGTTTACTGCGAATGTGCCGCGCTCGGATGTCAACGGCGTGATGCAGGTGCCAGGCGATCACGGCTTCAAAGTGAGCCTTCCGCTCGATCAGCCCGGAACCTACAAGGTCTGTGCCTATGGCCTCGCCGTCAGTTTGTTGTCGGCCGGGAACACAATGCTCGGTTGCAAGACATTCCAAGTGATGTCCGCTGCGGCTCCGATCGGATCCTTGGACGGCGTTGCGGTCGCCCGCAGCGGCACGTCGTCCGTCATCGCCGCGTTGGGATGGACACTGGATCCGGGCACGCCTGGCGCGTCTATTCCGGTGCACCTTTACGTCACTGCGCCTGACGGCACCACCTCTGGCTATCCGTTTACTGCGAGTGTGCCGCGCTCGGATGTCAACGGCGTGATGCAGGTCCCAGGCGATCACGGCTTCAACGTGAGCCTTCCGCTCAAGCAACCGGGAAGCTACAAGGTTTGTGCCTATGGCCTCGCAGTCAGCCCCTTGTCGGCGGGCGACAGCATGCTGGGTTGCAAATCTCTTCAGTACTAGCGGCCGCTTCCTCGTTATGCACGTCACGCCGCCTGAAGGGCCCGTCAAGCCCCGGCTGCCGTGGACGGGCCCTTCTTTGTCGGCGGTTCGCGATAGCGTAGAGCTGTGTCCATGGAACAACAGACTGTCGCGGAGCTCTCCGAAGCGGAGCTCCTCGCGCGTATTTTTCCGCGCCTGCACCACAGCAGCAGTGTGCTGCTCGGGCCGGGTGACGATGCCGCCGTCGTCGCCGCTCCGGATGGCAAGACCCTTGTTTCCATTGACACCCAGACCCAGGACCAGGACTTCCGCCTGGAATGGAACAACGGATACCGCACCACTGGATATGACGTCGGTTGGAAATCGGCGGCACAAAATCTCAGCGACATCAACGCGATGGGTGGTACGGCGGTGTCCCTCGTCGTGAGCCTGACCATGCCGCCCGGCACTCACGTGCAGTGGGTCGAGGACTTTGCAGATGGGTTGACGGCCGGCATCGTCGGTCTGGGGGCTTCCGACTGTTCGGTTGCCGGGGGAGACTTGGGCCGTGGCAGTGAAATCGCCGTGACGGTCGCGGTCATAGGAACAATGCACGGGCTTCCCGCCGTGCTGCGTTCCGGTGCCCGGCCCGGGGATGTCCTGGCCCTTGCTGGAACTGTCGGCCGCGCTGCCGCCGGTTTGGCCCTCCTTGAAAGCACCATTCCCGTCGGTACGCTGGATCCCGCCCAACGCGCACTCATGGACAGCCAGTGCCGGCCGCAGCCGCCGCTTGCGGCAGGTCCGCTGGGTGCCAAAGCCGGAGCAACCGCCATGATGGATGTCTCAGATGGGCTGTTGCGCGACGGCGTCCGGCTCGCCGACGCCAGCGGTGTCGGGCTCGATCTCGACCCCATAGCACTCAAGGCGCTCGCCACCCCCTTGGAAGCTGCCTCGGCCCTCCTTGGCCTCGATCCCATGGACTGGATTCTCGGCGGTGGAGAGGACCACGGTCTGCTGGCGACTTTTCCAGCAAATGTTCAGCTACCTTCCGGCTTCACTGCGATAGGCTCGATCCAGGCCGTTGCCGAAGGGCAGCACAGCGGCGTCCGGATAGCGGGAATGCCCGCTGACACCGTGGGATGGGATCACTTTGCAGACTAAGATTGCCGCCAATGCGCACGCCATGAAGCGGTGGCTGGGCAAGGCGGAGACTACGCTCGGGAATCACAGCGATCGCCTCAACGCCATCAACATCTTTCCGGTGGCAGATGGCGATACCGGCACCAACCTGTACCTCACTGTCCGCGCCGCCGCCGCGGCATTTGTTGATGGTTCCGGCCGGGACGAACCAACAAACGACGTCGGTGCTGTTCTGGCCAATGCAGGCCGGGCGGCCATGGAACAGGCGCGCGGGAACTCCGGAACACTCTTCGCCGTCTTTCTGTGTGCGGCGGCTGAGCCGCTCGCCGGCCACACCCGCCTCAGCGCGCCGCTCCTTGCTATCGCCCTGAACCGTGCCCAGATCCGGGCGTGGTCTGCCTTGAGCGAGCCTGTGCCGGGCACCATGCTTTCCGTTCTGGAGGCTGCTGCAAGGGCCGCGGGTGAATGCGATACCGCACACAATGGCGATGACAGCAACCAGGCACTGGGACTGGCCCTCGATGCCGCGGTCAATGCCGCGCTGGATGCGGTGGTACGCACCGAGGACCAGCTCGCCCCGCTGCATGCGGCCCATGTGGTGGACGCGGGCGGCGTGGGTATGTTGTTGATCCTCGACTGCCTGCGTTCGGCCGTGCTCGGCGAAGAACTCCAGGATGAGCTATTGGACGGCCTCCACGGCTATGACCTGCAGGATCCGCACATCCATGCGGGAATGCCTGATGACGACGGCGTCGAAGTCATGTGCACTATTAGTCTTTCACCGCTGGCCGCTGCCACGCTGCGCCAGCGATTGGACGAACTTGGCGACTCCGTCATCATGAGTCAGGTGGGCAGCGCGAGCCCTGTGGGCAGCCCGGCAGGACGGGACGATGCCGGGGACGACGACGATGATGACGATGACACGGTAGAAACCAGCTACCGCTGGCGCGTGCATGTCCACGTACCGGACGCGGAACCCGCAGTCGCAATCATTCGCTCACTCGGCGACCCCACCGACATCTCCGTCAGCCAGCTGTCGATGCCGCGCGACCCTGGCCTCCCGGCAGGCCAGCACGGGCATGAATCCTGAGCTCCAGCTTCCGCTCGAACGAAGGATCGGCAAGCGCTCCGCCTCCGTCATCGAGAAGCACCTCGGCCTGGACACGGTCGGGGAGCTGCTGAACTATTTTCCCCGCCGCTACCTGAGCCGCGGGGAGCTGACCCCCATCAGCAAACTGCCGCTGGATGAAGAAGCCACCCTTATCGCCAGGGTGCTGTCCAACTCCACCCGGCAGATGCGGGCAAGGCGCGGGTCGTTGACCGACGTGGTGGTCACTGACGAGGCCGGCGGCGAGCAGATTCCCGGAACCTTGAAGATCAGCTTCTTCAATGGCTTCCGTGCCCGCAGTGAACTCCAGCCGGGGCGCCGCGTCATGTTCTCCGGCAAGGTCAGCCGCTATGGCGGCTCCTTGGGCATGACCAATCCGGACTTCATGGTGCTGGACGAGGACCCCGAGTTGGCCGGTTCCGTTGATCCGGAGAAGCTCGCGGCCATGCCCATCCCCGTCTATCCCGCCACAGCGAAGCTCACCAGCTGGTCCATCCACAAGGTCATCACCACCCTCCTGGACACTATCGATGTGGACAGCATTGAAGATCCACTCCCTTCGGAAATTGCCTCCCGGGAGAATTTCCTCGAGGTAGGGCAGGCATATCGGCTGATCCATTCGCCGGAAACGGCAACAGACTGGCAGCGTGCCCGGGACCGGTTCCGTTACCAGGAAGCCTTGGTGTTGCAGACCGCGCTGGCACGGCGTCGGGCCCAACTGGCGGCGGAAGAGGCGACCGCACGACGGCCCGTGCCCGATGGCATCCTTGCCTCCTTCGACCGGCAGTTGCCGTTCACGCTCACTGCCGGCCAGGCCGCCGTCGGGAAGACGCTTTCCCAGGAGCTGGCACTGGACTCGCCGATGAACCGGCTACTGCAGGGTGAAGTCGGGTCCGGGAAGACGATTGTGGCCTTGCGCGCAATGCTGCAGGTGGTGGATGCCGGCGGACAGGCGGCGTTGCTTGCCCCCACCGAAGTCCTCGCGGCACAACATTTCGATTCCATCCGGAGAACCCTCGGTCCGCTGGCCCGCGACGGTTTGTTCGGTGGCGCTGGAATGCTGGGCGGGGCCGGATTGTTGGACAGCAACCCCGGGAGCGGCCCGGGATCGGTCCAGGTCACGTTGCTGACAGGCTCCATGCCTACGGCCGCCCGCAAGCAGGCCATGCTGGACGCCGCCTCGGGCAATGCCGGCATTGTGATCGGTACCCACGCATTGCTGAGCGACAAGACCTCCTTCCAGGACCTCGGGCTGATCGTCGTGGATGAGCAGCACCGGTTCGGCGTGGAGCAGCGGGATGCGCTCCGAGCCAAGGCGAACCGGCCGCCCCACCTGTTGGTGATGACCGCCACTCCGATTCCGCGCACCGTTGCCATGACGGTCTTCGGCGACCTCGAAACGTCCGTGCTGGACGAACTTCCCGCAGGCCGGGCACCGATCTCCACCCACGTGGTGGGGCTCGCGGAAAACCCGGGCTGGGCGGCGCGGATCTGGAAACGCTCGCGGGAAGAGATCGACGCCGGGCATCAGGTGTACGTGGTCTGTCCCAAGATCGGAGACGACGACGACGGCGACTTCAGCCCCGGCGAAGCGGAACCTAGCGACGCCGAACTTTCGGACGAGGGTCCCGCTCGCGAGCTCGCCTCGGTGACCGCCGTCGTCGAGACACTCAGCCAGGAACCCGCCTTGCGCGGCGTCCGGGTGGAACCCCTTCACGGACGACAGGACGCGGCGCTCAAGTCTGAAACCATGGCCTCGTTCACTGCCAACCAGACCCAGCTGCTGGTGTCCACCACGGTGATCGAGGTTGGCGTGGACGTCCATAACGCCACCCTCATGGTGATCCTGGATGCTGACCGCTTCGGCATTTCGCAACTTCACCAGTTGCGCGGGCGGGTTGGCCGGGGCGGTCTGCCGGGCACGTGCCTGCTGGTCACCTCGCTCGAGCCCGGCCATCCGAGCCGCAGGCGCCTGGACGCCGTTGCGTCCACCACCGACGGCTTCGAACTCTCCCAGGAAGACCTCAAGCTGCGTCGCGAAGGTGACATCCTGGGCGCTTCGCAATCCGGTGGGCGCTCCACCCTCAAGCTGTTGCGGGTCCTGGAGCATGAGGATGTGATCGCCCGTGCCCGCACCGATGCCCAGCTGCTCGTGGCCAACGATCCAGGGCTGCAAGGCCAACAAGCACTCGCCGCGGCAATCGACGAATATCTCAATCCCGAAAAGGAGGCGTTCCTTGAACGCGGCTAAGGAATCCACGCCCGGCGGTACCCCCGGGTGCAACGCCTTGGGAGCGCGCCCGTGAGCCGGATCATTGCCGGCGTGGTGGGCGGCAACCCCTTGGTCAGCGTTCCGGGAAATGCCACCCGGCCCACGACTGACCGCGTCAAGGAGGCCTTGTTCTCGCGGCTCGAGGCGCTCGACGCCATCGACGATGCCCGCGTCCTTGACCTTTACGCCGGCTCGGGTTCACTCGGTATCGAAAGTGCCAGCCGGGGCGCCCGCACCGCCGAACTCGTGGAGTTTGATGCCCGCGCGTCCGAGGTCTGCCAGCGAAACGCGGACATGGCCAACCAGGTGCTGGGACGCAGGACGGTCTCCGTCCACCGTTCCAAGGTGGAATCTTTCCTGGAGCGCGCTGCGGACGATGCCCTCTGGGACTTGGTCTTCCTGGATCCGCCGTACCCCTTGGACGAGCCTTCCCTCAAGGCTGTCCTCGCCAAGCTTGCCTTCCACCTGGACGAAGGTGCCGTCGTCGTGGTCGAACGTTCCTCGCGTTCTCCGGAACCGGACTGGCCGGACACCCTCGAACGGTTCGCCGACAAGAAGTATGGCGAAACGAAGCTCTGGTTCGCCGAACCCGTCTAGCGGGTCCCTGGCCGGAGATGCGGCGCTAGCCCGAAAGGCGGCGCTAGCCCGAAAGGCGGCGCTAGCCCGAAAGGCGGTCCAGTTCCACTCCGCTCAAGACGGCCGAGGGGTGCGGTCCGCGGGCCAAAAGTTCTGCTGTCCACAGGGCTGGCCATGGCCAGCGCGTTCCGACGAGGATGATGTTGCCGGGATAACGGCCGGCGAACATGCCACTCTCGGCGAAGGCTGCAACATCGGGCATCGCCTCGCGCATCGCAGCGACCTGGCTCCGCACCAAGGTCAAGGCCGCTTCATCGCCGACATTGACAATGAGCACGCCGTCCGGCCGGAGCCGTGCTGCGGCTTCCTCGTAGAACTCCCTGCAGGCAATATGGGCCGGAGCCTCGGGACCGGAGAAGATGTCCAGGATCACGACGTCGAACGCGAGTTCCGAGGGCAGCTCCGCAAGGGTTTCACGCGCGTCGCCTATGTGCGTAGCCAAGCGGGTACCGTCCGGCAGGGGCAGTTTCTGGAGCACGAAATCCAGTAGCTCGCGTTCGAGTTCGACGGCATGCTGTTCCGAACCGGGTCTCGTCGCCTCGATGTACCGGGCCAAGGTGAGCGCCCCGGCACCGAGGTGAAGGGCCGTGATAGCTTGCCCGCCAGGCGCGGCTAGATCCACCAGGTGGCCGATCCTGCGCAAGTACTCGTAGAAGATCTCTGTGGGCTCCGCGAGATTGACATGGGATTGCTCGGCGTCGCCGATTCGCAAGATGTAGGCGCCCGCGATCAACGGGTCGGCTTCGATCGCGGCATGCTGCCCGGTGGTCCGCAGGAACCGCCGTCCCTCGTGAGCTTGCCCGGTAGGCACAGTTACAGCTTGTCCCGCAGGGTGGCCAGCCTTGCGGCGGCTTCTTCGAGTACCTCGGTCTTCTTGCAGAAGGCGAACCGAAGGAGGCTGCGGGTCCTCTCCGCGCCTTCGGGGTGGCAGAAAACGGGGACGGGGATGGCGGCCACCCCAACAAGCGACGGAAGCCGCCGCGCCAAGTCCACGGAGTCGTCGATACCCAGCGGTGCAGTGTCCACGTTGATGAAGTATGTACCCCGCGGGGTGTAGACGCCGAAGCCGGCGGCCCGCAGGCCCTCGGCCAGGATGTCCCGCTTGGCCTGGAGAGTGGAGGCGATGGCCGTGTAGAACCCGTCCGGCAAGGCCAGGCCCACGGCTATCGCGCTCTGGAAAGGAGTGCCGGAACTGTAGCTGAGGAATTGTTTGACGGTGCGGATCGCTGCGACGAGGTGTTCAGGACCACTGAGCCAGCCGATCTTCCAGCCAGTGAAGGAGAACGTCTTTCCGGCCGAGGAGATGGTCACGCTTCGTTCAGCAGCACCGGGGATGCTTGCGACCGGAATGTGCTGCACACCGAAAGTCAGGTGTTCGTAGACTTCGTCGCTGAGGATCACGGCATCGTATTTCCGGGCGAGTTCGACCACGCGTTCCAGCACCTCGCGCGGGAAGACCGCACCTGTGGGATTGTGCGGATTGTTGAGGAGAACAACCTTGGTGCGCTCACTGAAGGCCGTTTCCAGGGCGTCCAGGTCCGGGAGGAAATCGGGCGCGAGCAGGGGAGCGGTCACATGCTTGGCGCCGGCGAGCCCGATGATGGCGCCATACGAGTCATAGAACGGTTCGAATGTCAGGACCTCATCGCCGGGCTCGATGAATGCGAGCAATGACGCGGCGATGGCCTCGGTGGCCCCGGTGGTCACGATGACCTCGGTCTGCGGGTCCGGAGTCAGTCCGTAGAAGCGGTCCTGGTGAGCGGCGATGGCCTCACGAAGTTCAGGGATGCCCTTGCCCGGTGCGTACTGGTTGGCCCCCGCCGAGATGGCTGCTTGTGCCGCTGCCTTGATTTCCGCGGGACCGTCCTCGTCCGGGAATCCTTGGCCCAGGTTGATGGCCCCGGTGGATATTGCCAGGGTTGTCATCTCTTCGAAGATGGTCACGCCCAGGCTGCCGTCAGCGGAAAGCAGGTTGGCGCCGCTTGCGGCCCGTTGCCACGGGGCGGTGCCGGTAGCCTGCTGCCAGGGGGCGCCGGGGGTGTTCGCGCTGAGAGGGGCCGGGCTCGTCACTGTATCTTGCCTTCCTGGAGTGATGGCTTCCGGCTCGTCCGGGCCGGCATGTCAGCCATGCTATCGCCATAGTGCCCACGGCAGTGGATGCGGTAGGTTCGAACCATGAGACGCGCGGTGTGCCCTGGCTCCTTTGACCCTATCCACAACGGACACTTGGAAGTCATCGCAAGGGCTGCTGGCTTGTTCGATGAAGTGGTCGTGGCAGTGTCCACCAACTACGCGAAGAAATACCGCTTCAGCCTCGAAGAACGCATGGAGATGGCGCGGCAGACCCTGGCGTCGCTCCGAGGGATCATCGTGGAACCCATGGGGGAGGGGCTGCTGGCTGAGTATTGCAGGCATCGGGGGATTTCGGCGATCGTGAAGGGCTTGCGTTCGTCCTCGGATTTTGACTATGAACTCCCCATGGCCACCATGAACCGCCAGCTAGCCGGCGTCGAGACTGTTTTCCTTCCGGCGGAGGCCCATTACCTGCATTTGTCCTCCACCCTGATCAAAGAGATCGCAGTTCTGGGCGGCGATGTCTCCGATTTCGTGCCCAAGTCCGTGCTCAAGAGGCTCCTGGCTGGCGAGTCGTCTGCAGAGTAGCCCAGCAGCGGGTAAGCTAGATCGGTACCTCGGGGCAGAACGCGATGAATTTGACCCGGTTTGAGTCCGTTCACGCGTTCAGGCTAAGATGGTACGTCGGTCATATGTTCTACAGGAGTTCTCATTAAGCGAGATGCAAGTTCGCCTTTGACGCTGGACGTCAAGGACCTCGGACGTAGTCCAGGAAGCATGCGGACGCTCACTGAACATGTACCCGCGCCAAGTGACCTTGGTGTGGCACTCATTGGTGTTCAGGAAGGCTCGGAAATCGAGCTCGACCTGAGGCTTGAGGCCGTACACGAAGGAATTCTGGTATCTGGAACCGTATTCGCTGAAGTCAAGGGCGAATGCGGACGATGCCTGGATCCCCTTGCGTATGACCTTGAGGTCAATGTGCAAGAACTTTTCTTCTATGAAGGCATTGAGCTTTCGGACGAAGAAGACGATGAAGAGCAACGTCGAGTCGAGCACGATCTAATCGATCTTGAGCCGGTGTTGCGGGACGCAGTTGTAACTATGCTGCCGTTCCAGCCGGTGTGCCGGGAAGACTGCCAGGGCCTCTGCTCCGAATGCGGAGTGCGTCTGGAAGACGAGCCGGGGCACCACCACGAGGTCCTGGATCCTCGCTGGGCTGCCCTAGCTGAACTGGCTAAGTCTGACCGGCAAACTGATTAGTAAGTGTTGACTAAGAGAGAAATGAGATAGCCGTGGCTGTTCCCAAGCGGAAAATGTCTCGCGCGAATACACGCGCCCGCCGTGCCCAGTGGAAGGCAACTGCCCCCAACCTGGTCAAGACCATCGAAAACGGCCAGGTTGTTTACAGCCTGCCGCACCAGGCAAAGGTCGTTACCGACTCTGCCGGCACTGCGCTGTTCCTTGAATACAAGGGACGCAAGGTCGCAGACGTCTAAATCCGCCACGTAGGCTGACAAAGGATGTCTTCAACTGAAGAGCTTCTGAAGCGTCTCGGTGTCTCTATTGACGCCGAGACGCTTCGTCTTGCTCTCACACATCGTTCATACGCGTATGAAAACGGCGGGATTCCCACCAACGAGCGCCTCGAATTCCTCGGCGACTCCATTCTGGGCTTCTCCGTGACCGATTCCCTGTACCGGGACAATCCGGCACTGCCGGAGGGCGAGCTCGCCAAGCGACGCTCGGCCGTCGTCAGCACCCGCGCCCTGGCAGGTATTGGCCGGGACCTTGGGATCGGCGAATACATCTACCTCGGGCAGGGCGAAAGACTCACCGACGGTAAGAACAAGTCCTCAATTCTTGCGGACACCATGGAAGCGCTCATCGGCGCAACCTACTTGTCCAATGACATCGAGACCGCGCGCAAGCTGGTCATGCGACTCGTTGGTCCGTTGCTGAAGGACGCCGCAGCCCTCGGGGCCGGTACTGACTGGAAGACCAGCATGCAGGAGCTTGCCGCCAGCCGTCAGCTCGGATCCATCTACTATGCGGTAGAGGGCTCCGGTCCGGACCACGCGCGCTCTTTTGAGGCAGTGCTGCAGATCGGCGGCACCGCTTACGGCAAGGGCTCGGGCCACTCCAAGAAGGAAGCCGAGCAGGAGGCTGCCGCAGATGCGTGGCGCGCCCTGAACAGCAAGGTCAATCTGGGCAGCAAGGTCGCAGCGACCAGCAAGGCTGACGCCCCGGCGGATTCCGCGCACGGCGCCTGAGTCCCATGCCGGAACTCCCCGAAGTCGAGGTGGTACGCCGCGGTTTGGCGCGCTGGGTGCGGGGCCGGACCATCACGTCCGTGGACGTCCTGGACCCGCGCTCCATCCGCCGCCACGCGCTGGGCACGGAAGACTTCGTCGGCAACCTGGAGCATGCCACGGTTTTGGACGTCGTCCGACGGGGCAAGTTCCTCTGGATGCCGTTGCAGACTGACGAGCCTCGCGGCGCCGATGGTGCCCGCAGTACCGATGCAGATCGGCTGCCCCGTGTCGCGCTCATGGCGCACCTTGGGATGAGCGGCCAGTTGCTCATGCAGGATCCCGGCGTTCCGGACGAGAAGCACCTCAAAGTCCGCATCAGCCTGAGCCAGTCCGAGGGCATGCCCGAGCAATTGCGGTTTGTGGACCAGCGGATCTTCGGCGGACTGTTTGTCACGTCCCTTGTGCCAACGGGCGACGGCGGTCCCGGCGGCGAGGGCGAGACGCCCCTTCCGGAAATTGCCGAAGAAGCCTCCCACATTGCCCGCGATCCGCTGGATCCCCACTTCTCCTTTGACGATTTCTACCGCAAGGTCAAAGCCCGCAAGACCGGGCTCAAACGTGTGCTGTTGGACCAGGGCGTCATTTCCGGGATAGGCAACATCTACGCCGACGAAGCCCTCTGGCGGTCCAAACTCCACTATGCCAGGCCGACGGAGACCCTCCGGCGGGCCGACGCCGTGCGGATTGTGGATGCTGCCCGGGAAGTCATGCTGGACGCCCTGGCAGCTGGCGGTACGAGCTTCGATTCGCTCTATGTCAACGTCAATGGTGCTTCCGGATACTTTGCCCGGTCCCTCGAGGCCTATGGGCGGGCCGGCGAACCATGCAGGCGCTGCGCCGCTGCCGGGCTGCCGGGTGTGATCAAACGCGAGCAGTTCATGAACCGGTCTTCCTACACCTGCCCCGTCTGCCAGCCGAAGCCGCGCAACGGCCGCTGGTAGCGCTTTTCGCCCGGAAATCCGCGCCGTTTCCATTACCGGGCCACGGTGGCAGACTGTGGGCATGAGAGCCTGGGTCATCCGGATAGGCATCGCATTTTTCTTCAATGCCATCACCTTCTGGGCGGCTTCCATCCTCCCCGGAGTACGGCTTGGTGGCGGATTCCTTTGGGCAGTCGTGGTCTTCACCGCTGCCACGCTGCTGATCAAGCCCGGCATGACTGCACTGATCGCCATCGGCGGAGCCAGTCTCCTTTCCCGCTCAAGGCGTTCGGGAAAGCTCCTGAGCGCCGCCGCCGGCCTGTTGGCAACCCTCGGCATCCTGATCGTCACCAGCATCTTCTCCAGCGGCTTCCAGATCAACGGAATCGGGGGCTGGGTTGCAGCCACCGTGGTGATTTGGCTCGCGTCCCTGATCTACAACTTCGTGGAGGACAGCCTTGAGGCCAGGGCCGCGGCGTTGATCGGGCGTGCCGGGATCAGGCGCAGGCAACAGCCCTGAATTACCTGCATCAGGAACGCCGCCCACGGTCAGCCAGCCGAAGCCGCGCAACGGTGGCTCGTAGCGGCCCGGAAATCCGGGATGGGCACGTAAAACAGGTAGTACTACGCTACTCAATTCCTTGATCCCGGTGACAGACTGCCGCCATGGAAGCCAAGGCTGTCGGGATCGCCAGTGAGTCGGACGTGACGGACACCACGGCTTCGGAGACGAGATAGGGGGTCGCCTGTGTACATTTCGATGGCTGACCGCACCGGCGGTAAGACGGACCCCGGCACGGCAGACGCGAAACTGCCGGCCGGTCAGGGGGTGGCCTTCCGGTTGTCGCCTGTCATCCTCTGGCTCGGAATCGTCAGCATGGCCACAGATATTTCCTCCGAGTCCGTCTCGGCCATCCTCCCGCTATACGTCACAGGGTTCCTAGGGCTCTCCACCATCGCTTACGGGTTCATTGACGGGCTCAACCAGGGCGCCAGCGCCGTCGTGCGAATTGCTGCCGGCTGGGCATCCGACCGCACCGGACACCCGAAGCGGGTGGCCGTGGCCGGCTATGGTCTGTCCATGCTTGCACGGACTGGGCTCCTGTTCGCCGGCGGATTCTGGTCGCTCATCGGGATCGTCACCGGCGACCGGATCGGCAAGGGCATCCGCACTGCGCCACGGGATGCCCTGATCTCGGCGGAAGCCCAGCCGGAACATCTGGCCAGATCTTTCGGTGTGCACCGGATGCTGGACAACATCGGCGCCGCAACCGGGCCGATGCTGGCGTTCCTGATCCTGCTGCTCATCCCGAACGGGTTCGGAGTGGTGTTTGCGGTTTCGCTCGCATTCGCAGTGATCGGCGTCGCTGTCCTGGTCCTGGTGGTCCCGGACCGGAGGATGGCCCGCGCGGCGGAAACGCCGACACGCACACGTACTGCCTCCAGATGGCGCCAGTTGAAGGAACCCGGGCTCACTCGACTGCTCGTGACGGCCGGACTGCTTGCCCTGCTGACTGTAGGGGACGGCTTCATCTACCTAGTCCTGCAGGACCGGGACTCGTTCGCCGTGCAATGGTTCCCCCTGCTCTATGTGGGAACCAACGTCGCATACGTCGTCCTGGCGGTTCCAATGGGGCGGCTCGCGGACCGATGGGGCCGGGTCCGGGTGTTCCTCGGTGGCCACGTTGCGCTCCTTGCCTGCTATGTGCTGGCCGCGGCACCCCTCGGAGGGATCGGTGTCACCGTGGCCTGCCTGATGCTGTTGGGGCTGTTCTACGCCGCAACCGACGGCGTACTGGCTGCGTTGGCCAGCCGGCTGGTCAGCCCGGAGAAAGTGGCCACCGGCATCGGCGCCGCGCAAACCGTCGTCGCTCTGTGCCGGATGGCGGCGTCGGCTGGCTTCGGCATCCTCTGGTTCGCCATCGGCGCATCAGCCGCCATGCTGACAGCCGCCGTCGTGTTGGCTGCGGTGCTGGCTGCCACGGCCGTGCTGATGGGCGCGTCACAGAAACAGGCGGCCGACGCTTGACTCGGCGCAGCCGGAAGCCGGCCGCAAAGCGGGGAGCCGCAATGCGGTCCACCACTCATGAACGGATCGGCGAATCAACAGGGAATCGGTTGATGATCAGCAGGCGGCGCTTCATAACGCTGCTGGTTGTCACCGTGACCGCCATCGCGGGCGCTGGAATCTATGCGGCTCTGGAATTCCAGGGTGCCAAGGCGAGCCAAGCCGCGCCGCCGCCCGTTGAAGTCACCAGGTCCGAGGCCTTGCCGGTGGCACCTTTCGTTCTCTTCCGCAACACCGCCCCGGGCCAGGGCTTCGGCGACGCTGCGACAGTGCCGCTGACGGTCCCAGGTGGCCCGCGTGCACTGAGCGGAATAGCCTGCGACCGCGTCTATGGTACGTCCGAGGTGACCTTCTGCCTGCAGACCAAACACGAGCTGGCTACAAACTTTCAGGCCTCGGTGTACGACAGCCAGTGGAAGCAGACGGCCAGCTGGCCTCTTCCAGGCATCCCCAGCCGGGCGCGGACCAATGCCGACGGTTCGCTGACGGCCTCCACCGTTTTCGTATCCGGCCATGCCTACTCCGCAGCCGGATTCTCCACGGAAACTGTCATCCGGGACCGGGCTGGCCCGGTCACCGGAAACCTCGAAGGCTTCGCCCTGATTTTGGACGGAAACAGGATCAAGGCCACCGACAGGAACATCTGGGGCGTCACCTTCGTTCCCCGGCAGCCCGATGCCTTCTATGCCACAGCCTCCTCCCAAGGCCAAATTTGGCTGGTCAAGGGGAGCATCGCCGGGCGGACGCTCACTGTGGTCCGCTCCGGGATTGAATGCCCCTCGGTATCGCCGGACGGCACCCGCATCGCCTATAAGAAGAGTGACACGGGATCCCTGACCGGCCACCGCCGTATCGCCGTCCTGGACCTCGCCAGGGGCAAGGAGACCGTGCTGTCCGAGCAGCAGAGCATCGACGACCAGATTGAGTGGCTGGATGACTCCACCCTGATATACGGTCTTCCCCGTAACGGCTCTGAAGTTGACAGCGACATCTGGTCGATTAGGACCGACCCGTCCGCGCCGCCTGCCCTCTTCATTGAGCATGCATGGTCTCCGTCAGTTGTCCGGTAGTGCGCCCGGCCGCAGCCAATCCGGGCCATTCGGCGGGAGGGCGGTAGATTTAGGCCGTAAAGCAGCCACTGCCGCCATTGAAAGAGAACCGAAACACCTTGCATCTGAAAAGTTTGACTGTCCGGGGATTCAAGTCGTTCGCGTCGGCCACGACGTTCGACTTCGAGCCGGGCGTCACTGCCGTTGTCGGCCCCAACGGTTCGGGCAAGTCCAATGTGGTTGACGCGCTGGCCTGGGTGATGGGCGAACAGGGCGCAAAGACCCTGCGCGGCGGCAAGATGGAAGATGTCATTTTCGCCGGGACATCGGGGCGGCCGCCCTTGGGCCGCGCGCATGTTTCGCTGACCATTGACAATGCAGACGGTGCCTTGCCGATCGAATACAGCGAAGTCACCATTTCCCGCACGCTCTTCCGGACCGGCGGATCCGAGTACGCCATCAACGGCTCGCCATGCCGTCTGCTGGATATCCAGGAACTCCTCTCGGA
The DNA here is from genome assembly GCF_026241105.1 of Arthrobacter rhizophilus. Lineage (GTDB taxonomy): Bacteria > Actinomycetota > Actinomycetes > Actinomycetales > Micrococcaceae > Arthrobacter. The sequence goes on along the minus strand of NZ_JAPFFT010000021.1, from coordinate 32,894 downwards.
TTCAGGCCTGGGCCGGGAAATGCATGTGATCGTGGGGCAGGGGCAGTTGGACCGGGTCCTGCACGCCACTCCCGAGGACCGCAGGGGATTCATCGAAGAGGCCGCAGGCATCCTGAAGCACCGGCGTCGTAAAGAAAAGACTGTCCGCAAGCTGGAAGCCATGCAGGCGAACCTGCAACGCCTTGGCGACCTCACGGCAGAAATCCGCCGACAACTCACGCCCCTGGGCAAGCAGGCTGAAGTCGCCCGCCGGGCCCAGACCGTGCAGTTCGACGTCCGTGATGCCAAGTCCCGGCTGTTGGCGGACGAACTCGTGCAGCTTACTAAAGCTTTGGAGAAAGATGTCGCGGATGAAGCTGCGTTGAAGGAACGCCGCGAGACAGTTGAATCGGAACTCGGCGCAGGTCGCCAACGCCAGCTCCGTCTCGAGCAACTCGCAGCTGAGGCGACGCCCAGGCTCAATGCGGCCCGAGACAATTGGTATCAATTGTCCGCCACCAGGGACCGGCTTAGAGCCTTGGGATCGCTCGCCACGGAGCGTCGCCGTCTCCTCGGATCCACAGATGCTGCCCCCGATTCCGGCCGCGACCCGGACCACCTCGACCGGCAGGCGGCCCGGGTACGGCAGGAACAGTCGGAACTCGAGCACGACATCCTGGCGAAGCAGGCAGCTCTTCTCGAGGCCACCGCCGTCAAACAGGAAGCCGAGAACCTGGCCGCGGCCGAGGACAAGCGCCTGACAGCCGTGCTGCGCGCGGCGGCCGATCGCCGTGAGGGACTCGCGAAACTCGTTGGACAGTTGGCTGCCGCGCGTTCCCGGGCGGAGGCGGCCGAGGCCGAACGAGGCAGGCTCAGGGAATCGCTTTCTGCCGGTGAGGAGCGTCGTCGCCACGCGCAAAGCGAGTTCACGGCCCTCGAGTCACAAGTGGCCGGGGTTGAAGACGGCGAGGAGAGCCTCGACGCCGAATACGAGGGCGCCACCGCCCTTCTCGACGAGATCAACGCCGAGATCGAGGCGTTGAAAGCCGCCGAACGGGACGAAGTCCGCGAACGCGATGCCCTCATCGCCCGCCGTGATGCCCTGCAACTAGGACTCAACCGCAAGGATGGCTCTTCGCGGATCCTGTCCTCGGGCCACCCCGGGGTCGTGGGTTCGTTGGCCTCGCTTCTGACAGTCGAGCCCGGCTATGAGGCCGCAGTGGCCGCGGCGCTCGGCAGCGCCTCCGACGCGGTCGTCGTGGCTGACGGCGCGGGAGCCGTCGCCGCGATGCAGTTGCTGAAAGACGCCGACGCCGGACGCGCTTCCCTTTTGCTGGCGGGCGCGGCACCGTCCGCCGCTCCCGAGCTTCATTTGCCGGAAGTGCCGGCGCTGCCGGACGGTGCGCGTTGGGCTACTGAGTTGGTTCAGGCCGATGGTCCTGAAGCGAGTGGTGCCGTGGCCCTCCTGGCCCTCACCGCCGTCGTCGACGGACTGGGCGCGGCGGCAAGCCTCATTGCCGGCAACCCGAGACTCACCGCCGTAACCCTCGAAGGGGACGTCTTCCGGGCCCTGACCGTGGACGGCGGATCGGCCACGGCGCCGTCGCTCCTTGAGGTCCAAGCCGCAGTGGACGACGCCGAAGCGCGGCTTCTGGAGCTCACCACCTGTCTTGAACGTGGCAAGTTCGCACTGGCGGGGGCCGAAGCCCGCCGGGCCGACGCGCAGGAACGCGCGGACGCTGCCCTGGACAAACTCCATGACTCGGATGCCCGGCTGGCTGCCGTGGCCGAACGGCTTGGCCACCTGAATTCCCAGTTGCGCAGCGCCGTCGCGGAAAGCGATCGCCTGGCGGAGTCTTTGGCCAAGGCCGAAATGAACATCGCCGTCGCCGAGGAATCCCTTGAGCTTGCCGCGGAACGGCTGGCCGCGGCACAAGAAGCCCCCCAGGAAGAAGAGCCTTCCACGGAGCACCGGGACGCGTTGTCGAGGGCTGCCAGCGAAGCCCGGTCCCATGAGATGGAGGTCAGGCTCGGGTTGCGCAGTGCCGAGGAACAGCTCGCCGCAACCAGCAACCGGGCTGCATCCTTGGAACGGGCCGCCGCAAGCGAACGGCGTGCCCGTGAGGAGGCGGCGCGCCGGGCACTGCGGCGCAAAGCCCAAGCCGAGCGGGCCTCGGCAGTGGCCTCCGCCGTCGAACAGACGGTTCGCTTCGTTGACGTTTCGGTGGACTTGGCCGCCCGCGCCCGAGACCTCGCTGAGGCGGTCCGCGAACAGCGGGAGAGGGAACTTGCCGATGTCCGGAGCAGTAACGACGCCTTGGCCCAGGAACTGGCCGGACTGACGGATTCCGTGCACCGCGACGAACTCGCGCGAGCCCAACAGAGGCTCAGGATCGAAGCCCTGGAAACGCGCGCCATCGAAGAACTTGGCCTGTCGGCGGAGCAACTCGTGGCCGACTTCGGTCCGGAGCAGCCCGTTCCGATGCCCGCTGCCGCCACGGACAAATGGGCCGAACTTCGCGCCCCGGTGGACGAAGACGGAAACCCTGTTGTCGAGGGTGTTCCTTTTGTCCGCGCTGAGCAGGAGAAAAGGCTGCGGAAGGCCGAACGGGATCTCGCCGCGCTCGGCAAAGTAAACCCCTTGGCGCTTGAGGAATTTGCGGCACTCGAGGAACGGCACCAATTCCTGAGCACGCAGCTCGAAGACCTCAAGTCCAGCCGAAAAGACCTTCTGGACATCATCAAGGAAGTGGACAACCGCGTCCAGCAGGTCTTCGCTGAAGCCTTCGCCGATACGTCCAAACAGTTTGACCACGTCTTTGCGCGGCTCTTTCCCGGCGGGGAGGGCAAATTGGTGCTCACCGACCCGGACGACATGCTGAACACCGGCATCGAGGTTGAGGCACGGCCTGCCGGCAAGAAGATCAAGCGCTTGTCTTTGCTGTCAGGCGGCGAACGTTCGCTGACAGCTGTCGCCCTGCTTGTTGCGATTTTCAAGGCGAGGCCTTCCCCGTTCTATGTCATGGACGAGGTGGAAGCTGCGCTGGACGATACGAACCTGGGTAGGCTGATCACGATCTTCGAAGAACTGCGCGAGTCCAGCCAGCTGATTGTCATTACCCACCAGAAGCGGACCATGGAAGTCGCGGACGCCCTGTACGGAGTGACAATGCGGGGCGACGGGGTGTCTACCGTCATCAGCCAGAGGCTCGGTGCCGAGGTCTAGCTTTGTGAGAAGCTAGGGGAGTGAATGATCTCCTCCCCATTATTCTGTCCATTGTCGCTGCCATTGTGGTGGTCGGAGGGCTGATTCCTGTCCTGCTCAAGGCGCGGAAGTCCTCCTCGACGTACGCCGGAACACGCGACGCCAACGATCCTGCCAATACGGGGTCGGCAGGCGGCGGAACGATTGTCGACGACGCCGCCGGTGTCGTGCGGGAACGCCCGGCGCCCGGTATCGTCGTCGAGCCCGCCGACCTTGCCGTTCCCGAGACCGACGTTCCTGACGACGCCGCGGGACTGGAACTCATCGAGGTGGAGACCCCTGCGCCGGTGGAGGGCCGCCTCAACCGGCTTCGGGCGCGGCTGGTCAAATCCAACAACATCCTCGGCAAGGGACTCCTGGCGCTGCTTGCGAGCGACAAGATCGACGAAGACGTCTGGGACGAAGTCGAAGAAACGCTGCTCCTTGCAGACCTTGGCACCGAGCCCACCATGCAGCTGGTGGATGCACTGCGTGAACGGGTGAAGGTCCAAGGCACCCGCAACCCGGAAGAAGTCAAAGCCCTCCTGCGGGAGGAACTCATTAAGCTCGTGGACCCCACCATGGACCGCAGCCTGAACGTGGACCGCAAGGGAGACCACCCCGCCATCATGATCGTGGTCGGCGTCAACGGTGTCGGCAAGACCACCACCGTGGGCAAGCTGGCGCGTGTTCTCGTCGCAGAGGACAAGGACGTCCTCCTGGGCGCTGCCGATACTTTCCGTGCGGCTGCCGCGGAACAGCTTGCCACCTGGGGGCAGCGCGTCGGCGTCGCGACGGTCAGGTCCCACGTCGACGGCGCGGACCCCGCCTCTGTCGCGTATGAGGCCGTCAAATCCGGCATCGAGCAGGAAGTCGATGTCGTCATGATCGACACCGCTGGGCGCCTGCAGAACAAGGTCGGCCTCATGGACGAACTCAGCAAGGTCAAGCGGGTCATCGAGAAGCTGGCTGAAGTGGACGAGGTCCTGCTGGTGCTGGATGCGACCACCGGACAGAACGGCCTGAACCAGGCCAAGGTCTTTGCCGAGGTGGTCAACATCACGGGAATCGTGCTCACCAAACTGGACGGCACCGCGAAGGGCGGCATCGTCGTCGCGATCCAAAAGGCTCTCGGCGTCCCGGTCAAGCTTGTTGGCCTTGGCGAAGGCCCGGACGACCTCGCCCCGTTCGAGGCGGAAGCCTTCGTCGACGCGCTCCTGAACTAGCCGCATCCCGCCCAACTGGCTCGCATTTGTTGTCGTTTTAAGCCCTCAAAGCGACATTAACTGCGAGTCAGTTGGGTGAGTCGATTGGCTCCGGTGTGCGCTGCATCGGCTCGCGGGCCACGGACCAGCCGACGGCGGAGAGCAGGAGGATGCCGCCGGTTGCGCCGAACGCCCAGCCGTAGCCGAAACCGTCGGCCAGGAGGCCAACCAGAACAGGCCCGACGATCGCTCCGGCATCGGAGGCCATCTGGAAGGCCGCCAGTACCTTTCCCCCTGAACGGCCGCGACCGATGATGTCCCCGACGGCGGCCTGCTGGGCAGGGTTCAGCAAACCCGAGCCGAAACCGGCAACAGCGGAAGCCGCGAAAAACGCGGGAAGACTGCTCGTCAAGCCGATGGTGGCAGTGGCCAAGCCCGTGACGATCAGGCCCAGCAACATCATGGGCTTGCGGCCGAAACTGTCGGCCAAGCGACCGGAGAAGGTCAGCGCCAGCGCGTTGCCCCCTGCGAATACTGCCAGCGCCCAGCCCGCCGAGCTGGCACCCGCTGCCAGGACAACCACGGCGAACAATGGCACAGTGGCCATGCGCACCCCGAATGTCGCCCAGCCGTTGCTGAAGCTCGAGAACAGCGCGGCCCGGTATGCAGAATCGCCCAGGGCTTCTTTCAGTTGCATTGCCGGCCCCGCCGCGCTTCCCTGGCTCGCTCCCTTTGAACTGCCCCTCAGTTGCGTGCGCACGACAAGGGCCGCGAGCACCAGGGCAGCCGCGTAAGCAAGGAATGGGACGCGCAACCCGAATCCGGCAAGCAGTCCACCAACCACGGGGCCGAGGACGCTGCCTATCAGGAACGCAGAAGCGTAAGCGCCGGAGACCCGCCCGCGGCTTTCCGGGGGAGCGAGGCGGATCAACAGGCCCATCGCTGCGACCGTGAACATCACGGAACCGGCCCCGCCGAGGCCTCGGAACACCAGCAGTTGCCAGTAGCTTTGGGCGAAGGCGCAGGCCGCCGTGGAGGCCGCCACAATCAGCAACCCCGCGATGTACACGGGGCGCTCGCCGAAGCGGCCCATCAGGGCGCCGCCGGCTGGAGCGAATACCAGGCGCATGAAGGCGAAGATACTCACGATCACGGCGGCCGCCGTTGCTCCGACGTCAAATGTGGTGGCGAACTGCGGGAGCACGGGCGCTACGAGGCCAAAACCCAGTGCGATCAGGAACGCGGCCACCAACATCACCTTGATGTCCCGAGGCATGGCAGCCTTCGTGGCCCGAGCCCCTTGGTTTGCGCGGGATTTGGGGCTTGCGGTCATCGTGTTGAGGTCCTCCGGGTCGTGTTGGTGCGGGGAATGTGGAACTGACGAAACATATCCGTAACAAGGGTGATATCCACCATTTACGTTCGAGAAGTTCTTGTAACAGCCCCGCAATCTAAAACCTTCGCAGGTGAAACACTGCCCCGCAAAACTCTTACATAGAACGCAAATGCGTTGGGACAGGCGGCAAAGTCCGCAACAAAGAGCAGAGAGGACGTAGACATGGAATTCAGCGCCGGTCTCGTTTGGCTCCTGGTCGCGTCAGCCTTCGTGCTGTTCATGACCCCGGGCCTGGCATTTTTCTATGGCGGCATGACCCGTGCCAAAGCCGCCCTGAACATGATGATGATGAGCTTCATCGCCATCGGCACAGTGACCATCGTCTGGGTCTTGTGGGGCGCGTCGATGTCCACAAGCAACACTGACAACTTCTTCCAGCTCTTCGCAAACCCGTTCAGCCACTTCGGCTTGCACAACTTCACGGATCCCGCAGACCTCCTCCACGTTGGATACGCGGCCACCTTCGCGATCATCACTGTGGCACTGATCTCCGGTGCAATCGCGGACCGGGCCAAGTTCTCGGCCTGGACGCTCTTCACCCCGATTTGGGCCACCCTGGTCTACGCACCGATGGCTTACATGGTGTGGGGCGGCGGGCTCTTCTCCAAGGATGGCTGGTTCGGCCAGACTTTCGCTCCGGTCATCGACTTCGCCGGTGGCACCGTGGTGCACATCAACGCCGGTGTTGCTGGCCTGATCCTCGTCCTGATCATCGGTAACCGCAAGGGCTTCGGCAAGGACCCGAACCACCGCCCGCACAACGTGCCGCTGGTCATGCTGGGTGCGGCGATCCTCTGGTTCGGCTGGTTCGGTTTCAACGCCGGCGCAGCAGCAACGGTGGAGCAGGCAGGCCTCATCTGGATCAACACCCTCGCCGCGCCTGCAGCGGCCATGCTCGGATGGCTTGTTGTGGAGCGCATCCGTGACGGCCACCCGACCTCGCTCGGAGCTGCTTCGGGTGTCGTCGCCGGTCTGGTCGCCATCACCCCGGCTTGTGCCAACGTTTCCCCGCTGGGCGCCATTGCGCTCGGTATCGCAGCCGGCGTTGCCTCGGCTCTCGCCGTCGGCCTGAAGTTCAAGCTTGGCTACGACGACTCGCTCGATGTCGTGGGCGTCCACCTGGTGTCCGGCATCGTCGGCACTGTGGCCATCGGCTTCCTCGCCACCCCGACCCAGGGTCCGGCCGGCCTGTTCTACGGCGGCGGTACCACCCAGCTGGTTGCGCAGTCCCTCGCAGCGCTTTGCTCGATCGTCTTCACCGGCGTCATGACATTCATCATCGCCTACCCGATCCACAAGCTTATGGGCTTCCGGATCTCCGAACGCCAGGAGATCGCCGGTGCAGACCTCAGCCTGCATGCCGAAACGGCATACGAGTTCGGCGTCGGCGGCCACGGCGGCAGCTTCCAGCCCCTGCACGACCTCATCACCGGCAAGGCATCGGCCGGAGCAACTGACGAAGCAGCCGTATCAGGCAAGGAGAGTGTCCAGGCATGAAACTCATCACGGCGATCGTCCGCCCGGAGAAGCTCGATGCCATCCGAGAGGGGCTCGAAGCCTACGGTGTGCAGGGACTGACGGTCAGCGCGGCCAGCGGCTACGGCCGGCAGCGAGGTTACACCGAGGTGTATCGCGGAGCCGAGTACAACGTGGATTTGCTTCCGAAGATCCGCGTTGAGGTCCTGGCCACGGATGAGCAGGCCGACGACATCCTCGATGTCCTGATCGCTTCCTCCAACACAGGCCGCGCCGGAGACGGCAAAGTCTGGACCGTGGACGTCTACGAAGCAGTCCGTGTCCGCACGGGCGAGCGCGGCGCAGCAGCCATCTAAAGCACCCAACGCAAAGAGGGGCCGGGTACCTGGAAAGGTACCCGGCCCCCTCTTGCATGTCTGCTTCCGCAGGAGCTCAGTCAGTAGTCCGGCCGGCTCAGCCCCCGACGGCGGTGGGCCAGTCCGCGGGACCGGAGCCGCCGGCGTCGTACTCTTCAAGCGGCACTGAATCCCTGGCCCAGGCCTTGAGCACGGGCTCAACGATCCGCCAGCAGTCCACGGCAGTGTCTCCGCGGACGGAAAGCAGGGGATCACCGGTGATGACCCCCTCCAGGACTTCTCCGTAGGGCAGGAGATCGGAAGCGTTCAGGTCGGAGTTGAGCGTCACGCGATCAAGCGTGAAGATGTCCCCGGGGCCGTTGACGTCAACGTCGAGCTGCAGAGTGTCTGGACCGAATCCGATGCGCAGCTGGTTGGGGGAGTCCACGCCTTGGAACCCGGACGGCAGGTGCGGAACGGGCCGGAAGGTGATGATGGCTTCCTTGCGCGCGCGGCCCAGGGCCTTGCCTGAGCGCAGGATGAAGGGGACCCCCTTCCAGCGCCAGTTGTCGATCGACACTTCGACTTCAGCGAGCGTCTCGGTGTTCCGGGCAGGATCCACGCCTTCCTCTTTGACATAGTCCGGAACCGGATGCCCGCCGCTTCGGCCGGCGCTGTAGCGGGCTCTGCGCGTGGTCTTCCGGTAGGGCGCGCTGATGCTGCTCGCACGCAGCACAGTTGCGATCGCGCCGCGGAGATCGCGCTCGTCGATGGTGGCGGGGGCATCAATGGCCAGGAGCGCCATGATGTGCAGCAAATGGCTCTGGATCATGTCCTTCAGGGCGCCCGCGTTGTCGTAGTAGCGCGCACGCCCTTCGAGGGCGAGGTCTTCGTCGAAAATGACCTCCACCTTTTCGATGTGGTCCCGGTTCCACACGGGTTCGAGGAACCTGTTGGCGAAGCGCAAGCCCAGGATGTTCAGGACGGTGGCTTTGCCAAGGAAATGGTCCACGCGGTGGATGTGGTCCTCCGGGACCAAGGCTGCAAGGGTCTTGTTGAGGTCCCGGGCCGATTCCGAACTGGAGCCGAACGGCTTCTCCATCACCAAGCGCGTCCCGGCAGGCAGATCTGCGGCGTTGAGTACTTCGCAGGCCTTTTGGCTGATGTGTGGCGGCAAGGCAAAGTAGACGGCTACCGGTGCTTCGAGTCCGGCCAGCAGCGTGGCGAGCTGGCCATCGGCCGTGACATCCAGCTGATGGTAGGCGGTGTTGTCCTCCACGGCCGCGATTGCCTTCTTCCCTGCGGCACCGGCGTCCTTCCCAGCGTCCTTAAAGGCGTCATGCACCCGTTTTGTCCATTGCTGCGGGGTCCAGGGGTCGGAGCCGGCTCCCACAAGCTTGAGGCCGTCCGCGAGCCCGCCGGCTACAAGCCTGGCAAGGCCCGGCAACAGCAACCGGCCTGTCAGGTCTCCGGAGGCACCTAGGATGAGCAACGTTTTGACTGTAGTTTTGCTGGTCACTGTGCCAGCATGCCATCTTGCAGGCGCGTCTTGGTACCCTAGATAGTCGAGTCCCCCAGTTGAGTCAGATTTGTTTGGGGCAGGAATCGTCAAGATGTTGGTGCGCCGGAACGGCCGCCATTCGTAGACCATTGAAAGAAGTGCACGGCGCGTGTTCAATTCACTCTCTGACCGGTTGACAGCAACCTTCAAGAATCTCCGTGGCAAGGGTCGCCTCACTGAGGCCGACGTCGATGCCACCGTCCGGGAGATCCGTCGTGCCCTTTTGGACGCGGACGTTGCCGTTTCCGTGGTCCGCGAGTTCACGGGGCGTATCCGTGAACGGGCCTTGGGTGCCGAGGTTTCCGCTGCCCTGAACCCGAGCCAGCAGATCGTTAAGATCGTCAACGAGGAACTCCAGGAGATCCTCGGCGGAGAGACCCGCCGTATCCGCTTGGCGAAGACCGGCCCCACCATCATCATGCTCGCCGGCTTGCAGGGTGCTGGTAAGACCACCCTCGCGGGCAAGCTGGCCAAGTGGCTCAAGGCCCAGGGACACAGCCCAGTGCTTGTTGCCGCCGACCTCCAGCGTCCCAACGCCGTGACGCAGCTCCAGATCGTCGGTGAGCGCGCCGGCGTCCATGTCTTCGCGCCGCACCCCGGTACCACCTCTGACCTGGATGTCCCCACAGGCGACCCCGTCGCCGTCGCACGCGCCGGCGTCGACGAAGCCCGCCAGAAGCTGCACGATGTCGTGATCGTGGACACCGCAGGCCGCCTCGGTGTCGACGCCGAGATGATGGACCAGGCGCGCCGTATCCGCCAGGCGATCATCCCGAACGAAGTGCTGTTCGTGATCGACTCCATGATCGGCCAGGACGCTGTCAATACGGCGGTTGCCTTCGATGAAGGCGTCAACTTCACGGGTGTCGTGCTCTCAAAGCTCGACGGCGACGCCCGCGGCGGTGCCGCTCTCTCGGTCGCGTCCGTCACCGGAAAGCCGGTCATGTTCGCGTCCACCGGCGAGGGCCTCGACGACTTCGAACTGTTCCACCCCGACCGTATGGCATCCCGCATCCTCGATATGGGTGACGTTCTCACCCTGATCGAGCAGGCCGAGAAGAACTGGGACAAGGACGAAGCGGCCCGGATGGCGAAGAAGTTCGCCGACCAGGAAGACTTCACCCTGGATGACTTCCTCGCCCAGATGCAGCAGATCCGCAACATGGGCTCCATGAAGAAGATGCTCATGATGATGCCGGGTGCGCAGAACATCCGCCAGCAGCTGGAGCAGTTCGACGAGCGCGAAATCGACCGCGTGGAAGCCATCGTTCGCTCCATGACCCCGCACGAGCGTCTGGCTCCGAAGATCATCAACGGATCCCGTCGCGCCCGCATTGCCCGTGGTTCCGGTGTGCACGTCTCCGAGGTCAACGGCCTCCTGGAGCGTTTCGCGCAGGCCCAGAAGATGATGAAGAAGCTCGCGCAGGGTGGCGGCATGCCCGGGATGCCGGGTATGCCCGGCCTCGGTGGCGGGGGTTCCCGCAAGGGTGGCAAGAGCGCGCCGAAGAAGAAGGCACGTTCCGGCAACCCTGCCAAGGCGGCCCAGGAACTGCGCGATGCCGAGAGCAAGCGGGCGAACGCCGTCCCCACGGGCGCGGCATTCGGTCAGACCGGCGGCGACTTCGATCCCTCTCAGTTGAACCTGCCCAAGGGCTTCGACAAGTTCCTCGGCGGCAAGTAGCCCTCCCGCTCAAGGTTGTCAGTCCCGTGCCATAGGGTGGATGAATGCAAAAGCAGCGCGTTGTGTTCGTCCACGGAGCAGGCACATTCGGCGCTGCCGCTTGGCCGAAGCAACACGGCATGGCGCTGGAGTACGACGCACTCTTCCTGAAACGCCACGGCTTCGATGCGCAGGCGGAGCCATTGGAATCCGATGTCGCCGCCGATGTGGACATCGTGCTGGAGTGCCTGGGAGCGCGGGAGACCGCATCATCCTCCGGCCCGGCTCGTGGTGGCCATGTGGTAGCGCATTCCCAAGGCGCGATTTCCGCCATGCTGGCCGCAGTGGAGAGGCCGGATCTGGTCCGTTCCCTTGTGCTGGTGGAGCCGGCGTGCCTTTCCTTGACGGCTGAATTGCCCGCCACCGCTGCCTACCGGGCTCTCATGGAGCCCCTATTCCGGGTCCGGCACGAACTCAGCGATGACGATTACCAACGGGAGTTCGTCCGCCGGGCGTTTTCCTCGGAGGCTGCAGTCCTCAGTACCCCGGAGGCCCGGCGTACTGCTCGGCGCCTGCGGCTGCAGGCGCCGCCCTGGGAGGCCCCCCTGCACATCGTGCCGGGAGTTCCCACGCTTGTCTTGACCGGTGGTTGGGAACCGCTCTACGAAGAGATCGCCGGCTACCTGCAGGAAACCGGCGCCCTCCACCGCGTTGCGGCAGGAGGACACCGGCCTCATGACTCAGTCGAAGGAGACCGGATAGTCCGTTCCTTCATTGCCGACGTCAGCCGCGCCGGATCAGTCCAAGCTTCCTGATCAGTTCAGGCTTCCTGACTTCGCTCCCGGTTTTCCCGCGGGAACCTCGAGCTCGGGCAAGTAGACCTTGCCTCCGGATGCCAGGAACTCCTCGCTCTTTTCGCGCATGCCGCTGTACATTTCGGCGATGGCTGCTTGGGAATCCGCTGAACCGTATTCATCGCGGATGTCTTGGCTGATGCGCATGGAACAGAATTTCGGCCCGCACATGGAACAGAAATGCGCCGTCTTGGCTGGTTCGGCCGGGAGCGTCTCGTCATGGAATGACTCTGCCGTCACGGGGTCCAGGGAGAGCGCGAACTGGTCGCGCCAGCGGAACTCAAAGCGGGCCTTGGATAGGGCGTCGTCGCGTTCGTGTGCGCCTGGGTGGCCCTTGGCGAGGTCGGCAGCATGGGCGGCGATCTTGTACGTGATCACACCGGTCTTGACGTCGTCCTTGTTTGGCAGGCCCAAGTGCTCCTTGGGCGTGACGTAGCAAAGCATCGCTGTTCCATAGCGGGCAATCTCCGTAGCGCCGATCGCCGAAGTGATGTGGTCGTAGCCCGGGGCCACGTCGGTGACCAGGGGACCCAAGGTGTAGAAGGGGGCGCCCTTGCACAGTTCCTGCTGGCGTTCCACGTTTTCCCGCACCAAGTGGAACGGAATGTGGCCCGGCCCCTCGACCATGACCTGTACGTCAAACTCCCAGGCCCGCATAGTCAGCTCGGCCAAGGTGTCCAGCTCGGCGAACTGCGCGGCGTCGTTCGCGTCCGCCGTCGCTCCAGGGCGCAGCCCATCGCCGAGGGAGAACGCGACGTCGTACTTGGCGAAGATCTCGCAGAGCTCGTCGAAGTGGGTGTAGAGGAAGTTTTCCTCGTGGTGGGCCAGGCACCAGCCCGCCATGATGGAGCCGCCGCGGGAAACGATGCCGGTCACGCGGTTGGCGGTCAGCGGAACGTAGCGCAGCAGTACGCCGGCGTGGATGGTCATGTAGTCCACGCCCTGCTCGCATTGTTCAATGACGGTGTCGCGGAAGATTTCCCAGGTGAGCTTGTTGGCTTCGCCGTTGACCTTTTCCAGGGCTTGGTAGATCGGCACGGTGCCGATCGGCACGGGGGAGTTGCGGATGATCCATTCGCGGGTGGTGTGGATATCGTCGCCTGTGGACAGGTCCATGACCGTGTCCGCGCCCCATTGCGTGGCCCACTGCAGCTTGTCCACTTCTTCGGCGATTGAACTGGTGACGGCGGAGTTGCCGATGTTGGCGTTGATCTTCACGAGGAAGGCCTTGCCGATGATCATTGGTTCGGATTCGGGGTGGTTGATGTTGTTGGGGATGATGGCCCTGCCGGCGGCGACTTCGCTGCGGACCAGTTCAACATCGCAGTTCTCGCGAAGCGCCACGAACTGCATTTCGGGCGTCACGATGCCCTGTTTGGCATAGTGCATCTGGGTCACGGTCTTGCCGTCGACGGCGCGGCGGGGCACCGGCTGTGCGCCCTTCCACTCCGCGGAGGCGGCGCCGCGGCGCACGGCCGACTTGCCGTCGTCGAGCAGGTTCCGTTCGCGGCCGCTGTATGGCTCGGTGTCGCCGCGGGCTTCGATCCACTCGCTGCGGAACGGTTCGAGGCCGACCACGGGATCGCTCCCGGGCCCTGCGGTGCGGTACACCTGGAAAGGGGCGTTGGCCTCGCCGTTGGGGGATGGTTCCAGGGCGATTTCGGTGACCGGAACCCGGATTCCCGTCTCGGTGTCCTCCAAGAATGCGAGGGAATGCGACTTGAGGGACTGTGTCACCTCTTGCGCTGATCCGTTTTGGGTAGGGCTCAGCTGTGTTTCTTTGGTGCTCAAAGGATTACTCACTTCCTTCGCCGGCATTACCCGGACAGGTTCAACGGTCGCAGGCTGCGTTAGCCCGATCTCAGCCCTTGCAAGGGCCCCCGTGTGGTCGTAAACGAAGCTACCACAGCCGTTGGTGCCCAGGACAGATGTGACCGAGGACAGATGTGACCGAGCCGGCAACGGTGTCGGAGTTTAGGGTGGAATCATGGCAGAAATCATCGAGTTCAGCGGCGCCGTCCTCACCGGACCGAAAGATGAACAGCGCGGCCTCTGGTCGGTCGACGGACGGCTGACCTTTCTGCGGCCTGCTGCCGCGCCGAACGTCGTCCTGGACGGATGGGTGCTTCCCGGCCTTGTCGACGCGCATTGCCATGTTGGACTGGGCAAGGGCGGAGCAGTGGACGAAGAGACCGCCCGCCTGCAGGCGACGGAGGACCGGGACGCCGGGACGCTGTTGATCCGCGACGCCGGATCCGCAAGCGACACGCGGTGGCTGAAGCACCGGACGGACATGCCCAGGATTGTCCGCGCAGGCAGGCACATCGCCAGGCAGCGCAGGTACATCCCCGGGCTGGCCGAGGAAGTCGAGCCGGAGGATCTGGTGGAGGCGGTGCGCAAGCAGGCACGGTCCGGAGACGGCTGGGTCAAGATCGTAGGAGACTGGATCGACCGCTCCGCCGGGGATCTTAGCCCGTCCTTTCCGGGCGGTATCGTCAAGGACGCCGTCGCGGCGGCACACGACGAAGGTGCCCGGGTGACTGCCCATTGCTTCGCCGAAGCGACTATCGACGACATGCTCGACGCCGGCATCGACTGCATCGAGCACGCCACCGGTCTACTGCCGCACCATATTCCCCGGCTGCTGGACCAGGATGTGCCGATCGTCCCCACTCTCATCAACATTGCGACTTTTCCGGACATCGCGAAGCAGGCGGAAGCGAAGTTCCCGCGTTACGCCACCCACATGACCAGACTGTGGGAGCGCAGGCATGAACGCGTCGCCGAGGCATTCGAGGCGGGAGTTCGGGTGTTCGCCGGGACCGACGCCGGCAGCGTCATCAAGCACGGCCGGATCGGCGAGGAAATCCTGGAACTGCACCAGGCGGGACTTCCGGCGGCCGCCGCCCTCGACGCGGCCTGCTGGTCCGCCCGCGAGTGGCTGGGTGCCGACGGCATCAGCGAAGGTGCCAGTGCCGACGTCGTGCTGTACGAGAAGGATCCGCGGGCCTTCCTGGAGGCCGTGCTGAAACCGAAGGTAATCGTACTCAGGGGGCATATTTCAGGAAGCGGCAAGCATTAGGAATAAATTGAAGCTTCAAGTAATTTAGATAGATAGAGGTTGCCGAAGGGCGGCGCCACAAAAAGCCGGGAGTTTCACATGACCATCACATCCAGCCAGGATCTCCTTCCTGCCGAACTCACCATGGGTACCGTCATGCTCAAGGTGGGGGACATGAAGCTCATGAGCGACTACTACCAGCGGGCCCTCGGGCTGGACGTCGTCGCCGAACAGGACGGCGGACTCTACTTCGGCAGGGTCGGCAAGCCGCTGGTGCACTTGGCCCCGGCCTCCGGACTCCAGATCCCCGGCCGCGGAGAAGCTGGACTCTTCCACACAGCTTTGCTCTTCGAGGACCAGTCCTCGCTCGCCGCCACCGTTGCCTCGGCCGCGCAGTACGAGCCCCACGCATTCGTCGGCAGTGCCGACCACCTGGTCAGTGAGGCCTTCTACTTCACCGATCCCGAGGGCAACGGCATCGAGCTCTACTACGACAAGCCCCGCGAAGGCTGGGAATGGAACGGCAGCTTGGTTGTCATGGACAGCCTGCCCCTCCCGCCGCAGCGCTACCTCCAGCAGTACCTGAACGAAGCAGCGGTGACCGGCCAGCATGAGGCGGGCGCCGGCGTCGGGCACGTCCACCTCCAAGTGGGCGACGTGCAGACCGCCAACGATTTCTACGTTGATACCTTGGGCTTCGAGAAAACCGCCGGTTGGCACGGGCAGGCGTTGTTCGTCTCCGCAGGCGGCTACCACCACCACATGGCCATGAATGTCTGGAATAGCCGTGGTGCGGGCCCGCGCAAGGACACGCTGGGTCTGGGCGAGGTTGTGATTGAAGTGCCGTCAGGGGACGACGTCGGCGCGCTCGCCGACCGCCTCAAGGTTGCCGGTGTTGCGGCCCGCCACACCGGGTTGGAGTTGCGCTTCGAGGACCCGTGGCGGAACCGGCTGCGGGTCACTGTCCGCTAGCGTCCAATTTGCTCCCCAACCTCGCTCCGCTCTGCCGTTAGACTTGGGCTCGACGGCGTGGCGCATCTTTTCGGCCACGCCGAAGCTCCGTCGGCACGAATGAATGAGGGTTGTTTCCATGGGCTTTGCTGAAATCTTTGTTGCCACCCACGATGAAGCACTCAAGAGGGCCGCTGCCCTGGAGAAGGGCAGTGACGTTTCCGGGGCCGCGGTACGGATCCCGGGAATCAGCGATTTCGAAGTAGAACAGCTCGGCGACTTGGCAGGCACTGCCGTGCACGCGGCCGGCGCTGACTACGAGTTGGCCCTGGTGGATGTGACCAGTGACGCGCTGCTCGGTGTTCCCGAAGCCATGGTGCGTGCATTGTCCGAACTTCTCAGCTACGAGACTGAGGGTGACGGCAGTGTCCTGGACGACGTCGCCGAGCGCTGGGCAGCCCAAGAGGATATGCCCTTCGATGCCCAGCAGTCCCGCCTTTATGTCCAGCAGTTGGCGGCACTCGCCAGCGACGTCGAAAATGCCGAGCGCGCTGGTCTTTACGTCTGGTCAGCCGAGCAGTAATTCCGCAGGAAACCCGCCACACGGGCACGTAGTTCGAAATACAGTCGGCCATCTGGCACAATGGACAGGTACTCGATCCGCGCGGCCCCTCTCTCCGTGTGTGCATCTTGTCCTTCGAACCCTCAAGTATGGCCCGCCCCACGGGTGCAGAACGACGGGCTCAACCCCGTTTCAGAAACAGGAGTGACCACAAAAGTGGCCGTAAAGATTCGCCTTAAGCGCTTCGGTAAGATGCGCGCACCGTACTACCGCATCGTCGTCATGGACTCCCGCTCCAAGCGCGATGGCCGTGCGATCGAAGAGATCGGCAAGTACCACCCCACCGAAGAGCCCTCGTACATCGAGGTCGCCTCCGAGCGTGCACAGTACTGGCTGTCCGTCGGCGCCCAGCCGACCGAGCAGGTTGCTGCGATCCTCAAGATCACCGGTGACTGGCAGAAGTTCAAGGGTCTCCCGGGCCAGGAAGGCACGCTGAAGACCAAGGTCGCCAAGCCTGCTTTCGTTGCTCCGGAGAAGGGTTCCGTCATCATCCCGGAAGCCATCACCAAGAAGGCCAAGCAGTCGGAAGCAACTGAAGCTCCCGCTGACGCTGAAGCAGAGACCACCGAGGCTGAGTAAATTGCTGGCAGAAGCGCTCGAGCACCTGGTCCGTGGGATCGTTGACAGCCCTGAGGATGTCAAGGTCAGTGCCAAGAACAACCGCCGCGGGGAATCCCTCGAGGTACGTGTTCACCAGGACGACCTCGGACGGGTAATCGGACGCCAGGGCCGTACCGCTCGCGCTTTGCGCACGGTGATTGCGGCATTGGCAGGCGGCGAGCAGGTCAGGGTCGACGTCGTCGACACCGACCGTCGCCGGTAACGCGCCCAGCAATACTTGTCTTAGATCCGGCCCCTTCACCAGATTATGGTGGAGGGGCCGGATTGTTTTACGAGCAAAGTCCAGCATTGGTCCCGAATCCGGTCCCAGCGAAGAAATCAGAGGAATCCCATGCAGCTCCAGGTTGCCCGAATTGGCAAGCCCCACGGAATCCGCGGCGAAGTCACCGTCCAGGTGCTCACTGACGCGCCGGGCGATCGTTTTGTCCCCGGGACCGAATTCGTGGTGGAGCCCGCAAAAGCCGGTCCTTTGACCATCAGCAGCGCGCGGTGGAACAAAGACATCCTCCTGCTCGGATTCGAAGGGATCTCCACCCGCAACCAGGCCGAGGAAATCCGCGGCGCGAAGCTCTTCATCGAGACGGAAGAACTGGACGAGGACGACGACGAGGGCTGGTACGAGCACGAACTCGTCGGCCTTGAAGTCCGTGTCGGCTCCCGGACCGTGGGCAAGGTGACCGGGCTCAACACCATGCCCGTCCAGGACCTGCTGGTGATTGAAGACGCGGATGGCAAGGAAATCCTGGTGCCCTTCGTCGAAGAGATCGTGCCCGAGGTCAACGTCGAGGACGGCTACGTGCTGCTCACGCCTCCGCCCGGCCTCTTCGAGCTGAACACGGACTCATCCGCCGACGATGAGGCCGAGGACACCGAAGACAAGGACGATGCCTAGATGCGCATCGACGTCGTCAGCATCTTTCCGGAGTACCTGGCGCCCCTCGAACTTTCCCTCATAGGCAAGGCTCGCCAGGATGGGCTCCTGGAGCTGAATGTCCATGACCTACGGACCTTCACCACGGACAAGCACCGCACCGTGGACGACACTCCGTACGGTGGTGGAGCAGGAATGGTGATGAAGCCCGAGCCTTGGGCCCAGGCCTTGGAGTCCATTGCAGGTGAGCGGCTTGCTGCAGGCGAACGTGCCGCGGCTGAAGGGGTTCCTTCGCAGGACGAGTCCGCGAAGAAGCCGGTCCTGATTGTCCCGTCACCGGCGGGGGAGCGCTTCAACCAAGCACTTGCCTACGAGCTCGCCGAGGAAGAACGGCTCGTTTTCGCCTGCGGCCGCTATGAAGGCATCGACGAGCGCGTCATGGAATGGGCGGCCGAACACTTCACGGTCCGTCCGGTCAGCCTGGGCGATTACGTCCTCAACGGCGGCGAGGTCGCAGTCCTGGCCATGGTCGAGGCGATCGGGCGGTTGCTTCCAGGCGTTGTCGGGAACCCCGAATCCCTGGTGGAGGAATCCCATTCGGACGGCCTGTTGGAGTACCCGGTCTATACGAAGCCCTCATCATGGCGCGATCGTGACGTGCCTGCCGTCCTCTTGAGCGGCAATCACGGCAAGATTGCCCAATGGCGTCGCCACGAACAGTTCCGCCGTACGGCGGAACGCCGCCCGGATCTGCTGGCAGGGTTCGACGCCGGCCGCCTGACCCGCGCGGACCGCACGGCTTTCGGGGATCTGGGGTACGACGTCGTTAACGGCCAATTGCGGCACCGCCCTGACGACGACGGCCCGGCCTGAGCCTGCCGCCGTCGGGCAGTGCTCGCCACGGCTGGACCGCGAAAACCGGACCGCAACCGCGGGATTGGCCGGAACTCCCGGGGTATGGCAGAATTAACCCTTGTGTCTACTGGGTTCGCGCCTGCCACAGGGGGAGCGTAGCCAACAGCCTGACAACCCGGAACCACCAATCAGTGGTGGTGCTGGACTTTGAAAATCTTCGGCGGTAATTTCCGGACGGCCACGCGCCCCGGGCTTGCCCGCCGTGACCCAAAGTGGATGACCTGTGGCGTTCACCAGGAGTGGATTAATGCATATCCTCGATAACGTAGATGCAGCTTCGCTGCGTAACGATGTTCCCGAGTTCCGCGCGGGTGACACCATCAAGGTTCACGTGAACATCATCGAAGGCAAGAACTCCCGTGTCCAGGTTTTCCAGGGCTTCGTCCTGGGCCGCCAGGGTGACGGCGTTCGCGAAACCTTCACCGTCCGCAAGGTCTCCTTCGGTGTCGGCGTAGAGCGTACCTTCCCGGTTCACTCCCCGATCATCGACAAGATCGAGGTCGTCACCAAGGGTGACGTCCGCCGCGCCAAGCTCTACTACATGCGTAAACTGCGCGGTAAGGCTGCGAAGATCAAGGAAAAGCGCGACTTCGCCACCGGCAAGTAGGTCTTCGACCACAAGCGGGTCCTGGATTCGTGTCCGGCCTGCGCCGGAGAAATCCGTAACGCAACAGGAAACGAATCATGGACCACGCAAGACGCCAGCCCCGGAAACAGGGCTGGCGTTTTGTTTTGCTCGCATTTGTCCTGGCCGTGGCCATCAGCGGGCTTGTTCGATCATTATGGATCGACGTCTACTTCATCCCCTCTGAATCCATGGAGCCGCTCCTGGGCACCGGAGACCGCATCCTTGTGTCGAGGTCCGATTTTTCCGCAGATCCCATCCGCCGCGGAGACATCGTGGTCTTCGACGGCAGGGGCACTTTTGCCCCGCTCAACAGTGGCAAAGGCCCATTTGCCGACGCGGTGGCAGCCGTGGGCCATTGGCTGGGATTGACGGGAAGTGACACCACTTACGTTAAGCGCGTCATCGGACTTCCCGGAGACCACGTTGTCTGTTGCGGCACCGATGGCAAACTCACAGTCAACGGTCAGCCGCTTGAGGAAGGCTATCTGTATCCCGGCGACACGCCGAGCGAGCAGAAATTCGACGTCATCGTCCCGAATGACCGATTGTGGCTCTTGGGGGACCACCGTTCACGATCGGCCGATTCGCGTAGTCTTCTGGGCGCACCCGGTGGAGGGATGGTGCCGCTGGAGCGTGTCGTCGGCCGTCCGGTCCGGATCATCTGGCCGCTTGATAGATTTGCAGAACTGCCTCGCCCTGCGCAGGCCGGTACAACCTCGAAGAACGGACAGTAGATGCCGGAGACAACTCCCGGGAAGCCAGAACGGCACGACGACGACGCCCGGCTCCTGGACGGACCGTCCGCTCCCGCCAGGGAGCTTGCAGGGGACGACGCCGGCCCGGCCTCCTCGGTGCCGACGGTCCAAGCGGGGGCGCTGCCGGCCGGACAGGAGTCTCCTCGCCGGGCCGCGCGGCGGGCCGCCGACGAAACCGATGAGCCCGATGCCGTCGCCAAGACCCACGGCAGTCCGTTCCTCAGTTGGCTCAAGGAAATCGGCACCGTAGTGGTCATCGCGGTCGTGTTGTCCTTCCTGATCAAGACATTCCTGTTCCGTGCCTTCTTCATCCCTTCGGAGTCCATGGTCAACACCCTCGACGTTGACGATCGGATCTTCGTCAACCTGCTCGTCCCGAAGCCGTTTGCGTTGGAACGTGGCGACGTTGTGGTCTTCAAGGACGCTCAGGGATGGCTGCCGCCCACGCAGAAAACGGCGCCCGGGCCCTTCAAGTGGTTCCAGGATGGCCTGGTCTTTGTCGGCCTGCTCCCGGATGAGACCAATCAGCATCTCGTCAAGCGTGTGATCGGCCTGCCAGGGGACAGGGTCTCATGCTGTGACAGTTCCGCTAGGGTCAGCGTCAACGGCACGGTTCTCAACGAAAGCTACATCAACCCGGCCCAGGTTCCGATGGCGAAGTCTTTCGATGTGGTGGTCCCGGAGGGGAAAATTTGGGTTATGGGCGATAACCGCAACAACTCGGCAGACTCCCGCGAACACCAAGCTGTCAATGGCGGGTTCATCAACATCGCCGACGTGGAGGGTAAAGCCACCGTTATTGCCTGGCCTGTCAACCGTTGGCAGATCCTCGACAACCACTCCGATGTCTTCCGCACTGTCCCCGCGCCGTCGCCGCAGAACACGGCCTCGCCCACGGCTCCAGCGAGCAAATGATGGCCCCCGCGGGGACCAGGACGGCTGCGTCCGCTGGAAAACGGCAGACTGCTGGAGCGGGGAAGACCGTGGGGACCAAGCCCAAACAGCATGCCGGCTTTCCGACCCTGGACGTTGAACGGGGTTTCCTGTCCCCGGGAGTCACGCTCCTGGCCGGCGTCGATGAAGTAGGCCGCGGAGCCCTCGCCGGTCCGGTGTCGGTGGGGATCGCCGTCGTCGACCTCCGGGACCACGGTTTGCTCGCCGATGTCCGCGACAGCAAGCTGCTCAAGCCCGAAGACCGTGAGCGACTGGAACCGCTGGTACGCGAATGGGCGGTTGGCTCCGCAGTGGGCCACGCAAGTTCGTCCGAGATCGATGCGCTGGGAATTGTGGGTGCCCTGCGCCTTGCCGGAACACGCGCCTGGTTCGAGATCCTCGCCGCGGGCGTGCGTCCGGACCTCGTCCTGCTGGACGGGAGCCACAACTGGCTCTCTCCGCAAAGCCAAGGTTCGTTGTTCGACGCCGAGCCTTCCGGGCCCGCCTGTGAGGCGCCGGTACACACCCGGGTGAAGGCGGACATGAGCTGTCTCAGTGTGGCAGCCGCCAGCGTGCTGGCCAAAGTAGCCAGGGACCACATCATGGTTGATCTCCACGAGGAATATCCCGCCTTCGGTTGGAATGAGAACAAGGGCTACGGCACTTCCTCGCACCGGCAAGCCATCCGTTCCTTAGGCCCTACGCGGTACCACCGGACCAGTTGGAACCTGCTCTAGCGATCGCTTTTCCCTGTGGCGGACCCTGGCCGTGCCAGCGTTGCGGCGTGTGTCCGCTCCATGGTGCAAGATGGAACTATGAGTGCCGAGGATCTTGAGAACTACGAAACCGACATGGAGCTTCAGCTCTACCGCGAATACCGTGACGTTGTCGGGTTGTTCAGCTACGTTGTCGAGACCGAGCGACGGTTCTATCTGGCAAACCACGTCGACCTGCAAGCCCGCAGTGCCGACGGCGAGGTCTATTTCGACCTGACGCTCCAGGATGCCTGGGTTTGGGACGTCTACCGTTCGGCCCGTTTCGTCAAGAACGTCCGGGTGATCACGTTCAAGGACGTCAACGTCGAAGAACTGCCGCGGAGCGAGGAACTTTCCTTGCCGAAGGACGGCGACCTTGGTGATCTCGGCAACCTGGGCAACTAGGAGGCTCGCCAACTTCTCCTCCACACAGTCCCTTTGACGGAGTTTCCCACATAGCCAAACTCCTCCCTGTCTTTGGACTCTCCGCGCCTCCACGCTGGTAACGGAGGTGGTTATGAAAGCCAAAGACCTATTGGGCCAGCACGGTGAAACGCTGGCAGCCGGGTTCCTTGAAACCCAGGGGATGCGAATTGTCGATCGCAATTGGAGATGCCCGGAGGGCGAGATCGACATTGTGGCGCTCGACGGCGACATCTTGGTGATTGCCGAGGTGAAGACCCGGAAGAACTTGGCCTACGGGCATCCTTTCGAAGCCGTTGATGCCGCTAAGCTTGCTCGGCTGCACCGTTTGGCCTCGTCATGGTGCCGGGACCACGAGCTGCGCGCCTTGCGTCGCAGGGTGGACGTCGTAGGAGTCATCGACGACGGCGTAGGCGAACCGAAGTTGGAACACCTCAGGGGTGTGGGCTAGATGGGCGTGGGCAGAAGCTATTCGGTAGCGCTGCTGGGCCTGAACGGCTACATCGTGGAGGTTGAGGCCGACATTGGGCAGACCCTCCCGAACTTCGTGATCCTGGGCTTGCCCGATGCGTCCTTGAACGAAGCCAAGGAGCGTATTCGCTCCGCCGCCCAGAATTCCGGCATCCCCCTGAGCCGTCGAAAGATCACTGCCAATCTGATTCCGGCCTCGTTGCCGAAGCGTGGTTCGGGGTTCGACCTTGCGATCACCATGGCGGTACTGCGGGCTGCTGGTGACATCCGTTCTGCCGAGGACACGGTCTTCATCTCGGAATTGGGACTGGATGGCAGGTTGAGGCCGGTTCGCGGCATCCTGCCGGCAGTCATGGCTGCCGTGCAGGCGGGGCACCGTGAGATTGTGGTGGCCCAAGCGAACGTCGCAGAAGCGAAGCTGGTTCCTGGGGCGGTGGTTCGTGGATACAAGACCTTGGCCCGTCTGGCCTTTGATTTCGGGGCCGATCCCCAGGACCTGGCCCTGGACTACGATCCCTCGGATGGTGAAGCCAGTGGCGACGGCAACAGCGGCGCCGGAGTTGTTCCAGACCTTTGCGAGGTCTCGGGGCAAGGCGATGCCCGCCGTGCCCTGGAGGTTGCGGCGGCCGGGGCACACCATGTGCTGCTGTGCGGCCCACCCGGTGCCGGCAAGACCATGCTCGCAGAGCGGCTCCCGGGGCTCTTGCCGGATCTCGGCGACCAGGAAGCCATGGAAGTCACAGCGATCCACTCGCTCTCGGCTGTCCACGTTGACTCGGTGCAGCTGTTGCGCCGCCCACCTTTTGAGAACCCCCACCATAGTGCGACTGCCGCAGCCATCATCGGCGGTGGTTCTGGCCTGCCACGGCCTGGAGCGGCATCCCGGGCCCATCGTGGCGTCTTGTTCCTTGACGAGGCGCCCGAGTACGAACGCCGCGTTCTGGACGCCCTGCGGCAACCCCTGGAGAGCGGTGAACTGGTCATCCACCGCTCGGCCGGTACCGCGGCATACCCTGCCCGTTTCCAACTGGTCCTTGCAGCGAATCCTTGCCCGTGCGGAAAAGCCACCGGCAAGGGCGTCGATTGCACCTGCACTCCAGTGATGCGGCGGCGCTACTTCGGGCGCATGTCAGGACCGCTATTGGACAGGGTGGACATCCAGCTTCAAGTAGAACGCGTATCCCTCGCAGATTTCGGCCAATCCGGCGCGGAGGAGGACACAGCTACTGTCGCAGGGAGAGTCCATGCCGCCAGGTCACGGCAACGCGAACGCTTGGCGAGGTTCGGGATGGAAACCAACTCGCAGGTTCCCGGGCGTGTACTGCGCGGCGAACTACGCCTCCCTTCCTCGACCACGAAGATTCTGGACACATCCCTGGAGCGTGGAATCCTCACCGCGAGAGGCTACGACCGCGTCCTGCGCTTGGCTTGGACACTTGCGGATCTAGGCCACAGGGAACAGCCCCACAACGACGACATCGGGCAGGCCCTTGGCTTGCGGCAGGCGGTTGCGGCCGCATGAAAGGACACGCTATGACTGAGAACCACCCGCAGCCGCTATGCGAAACGCCCCCCTCGGACGCAGCTCCGTCCTTGCATGGAATCGGAAGCCCGAACCGGTCGAAAGAACGCCCGGCCCGGGCCGCGCTGTCGAGGCTGATGGAGCCTCAGGACGCGGCCGGACTCGCGTTGGTGCAAGCCGCGGGAGCCGTTGATGCTCTCAGGATAGCCACCGGGGGGCTCGCGCCTGGTCCTGAGCTTGAGCAGGAAGTGGCTTCCTTGCTTGGCGACAACGGGGTTTCCGCAGCATGGACCGGATTGGCCTCCGCGCTGCGTCGGTGGGCGCCTAGGATCCCGGATCTGGCACCCGAACGGGATCTTGCCACGATGCAGCGCCTGGGTGGCCGCATGATCATCCCGGGCGACCCGATGTGGCCATCCCAGTTGGCCGACCTTGGCCTGCACGAACCATTGTGCTTGTGGTGGCGTGGACACGAATTGGAGTTCCCACCCCTGCGGCGCGTCGTGGCCCTTGTCGGCTCACGGGACAGCACGAGTTACGGGGCCTCAGTCACGGGTGACTTCGCGTATGGGTTGGGCCAGCGCGGCTATACCGTCGTATCGGGAGGTGCGTACGGAATAGATGCCCATGCCCATCGTGGGGCGCTCACCGGGGGTACCAACCACATGCCGACCATCGCGGTGATGGCCGGGGGAGTGGACAGGTATTATCCGTCCGGGAATGAGGATTTGCTGCGGGCCGTGGCAAACCAGGGTACGGTCATCGCAGAGGTTCCCCCAGGTTCGGCGCCCACTCGCTACCGGTTCCTCCAGCGCAACAGAATTATCGCCGCCTTGGCGGGTGTGACGGTTGTGGTGGAGGCACGCTGGCGTTCGGGCGCGCTGAATACTGCCCATCATGCCGAATCCATAGGCAGGGCCGTCGCGGCGGTTCCGGGATCCATCCACAGTGCCAACTCGGCGGGCTGCCACCGGCTTCTGAGGGACGGCGGGGCTGTTTGCGTCACGGATATCGGCGAGATTGCCGAACTGGCCGGGTCCAGCGGTGAAGCGCTCGCCGAGGACAAGGAAACGGATCCTTCCGATCATGACGGGCTCACGCTTGAGGACCTTATCCTGCTGGATGCCCTACCAGTCCGTTCAACTAGCTCAGTGGAGAAGCTCGCCGTGGTTGCGGGACTCAGCCCGGAGTCGGTGCGGGCAGGGCTTGGACGGCTTGGATTGCTGGGACTGGCAGCATCGGAGCGCGGCGCCTGGAAGAGGTCAGGGAATCGGGGGTGAGCAAACGGTCGAGGCGGTGCGGGCTTAGCGGGATCCGGCCGACCCGAATCTCCCTCTCGGCTCAGAACGTGGCGATGCCACCCTCACAGCCCCTCGGCTGGCACAGTGGAGAGGTGCAAGAGAAACCGCTCCCCGCAGCACTCGCCGGGTCTGTTCAGGACTTCCGGCGTTACCTGGAGGGCGAACGGGCCAGATCGGCCCACACTGTGAGGGCGTACATCGCAGACGTCGAGAACTTACTGTGCTTTGCCGCCGCGGAGGGCGTGGGGGAGCTCGCGGCTCTGGAACTTGGCACATTACGTCGCTGGCTGGGTGCACAAAGCGAAGCTGGCAGCTCGAGAGCGACTCTGGCACGGCATGCCGCCACCGCCCGGGCATTCACCTCTTGGGCTTTGAGGGAGGAACTGATTGCATCGGACCCGGCCCTTCGCCTCCAAGCCCCCAAGCGAGATCGGACTCTTCCCGGAGTGCTTCACCAACAGCAAGTCGCCAGGATCTTCGAAAACCTCACCGAGGCGGCCGCGGATGGTTCCCCGATGCCGCTGCGTAACCGTGCCGTCGTCGAACTGCTCTACGCCACGGGAATCCGTGTTGGCGAACTGGCCGGCCTCGACATCGACGATCTCGACCCCGATCGTCGGACCCTTCGCGTGCTCGGCAAAGGCAACAAGGAACGTACTGTCCCTTACGGGGTCCCGGCTGCGCTCGCCGTCGACGACTGGCTCCGTCGCGGCCGTCCGCGGCTGGTTACCGAGCGGAGCGGGCCGGCCCTGTTTCTCAGTTCGAGGGGCAACCGGGTCGACCAACGCCAGGCACGCAGCGTGGTCAATGACCTCCTGGCGGAGCTTGGGGATACCGCTGCAACAGGGCCCCACGCCCTGCGCCACACCGCTGCCACCCATTTGTTGGACGGCGGTGCGGATCTGCGCGCAGTCCAGGAGATACTTGGACACAGTAGTCTCGCAACAACCCAGATCTACACTCACGTGTCGGTGGACCGGCTCCGCAAGAGCTATCAACAGGCCCATCCGCGTGCCTAAAAGAACGCCGTCTGGAGAAACCCTGCAGCGGTCTGAAGAGCCCCTGCAGAGGCGAAATCGGTGTATCCGGGAATCGCACTGGCGTAATTCCGGTCCGTACGGCAAAATGAAAGCAATGTCGGGGAACTTTCAACTTCAACTTGAATGTTTTTCCGTTGCGGAAAAAATCATAGAAAGCTAGGGAAACCGGAACAGCGCGGCACGCGCGCAGCAAACTTTTCATCCAGGCAGAGGTCGTTGGGGAAGACGTACCTACAGCTATGGAGGATGGAATGTCTGTTGCAACAACCCGCGGTGTCTTGTTTGTGCACTCGGCCCCTACCGCGTTGTGCCCTCACGTCGAGTGGGCCATCGGATCGGTCGTTGACAAGCGGACCGATCTAGAGTGGACCCCTCAACCGGCCGCGCCCGGAATGTTCCGCGCCGAATTGTCATGGGCAGGAGTCCCGGGTACAGGCGCGCAACTGGCGTCGGCCTTGCGTGGGTGGGCGCACCTTCGCTACGAAGTCACCGAGGAGCCCAGCCAAGGCGTGGACGGTGCGCGTTGGTCCCACACGCCGGAGCTCGGCATTTTCCATGCCGTCACGGATGTCCACGGCAACATCATGGTGACCGAGGACCGCATTCGCTACGCCTATGAGTCGGCGGCAGGGGACCCTGCGGCTGTTTACCACGAGCTTTCCCTGGCGCTCGGCGAGGCTTGGGACGAAGAACTCGAGCCTTTCCGCCACGCTGCCGAAGGCGCACCTGTCCGCTGGCTCCACCAGGTCGGCTAAGCTCCGCCGGCTAAGCTCCGCAGCTAAGCCCCGCCGCGAAGGAGCAAAGACGGCATTTCCATAGCAAAGAGGAGGGCCCCACCGTGGTGGGGCCCTCCTCTTGTGCACCGGTTGTGCGCCGAACTGGCAGGAAGCTGTCAGACGTTGCGGACGGCGATGACGGCGTTGTGGCCGCCGAAGCCGAAGGAGTTGCTCAACGCAACGATGTCACCGGCAGGCAGCTTGCGTGCAGAAGTGACGACGTCGAGCGGGATCTCCGGATC
Source organism: Arthrobacter rhizophilus (assembly GCF_026241105.1). Lineage (GTDB taxonomy): Bacteria > Actinomycetota > Actinomycetes > Actinomycetales > Micrococcaceae > Arthrobacter. The sequence continues at coordinate 5,297 of NZ_JAPFFT010000021.1, read as the reverse complement.
CTGGTTTTCGAGGTTGATGGTCAACGGAGCCTGGCGTTCGTAGACCGCGAGCACCGTCAGTACGGCTTCCACGGCCCCAGAGGCACCCAACAGGTGGCCCATCTGCGACTTGGTGGCAGAGACCGCCACATTGTCGACGTGGGCGCCCAGTGCGGCACGGAGCGCCGTGTACTCGGGCTTGTCACCGACGGGCGTCGAGGTGGCGTGGGCGTTGACGTGCACGACGTCCTCGGCCTGAATGCGGCCATCGAACATGGCAGCCTTCAAAGCGCGGGTAGCGCCCAGGCCCTCCGGGTCCGGTGCCGTGATGTGGTAGGCGTCCGCCGTGACCGAAGTGCCGGCGAGCTCAGCGTAGATGCGCGCACCGCGGGCGATCGCGTGCTCTTCGGCTTCCAGGACCAGGGCGCCCGCTCCTTCACCCATGACAAAGCCGTCGCGGTCGCGGTCATATGGCCGCGAAGCGTGCTCGGGATCGTCATTACGGCGGGAGAGTGCCTGCATCGAGGAGAACGCGGCGAGGGGCATCGGGTGGATGGCGGCTTCTGCGCCACCGCAGACGACGACGTCGGCCTTGCCCGAGCGGATGAGCTCCAGGCCGAGGTGCATGGCTTCGGTGCCGGATGCGCAAGCAGAAACCGGGGTGTGCGCACCGGCGCGGGCGCCGAGGTCAAGGCTGACCGCAGCGGCGACGCCGTTCGGCATGAGCATCGGGACCGTCATGGGAAGAACCCGGCGGGGTCCCTTTTCCCTCAGTGTGTCCCAAGCATCCAGGAGCGTCCAGACGCCACCGATGCCTGTGGCAAAAGCCACGGCAAGGCGGTCGTGGTCGATTTCGGTGATGCCGGAATCCGCCCAGGCCTCGCGGGCGGCGATGACACCGAACTGCGTGGACGGGTCCATGCGCTTGGCTTCAACGCGGCTCAGAACCTCGAGGGCCGGCGTCGAGCACCGGGCGGCAAAGTGGACCGGAAGGTCATACTTGGCAACCCACTCGTCCTCGAGTGTGTGGGCACCGGAGACCCCTTTGAGCGCGTTCTTCCACATCGTGGGGACGTCGCCGCCGATGGGCGTTGTAGCGCCCAGACCGGTTATGACTACTTTGCGTGCCATGCGATCACTCTCTGTCGGATCAGCCAACCCAAGCGCTGTTCTCACTGGGGCGGCAGGAAAAAACTCTAGGAGATAAAGCAGCCGTGCCGGGCTTCGGATGCAACAGGACGCACCCGAAGTCCGGCACAGTTGAGGCCAGGCTAGGCCTGTGCGTTCGAGATGAAGTTGACGGCGTCGCCGACGGTCTTCAGGTTCTTGACCTCTTCGTCCGGGATGCGGACGCCGAACTTCTCTTCAGCGTTGACCACGATGGTCATCATGGAGATGGAGTCGATGTCCAGGTCCTCGGTGAAGGACTTGTCCAGCTCGACGGCGTCGGTGGCGAGGCCGGTCTCTTCGTTCACGATTTCAGCCAGGCCGGCCAGGATTTCTTCGTTGCTAGCCATTGTTGGCTCCTTTTCTTGTTGTGCCGGCTGCTGCCGGAAATGGGGGCAAACCGCGGATACGGTTTGGGTTTCAAAGAACTATTCAATTGGGGGTGAAGCAGTCGAAACTAGGGAAGAACGATTACCTGGGCACCAAAGACCAGGCCGGCACCGAACCCGATCTGCAAGGAGAGGCCGCCGCTGAGTCCGGGGTTCTCCTGCAAAAGACGGTGCGTGGCCAGCGGAATGGAAGCGGCAGAGGTGTTGCCGGCATCCGCGATATCCCGCGCAACCACAACGGTCTCAGGGAGCTTGAGCTTCTTGACCATCTCATCGATGATCCGCATGTTCGCTTGGTGGGGGACAAAGGCCGCAAGGTCCGAGGCTTCTATCCCGGCGGCGTCGAGGGCTTGCTGGGCAACCTTCGCCATTTCCCAGACAGCCCAGCGGAAGACCGTTTGGCCGTCCTGGCGGAGCGTCGGCCAAACATCCTGTGCCGCGGAAATAATGGCCTGATCATCGGATTCATCCGAATGGCGAGCAGTCTCGCCAAGGGTGCGGACGTCGTCGAGGGAATGCGTCATGCCGATCGCGTTCCACTTGCTTCCATCCGACCCCCAGACGGAAGGGGCAATGCCGGGCGTCTCGGACGGACCGATGACCACTGCGCCGGCTCCGTCGCCGAGGAGGAAGGAGATGGTTCGCTCGTGGTTGTCGATGACGTCCGAGAGCTTTTCGGCGCCTACCACCAAAACGTATTCTGCTGCGCCCGAGCGGACCAGGGCATCGCCCTGGGCAATGCCGTAGCAGTAGCCCGCGCAAGCCGCGGAGATGTCGAACGCCGGTGCCGGCGTTGCGCCCAGGCGGTCGGTGAGCGCGGCAGCTGCGGACGGTGTGGCATACGGGTGCGTAACGGTGGAAACAATCACGGCGCCCAGCTGCGAAGCCTCGATGCCCGCTCGCTTGAGCGCCTCGCGGGCGGCTCCCTCGGCCATATCGATGACGCTGACATTGGCCGCCGCACGGTGACGGGTCACGATTCCGGTGCGCTGGCGGATCCATTCGTCCGAGGAGTCGATCCACTGGCAGACGTCGTCATTGGTGACGATGATGTCCGGGCGGTATGCCCCGATGCCTGCGATGCGTGAGTAGTCGCGGGCCCGCGCCTGCTTGAGTACTGGGGCGCTCATGCTTCTCCCTCCAGTTCCGCGAAAAGGGCAAGTGCCGCGGACAAGTCGTCCGGGGTCTTGACAGCAACGGTTTTGACGCCCGGCATGCCGCGCTTGGCGAGCCCTGCCAGAGTGCCGGCCGGCGCCAGTTCGATGAGTCCGGTGACGCCTCGCTGGACCAGGTTCTCCATGCAGAGATCCCAGCGAACCGGGCGCGAGACCTGGGCGATCAGGCTCTCGACGGCGGCGCCGCCGTCCGTCACTTCCTGGCCGTCGAAGTTCGAGAGCAAGGGAACCGTGGGGGCCTGCGGCTTGAGCGAAGGCCGGAGTGCTTCAAGCGCCTTCACGGCCGGGGCCATGTGGGAGGTGTGGAACGCCCCGGCGACCTTCAGTGGGATGACCCTGGCCTTGGCCGGCGGGTTGTCAGCGAGGGCCTGAAGTTGTTCGAAGGTGCCCGCGGCAACGGTTTGCCCGGCGCCGTTGACGTTCGCGGGAGTTGCGCCCGCGGCCGCAATCGCAGAAAGAACCTCAGCCGGGTCCCCGCCGACGACGGCGCTCATCCCGGTGGGGGTGACGGCGGCGGCGGCCGCCATGTTGTTGGCCCGCTCTCGGACGAACGTCATGGCTTCTTCCTCGCTGAGGACACCCGCAAGTGCCGCGGCAGTGATCTCACCGACCGAGTGCCCGGCCAAAACGACTGGAAGGGTGCTGAGTTCGACGTCGAACAGCGACTTCGCTGCCACAAGTCCGGCGGCGACGATCAAGGGCTGCGCAATAGCGGTGTCCTTGATGGTTTCCTCATCGGAGGTGGTGCCGTGGGCCTTGAGGTCGATGCCTGCGATTTCGCTCAGGGAGGCCAAATGGCCCTCTACGGAAGGGAGCTCCAGCCAAGGGGCCAAAAATCCAGGGGTCTGGGAGCCCTGTCCAGGGCAGACGATTGCAAGCACGTAACCAGCTTTCCAAATTGCCGCGCGAACTACTGGTGTTTGCGTACACCAAGCTCACTGGGTCAGTTTGTAGGAAGTCTACAACGGTTCAACCCGCGGATCGGGAACCGTGACGCTCCGACGTCGCCTTCGGCTGAGCCGAAAGCCTGCCCACAACCAGGGCAGTTTGGAGCACAAAAGCCTCCCGGGGCAGGAGCGGATCCCACCCTGTGACGTCGCAGACGCGCTTGAGGCGATACCGCACCGTATTCGCATGTACGAACAACTCGCGGGCCGTTGCTTCGAGGGAATGGCCGAGTTCCAAATAGGTGCTCAGTGTCTCAACGAGCCCGTTGGAGGCGGCAAGCAGTGGCCGGTAGATGTTCTTGATGAGGGAACGGCGCGCGGCGTCGTCGCCGGAGACTACGCGTTCCGGGAGCAAGTCGTCCGCGGCTACCGGTCGCGGAGCCGCGGGCCAAGCTTTGGCCGCGGTGAGCCCCGCAAAGGCTGCTTGCGCAGAGCTGCTTGCCTCCAGCAGGGAGCCGGCCTCCGGTCCATAGACCACCGCGCCCGGGGCGAATAGTTCGCTGAGCTTCAAATAGGCAGTATCACGGTCCTGAACACCTCCCAGAATAAGGATGAGGCGATCGCCCTGGATGCCAACCAAAGCATCCTCTGCGTAGCGTCCGGCCGTTCGGCGCAACTCGCTCACATAGCTTGCGCTCGGTTCCGACGGCGAATTTCCCACCATCACAGTGAAGCGTTCCTGGGCCTTCCAGCCGAGGGCTGCAATGCGTGAGCGAAGGGCATCGGTGTTCTCGCCGCGGAGGATGGCGTCGACAATCAAGGCCTCGAGCCGGGTGTCCCAGGAACCGCGCGATTCCGCGGCCCGGGCGTAGACGTCCGCGGCCGCGAAAGCCACCTCCCGTGAGTAGCGCAGGACCGCTTCGCGCAAGGAAGGCTGATCGGCTTCAGGCGCGATCACGGGCACCTGGTCCTCTACTACCTCAACCACGATCCGGATCAACTGGAGGGCTTTTTGCAGGCTGATGGAGCGCGTCAGCTCGGTGGGAGCATTTCCGAAGACATCCGTCAGGATCCACGACGGTGAGCTGGGCCGTTCGTACCACGTCACGAAAGCCGCGATTCCGTTTTGGGCAACCAAGCCCAGAGCTGAACGTTCGTCGGAGCTCAACCGGCTGTACCAAGGCAGTGATTTCTCGAGCTTGCGCATGGTGGTGGTGGACAGTTGCCCTACATTGGCGCGGAGCCGCTTCAAGGTCTCCGCCTTTTCAGGTGTTACCGCGCGCGCAGCCGCTTTGCGTTTCGCGGGGGTTTGAATCGGCTCTGCCATTCCTTGAGCATACGGCGCATCATCCAGAAGCTCCATTTGTGCGAAGGCTACAACTGCGTTTGGTGTGGGTCACGCGAGTGGCCGGGCCGTGTAGCGCCGTGCGGAGATTGTTAAAGCCCGACGGCGGCCCGCACCTTTCGGTGTGGACCGCCGTCGTGGCCTGATGACTTTGATTCGCTTCGCTCGAGGCTTAGCTTTCGCCGCCTGCGCCGCCGGTGGTTCCGGCGTTGACATCGAGAAGACGGTACTTCTCGATTGCCTGGGCCGGAGCCTGGGCGTCCACTTCGCCACGGCGGGCGAGCAACTGCAGGGCCTTGGTGACGATGGAGTGGGTGTCGTTTTTGAAGTAGCGTCGGGCGGCTTGGCGGGTGTC
>NZ_JAPFFT010000020.1 GCF_026241105.1 Arthrobacter rhizophilus | reverse complement strand
CCGGCCCACCCCCGGAAGCCTGGATCAATCAACCAACCCAAACCAACGAACTGTCACAGACAGCTTGATAAATTCCGAATTCGGGTGTCGTGAGGCTCTTTAGGTGACGCGAAGTAGATCCCGCGTCCCCAGCGCGCTGCTTGGGTCAGCGTCACCCGCCGTAACCTTCGAAATATCCTGGCCGGGGGCGGTGTTGGCGAAAATATGACAACAATCGGAATCATCGGTGCAGGACACATTGGCAGCCAGGTCGCCCGCAAAGCGGTAGAGCTTGGGTATGACGTAGTGATCAGCAACTCGCGGGGGCCGGAGACCCTCGCGGAACTGGTGGCAGAGCTCGGCGCGCATGCCCGGGCCGCAACACCGGCCGAGGCAGCAGCGGAGGGCGATTTCGCCGTCGTCACCGTGCCCCTCAGGAGCTACCATGACATTCCCGTGAAGCCCCTCGAGGGCAAGATTGTGATCGACACGAACAATTACTACTGGGAGCGGGACGGCCGCATCCCGGAGCTGGACACGGGCGAGGCCACCACGTCCGGGCTGCTGCAAAAGCACCTGCCCACGTCCAAGGTGGCCAAAGGCTTCAACCACATCATGGCGAAGGAGATCACCGCCGACGGCACCCCGGCGGGCACCGAGAACCGGCGCGCGCTGGCCACCGCGAGCGACTACCCCGAGGCCGCCGAACTCGTGGCGAAGCTCTACGACGAGTTCGGCTTCGACACCGTGAATATCGGGATGCTTGACGAGAGCTGGCGCGCGGAGCGTGACCGCCCGGCCTACGTGATTCGGCAGAACGCGGCCGAACTCAAGGACAACCTGGCCAAGGCAACACGCACCATCTGAGGCAGCTCCAAACAACATAGCAGCCGCTTGCCTCCGAAAGGCAAGCGGCTGCTATGTATTTTAGCTTCGAAGGGAGCGGATCCGTCAGGGTGCCGGAGCGGGATCGACGACGGCGAATCCAGCCAACGCGGCCGCCTTGCGGACATACGCCAAGTTCGACGCCGTCCGTTCCTCCAAAGGAAGCTCGGTGGAAAAGTCCTCCAGGGTGACCCAGGAGTCGTATCCAACCTCTGCGAGTGCCCGGAAGTAGCCAAGGACGCTTCCCTGCCCCTCGGCCAAGGGAGCCCATTCGTTGACCCACACAGCCGCGCCGGATTCGTCCTTCGAGTCGGTGCGTACCCAGCGGGCGTTCTTCACGTGGACATGTGCCAAGTAGGGGCCAAGGAGCTGGAGTGCAGGCAGCGGTGATTCCCAGCCCTCGATCAGCAAGTTGCCAAGGTCATGGATGACGCCAACATGCTGGGGATCCAGCCCTTCCAGCAATCGCCGGGCCGACGAGGCCGAGGCCGTCACCGTTCCATGGTGCAGTTCCACGAGCGCCTTGACACCGTAGTGTGCAGCGCGGTCGGCAACCCACTCGTAGTGTTCCCGCGTAGCTTGGAAGAGCTCCGGGTAGGACAGGCCGGTGGGTTCCTGGCCACCCATGTTGGAGTTGCCCAGCGGCAAAACGTTCACGCGGACTTGCTTGGCACCCAAAGTAGCAGTGGCAGCGAGGACACGATCGACGTCGTCGTGGTTATCGCAGCGGGCGTAGCCGCCGAGACCGGAGAATTCGAGCCCCGACGCCGCGGTGAGCCGGGCAATCTCAGGGATCGAGTCCTCCAAACCCGTCATGGGCCAAGTGGCACGGTTCCCCGCCCAGAAGCCTGGTTCCGCTGCCTCCGCCTGATCGGTAACCCGCCATTCGATGCCGTCCCATCCCTGGGCAGCAAGCTTCGTTGCGGCTTCCTGCGGGGACCATTCGGGCGTGGAGGCGGTGAACACGGAAAACTTCATGCCGAAACCCCCTGCCGGTGGTCAGCGCCGGCGTTGCCGGTGCGGACCTCCACGCTGTTGTACTTTCCAGCAATGACATCGGCGATCAGCACGGGCTGGCCCAGGGTGGAAGAGACATACAGAGCACGCACCGTGGCCAATGCTGTCACGGCGTCCTGGACGGTAACCCCTGCGGGGCGGCCTGCGCGGATCGCTGCAACGATGTCGCGGTACTGGCGGACATGTCCAGCCGGGTAGACGGTTGGGTCCAGTGCTTCCACTTTGTCGTCCGGGTATTTGGCGAGTTCGACGGCGGCCTGGTTCCCGCCGCCGAGGATGCCCATGGCGCTGCTTTCCGCTGGATCAGCTGCGTCGGAGGCGTGGAAATACGCGAGATCGTCGTTGTCGATCACCGCGGAACCCTTGCTTCCCATGACCTGCAAGCGAACTGTCAGGCCCGGGTACGCCGCCGTCGTGGCGTGCAGTACGGCAAGGGCGCCTGACTCAAACGTCAGGGTGGCTACAGCGGTGTCCTCTACCTCAACGCCTTCGTGTGCCAGCAGCGCAGTTTTAGCGCTGATCTCGACGGGCCGGCCAAGGAACCACAAGAGCAGATCCACCGTGTGGACGCCTTGGTTCATGATGGCTCCACCGCCGTCCATGGCCCAGGTTCCGCGCCAGGCGCCGGAATCGTAATAGCCCTGGCTCCGCCACCAGCTGACCGAAGCGACGGCGGAAGTCAGCGTGCCGAAGCGTCCGGCACGGCGGGCCTCGTCCACCACCCGGCTGGCCGGATCGAAGCGGTGCTGGCTGATCACAGTGGCGACCAACCCCTTGGCCTCGGCAGCCTTGGCCGCGACCAGGATTTCGTCCGCCCGGCTCAAGTCGACGTCAAGGGGTTTTTCGATCACGACGTGCTTGCCGGCGTCGAGCGCTTCCAGCGCTTGCTGGATGTGGAGCCCGCTGGGCGTCGCGACGATGACCAAGTCCACGGGGGCAGCGGCGATCGCCTCGGCCAGCGTCAGGAAAACCGCCGGCTTCGGGGCACCCTGGTCTTCGATCTTAGCGGCGAGCGCCTCGGAAGCCTCTGCAATCTCATCCACAAGTGCCGTGATGACGACCTCCGGAAACTCCCGGATCGCAGCCGCGTGCGTGCGGCCGATGACTCCGCATCCCACGATTGCGGCCCGGATCTCCGCGCCAGATGCGCCGCTGCCGCTGGGGCTCAAGTTTTCCTCAGTCACTTAGTTTCCACTCCTGCTTCATTGAGAACCTTCGCGAATGCCCTCGCGGCGATGCCAAACGCCGTCGGGCCGGAGAAACCGCCCAATCCGTGGGCACCGGCCAAGTGCGGTTCGAGGCTGGCGAAGCCGGTGTAGCCGTCGGCCTTCAGTGCCTCCACGGTGCGGAGGACATCGCCGTCGCCCTCGCCGGCCGGGACCACCGTGGCGTTCGAAAACAGCGCGTCCTTGACCTGCAGGTATTCAAGGTGCGGACGCAGCTTGGCGTAGCCCTCGTCGAAGGGCTTGACGCCCACCTGGACGAAGTTGGCCGCATCCCAAGCGAGTTTCAGTGCCGGCGAATCCACGGATTCGATGATGTCCAGGATCCGCTCCGGGATGTCACCGAAGATGTCCTTCTCGTTTTCGTGCAACAGGACGACGCCGGACTCTTCAGCCACTTCCGCGAGGGCACGCATGCGTTCGATAACGTCATCCCGGATGCTCTCAACCGCCACGTCCTCGCCGTAGAAGAAGGAGAAGATCCGGATGTAGCGGGATCCCAGGACTTGTGCGGCGTTGACAGCCCTGCGGAGGCGTTCCACCTCGTGTTCCACGGGAAGGGAAACGTCCACCTTCCCGATCGGCGAGGCGATCGCGGAAACCTTCATGTCCGCGGCATCCAACAAGGACTTCAATTCACCAAGCTGCGCGTTGTCCAGATCCACGATGTTGGTGCCCCAGGCACTGCGGACTTCAATGTGGTTGGCTCCCAGTGCCTGCATCACGGCAATCTGGATCTTGGGGTCGTCGTCGATCTCGTCACCGAAGCCCGAGAGCTCCCATTCAACAGCTGGCGTGCTCATAACTACTTGACTCCTCCGGCGGTCAGGCCGCCCACTAGGTAACGCTGGAAAATCAGGTACAGGATGACCACCGGGGCAGCACACACGAGGGAAGCCGCCATCATCTGGCCGTAGAAGGGAATCGCGCCGCCTTCTTGCGAGGCACCGAAGACCTGGAGCGCGACGGCGGCCGTCTGGCTTTCGGGCCGCGTCATGACTGAGGCGAACAGGACGTCGTTCCAGCCGAGCAGGAACGCGAAAATACCGGAAACAACGACGCCGGGCCAGCTCAGCGGGAGGATGATCCGGACCAGCACGCCGAGGTTACTGGCGCCGTCGATCCTTGCAGCTTCTTCGAGTTCGCGCGGCAGGCCGCGCAGATAGGTGACCATCACCCAGGTGGAGAACGGCATTGCGAACGTCAGGTAGGTCACGAACAGGCCCCACTGGGTACCGATCACCTGGATGCCAAGGTAGCTGGCGGCCGACGAGAACAGCACGAATACCGGAAGCACCATGAGGGTACCAGGCACTGATTGAAGTGCCAGGAGCCCACGAAGGATCGTCAGGCGGCCGCGGAACTGGTAGCGGACCAGGACGTACGCGGTGGCGATCGACATCAGCGCGGAGACCACGGCGGTGGAACCGGCAACGAGCACGCTGTTGGCCAGGCCGGTGGCCAGTCCAACGCTCGTCCAGATCTTGGTGTAGTTCTCGAAGGAGAACGTGGACGGGAGGAACTCGCCACGGGCCACGCCGATGTCCGAGTTGACGGATGCCAGGAAGATGTAGGCCACCGGAATGAGCACCAGGGCACACAGCAGGGTCAGGATGATGGCAAGCATGGGTCCTGGCATGAGCCGGGTGACTTCGTGCTGACGTTTGGAGCCCGGGCGGAAGTCTTCGCCTGAACGGCGTCCGACGGCGGTAGTTGCGGTGCTCACTTCTTGCCTCCGGGGGTTTCGGAGTCGTCGAGTTTGACGGCCCGCAGATAGACGAACAAGGGGATCGCGATCAGGATCAGCGAAATGAACGCCATGGCCGCGCTGAGCCCGAACCTGAAGCTCTGGAAGCTGGTGACGTAGGTGAGGATCGGGAGGAGCTCGACGTCGGACGGGGCGGGCACCCCGAAGAGGACGAACGGCAAGGTGAAGTTGTTGATGTGGTGCAGCATGCCGATCAGGAACGCCAAGGCGAGCGGGCCCTTCAGGTAGGGGAAGACCACATAGCGGAGCTTGTTCCACCACAGTGCACCGTCCAGGGCCGAAGCCTCGTGGACCTCATGGTCCACGGACTGCAGTCCGGACAATGCCAGCAAGTAGACGAACGGCCACGATGCCCAGATCTGGACCAGGATCAAGGTCCAGAATGACTGCGGCCCGTTGAGCCAGAGTCCGGGGTCGATACCCACGGAATGCAACGCCGAGTCGATGACGCTGCCCGGCTGGAACATGGTCCGCCACACCGTGGCCACCACGAAGGACGGCAGGACATAAGGGATCAGGAAGATGGAACGGATCACCGCGCGGCCCTTGAATGCGTTCTGGGTCGCGACGGCGCCGGCGATACCCAGCGGGATAGTGACCACCATGGCGAGCAGCGAGTAGCTGACGCTGAGCCAGATGGCGTGCAGCAAAGGTGATGCGGTCAGTGCTTCGACGAAGTTCTGCACTCCGATGAATGGAGCGCTGACCCACTTGCGCAGCGAATACTGGTCCAGGTCCAGCCCCGACATGAAGATGCCCAGCAGGAGCGGCACTACGATGATGATCACCATCAGCAGGCCGCCGGGAATCAGCATCCACAAGGGGCGATTGCGCTCGCTCAGCCCCTTGCGGCGCCGCGGCGCGTTTTCAGGCGACTGCGGGCCCGGCTTGGCAGCATGGGACGATTTGCGGCGCGATGCCTTGCCCGCAGTCAATGAATCGGTGGACATGTCAGTTCCTACTTACTTCGAAGCCCGGTCAAGTGAGGCCTGGCCCTTGGTTTGTGCGTCCTTGAGGCGGGCCTGCAGGCTCGAATCGTCCACGGAACCCTTGGAGAGATCGGGGATCGACTGGACCACCACGTTGAGGAGAGCCAGCTGGATGTCGCCCCAAGCGCCGGTGAACGGCGTGGCCTTGGACTTTGCAGCGGTGTCGGCAACCGGTTTCAGTGCCGGGTTGTCTAGCGACTTCAGCGCCTCGGCGTTGGCCGGCAGATCTCCGAAGATCTTCTGGAAATTCAACTGCTCATCCTTGGACGTGATGAGGTTGATGTAAGCGAAGGCCAGGTCCTTTTGCTTCGAGTAGTCGGCAACAACCACGTTGTCACCGGACAGGATGCTGGCCGCGTTCGCGGCGTCCCCCTGCGGAGACGTCTGGCCGGGTGCTGTCGTCGGCATTGTTGCGTAGGCATACTTACCTGCAACAGCGGACTTCTCGAGCGTCGGGAGGGAGCTCGACGTCGTCATCAGCAAGTAGCCAGCCTTGCCTGAGGCAAAAGCGGCAACGGCGTTGCTGTTGCTCCACCCAATGGAAGCCGGGTCAACTACCTTGTCCTTGGTAAGCCAACCAAAGTAGGTGTCATAGGCCTTCTTCACGGTCGGATCGTCAAGCTTCAGCGTCTTCCCGTCCACCAGCGGGTTGCCTGCCTGCACGGACATGGCCCAGATGAACTTCCAGGGGTCAAAGTTGTCCTTGTACCCGGTGGCCAGGCCAAACGTGCCGGTGGTCGGGTTGGTCATCTTCTTGGCCTGTGCTGCGAGCTCATCCCAGCTGGACGCGGGCTTGTCGATCCCCGCCGCGGCCAGGATGTCCTTGTTGTAGGCCATCACGAACGGCCGGCTGACAAAGGGAATGCCCGCCTGGTGCTGGGCGTCGGGGCCCGAGATGCCCAGGGCTGCCTGGTTGAACTTGTCCTTGCCGCCCAACTTCTTCCAGTCGTCGTCGGAGAGGGTCACGAAGGCCTTGGTCGCGTACGCAGTGGGGGTGAAAGTGGTACCGAGGCTGTACACATCGGGACCCTGCCCGGAGACGACGGATGTCTGGATGCGGGTCAGTTCATCGTTGGCGGAAGCGAACGTTTCGAACTCGACGTCGGCACCGGTCTGGGCCTTGAACTTGGCGGCAATGTCGGTGAACCACTGCTTTTGTTGAGCAGAGTACTGGGCGTTGACACCTGTCAGGACGCTTAGCTTCTTCCCCTTGCCGTCAACGGGGCCAGCACTGCCCCCGGAGCTGCTGTTCCCGCCTCCGCAGGCGGTCAAAGCTAGGGCTGCTGTTAGGGCAACGGCGGCAAATTTGGCGGACGATGCAAACTTCATTGTTTTCCTCCCTGGAAACCCGATGACCTCATGGCGTGGTGCGCGTCACATCGAGTGATTGCTCCGAGTCTAGGCATACGCAATAGGGATGACAAGCGATTGCCAAAAATTGTCATCGGTGCTGCAATTGTGGGACAAGTCACTCATTGTTGAGGGGCAGCGGCAGATGAGGAATACCCAGACCATGCCAGAACTAGAGCTCCAGTCACCGGGCAAGCAGCCCACTATCCGCGACGTCGCCGAGCTTGCAGGAGTGGCAACGTCCACCGTCTCGCGGGCCCTGACCAATCCCGGGAGAGTGAACCATGTGACGCGGGAGCGTATCGAAGAAGCAGCCGCGCAATTGAACTACATACCAAGTTCCCAGGCCCGCGGACTGAGCTCAGGACGCACGCAAACCGTCGCCGTCCTAGTCCCGGACATCACCAACCCGTTCTACTTCGACATCATCCGCGGTACGCAGCACCAATTGAAGGCTGCCGGCTACACGCAACTGCTTGTGGACACCGAGGAATCAGCGGATATGGAGGCAGATGCCTTGCAGAAAATGCGCCGCTCAGCCGATGGTTTCATCCTTGCCGCGTCCCGCCTGACGGACGAACAGCTAACTGAGGCAGCGGCGCAGCAGCCCCTGGTCACCATCAACCGGGCCCCCGCAATTGCGCCCACCGTGGTGATCGATACGCCGTCGGCCATCATCCAGGCGCTGGAACACCTGGTCTCGCTGGGCCACACGAAGATTTGCTTCGTCGGAGGCCCGGCCACCTCTTGGTCCAATGCCAAGCGGTGGCAGGCATTCCAGGTTGAGACCAAGGAACGGGAATTGACCACATCCAGCGTGGGGCCGTTCGCCCCCAAGACGACGTCTGGCGCAGCTGCCGCGGACGCTGCCGTGCACACGGGAGCCACGGCATGCATCGTCTTCAATGACCTGCTGGCCATCGGCATGCTGCAGCGGCTGCGCGAACGCGGCATCCGCGTGCCCGAGGACATGAGCATTGTGGGTTGCGACGACATCTTCGGAGCCGATTTCTGCAACCCTCCACTGACCACCATGGCTTCCCCTATTGAACAAGCTGGGCGCGTAGCCGTCTCGATGCTCCTTTCCCGGCTGAATCCACAGTACGGCGGCACCAGCCGGCGCCTGGCCGTCATGCCCACGCACCTCACTGTCCGGGCGTCGACGGGGGCCGCACCGGCGCACTAAATGGGCCAGAGCTTCCCAAGTAACTCGCAATAGATGTCGCTTTGGGCCCTCATAACGACATCTATTGCCAGTCAGTTGGGTGGGTACCGGCACTCCGCGGTACAACACATTGGGTGACACAGTTGAGTGTTTCGAGCACTCATTACTAGTGTTGGGGACATGCGCACACTCCAGGCCACGATCATTGCGGAAATGGGCGTCCAGCCCCGGATCGACCCTGCCGGGGAGGTCCGCAAACGCGTCACATTCCTGAAGGAATACCTCAAGGCCACGCACACCAAGGGCTTCGTCTTGGGCATCTCCGGCGGGCTGGATTCTTCCCTCGCCGGGCGACTCGCACAGCTGGCCGTCGAGGAACTCGAAGCCGAGGGCGTCGAGGCAAACTTCGTGGCGGTCCGGCTCCCCTACGGCGCCCAGCATGATGAAGACGACGCCCAAGCCGCGCTGGACTTTATCCAGGCCAAGACAGAATGGACGTTCAACATCTCCCGGGCAGTGGACGGCTTCGAGGACGAGTTCGAAAAGACCACGGGCGCTCGCATCTCTGACTTCCACAAGGGAAACACCAAGGCCCGGGCCCGCATGACCGCCCAGTACGCCCTCGCCGGCGAGCACAATTACTTGGTGATCGGCACGGACCACGGAGCTGAATCCGTCACCGGGTTCTTCACCAAGTTCGGCGACGGCGGCGCGGACATCCTGCCGCTCTTCGGCCTCAACAAGCGGCAGAACCGTGCACTGCTCGCGGAACTGGGCGCCCCATCCCGCATTTGGGACAAGGTCCCCACCGCCGATCTCCTGGACGGCAAACCGGGCCGCACCGACGAGGACGAGCTCGGCATCAAGTACGACCAGATCGACAACTACCTTGAAGGCCGGGAGGTCCCTGACGAGGTGGCTGAGTCCATCGAGCAGAAGTACCTGCGCACCCGGCACAAGCGGACGGTTCCGGTCACTATTTTCGATACCTGGTGGAAGTAGCAGTCGCCTTAATCGGGGCCACGCCGTCACGCTGAGCGACTTTTTGCAGCGCACGACGGCGGTCTGCCGCGCCGTGACGGGGGCGCCGCCGTCGTAATCCCGCAAAAGTGTGCCTGGCGTGACGGGCCGCACCCTGCCTATTCGCGTCCCACCGCCCCTTCCAAACCCTTGGATGTCCTAGTATATTGCAGGTGAGGCGGATCACACGGCCAGCTTGTCCCTGTTCCGCGCTGATCCCATACGCGCCGGCGAAAGGCAGACAATGACAGTCACCGACGACTTCCGCGCAGCCCGCGATCGGCTCCTTGAGCTGCGCACCGACTACTCCCAGGCACATGGCGAATTCCAGTGGCCCCGCTTCAGCGAGTTCAACTTCGCCCTCGACTGGTTCGACCAGATCGCAGCCAACCCAGGCATGGCCAACAAACCGGCGTTGGTCATCGTCGAACAGGACGGCAGTTCCACCCGCCGCAGCTTCGCGGAACTCTCAGCACGGTCCTCGCAGCTTGCCAACTGGCTCCGCGGCAAGGGTGTCCGCCGTGGCGACCGCATGATCATCATGCTTGGCAACCAAGTGGAGCTGTGGGAACTCATGCTCGCCGGGATCAAACTGGGCCTGGTCCTCATCCCGACCACAACTCTCATGGGCCCACGCGACATCACGGATCGCGTGGAGCGCGGCGGCGCCCGCTGGGCCGCCGTCGGGAGCGCCAACATCGCCAAATTCGCCGAAGTGCCCGGCGATTACACCCTGATCGAGGTGGGCGACGGCGGCCTGCACCCAGCCGCCTTCCAGTACTCCGAAGCCGATTCCGCCGAGACCGAGTTCACCCCGGACGCCCCCACCGCCGCCGACGAAACGATGCTCCTCTACTTCACGTCAGGCACCACGTCGCGAGCCAAACTGGTGGAGCACACCCACACGTCCTATCCAGTCGGCCACTTGTCCACCATGTATTGGATCGGCCTGGAACCCGGGGATGTCCACCTCAATGTGGCTTCTCCCGGTTGGGCCAAGCACGCGTGGTCCAACGTATTCACGCCGTGGATCGCCGAGGCCTGCGTCTTCGTCTACAACTACGATCGCTTCGACGCGAAAGCCCTCATGGAACAGATGGAGCGCGAAGGCGTCACGAGTTTCTGCGCCCCGCCCACGGTGTGGCGCATGCTCATCCAAGCGGACTTGACCCTGTTGAAAACCCCGCCCACCAAGGTGGTTTCGGCGGGCGAACCGCTCAACGCCGAGGTGATCGGGCAAGTGGAGAGGGCCTGGGGCCAGACCATCCGTGACGGCTTCGGCCAGACGGAATCGACCGTTCAGGTCGCCAACACCCCCGGGCAGCCGGTCAAGACCGGCTCCATGGGGCGCCCATTGCCCGGTTACGACGTGGTGCTCGTTGACCCGACCACCGGTGAAGAGGCCGACGACGGCGAGCTTTGCTTGCGCTTGGACCCTCGCCCCGTGGGCCTCATGAAGTCCTACTTCGGCGACCCTGAAAAGACGGCCGAGGCCTTCCGCGACGGCTATTACCACACGGGCGACATGGCCAGCCGGGACGGGAGCGGCGTTATCACCTACGTGGGCCGCGGCGACGATGTCTTCAAATCCTCCGACTACCGCCTGTCGCCTTTCGAACTCGAAAGCGTCCTGATCGAACATCCCGCAGTGGCGGAGGCCGCCGTCGTGCCTTCTCCTGATCCGGTCAAGCTCTCGGTACCCAAAGCGTTCGTGGTGCTCGCTGCCGGGTACGCGCCCGGGCCCGCTGTGGCGGAGGACATCCTCAGGTACTGCCGGCAGCATCTGGCTCCGTTCAAGCGCATCCGGCGGCTCGAATTCGGCGAGCTGCCCAAGACGATTTCCGGCAAGATCCGGCGTGTCGAACTTCGAGGCACGGAGGTGGCCCGCCACGGCGACGGTCCGCTGCCTGCCGGTCTGGGCGTCGAGTACTCCGAGGACGAGTTCCCGGGTCTGAAAGAATAGGCAGCCATCAACTAATGTCAGGAGGCACCGTGGGCAGCCCGCTCCCCCGCGACCCCATCGCGGACGCCCAGCGAAACTGGGAACGCCACGGCTGGGGCGAAGTCGCCGCGCCCATGGCGGCCATCACCGCGATCATGCGCACGCAGCAGATCCTGCTTGCCCGGATCGAGGGCGTGCTGAAGCCGTTCGGCCTGACCTTCGCACGCTACGAGCTTTTGGCACTGCTCAGCTTCGCCCGCAGCGGAGCGCTGCCCATGAACAAAGCCAGTGCGCTGCTCCAGGTGCATCCGACGTCGGTGACCAACGCCGTCGACCGCCTCGAAAAGGCAGCCCTCGTGGTCCGCTCCCCGCACCCCACTGACGGGCGCACCACGTTGATCGAGCTCACCGCTGAGGGCCGCACGCTCGCGAAGCGCGCGACGGCGGCCCTCAACAGTGAAGTGTTCGGCCAGTCCGGCTTCGGGGACGACGACGTCGAACACCTGATCCGTGTGCTGGGCGACTTCCGCAAGGCCGCCGGAGACTTCGCGGACTGACGAACTTTCAATCCATTGCTCCGTAAACGCCGTTTTGGGCTCTCAAAACGGCGTTTACTGAGCAATCGATGGGTGGGCCCACGCCGGCGAGGGCCCCGGCCTGAGCTTGCGAAGGCTGGGAGCCGGTGGGGACTAAAGGTGCTTGAACTCCGGCTGGCGCTTTTCGGTGAACGCCGCCATGCCTTCCTTCTGGTCCTCGGTGGCAAACAATGAGTGGAAAATCCGACGCTCAAACAGGACACCCTGGGACAGGCCGGTTTCGAAGGCCGCATTGACGGCCTCCTTGGCCACCATGGCAGCCGGCTTGGACTTGGAGGCGATCAACTCGGCAGCCTTCAGGGCCTCCTCCACAACGGAATCCACTGGCACTACGCGGGAAACGAGTCCCGCGCGCTCTGCTTCTTCGGCATCCATGAACCGCCCAGTGAGGATCATGTCCATCGCTTTCGCCTTACCCACGGCGCGGGTAAGCCGTTGCGAGCCGCCCATGCCAGGAATGACACCGAGGTTGATCTCCGGTTGCCCGAACTTCGCGTTGTCCCCGGCAATGATGAAATCGCACATCATGGCAAGTTCGCAGCCCCCACCCAGGGCAAAGCCTGACACTGCGGCAATCACGGGAATGCGCAGGCGCGTCAGGTTTTCCCAGCCGCGGAACCAGTCTGAGGCATACATTTCCATGTACCCCTTGGAGACCATCTCCTTGATGTCGGCGCCGGCCGCGAAGGCCTTCTCGGAGCCGGTGATCACCACGGCGCCAACCCCGGGGTCCGAATCCATGGTGGAAACGGCGGCCACCAGCTCATCCATGGTGGCCTGGTTCAACGCATTGAGTGCCTTGGGCCGGTTCAGGGTGACCAAGCCCACCCGACCACGGAGTTCCACCAGGATGTTTTCGTACTGCTGCGTCAAGCCGTGCCCCTTTTGTCGGTTGCTCACTTTTGCGTGTTGCCCACGTTTTGTCGGTTACCCGGAACTTACCGCCAAGGCTACTTGGCGGACTTGTCCCGGATGTCCGTGATGATGCCGGAGAAGTCGCGCCCAGCTCCGCCTTCGGCCGCGAAGGCATCGTAAATCTGCGATGCCAAGTGTCCCATCTGCCCGTCCACTCCGGTGCTTTCGAGCGCGTTGACCGCAAGCCGCAGATCCTTGGCCATGAGCGCTCCGGCGAATCCGGGCTGGTAGTCGCGGTTGGCCGGGCTGGTGGGAACCGGACCTGGAACGGGGCAGTTGGTGGTCAGGGCCCAGCATTGCCCGGAGGCGTTGGAGGCGACATCGAACAGCGCTTGGTGCGTCAGGCCCAACTTCTCGCCCAGGACGAATGCCTCGCTGACGGCAATCATCGAAACGCCCAGGATCATGTTGTTGCAGACCTTGGCGGCTTGCCCGGCTCCGTGGTCACCGCAATGCACGATTCGCCGGCCCATGAGTTCCAGGATCGGCTTCACGGTTTCGAAGTCCTCCGGCAGCGCACCCACCATGAAGGTCAGGGTTCCGGCTTCCGCCCCCACTACGCCCCCGGAAACCGGGGCATCCACGGAACGGTGTCCGGCTTCCAACGCAATGGCCGCAGCTTCCCGGGCCTCGTCGACGTTGATGGTGGAACAGTCCAGGAACAGCGTGTTCGGTGGGGCAACCGCGAGCAGGCCCGGCCTTCCGTCCAATCCGCGGTAGGCGTCCAGGACGTGCTTGCCACTGGGCAGCATGGTCAGGACCACGGAAGCTCCGGCAACGGCTTCCTCAGCGGAATCAACCGTGGAAATGCCGTGTTCACGGGCGGCCTCGAGCGCTGCCGGCACCGGATCGTAGGCGACCACTTGATACCCGGCTTTGACAAGATTCACGGCCATCGGGCCGCCCATGTGGCCGAGGCCGAGGAAAGCGATGGTGCCGGAAGCGGCGTTTTCAGACATGGCGGGACTCCTTTGAATGAAGTTTGAGTTCACGGTCGCCGAGTGGCGCGAAGAAGCCGTCGACGGCGGACTGCGACACCTCGGCCAGGGAAGCCGGCTTCCATTGTGGGTTGCGGTCCTTGTCCACCACCTGGGCGCGAATCCCCTCCCGGAAATCCGGCCCGATCAGGCACCGCATACCGACGCGGTATTCCTGTTCCAAGGCCTCCTCCAGCGAGAGTTCCCGGACGCGTCGCAACGATTCCAGGGTGACTTTCACGGCTGTGGGCGACTTCGCCTCGATCGTGTCCGCGGCCTCAGCGGCTTCCCCTCCGGCCGCGCGCAGCCTGCCAACGATTTCCTCGGCGTCGTCCGAGGCATAGGCGGCGTCGATCCAGTCACTCTGGCCAGACAGTGCCGAGGCTGGCGGCTCCTGCACAAAGCGCTCGACGGCGGCCTCCGCCGTCGAGCTTTCCAGCGCTTCCGCCAGCGCGGGCAGGCTCTCGGACTGCACGAAATGGTCCGCGAGCCCCAGGAACAGGGCATCGGCCCCGCTCAAGTGGGCACCCGTGAGCGCTGCGTGGGTGCCTGACTCTCCCGGCGAGCGGGACAGCAGAAGGGTCCCGCCGACGTCGGGCACAAAACCGATAGTGGTTTCCGGCATGCCGGTACGGGTCCGCTCGGTGACCACACGGACGGAGCCGTGGGCGGAGATCCCGACGCCGCCTCCGAGGACCAGCCCGTCCATGAAGGCCACGTAGGGCTTCGGGTACCGGGCAATGAGAGAGTTCAAGCGGTACTCCGCAGCCCAGAAGTCCGCGGTCTGGTCCCCGTGGCGCAGCATGTCGTCGTAGATCGCCACGATGTCTCCACCCGCGCACAACCCGCGGTCTCCGGCGCCGTGCACCAAAACCGTCTTGATGGCGTCGTCGGCCGCGCATGCGGTGAGTTGCTCCAACATGGCGTGAACCATCCCGGCCGTGAGGGCGTTGACGGCCTGGGGACGGTTCAAGGTAACGACGCCGAGGTGGCCCCGCTTCTCGAACAGAACCTCCGCCACTAGCTGCCGGCCGGCATCACGAAGCTGGCGCCCTGGCGGATGCCGGAGGGCCAACGGGTGGTGACCGTCTTGGTCTTGGTGTAGAAGCGGAAGGCGTCCGCGCCGTGCTGGTTGAGGTCGCCAAAGCCGGATGCCTTCCAACCGCCGAAGGTGTAGTAGGCAATCGGAACGGGAATGGGGACGTTGATGCCCACCATGCCCACTTCGACGCGGCTGGCGAAGTCACGTGCGGCGTCGCCGTCGCGGGTGAAGATCGCGACGCCGTTGCCGAACTCGTGCTCGGAGCAGAGCCGCAGCGCTTCTTCGTAGTCGGACGCGCGGAGGACGCTCAGGACTGGGCCGAAGATCTCCTCCTTGTAGATGGACATGTCCTTAGTGACGTTGTCGAAGAGGGTCGGGCCAACCCAGAAACCTTGCGGGTACCCTTCGACTGTGAGGCCGCGCCCATCCGTGACAAGCGTGGCGCCTTGGTCGACGCCGGCCTGGATGTAGCCCTCGATCCGCTCCTTCGCCGAGGCGGCCACTACCGGGCCGAAGTCCGAATCCTTGGCCAGGCTCGGGCCCACCTTCAGGCCCTTGATGCGGTCCTGCAACTTGGAGACGAGCTGATCCGCGGTTTCCTGTCCAACCGGCACTGCAACGGAAATGGCCATGCAACGCTCACCGGCCGAGCCGAAGCCTGCGCCGATGAGGGCGTCCGCGGCCATGTCCAGATCGGCGTCGGGCATGATCACCATGTGGTTCTTGGCCCCGCCGAAGCACTGGGCGCGCTTGCCGTGGGCCGCCGCCGTAGCGTAAATGTACTGGGCTATCGGCGTGGATCCGACAAAGCCGATGGCCTTCACCCGCGGGTCCTCGAGGAGGGCGTCCACCGCTTCCTTGTCGCCGTTGATGACGTTGAAGACGCCGTTCGGCAATCCGGCCTCGGTGAAGAGCTCGGCCAGGCGCAGTGGCACCGAGGGGTCGCGCTCCGAAGGCTTGAGGATGAAGGCGTTGCCGGCCGCCAGGGCGGGGCCGGACTTCCAGAGCGGAATCATGGCCGGGAAGTTGAAGGGCGTGATGCCCGCGACGACGCCGAGCGGTTGGCGGAGGGAATGGACGTCAATCCCGGTTCCGGCGTTGTCCGAGAATTCACCCTTGAGGAGGTGCGGCGCACCGGCGGCGAACTCCACCACCTCGATGCCACGCTGGATGTCGCCCTTGGCATCGGGGAAGGTCTTGCCGTGCTCAGAAGAGAGAAGCGTAGCGAGCTCGTCCATGTGTTCGTTGACCAAGTCCACGAACTTCAGCAGGATCCGGCCGCGGCGTTGCGGGTTCATGGCAGCCCATTCGAGCTGGCCTTTCTCCGCGTTGGCGATCGCGTTCCTGACCTCATCAGCGCTGGCCAAGGGAAGCTTTGCCTGAACTTCGCCCGTGCAAGGATCGTAGACATCGCTGAACCGTCCGGAGGTCCCGTCGATCCTCTGGCCGTCAATGTAGTGGGAAAGTTCGCGCACCATGGAATGCTCCTTTGCATATGGGGAATGCTCGCCATCGGCCTCGAAGGCACATGTCCAACTGTGCTCCGGGACGTCTTTGATCCCGAATATACTCGGACTTCCTACTAATTTCTAGAGGACTCCAGCTGCCACCCTCAACTCCGGACCACCTTTGGGAACGCCCGACGCCGGAACTCGGGTTTTGCTCGGATGTTCGGGCGCAAAGGTGGTAGCTAGTGGTGGCCAGCCTCAACGAGCGAGGGTGCTGTAGGCATCCAGTGCCTCCTGGCGCGAGGCTTTGAGGTCCACCACAGGCCCTGGATAGGCCGGGGTGCCCAACTCCGGGATCCACTGGCGAACGTAGCCACCTTGGGGATCGAATTTCGCGGCCTGGGTCTCCGGATTGAAGATCCTGAAGAACGGCGAGGCATCCGCGCCCGAACCGGCAACCCACTGCCAGTTCGCGGGATTCGAGGCAGGATCGGCATCCACTAACGTGTCCCAAAACCATTGCTCGCCCAGTTGCCAATGGATGCCAAAGTTCTTCACCAGAAGGCTCGCGGAAACCATCCGAACGCGGTTGTGCATCCACCCCGTGTGCCACAATTGCCGCTGTCCGGCGTCCACCAAGGGGAAGCCGGTGCGGCCTTCCTGCCATGCGCGCAGGAGGTCGGCAGCGTCCTGGCCGGCGCCGCCGTCTTCGAGGCTCCGGCCGGCGGAGCCCTGGGAGGCGGGCCACGCCCACGGGTAGTGGTCGAACCGCGTCCGCAGGTTGGCGGTTGCCAGGTCCGGGTGGTGGAAGTATTGGTGCCAGCAGAATTCACGCCACCCAAGTTCCGAGGCGAAGACAGCCGCAGCGTCGCCGATTTCCCGACGCCGGCGCTGCTGGGCATGCCACACCTCGAACGGGCTGAGTTGGCCCCAGCGCAGGAACGGTGACAACCTGCTGCTGCCCGGCAGGTCCGGACGGTCGCGATTCACCGAATAGTCCGCCAGCCCGTCTTCCACGAAGTCATCGAGGAACTCGTGCGCTTGGGCCGAACCCGGCTGCCAGGCTTCAGACAATCCTGCAGACCAATCGGGGTTCCGCGGCAACAATCCCCAATAGTCCAGTTCCTCCCGCTCCGGTAGCCGGCCGGAAAAACCGCGGCCTGGCTCCGGAGCGTCCAACGGCTCGCGGAAATCCAACCCTGACACTGTCCGCCAGAAAGGCTTGAATACCTTGAAGGGTCCGCCTTGTTTAGTGGTGACGGCCCACGGTTCGTGCAGCAAGGAGGCCTGGAAACTCTCCGCGTGCATCCCGGACTCGTGTGCCCAAGCCTTGAGGCCGGCGTCGAGCGTTCGCTCTGCTTCGCCGTAGCGGCGGTTCCAGTACAGCGCACCGGAACCGATCGCCGTCGCGGTTTCCTTGATGATTTCCGCTGCGGGTCCGCGGCGCAGCAAGAGCGGGACACCCAGGGCGGCGAGGTCCTCGCGAAGGGCGAGCAGCGAATGGTGCAGCCACCAGCGGGAAGCGCCTCCCAGCGGCCTGATGCCCGGCGATTCCTCGTCGAAGACGTAGATCGCGACGGCGGCGCCGTCGTCGGCTGCCGCCCGCAGCGCCGGGTTGTCAGCGACGCGCAGATCGTCCCGGAACCACACAAGTGCCGGCTTCACTAATCCCCCTCGAATTTGGTGCAAAGATCGTGCCCCCTAGGACGAATCCTAAGGGGCACAATCCGGGCAGGTTTACTTCGGCATCAGCACGCTATCAACCAGGTACACCGTGGCGTTGGCGGTGTGGACGCCACCGCAAATCACGGCGGATCCTCCGTCAACCTTGAGGGCATCCTTGGTGCCGGTGACGGTCACCGAGCCGCCTTCAACCGTCTTGTGGGTGCCCACGATCTGGTCCGGGGTCAGCTGGCCGGGGACTACGTGGTAGGTCAGGATCTTGCTCAGGAGAGCGTCGTCGGTCTTGAGGGTCTCGATCGTGGCGGCGGGGATCTTGGCAAACGCGCTGTCCACAGGAGCGAAGACAGTGAACTGGCTGCCGTTAAGCGTGTCCACCAGGTTCACCTTGGGGTTCAGCTTGCCGGACACAGCGGCCGTGAGGGTCTTGAGCAACGGGTTGTTGGAAGCGGCCACGGCTACGGGGTCGAGAGCCATGCCGGCAACGGAACCTGCACCGCTGGGAACCTGGGAAGCGTAGCCTGCACAGCCCGGGCCGACTAGGTCTTTGGTCGGGTCCATCGCGGCGCTTGCCGAAGCGGAGGGGGTCGACTTCATGGTGGACGAGGAGCTCGGAGCGGCCGACGACGGGCTCGCCGTGGAAGCGGAGCCGCCACAAGCAGTGAGGCCCAACAGGGCGGTAGCGGCGAGGCCGACGATCGCAAAAGACGTGCGCTTTGTAGAAAGCATGACATTTCTCCTTCAAACGGACTGACATTCGGTGCCGGTTGATCCGGCGTGAAAGCACTTCACCTTTGCGGCTAAGTCCTTATGCCAGCTATTCGGAGGTGTGGGCTGCAGGGATGGGTGGGTTTCAAAACTAAATTTGGGTGCCCTCAAGAACTGACCACTTATGGAAGCCCCCGACGCCGGATCTCGGCTTGGGTGCCCCAGTTGCGGCTCAAAGGTGGTCGGTTCTTGCCGCGCTCATCCTGTGGGCTTCTTCCATGAGCAGTTTGCCCAGGAATTCCTGCCTCTCGGGGCGGAATCGCGGCTCGATGCCGGTGAGGGACAACGCCCCGATGGGCCTGCCGAGTTGGTCGAAAACGGCGGCCGCCATCCCCCAACTGCCCTCGAGAACCAAACCGGGATTCACCGAGTACCCGGCCAACCGGGTCTGTTCCAGGTTCCGGCGCACCACACTCTCGGTATGGCCGGCGGCGAATTCTCCTGCATGCCGTTCCCAGTTGGACAGAACGAGTTCCTGTTCCTCCTCCGGAAGGAAGGCCATGATGGCGGTCCCGGCCGACGCCACGCCGAGGGGGAACCTGACGCCCTCGTGCAACACGAAGGAGCGCACGGGAAAGCTGCCTTCCTCGCGGAGCACGCACACGGTTTCGTGACCGCGCCGGATGGAATAGAAGGAGCTCTCCCCGCTCTCCTCGGCCAGGTGGCGCAGGCTGGGCCGGGCGAGGTCCTCAAACGGGAACCGGGCCGCCGCCACGGACCCCAACAGGAAAATCTCCGGGCCCAGGATCCAAATTCCAGTCCGCTGATCGTGGTCCAGCAGGCCTTCGGCGGCGAGGGAGGCAAGCAAGCGGTGCACCGTCGGGCGCGTCAGTCCCGACTCTCGGACCAGGCCAGCGATGGACATGCCCTCCGGTTTGCGCCCCACGAGCCTCAGGAGTGCGGCAACGCGGCCCACCACCTGGGCACCTTGCACCGGCTTGTTTTGCGGCTGATCGCTCAAACCACGCACCTTTCTAGAGAATTCCTCCACAATGTGGACACTTCCAAGACTAGCGTCCACACTATGCAAAATCAGCCTTTTTCGAGGCTGAAGCACCGTTGACCCTCCGCACAAGACCAACCTAAGCTCGTTTCTCAGACGACTTGCCCAGACGGTTGTCCACAAAGTGGATCGCGACGAAGCGGCCCTCCTACAAAACGACCGACTCAACGACGAGGACATGCCATGGCCAAAATCCAACACAGCGCCGGCGAGGCGCTGCAGGACGTCCTGCGCGACGGCCAGACCCTCGCCGTCGGCGGCTTCGGGCTCAGCGGCATCCCCGCGGACCTGATCGACGCCGTCCGCGATTCGGGCGTCAAAGACCTGACAGTGGTTTCCAACAACATGGGCATTGACGGCAAAGGGCTTGGCGTTCTCATCGAAGCCGGCCAGGTCCGCAAGGTCATCGCCTCGTATGTGGGTGAGAACAAACTCTTCGCCGAGCAGTACCTCTCCGGCCAACTCGAGGTCGAGTTCGCTCCCCAGGGCACCCTCGCCGAGCGGCTTCGCGCCGGCGGTGCCGGCATCCCCGCGTTCTACACGCGGACCGGCGTCGGAACTTTGGTTGCCGAAGGCAAGCCGCTCGAAGAGTTCGACGGCGTCACGTACGTCCGCGAGCGCGGGATCGTCGCCGACGTCGCGCTGGTCCACGCGCACACCGCGGACACCGACGGCAACCTGATCTACCGCTACACAGCCCGGAACTTCAACCCTGTGGTGGCGACGGCGGGAATCGTGACCATCGCAGAGGCCGAGGTGATCTTGCAGCCGGGCGAGTTGGACCCCAACCACATCGTGACGCCCGGCGTCTACGTCCAGCGGCTGGTCCAGGCGAGCAACCGCACCAAGGACATTGAGCAGCGCACAGTGCGCCCGCGGCTTTCTAGTACAGTCCGGTCCCGCACTGAAGCCCTGGCCGTCTAAGCACCCACTAGCGAAGGAGTATCACCATGGCATGGACCCGCGACGAAATGGCCGCCATTGCGGCCCAGGAACTCAATGACGGCGACTACGTCAATCTTGGTATCGGCATCCCCACCCTTGTAGCCAACAACTTGCCAGACGGCGTGCGGGTTGTGCTGCAAAGCGAAAACGGGCTGCTCGGCATGGGACCCTTTCCCTATGAAGGCGAGGAAGACGCCGACCTCATCAACGCGGGCAAGCAGACCGTCACGGTCCTGCCCGGCGGCAGCATCTTCGACTCTGCAACGTCCTTCGGCATGATCCGCGGCGGACATGTCAAGGTTGCCATCCTCGGCGCCATGCAGGTTTCAGGCGACGGCGACCTCGCCAACTGGACCATTCCGGGAAAGATGGTCAAGGGCATGGGCGGCGCCATGGACCTGGTGGCGGGAACACCGCGCGTGGTGATCCTCACCGAACACAATGCCAAGGACGGGAGCGCCAAGATCGTCCGGGCGTGCACCCTGCCACTGACTGGCCTCCAGGTAGTGGACCGCATTGTCAGCGACCTTGCAGTGTTCGATCTCCACAAGAACGACGACGGCGGGCGGCATCTCACGCTGACCCGCCTCGCGCCCGGGGTCACCGTCGAAGAGCTTCGTGAAAAAACTGAGGCGTCATTCGATGTCGCATTGGAAGAATCCGCTCTCGAAGGAGCCACCGCATGAGCCTGCAAAACCAGTTCGGCAAAGACGTCCTCCTCACCGGCTGGGGGCACAGCAAGTTCGGCAAACTCACGGACCAGACGCTGGAATCCCTGATCGTCCAGGTGTCCGCGGAGGCCATCCAGAACTCGGGCCTTGAGCCACGGGATATCGATGAAATCTACCTCGGCCAGTTCAACTCGGGCATGCAGCCCCTGGGCTTTACGTCCTCACTCGCCCTGCAGCTGTCCCAAGACCTGGCCAACGTGCCGGCCACACGAACGGAGAACGCCTGCGCCTCCGGTTCCGCGGCATTCCAACAGGGCGTGAAATCCGTGCTGGCCGGGACCGCCCGCAACGTCCTGGTGATCGGCGCCGAGAAGATGACCGACGCCGGGGCCGACGTTGTCGGTGCCGCACTCCTTGGCGCGTCCTACGAGATGGCAGGCAAGGCCTCCACCACTGGCTTCACGGGGCTGTTCGCCGAGGTAGCCAAGCACTACGAGAAGCGCTACGGCGCGGGCATTCGTGGTTCTGGCATCGAAGGCTCTGGTTTTGCCCGAGGCCTAGGTGACGTCCTCGGCTCCATCGCAGCCAAGAATCACCACAACGGCATGGACAACCCTTACGCGCAGATGCACAGGGACTTTGGTGAAGAGTTCTGCCGGACGGTTTCCGAGAAGAACCCCATGGTTGCCGAACCGCTCCGCCGCACGGACTGCTCCCCCGTGTCCGACGGCGCTGCCGCCGTCGTGCTTTCCGTTGGCCCGGCGTCGGGCGCTGCTACTGAACCGGTGCGGCTGGCGGGCTTCGGGCATGCGAACGGCTTCTTCCCTGCAGAGCGCCGCGACCCCACCGAGTTCGCCGCCACCCGCGTGTCCTGGGAGCGCGCACTGGGGATGGCAGGCATCGGGATCGAAGGACTGGACTTCGCTGAAGTGCACGACTGCTTCACGATCGCCGAACTCCTCATGTACGAGTCCATGGGACTGACGCCGAGGGGCGAAGGCTCCCGCGCGGTGCAGGAAGGCTGGGTCTACAAGGACGGCAAGCTGCCCGTCAACGTGTCCGGCGGGCTCAAGGCCAAGGGCCACCCCGTCGGTGCCACCGGTGTGTCCCAACACGTCATCGCGGCCATGCAGCTCACGGGCACTGCGGGCGCCATGCAACTGCCCAACGCCCGCCGCGGTGCCGTGCAGAACATGGGTGGCGTGGGCATCGCGAATTACGTCTCGATTTTGGAGTCGATCTAAGGCACGCGCCCACTTCACCAGCTACCGGCGCGGGTCTAAACTGACGCTATGTCCGACACCGCAGGACGCAAGTTGTTTCAGCATTCCGGAACGGCACTCATCTTCCGGGGAGCCTTGGCCCTTCTCTTGGCATTCCTGGTTGCTTCCTTGCCGGTCGCCACTGTGTTTGCCCTCGTCTACGTGTTCGGCGTCTACGCCATCACTGACGGACTCACTGACATGGCCCATTACTTCTACGATCCCGCACGCCACTCCCGCTGGAGCATGATTGGCGGCTTCATCTCGGTCGCGACCGGCCTCGTGGCGGTTTCGTGGCCGGGCATCACCGCCGCGGCGCTTGGCTTCCTCATAGGAGCTTGGGCCCTGGTCCTGGGGATCTCGCAAATCATCCTTGCCATGGACACAAGGACGACCGTCAGGGCTTGGTGGCTCTGGATGTTGACAGGGTTGGTCACCACCTTGTTTGGGCTTTTTGTGCTCGTCAATCCCGGAGCCGGGTTCCTGGGCGTGGTGGCGCTGCTGGCGACATACGCCGCCGTCGTTGGTTTGCTGCTGATCGTCTCTGGCATCAAGCTCCGCAGGCGCGCCACCTCTTCGGTGATGCTCGCGCATTAGTCCTTTGCGGGGCAATCCGCCGTGAGGGGATGCGCTAGGTCCCAAGTTCGGTAAGTTAGTGGCTGTGAAGATAGCTACCTGGAATGTGAATTCGCTCCGTGCACGTGCCGACCGTGTGGAGGCCTGGCTGCAGCGTAGTGACTGCGACGTCCTCGCCATGCAGGAAACCAAGTGCAAGGACGACAACTTCCCGTGGGAGCTCTTCGAACGCATGGGTTACGAGGTGGCCCACTTCGGTGTGAGCCAATGGAACGGTGTCGCGATCGCCTCCCGAGTGGGGCTCGACGACGTCGAACGCACCTTTGTTGACCAACCTGCCTTCGGAAAAGCCGGCAAGGACCCTGTCCAGGAAGCCCGCGCGATCGCGGCAACGTGCGGCGGGGTCAGGGTGTGGAGCCTGTACGTTCCCAACGGCCGTTCCCTGGACGACGAACACATGCCGTACAAGCTCAAGTGGCTGGACACCCTGAAAGGCCACGCCGCCAGCTGGATCACGGAGAACCCGGATACCCAGGTGGCGCTCATGGGGGACTGGAACATCGCCCCGTTGGATGACGATGTCTGGGACATCGACTTCTTCCGAGAAAACGCACTCACTCACGTCAGCGAGCCTGAGCGCGAGGCCTTCCGTGCGTTCGAAGCGGCTGGTTTCACCGACGTCGTCCGCCCGTACACTCCCGGGCCCGGCGTCTATACCTACTGGGACTACACCCAGCTCCGGTTCCCCAAGAAGGAGGGTATGCGGATCGACTTCGTCATGGCCTCCCCCGCGCTGGCCGCCCGCGTCACTGGAGCTTCGATCGACCGCGAGGAGCGCAAGGGCAAAGGCGCCTCGGACCACGCTCCCGTGATCGTGGAGCTTACGGACTGAGCAGCAACAATTGATGGAGGAGGCGGGCCCGCGATGAGCGGAAAGCTATACGGGAGTCAAGCGGGACTGCCCTTCTCTTCAGCTCTGCGCGTCTACGAACCACTCGAAGCCTTCCCGGAGGACCAGCGGCAGCAGCTCGTGGCGAGCGGTACGCGCAACGGTTCGCGGGCCGCCGTCGAGAACGCCGAGTTGCTCGCTTCCCTTGGACGGGTCACCCGAAAAGGCGGGGATCCTTTCCCCACCGGCAGCACTGACCTGGTCCGCATCACCCGGCTTCCTTCCGGAGATCTGAACGACCCCGACGCCGGGCGGCTGCTCTATTGCCCCAGCCAACTGGTGATCCGGGCAGGCTTGGCGGCCAACGCCCTCATGGAAGGTATCCACGGACCACTCGCGGAGCTGCTCATCCCCGTGGACCAGCGCGACCGGCACCAGGCCCGCATCGACCGCATCAATGCCAGTCACGACGCAAAGCGCGTCCACACCAGGGCCTCCACCTGGGGAATCCCCTTCAGCTGGTTCTCGCTGTTCCAGGAGTCGGACCGCAAGGACGTCGTGGAATCCGGCGGACGCATCCTCACCGTTAGGGTCTGGGCCTCACTGACTGATGCCCTGGACCGCGCACGCTTCGCCGTAGCCAATCTTGCCCTCGCCGCGCCTGACCTGGACATGCTCGATGACCTCACTCAGCTCACCGAATGGCTCGAATTGTTCCACGTGCAGTCCATGGTCGAGCTGGACTACGGCGCGGTGGCAGACAAGGTGTACCCGGATGAATCGCCGATGGATGTCCGGCTTGGCA
Organism: Arthrobacter rhizophilus; assembly: GCF_026241105.1. Classification (GTDB taxonomy): domain Bacteria; phylum Actinomycetota; class Actinomycetes; order Actinomycetales; family Micrococcaceae; genus Arthrobacter. The sequence continues at coordinate 65,748 of NZ_JAPFFT010000020.1, read as the reverse complement.
TCGAGTGCTTGGCCGAGGGCGACATGACGGGAGCCGCCGCGGCCTACCGCCGACTCGCTTCCCGCTGGATCCCCATCAGGCAGCTGGCCCGGGCTTCCTGACTTCGGGCTTCTTAGCTGCTGGGCTTTGGCGCAGGCGGGGCTGTGGATTCCCGCACGATCAGCCGGTGCGCCGCCTTCATGGACCGTACGGAGCCTGTGGCGCCGGCCAATTCGTCCAGCAACATGCGCGTGCCCAGCTGGCCTTGTTCAACGGGATCCTGGGCCACGGTGGTTAGTCCCATGGCTTCGGAGAATTCGTGGTTGTCGATCCCGATAATGGACAAGTCTTCCGGTACCCGGACTCCGCGGCGGCGAGCCTGCAACATGGCGCCCATGGCCATTTCATCGGAAGCGCAGAAGATCGCCGTCGGCTTGCGTCCGGGCTTGTCCCAGAGCTCGTCGAAGGCTTGCTGGCCACTGCCCACCGTGAAGTTTCCGAAAATGTCCCATTCCGGTGGCATGGAAAAGCCCGCGCTCGTCATGGCATCAGTGAAACCGTCGACGCGAAGCCGCGGCACCGTGAAATTCAGGTCGGAGTCGTCTTGGCCATGGAGTAATGCGATCTCGCGATGTCCCAGGTTCAGCAGATGCATGGTTGCTTCCACAGACGCGGCGTAATCGTCAATGCCGATGCTCGGGCAATCTTCCACCGGACCGCCGACGATCACCAGGGGAATGTCGATCCTTTGGAGATCGGCGATTTCTTCGGACGTCAGGGACATGCAGAGGACCAGGAGTGCATCGATTTGCTTGTAGACCATGGTCTTGCTGAACAGGCGTTCCCGCGCTCCACGCTGCCCACCCAGGTTGAACAGGGAGAGGTTGTAGCCGCGGGCGTGAAGCTCGCGGTCTACGCCCTCGATGGCTTTGAAGAAGAACCAACGGTCCACATACGGGGCGAGGACGCCGACGGTTTTGGTGCGGCCCGTGGCCAGGCCAGAGGCGGACGACGACGCCACATACCCGAGTTCTCCGGCTACTCTTAGGATCTTTTCCCGCGTAGCCGGAGATACTCGGGGAAGGCCCCGCACCGCGCGCGAAACCGTGGCGGTGGAAACGCCTGCGGCCAGGGCGACATCCTCAATGCTGGCTCCTGCGTGGCCGCCACGCTGGGACCGTTCGTTCGTTTTTGCCACTTGAGCCCCCTCAAAGAATCCGTGCGGAAGCCGAGGGTTCCTTCCCAGACGGCAGATAGCCAGCGTATTCCGCCTGGTCGCCCTTCGCCGATTCCGCGCTACTTATTTCGGACCGCCCCTGTTAGAAACGCTGCTCAGGTGATGCGCCTGCCGGTCCTGGGCGGAAGCTTACGGCGCATCCGAACCAGTACCCATATGGCCAGCACCACGGCCAGGAGGCCCCCTGCCCAGCCCAGGGCGGGCTGGGCAGTGAGTTCTGCGCCAACTGTCACGACGAACAGAACCAATCCCCAGAAGCCGAGGAAGCCAATGATGAGGTCCAAGTCCTCGGCTGAGCGGACCCGTTTCCGATCGGGGTGGGGATCGTTATTGCTATGTGCGCCCTCGGTCATTTGACGGCGCCCGCAGTCAGGCCGGCAACGATCTTGCGTTGGAACACCAACACCAGGATCACGAGCGGGATAGTCACAATGGTTCCGGCAGCCATGACTGCGGTGTAGGGCTCTTGGTGCGGCTGGGCTCCAGTGAAGGAAGCGATGGCCACGGTCACGGTCTTCGTCTGCTCGGAGGAAAGCTGGCTCGCGATGAGGAACTCGTTCCATGCCCCGATGAAGGCCAGGATCGCCGTCGTGAACGTCGCAGGTGCCGCGAGCGGCAGGATGACCTTACGGAAGGCCTGCCCCTGGGTGCATCCATCGATGCGCGCGGACTCCTCGAGCTCCCAAGGCATCTCCCGGAAGAACGAGGTCAGCGTATACACCGTGAGTGGGAGGGTGAACGAGATGCTCGGGATGATGAGTGCTTGGTAGGTGCCCATCCACCCGATGTTCGTGAACAGCTGGAACAACGGCGTAACCAAGGCAACGCCCGGGAACATCGAAGCCCCCAGGATGAATCCCATGACGGCAAACTTGAACCGGAAGTTCAAGCGCGCGAGAGCGTAGGCGGCGAATACGCCGACCACGAGGGCGACCAGCGTGGTAATGCCGGCGACGATGACGCTGTTGAGCAAGTTGCGGGCGAAGTGGTTGCCCAGGCTCTCGTCGAAGACCGTCCCGAAATTATCGAGGGTGATGTGATTCGGGTACGGCGTCGACTCGAAGGTGTATCCCGTGTCGCGGAAGGCCGTGACGATCATCCAGTAGAACGGCGCAAGGCACCAGACGAGGATGATGGCGGCCTGGATGTACGTCCGGGCCGGTGCCCAGCTGAATGAACGACGGCGCATGGGGACCGGGGCGGTACGGGTAGCGGTTGCGGTGGCGGTGCTCATGTCATTTCTTTCCCGAGGAGGTCGCCGCGCCCACAGCGTTGGCGCCGAGGAAGCGGACGAAGATGAATGCGACGAGGAAGACCGTCAGGAACGTGATGGTCGAGACCGCGCCGGCGCTGTTGAAACCTTCACGGATCTGGTCGACCACGAGAATCGAGAGAGTCGTCGTATTGTTGGCGCCACCGGTCATGATGGCCGGGAGGTCGTACATGCGCAGCACGTCGAGCGTACGGAAGAGGATCGCGACCATGAGTGCGGGCTTAACCAGCGGGAGTGTGATCTGCGTAAAGCGCTGCCATGCAGATGCGCCGTCGACTTTCGCGGCTTCATACACCTCGTCCGGAATGAGCTGGAGGCCAGCGAGGATGAGGAGGGCCATGAACGGCGTCGTCTTCCAGACGTCCGAGATGATGATGGCCCACCGGGCAGGCCATTCGGAGCCGGTCCAGAGGATCTGGGTTCCGAGAAGCTTGTTGATGATGCCCTCGAACGCGAACATGAAGAAGAACAACTTCGCGGTCACGGCGGTCGGGATTGACCACGGCACGAGGACGGCCGCACGAATCGCGCTGCGACCCCGGAACGTGCGGGCCATGATGATCGCCATCCAGAATCCGAGCACCGTCTCCAGGATGACAGTGACGATCGTGAAGAAGAACGTGGTGCCCATCGCGCTCCAGAACTCCGAGCCAAGGGTGCCGGGCGGGCATGCTTGGCCGTTGCACTGCTGACCGAGCCAGTGGACGTAGTTGTCGATGCCGGCGAATCCGCCCTGCTCGAAGAACCCGGTCACAGGATTGAGGCCCGCGTCCTTCTGGAAGGACATGGTGACCGCGTTGATGACTGGGTAGACAATGACGACGGCGAGCAGGACGAGCGTGGGCAGGAGCAGCATTGACGCCCAACGCCCCTGTGTGACCTGCTTGCGGTCCGCGCTCTCCCTCCCCGGCATGCGATGCGGTGCGGTCGGGGTGGCCGTGGCCTCGGACCGTGCCGGGACTTCTGTGGACATGGTGACTCCTGTTCTCCCCTGTCAAGGGGCGACGGAGCGGTCCGGCGTCGACTGCGACGCCGGACCGCCCGTCATGAGGGCTATTTCGCGCCGGCTGCCTGGAGGGCGGCCTGCATGTCGGTGAGGGCCTGGTCCACGGACTTCTCACCCTTGATTGCGGCGTACGAGTTGTCCTCGATGGCCTTCGTAACGGCGGGGTAGAACGGCGTGACCGGGCGCGGCACGGCGTTCTGGATCGAGGTCAGAAGGACCGGGAGGTACGGAAGCTTCGCCACGAGCGCCGGGTCGGTGTAGAGGCTCGAGAGGACCGGGGCGAGGGAGCCCTGCGTCGCGAAGAACTTCTGCTGCTCGGGATCCGTGAGGAACTTCAGGAAGTCAAGCGCCGTCGCCTTGTTCTTGGAGAACGCGCTGATCGCTGCACTGTGGCCGCCAAGCGAGGACGCACCCGGGCCGCTTTGGCCGGGGAGCGGTGCAATGCCGAACGTGTCCTTGACCTTGGAGGAACCATCGGTCTTCGCAAGGTTGTACACATAAGGCCAGTTGCGCAGGAACAGGAGTTTGCCGTCTTCGAAAGCCTGCCTGCCCTGCTCCTCCTGGAAGGTGATGGCCTCTGCAGGGATGTTCCCATTCTTGAACGCTTCGGCCAGTTTGCCGAGGCCCGTCTTGGCCTCCGCCGAGTTGACCGTTGCCTTGCCGGAGTCATCCACGATCTTGCCGCCGAAGGTGTTGATGGCCTCGGCCGCGTTGACTGTGAGGCCTTCGTACTTCTGGAACTGGCCCGCGTAGCAGCCGATGTTGTTGGACTTGGCAACGGAGCACATACCCATCATCTCGTCCCACGTCTTGGGCGGCGTGGGCACGAGGTCTTTGCGGTAGTAAAGGATGCCGCCGTCAGACGACACAGGGGCGGCATAGAGGGTGCTGTTGTATGTCGCGGCTTTGACCGTCGCGGGCAGCAGCGCCGCCGTGTCGAGAGCCATTTTGTCCTTGAGCGGCTGGAGGTAGCCCTTGGCCGCGAATTCGGCAGACCATACGACGTCGACGCTTACAACGTCATATTCCGTGCTCTTTGCCTGGAAGTGCTGCACGAGATCCTCGTGCTGCTGGTCGGCTTGGTCGGATTGCTCCTTGAGGGTGACCTTTTGGTCCGGGTGGGCTGCATTCCACTTGTCGATGGTCGGGCGGATGACATTGGAATTGTCCTTGCCCTGCACGTAAGTAATGGGGCCACGGCCGTCAAGGCTTGCGTCACCGCCGCCTGTGGATGTGCCGCCGCCTCCGCCGCCACCACAGGCGGACAGGGAAATGGCGAGCACGCCGGCGACAGCGGCCGGCAGAAGGTACTTGCGTGTGTTCATGCTGGGGACTCCTCGATGAGTGGGCCAGGTTATTTCCGCGGTGCGGTTGATGTGGTGAGCCTCACATTAGTAAGCTTCCGGGTAGTAATGCAAGCGTTTACATCAAAATGTTATCGAGAGGAATCCAGTGCCGCACTCCCCGATCCCAACTCCCGGTTCCAGCATTTCCGCGTGGTGGGCAAGCGCCGTCGTCTACCAGATTTATCCCCGTTCTTTCGCCGACGCCAACGGCGACGGAATGGGCGATCTCGCCGGAATCACGGCGAAGCTGCCGTATCTGCAAGAGCTGGGTGTGGATGCCGTGTGGCTCTCCCCGTTCTACAAATCACCGCAAGCTGACGCTGGATACGACGTCGCGGACTACCGCGCCGTGGACCCCCTCTTCGGCACGCTGGGCGACTTTGACGCCATGCTGGAGAAGGCCCACGGCCTGGGGATCAAGGTAATCGTCGATCTCGTGCCCAACCACACGTCGGACGAGCACGCCTGGTTCCGCGAAGCCCTCGCCGCCGCCCCAGGCTCCCCCGAACGCGAGCGCTACATGTTCCACCCAGGCAAGGACTCCAAGCCGGGCTCCGGGGACGGGGCCTTGGCTCCGAACAATTGGAAGTCCATCTTCGGCGGCCCCGCCTGGACGCGCCTGACGAACGACGACGGCACTCCCGGCGAGTGGTACCTTCACCTTTTCGACACGAAGCAGCCAGACCTCAACTGGGAGAACCCGGAAGTCCACGAAGAGATGCGCTCGGTGCTGCGTTTCTGGCTGGACCGCGGAGTGGACGGCTTCCGAGTGGATGTTGCCCACGGCCTGGTCAAGGAAGCCGGACTGCCTGACTGGGAGGGCTCCGCCGCCATGGTCGAGGGCGGCCTATCCGCACCGGGCGCCCACAGCGAGGCCGTCGAACCCCATACGGCCCACCCTCACGTCGATGGAAAAGCGGCCGCCGGGCAAGCCGCCGGAGTGTCCGTGACCGCCGTCGAACACAAGGTCAAGCCGCCGCTGGACCCGCCGTCGCCCTTCTTCGACCAGGACGGCGTCCACGAAATCTACCGGGAATGGCACCAAGTCCTCTCAGAGTACGACGGCGAGCGCATGCTGGTTGCCGAGGCTTGGGTCGAGCCGCCCGAACGGCTGGCCCGGTACATCCGCAGGGATGAAATGCAGCAGGCCTTCAACTTCGATTTCCTGCTGGCTGGCTGGGACGCGGAGCGTATGGCGGAGGCGATCGAATCTTCGCTGGACGCCGCGGGATCGGTGAAGGCGCCCTCCACCTGGGTCCTGAGCAACCACGACACCGTCCGGCACCCCAGCCGCTTCGGGCTGGCAGACCCTACTACCTTCCCCAAGGGAATCGCGGCGGAAGACGAACAGCCCGACGCCGCCCTTGGACTGGCGCGGGCACGCGCCGCGTCCATGGTGTCGTTCGCGCTACCTGGCTCCGCCTACCTGTACCAGGGTGAGGAACTCGGCCTGCCGGAGCACACGTCCCTGCCGGCCAAAGCGCGCCAAGACCCCACGTTCTTCCGCACCAAAGGCGTGGAACGCGGCCGCGACGGGTGCCGAGTGCCTTTGCCGTGGAAAGCCGCCGAGCCCGGCTTCGGATTCTCGGAAGCGTCCACCGCAGGCGACGCGCTTGCGGCCGTGATCGGCAAGGCGCCTACGGCGCCGTGGCTGCCCCAGCCTGAATCGTTCGGCGAGCTTGCCGCGGACCTCCAGGCCGGCGTCGAGGGCTCCACCCTGGAGCTGTACCGCTCGGTCCTGTCGTTCCGCAAGGACCATCGCCTGGGTTCGGGCACGTTCCGTTGGGCCGAGGAGCACGATCCCGCCAACGGGATCCTGGCCTTCCACAATCGGGACGTCTTGGTGGTGGTCAACATGGGAGCCGCAGCCCTCGCGGTGCCGGCGGGCTTCAGGATTGGCCTCTCCAGCGACGGCGGCTCAGGCGGGGCTTCGATTGTCCCGAATAGCGGGGCGTACCTCCTGGCACTGTAAGGGCTGCCCTTCCTGACCTTCTTTGGCGCGAAAACGGGGCCGACACGCAGAGTTTGCTGCGTGTCGGCCCCGTTCTGTGGGCAAAAAGGGTCAGGAAGGCGCCCCTATCGCGGGCTCGAGCCTACTTGCCACCCTTGAAGAAGCCAGCGATCTTGGAGCCGAGGCCCTTGACGTTCTCGGCCACGTCTCCGGCGATCTCCTTGGCGTTCCCGGCGACATCCCCCGCGAGTTCCTTGGCGTTCTCGGCCACGTCACCCGAGAAGAATTCCTTCACGTTCTCCGCGGCATCGCCGGCGAATTCCTTCACGTTCTCTGCTGCGTCGCCAGCGAATTCCTTCGCATTCTCGACGGCTTCACCAGCAACATGCTTGGCCTGTTCCGCCGCAGCTTCAGCGGTCTTCTTGATGTCGTTGACTTCTTCGCTCATGGTTTTCTCCTTGTTCCTGGTCCACATGTTCTGGTCCATCGGCTTGACTCGGACACAGGGTCCGGTGCCGGCCGGGCAAGCCCAACCAAAGGGAAGAGTTCCCCCTCTACCGTTCAAACTATGGCCCCGCGCAAACCTCCGCAACACAAAGCCCGGGCAGGAACATTGCGGCGCGGTTAACAATGACCGTACCTTCGGGCCTAACGGACGCGCTCGGCCTTGCTGAACCTGGCCCTCGCGCCAGCCCCAATATGAATCAACACGGGGGTCCTGCGTCCCACCACCACATCCAGGGCCTCCACAAGCCGGGAAACGTCCGCAGCGAGTGTATGCGGGGATACGCCTTGACGGGGCTGGACCCGGATCCGAAGGCCCGGACGACCCCTGACCTCATAGGTAGCCACCGTGACGCCCGCAAGATCCGGACGATCGGCGAGTGCCGCCCTCAGCGCTTGCTCGGCCAAATTGCCGCCGATGCGGACATCGCCGGGGGTTCGGCGGTCGTCGTAGTCCGACACGATGAGGTTGGCGCGACCTTTGCCTTGCTGTGATACCCATGCCACCATCAGCACGATCAGCACGATCAGCACCACGAGGGCCGCAACCCAGAGCCAACTTTCTTCACGGCCCGGAATCCGGGTCTGCTCCGAGAGGAACTTGGCATGTTCCCAGACTCCCGTGGACCAGCTACGCCACCAACTCGCCACCGCGGGAACGGTGGCTAGCAGCACAAAGAGAATGCCGATGGCCAACAGCTTGAGGCCAAGGATGCCGATCAATATGCGGTTAAGGACGTGTGGGGTTCCGTTCATGCGCCGATCACCCCGGATGTAGCCACGTTGACGCGGACGGCCGGCATGGGCGAAGGCGCCATTTTCTGGAGTTCACTTTCGACGGCGGCAAGGATCCGTTCCTCGGGCACGGGCACCCCGGAGGTGGGCCGGACGTTGACTACCACTTGCCGCTGCGAAACAACCACCATGACTTGCTCCTGGGTGACATTCGCTGCTGTTCGGGCGGCCCTGGCGAGCGCGGAAGCGATGACCTCGTCGTCCACAACCACGCCGGCCCGGGGATCCTCAAGCAAGTGCCGGGACTTCCGGCCGGGCAGGACAGCGTTCAAGAAGAAGATCAATCCCACCATTGCTACGACGCCGCCAAGGGAGCCGAGCAGCAGGGGCGAAATACCTTCGGGCAGGGCTATGAGGCGTTCAGCTGCCGTCTGCGGGTCAATGAGCCACGGTGGTTGGCCAATGGCGCGCAAGGCTGATTCGAGGAGGGCATAGACGCAGGCCGCGATAACCAAAACCGCGGCGAGCCCGGCCATTCCCGCGCGGGAGGACCGTGTCTCGCGCTTGAGGATGCGCCGGAGTCCTGCATCGATCGGATGGCCGCCCTCCGGGGTCTCTGGCGCCTGGTTTCCGGGGTGCTGGCCGTCGCTCGTCTGGGGGTCTCCCGCATGCGCATGGCTACTGTGTGGGTGCGGGGTCTGCAGGTGGCTCATTGGACACGAGCTCCTTCACTGATGCGTGCGCCGCTGATCCGAATATCCACCCGGCTCAGGGTGGAGCCGCTAAGTTCGGTGACGCGTTCAAGAATGGCCGTCTTGGCAGCCACAGCGCGGTCCCAAACCGATCCACCGAATCCCTCTATCCGCCGCGGATCCCTGAGAACCTCCGTCAGCGTGGGCACACGGATCGGAGCGGCCACAGAGAGCGCCAGAAGGCCGTCGTCGTCTGACCATTCGACTCGAACATCTTGTGGCGAGACACCCAGCGCCTCTGCAGCGGCCGCCTGTGCCAGAGTGGTGAGGGCCTGGGTGCTGATCCGGTTGTGGCCGGCCATCGTGATGGCGGGCTGCACGGCCTCAGCCATGGAGCTCATGACGATGAGCGCCGGCCGGTGAGGGCGTCCAGCACGCTGCGCAGGTCAAGTTTTCCGTCCGCGGCGCGGCCCAGAAGTGCGCCGATGCCCATGAAGAGAAGGGCAATGACAAAACCCCATAGCCCGAACTGGAAAGCCATGAACGCCACGAAGGCGCCGATCCCGATCCCGACAACAGTCATGTTCACTGGAGTGGCTCCCTTTCCGATAATGCGCTCTTTGTTCCAGCCTTAACAGGTGGGGCGACGTAGACATCGTTAATCTCGACGTTGACCTCAATGACTTCCAGTCCCACCAACGATTCGACCGCCGCGTAAACGGCCGCGCGAACCTGGTTGGCGACATTATGCAATGGGTACCCATAAATGGCCACCAGGTTGATGTCCACGGCCACCTGGGTTTCGCCGACCTCGGCGCGGACGCCCGCAGCATGGTCCTGGCTACCGACGGCGTCGCGGATGGCTCCAAGCGCGCGTGAAGGGGCCGAGCCCAAGGAGTAGACACCCGGAACCGCCCTCGCGGCAATGCCAGCGACCTTGGCGACAGCGGAATCCGAGATCACTGTGCGGCCGCTTGCTGCCACCGTTTCCCGATCCTCGGAAACCGGAGCCCCAATGGCTTCCGGTTCAGGCGCGGTGAAGCTTTCCTGCTGTTCCATGTAGCCCTCCCCTTCTGTTGAGTACCACCCTAGCGCTTGCGTGTGACAAGGCGGAGACAAAGGGGAATACAAAGAGGAAGACCTCAGCTCGGGGGCGGGATTTCCCGGTGGCGCTGGGCCGACTGGTACCAATGCCGACGGATTCTGCTGGATCGCTCCGGGTCGCGTAAGTTGCCGGCCGCGTGATTCCAGAGGTCCAGGGTTTGTCCATTCGAATGATTGAGCAGAATCCGACGGGTACGCACGAAAGTGACCCGTACGCTTGGAAATGTTCGCTTTTAGGCACAAACCGAATAACCCCAGGCTTTTACCTGCAGGGTAAAAGAAGAAAAGCACCGGTTCCGAAGAACCGGTGCTTCCCAGTGGTGGCTCCGACCGGCGTCGATCCGGTGACCTTTCGATTTTCAGTCGAACGCTCTACCAACTGAGCTACAGAGCCTTAGGTGACAATGTCACCATGATTGCCGGAATTTCTTCCGGCAATCAGAGCGACCCTGACGGGACTTGAACCCGCGACCTCCGCCGTGACAGGGCGGCGCGCTAACCAACTGCGCTACAGGGCCTTGCTTGTTTGCAGTATCTCTACCGCTTTTTTCAAGGCTTCCAGCCTACCAGACTTCTCAGCCCCGTTTGACCAGTTCCTTGCGTACCCCCAACGGGATTCGAACCCGTGCCGCCGCCGTGAAAGGGCGGTGTCCTAGGCCGCTAGACGATGGGGGCCTGGAACAATCCGAATTCGCGACGGTCAACAACACTATGTGTTTTACCGCTTCTCGCTCGTCCGAACTGGACTCTAAAACTTTAGAGCATAGTCAGGGTTATTCCCAAATCGCGGTCCGAAGGACTCAAACCAGGGACGCAAACGGGACTCAACCAGGAACGCAAACCGGAATCAAACCAGGGCTCAAGCCGGCGTTCAAATCCGCTCCGTCAGAGTTGGCGGTTTCTTGCTGCAAGACGTCCGAATTCCGCCAGTCCGTCCCGCCCTTCGCGGACTAGATTGGCATCATGGCCACAAGCACCCCAACCTCTCCGGCGACCACCAACTCCCGGACCATCAGTAAGCTCGGCATTGCCGCCGTCGTCGTCACCGTTGTCCTTTGGGCGTCCGCCTTCGTAGGCATCCGCGCCGTGGGCCCTAGCTTCTCCCCCGGCTCCTTGACGCTCGGACGGCTGGCGGTTGCCGCCGTCGCGCTCGGCATTGTCGCCTTGCCCAGGCTCAAGCGCTGGCCGAAGGGCCGCGAATGGTGGCCCATCCTGTCCTACGGCGTCATGTGGTTCGCGGGTTACAACCTGGCCCTGAACGCCGCCGAGCACATGCTGGACGCCGGAACCAGCGCGATGCTCATCAACGTCTCCCCCATCCTGATCGCCGTCCTCGCCGGCTTCATCCTGAAAGAAGGCTTTCCGCGCTGGCTGATCATCGGCAGCCTCGTGGCGTTCAGCGGGGTTGCGCTGATCGCGCTCGGTTCGGGACAGCGCTCGACGGCGGACGTCGCCGGGGTGCTGTTGTGCCTCCTCGCCGCTGTGCTCGCCGCGGTGAGCGTGATTGTCCAGAAGCCCGTGCTGCGGACGTTCTCCGCGGCCCAGGCCACGTGGTTCGGCATCATGGTGGGCGCCATCTGCTGCCTGCCGTGGGCTGGTCAACTGGTGACCGAGGTGCAGGCCGCTCCCCTTCCGGCCACGCTTGGACTGGTGTACCTGGGGATCTTCCCGACGGCCATCGCTTTCACCACGTGGGCATATGCCCTCTCCCTCATCGAGGCCGGAAAGCTCGCCGCCACGACGTACCTGGTTCCGGGCACCACCATTCTGATTTCCTGGGCGGTGCTCAACGAGATCCCCACCATCTGGGGCCTGGTGGGCGGCGTGATCTGCCTGGTCGGCGTCGGGCTCACGCGGCGCCGCTCCCGCTAGGATCACGTCCCGCTAGGAAGCCGGGCGGCCCGGCGCCAAGGTGCCCCGCACCGCCGTCGTCGAAGAATCCGGGCCTACCTCGCCATCCCCGCAAGAAGCTCGCGGTGCGTGGGCGGGTTGGCTCCCGGGCGCCCCACGGTAATAGACGCGGCCATGGAGGCAGTCTGTCCAATACGCTCGAGCACCGTGGGCGCAAGTCCCTGGCTACCGCGCAACAGCAGTCCGAGGATCAACGCCGACATGTAGGAATCGCCGGCGCCGATGGTGTCCGCCACCACCGAGGTCACCGCGGGGACGGTCAGCTGGGTGTGCGGCGTCGCCATCAGGGAGCCTTCGGCACCTCGCGTGACCACGGCGAGCCCCGCTCCGAGGCCCAGGATGTGCTTGGCGGTCTCCTCCAGGGACTTGCCCGGGTAGAGCCAGAACGCGTCGTCGTCGCTGAGCTTCACGACGCTGGTCAGCGGTACCAGCTCCTCGAAAATGCCGAGCGCCTCATTGTGGCTGCCCAGGAGGTCCGTGCGGATGTTGGGGTCGTACGTGACAATGCATCCGCCTTGCGCCTGCTCCAGGAGGTTTCTGACGACGCCGGCACCGGGCTCAAGGAACGTGGCGATCGAGCCCGTGTGGAGGACCTTCGGGGCGTAAGGGAGTGCGGCCGGAGCCAGTTTCCATTCGATGTCGAAGGTGTATTCGGCCGAACCGTCCGCGGCGATCTCGGCGGTCGCCGTCGCGGTCTTCGCGAGCGATTGCGAGCCTGGCAGCACAACCACACCGGCGCTTGCCAGGTGCGTCGCGATGGCCTCGCCGCGGGAGTCGCGCCCGACGGCGGTGAGCAGCCCGGCCTTCACGTCGAGCCGCCCGAGGCCGTAGGCGACGTTTGCCGGAGAGCCGCCGGGGTATTCGGTCTGCCCTTCGGGCGAGTTAACGATGTCGATGAGCGCTTCGCCGACCACGACGACGTCGAGCGGCTCGGACGCAAGGGGCGAGTGGTTCATGCGTTTCCTGTTCCTTGGTTGGGGAGTTTCAGTAGCTACTAGTGGATTTCAGTGGCGCGGCCACGGAATGGCGTTCGACGAGGGGACATTCAAAGTATTCGGTTCTGCCGTTGCGGTCAGTGCCGGCCAGCAGCAGTTCAACGGCGCGCCGGCCCATCTCCAGGAAGGGCAGCTCCAGCGTCGTCAGTCCGGGCCGCAAGTGCGGGGCGAGCGTTTCCTGATTGTCGAAACCGACCAGGGAGACATCGTGCGGGATGGACAATCCAAGCTGGGCCAGCGCCTGGTAGGCGCCCCAGGCGGTGCGGTCATTGGCGCAGAAGATGGCCGTGGGCGGCTGCGGACCGGTCATGAGCGCAAGGGCGTTGTCGAAACCACCCGATTCGTGCCCGTCGCCTGCGCGATGCAGCCCGGAATCGGGGTTGAGGCCCGCCTCCTCGAGCGCCCGGACGTAGCCCGCATGGCGCCCGACGGCGGCCGGAAGCTCACCGTCCGGGTCACCGATGTTGACCATCGCGATCCGGCGATGTCCGGCGTCGAGCAGTCGTTTGGTGGCCGCGTAGCCGCCCAGCTCTTCTTGCGGGGCGATGCTGGGAAAGCGTCCGGATCGGTCGCGCGAATTGAGCACGACGGCGGGCACCTCGGCCAGGACGTCGGGCACGTCAAGGACCCGGTGGTACATGGCGGCGTAGACCACCCCGGCGACTTTGTAGGACAGCATTGTCTCCAGCGAAGCGGCCTCGAGGGCCTTGTCACCGCCCGTGTTGACGGTCAGGAGCAGCAGTCCGGCCTCCCAAGCCCTCGCCTGCGCGCCCTCGATGATCTTGCCGGCGAAAGGCGCGGTGGCCACGAAGTCGCCGACGAAGCCGATCATCCCGGCAACGCCGTCGCGGAGCACTTTGGCGTGGGCGTTGGTCCGGTAGCCCAGATCAAGGGCGACAGCATGGACCTTGCGCCGGGTTTCGTCCGAGAACCTGGTTCCCGCGGCGTCGTTGAGCACCAGCGAAACCGTGGCCTGGGAAACACCGGCAGCGGCAGCGACGTCGTTCATCGTCGTACCGGATCTGCTACCGGGGCGGGTCATGGGAGTGGCCTGTCTGTCGCGAACTTTGAGGGGTGCTTATCACAGGATCCGCACGGCTGGCTGGGCTTAACCTGGGGACGAGTTATACGAATTACCAGCCCGGAAAACTGTAGCTGCCCGTGACATCCGGCGTCAACGGCGTGGCCACGGACTAGAGTCAGAGCATGCCCGCGAATTTGCCTCCCGGCCTGCCGATCGTTCCCGACGGCGATGCCCCCGGCGGCCAGCGTACCTCCTCCCCGCTTCCGGGTACCGGGGCGACCTCGTTCAGTACCGCGCCATTCAATATGTCGCCGGAAGACTTCGAAGCGGCGGTGGGCGACGCCCTGCTCCTGATCCCGGACAAGGCCGCCCGCGCCATGGACAATGTGGCGATCTTCATCGAGGACGACTACACGCCGCAGCCCGGAGACGCACCTGGCACAGTGTTGTTGGGCCTGTACGAGGGCGTGCCGCTGACGGAACGGGACTCCTGGTGGGACGCCGGCTCGCTCCCGGACCGGATCACCATCTTTCGGCAACCAATCCTCGACATCTGCGAATCCCGCCATGAAGTGATCGACGAGGTCGCCATTACCGTGATCCACGAGATCGCCCATCACTTCGGAATCGGCGACGACCGCTTGCACGAACTCGGCTGGGGATAGCCTTGTAGGCATGGGGCACGATCACAACCACTCACACGGCGTCACTGCAACCGGCAAGCATCGGAAGCGGCTCATCGCTGTCCTGGCCATCACCTTGGCGGTGGTCCTCGTCCAGGTGGCGGGCGCCGTCGTCTCCGGTTCGCTGGCGCTGCTGGCCGACGCTGGCCACATGCTCTCCGATGCGGCAGGCGTCTTCATTGCCTTGCTTGCCGCGTGGATAGCCACCCGGCCGCCGAGCGATCAACGCACCTACGGGTACCAGCGCGCCGAGGTCCTGGCCGCCCTGGCCAATGCCCTCATCTTGATCGTGATCTCGGTAGTGATCTTCATCGAGGCAATCCGCCGCTTCGGGGAGACGCCGGAGATCCGCACGGATGTCATGCTCTTTGCCGCCATTCTGGGGGCCGTGGCCAACCTGGTCTCGCTCCTCATCCTGCGCGGGGCCCAGAAGGAAAGCCTCAACGTCCGTGGTGCCTACCTTGAAGTCCTGGGCGACCTACTGGGTTCGTTCGCGGTCATCCTCGCCGCGATTGTCATCATGGTCACCGATTTCCGGGCGGCAGACCCCATCGCTTCCATCCTGATCTCGCTCATGATCCTGCCCCGGGCCTGGCATCTGCTGCGCGACGTGGTTGATGTCCTGCTGGAGGCCACGCCCAAGGGTGTCGAAGTCAAAATGATCCGCGAGCACATCCTCTCTGTGGAGGGCGTGGTGGCCGTTCACGACATCCACATCTGGACCATTACCTCGGGCGTTCCGGTCTTTTCGGCCCACGTGGTGGTTGAGGACCGGATCCTGGACGCCACCGGCGCCGACCGGCTTCTGGACCAACTCGGTTCCTGCCTCGGCTCGCACTTCGACACCGAGCACTGCACCTTCCAACTGGAACCGGCGGGCCACTCGGCGCACGAAACCCACCAACACGCCTAGGAGACTGCTGAATTAATCGCGGGACGGGCGGGTCGGCTGGACCCGTGAGCCTGGTGGTTAAGATTAATCGCGGGACGGGCGGGTCGGCTGGACCCGTGAGCCTGGTGGTTAAGACTGGTCTTATGCAGGGACGCGAGGACGCGCAGCGCGGGTATTTGGATGTGGAGGCGCTGGCCTGACAGAGGTCGTCAGTCAGCGGTCAGAGCTGACAGCCCAGGATGGTGGCGAAGCGAGGATCGTCCGTACAGCGTTGCTACGGCGAACACACAGAGCACAGCACCGTCGTAGCCGTGCAGCCGCAACGGCTCCGAGTCCCGGAATTCCAGAATAAGCGTAGAGGCAGCCGGATCGGGGTTGGACGCAGCGACCTCGTCATACCGGAAGCTGATCCAGCCACGCACCGTCTCGCACATGATCCGCCGATCCGTGACGAGCGTTCGCACCGTCTGGCTGTCACGCCACATCTGCGAGTCCGCGGCCATGCCGCGTGAAAGGCTGAACGCGTTGCCGATCGCGGACCCGATCACCGAACCGGTGGCCAGCGAGGGCCGCTCGAACGAAATCGCCGGCGAATGCGTGTACGCCGCGCCGTGGCCGTACCAGCGCGCATACTGCATCGAAGCATCCACCCACAGCGCCTCATCATGCTCGAGCGTCACGCCCCACGCCTGCAGGAGCTCAGGCTGAGCACCGTGCACGAGCCGGTCTCGCAGACCGATCGCCCGCTCGATCCCACGACGATACAACTCAGCCTCCGCAGCCGTATCCTGTTCGGCCTTGGTGTACCGGCCGAGGCGCCTGCGCAGCATCCCCAACGCAACGAAGACGCGCCTGAACGTCCACACGACGAAGACCACCAACACGACGAAAACCCCCAGCGCTGCTACTGACGGCCCTGAGGCCGGCGTCGACGGATCCGGCGCGTACAAGTGCTTCAGCAGGGACCACGACCCCGGAATGATCGCCATCGTCACGCACGAGGCCGCCACGACCGCTGCCGGCCACAATAGCCAAACAAGAAACCGGACCACTCGCAGGACCTTGGCCATCGTTCCCATCTCCTATGCCCTCGGTGTTGGAGGGCGGTACAGAAAAGGTACCCCCCTTTAGGCACCTACGGGACCGCTTCCGGCGTGATTGTCTGCGGGTCGATAGCCGGTATCGCCTCCGGAACCTCCAGTCTCCTCATCGCCGGCGCCGGGACAATCGCAGCCGTCCTGGCCATCAGGCTGGTCAGGTCCCGTCTAGGGCGCCTCAGCCCTCCGGGACCACCGTCCCGGTTGCGCCATCCACCGTGATCGTTTGGCCCGAGCTGATCCGGGACGTGGCATCCGGGACGCCCACGACTGCCGGAATCCCGTACTCACGCGCTACGACGGCGCCATGGGAGTTGGGCCCACCCATCTCCATCACTAGTCCCCCGGCAGTCAGGAAGAGCGGCGTCCAGCCGGGATCGGTGGAAGGAGCCACCAGGATTTCGCCGGGTTCGAGATGCGCACCCACCGGGTCCATGATCACCCTGGCTACCGCAGTCACCGTTCCCGCCGAAGCCGGGGTTCCCAGCAGCGCGCCATCCGGCATCGGTGCGCCCGCCGGAGCGCCAGTGCGGCCGCGCAGCCCGGAGGGCAGGGCTTCCGGCTCTGTGCCGTCCGAGAGCAGAACGCGTGGCACGTGCCGGCGCTTCAGTTCAAGCTCGTAGTCTTCCCGTCGCTGCGCTACTAGGTCACGGAGATCCGCGCCGTCCAGGCCGCGGCGGGCGTCATTGAAATCCAGGAAGAAAACATCTCCGGCGTGATCGATGCTTCCTGCGTCCGCAAGGGTCTCTCCCACCTTCGAAATCTGGGCCCGGACCGTGGCGAAGGCCAGTACAAGGTTGTATTTGGGAAGCTCGCGCAGTCCTGCGAACATGCGTGTCCGCTCAAGTGCCATTTTCACGATCTTGGCGTGGAGCGGACTCTTGGACCGCGCACGGGCCACCAGCACCGCAGCCTGTTCCTCGGCGTCGCGGGCTGCTTTCTCGAACTGTTTGTCCGGCGCCAGGCGGGGATCGTCCAGGCGAAGGTAATTGGCCAGGACGCCGATGATGTGGGTGGGGTCGTCGGACCAGCGGGGCATGCCCAGATCGATTTCCGCGATGGCCCGGTGCCCGTAGTCGCGCAGGAACGCGGCCAATCCCGATTGCGCGACGGCGGGCAGCCCGCCGTCGCGGTAGCTCTCCGCAAGAGCCGCGGGCTCGCCGCTGGTAAGGGTCTCCGCAGAAGCGGGGTCATCGCGGATGCTGGTTGCGAGCCGCCACAGCGCAAGATCCATTTCAGTGGTGACGTTGTTGGGCAGGCCACGGATCACGGTCTGGAGCTCACCCCAGGAGGCCTGTTCGCCCAGTAGTTTCCGGACCAACCCCATCATCGCGAAGCCGAGCGCCACCGGAGGCAAGGTGTTGGGCAGTATGGGGAACAATTTTTCGCCCATTATCCGCTCAGCGTGGTCAAGCCTTTCACGGGGGGTGGAATCGGCGGATATTTCGAGCGCAGCTTTCAGGTTGTGGCCTAGTCCTTGCACCTTGTCGAGGGCAACGTTCGGCCGAAAAAGGGCGCGCAACAGGATCTCCGGAAGGCGGAAGCGGAAGACAATCGGGGCTACGTGCCTGATCAGTTTGAAGGGCGTCCGGGTGGTGACGGCGAAACGCGGGTCCTCGAACAGGGCGCGCATGACGGCCGCCGAGCGTGCTTCCATGACGTCGAAGATCCTGGGCACGATGGCCCGGCCTGTGGCGCTCCGGAGCACCGAAGTGAGGTCAATATAGATGCGCTGCCCGGCCTCGTAGTACGGCGAAGGCCCGTTCCGCGGTTCTGGAACCCGGAATCCCGCCGCGCCAGCGACCGACGA
This sequence comes from Arthrobacter rhizophilus, assembly GCF_026241105.1. Taxonomy (GTDB): domain Bacteria; phylum Actinomycetota; class Actinomycetes; order Actinomycetales; family Micrococcaceae; genus Arthrobacter. The sequence goes on along the minus strand of NZ_JAPFFT010000020.1, from coordinate 47,509 downwards.
CGCCATGAGCCTGATGCCCGCGAGGCCCATAGGGGTCAGGGGGCGCGTGAGGCCTTGGGCGAGGCTGAAGCAAAGGTAGGCGTGAGGGCCGGTGACAGCGGGCTGGCGGGTCATTTGCGGGTAGAGCGTGGTGATGGGGCGGGCTTGGGTCAGCCACAGTTTGCCATCGCCGTCAATGGCCCATTCGGTGTCCTGGGGTGCTCCATAGTGCTCCTCGACGCGCTGGCCGAGGGCACCGAGCGCCCTGATTTGGGAGTCGCTGAGGCAAGCTCCTCCGGCCGACCCGCCGGCGTCCAGCGACGCCGCCGCGCCGTTGGGCCCAGGCAAATCGATCCTTTCCGTACCGCCTCCGGGAAGGGATCGAATTACGAGCTTCCGATCCCCGATCCTTCGCTCCGTGATCCTGCCCGTGAGCGAGTCCACCACAAAATGGTCCGGATTCACCGCGCCTGAGACCACGGCCTCGCCAAGTCCTGGGTTGGCGTCGATGACTGCCTCGCGGCGCCGTCCGGTTACCGGATTGGCTGTGAACAGCACCCCGGCAGTATCAGCGTCCACCATGCGTTGAACGACGACGGCGAGGGTCACCGTAGCCTGGTCAATCCCGTTGCTTGCCCGGTAGCTGACCGCCCGATCTGTCCACAGGGAGGCCCAACACTTACGGACGGCCTGCAGCACGGCGTCGGCCCCCACTACATTCAGGTACGTGTCCTGCTGTCCGGCGAAGCTCGCAAAGGGCAGGTCCTCCGCCGTCGCGGAGGACCTGACGGCCACCGCGGATTCCGGGCCTAGAGCGGCGTAGGCCAGGCGGACGGCGTCCTCGACGTCGGCGGGGATCCCGGCGTCGAGCACCGCATCCCTGGCGCGGGCCGCAAGGGATGCGAGCCGCTCAAGGTCGCCAGGATCCGCGGCTCCAAGCTTGTGGAGAACATCCGAGAGGGCTGACTCGGGGCTTGCATCCCGCTGCAATGCGCGCCGATAGGCCTCCGTGGTCAGGCAAAACCCGGGCGGGACCGGAAGTCCCGCCCAGATCAGCTCCCCAAGGTTGGCGGCCTTGCCGCCGACCTCCGGAAGCATGGTTGCCCGGATCCGGCGCAGTTCGATGATGAAGCGCGGCGCCTCCCCCGGCCCTGGATTCTCCGCCATCGCGCCTGCCTGCCTCCGCCGGTGTTTGGGTGCTTGCCTCTTGCTTGGCCGCTTGCCGTTATGCGGCAAGCATGGGACCGAACTTGACGCGGTCCGCCAGCCTCGGATCCTCGCGGTCAGGAACAACCAGCACGGGACCCTTGGCATGGTGCAAGACGCCGTCCGACGTTGAACCGAGGAGCATCCCCGCGAAACCTCCCCGCCCGCGCGTGCCGAGCACCACGAGTTCCACACCGCGGCTCGCTTCCACGAGAACCTCGACGGGCGAACCATCCAGCAACTGGGTTTCCACAGGTAGTGTTGGGAAGTGGCTCTTAAGCCATGCCAATCCTGCGTCCAGCTGAACCCTGATGTCCTTGAAGAGGGCCTCCCGGTCCAAAGGCGCCGGAACCCAGGCCAAGGAGCCGCTGTACTCAGGTACGGCACAAATGACACGCAGCTTCGCGCCCATGCGTTGGGCCTGCTCGGCGGCTTCCAGCACGGCAACGCGGGCCTGTTCCGAGCCGTCCACGCCCACTGCCACCACGTTCTCGATGACGTGGGGGCCAGCCTTGGCACGCTCAGCTTTGATGTGCTTGTCCTCCGTGGTTTCACCCAAGCGGTCCGCGCAGAAAAGCGGGACGGTCACGGTGGGGCACTTGGAGTGCGCGGGAAGGGCACTGCTCACCGATCCCAAGAGCCTGCCCACGAACCCGCCACGTCCCCGGGTGCCGAAGACCAGGAGCTCCGCTGTTTCGGACAGATCCAGCAGCACGCCAGACGCATCTCCGTTTTCCACCGAGCCATCGACGTCGATGGCGTAGCCGGAAACTTTCTCAAGGGCCTGTTTGACGATCGCCTCGGCGCCGTCCCGGATAACGGAGTCATCCACTGTTGCATAACCCCCGTCCAAGCCGGAGGCCGCGAAGATGGGCACGGAGTATGCCGTGACTACGTGCAGGGGAAGCTGCCTGCGCTCGGCCTCGCGGGCGGCCCAAATGAGGGCGCATTGGCCGTGTTCGCTGCCGTCAACGCCCACTACGATCCCGCCGGGGGCAATCGATGGTTCCTCTCCGTTGCCTTCGGTCTCTGCGTGATGGCTTTCAGAGTGTTTGCCGTGCTGGTCCATGGGCCCGCCTCCTCGCACTACTGGCTGATGTTGCGGCTATTCTGCCAGAGGCCGCGCCCACAACGTGTTTCTCGCTTGACTGCCGTGAGTTGCGGTCTCCAATGCTCACTATTCTCGTTTGCAAGGGCCGAATCAAGCTGGAAGATGCGTATGTGGAAACCCGCTGGAGCGCCTTGGATTCGGCCGCATTGGATCGTGAAAAATGCATTGGCGGACATGCCGATGCTTGGGCTATCCAGCACGCGATTTCTTCTGTAATGTTCGAGGCACTGGTGACCGGGGATCGTGTTTTTCAACACATCAACGGCCATCATTCGCGACCGCTTGGGGACTCGGACGCCGTCCAGGTGTTGCCTTCGGCAACGCACCTTTCAAAGAGGAGCCAAGCCGTGTCAGCCATGCCTGCTTCGAGTACGGAACGCACCACCGCTGTGGTCATCGGTGCCGGCATGTCCGGCCTGGCCGTAGCCAGCGAGCTTAGCCGGTACGGCGTGGATGCAATCGTGGTGGACGGATTGCAAGCCCCCGGAGCCCCGCAGCAGCTCAACACCGGCATCCTGCAGCGATGCGACGCAGCCGATGCCGCAGGTCTCCAGGAACGCAACGAAATCCTGAGGCACCTGCGCAATTACGCGGCCAGCCATGGCCTCGATGTACGAAACACCACCCGGGCCGTCCGCCTGGACCGTGTGGACGATGCTGCCCTGGGCTCTGTGAGTTCGGACGCCACCGTTTCAAGCTCCGCGATTTCCAGTTCAGTCGGATTGGACTTGGCCTCGCCCGGCGTGCAGTCGCACCAATGGGCCGTTCACACGGCCAGCGGAGTTCTTCTGGCCGACCATATTGTTGTCACTCGCTGCGGACAGAGCCAGTTGCGGCGGATGCTTGCCGAGCTCGGCATCGCTATCGGCCAGAACCTCGTCGCGGCCATGCGTGCGATTGGAATGTACTTGGTGGGCGTCGGCGAACTGGCAACCCCCACACCTAAGGAAGTCCTGCGCCAAGCCAAGGTGGTGGGCCAGGCCATCTCGGCCAAAGTGCACCCGGACAGTGTCCACGCGGCCCTTACCGGCACCTTCGCGGCGGTTCCCGCCCTCTCGTAGAAACAGTCCACGCCAGAAACCGGCGCTTGTTTTCCGTTCCGGCCCTTCAAAGACGGGTCTGGAAAACAAGCACCGGTTTTGTGAGGCCGGTTGGGCGGCTCCCTACGATCCCTCGGGCTCGTCGTCTCCAGAGTCGCCAGAGTCCTCGGAATCACCGTTTGCTAGTCTGCGTCGTGCGGTTACGCCCAGGAACACCAGCAGCCCTGCGGCCACCGCTGCGAAGACCACAATGCTCCAAGGGAACGGCTGGGAAGCATCAGGGGCCCGGTCCGGCGTCGTGGTCGAACCCGGCGCGACTGTGCCGACCGTGGGGACCGGCGCGGTGGGCTGGGTGCTCGAGGAGGCGCCGCCCGCCGTCGAACTTCCTGCTTTCGCGGTGAAAGTGAAGGTGCCCTCGATGGGGTGCGAATCCGAACTGACAACGCGCCAGATGACGGTGAATGCCCCGGCAGGGGCGCCGGGCCGCAGCTTCTGCGACACCACCGCGTCCACGATTTCGACGGAACCATCTGCCCAGTTCTGGCCGGAAGCGTCGTTGACCCGGATCTGCGAACCGAGCAGGAGCGGCCGGTTGTTGAAGGTGACCGACACGGAGTCCGGGACGCTGCCAACTGTTGAGCCGTTAGCCGGCGAGGTTGACTCGGCGACGTCGTGCGCGAAGGCCGGTGCCGCTGAGAACAGGGCGGCCGAGAAAAGGACCGCGGTAAAAGCGACGACGACGGCTAGCAGCTGGCGGATGGGACGCATGAGCGAGTGACTCCCTTGGTGTTGGATTCCTTACAGACTAGGCGAATTCGCGGGAGGGCCGAATCGGCGGGCATAGGATTTGAGAGCACACTTCCCCGATTCCCGGAGACCTTCATGCTCAAACAGGGTTCAGCCATCGATCGCTACTTCAAGATTTCGGAACGCGGATCCAACTACTCGCGGGAAATCCGGGGCGGCTTCGCCACCTTCTTTGCCATGAGCTACATCGTGGTCCTCAATCCCTTGATCCTCTCCGGGGCCGACTCCAGCGGCGCGTCCCTCGGCTTCCCCGCGGTCGCTGCCACGACTGCCTTCGTAGCCGGCATCCTGACCATCCTCATGGGCGCGTGGGCCAAGCACCCCTTCGCCGTGGCCACCGGGCTGGGCGTCAACGCCTTCGTGGCCGTCACGATTGCCTCGCATCCCGGCCTGACGTGGCCGGACATGATGGGCCTCGTGATGCTGTCGGGCCTGACCATGCTGATCCTGGTTCTGACGGGTTTCCGGACCGCGATCTTCAAAGCCGTTCCTGAAGCACTGAAGACGGCGATCGTAGTAGGCATCGGACTTTTCATCGCCTTGATCGGCCTGGTCAATGCCGGCTTCGTGCGCCGTATACCGGACGCCGCCGGCACCACGGTCCCGCTGGGCCTCGGTGTGGATGGCAAGCTGCTTGGCTGGCCCACTTTGGTGTTCGTCGTGGGCCTTGTGCTGACCATCGCACTGGTGGTCCGAAAAGTGCGTGGCGCAATCCTGATCGGCATCGTTGCCTCCACGGCCCTCGCGGCCATCCTCGAATTCACTCTCCACATCGGTCCGAGTTTCGACGGGAAGACCTACAACCCCCGCGGCTGGTCCCTGGTTGCGCCCAAGTTCACCGAATGGGCTGCCCCGGACCTGTCGCTCATCGGTAAGGCGAACCCCCTCGGTGCATTCCAGCACCTTGGCTTCATCGCCGCCACGTTGTTGGCGTTCGTGATCCTCCTCAGCATCTTCTTCGACGCCATGGGCACCATGGTGGGCCTGGCCAGGGAGGCAGGAAACATCGACAAGCACGGAAACATCCCCAATGTGGACCGTGTCCTGCAAGTGGACGCCCTTGGCGCGATCATTGGTGGCGGTTCGTCCGTGTCCTCCAACCAGATCTTTGTGGAGTCGGGTGCCGGCATCGGCGAGGGTGCACGGACCGGCTTGGCCTCGATCGTGACTGGCCTGCTGTTCCTGGTGGCCATGTTCTTCACTCCGCTTATCAACCTGGTCCCGTTCGAAGCCGTGGCACCCGCCCTGGTGGTGGTGGGCTTCATGATGGTGTCCCAAGTGGGCAAGATCCATTGGCAGGACTGGGGTGTGGGTATTCCCGCGTTCCTGACCATGGCCCTCATGCCGTTCACCTACTCGATCGCCAACGGCCTGGGCGCCGGGTTCATCTCCTTCGCCCTGATCCGCACCTTCCAGGGCCGGGCGCGTGAAGTGCACCCGCTTATGTGGGCCGTGGCCGCGGCATTCCTGCTGTTCTTCGGGATAGGTTCGGTCGAGGAAATCCTGGGCGTCAAGTAGCCCTTTCCGGAATACCGGACACCCGCGGCGTGCAAACGATGTTTCTCGACGCCGCCATGCGCTGTGCTTGAGTAATGGAGATTTCCCCCGCTATTGCCGATGTCCGCCCCATGCCGTGGACCGGTCGCTTCGACGGCGACGGCGATGAGCACCGCCGCTGGTGGCAAGCCGTGGTGCCCCACACTCCCGGTGGTGTCGCCTCCGGCGCGTCAGAAACGGGCTCCCGGCCCGCCGTCGTCGTGGGCTTCCGCAGTGACGAAGGCGTGCGGCGCAACAAAGGTCGGATCGGAGCGGCGGCCGCTCCGGAGGCGATCCGGAGTGCCTTGGGCCCGCTGGCTTTCCATCTGGACCGGGACGTGTACGACGCCGGCGATATCGTGGTGGAGAACGGCTCCCTTGAGGCGGGCCAGGAGCGCGCGGGACGCGTGATTTCGGAAATGCTCGACGCGGGCAACCTCACAGTGCTGCTCGGCGGCGGGCACGAAACTGCTTTCGCGAGCTACCTGGGCGTGGCTGGCTCGGAGGCCGTAAAAGGCGGCAAACGCCTCGGAGTCCTGAACCTGGATGCGCATTTCGACCTGCGGGACGAGCCTGTGCCGAGCTCGGGCACGCCGTTCCTGCAGATGGCACGCGCGGAAGCCGCCGCCGGCCGCGAACTGAACTACGCCGTCGTCGGAATTTCCGAACCCAACAACACGCGCACCCTCTTCGACACGGCGGATCGGCTGGGTGTGAAGTACCTCCTGGACGAGGACTGCTCCGCGGAAGCCGTGAAGGATTTCGTAACGCGGTTCCTGTACACCGTCGATGCGCTGTACTTGACCATCGACCTCGACGTGCTGCCGGCCTCGGTGGCCCCTGGTGTGAGCGCTCCCGCGGCGTATGGCGTTCCGCTGCCCATCATCAGCGCGGTGTGCAAGCAGGTGGCCGCCAGCGGCAAGCTCCTGCACCTTGACGTTGCTGAGCTCAACCCCGAGTTCGATATCGACTCGCGGACCGCCAAGGTAGCCGCGCGCCTGCTGAACACCCTGCTGGCGTAGCGCCCTCCCGCGGCGCCAGCCCCACCCAACTAACTCGCAGTTGTTGTCGTTCTGGGGGCTCAAAACGACACCTAGTGCGAGTTACTTGGACCTAGCCGACGGCGCGGAGCCTCACGGCCATGAACTGGCGGCCAGGCAACTCGAGCCGGACGCGGCCTTCAACCGCGTCCGGCAGGGTGTCGATGGTCATGTTCCAGGTGTCGATGATGTCCACCTCGTAGCGGCGGCCGGCAGGCATCACGAAGTTCCGGTAGGTGGGCTGGTTGAAGCCGAAGTAGCTGAGCTCGCACTCGTGCCGGATGCCCGCGGCCGGGACGTCCCAGGCGCCGGGAAGCGGCTCGAGGAATCCGCCCGGGGTTTCCTCAAGGATGCTGCGCACGAAGGCGATCCGGTCCGGGCTGCTGCCGTGCAGTTCCCCGCCCTTGGCCCACCACAGAACGTCCGCGGCGTGCATGTACGTTTCCCCGTGCCCCACGTAGCCGCCCCGGATGGCCCCTTCCCAGAACCGTCGCGTCATCTCCTCGCCCGTGATGTTTCCCCAGCCCTGGTCGATGTTGCCCTCGTAGGCGCACTCGTCGATGACCACGGGTTTCTGCCACCTGTCCCGCCACTCGCGGGTAAACTCGGCCGTCTTGTGGACGTCCTGGCGTTGGATGCTGCTGTGCGTGACCCACGGCCGGGAGTAGTCGTAGAACGCATGGCAATTGTGGATGGACAGCAGGTGCTTAACGAACCCCCGCTCGTCATCAAGCTGGCACACCACAACGTGGAAGTGCCGGGCCTGGTGCAGCTCTATGTCAGACTCCAGGCCGAGGCTGTTGATCCGGACCACCCGTGCCATGAGTATTTCCTGGACCGCGATGTGGTGACCCACAGCAGGGTGACCCGGGGCATTGAACGCCGCCAGATGAAGCCCTGCTCGATCCTCCTGACGCTGGATCCGGCCGCCGCCTACGCCGGACTGCTGGCCAAGCGCGACGACGTCGTCCAGGCCGTCGCGCACCCGTGCCACCCGTCCGTCTTCCTTGAGCGCACCGCCAAGGAAGAATGGGCCGACACCTTCGGCGGCCAGGGCGCCCCGCAGAACGTCGTCGCAGCCATCGACGAAGACGCTCCCGCAGCCACCCGCGATGCGGCCGAAGCGACCATCCGCACTATCTACGCCCCGGTCATCGACGTCCACTGGGTCACCGTGAAGCAGCTCGCCATCCTGGAACCCACCCTCGTGGAGACCGTGGCCTGCATGATCGGCACGCTCCTCAACGAAGCGCCCCACGAAACCGTACACACCGCCGGCGTCCCGGAAGAAGCAGCCAAGGCCATGCTGTTCGGCCACGTGCAGATCGCACTGACCAACGCCCTGCGCGGCTCCAACCCGTTCTCCGAGGCCTGCGAAATCGCCATCCAGTACGGCAAGGACACCATCATCAAGGACGACTGGAAGAAGATCTTCGACGACTCCTAGCTGGACGGCGTCTTCGCCGAGATGCTCAAGCTGGACGCCGTCAAACGCTAGGCGGGCTCCTCCATTGGTCGCGGGGCAGGCAGCTCTGGACTGCCTGCCCCGCGCCAGCCATCATGAAATGAGGCGCAGGGACTTCGCCGACCGCTACAGCACGGCCGCTCCTTGCGCGGCGGAGGCGCAGCGACATGTCACCCAGGATCGAGCCCGCGGACCGCGCCGTGGGAGGCGCTGCCCCCGGCGCCCCGGACCGATTCCTGACCGACTACTACGAACACGTGGCCGATGATGATGTCCGCGACTACACCACGGACACGCTCCTGGAGCGTGCGCGGTACCACCGTTCATTGGCGGATCGGCGGGCTCCCGGGCAAGCTGTGATCGGCATCCTGAACGAGGCCGATGCCAGCCTCGTAGCGATTGTCACCGAGGACATGCCCCACCTGGTCCCGTCGGTCACCGCGGAAATCGCCAGCGACAACACCTCCATCCGGCTCCTGGTCCACCCCACTTTTACAGTCACCCGGGATGCAGCCACCCATCGCCTGATCGACGTCCGCCACGGTCCCCTGCGGACGGGCCTCCGGTCCGGCGTCGAGCCTTCCGCCTCGGTCACCGCCGTGTACCACGACGACGGCGGACCCCTCACCGAGGCATGGATCGCCGTCGAGATTTCCCGGCTTCCGGACGACGCGGGTGCCGAGCGCCTCGTTGAGCGGCTGCAAAACGTCCTTGGCGATGTCCGGGCAGCCGCAGAAGATACCGCCGCGATCCACCAGGAACTTGCCGACGAAGTCCGCCGTTTGGACGGGTTGTCTCAGACCGTTCCCGCAGCGCGGGAGGTCCAAGAGTTGGTGCGCTGGCTGGACGACGGGAATTTCGTGTTCCTCGGCTGCCGCGGACGGAAGGGTCTCGGCCTGCTGAGGAATGTGGCGGTCACCGCGTCCGAAGGTGAGACCTCCGAAGGTGAGCGATCCGCAAAGCCGTCCGCCGTACGCGGCGCAGCTCCCGTCCTCAGCCTCACCAAGTCCACCCTCCGTTCAACGGTCCTCCGGCGCGCCTACCTCGACGAAATCAGCCTGACTGCGGATGAAACAAGAGGCGAGCGCACCTTCGTTGGCCTTTTCGCTCCCAGCTCGGCTTCCCGCTCTGCACTCCAGATTCCCTTCATCCGGGACACCGTGGATGAGGTGTTGCGGACGTTCGGCTATTCGCCCACATCACATCGCGGCAAGGAGCTCCTGGCAGTGGTGGAGGCCTATCCCCGCGACGAGCTCTTCCACATCGACGCCCGGCAGCTGGCCGAGCACGCGCGCGAAATCCTGCGCCTCCAAGAACGGCACAGCACACGGTTATTCCTTCGCCCGGACTCACACAACCGGTTCATGACGGCACTCGTCTTCCTGCCGCGCCAACGCTTCAGCACGGCCGTCCGGCTCAACATTGAACGCGAGCTTCGCGAGGCCTTGGGCTCCGAAGAAATCGAGTTCGAGCTCCGACTGGGCGAATCCGCCATGGCCCGCGTGTTCTTCCGTGTCCTGTTGCCACACGAGGGGGCGCCCGCCGTCGTCGATCCTGCGGTACTGGAGCAGCGGATCATCGCGGCCACGCGCTCCTGGGCCGAAGGCCTGGACGAGGCCCTGCATGCAAGGTTCCCCGCGGACGAAGCCGCCCGGCTGTCCCGGCAATGGGCCAGCGCCTTTCCAGCCAGCTACAAGGCCGACTACGAGGTGGAAGACGCGATTCAGGACATCGTCCGGTTCGAGAGTTTCGCGCCCCGGGACGGGGACATGCGAGACGACGACACCGTAGACCCTCTGCTGACCGTGTACAAGCGCCCGGGGACTGCCGTCCTTGCGGAGGACGCGCGGATTCGGCTCTATTTGACCCGCCCGCAGAGCCTGACGCAGATTCTGCCCATCTTCCACAATCTGGGTTTGCGCGTCCTGGACCAGCGGCCATTCGATGTGCAGCGTGCCGACGGGCGGTCCTTCTTCCTGTACGACCTCGGGCTTGTGTACCCGCGCGGGGTTGATCCGGTGGGAACGGGCGAACTGCTGGCCGGTTCGTTCTGCGCCGCGATGCGGGGAGATGCGGAGACCGATGCCTTCGATGCCCTGGTCATCCGGGAGGGGATTGACTGGCGGCGGACAGCCATCCTGCGTGCGTATGCGAAGTACCTTCGGCAGTTGGGGAGCACCAATTCCTACGGGTTCATCGCGGACACCCTCCGCGAGAATCCCCGCGCCACACGCGCTTTGCTTTCACTTTTCGAGGCGAAGTTCGATCCGGACCGGTTCGAACCTGACCTGTTTGATCCTGAGCTGCTCCGGCCCAAGCCGGTTGAGCCGGTGCCCGCTGGAAGTGACGTGTTCGAAGTGGACGGCAGCAAGTACACCTCCAGGACACGGGCCACCAACGCCGCCCGCAAGGAACTGGCGGAAGCCATCGACGCCGTACCGGTCCTCGACGCCGACCGCCTGCTGCGTTCGCTGGCGAGCCTGGTGGAGGCCACGCTCCGCACCAACTTCTACCTGGTCAAGCCGTACATGAGCTTCAAGCTCAACCCCTCCAACATCCCGGCCGCACCCGCACCCCGCCCACTCTACGAAATTTGGGTCTACTCGCCGCGGGTGGAAGGCGTCCATTTGCGTTTCGGCGCGATTGCCCGCGGTGGCTTGCGCTGGTCCGACCGCCGTGAGGACTTCCGCACGGAGGTCCTGGGACTCGTGAAGGCCCAGACCGTCAAGAACGCCGTGATCGTTCCCACCGGAGCCAAGGGTGGTTTCTACTCCAAACAGCTTCCCGATCCCGCCGAAAACCGGGCGGCCTGGCTGGCCGAGGGCCAGGAAAGCTACCGGATCTTCATTCGTGGACTGCTGGACATCACGGACAATCTGGTTGCCGGACTCGACGGCGGGACAAACGGTCGCGCGGTCCGGCAACGCGCGGTCCCCCAACGCACTGTCCCCGCGCAACGAGTGGTCCCGCCGGCACGCGTCGTCCGGCACGACGGCGACGACTACTACCTCGTAGTGGCTGCGGACAAAGGCACGGCCACGTTCTCCGACATCGCCAACGCGCTGGCCGCAGAGTACGGATTCTGGCTTGGCGATGCGTTCGCGTCCGGCGGTTCGGTGGGCTATGACCACAAGCAGATGGGCATCACCGCGCGCGGCGCCTGGGAGTCCGTGCGGCAACATTTCAGCGAGCTACTGATCGACTCCAGCACTGAGGATTTCACGGTGGTGGGCATCGGCGACATGAGCGGCGATGTGTTCGGAAACGGCATGCTGCTTTCAAAACATATCAAGCTGGTGGCGGCCTTCGATCACCGGCACATTTTCCTGGATCCCACGCCTGACCCGGCCGTTTCCTTCGCCGAGCGGAAGCGGCTCTTCAAGCTCCCCCGCTCGTCCTGGGCCGACTACAACCCTGCCAAGCTCAGTCCCGGCGGAGGTGTGTTCTCCCGGCTCGAGAAATCAATCGGCCTCACCGAACCGGTCCGCCTCGCCTTGGGATTGGATGAAAGTGCGACGGCGATGACCCCGCCTGAGCTGCTCAAGGCAGTCCTCATGGCGCCCGTCGACCTGCTGTACAACGGCGGAATCGGCACCTACGTCAAGGCCTCCACGGAGACGCATGCCGACGGCGGAGACAAATCGAACGATGCCATCCGGGTCAACGCCGCCCAACTGCGGACCCACATCATTGCCGAGGGTGGAAATCTGGGCATCACCCAACGGGGCAGGATCGAGGCCGCGCTGGCCGGGATCCTCGTGAACACCGATGCCATCGACAATTCGGCAGGCGTTGACTGCTCGGACCACGAGGTGAACATCAAGATCTTCCTTGACCAGATGATCACAGCAGGCAAGATGCCCCCGAACGAAAGGACGGGCTTCCTGCACTCCCTCCAGGACGAAGTAGGGCGGCTCGTCCTGAAAACCAACGTTGACCAAAACGTCCTCCTCCTCAATGACAAACAGTTGGTCCTCCGATGGAGCCCGAGCTTCGAACGGACCATGGACTGGCTCGACTCGGCTACGGACCTGGACCGGAAGCTCGAATGCCTGCCGACTACCGCGGAGCTTCGCGAACGCGTAGAGACCGGGGTGGGACTGACTTCGCCCGAACTCGCTGTACTGGCTGCCTATGCCAAGATCGAGCTGGCCAAGGAACTGACCGAAGGTGGGCTCGCGGACGATCCATGGTTCTCGCAAACGCTGCGGGAGTATTTCCCCCGCCAACTCTCGGAACGGTTCGGCGATGACCTCTCTATGCATCCTTTGCGCCGCCAAATCGTCGCCACGGTGGTCGCCAACGACATGATCAACCTCGGCGGCATAGCCTTCGCGTTCCGTGCCATGGAGGAAACGACCGTTTCGGCGGCCGCGGTGGCGCGTGGATTCGTGGTGATGCGCCATATCTGGGACTTCGATTCCGTCACTGAAGCCCTGGCCCAAGTGCCGGCAAGCATTCCCAAGGAACACGTATGCGCTGTGGCCTTGGACATGCGGCGCCTCCTTGACCGGTCCACCCGCTGGTACGTCACCCACGATTTCCGGGACAAACCCATTGCGGACGCCATTGCGCGGCTCGAACGGCCAATGTCCCTGATGCGGGCCAATTTCACGAGCTTCCTGCACGGCATCAACCTGGCCCACTCGTTGAACCGCCTTGCCCACACTGATTCGGTGGGCCTGCCCCACGATTTGGGCATCAGGGCCTCCGAACTCCTGGTCAGCTACGGCCTTTTGGACATTTCCGCGATCGCTGAAGAACTGCAAGAGCCGGTCGCAGCAGTGGCGGAGGTCTACTTTGCCGTGTTCGAAAGGATCTCGGCCATCCCCTTGCTGGAACACATCACGCTGTTGCCGCGGGACACGCACTGGGAAGCGTTGGCGCGTGCAGCCCTCCGTGACGACATGTACCTGATTCTTGCCGACATGACCAAGGCGGTGGTCCGGCACACTCCACGCTCCTCGGAGGAAACTTCCGACCCCCTAGAGCGGATCATGGATTGGGAACGCGGAAACACCGAACAACTCGCGCGCGTCCAGGACACCATCAAGGCGGCCATCAAGCCCGGTCCGGTGGACATCGCGGCACTCTCGGTAGCCGTGAAGCTCCTTCGGGCCATGGTCCGCCGGTGACCCAGCTCCCAGAATGACAGACATCCCATGACACTTTGCTATCTTTTATGCAGGAATTGCCGCTCCCCCCGCGGCATCCTGCAGAAGGAGGCCCCCAATGAGCACAGCCACAATAGAACACAACGAGATCCATTTGTCCTTTTCATCCGTCAATGAAGTCCACGCAGGACTTGACCGTGCAGTCGGCACGCTCATCGAAGCCGCAGCCGAAAACGGCCGTTGCGGGATCCTTGTGACCCGCCGCGAGCCCGGAAGCTACACCGTTGCCCTGGACGAGTCCGTGCCATTCGGCCAGACCCGCGAGGTCCTCGCCGCCTAGGAACAGGTACAGACAACAAAACCGGGGCTTGTTTTCCAGACCACGCCAAGAAGGCGCGGAGTGGGAAACAAGCCCCGGTTTTTTGACCTAAACGGCCACTACGCTCGGCGCAGCTCCACGCCGTCGGACTTCATGAAAAGCTGCTTGGCGGCTTCGTCGGCGCCGGGTCCTGCCGGTTCAAGCCACACAACGTTGCCGCTGCCCGAGACTTCCTGCACCTCCCCCGCCGCGACCACGTGCGCGTGCCTTACGACTTCGATCCGCTCCCCCACCTTCAACGTTCCCCAGTTGGAAACGACGGCGGACTGTGCGATTCGCCTGGACAGGACTGTCCCGCGTGCCTTCATTGAACTTCTACCCCTTTGTGGATGTTCGTTACTTCAGTTGTCAACGGATATTCCCCAGCAGGCCCACGACATCGTCGGCGTGGACATGCCGTACCCCATAAGTTCTACTACACAGAAAAGCGCCCCGGGGCACGTATTGCCAAACATTTCCGGGGCGCTTCCTAATGTTCACTCGAACGGTATTTTGTTCGGCGTCAGGCGAGAATTCCGACGGCGGATTCGGCGGCCGCACGGACCTCGCCAGCGCCTACAAGACGGTCCGCCGCTTCCAGCTCAGGTGAGAGGAAACGGTCAGTTCCAGGACCGTCGACCACGCCGCGCAGCACCTCGATCACGGCAGCGCCAGCTGGCCCCGGAGTGAGTTCCCCACCGGACAGTTGGGTGCGGATGTCGAGGGCACGGGTGCTCGTCACAAGTTCCACGGCCAGGACCCGGCGCAGGTTCTCGATGGCCTTGCGGAGCTTGCGAGCCGCGTGCCAACCCATGGAGACGTGGTCCTCCTGCATGGCGGAGCTCGGGATGGAGTCCACCGACGCCGGAACGGCCAGGCGCTTGTTGTCCGAGACGAGGCCGGCCTGGGTGTACTGCGCGATCATGAGGCCAGAGTCCACGCCTGGATCGTCGGCAAGGAACGCCGGGAGTCCGTGCGAGCGGGCCGGGTCCAGTATGCGGTCCGTGCGGCGCTCGGCGATGGAGGACAAGTCCGCGACGGCGATCGCCAGGAAGTCCAGCACATAGGCCACCGGGGCGCCATGGAAGTTTCCGTTGGAAGACACTCGTCCGTCCGGGAGCACCACGGGGTTGTCGATGGCAGCTGCCAACTCGCGGGAAGCAACCAGCTCAGCGTGCGTCACGGTGTCGCGGACTGCGCCGGCTACCTGGGGTGCGCAGCGGAGCGAGTACGCGTCCTGGACCTTGGTGTCATTGACGCGGTGCGAAGCAACGATCGGCGAGTTGGAAAGCACCCGCAGCATGTTGTCCGCGCTGGCAGCCTGGCCCGGGTGGGGACGCAGGGCCGCGTGCAGCTCCGGCAGGAACACCTGGTCAGTGCCGAGCAGCGCCTCGACGCTGAGCGCGGCGGTGATATCCGCCGTCGTGAGCAGCAAGTGCAGGTCGGCGATGGCCATCAGGAGCATGCCGAGCATGCCCTCGGTGCCGTTGACCAGCGCGAGGCCTTCCTTTTCCGCCAGGACTACCGGCTCAATGCCGTGCGCGGCGAGGAGCTCGGCAACCGGCTTCTTTCCGGCGGCTCCGTAGAGCTCGCCGTCGGGGCCGGTGGCTTCGCCTTCGCCCATCAGGACCAAGGCGCAGTGGGACAGCGGGGCGAGGTCGCCGGAGCAGCCGAGAGATCCGAATTCACGGACTACGGGGGTGATTCCTGCATTGAGGACGTCCACCATGGTCTGCAGAACCACGGGGCGAACGCCCGTACGGCCCGACGCCAGGGTCTTCGCGCGCAGGAACATGATGCCGCGGACCACTTCGCGCTCCACGGCCGGGCCCATGCCGGCGGCGTGGCTGCGGATCAGCGACTTCTGCAGCTGGGTACGGAGCTCGTTGGGGATGTGGCGGTTGGCCAGGGCACCGAAGCCCGTCGAGACGCCGTACGCCGGAACCTCGCTGTGGGCGAGGCTGTCGATGTGGGCGCGGACTTTGGCGACCGTGTCCAGGGCTTCCTGGGAGATGGTCACCCTGGCGTCGTGGCGTGCGACGGCGACGACGTCCTCCGGCGTGACTCCGCTGGAGCCGAGGATGACCGTCTGGCGGCCAAGGGATGTTGCAGTAATAGTCACGGTGTTCCTACTTGCTTTCTTCCATCGGGATGCGGACGCCGCGTTCGTGGGCGACTTCGACGGCGCGTTCGTAGCCGGCGTCGACGTGGCGGATGACGCCCATGCCGGGGTCGTTGGTGAGGAGGCGTTCGAGCTTCTGGGCTGCGAGGTCGGTGCCGTCGGCCACGGAGACCTGGCCGGTGTGGATGGAGCGGCCGATGCCCACGCCGCCGCCGTGGTGGATGGAAACCCAGGTGGCGCCGGAGGAGGCTGCGGTCAGGGCGTTCAGCAGCGGCCAGTCGGCGATCGCGTCGGAGCCGTCCTTCATGGCTTCGGTCTCGCGGTACGGGGAGGCCACGGAGCCGGAGTCGAGGTGGTCGCGGCCGATCACGATGGGAGCCTTGACCTTGCCTTCCTTCACGAGCTGGTTGAACAGCAGGCCGGCCTTGTGGCGTTCGCCGTAGCCGAGCCAGCAGATGCGGGCCGGGAGGCCTTCGAATTCAACGCGTTCCTGGGCGGCGTCGATCCACTTGTGCAGGTGCTTGTTCTCCGGGAAGAGCTCCTTGATGGCTTCGTCGGTGACGCGGATGTCCTCCGGGTCACCGGAGAGGGCGACCCAGCGGAACGGGCCCAGGCCCTCGCAGAAGAGCGGGCGGATGTAGGCGGGGACGAAGCCGGGGAATTCGAAGGCGCGCCCGTAGCCGCCCTTGCGGGCCTCGTCGCGGATGGAGTTCCCGTAGTCGAAGACCTCGGCGCCGGCGTCCTGGAACTCGACCATGGCCTGTACGTGCCGGGCCATGGAGGCTTGGGCCTTCTTCGTGAAGCCTTCCGGATCGGCCTCGGCCTCGGTGTGCCATTCGGCCACCGTGATGCCCTCGGGGAGGTAGGACAGCGGATCGTGCGCGGAGGTCTGGTCGGTGACGACGTCTATGCTCAGCTCGCCGGCCTTGTGGCGGCGGAGCAGTTCGGGGAAGACTTCGGCAGCGTTGCCGACGTAGCCCACGGACCAGCCGCGGCGCTCTTCCTTGGCCTTCCGCACCTTGGCGATGGCGGTGTCCAGGTCGGTCTCGACCTCGTCCAGGTAGCGCTTGCCGACGCGGCGGAGCAGGCGGGTCTCGTCGACGTCCACGATCAGGCAGGCGCCGTCGTTCAAGGTAACGGCCAGCGGCTGGGCGCCGCCCATGCCACCGCAGCCACCGGTCAGGGTCAGGGTGCCGGCCAAAGGTCCCTCGGTGGAGGAGGTGCCCGCGGGGATGCGGCCTTCGGCCCGGAGCTTGTTCCCGACGGCGGCGAAGGTTTCGTAAGTGCCCTGCAGGATGCCCTGGGTGCCGATGTAGATCCAGGACCCGGCGGTCATCTGCCCGTACATCATCAAGCCCTCGGCCTCCAGGCGGCGGAATTCCGGCCACGTGGCCCAGTCCCCCACCAGGTTCGAGTTGGCCAGCAAAACGCGGGGCGCCCATTCATGGGTGCGGAAGACGCCCACGGGCTTGCCGGACTGCACCAGCAAGGTCTCGTCCTTCTCCATTGTCTCCAGGGTCCGGGTGATGGCGTCGAACGCGGCCCAGGACCGCACCGCACGGCCCGTGCCGCCGTACACCACCAGGTCATCCGGGCGCTCGGCGACCTCCGGGTCAAGGTTGTTCATCAACATGCGCAGCGGCGCCTCGGTCTGCCAGCTCTTCGCGGTCAGCTCGGTACCGCGGGCGGCCCGGACAGGACGGGCTCCGGTAGTGAAATCGGCGGGTGCCATGGTGACTCCTTTGTCTCTGGAGGTTGCTGGGTGTAAGTCCTTCTGTATCCAGTAGAGCCCTTCCGCAACCGTCTTGGAACGGCTTTAGGGAGTGTGCTGTCCGGGATTACAGACTCAACTAGATCGGTGGGGTGGGAAGCTATTGCCCCGGGCGGCCGTGGATGCGCACAGACAGCTCGTCCGCTGTTTTCCGGATGCGGGCGGCCAGCGTCGGCCATTCCTCAACCGGCACCCGGTCCTCGAGGAACGTCACGGCGACTGCCGCCGTCGGCCATCCCAAATGGTCGGTGACGGCAGCGGCAACTGAGCCGAAGCCTGGCGTAACTTCGCCGTGTTCAGTGGCGTAGCCGCGCTGCCGGACCTGGTCCAAGTGCGAGGACAAGGCCGAGTACTTCATGATGGGCGATTCCATCTCATGCCGGGCCGTGAAGGCGGCGGCATTCGGATACAGGGCCCTGACCTGAGATTTCGGCAGGGCAGCCAGGATGGCACGCCCGCTGGCGGTGAGGTGGCTGGGAAGCCGGACCCCGACGTCGGTCACCAGGGACGGACGGTTCTTGGCCCGCTCTTCCACGATGTAAAGCACATCGCGGCCATGCAGCACGGCCAAATGCGCGCTCTCGCCGATCGCATCCACGAGGGTGGCCAACATCGGGCGGCCGAGGCGCGACAAAGGCTCTTGCCGCGAGTAGGCCGAACTGAGTTCAAAGGCGCTAATGCCCAGTCCGTAGCGCTGTTCCTCGTGAAGGTGCAGGACGAAACCGTTGGCCTCCATGACACCAAGCAGGTGATAGACGCTGGACCGGGGCAGGCCCAGCGCGGTAGCGATGTTGGACGCTGCCATCGGGCCTCGCCGGGAAGCAAGCAACTTCAGGATGCGCAGGGTGTTCTCGGCGGCAGGGACCTTGGAAGCGGCCCGGCCTTGGGTGGACGGCTGTATGGTCATGGCTCCTCTTCGAGTGCACGGTCATGCCCGGCACGCCCTTCTGCCACCAAGGCGAAAATCGGAGTGTCCGGGATCCCGTACTTAAGCGTGCACCCCCCGGGGCGGTTCGGATACCAATCAGAACATCTATCTGTCTGGAATCCCAGACATAGGCAACCCCGTTGTCAGCCATCAGCCAGTGCCACTGCGACTACTACTTTGCCCCGCACGCCGCGGCCGTGCGCATACCGGATTGCGTCGGGAGCGCCGGCGAGGGGAAAGGTCTTGTCGATGAAAGGCGTGACTTTGCCTGCCTCAATCAACCCCGTCAGGAAGCGCAGGTCTTCCTGACGTTCCACGGCCATCAGGCCACTCAGCTTTTGGCCCAGGAACAGCGACAGCATGGGCGCGCGAAGGGAGCGGTCAAAGCCACCCAGCCAACGGCCACCGCCTTCCCCGCCGACGATGACGAGCCGCCCGCGCGGGGCGAGTGCCCGCCGAAGCTGCTTGAGCGGACGGTTGCCCGCGGTGTCCAGGATGAGATCGTAGTGCGTGGTTCCATCGGTGACATCTTCGCTGGCGTAGTCGATGACGTGATCGGCGCCTGCCGATCGGACCACGTCCATTTTCGGCGCGCTGCACACGCCGGTTACCACCGCGCCGAACGCCTTCGCCAACTGGACGGCGAACAATCCCACCCCACCCGCCGCGCCGATGATCAGGACCTTCTCCCCCGCTTGCAGCTTCCCACTGTCCCGGAGGCCCTGCAGGGCGGTAGTGGCCGAAATAGGGACGGCCGCGGCCTGCTCGAAGTTGAGCGCGGACGGCTTCGGCGCAATCTTCTCCTCCTTGGCGCACGCGTACTCGGCAAATGAACCTTCGCACGTTCCGAAGACCTCGTCACCCGGCCGGAACTGTGTCACCTTCGCGCCGACGGATTCCACCGTGCCCGCCATATCCCTGCCACGGATGCGGTTCTTGGGCTTCCTTACCCCGAAGCCGAACGCCCTGGTGAGGTATGGGAGACCCGTCATCAGATGCCAGACGCCGGGATCGACGCCGGCAGCGCGGACCCGCACGAGGACCTCGCTTTCGCCGGGGACCGGTTTGTCGACGTCGGCAAACTCGAGCACATCTGCGGAGCCGTAGCTGTCTTGAACGATCGCTTTCATGATGTTTCTCCTTCGCTCTCCGGGTATTGGAACACGTCGTCGAGCGGCACGTTCAATACGCGGGCGATTTGGAATGCCATTTCAAGGGAAGGCGAATAGCGGCCCTGCTCGATGGCGATGATGGTCTGCCGGGTTACTCCGATACTGTCCGCCAATTGCGCCTGGGTCATTTCATCGCGGGCGAAACGGAGGGACCGGATGGAATTGGTGACCTTGGTCGGTTTCACCACGGCTGGAAACCCCGGCGGTAGGCGATGATCTTCGCAACGGATCCGAGCACCGCGGAGAGAACGAAGGCCAAGTAGATGACGTTGGCGATCCAAAAGTAATCCAACGTGGCCAGGGCCATGATGAGCGCCGCCACTGCGCCAATGATCACGAACGACTGGCCGATGTACTCGCCAAAGCGATAGATCTCCTTGTCCCGCTGGTCCTTGCCCGCGTTCTTGGGAGAAGCCATCCGGATCAGGATGTGAAGCACGATGGATACCCCAATCGACGCTCCGATCGTCCAGAGCATGGGCGCCACGTAGGGAACCTGGGTCAGCGAAGTGCTTGCCGCGCCGCCCAAGACGATGACGAGGTACGCCGCGTAGGAGCCTACCGCCAGCACGCCCATGATCCAGGCACTCTTTTCTTCGAATGACATTTCGACTCCCATGTAAAACAAAGCTGACATCGCAAATGTAAAGCTTGATTGACATTGAGTCAAGAGTTTTTGACCTACAGACCAAAGCCCCCATGGTCGAGGAACCACACGCCACCAAGGTCTGAGAACCGAGACAGCGATGCGCCGTGAGTCCCATCACAGGCCCTCCCGAAATGGTCTGCTGGTTAACAGTCCCCTCCCAATGACGAGAGAAGGTATTCGCATGCAGCAAGCACCAACAGCCGGCACGGCAGCGGCCAAAGCCGTCGAAGGCGCGGTAACCACCGTTCTCAGCCGCGGCCTCAGCGTCCGTCACATCCGCTTCATGGCCCTCGGTTCGGCCATCGGAACAGGCCTCTTCTACGGCTCCGCGTCTGCCATCCAAAAGGCGGGCCCGGCGGTTCTCTTCGCATACATCATCGGTGGCGCCGCCGTCTTCATGGTGATGCGCGCGCTAGGCGAAATGGCTGTCCGCCACCCCGTTTCCGGCTCATTCGGCCAGTACGCCAGCCGTTACCTCGGACCGTTGGCAGGCTTCATCACCGGATGGACCTACGTTTTCGAAATGGCCATCGTGGCGATCGCGGACGTGACAGCATTCAGCATCTACATGGGCTTCTGGTTCCCGCAGGTGGACCGCTGGATCTGGGTCCTGGCGATCATCCTGCTCCTTGGGGCCATGAACCTCCTGAGCGTCAAGGTTTTCGGAGAACTCGAGTTTTGGTTCTCGCTCATCAAGGTAGTGGCGATCATCGCCATGATTGCGGGCGGTGCGGCGATCATCGTGTTCGGCTTCCACACGGGCGACGGCGGTGCGGCACCGGGGCTGGGAAACCTCGTTGACCATGGCGGCCTGTTCCCGAACGGTTTCGAGGGGCTCCTGGCCTCGTTCGCCGTCGTCATGTTTGCCTTTGGCGGGATCGAAACGATCGGCATCACCGCAGGCGAGGCCGCAGACCCCAAGAAGGTCATCCCGCAGGCCGTGAACACCGTGCCCGTGCGTGTGCTGCTGTTCTACGTCCTGACTCTCGGAGTGCTCATGAGCCTGTTCCCCTGGAATGAAATCGGCAACAACGGCAGCCCGTTTGTGCAGATCTTCAGCGGCCTCGGCATTCCCGCGGCGCCCCACATCCTCAATGCCGTGGTGATCACCGCGGCGCTGTCCGCGATCAACAGCGATATCTTCGGCGCGGGACGCATCCTCTTCGGCCTCTCCCAGCAAGGTCACGCACCCAGGATTTTCGGCAAGATCTCGCGTCACGGGGTTCCGTGGATGACCGTTGTCCTGATGGGCGGGATCCTGCTGGTGGGCGTGGTGCTCAACGCGGTCATCCCTGAGAGCGTGTTCGTCATCATCGCCTCCATTGCCACTTTCGCGACCGTGTGGGTGTGGGCTTTGATCCTCGCCTCGCACGTGGCCATGAAGCGGGAGATCAAGCGCAAGGGACTGCCGGCGTCGGAATTCGCGTCGCCGTGGTGGCCCACCGCTTCCGTGCTGACAATTGCGTTCATGGCCATGGTGATCGTCATCCTTGGCGTCTTCGAGGACACCCGCGTGGCGTTGTACGTGGGTGCGGTATGGCTCGGGCTGCTGGTGTTGGCCTTCAAGCTGTGGGTTCGCGGCGGCGGTCGCGTTCGGGCCGACCTCGTTGACGAGACAGGCTCGATGCCCGTGGTTGCCCAGCGCTCCTCCTAACCCTCCCGCTTTCCCCAAATGTGCAGATCACGGCAGTGTTTTCGAAAACACTGCCGTGATCTGCCATCTCGCGGCAGTCACGAATGAAGGCCTATCATCAGGCATGGTTCCGTTAACCAATCTCCTGGCGTTTGCCCTGGCCTCTCTGGTCCTCATCGCAGTCCCTGGTCCCAGCGTGCTTTTCGTGATTGGGCGCTCCCTTGCCCTCGGCCGCAAAGGCGGACTCCTGAGCGTGCTCGGGAACGCATTGGGCATGGTTCCGCAGATCACCGCGGTGGCGTTGGGGCTCGGCGCGGTGCTGGCGCAGTCGATCCTACTGTTCAGTGTCGTCAAGTTCGCGGGCGCTGGGTATCTGATCTACCTCGGCGTGCAGGCGATCCGTCACCGCGGCGGGCGTTCGACGGCGGCCAGGCCGGCGCCGTCGCGGTCGGTGTGGCGGCTGATCCGCGAGGGTTTCATCGTGGGCGCGAGCAACCCGAAATCGATCGTGTTCTTCGTGGCAGTGCTACCCCAGTTCGTGGAATACGCCAGCGGCGGCATTCCGCTCCAACTCGCCGAGCTGGGAGCCGTCTTCCTGGTGATCGCCCTGGTCTCCGACAGTATGTGGGCACTTGCCGCAGGTACCGCCCGCCACTGGTTTGCGCGCTCCCCTCGCCGGATTTCGACACTGGGTGCGACGGGCGGGGTCATGATGATCGGGCTCGGCGGAACCTTGGCGCTCACGGGCACCAAGTCCTAGCGTGCACGCCCACGGGCATCCCAGCGACAATCGCGGAATCAGCCGGCCGGGAGCCAATCTACTACGTGCGCGTCTGCGTCATAGACCCGGCATACACGCTGTCCGTTCTGGGCAGGAGCATCAGCCAGCTTGAGGGTGGTCTTCATCAGAACGTCGTAGGCCGGCAGGCCGGACGCCCCCGTTGACCGTACCGGCGCCCCGGAGAAGGCGATAGAGACGACGATGTATGGCCGGGGCACCACCGTTCCGGTCACTGTTCCGGAACGGGCAGCGTCACTTCGCAGCCGGGCAGTGCAAATGTCCTCGATACGTTGGATCCCGGCTCCGTCGAGGCCCTGCGCCCCGGGAGCCGGCGCGGCCGGAGCCGGCACCGGTGCGGCTGATGCTTCCGGCTTGGAGCTGGCAGTCGGGGCGGGGGCTGGGGCCTGACTTGACGGCGCAGCACTAGGGGACGCATTCGCGGCGGGTGTTGAGGTGGCGGCACTCGGAGTCGCGGATGGCGCATTGTTGGCAGCCGAAGCAGAGGGAGTCGCGCTGGCGGTGACCGGCGTCGTGACGCCCTGAATCGACTGTGAT
Organism: Arthrobacter rhizophilus; assembly: GCF_026241105.1. Classification (GTDB taxonomy): domain Bacteria; phylum Actinomycetota; class Actinomycetes; order Actinomycetales; family Micrococcaceae; genus Arthrobacter. Next base: position 24,242 of record NZ_JAPFFT010000020.1, on the reverse strand, counting down.
CCTGTCTGCGTGGCATTGAGGGTAATCGCTCCCGCCAATCCGACCGCGACCACGCCCGCAACTACGATTCCTGCTTTTGCTGCTCGTTTCATTGTTCCCCACTCACGCTCCGAGCGTAGGGGCCGTTCGCCCGGCCTGGCTTGCGTAGCGCCTACCCGTCTTTTGCCCCTACTACTCGGGTGACCACTTGCTTGAATTGGGCCTCCTGTCCGAGTAGTTGACTAAGTGGCGTGAGTGGCCCGTGTGGCATAGCGGGTGAGAGTCACTCATGTGCCTCGTGCGCTCGGCGCCTACCCTAGACACATCGCAACTGCAAGGGAGTGGTTCTGATGCTTGATCCCACGTCGAGGTACATCATTCAGATGCGGGTGCGGCGTGGCTTCGCGCTGGCCTCACGGCTACGCCGGGTATTTTCCCGGGCAGCCAAACAGGCCAAAGCGACGGCCGCCGGTTGAGGAGGCCGTCGTGAACATGTCCGCCGCCGGCATTCCAGCAAACCGATTCATGACAATCGCCGAGGTTGCCGAGGCCCTGCGGGTGTCCAGAATGACCGTCTACCGCCTAGTGAACTCGCACGCCATCCACGCGGTGCGATTCGGGCGGTCATACCGCGTTCCGGAATCGGCTGTGGAATCCTACATCGAACACTCTGCAGTGGACGACGCCGAGCATCATCAGGAAGGTGCCGGAGGCTCAGGTAGTTGAAGTCCAACGTGACCGCGGGCCTGTCAAGATGTTCGTTCCGACGGAATCGCGTTCCACCGGCGGGCACTCGATCTTGACCACGCTACTGCCGGCAGGTTCATCGACGCCGAGGAGCAGGCGCACGCCAGCAGCGCCTAGTTCGTAGTGCGGCAGCGCGACAGTGGAGAGCGGTGGCCGCATGTGGGCGGCAATGACTTCCTGGTTGTCGAACCCCACAACGGCCATGTCCTCGGGAATCGACAACCCCTGCTGCTTCAGCCCGTCGTAGAGACCCATGGCCATACGGTCGTTGTAGCAGAAGACCGCCGTGACGTCCCGTTTGAGGAGCTCCTCGACGGCTTCGTATCCGCCCTCCTGATCTGGAAACGCGTCGAACACGAGGTGCGGGTCAAACGCGATCCCTGCAGATTCGAGCGCTTCCCGGTAGCCCTGGAGACGTCCGTCCTTAGCCGGGGCTGGGATCGTTGCGTTGATAAAGGCGATTCGTCGGTGCCCCTTTCGCAAGAGAATGTCGGTTGCTTCCCGTCCGCCATGGACTTCATCCGGGACCACAGCGAGGGCGTCGGAGTCCGGAGAGAAGCAGTTGACCAGCACGAAGTCCGTCTCGTGCAACGCGGCGGGGATCTCGGCCGGACGGTGGAACCAGGTGGAATACAGGATGCCCCGAACCTTGTGTTCGAGCATCATCGAGATAGCGTCCTTTTCCGCGGGCTCGTTGCCCTCGGTGTTGGCGACCAAGAGGACGAATCCGTGTTTCCAGGCTTCGTCCTGGGCGCCGTGGATGATCTGCCCTGCGAAGGGGGTCGTCGCGATCGCGTCAGCGACGAGGCCAATGAACCGTGAACTGCCACTCACCAGGTTCTTGGCGAGGGCATTCGGGCGATAGCCCAGTTCGCGGATGGTGTCCAGCACGCGCTTGCGGGTCCCGGCCCCGATCCTGGCGTCTTTCTTGTTGTTGACCACGAGGGAAACCGTGGCAACGGAAACTCCAGCCCCTTCCGCTACCTCCCGCATGGTGACCGGATGACTCGTCCTAGGAGTCATCGGTGGATGCAAGGGGTTAACCTCGGGTTCTGTCAAGCTTTCTTCAGACGTCATTGGCCCTCCATTTCACAGTCTATCCAGTGGCCGCGTCCTCATCCCTTCGTGGCCCCGCTCTCGAGGCCTTGGATCATCGCCTTGTTGAGGACGAGGAACACCAGCAGCAAAGGAGTGATGGTGATGCAGACAGCCGCAAACGTTGCAGTCCAATCGACCTTGCCCATTGCTCCGATGTAGTTCTGCAGCCCCAGCGGGATGGTCTTGAGTCCTTCGGAGAGAACGAACGTGTTCGCGAAGATGAAATCGTTCCAGATGAAGATGCTGTTTACCAGCACCACCGTCACTACGGTGTTGGTCGACAGCGGCAGGGTGATCAGTCCGAAGATGCGGTACGGACCTGCGCCGTCCAGCGAGGCTGCCTCATAGGTTTCCCTGGGGATGTATTCAAAGAATGACGAGAAAAGGTAGATCGACATGGGAAGCGCGAACCCGGCCAAGGGGATGATCATCGACTGGTAGGTGTCCAGCAGGTTCACGGACGAGTAGTCGATGAACAGCGGTACAAGTGCGATCTGCACCGGCACGATGATGCCGATCAGGAAAAGGCCGCGGACGAATTTGCTGAACCGGAATCCAAGGACCTGCAGCGCATATGCGGCCATCATCCCCAGCAGGACGATCAGCAGGTTGGCACCCATAGTGACGATGAAGCTGTTCAGGATGTTCTGGCCGAGGTTGCCGGTCTGGAACGCGCGGACGTAGTTGTCGAAGCTGATGGAGCTCGGCAGTGCGAAGGGATCACCGGTAGCGAAGTCGTGCTCGTTCCGCAGGCTCGTGAGGAACAGCCAGGCGAGGGGGTAGACCTGCACCACGACGATGAGGACGATCAGCGTCCTCGACAAGCTTCGGAAGACGTTTGGCTTGCGCCGTCGACGTCGCGGAGCCGGGCTGCTTGGTGGGGCAGGGATCGGCCTGGTAACCGGGGCTGTTTGCGCGGTCATGCGTCGGCCTTTCGTTTGAGCATGAGCAAGATGAGTCCGACGGCGACGAGGCATTCGATGACGATGAACACGGAGATGGTGCTGGCGTAGCCGAAGTCGGTGCTCGTGAACGCGGTTTTGTACATGTAGGTCGTCAGGAGTTCCGACGACTGGCCGGGGCCGCCGTTCGTCATGAGGTAGGGGATGTCGAATCCTCGGAGGCCGTAGGTTGTGGCCATGATGGTCGTGGTAATCCACACGGGCCGGATGTAAGGAAATCGGATTTTGGTGAACATTTGCCACTGGTTGGCGCCGTCGAGGCGCGCAGCTTCTTCAAGTTCCTGCGGGACGGCCAGCAGGGCCGCGTAGATGATGAGCATGTACAGGCCTGTGAACCGCCAGCCTTCGGGGCCTGACACTGCCGCGAGGACCGTGTTGACGTCGGAAAGCCAGGGCCGTTCCAGGCCGCCGAGACCGATCCAGCTGAGGACCTGGTTGAGCAGGCCCACTGGGTCGATTGAGTAGATGCGCACGAAGAGGAACGCGATGGCCACCGTCGAGATCACGGCCGGCAGCAGGTAGAGGGTCTTGATGATTCCGGCACCGCGGCGCAGCGAGGTGAGGAGACTGGCGACAAACAATGCACCGCCCAACTGCAAGACCAAGCAGATGGCGAGGTAGCCGAGGGCATTGATGAAGGAGTGCCAGAAGACACTGTCGCCGGTGAGCATGCGCACGTAGTTCGCGAAGCCCACGAACTCCATGTCACTGATGCCGTTCCAGGAGAAGAAGCTGAGGAACAGCGATTGCAGTATCGGGAACAGCACCGCGACGCCGTAGAGAAGCAGCGGCGGGAGCAGGAAGACCAGGACGGAGAGTCGTGATCGGTTGGGAAGCATGGGAGTGCCTTTCGGGTGGGGGCACGCGCCCCCCACCGCTTGGGGTTACTTGAAGAACTTAGGAGCATTCTGCGCGATGGTGCTATCCATCGTGCTGGTGAACTCGGCAGGCTTGATATTGCCTTGCGCCAAGAGCACGAGCTCTTGTTGCAGCCTGCTATTCGTCGTCGGATCCAACTGCGTGTCCCAAGGCATCGCGAGCTTCGACCCGAGATCCTTCGCCTGGTCGATTGCCTTCTTGTACAGTGGCGTGGCATTGGCCGGAATCGTCGTCTGGACGTTCGTCGTCGGCGAGAGGGCGCCCGTGGCCGCATACTCCGAGGGGTACTTGGCGAGGGCGAACTTCAGGAAGTCGCTCACCAGCGGGTCAAAGGTCTTTGAGTTGACCGCCATGCCGATCCCGGAGGTTGCCACGTACTCGTTGGTGGCCGTGGCGGAACTTGGCGTGGCCGGCAGCGTGAAGTAGTCGACGTCGTTACGCACCGCCGGATTCAGCTTGTCCGTCGCTAGGCTGGGCAGTTCCCAGGTGCCGATGTTGTACATGGCGGCCTTGCCGGAGGTGAACAGGTTCTGGGCGTCAGAGTAACCCTGGGACGAGAAGCCGTCCTGGAAGCATCCGGCCCCTCCGAGCTGGCTTATCCAGTTGACCGTCTTCTGGCCGGTGGCGTCGCTGAACTTCGCGTCGCCCTTCTTGAGCTTCTGGACGTAGTCGGGTCCGGCGTCGCGGAAGGGCTGGTACGAGACGTAGCGCTCGAGGGGCCACTGGTCCTGGCCGTCAAGGGCGAGCGGCGTGATGCCGGCCTTGCGCAAGGCAGTGCACATCGCGGGAATGTCGTCGAGTGATTTCGGCACTGAAATTCCTGCCTGCTGGAAAAGGGCCTTGTTGTACCAGAAGTACTCCAGCTCGAACTGGAACGGAATCATGTAGAGGGATCCGTCGTCGAAGCGCTGGTAATTCAGCGCGTTCGTCCGGTAGGAGTCGTAGACGCCAAGGTCTTTCAGCAGCTTCTCGCCGTCGACCATCGTGCCTTTCTTGGCGAGCTGCTGGGCGAAGGGAGTTGCGTCAGTGTCGAACAGCTCGGGAAGCTTGTTTGCAGCGGCGAGGGTCTCGTACTTCTGGATGTACGAGGGCCGGTCGGGGGTCGTGATCAGGTTGAGGGAAAAGCCGGGATGGGTCCGCGCATACTCATCGGCGATCTTTTTCATGATGTTGATGACTGCACCGTCAGCCGGCCGGGACAGAAGCCACGAGATTTGCCGCGGCTTGATTTCGCCGGTGGGGCTGACGTTGGCTGCGGGATTGCCGCCGCCGCTGCCACATGCGGCGAGGGCGAGGGTGACGGCCGCTGCTACGGCGGCCGTTCGCAAGAGTTTCTTCATGGGGGACAATCTCCTTCGATTTTGAACGGAAGTTTGGCGCTGGCTATTTAGTTGTCTGTGCGCTTACGTATCTCAAGTTCAGTGACGGTGACAGTGCCTTCACCGGCGAAAACGCCGATCCGGCCGTCGGGTAGCTCGTAGATCCGGGCGCTCAAGGCGACCTGCCCGTCGACGACGACGACGCAGAGGTCCCCGTCGACGACAAGTTCGAGGGTGTGCTCTCCCGGTGCGAGCTCGCAGGGGCGTTCCAACTCGATTTCGAAGGGGACATCCCCCGAGACGTGCCATTGCGCGTCGCCGTTGATTTCCCGGGGCCATCGGTCCAACACCATGCGGCTGCGTTTCGGTTCCAGGCGGATGATGTAGGACTCGTCCCCGTCCGCGCTTGAGCGGAGCAGCAGTCCGCACTCGGTTGTATCGGGTTCTATCTGCAGCACCGCCCGGGCGTAGAACTGCCGAGGGAGGACTTCATCGGACACGGTGGCCATGTACCCGTCGGGAGCGTGCAGAGCCACCGGAAGGGCGCTGCCGAAGGTTACCGGGATTTCATCCCAGAAGCTCTCGACAAGTTCGTCGGCGAAGGAAAACGCGAGGGTGCCGTCGCCGTTCTGGCGGGCCTCGAGGACGGACATGGTGCCCGCCCACTGCCAGGCACCGTCGTCGCGGTTGTCCTCTTTGCTGGCGATCCAGCCGAAGAAGAACCGGCGACCATCCCGCTCGGCGGTCTTCGAGGCATAGAAGGCGCGGCCGTCAACGCTGTCGCGTGCGGGCACGGTCCATGGTCCATCGGGACTTTTCGCCATGCGGTAGCGGGTAGTGAAGGACTCTGAGAATTCCGAGTAGACGAGGTACCACCAGTCGCCCCAGGCGAAAACCTCCGGGCATTCGTGCGTGATGTACCGGCGCGGATCCCAAAACGGCTCGGTGTGCTCCCAGTCCATCAGGTCCGGGGAGACGCATTGGGCGATCACTCCGCGACGGCGCTCCGGACCCTCTGTGTGCCGTGCGGCCAGCAGCATCCGCCACAAACCGCTTGCCTCGTCCTTGAAGACGAAAGGATCGCGCCAGTCGCCGGTTTCGTAGCCGGCCGGGGCGCCGAAGGTCAGCTCCGGATGCTTCACCCACGTCAGCATTCCGTCCGCGCTGGTGGCGTGCATGACAAGTTGCAACGGAGCTCCGTCAGAGCCGAGGTGCCGGGGATTCTGTCCCGTATAGAACAGGTGGTGAATTCCGGACTCGTCGCACACAACACTGCCCGTGTATGCATTGAAGTCCGCATCACCCTCCCCGCCATGGTGCAGCGATACCCCATGGTCCTCGAACTGCGTGAGGTCCTTGGTGGTCACAAGATTCCAAGACGTCCCCGGTTTGGGTTCGGTCCGTACCTCGTGCAGATAGAAGAGCCAGAACTCCCCGTCCTTCTGGAAAGGGATCAAGTCTCCAACCCATCCATCGGCGGGCTGGAAGAAGACTGAGCGAGTCATCGGCGTTGATGTCCATTTCTGCTAAAGCGTTTGATCAATGCAAGCGTAACCGACGTCACAATTTTGATCAAGCGTTTTAGCAGATTGTTTTAGCGCATGCCTAGGCACTGCTGGATCGACCTAGCGTTGCGTCGGTTTTCGCGCACGACGGCGGTTAGATCCCCGCGGTTAGGACGGCGCGCAGACCGCGCGGTTCCGCCCGAGGGACTTGGCTTGGTAGAGGGCTTTGTCGGCGGCCGCAATCATGTGGACCACCTCGGCGTCCACGAAGGTGCTGGGGGCGATGCCGTAGCTCACAGTGGGGAAAGTGATTCCGTCCGGCGTTTTTGCCGAGGCCAACCGGCGGCTGATTTCACCCGCAATGATTTCGGCACTCTCCATGTCAGCCCCGGGAAGCAGGATGGTGAATTCCTCTCCGCCATACCTCCCGACGAGGTCAGTGTGGCGGACCGAGGCCTGACATGCGGCGGCGAATGCCTGGATGGCGGTGTCGCCCGCGGCGTGGCCGTAGCTGTCGTTGAGGGCCTTGAAATGGTCCAGGTCGGCGAGGATCAAGGTGGAGACCGATCCCGCGGTGTGCAGCCTTTTGATTTCCTGGGCGGCCAACTCCATGAAGGCTGCGCGGTTGAGAAGCCCCGTCAGGCCGTCGCGGGTGGCACGTTCGTTGAGGCCGTTAATAAGCTGCTCGTTGCTCAACGCCGTCATGCTGAAAGACACGGTGACCAGCAGCACCATGGTGACCACGCTGGTGGTTCCCGAGCTGAGATAGGTGCCGAAGTCCGGCCCGTCGGGCCCTTCCACCACATAGGCGATCCCCCGGCCGAAAAAGAACGCGCCCAGGACTCCCGCGGCCAGCGCCAGGGACCGGCCGGCGCGTGAAACGGTGGGCTTCAACCGCCAAAGTTCAACTGTTGCCAAGGCCATGCCCATGGACATCATGGCCAAATACACCAAGCCGCCTGACCATTCGTTAGTGGCCGGATTCTCCAGCGTCGCGGCAACAGCAGTGGCGACGGGTCCTGCGAGGAGTTGCCACCGCGGCGTCGGAAGCAGCCTCAAAGAACGCGAGCCCGCCCACACACTGAATGCCCCGGCGACCAGCAAGGCATTGCCGAGGGGACCCGCCCAAATTTGCTGGGAGGTCCCGGTGAGCAGGTATGCCGTGTTTCCGGTGAGCAAGAAGACGAGGGCAAGGCACCACCAGCCGCTGTATGCAGAGCGGCTCCGGCGGAACGATCCGAAAAACAGCAGGCACAAAGTGAGCGCGACAACGCCCAGAGCTACCTTGAGACTGACCGGATCGAGACCCATATTTCGTTCCCCTCGTACGCCACACCAGCCTACGACATTCAGGGGTCGTTCGGCCCGGCAACCGCGGGTAACGAGGTTGCCGGGCCGAACGGGCGGGCGGGGTTAGCGGGCCTTAGCGGCGTTAGCGGGCGGACCAGCCCCCATCCATCGTGTAACTGGCCCCGGTGACCATGCCGGCGTCGTCGGACGCTATCCATGCGGCCAGCGACGCGACTTCCTCCGGCTCCACCAGTCGCTTCACCGCGGACTCCGTCAGCATGACCTTGGCCAGGACCTCGGATTCAGGGATCCCGTGCAGCAAGGCCTGGTCCGCGATCTGCCTTTCGACGAGGGGCGTGCGCACATACCCTGGATTAATGCAGTTGGAGGTGACCCCGTGCTGGCCGCCTTCGAGGGCTGTCACCTTGCTGAGCCCCTCGAGCCCGTGTTTGGCTGAGACGTACGCGCTCTTGAATTCGGACGCCCGCAGCCCGTGGACCGAGGAAATGTTGATGATCCGGCCGAATCCGTTGGCGTACATGTGCGGCAATGCGGCCCGGATTAGCAGGAACGGCGCTTCAAGCATGAGGGTCAGGATCCGGCGGAAGTCTTCCGGCTCGAACTCCTCAATTGGAGCGACTTTCTGGATGCCGGCGTTGTTGACCAGGATGTCGCAATCCAGGCTGAGTCCGGCCAGCGCCTCCGTGTCGAGCAAGTCGACGGCCCAGGCGGTGCCGCCGAGCCTATCGGCGAGCGCCGCAGCTCCGGCGGCGTCGACGTCGGCCACCACAACTTTCGCGCCCCTCGCGGCGAGGGCCGTGGCGCAGGCCGCCCCGATTCCGCCCGCCCCGCCGGTGACCAGGGCCTTGCGGCCTTCCAGGGTCATGCGCGGGCACCTGCTGTTGACAGGCCGTGGCGAACGGCGTCGGCGTCGTCAACGTCCTCGAGTGCCACCCCGCGGGTCTCCTTGAGTGTCAAGACGACGACGGCTGTGATGGCGCAAGCGATCACCAGGTAGATGGCGGTGGGCATCCAGGATCCGGTGTCCTTGAGCCATTGGGTCGCCAGCAGCGGGGCCAGCGAACCGGCGAAGATCGAGGTCACCTGCGAGCCAAGCGAGACGCCCGAGTAGCGCATGCGGGTGGGGAAGAGCTCGGTCATGATGGCCGGCTGCCCTGCGTACATGAAGGCGTGAAGGCACAGGCCGATGGTCACGGCGGCAACGATCACCACGGGGTTCTTGGTGTCGAACATGGGGAAGGCGAAGAACGGCCACGTGGCACCGGTTATGGCGCCGATCAGGTAGACGGGCTTGCGTCCCCAACTGTCCGCCAGCCTGCCGATTTGCGGTATGACGATGAAGTGGATGACGTGGGCAATCAGCAAGGCGAGCAATAGGGACGAGGTGTCGTATTTGTGCACGCTCTTGAGGTAGACGATGGAGAAGCTCACCACGAGGTAGTACATGATGTTCTCGGCGAACCGGAGTCCCATGGCCTGCAGGATGCCCTTGGGGTACTTGCGGATGACTTCGCCGACGCCGTAGCTGACGGCCTGCTCCTTCTCCACAAGGGCCTTCGCCTCAAGGAAGATCGGTGCCTCGGTCACATGGGTGCGGATGTAGTAACCCACGAAGACGATCACGGCGGAGAGCCAGAAAGCCACACGCCAGCCCCAGCCAAGGAAGGCCGCGCTGCTGAGCGTGGTGGACATGATGAACAGGACCAGCGTGGCGAGGAGGTTGCCGACCGGAACAGCGGCCTGCGGCCAGCTTGACCAGAAGCCACGCGACTTGCTGGGGCTGTGTTCTGCCACCAGCAGCACCGCGCCGCCCCATTCGCCACCCAGCGCGAAGCCTTGGATGAAGCGGAGTGCCACGAGCATGGCAGGCGCCCAGTAACCGAGGTCGGCGAAGCCGGGGAGGCAACCCATGAGGAAGGTGGAGATACCAACAATCACAATGGTGAGCTGCAAGGTGGGTTTACGGCCAAGCCTGTCGCCGATCTGGCCGAAGACGATGCCACCCAGGGGCCGGGCCACGAAGCCCACCGCGTATGTCAGGAATGCCTGGATGATGCCGTCAAGCTCGTTGCCGGTGGGCGGGAAGAAGTACTTGCCGAAAACCAGGGTTGCGGCGGTGGCGTAGAGGAAGAATTCGTACCATTCCACCACGGTGCCAACCATCGAGGCGGCGACAATCTTCTTGAGTCCTGAGCCTTTGCCTGCTGGGCCGTTGCCAGTTGCGCCTGTTGCCTTGCCTGTGGGGTTCCCGGCCGGCCGGTCGGCGCCTGCTGCGGAGCGTTGTCCTACGCTCATGTCCATCTCCTTAGTGTCCACGCTGACATGTGCTGTGATCCACAGCACGAAATGCTCCAATGAGTATTGCTGCACATCATCGGTGCTTCAATGGCCAAAATGGCACTAAGTGTGTGCAGAATTGCAGATATGAATCCGAATCCCGACGACCTGCTGGTCCTCCTCGCAGTATCGCGCTCAGGAAAGTTCACGACGGCGGCCCAAGCCTTGGGGCTGAACCACACCACCGTTTCCCGCAGGATCGCCGCGCTGGAGAAGGCCCTCGGCGGCCGGATCCTCGCGCGCGCCGCAGGGGGGTGGGAAGTCACGGAACTCGGCGCCGAAGCCGTGGGCGTGGCGGAGCGGATCGAAGCTGCGGTGGGCACGCTGGGACCGGAGGATCGCGCACCGGACCCCATTGCCGGCGTCGTACGCATGACCGCAACTGACGGTTTCAGCGCATACATCGCGGCACCGGCCGTGGCGCGCTTGCGGCGATCGCATCCCGGGCTCACTGTCGAGATCATCACAGTGACCCGCCGGGCACTCCAGCAGCGCTCCGGCCTCGACGTGGAGGTGGTGGTGGGCGAGCCGCAGGTGCACCGGGCGGAGGCACTGCTTCTGGGCGAGTACATGCTCGGGATGTATGCCTCGAGGGAGTACCTGGCTTTCCACGGCGTACCCTCAACCGTGGAGGAGTTGACGCAGCACCAGCTGGTTTACTTCGTGGATTCCATGCTTCAAGTGGACGATCTCGACGCCCCTCGCAGGCTGGTCCCGTCGATGCGCGACGGCCTGAGTTCCACCAATGTCTTCGTCCATGTGGAGGCGACGCGGGCCGGGGCCGGCATCGGCTTCCTGCCGTGTTTCATGGCGGACCGGCACCCGGACCTGGTCCGGCTTCTGCCCTCGGACTTCGCGGAGCTACTCCCCTACTGGATGGTCCTGCGGCCGGACTCGATGCGCCGCCCGGCTGTCGCCGCCGTCGTGCACGCCCTCCAGGAGGAGACGGCCGCGCACCGGGAACTGCTGCTGGCGCGCCGCTAGCGGGCATCGGCGGGGCGCGGACCCTCGCTCACATGTGAGCCCTTCCAGCCAGACGCTCGCTCACATATGAGCCCAAATGGAGGAACCCTCCTTCAGATTGATCTGCAGGAGGATTCGTCGTTTGGCCCCAAGATCTGCAGGAGGATCGGCCGAAAGGGCCCCAAAGGTGAGCGAGCGTCAGGCGGCAGGCAAGGGGTCGTGCCGGACGTGTGCGCCGACGGCGAAGGCCCGGACCCGGGCATCGTCCCAGATGTGCGCGGGAACTGCGCCGCCCAAGAGTTTGCGGGCGAGCTGCGGATCGTCACCGAAGCGCTCGTGGCTGCCGGCCATGATCATGTTGCCGTACCGACGTCCCTTGAGCATCGCTGGGTCGGCGATGATCATGGTGTGCTCGAAGGTGTCCGCGATGGTGGCGGCGTCCTCGCGGGCGTTATTGAGGTCCGGGGCATCTCCGGAATTCACGATATAGAGCCCGCCCGGAGCGAGCACCCTCTGTGCATGGTCGTTGAATTCCCGGGTTGTGAGCGCCCTCGGGGTGAGGGCGCCGGCAAAGACATCCCGGATGATGAGGTCTCGAGTGTCCGGGGTGAGGCTCTCGGTGACCTCCCTCGCTTCACCCACGCGGATTCGAAGCAACGGGGCCTTGGGGAGATCGAACCAGCCGCGCACGTATTCAGCGAGCTTGCCGTCGAGCTCCACCACCACTTGGCGCGCGTCCGGATAGGCGGCGTGGAAGTACCGCGCCAGGGAACAGGCCCCGCCGCCTAGATGCAAGGCACGCAGCTTCGGTTTCGACTCGGGGGGCCATTTGGATTCGACCAAAGCCGCGATCCAGCGCATGTACTCGAAGTCCAGGAACAACGGCTCTGCAACATCAATGTGCGAACTCATAACCCCGTTGATCTTGAGGAGCCAGCCGTTGGAGTTGTCAGGGTCGGCAACGAGTTCGCAGTCGCCGGTATCGATGTAATAGACGCCCTCCACGGGACCGTCCGGCTTAGTGCCGGCAGGCACCTCGATGACTCCGGCAACCCGCCCGGCGCCCCTGCTTTTGCCCCGCTTTGCCACTACAGCCGCCCTCTTCCGGTCATGCTTCAACCCTAATTGACGCGGCTGACTTTGCGGTCAGCCCCCGACGGCGGGACGCACCATCCGGATCTCCGGCAGTTCGTGCCAATCCGGCGGCAAGAGCTGGCGCGTGCCGTCAGCTTGGAACCCGTTCTTGCGGTAGAAGGCCTGGGCCCGAGGGTTGTCTTCAAGCACCCAAAGGTAGGCGGGAGCGTTGCCGATCACGGCGTCCACCAGCGCCTGCCCCACACCCAAACCGTAAGCGCGACGCAGGGTGTAGATCATCTGCAGTTCCAGTTCGCAGGGCCGGTCCTCATCCCGGGCCTGACCAGCAGAGGCTATACCCACCAAAGCGCCTTCGGCGTCGAGGGCGAGCGTCGGCTTGTAGGAGCCTGCCAAAGCTTCCCGCTGCCTCTCGATCCGGGCGTTGATGGTGGCTTCCCGGAAGGCGAAGAACTCCTCGGGCAGGAGACGGCGGTAGCTTTCGCGCCAGGCAGCCAAATGCATGCGCGTCAGGGACTCAGCATCGTCCACTGTGGCGGGACGAAGGGTAAATTCCATGGGCACAGCCTAGCGTTACACCACCCGGGCTATCGCGAACCCGTCCCAGCCCTTGGTGCCGACCGTTTGGATGGCAGTCGCGTCGAGGCGTGGATCGCCGCCCATCATCTCCAAGGCGTCAACGATGCCCGGGGCGTTCACCTCGTCCATTGACGGATCCAGGATGGCGCCTTCCCAGATGACGTTGTCCATCACGATCACCGTGCCCGGCCGCCCGAGCCGAATGGCCCAGTCCAGGTAGTTGGAATCGTTCTCCTTGTCCGCATCAATGAAGACAAAGTCGAAGGGCTGATGGCGTGCAGGATCTTCAGCCAGAGCGGCAAGCGTCTCCAACGCCGGGCCGATCCTGATATCCACTTTGTGGCCGATCCCGGCCATGTCCACGTTGGCACGGGCCACCCTGGCGTGTTCCGGCAGGTATTCGCACGTGACCAGGCGGCCGTCGTCGGGCAGTCCCTGGGCCATCCAAATCGCGCTGAACCCGGCCAGAGTACCGATTTCCAGCACGCGCCGGGCCCCGGACATCTGCACAAGCATCTTGAGCAGCTTGCCGGCGTTGGGCGCCACCTCGATGGGCGGCATCCCGGCGTCGACGGCGGATTGGACCGCGTGCGTGAGCGCCGCGTTTGGGCGGACGACGGCGGCGGACAAGTATTCCTCGACGGCTACCCAAGCGGGCTGGGCCTTGTGTTCAAGCATGGCCCCAGTCTGGCACCGGGTCACGGTGGAGGGAAGGAGTGCGGGGCACCCGCCTGAACCCACGGGCCGGCAGGGGAGCCCTACTCCCCTTTGGCGATGGCGCTTTCCAGCCGCTCGACTTTGCCTGTGAGCTCCCCCGTGTAGCCGGGGCGGATGTCCGCCTTGATCACCAGGGAGACCCTGTTTCCGTATTTGCCCACGGCCTCGGTGGCGCGCTTCACGACGTCGAACACCTCGTCCCACTCGCCTTCGATGGTGGTGAACATCGAGTCCGTCTGGTTGGGGAGTCCCGATTCGCGGACGATCTTCACGGCCTCGGCAACGGCGTCGTGCACCGAGCCATCAACCGATACGGTGCCAGCAGCAGGCTGGCCGGACGGGGCAACTGAGAAGGCAAGCAACATGAATCCAGTCTTTCACAGGCAAGAATGTCACAAAACTATTGGGAGCCCCACCGTTGCTACTGTGAGCAGCATGGACCGGCCCTTAGAACGCAAGCCACTCAGAGCTGATGCTGCACGCAATGTGGACAAGATCATCACGGCTGCGCGCCAGTGCTTCCGCGAACTAGGCCCCGAGGTTCCGCTGCAGACGATCGCCACAACCGCAGGTGTTGGCCCGGCTACCCTGTTCCGGAACTTCGCTGACAAAGAACAACTCGTCCTGGCCGCACTTTCGCGGCAGCTCAGACTGACTGTGGATCCCGTCGTGGAAGACGCCCTCGCGGGCATGGATGCCGCCGTCGGGCTCATCCGGGTGATCGACGCAGTAGTGCAGGTTGCCAGCGAAGACGCGAACCTGCTTGGCGCGGTCGCCGGCCGTCGAGGGCTCCTGGTTGGTATCACTGGTGGTTTGATCGATTCGATGGCTGAGCTGCTTGCGCGTGGCCAGGGCCAGGGTTCGCTGCGCCGGGATATCTCGATCGAGGATATGGTCCGCCTTGTTGCCATGCTGATCGGTGCTGTGGACACCATGGAGCCGGGATCCCGCGCATGGGAACGGCCGGTTGCCCTCCTTGAGGACGCCATCCGCACCGAACGCCCGTCGCGCCCCCTGCCGCCTCAAACTCCCATCCCGGGAATGACCTTCCAGGAACCAGCGCACGACGACGGCGCGCACCACAGCAGCGACCGTTAGGAACGCCGGGTGGCGGGTCCCCGCCGTCGCGCTCGCCAAAAACCCCAATCAGCGCCAGCCGAGCAGCCGCAGGCAGGCTGCCGCCGCTGATCCGACGATGACCACCACGAGGAACGGCGCGCGGAGCCATAGTGCAATAGCCCCGGCAACCAGGGCGCCGAGCCGCGCGTCGAATGCGAGGGACTGCCCCGACGCCACCGCGTTGACCACCGTCAGGGACGCCAGCAGGCCGATAGTCATGGTGCCCGCCACTCGCATCATCCGGGGACTCCGAAGCAGCTTCGCCGGCACGAAATAGCCCGAGAGCTTGGTGAGGTACGCCAGTCCGCAGGCGATCAGTATCCAGGGCCAGAGGTTCATTCGGCGTTCCTTTCCTTGCTGTCCTGGTCCGCCTGGTCCGCGCGTGAACGCTCGTGCGGGTAGGGATCGACGTCGGGCTCCATGCCTTCATCGCTGCGTCCGTGACTGAACCAGCCGATTGCTCCGGCCACGACGGCGGCCACCAAAATAGGCACGCCGGCCGGAACGAACGGCACCGCAATGATGGTTGCCAGAGCAGCAGCTGCGGCAATCGCCCACGGCTCACGGCCTTTGAGCCGTGGCCATAGCAACCCCAGAAACGCAGCGACCGCGGCGCCATCGAGCCCCCACTGCTTGGGGTCGCCCAAGGCATCACCTGCCAAAGCTCCGACGGCCGTGAAAATGTTCCACAGCACGAAGATGCCGACTCCGGCGGTCCAGAATCCACGGCGTTGTTCATCCGGATCGCTTTGGCCTGAAGCTGTGGCCGTGGATTCATCGATGGTGATGTGGGCTTGCGGGTATTTGAGCCAACCGCCGGGGCGCAACAAGGCGTTCATCTGCATGCCGTAGATGCCGTTGCGCAGGCCTAGTAGCGCGGCCGCAGTCATGGCCGCAATCCCGGAGCCGCCGCCGGCCACGACGCCTATGAAGGCGAATTGCGAGCCGCCACTGAACATGAGCAGGCTGAATGCCATGGTCTGCCAGAAATTGAATCCTGAGGCCGAGGCCAACGCTCCGAACGAGATGCCATAGAGGCCCGTTGCGATGCTGATGGAGAGGCCCACCTTCACCGCCGGGGATTCAAGGAGTTTCATACGCCCCGCTTTACTCCGGCCAAGCTCCGTGCCCACAGAATCAGCGGAAGCTGCAAGGGCAGGCGAAGTGTGTGAATCCGCCGCTCGGACGCGGTCCCTTCGGGAGAGTACGCGCGGCGGAGCGCGTCCACATGGCCGGCCAGGAACGCCGTGAACATCAGCGTGGTGCCCCGGGCTGCAGCCTTGCGTGTGGCAGGAATAAGGAGCCCGACGGCGGCGGCCGCCTCGAGCAGTCCGCTCACCGCGATCCATTCCTCCCGGGACATGACCGCCAAAGCGCCGTTCCGTGGTGTGGGTTCCTTGGAATTGGGTTCGCCGTGCTCGGCTGCAAAATCCTCACGGCATAGGTAGTCCGGGACCACCGGAGAGAAAAACCTCGGCTCCTGGAAGTGCTTCTTGGCACTCGCGAACAATAGTGCGCTCAGGGCCGCCGCGGAGATTGTCTGGGTTGTCCGGGCGGACCATGAAAAAGGCATGTATTCATGCAACCACAGGCCCGCCCGGCACGATAAACGGAACGGCGCCGCGCACTGAACCAGCAAACTTCACAAGTGTTCAGAGTATTGAACTCAGTTCAGCATAGTGTTAGCTTCTCTTGGTGGCCTTTATCCGGCAATGTCCACCGCCACAAGCCCGGCCGCCGGCCAGGACAATCGGCCCGGCAAGTGGGTCCGGCTGAAATTCAACGAGGAGTTCCATGCGCATCGCCCGACTACAGACCCCTTCCGGCCCCAGGCACGCAGTCCTGCGCAACGGAATCTGGGATCACATCGAAGATCCTTTTGCCAAGACCCTTGCTTACACCGGGGAATCCAGTTCTGCCGACGGGGCCGTTCTCTTGGCTCCGGTCCGGCCTTCCGTAGTGCTTGGAATCGGGCACAACTTGGGGAACAACAACCACGTGCTGCCCATCCAGGCTTGGCACAAGTCTGTCCACAGCATCGCCGGCCCCGGTGACGACATTGTTGCCGCACGCGGCGCAGGCACGGTGAATGTTGAAGGCGAACTGGCTGCCGTCATCGGAAAGCGGGCGGAGAAGCTCACAGCCGAGAACGCATTGAGCCACATCCTCGGATACACCGTGGTTAACGACGTCACCAACGTGGACCAGAACCAGATCGACGAAAAACTGTTCCAGGGCAAGTCCGGCCCCAATTACACACCGCTGGGGCCGTGGATCGAGACCGACGTCGAGGATCCGGACAACGTCGGCACCGAGGTAGTGGTCAACGGCGAAGTCAAGGCCCGCTCCGGTTCCTTCAACCTGCCGTCCTCCATCACGGACTGCCTTGTCTACGTCACTGAATGGCTGACCCTGGAGCCCGGCGACATCATCATGACGGGGGCACCGAACACTTTCGTGGCTGTGCAGCCCGGCGACAGGGTGGACATCACGCTGGGCGGCATCGGAACCCTCAGCAACACGGTCATCTGACTGGCAGTTGTTGTCGTTATGAGGCTTCATAACGACAACAACTGCCAGTTAGTTGGGCCTTAAAGCTGGGCGAGGACCTGCGCCGGCTTGTTGGTAGTGATCTCGTGGATTCCCAGGCCTTGGCAGAGGGCAACATCGTTTTCCGAATCAACGGTCCACACCCGGAAGCGTCGGCCTGATTCCAGCCAACGCTGAACGGTGCGGGCGTGTTTACGGACGTAGTCGATACCCGGGCCGGCCAGTCCGACTTCGCAGTCATCCAGGATCCGTTCGCCTTCCTGTTGGGCCGCCTTCATGACGTTGGCCACAGCTCCCCCGGTGATGACGCCCAAGCCAAGTTCATCGCGGACTTCTTCCACGGTGACGTCATCCACCAGCTGGCAAATGTGCTCCGCGGGAACGAACTGGAGCAAGTGCTTGACGGAATCCGGGCTGAAACTCATGAAGGAAACCTGGATGTTGTCCAGCATGGACGTCTCCGCGTTCCACCCTTCACTGCCCAGAAGCTCCAGCACGCGGTCTTCAAGCTTGAGCTGGTATGGGCTGGGGTGCTTGAGCTCAATGGCCAGGCCGATGTCCCTGCCGGCGCCGCGCAGGATCTCCAGCAATTCAGCGAGCGTCAGCAGTTGCTCCGACTTTGCGCCATACTGCTCCGGGATACGGGCGCCCTTCCAGGAGGAGAAGTCGAGTTGGCGCAGCTCCTCGAGCGTCTTTTCAGCCACCGGGCCTGTTCCGTCCGAGGTGCGGTCCAGATTTGCATCGTGGAGCAGGACAACGTGCTGGTCCCGGGTCAGGTGGACATCGCACTCGACCCCGTCGGCGCCGTCGGCGATTGCCTTCAGGTACGCGGCACGTGTGTGCTCCGCGAACGCGGCACTGGCTCCGCGGTGGGCGTAGACCATGGGACGCTGGTTTTGCTCCGTGCTTTGGTCTGGGCGACCAGACTTGTCATTCGTCATGGGGACACGGTAGCCCACGCCGATAGCAGCCACGGGGCTACGCTGGGCACATGCAGGTGAACTCTGAACAAATCCCGGTGACAGACAGCGCCCTCCCGGGAGAGGCCCCGCGGCACGCAGGCGCCAAGACCGCTTCAACGATTGCCACCGGCGTCGGGCAACGGAACGGTGACGCCGAAAAGGCGGCTGCCTTGCGTCGGATGAAGTCCGTGGCGCTGGCGCTCCTGATCGTCATGGCGGTAGTTTTCACAGCCGCTTTCGCCTTGCAAAAGCAGTATCCGTGGATGGAATATGTGCGGGCGGCTGCCGAGGGCGGCATGGTGGGAGCTTTGGCCGACTGGTTCGCAGTCACTGCGCTGTTCAAGTACCCCATGGGCCTCAAAATCCCGCACACAGCCATCATTCCTCGGCGCAAGGACCAGATCGGCGCCTCGCTCGGGGAGTTCGTGGAGACAAATTTCCTGTCCGAACAGGTGGTCCAGGAGAAGCTTGCGAGCGTGGACATCGCGCGGAAAGCCGGTACATGGCTCGCATCCCCGGGCGGCGCCGAGCGCGTCGCCAAGGAGGGTTCAGCGCTGATCCGAGGCGCGTTCACCGTGCTGAACGACGACGACGTCCAGGCAGTAATCGAGGGCATGGTCCGCAAGCACCTGCTCACTCCGCCGTGGGGACCGCCCGTGGGCCGGATGGCCGAGCGGATCTTTGCCGACGGCCACCACCACAAGCTCGTCGATCTGCTGGTTGACCGCGCGGCGGATTGGGTGGAAGCGAACCACTCCACGGTGAACCGGCTCGTGTCCGACCGTTCTCCCCTCTGGGTTCCGTCTTTCGTGGACGACATTGTGGGCGGCAGGGTCTACAACGAGATCTCAAAGTTCGTCCGGGCAGTGCAGCAGGATCCGGACCATCAAGTTCGCCAATCGATCGACACCTATCTCAACGATCTCGCCCAGGATTTGCAACACGATCCGGCAATGATCGCCCGGGCCGAGGGCATCAAAACCCAGATCCTTGGCGATCCAGAGGTCCGCGAACTTGCCTCCCGCACGTGGGACACGATCAAGAATGCGCTGCTCACCGCCGTCGACGATCCCGACAGCGAGCTGACACAGCGTTTCAAGAGCGCCGTGCGGGACTTCGGTTCGCGGCTTGTGAGCGACGACGAACTGGCGGGCAAGGTCAATGCCTGGATCGGTGATGCTGCCGGGTACCTCGTGAACACGTACCGCTCGGACATCGCCGGGGTCATCACGGACACCGTGGCGCGCTGGGATGCCGAGGAAACGTCGCAAAAGATCGAGCTCCAGGTCGGCAAGGACCTGCAGTACATCCGCATCAACGGCACCGTGGTTGGATCATTGGCGGGGCTCGCGATCTTCACCGTGGCGCACCTGGTATTCGGCTGACACGGCGCCCGCGACCGGGAAGGGACATGCCCACCCCTAGCGGCAAGCGATGGACATAACCCCAATATGTCCACTCCACGTACCCAGCAAGGGACATGTCCCACGCGGAGCGGGCACGAGGAAGGGACATGTCCACTTTTGAGTGGCTCGGAGGCGCATGTCCAGGGGAGAGGGACCCTCAGCCGAGGAACCGGATCCGCTGGCCCGGGCGGGCTTGGCCCAACAAGTCCAGGTCCGTGCGGCGCACCACGGCGATGACGGGGTAGCCGCCCGTCACGGGGTGATCGGCCAGGAATACCGTGGGAAGGCCCGACGGCGGGACCTGCAGCGCACCGAGGACCATGCCTTCGCTGGGCAGTTCCTCGTGCCGGGTCTGGGTGAGGGGACGGCCCACCAGTCGGGCGCCGATCCTGTTGGAATCAGGCGACAGGATCCAGTCCTGACTGACGAGGCGGGGCCAGGAGTCGTGGTCGAACCAGTCTGCACGGGGGCCGCGGTCCACGCGGGCGGTGATGGCGCGCCCGGGATCGGGAGCGCGGCGGATAGCGGGGTGGGCGGCTACGTTGATGAGAGGCCAAGCGCCCGTACTGAAACCCGAACCGTTGCCCACCGAAACACGGCCTATCCCCAACTGCTCCCCCGATTTCAGCGGCGCCGGGCCTTCGCCGGAGAGCATGTCCGTGCTGCTTGAACCGAGGAGTTTGGGTGCATCGATCCCGCCCTGCACAGCCAGGTAGTATCGCAGCCCGAACAGCGGAACCCCGAAATCCAGCACCGCGCCCGGAGCCACCCGGGCGGCTTGGTTGAGCGGAATCTCGGCACCATTGAGTGTCACGATTCCCTCGGCACCTGTCACCGCAACAGTCGACGCGGTCACGAATCGCAAGCGCAGCCCGCCCAGCAATATTTCCAGCCCGGCCGCGTCCACAGGATTTCCCACCAGCAGATTGGCGAGGCGAAGAGATTGCCCGTCCAAGGCACCGGAAGGGCTCAGCCCCAACGAGGCCCAGCCCTGCCTGCCGAGGTCTTCCACCAAGGTAAGCGGGCCGGGGTTCACCACCACAATCGCCATCAGGCCTCCACGAACCGCACCACGTCGCCCGGCCGGATCAGCGCGGGGTCCGCTTTGGACGCATCCCACAGTGCCGCCGTCGTGGTTCCGATCAGCTGCCAGCCGCCCGGCGAAGATCGTGGGTAGACGCCGCTGAACTCGCCCGCAAGACCAACAGCGCCGGCCGGCACAGCGGTGCGCGGGGTGTTCCGACGCGGGACGCGGAGCCGCTCATGCGTCGTGACCAGGTACACGAAGCCGGGCGCAAAGCCGGAAAAGGCAGCCGTCCATTCCGAGGACGTGTGAAGTTTGACCACCTCGGCCTCGCTCATGCCGAGGAATTGCGCCGTTTCGGCAAGGTCGGGGCCTCCGTAGGACACCTCGATGGTCACTTCCCCGCCCAAGCTGACGGAGTCGCGTGCCGGCTCGGCGGATTCCAGCCAGTCGCGGACCTCTGCGGGACGGATCGCCCCGGGATCGAAGGTGACCAGGACGGTTCGGGCCGCGGGCACGACGTCGATGATCCCCCGCGGTAGGGAAAGGCTCGCGGCCGCGCTGGCCCCGGTCAGCCCGCGGTAGTACGCGACGACGGCATTGAGGTCCGGCAGTTCCACCAAGAATGCGCTGTCCCCGCAGGGCAAAAGGGCCCGGACGCCGGCGCCGCTCGAACCAGCACCGGGCAAACCGGCGCCGGGAGAACCGACGCCCAGAACCTCAGGCGAAGGATTCAATCTCCACACCAGCTTCCTCAAGGCCGGCGCGCACCGCCGCAGCGAGCTCAACAGCACCAGGGGTATCGCCATGGATGCACAGCGAGTCCGGCTTCACCCGCACCACGGTGCCGTCCACGGCCAGCACTTCGCCCCGCACGGCAAAGCGCACGGCCCGCTCAACTACAGCGGCGGCGTCGTGCACCATTGCGCCTTCCTGCGAGCGCGGCACCAGGGTGCCGTCCGGCATATACCCGCGGTCTACGAAAGCCTCCCGGAACACCGGATGGCCGGATTCTTCGGCGAGGCGCAGGAACGCGGAACCCGGCAGGCCAACGACGGGAAGCCCGGGATCGTAGGCGTGGACGGCGGCAACTACGGCTTCTGCCTGCTCCACGTCGTGGACGATCCTGTTGTAAAGGGCGCCGTGCGGTTTCACGTAGTCCACGGAGGCGCCCACCGCGTGGGCCATGCCGTCCAAGGCACCGAGCTGGTAGAGGACGTCGCCGAAGAGCTCATCGAAGGACATGTCCATAGCACGGCGGCCGAAGCCGTGCAGGTCCCGGTAGCCCACATGGGCGCCGACCCGGACGTCGAGCTCGAAGGCCGCACGGCAGCTGTCCAGCATGGTCACCGGGTCGCCGGCATGGAAGCCGCAAGCGACATTGGCGCTACTGACAATCCGGAACATCGGGGCGTCGTTCCCCATGGTCCAGGAGCCGAACGACTCCCCCGAATCAGCGTTGAGATCCACTATTTCCGCCTTCCAGCGCGTTCTGGCGGGCGGCTGGGAGCAGTTCGCCCGGGATGATGTCCGGCATGGGACCGAATGCTTCCCTCGCCGCGGCCGCCACCGCACGCCCCATGATGCGGTTCCCGACTCCGCCCACCACGGCCCCCACGCCGAAAGGCAGCGCGCGGCCGAGGAAAGCGGCGCCCTGGCGCTTGACGAGCCTCTTGAGGAAGGCGCGCTGGATGGCATCGCGAATGACGCCGAATCCTCCGCCGGGCAGATTCTTGGTGAGCGTGTTGCCCCAGGCGTGCGTCACGCCTTTGCCCTTGCCAAGCGATTGTCCGCTCAGCGCGCCCAGCAGGGCGGTGCCTTCTTCGCCGAGCATGATGGCCATGACCATGGTTCGTGCACGGTCCGGATCGGTCAGGCGGATGCCGTGCAGTTCGGCCAGGGAAGCGGCGTAAAGCGCGGTGCCTTCCAGGAAGCCGATAGTGGCCACCGCGGACAGGCCCAGCGAGGCTGCCGTACCGATGCCGGGCACGACGGCGGTCGCCCCGACGGCGGCACCCCCGCCAGTGACTGCGGCGAGGTAGTCACGCTCCAGTTTGGCGGCCAGTTGCGCCGCGGTGGCCTGCGGGTGTTTGCGCTGCAGTCGGCGCAGGTTCGCCAGGACAAGGGGACGCTGCACCTCGACGGCGCGAAGTAGCACATTGTGGACACCGGGCTTGGCATTGCCGCTGGCGTCGAACATGGCGTTGTGGGCCGTTTCCTGCGCAATCTTTACTGCCGGGTTGGGTCGCTTGGCCATTCTTCACCTCTGCATTCAGCCGTTGGATTCGTTCGGTAGTTCCTTGCCCTAGCCTAGGCCACACTCCCCATCCCCGGCGTAGACTTTAAGGCGTTCGCGGGAACAGTCCAACGAAGGACAGGAAGCATCCGGAATGAACAAGGCAGCAGATCCCAACGACGTCCGCCATCACAGTGACGCCCCTGCCGAAGGGGAAACGGAGGGTTGGGTGTCACACGATACCGGCCTTCATAGCCAGGAACCCGCCGAAGGGCCGGATACCGACGACGCCCCGGCGTAGCCGCGTTCAGCCCGCGAAATCCGGGGCGCAATATGGTTTCGCGCGGAGTGCTCGTCTCTCCGGGGGATACCCAACCGGGGCAATTGTTGGCGCGCGTCCTCGAGGAACTGCGCGCTTTGGAGAAGCACGACGCCGCGAGCTTCCGCACCGTCCGCCGCAGGGTTTCCGCGGAAATCGCGACGATGGACGCGCCCGTCGTCTTCAGTCTCGCCGAAGGGCTTGTTCAAGCAGGCTTTGACTGGGAGGGCTGGGAGTTCATCAATGCCCACCGGGCGGCTTTTGCGGCCCTCACACCGTCCCGACTGCAAGAGCTGGGAGGAGGCATCGCTTCCTGGGGCCAGGCCGATGCCTTCGCGACCATCCTTGTGGGTCCCGGGTGGCGCGAAGGGCTCATCTCGGACTCCGACGTCGACGGCTGGGCACGGAGCCCGGACCACTGGTGGCGTCGTATTGCCCTTGTTTCCACCACCGTGCTCAACACCAGGTCGCGGTGGGGAACCGGCGATACGCAACGCACGCTCGCCGTCGTCGGCATCTTGATTCACGATCGCGACGACACAGTGGTCAAGGCAGTCAGCTGGGCGTTGCGGTCCTTGGTGCCGTGGGATCCGCGCGCCGTCCGGACCTTCCTGGAATCGCATGAGACCGAGCTCGCCGCCCGAGTGAAGCGCGAGGTGCGGACCAAGCTCGAAACCGGACTGAAATCGCGCCGACGAAGCGTTCACGGCTCCGATCTTTCCAAATGAAGCATCCACTGTTCTTGGGAGTGGCGGGCATGCATATAGCCTTCATCTGTTTGCCCGCAGCGGGCCATGTGAACCCGACGTTGCCGGTGGTTGCCGAGTTGGTTCGCAGAGGCCACCGGGTCACCTATGCCACGTCGGCGAAGTACGCGGATGCCGTTGAATCTGCCGGCGCCGTCTTCTTCCCCAGTGGAGAAGATCTTGCAAAGTTCCTCCCCCAACGCCTAGTAAGACAACCACGTTTATTGGCACATCAATAAGCAACCGGCGGCCCATGGTCCGCTCGTCCTCACCGCTATTTGAAACTCTCCCGGCTCCACGACGGGCTTGCTTTCGGGCTCAATCGTCAGGAAGCCAAGATCTCACTAGACGCACAGATTGACAGTCGCGAAAATGAAACAGTCTCCTCTCAT
>NZ_JAPFFT010000001.1 GCF_026241105.1 Arthrobacter rhizophilus | reverse complement strand
GCACCTCTAGCTCAATTGGCAGAGCAATTGACTCTTAATCAATGGGTTCCGGGTTCAAGTCCCGGGGGGTGCACCAAGGGAAGGGCCCTTGAGCGGCAATAGCTGCTCAAGGGTTATTTCTTTGCGTTGTGAGCAACAAACAATTGCACCTCTAGCTCAATTGGCAGAGCAATTGACTCTTAATCAATGGGTTCCGGGTTCAAGTCCCGGGGGGTGCACCAAAGAAAGATCCCTGGATGGCCGAGACGCCACCCTGGGATCTTTTTTGCTTTTCGGCCTGCTCCGCCCCGGACCGGCCGCCTCGCGGTGTCCCGAACCGGCCGCCTCGCGGACCTAGTTCGGGACGTCGTCGTGCGATGCGCCGGAATCGGCCGCGGCCACAATGACATTTACGGCGGCCGCGGAATGGTTGTTCGCCAGTTCGCGCACCAGGGCTTGAAGTTCCCGCCGCAGTTTGGCGGTATCCACGGGAACGGGTTCAAGAACTTCCCGCTCCAACTGCGTGGCGAGCCCGAGCGTGCGCTCCCCCGCTTCGGTCAGACTGACCACTTGGCTTCGGCGGTCCGAAATGCCGCGAGCGCGGCTGACATGGCCGTGCGCTTCCAGCCTGGCGAGGGTCTTCCCCATGGTCTGCGCCTGTACGCGGACAATCTGTGCGAGCATCGACTGCGTGGTGGGTCCCTTGACGGCAAGCACTTCCATGACAATGACCCCGGCGTGGGTCAGCCCCATACCGCGTAATTTCTCATTCCAGGCGTGCTCCACGAGCCGCGCCGCCGTGGAGAGCAGGCGCC
This sequence comes from Arthrobacter rhizophilus, assembly GCF_026241105.1. Taxonomy (GTDB): domain Bacteria; phylum Actinomycetota; class Actinomycetes; order Actinomycetales; family Micrococcaceae; genus Arthrobacter. Next base: position 547,174 of record NZ_JAPFFT010000001.1, on the reverse strand, counting down.
CGGTGGGCCACCGTTCCATGTCAGGCATAAGGGCCAGTATATCGGCCAGGGCGTATCGATCTGGTTCGGGTCCAATTCGTGAAGCGAACAGCTCGTCACTAAGCTGGGTGCTCGCGAACCCAAGCAAGGAGCATAGTATGGCGGAACGACTCATTCCTGGCGGCGTTGCCCCCGATTTCACCCTCAAGGACCACACTGGCCGTGACGTCAGCCTGGCCTCCTACCGTGGCCGGAATACGGTCATCTATTTCTACCCGGCGGCGTCCACCCCGGCATGCGCGAAGCAGGCCTGCGATTTCCGGGATTCCCTCGAAACTCTTCGTGCCGCCGGTTACGAAGTCCTTGGCGTCTCTCCGGACACAGTGAAGGACTTGGAAAAGTTCGTGGCCGAGGAATCCCTGACCTTTCCCCTGCTGTCCGACGAAGGGCACCACGTAGCTGACGCTTACGCGGCTTGGGGAGAAAAGAAGAACTACGGACGCACTTACGAAGGGCTGATCCGATCCACGATCGTGGTGGACCCCGACGGCAAGGTAGCCGTGGCCCAGTACAACGTGCGGGCCACCGGACATGTTGCGAAGCTCCGCAGGGACCTCAAGCTCGACAAGTAGCCACGACATGCCCGCGTCGGGCGACGGCGGAACGGCCGGCGCAAACCACGGGTACAATAGAGCGCGGTATGTGCCCGGGACGCAAGAGACCCTGAATCCCGGCCAGGTACCAGCACCAGCGCGAGTGGTGAAATTGGCAGACACGCAGGATTTAGGTTCCTGTGCCTTCGGGCGTGGGGGTTCAAGTCCCCCCTTGCGCACACGTCTGAAGTGCCCCGGTCCTTGACCGGGGCACTTCAGTTTTCAGCCGGGACTCAGGCCCCTGAACTAGACTGGACTGCGGTCCGGCTGCCACGGGCCTTCGCCCGTCCAACTGCCTTGAGGGGACAAGAGTGGTAAGCAGCAAGCTTCGCCGTGTCACGCTACAAATCGGCGCAGGCCTTCTGGCCGTGGCCTTGACCTCGTGCACGGTAGCCCCTGGTCCGGCACCGTCAACATCGGCCGCGGGGGATGCACCGCCGGAGCCGAGCAAGACGTTCAACTTCGGCACCCCGTCGATGCCGCTTGGACTCGACCCCGCCCTGACGAACGACTCGGAGTCGTATCGCGTCACTCGGCAAGTGATGGAAGGCCTTGTGGGCGTGGATGCTTCCACCGGGCAACCGACGCCTCTTCTGGCCACAGCATGGTCCCAAGGAAATGACGGACTCAGCTACGACTTCACGCTGCGCACAAAAGTCACTTTCCACGACGGAACAGCCTTTGATGCCGCCGCGGTCTGCAGCAACTTCAACCGCTGGTTCAACCTTCCGGCAACCGTGCGCCAACAAGTGCCCGGCATTCCCTTCAAGAGCGTCTTCAAGTCCTTCTCGGACGACGCCACTCTCTCCTTATTCAAGAACTGCAAGGCGATCTCAGCCGACCACGTCCAGATCAACTTGGCGAAGCCCTTCACCGGATTCCTCCAAGCCTTGACCCTGCCTGCTTTCGCAATGTCGTCCCCCAAAGCGATGGCCGAAGGCACCGCGAACGTCCTGGACAAGAAATTGGCAGGGCAACCGGCGTCGTCGTATGCCTCCCATCCCGTCGGCACCGGCCCGTACGTCTTCTCCTCCTGGAGTCAGGACCGCATCACCCTTACGAGCTACAAGGGTTACTGGGGCGATCGCGGACAGATAGCTACAGTCAACTTCATTCCGTTCGACCATCCACAAGGTCGCCTTCAGGCCCTGCTGGCGGGCACAATCGACGGCTACGACCTCGTCACCGCCGGAACCTTCGACCAACTGGTCAAGAAGGGCATGCAGATCGTCCAACGGGATCCGTTCTCCGTGATGTACCTGGGAATGAACGAGTCCGTGGGTCCCCTCCAGAATCTTGGAGTCCGCCAGGCAATCGAAATGGCCATCGACAAAGAGACCCTTATCCATAAGTTCTTTATCGACAACACGTCACCGGCATCCCAGTTCGTTCCGCCCAAGCTGAGCGGATTCAACAACAATGCTCCGGCGCTCGGGTACGACCCGGACAAAGCCAAGCAGCTGCTCGCTAAATCCGGCTACAAGGGCGAAGAACTCAAGTTCTACTACCCGCTCAACGTCACCCGCGCCTACATGCCCACCCCGGAAAAGATCTACGCGGAGATCAGCGCCGAGCTGACCGCCGTCGGGCTCAACATCAAACCGGTGCCTGTGAGCTGGGACGATGGCTACCTCCAGAAGGTCCAATCGCCGGGCGATCATGCGCTCCACCTACTCGGCTGGAACGGCGCCTACTCGGATCCGGACAACTTCGTGGGCACCCTTTTCGGTGAGAACAATGGCGAGTTCGGCTACAGCGATCCGCAGGTGTTCTCGAAAATCGACCGAGCCCGTGGGCTCCCTGACGGCTCCGACCGCAACTCCCAGTACCAGACCATCAATGCCCAAGTTGCCGCAACCGTCCCGGCGGTCCCCATTGCCTTCCCCATCTCGGCCTTGGCTCTCTCCGACCGCGTCGAGAAGTACCCTGCATCGCCTGTCTTAAACGAAGTTTTTACAAACGTTCGCCTGAAGTCTTGACGGGCCGCCGCAATTTCAGTTATGTGCCCACGCGGGGATATTCTGTGACAGCCAGTGCCGCCGCTATCGGAGATTGATCGTGACCTTCATTTCCAAGACACACCACGCTGACGTCGTCCTTATTGGGGGCGGAATCATGAGCGCAACCCTCGGTGCGTTCATCAAGCAACTCGAACCCAGCTGGACCATCTCCCTCTTTGAGCGACTCGACGAAGCCGGCCTTGAAAGCTCCGGACCGTGGAACAACGCGGGAACCGGACACGCAGCGCTCTGTGAGCTTAACTACTCCCCCGCAGCGAAGGACGGTTCTGTTGACCCGTCCAAGGCCCTGCACATCAACGAGCAATTCCAGCTTTCCCGGCAGTTCTGGTCCCACTTGGTGGACAACAAGTTGATCGGTTCCCCGAAGGGCTTCATCAACACCGTTCCGCACATGAGCTTTGTCATCGGCGACAAGCATGCAGACTTCCTCAAGACCCGTTACGAAGCACTCAAGCCCAACACGCTCTTCCGCAGCATGGAGTACACGGAAGACCAGGCACAGATCGCCAAGTGGGCTCCCTTGATCGTCAAGGGCCGCGACGCCAAGCAGCGCGTGGCCGCCACCCGCGCTGCGGAAGGCACCGACGTCGACTTCGGGGCCTTGACCCGCGAGCTGACCGGCTACCTCGCCAACAACGGCGTTGAAGTCAATTACGGCCACGACGTCACCAATGTGCGCAAAGCCTCCGACGGCGGCTGGGACCTTTCGCTCAAGCACCCCGCTTCCGGCGAACACGGCCAGATCCACGCCAAGTTCGTCTTTGTCGGCGCCGGCGGTGGAGCACTCCACCTGCTGCAGGCATCCGGCATCCCGGAGAGCAAGGGCTACGGCGGTTTCCCGGTCTCGGGCCAGTTCTTCCGCTGCACCGACGGGGCCATCGCCAGCCAGCATAGCGCCAAGGTGTACGGCCAGGCCTCCGTAGGCGCTCCGCCCATGTCGGTGCCGCACCTCGACACCCGCTACGTCGACGGCAAGCGTTCCCTGCTCTTCGGCCCGTACGCCGGTTTCTCCACGAACTTCCTTAAGACCAGCAGCTACCTTGACTTGCCGCTGTCAATTCGTCCGAGCAACATCATCCCGATGCTCGCCGTGGCCAAGGACAATATGGACCTGACCGCCTACCTGATCAAGGAAGTGGCCAAGCGCCACGATGCCAAGGTGGAGTCCCTCCGCGAGTACTACCCCCAGGCCGACGGCGGCAACTGGGAGCTGATCACAGCGGGCCAGCGTGTGCAGATCATCAAGAAGGACTCCCGAAAGGGCGGCGTGCTGCAGTTCGGAACCGAGGTCATCACGGCTCGCGACGGCTCCATCGGCGCACTGCTCGGCGCATCGCCTGGTGCATCCACCGCAGTCCCGATCATGATCGAGATGCTGCAGCGATCCTTCCCGAAGAACTTCAAGGGCTGGCAATCGAAGCTCAAGGAAATGATGCCGGGCTACGGCGTCAAGCTGAACAACAACCCGGAGCTTGCCGCGGAACTGGAAGCGAGCACCGCCCGTTCGCTCCAACTCGAGGCTGCCAACGCAGTCCAGCACTAGTATCAGTCCGGGCTGCGGCCAGTTCGAGACACGAGACAGACCGTAGATCCCGGGAGACAGTGCAATGTTCCGTCTGGCAAGGCTTTCACTGGCGAACAGGGCATTGATCGCGCTGATCACCGTTTTCGCTGCGGTGTTCGGCGTGATCACCATGTCCTCCCTCAAGCAGGAACTCATTCCCTCGATCGAGTTTCCGCAGATTTCGGTGATCACGGCCATGCCGGGCGCGTCTCCGGAAGTCGTCGACAAGCAACTCAGCCGGCCCCTCGAATCAGCATTGAACAGCGTCGAGGGCCTCGAATCGACCACGTCGACATCGCGGAACGGCGTTTCGCAGATCACCATGGTGTTCACCTACGGTTCGAACCTGGACCGCGCGCGCAACCAGATTGATCGCGCCATCTCCAACGCGAAACGGGTACTACCGGCCAATGTCGAGCCCCGCTCCTTTGCCGGGAGCATCAGCGACTTCCCTATCGTGTTTTTGGCCGTGTCTTCGGACAAGCCGCTGAGTGAGCTGAACACGGACCTCCAGCGGCTCAGCGTTCCCCGGCTGCAGAAGCTGGACGGGGTCCGCAGCGCCGACGTAACCGGCGGGGCAACCCAGCACATCCTGATCCAGCCCAAGGCCCAGGCCATGGCCGCAACCGGCGCCACGGTCCAGTCGCTCACAAACGCCCTCAAGAACAACGGCACGCTGGTTCCCGCCGGGACCATCGAGGACCAAGGCAAGACCTTGTCCCTCCAGATCGGCAGCCCCGTGGACTCCCTCGATGTCATCAAGGGCTTGCCGCTGGCCGGGGCCAAGGGCGGTACCACCATCGGCACCGTCGCGGATGTGAGCATCAAGGACGACGCCGCGACCTCCATTACCCGCACCAACGGAAAGCCGACACTGGCGTTGTCCGTTACGAAGAAACCCGAGGGCGATACGGTTGCCATTTCGCACGCCGTCAAGGATTCCCTTGCCCGGATGGAGGCAGAACTCGGCTCCAATGCGCACTTCACCCCCGTGTTCGACCAAGCCCCGTACATCGAAAAATCGATCAAGGACCTCACCACGGAGGGGCTGCTTGGACTGGGCTTCGCCGTTGCCGTCATCCTTGTGTTCCTGATGTCCGTTCGCTCCACCTTGGTGACGGCGGTGTCCATTCCCCTGTCCCTCCTGATCACATTCATCGGAATATCGGCAACGCACTACTCGCTGAACATCCTTACGCTGGGCGCGTTGACCATTGCGATCGGCCGCGTGGTGGACGACTCGATCGTGGTGATCGAGAACATCAAACGCCACCTCAGTTATGGCGAACACAAGCTCGCGGCAATCCTCAATTCCATCCGGGAAGTTGCGGGGGCCATCACAGCGTCCACCCTCACGACGGTTGCCGTTTTCCTGCCGATCGCCTTCGTGGGCAATCTGGCGGGCGAGCTGTTCCGCCCCTTCGCCCTGACGGTGACCATCGCCCTGCTGTCCTCATTGCTCGTGTCGCTCACCATCGTTCCGGTGTTGGCCTATTGGTTCCTCAAGTCCCCATCCCAGTCCGCCGCCAATGACGCCCGTGCCGCCGAGCGCGCTGTTGCCGCTGCGCACGAGGCAGAGCAGCGCAGCCTGCTGCAGCGCGGATACTTGCCCATCCTGGCCAAGACCCAGAAGCACCCGGTGGTGACGATCGTCGCCGCGGTCCTGGTGTTGGGTGGAACAGCAGCCATGTCCCCGCTGCTGGCCACAGACCTGCTGGGAAGCTCCGGTCAGAACAGCATGACCGTGCGCCAGGTTCTTCCCGCCGGTACCAGCCTGGAGCAGACTGGCGCCGCCGCTGCCAAGGTGGAATCGGTCCTGCGCGGGATCAACGGCATCAAGGATGTACAAGTAACGTCAGGCAATGCCCAGACAGGTTTCGCCGCCCTCACGTCAAGTGGCGCCTCGAACTCGACATTCACGGTAGTAACGGACGAAAAAGCCGACCAGCAGAAACTGCAGGACACGGTCCGGGCCGGGCTCGCAAGCGCCGCGGCCGCAGGAAAGGTCACTGTTGGCGCCCAACAGGGCGGCCTGGGCACGTCTTCCAGCGTGGACATCACCATCAACGCCGCCAACGCCGCTGATCTGAAAACCGCGAGCGACGCTGTGGCGAAGGCCATGGACGGGGTACCCGGGAGTTCCGAGGTAGCCACCAACCTGGATGCCAGCCAGTCCGTAGTGCAGGTGAGGGTCGATCGAGCCAAAGCCGTCGCCGCCGGGCTGAACGAGGAACAAGTGGGTGGAGTGTTGGCGTCCACCGTCAGTCCTGTACCCGCAGGCACAGTCCGTATCGACACCACGGATTTTCCGGTCCAAATCGGCGAAGGCACACATTTCAGCAGCATCGCCGATGTCAGGGCCATCAACCTCCCGACGGCGTCAGGACCGGTTCCGCTGTCCAGCATCGCTTCCGTGGACCAAGTGGACACGCCTGTGTCCATCACCAGCAGCAACGGCCAGCGGAGCGCGAAGGTGACCGTGACGCCGTCGGGCTCCAATCTCGGTGCCGTCAGCACGGCCGTCCGTGACCGGCTCGACTCCGTGCAGCTGCCTGCTGGCGTCACTGCCGCGATCGGCGGCGCAACAACGCAGCAGGCGGACTCGTTCCGGCAACTCGGCCTCGCTCTCCTGGCCGCCGTCGCCATTGTGTATGTCATCATGGTTGCCGCCTTCAAGTCCCTCATCCAGCCTCTTATCCTGCTGGTCTCCGTGCCTTTTGCGGCGACAGGTGCCATCGCGTTGCTCCTGGTCACGGGCGTCCCGCTCGGGCTGCCGTCCCTCATCGGCATGCTGATGTTGGTGGGAATCGTGGTGACCAATGCGATTGTGCTGATCGACCTCATCAACCAGTACCGCAAGCCGCACGGCGGCGGCGCCGGAATGAGTGTGGCAGAAGCCATCACCCACGGCGCCCGTCAGCGGCTGCGTCCCATCCTGATGACCGCCCTCGCCACCGTTTTCGCCCTCACCCCCATGGCCCTGGGCATCACGGGTGGCGGCGGCTTCATTTCCCGGCCACTGGCCATTGTGGTCATCGGAGGCCTCGTCTCGTCCACGGCGCTGACCCTCGTCCTGGTGCCGGTGCTCTACAAATTGGTCGAAGGCCGGCGCGAGAAGAAGGCGCTGCTCAAGGCACTCACGCAACGTCCCGACGTCCCGAAGGATGGCACGGCCGGCCATGGCCAGGCAGACCACCTGGACTGGACCACCGGGATGATCCCCAGGGTAACCGGCCGCCGATCGGCTTCCGGCCCCGCCGAGTAAGGCAACACGCCGGGAACAAAATCTTGCCTTGCCCTGTTACAACCAGCGATACATGCAAATGCATCTATCTTGAGATAGACTGTTGGCAGAGCCCGGACACCAATCGGGCAGGCAGAAAGGCACATCATGGAGATCGGCGTATTCAGCGTCAGCGACATCACCACTGACCCCACCACGGGCCATACCCCCACGGAGAACGAGCGCATCAAGGCCGCCGTGGCCATTGCCAAGAAGGTCGAAGAGATCGGCATGGACGTCTATGCGATCGGCGAGCACCACAACCGCCCCTTCTTCTCCTCCTCCCCCACCACCACTTTGGCCTACATTGCGGCGCAGACGGAACGCATCACGCTGTCCACGTCCACCACGCTGATCACCACGAACGATCCCGTGAAGATCGCCGAAGACTTCGCCATGCTCCAGCATTTGGCGGACGGCCGCGTGGACCTCATTATGGGCCGGGGCAACACGGCTCCGGTTTACCCCTGGTTCGGCAAGAACATTCAGGACGGAATCGAACTCGCCGTGGAGAACTACTCCCTGCTGCGCCGGCTCTGGGATGAGGACACCGTCAACTGGAGTGGCAAATACCGCACCCCGCTGCAGAACTTCACGTCCACACCCCGTCCGCTCGACGGCGTCGCGCCCTTCGTCTGGCACGGCTCCATCCGCAGTCCCCAGATCGCGGAACTTGCCGCGTACTATGGCGACGGCTTCTTCGCCAACAACATTTTCTGGCCCAAGGAGCACTACCAGCAGCTGATCGGCCTGTACCGCGAACGCTACGAGCACTACGGCCATGGCAAGGCAGACCAGGCCATCGTGGGCCTCGGCGGGCAGTTCTTCATGCGCAAGAACTCCCAGGATGCGGTGAAGGAATTCCGCCCCTACTTCGACAATGCTCCGGTTTACGGCCACGGGCCTTCCTTGGAAGACTTCACCTCCCAGACGCCCCTGACTGTGGGCAGCCCGCAGGAAGTCATCGAGAAGACGCTGACCTTCCGCGAATACTTCGGCGATTACCAGCGGCAGCTGTTCCTGGTGGACCACGCCGGATTGCCGCTCAAGACCGTGCTGGAGCAGCTGGATCTCTTCGGCGAAGAAGTCCTTCCGGTCCTGCGCAAGGAGTTCGCGGACCGCAAGCCCGCCCACGTGCCTGACGCGCCTACCCACGCGTCCCGCGTTGCCGCTTCCTTGGCCGCTTCATCCAGCGATGATGTGACCGATGCTGTCAGTGACGCCGTCGGGCGGTCGGCGTGAGCACCAAGGCGCCCACCTCGTCGGCCGTGCGCCTCGCCGCAGAAACCTGGGAGTCCTTGTTCCGCTCCCAGGTTGCGGTGATGCGCCGGCTCCAGGCCGGACCGGCGTTCAAGAAACTCCCCATCAAGGAGTATGACGTCCTGTTCACGCTCTCCCGATGCCCCACGGGCAAATTGCGGTTGAACGAGATCAACGATCATGTCCTGCTCAGCCAATCGAGCCTGAGCCGCTTGGTTGACAGGTTGGAGAAGCGCGGACTCGTCGAACGCAGCATCGCCCCCGACGACGGCCGTGGGATCCTTCTTGGGCTTACTGAAGCCGGTCAGGAACTGCAGAAAGAGATCGGCCGTGAGCACATCCGAGACATCGCCGAGCTTGTGGCTCCGGCACTGACGGCCGAGGAACAGCGTGACCTTCTCCGGTTGACCGAAAAGCTGCAAGCATTCGTGGCAAACAAGTAGGCGGCCGTACGGGCGTCTAGCGCAGGACGACGAGCTTTGCCGGATCCTCATCCGGCAGTTCGTCGCCCACTACCGCGGTGACGCTCAAACTCTTCAACGACAAGCTTCCGCCCACCGTGGACAGGAACGCAGTGTCCGACGAATCGCGGCCGGCCGTGATGCGGAGCATGGACTCCCGAGGAGCCAGCCCGGTGGGGTCGATCACGTACCAGGTTCCGCCGATGTGGGCCTCCGCCACGGCATGGAAGTCCATGGGGCTCAGCCCGGGGGCATAAACGGCGGCGAGCCGGGCGGGGATGTCCTTGGAGCGGAGGAGGGCAATGGCGAGGTGGGCGAAGTCCCGGCAAACACCTTTGCGGTGCAGGAGCGTTTCCACCGCACCATCTGTCCCCCGGGAGGATCCACTGATGTAACGCAGTTCGTCGTGGACCCAATTCCGGACGGCTTGCAACAGTTCCTCGCCGTGGAGCCCCCCGAACTCGGCGTACGACGTCGGAAGCAACCGATCGGACTCGGCATATCGGCTTGGCCGCACATAACGGATGAGTTCCATCCGCGAGGACTCATCGGGGAGGCCAACGCCCTTCACCGAGGCCCGGTAATCCACCGTGACCTCGCTGGGTTCGGCGAACTCCATGTAGTGGAAACGTCCACCATGATGGTCCGCCAGCTCAGTGAGCGGAACAGCGTCGCCTTCCACGGTGACTGACAACTCTTCGGTCAAGGATTCGTAGCCCGGATTGGTGGCGACGGCGATTGCCATCGCCACCTTGGTGTTGGCGACGGTCTTGAAAACGAGCTGGGCAGCAACGTTACGTTCCATGGATCTCCGGAGTGTTGCGGCTGGACAACCCATTAATTATGCAGAGTTGGCGCCGGCGAGCGTACGTGTCAATCGTGGTTCTACAGATTGATCTTCAGAGACAGTAGCATCCGCTGGACGTTGGCGAATTCCGAGCCCTGATCGACGTACTTCGCGGCTTGGTCCAAGGTGTCGAAGGACTTCGCGGGCGCCACTACTTCGTCCGTGGCAAAAGCGTGCACTGCGGGCATGTCGCCAAAGTAGTAGTTGCCTTTTCCTGCTGGCCCCGCCACGAGACTCCGGAGTTGGCAGGCCTGGCCGTCAGTTCCGGCCACCATGTTGGTGATGCCGTACGAACCGAAGAACTTGTAGCCCTGAATGACCCTGAACACCACGTGCGGAGGAATCGTGGAACCGCCATCCGCATGGGGCAGGTCAATCGGGACGCTGCTGACTACCACATAAGGCCTCTTGGCGGCCGGACTACAGTCGGCTGGGCTCACTTCAGGCAGTCCTGTGTGCAGGGTCGCCAGATACCCTCCCTTGGCGTCCTTGACCACGATCTTGAGGGCGCCCGGCAAGGAACCGGCGTCGGGCGTGACCGATTGCGCGATCCAGTCGCTTGGAAGATCGAAGCTGACCTTCTTGGCCGCATCCGAATACGTCTTCCACGCCGAGGCCGTAGCCCCCGCCGTCGCCGTACTTCCCGTGGAGGGGCTCCCCGAAGCAGCGGAGGTGCCCGACGGCGGGGCGGTACCCGCGGCCGACGGCGCCGTAGTGCCGGGTGCCGCACTGGTGGACCCTGCCGTCCAGACGGTTCCGCCTTTGCCCTCGGAACTGCAGCCAACCGCGGACACCACAACGAGCGCCCCCACGACGGCGACTGAAAACTGCAACGGGATCCGCTTCGCTCTCATGCGCACCAGCCTAGCGGCGCCCCGCCGCTGCCCGCCTGTCCCGGTCGGCGTTTCGCGAGTCCAAACCCGCAGGGAGCGTTCGGGGAGCGGCTGCGCCTCGCGCCGTAGGACTAGGCTGGACGCATGGCTCCAGATCAGTTTGACGAGGACGAAAACAGTGTGGCGGGAATCTCCGCCGTGGAAATCGCGGATTGGCGTTTGCGTACGTTTGCCTTGTACGACGACGTCCGGAAGATTGCGGTGAGCGATCCCTTTCAGGCCCATGTCTATTGGCGCCAGGAACGGGACCGTATGTTCGGTACCCACCCGGCCTCGGCCTTGACGCCCGCCAGCAAGCAAGCTTTCGCCGGCCTGCGCACCGCGGACTACAACCCCGGATTCCGCCGCTATGCTGCTTTGTCTCCTGAAGGCGCGGGGCAGGAGATGAACGTCCAGACCGGAACGGACGGCGTTGTGCCATTCGTCCGCCTCGGCACCTTCGATCTCGACGAGCTTGGTTCCCTGGCCGTGTGGCGCCTCCGCAGTTATGGCGGCGGCATCTTCGTCCCCTTCCGCGATGCCACAGCCGGTAAGCCGGGAGGGAGCTATGGTGCCGGCCGGTACCTGTTGGACACCGTCAAGGGCGCTTTCCACGGCCTTCGGGGATCCGGGCAAACGCAGGAGTTCGTTCTCGACTTCAACTTCGCATACAACCCGTCCTGCGCGTACAACGAGGCCTGGGCCTGCCCCTTGGCCGGACCGGCGAATCGCCTGGCCGCGGACATCCCGGTCGGGGAGCTCTACCTGCCCCTCTAGCTGCGAAAACGGCACCTGCCGCGGGAGTTAGTCGCACGCCGCCGCGTAACCCGTAACCATCCGGTGAGGACGTAGGATGTCTTCATGACCTCCCCACGTGCACGCCGGATCGCCCGCGTCCGCCCCTTCTCCCCCGCCACTCCGGACGAACAATTCTTCGTGGCGAACGACGCCGTCGAATTCGCTTCGGAGGCAGGCCGCATCTGGACTGTGGTGGACAGCCCGTTCCCGGGTTCGCCGGCAAACGGCAGCAGCGCGGAGCGACCGGGGTGGCACGCGGGCGCGCAGGTCCTGGAGGGCACGTTCACGTTCCTGGCCCCGTCTGTTCCCGCCAACGTCTTCGGCATGGCACACAACACCGGCCAGCCAGGCCGGGACCTGCCCGCACAAGCGTTCCACAAGGCCGCCACAAGTGTCATCGGACCGGGCGACGCCATCGAGCTCGCCTCTGCGATCGGCTACGTGGACCCGGAAGCGGAACTGACCGTCGTCGTCGGGCGCAAAGTCCGCGGACTGACACTCGAGAACGCCCGCGACGCCATCCTCGGTTTCACCATCGGCAATGACGTTTCTGCACGGGACCTGCAGAAGACGGACGAGCTGTGGATCAGTGCCAAAAGCCAGGACACCTTTACTCCTGCAGGACCTTGGGTCGTCACGGACCTCGACGACCGTGATCTTTCGATCGGCATCGTGCACAACGGCAGGGAATTACGGACGGCGAGCTCCGCCGACCTCGGCTGGAAGGTGGACGAAATCCTTGTCTACCTCAGCTCGTTCATGACTTTGCACCCCGGCGATCTGGTGCTCACCGGCTTCCCGGCTGAGTGCGCCCCGATCGCGCCGGGAGACGTTGTGACCTGCCGCATTGAGGGCATTGGAGAGCTCAGCAACCCCGTTATAGCCGCTTCTTGGGAGAAAATTCCCAGCTTGATATGACAGGCTTGAGCCATGGAGCCTCCTGCCGTGACCGCAACCGAAACGCGGCAGACGTCCCTTTCGAGAACGGTCACCAGCAAGCGTCGCAAAGGTATCCTGCGCTATCCGGTGGTCCGGCAGCTCGTCCCTTTCACCGGCGTCGGAATCATCTGCACGGCGACGTCGCTAGCCCTGTACGCACTGTTTCGGCCGTGGATGGGACCCCAGCTGGCCAACGCCGCAGCGCTGACCATCACCTCGCTCATGAATACAGCACTGAACCGGCGGCTGACCTTCAAAATCACCGGCAACCGGAAGAGGACCCGGGACCATCTGAACGGGCTGATCGTGATCGCGGTGGCCCTGGTCATCACGGGAGGGAGCCTGGGCGTGCTCCATGCGTTCCGGCCCAATGCCACCCTGACCGAGGACCTCTGGACCACCACGCTGTCCGGATTCTTCGCCACCGCCGTGCGCTTTACCATGCTGCGGCACTGGATTTTCCGCCGGGCGCGGCACGTCTGAGCTGCCGTCGGATCCCCAACTGACTGGCAGTTATTGTCGTTATGAGCCCTCAAAACGGCATCTGCTGCCAGTCAGTTGGGCTGGGGAGAGTCAGCGGCGACCGAGCCCCTGCACGCTCCCGACGGCGGCAGCCACGGCCTGCGCGGCTTGCTCCAGTTCCGCTGAGGTCACCGTGGAGTTGAAGCTGAAGCGGACAGCGGTCTGGGCTACCTCGGCGTCAATGCCCAACTCCAGCAGGACCGGAGACGGTGCATCCGATCCAGCGGCGCATGCTGATCCGCTCGAACAGACCACGCCAAGCCGCTCAAGTTCCAGCAAGACGGATTCTCCGCTGGTGCCAGGGAAACAGAAGGACGCGATGGATGGCAGCCGCCGCGAGGGGTGGCCCGTGAGAACAGCTCCGGGCACAGTTTCAAGGACGGTCCCGATGAAGGCATCCCGCAGCTCAGAGACCCGGCCAGCGAGTCCCGGCTGTTCAGCCAATCCGGATTGTTCATCGTGGGCAAGGGTAAATGCCGTGGCAAGCGCAACGGCACCTGCCACGTTTTCGGTTCCGGAGCGTCGCCCCCGCTCCTGGCCACCACCGTGGACTACCGGCTCGATCTTGAGCCTTCCCTTGGCATAAAGAACGCCGCTGCCCTTAGGCGCGCCGAGTTTGTGGCCGGAAATACTCAGCGCGTCGACGCCCAGTTCCTTGACGCCGATGGGCAGCCAGCCGGCGGCCTGGACGGCGTCCGTATGGAACGGCACGCCATGTTCCGCGGCCACCTCCGCGAGCTGCCGCACCGGCTGCACCGTCCCGATCTCGTTGTTGGCATACATGATGCTGACGAGGGCAGTTTCCGGGCGCAGGGTGGACCGGAGCGCCTCAGGCGTCACGACCCCGTACCTGTCGACGGGGACCACGTCCACGTCGAATCCATGGACGCGTTGCAGGTAGTGTGCGGATTCCTCGACGGCAGGGTGTTCGATCGCGCTGATGACAATCCGGTTCAGGGCCGAATCCGCGGACCGCCGTGCGAGGGCGATTCCCTTCACAGCCAAGTTGTCGGCTTCGGTGCCGCCGGAGGTGAAGGTGACCTCGCCCGGCCGGCAGCCCAGGACCTTGGCTACTGCCGCACGAGCGCCGGACAGCGCGTTCGCAGCTGTTTCGCCGAGGCTGTGATGGCTTGAAGGATTGCCGAACTCGCCCGTCAAGTAGGGCCACATCGCTTCGAGGACTTCCCTGCGGACGGGAGTGGTGGCCGCCGCGTCGAGGAAAATCATGGCGTCAGCCCCGGCCTGGGGGGACGCCTACGTCCAGCGTCACGTCAAGGCCCAAATCCAGCGCGGCAACACTGTGCGTGAGTCCGCCGATGGAAATGACATCCACTCCCGCCGCGGCGATGTCCGCCACGGTGTTGACGTTGACGTTGCCACTTGCCTCGACGATGGCGCGCCCGGCCACCTGCTCCACGCCGGCACGGAGCTCCTCAAGGGAGAAGTTGTCCAGCATGATCGTGTCGACGCCGGCTGCGAGCACGGGTTCGATCTGCTCGGCACTGTCTACTTCCACCTCGAAATGCGTGGTGTGGCCCAGCTGTGCCTTGGCGGCCGCGAGCAGTGCGGTGAGTTTGGCGGAATCGCCACCGGTCATCACGGCCAAGTGGTTGTCCTTGGCCAGGACCGCATCAGACAGGCTGTAGCGATGGTTGGCTCCCCCGCCGCAGCGGACGGCATAACGTTCCAGCACCCGCAAGCCGGGTGTTGTCTTCCGGGTGTCCGTGATGCGGGCTTTGGTGCCCTCGACCAGCTTCACGAACTCTGACGTCTTGGTGGCAATGGCGCTCATGCGCTGGACCAGGTTGAGCCCGACGCGTTCGGCAAGCAGCACCGAGCGGGCACGGCCGCTGACCCGCGCGAGGTGGGTTCCGGCGTCGAACGCAACACCCTCGGCGAGCAGCAGCTCCACTTCGGTGTCCGGGTCGATGAGCAGCATTGCGTCCCGGAACACGGTTCCGCCGCTGAAGACCCCGGGAACGCGCGCATTGAGCACGGCGGTGGCCCGGGCTTCGGCGGGGATCAGCAGTTGCGAAGTGATGTCCCCGTTCGGCGCATCCTCCGCGAAGGCCCGCTCCAGAATGTCCCGGACGGGTGCTGTGGGGAGGGTCAGGCTAGTCATTGACGAGGCTCGCTTTCCGGCGGATGGTGTATCTCTGATTCGGTTCTTCATACGGGGTTTCGACGGCGTCACGCCGGTAGTGCGCCCCCAGCGACCCACGCCGCGCGCCGGCGGCTTGCACCAACAGTTGCGCCGCAAGGAGCAAATTGGCGTCCTCGTGCATCAAGGAATCCGCTGAGTCCGGCACGTTCTCAGGAAGCACGACGTCGACCCAAGCGTTGAGTGCCTCAGCAGCCTCCCGGAGCAGCCCTCCAGTCCGGAGAACCCCGGCCTTGGCTGTCATCAGCCGACGGAGGGCGGTACGACTGAAGGGCTCGGGGACAAGCTCAGGCTGCCACGAAAGCGCCCCTGCAGGCGCCGAGGGAACTAGCGAGTCGGTCTCCCCGCTGTTGGACTGCACCTCGCCAAGGAACCCTTCAACAGCCCGCCGCCCAAACACGAGTCCTTCGAGCAGGGAGTTGCTGGCCAGGCGGTTTGCGCCCTGGACACCCGTGCACGCCACTTCGCCGGCTGCGAGCAGTCCGGGCACGGAGGTGCGGCCGTACAGATCGGTGCCTACGCCTCCCATCCAGTAGTGGGCGGCCGGGGCAACCGGAACGGGCTGGCGGGTCCAGTCGACGCCGGCTTCGCGGGTCCGGGCGCTGATGGTGGGGAATCGTTTCTCAAGGAAGCCCTGCCCCTTGGCTGCTTCGACCACCCGGGCGTCAAGGAAGACGTGGCCGTTGGGATCGCCAAGTGAAGCCAAGTGGAGGGCGATGCTGCGGGAGACGACGTCGCGCGGAGCAAGTTCGGCGTCCGGGTGGTAGGCCGGCATGAATCGTTCGCCCTTGGCGTCCACCAAGATGGCGCCTTCGCCGCGGACAGCTTCCGAGATCAGGAGGGGATCCGCGCCGCCGGCCGCCGGGCCTGCAGCAGCTGACAGCACCATGCTCGTGGGGTGGAACTGGAAGAATTCCAGGTCCGCGAGCTCCGCTCCTGCCCGCCACGCGAGCGCGAGCCCGTCGGCCGTTGCAACCGAGGGGTTGGTGGTCCGGGCGAATAGCTGCCCCGCTCCACCGGTGGCAAGCAGCACCGCATCGCCGTGTAGAGCCTCGAGGCGCCCGTTCCGCAGGAATTCAACGCCTGCCACACTTCCCTCGGACTGGATCAAGCTAGTGGCCTGAGCGTGTCCCAGCACTTGGAGTCTCCCGGCAGCCTGCGCGTCAAGGACTGCGAGGATGAGTGCCTTCGCAATTCCGGCGCCGGTGGCGTCTCCGCCGGCGTGCAGGATCCTCGGGGCCGAGTGGGCGGCTTCGAGCCCCAAGGCGGGATCGCCGTCGTCGTCCGCGTCGAAACGGACACCGAAACGCTCAAGCCCCATGATGTCGAGGCGCGCTTCGGTGCACAGCACCCGCACGGCTTCCTCGTTGCAGTGGCCGCCGCCGGCCTTGAGGGTGTCCGCAATGTGCGCGGCAACGGTATCGCCGGGGGCGGGCTGCTCGAGGACTGCCGAAATCCCGCCCTGCGCGAAGAAGGTGTTGCTGTCTGCAAGCGCGCCTTTGCTGAGCAGGACGACGTCCGCACCGGCCTCAGCGGCCAGCAGTGCGGAATAGAGTCCGGCGATGCCGCTGCCGACGACGACGAGTCGCCGCCGCGCAGTAGCGCCGGGAAAGCGTTCTGCAGTCATATCAGGCTCAATTCGACTGGTTGATACGGGGTGGGCCTAGAGCGGCCGTGCGGCTAGCATGCGCTCGAGGGCGATCTTGGCGTTGTCCTTGACGGAGTCGTCTACGGTGATGCGGTTCACCACGCGGCCCTCCACCAATTCTTCAAGCACCCAGGCAAGGTAGCCGGGGTGGATGCGGTACATCGTGGAGCAAGGGCAGATCACCGGGTCCAGGCAGAAGATGGTGTGCTGGGGGTTCTCGGCCGCCAAACGGTTCACCATGTTGATCTCGGTCCCGATGGCAAATGTGGTGGGCTCGGTTGCGGCGGCGATGGCCTTCTTGATGAAGTCGGTGGAGCCTGCGCCGTCTGCCGCGTCAACAACTTCCATGGGGCATTCAGGGTGCACAATGACGTTCACCCCGGGGAATTCGGCACGGGCCTTCTCGATCTGGCCCACGTTGAAGCGCTTGTGGACGGAGCAGAAGCCGTGCCAGAGGATGACGCGGGAATCCAGCAGGGTCTGCTCATCGTTTCCGCCGAGCTCCTTGCGCGGGTTCCACATAGGCATCTGCTCCAGCGGCACGCCGAGGGCTTTGGCAGTGTTGCGGCCCAAGTGCTGGTCAGGGAAGAAAAGCACCCGCTGGCCGCGTTCGAAAGCCCATTCGAGCACCGTCTTGGCGTTGGAGGACGTGCAGACGATGCCGCCATTGCGGCCGCAGAAGGCCTTCAATGCGGCTGACGAGTTCATGTAGGTCACCGGGATGACCGGGGCCCTGCCTTCGGAATCAGGTGCGGTCCCGAAGATCTCTTCGAGCTGCTCCCAGCATTCCTCCACCGAGTCCTCGTCCGCCATGTCTGCCATGGAGCAACCGGCGGCCAGGTTCGGCAGGACCACGGCCTGGTTCTCGCTGGAAAGAATGTCCGCAGTCTCTGCCATGAAATGCACACCGCAGAAGATGATGGCCTCGGCGTCGGGCTTGGTCAGGGCCGCGTTGGCCAGTTGGAAGGAGTCGCCTACGAAATCCGCATACTGGACAACTTCGTCGCGCTGGTAGAAGTGGCCCAGAATGACGGCCCGCTCCCCCAGCGTCTCCTTGGCGGCGCGGATCCGGGTGTCGAGCTCGGCGTCGCTGGCCAACTTGTATTCTTCAGGCAATTGGCCCTGCCGGGGTGTGGCTTTTGGAGCATCGTCGGAGTTGGAAGCGCCGGGGCCGTAGGCGGGGATGCCGGCGAGGGCCTCTGCGAGGTCGTACTCCCACGGGCCCTTGGACAGAGCGGGGCTGCACGTTGAGCCCGCTGCGGAACGGCCACTCTCGGCTTCCTCCCGCGTGATCAGCTGGATAGCTGTGTTGACGCTGCTCATGGTGTACTCCTGTTGTCTGGCCCGAGTCCGGGCGTGCCGGTGAAGCGGTAGAGGCGTGGCGGGCGGTGTTTTCCGCCCTGGAGGTATTCACCGGTCTCCTCGATTTCCGGTGTTCCCTTGATTTGCCGGCGAAAGTTCGCCGGATCCAGCTGGCGGTCCAGGACAGCCTCATAGACTTCGCGGACCTGGGCCAGGGTGAAGAACTCCCCCAGCAAGTGATAGGCGATGGACCCGTAGGCCATCTTGTTGCGCAGCCGCCATAGGGCGTAGTCGACGATCGCGTTGTGATCGAAGGCCAATTCGGCGAGCCTGTCTGCCCGGAACCAACGGACATTCTCTGACTCGTCCGCGAGTGCGGCTTCCGTGGGCTGCACCAACGCCCAGTAGACGATCGAGACAACACGTTGGGCAGGCGAGCGGTGCAGGCCGCCGAAGGCGTAGAGCTGCTCAAGGTATTGAGGTGCCAACCCGGTTGTTTCGCGGAGGTTCCTCGAAGCTGCATCCTGGAGGGACTCGTCATGCTGCAAGGGACCGCCGGGAAGCGCCCACATGTCCTTGAACGGTTCGCGGATGCGGCGTACCAGCGGCAGCCACAGCGTCGGGCGGCCGGAGCTTTCGCTCGGGCGTAGGGCGAAAATCACCGTGGATATAGCCAACGACGGCGGTGCGAGCCTGCGCTCTGCCACATTGGCGGAGGTGGCGTACACGGTGTTCACCCCGCTTCTTTGCCTCAGGGACTGGAAAGATAGTTAAAGTCAAAATGACTAGAACTAATGGTACGACCGTCTGGGGACAGAGTCCAAATGTTTCAGCCCGCATTCTCCTTGGCGGCCGCTTCCAGGAGGGGCAAGGTGCGGCCTTGGAAATGCGTATTCAGCACGATCACCGACGACGAGCGGAGCACGGTCTTGGTGGCGATGAGCTTATCCAGCACGCGCTGCAGGTCCGAGTTCGATTTGCCCACCACCCGGACCATGAGATCCGAACTGCCGGAAACAGTGTGGATCTCAATAAGTTCGGGAATAGCGGCCAAGGCTTCGACGACGGCGTCGTGCCCCAGGTCCTGGTTGATGGTGAGCGAGCAGAAGGCCACCACGGGATAGCCGAAGCCCGCAGGGTCCGGCTGCGGAACCCAAGGAGCCACCACGCCCCGCTCGGCCATCCTGTCCAGCCGGGACTGGACCGTGGCGCGAGCCACCTTCAAAACCCTGGATGCCTCGAGGACGGACGCACGCGGGGAGTCGGTGAAAAATCGGACAATCTTGGCATCCAACCCGTCAACAGCCACCAATTTTCCCTACTTCCAGCCGGATACTGCACAAATCGACAGGAAACGTGCCGATCTCCGTTCACATTGCTTCCATCGTCTCACAAGTGTTTTTCGCCACTTTGCCTGTGTAAGCGGTAAATTCGATAAGTCCCACGAGGACCAGCTGACAAACCCTCCACAAGAAGGCAAACACGAATGACAACGACGTCCACCGCTGTTCGACCCGCCATTCCTTCGCAAGGCCTTGGCCACTCGATGAAGCCGCGCCAACTGACCATGATGGGCCTGGGCAGCGCCATCGGTGCAGGCCTCTTCCTCGGCTCGGGCGCCGGGATCCATGCGGCCGGTCCCGCAGTGCTCATCTCCTACCTTGTGGCTGGCACCCTGATCATCCTGGTGATGTGGGCCCTGGGCGAAATGGCCGCAGCCAACCCCAACAGCGGCGCCTTCTCCGTCTATGCCGAAAAGGCGATGGGCAAAACGGCCGGATCAACGGTCGGCTGGCTCTGGTGGTTGCAGTTGGTAGTCGTCATCGCCGCGGAAGCCCTCGGCGCGGCCGGATTGCTCTTCTCTGTCTGGCCGGTCATTCCCGTGTGGGCACTGGCCCTGATTTTCATGGTGGCCTTTACCGCGATCAACCTCGCCGGAGTCCGGAACTTTGGTGAGTTCGAGTTCTGGTTCGCCATCCTGAAGGTTGCTGCCATTGTCGTGTTCCTCATCATCGGCGCGGCATTGCTGTTCGGCTGGCTGCCTGGAGTGACGTCCCCCGGCATTGGACACATCACGGGTAACTTCGCACCGTCCGGTTGGGCCGGAATTGCCGCGGCACTCTTTGTAGTGATCTTCGCCTTCGGTGGCACCGAAATCGTGAGCGTGGCTGCCGCGGAAACGCAGGACCCGGTTCACAGCGTCGGCAAGGCCATCCGCACCGTGGTGTGGCGCATCCTGGTTTTCTACATCGGCTCAGTCTTCGTCATTGCTGCTGTCCTTCCCTCGGACTCAGAAGGGTTGAAGTCGCCGTTCGCTGGCGTCCTGAACCTGGCGGGCATCCCGGGAGCCGGCACGGCAATCACCCTTGTTGCCGTTGTGGCCCTGCTGTCAGCACTCAACGCGAACCTCTACGGGGCCTCACGCATGGTGTTCTCGCTGTCTGAGCGCGGCGAAGCCCCGGCTTTCCTGTCGCGGCTGCGCGGCGCCCAGGTGCCCATGGCCGCCGTCGGCGTCTCTGTCGCTTTCGGCTTCATCGCCACCGTCCTGGAACTGCTCTTTCCCGATCACGTCCTGCCGGCCTTGCTCAACCTGGTGGGCTCCACCTGCCTCGTGGTGTGGGGTACGGCACTCGTGTCCCAGTTCATCCTGCGTCGCCGCGCCGACCGCGAAGGAACCGAGTTGCCGCTTCGCATGAAGGGCTTCCCCTTCCTGACAGTGTTCGGACTGGCGCTGCTTGCCCTCATTTTCGTGGTGGGCTTCTCGAACGCCGAGAGCGCGGGCCAGTTGATCGGCACGTTCCTCCTGATCGCGTGCATCGCCGTGGCCTGCCGCATCGGGGCCAAGGTCAAGGCCGCACGAAGCGCCTAGCAAACCCAACTAGATAGCAGTTGTTGTCGTTTTGACGAGTCATAACGACAACAACTGCGAGTCAGTTGGGTGAGGGAATGTTGTACAAGCTGCTAAGCATTCCATCGGAACCATTGACAGTTCTTGGCAGTTTGCCTAGCCGCAAATAGGCGGATTGCCTACGGCCTACACAGTGACTACGGTCACGTCCATGGACTCATTTCTTCCCGCTGTGGCCGCAGCCGATGCCGCGCCCCTGGCTTCCGAACAGCTCAGGGAGCTTTACTCCCTGATGGCTGCCGTTCGATATCTGGATACCTCGGCCGTCGCTTGGCAGCGTCAGGGAATCATTCCCGGCTATGCTCCGGAACTCGGCCAGGAAGCAGCCCAGGTCGGCAGCGCCTACGCCTTCGACACGGCACACGATTTCGCTTTTCCGACGTACCGCGAGATGGGCGTCGCCAGGACCATGGGCGTGGACATGGTGGCGTACATGTCCACCCACAAGGCAACATGGCACGGCGGCATGTACGATCCCCTGGCAAGCCGCCTCGCGCCCATCCAGGCCGTGGTGGCAGGCTCAGTGCTCCATGCCGTCGGCTGGGCCCACGGCCAGACCCTGAGCGGGGAGCCGGGAGTTGCGCTCAGCTACTTCGGCGACGGCGCCTCCTCCCAAGGCGATGTCCATGAAGCCATGAACTTTGCCGCCGTGATGAAAGCACCGGTTGTCTTCTTCATCCAAAACAACGGCTGGGCGATTTCCGTGCCCACCGAGCGGCAGGTGGCCGGCGGGTCGGTGGCTGCCCGCGCAGCCGGCTACGGCATCCCGGGCATTCAGGTGGACGGCAACGATGTGGTGGCCGTCTATGAGGCCACCCGGGACGCCTTCGCGCACTGCCGCGCAGGAAACGGCCCTGTAGTGGTCGAGGCAATGACCTACCGCCGCGGTCCCCATTCCACAGCTGACGACCCCGGCCGGTACCGGAGCCTCGACGATGAGCGCATCGACGCCGGCAAGGATCCCTTGGAGCGCCTCCGCGAGCGTCTGTTGGCCGTGGGCGCGGCAGATGACGCCTTCTTCGCCGCCGCCCACCAAGCAGCACGAATCGAGGAAGAAGCGATCCGCACCGGAATCGAAGCCCTCGGCCCGCGGCCAGGCACTGAGATGTTCGATTTCGTCTTCCAGGAAACCACCCCCGCCCTTGAAAACCAGGCCACCCGTTGGCGCGAGGAGTCCGAACATGTCTGAGAGCACCACCGCCACCCTCGAAACTGCAACACGGAACGAAGCAACCACCAAGACCCAGTCCACCCGGCTCTCCATGCAGCAGGCCCTCAACCGCGCCTTGGACGAGATCCTCTCGGCCGATCCAAGAACGGTGGTCTTCGGCGAGGATTGTGGACAATTGGGCGGAGTCTTCCGCATCACCGATGGCTTGCAGGCCAAGCACGGAGAATCCCGCGTCTTCGACACGCCGCTCGCTGAATCAGGCATCTTGGGCATGTCCGTGGGGCTCGCCATGGCTGGCTTCCACCCCATTCCGGAAGTCCAGTTCGACGGCTTCGCGTATCCCGCGATCAACCAGATCGTGTGCCAGATCGCCAGGATGAACTACCGCAGCAGGGGCAAGCTTCCGATGCCGATCACGCTCCGGGTCCCCAGCTTCGGCGGTATTCGCGCCCCCGAACACCACGGCGAAAGCCTCGAGGCGCTCTTCGCGCACGTTCCGGGCCTCAAGGTTGTCTCGCCGTCGGACCCGCATGACGCCTACCACCTGCTCAAGTACGCGGCCTCGCGGCCGGATCCGGTGATCTTCATGGAACCCAAGTCCCGGTACTGGCAAAAGGGCGACGTCGACACTTCCGACGGCGGAACCCTCACCGGCGCCCGGATTGTCCGGCCAGGCCGCCACCTGACCCTCGTGGCCTGGGGCGCCATGGTGGCCCGGTGCATGCAGGTTGCGGAACTCGCGGCCGAAGACGGAATCGACGTCGAGGTCCTTGATCTGCGCTGGCTCAAGCCGATCGACGCCCAAGCATTGGCGACTTCCGTCGGAAAGACGCGGCGCGCCGTCGTCGTGCATGAAGCTCCGCTGACCTCCGGGCTGGGGGCCGAAGTGGCCCAACTGATCACGCAAAGCTGCTTTGACACGCTGAAGGCGCCCGTGGAGCGGGTCACCGGCTTCGACGTGCCGTATCCCTCCGGCGACCTGGAGGACGAATACATCCCGAACATTGACCGCATCCTCCTGGGGATCCAACGAGTACTGGAGTATCGACGTGGCTGAAATCAGCTTCCCCCTGCCCGATCTTGGCGAAGGCCTCATTGAAGCGACCGTGCTGGACTGGCTCGTCTCCCCCGGCGACCATGTCGAACGGAACCAGCCCCTCGTGGAGCTGGAAACGAGTAAGTCCGCCCTCGAGTTGCCAAGCCCGCAGGCAGGTAAAGTGATCCGTATCCACGGTGCGCCGGGCGACACTATCAACGTCGGTGAACCGCTGGTGGTGTTCGAGGTGCCGGACAATACTGCCGGCATCGTGGGCACGGTTCCGAAGGATGATGTACCCAAGCGCCGGGTCCGCCTGAGCGCCGTACTTGATGAGGACTGACACCATGAGCGGCAGGCACGCAGAACAGCACATCCATACGGTGGAAGGAACGGATCCCCATATCTTCGTGGAAATCCATGAACCCGCCGCAGGGACCGACGCCGGACTGCGCCCCATCCTGCTCCTGCATGGCTTCTCTTCCTCGAGCAAGCTCAACTGGGGAGACACCGGGTGGATTACCGCCCTGCAGGCCGCCGGCCGCCGCGTTATCACAGTGGACCTCCCGGGGCACGGCCGAAGCGCTTCGCCCGAGGACTTGGACTCTTACTCCCCCAGCCGGATCCGCGCGGACCTGCTCCAGATAGTGGCCGACGCCGGCGCGCGCCCGCTGCGCGATGGCGACCCTTCCAGCGGACTCGACATCATTGGTTATTCTTTGGGCTCCCGGCTCGCCTGGGAATTCGGGGCAACCCAGCCTGAACTCGTGCACCGCCTGGTATTGGGCGGCCCGAACAAGGAAGACCCGCTGGCATCCTTCGATCTCGCGGCTGCCCAGCACTACCTTGCAGACGGCATGCCCATTGAAGACGAATCCACCGCGGGGTTGCTCAAAATGGCGCAGCTCTTGCCGAGCAACGATTTGTTTGCGCTCTTGTCGCTGATCGAAGCGATTAAGGGAGAACCGTACGATCCCGCCGAGGCGGTGCCGCACATGCCGATGCTCCTGGTGGCCGGAGATAAGGACGAACGGGCCGTCACCATGCCTGAGCTCGCGTCAATCGCCTCCCACGCCGGCGGCATGGTGGAACAATTACTCGTCCCCGGACGGAACCACAGCAACGCCATCACCAGCCGGGTGTTCAAGGACGCCGCCCTGGCGTTCCTCGGCGTCTAGGCTGACGATGAAGCGGCTCGCCTTACCGGGCCAGCCGCTCCGCGTTAAGGGTCATCCGCTCCAGCACGCTGACGGCCATGGCGTATTCATCCAGGCCTATCCCCATCGAGATGTCCCGGCGGGAGTCCTCGACGAGCCTTTGGGCTTCCATATGTTTTACGTGGCCCAATTCGCTGAGGCTGATGCGATCGTCCACCATGACGATCATTCCACGGCCTACCAGCGCGGCCAGTTCTGTTTCGCGACGACGCGTATCGCCGCCCCAAAAGGGGCTGAGAACGCCGTCAAGGTCCTCGGGGCTGAGAGGTGCCTCCGCGAGGACGTTGAGTGTCTGCCACTGCCTCCGGCTGAGTTTCAACCTCGCCAAGGTGCGGTCCAGATGCGCTTCCAAGGTGGCATCCAGGCGTTTGATCCAGTAACCGATGGGCTTGTTCACACGGCCCATCGTGGCAGCGAGGAGCGGCCGCGGCAAGAAAGGTAGGCTTGATTCAGCGCCGGATTACGTGGAAGTGAGACGAATGGGCATGCGCTTCAAGGACCGTGCGGACGCCGGACGCCGGCTGGCAGCCGGGCTTCCGCAACTCCGGAAACGGCCAGACACGATCCTGCTTGGCCTGGCTCGCGGCGGGGTCCCCGTAGCGGCCGCGGCCGCCGTCGAACTTTACCAACCGTACGGCGCCGTCCTGGTGCGCAAACTCGGCATCCCGGGACGTGAGGAAACCGCCTTCGGCGCCTTGGCCTGGTCCAACGGCAGAATTGTCCGAATAGTCAATCGGCCCCTTGCCGAACGGATGCGGTGGCACGGAATCACCCAGGGTTCGCTTGATGCCGTGGAGGTACGCGAGCGGGGCGAACTCCTGCGGCGCGTGAAAACCTACCCGGGTATCAGCTTCGATCTCTCCGGAAAGACTGTGGTTCTTGTCGACGACGGGCTGGCCACCGGCGCAACCATGCGCGCCGCCGTCGAGGCTGTCCGGTCCGGTGGGGCGGCGACCGTCGTGGCCGCCGTCCCTGTGTCATCCCTCGAAGCCCAAGCGTCCATCAGCCGGGTATGCGACTTCATGATCTGCCTGCACACACCGGGGAAATTCCACGCCGTGGGCGCGTTCTACGAGCACTTCGAACAGTTGACGGACGACGACGCCGTGCGGCTCCTGGAGCGGGCTGGTTGAGCCCGCCCGTATTCGCAGGAACTCCGACGCTCGCTCACTTCTGTTGGCCCATTTCCCGACGCTCCTGCAGATATGTCGGCTTCCAACCCGACGCCCCTGCACAAATGAGGCAAAGATTCGGAACGCTCTTGCACATGTTTTGAACTGCAGGAGGGAGCCGCCGTTTTGGCTCATAGGTGAGCGAGCGTCGGCGTGCCTTTGGTGCCTAGTGCGCGCTGAACCCCAGCGGACGGCCCTTGGTTTCCTTGGCCAGCACCACCCCTACCGCGGAGATGACGCACAGGACCATGATGTAGATGCCCACGGAACCTGACCACTTGGTGCCGTCCAGGAGAGCCTGTGCGATCAACGGCGCGAAGGCCCCGCCAAGGATCGAGCCCAGCGCGTACCCGATGGAAATCCCGGAGTAGCGGACCTGGGCAGGGAACATCTCGGCGTACATGGCAGACATGGGGCCATAGGAAAGACCCAGCCCTATGGTCAGGACGAAAAGTGCCGTTCCGTACAGGAGGATGTCCTTGGAATCGATCAGCGCGAACATCGGAATCATCCAGGCGAACACGAGTCCGTAGCCGATCAGGAACGTCTTGACCCGGCCGATCTTGTCCGAAAGCCAGCCACCCACCATGGTGAAGATGAGCCATCCGAAGGAAGCCACCGTCGTGGCCAAAAGAACCTGCGCCGACGGCATCTTGAGGGCCTTATTGGCGTAGGAAATGAAGAACGCGATCAGTAGGTAACCGGCCGCGTTGTTGGCGATGAAGATCAAGGCAGCGAGGATGACTTCCTTGCTGTTCTTGCGGAAGAGTTCACGCAGCGGAGCCTTGCTTTCGGCTTTGCGCTGGGAGATTTCCTTGAAGACGGGGCTCTCCCCTACCGCCCGGCGGATCAAGTAGCCCACGACGATCAGGACGACCGACAGCAAGAACGGCACACGCCAGCCCCAGGCATTGAAATCCGCCTTGGACAGGCCCGAGGTCAAGAAGTACAGCAGGCCCGTGGCCAGGATCATGCCGATGGGAACGCCGATCTGGGGGTAGGCACCAAACAGGCCGCGCTTGGCCTTCGGCGCATGTTCCACGGCCATCAACGCTGCGCCACCCCATTCACCTCCGGCTGAGAAACCCTGCAGCACGCGCAGCGCAATAAGCAGGACCGGCGCCCACAATCCGATGGTTTCATAAGTGGGAAGCAGGCCGATCAAGGCCGTGGCCCCGCCCATCATCACGAGGGTCATGACCAGGACAGCCTTGCGGCCCAGCCGGTCGCCGAGATGTCCGGCAACAAACG
Organism: Arthrobacter rhizophilus; assembly: GCF_026241105.1. Taxonomy (GTDB): domain Bacteria; phylum Actinomycetota; class Actinomycetes; order Actinomycetales; family Micrococcaceae; genus Arthrobacter. The sequence continues at coordinate 520,109 of NZ_JAPFFT010000001.1, read as the reverse complement.
CGCCGAGCGGACGGAACAAGAAGCTGATGCCGATCGTGGCGAAGGAGAGGATCTGCGCCAGCCCGGGGCTGGACTTCTCCAGCGGAGTCAGGAACAGCGGCGCAAGCAACGTCGCCGTCAGCTGGGCAAAGATGAAGAAGTCGTACCACTCGATGGTGGTGCCCACCAAGGTGCCTGCGAGGACCCTGCGCTCTTCGCGCTTGCTGCTTGGGCCCGATTGGGTGTCGACAGAGGAAGTTGCGGTCATTGAAACTCCAGTGTTGGGTGCGGTGATGACTGTCGTCCTGAATTACCGACAGAACGGTCAGTTGGAATAGCCTACTACGCGAATGTGATGGACGGCACAAGATGACGACGGCGGCCGAAGTCGCCGTCGTCGCACCCGCCCTGGCACGTTCAGTCTTGCCGATCGAGGAACTCCCGCACCCGGGCGCGGACCGGCTCGCGATCGTAGCTGTTCACGAGGGCGCCCGCCATGCGGACGGGGTCACCGAAGAAGAAGTATTCATATAGGGCCTGGCGACCGGCGAACGAGGAAATGCTCGCGTCGAATGCAAGTTTGAAGAGCCGGACGCGCTCCGGGCCGGTGAGGGTCTTAGCCTGCAGGTACATTTCTATGTCCGGCAGTGCCTCGCTGGCCACGTCCGCTTCGCCGGGGAGCGCCATGAGGCCGGACGCCGAGAACTTGCGGATGATTGCCGGGAATCGCTGGGCAACCTTGGGGTACCAGTTGCGTGCGGCGTTCAACGTTGGCCAATGCGGCAGGAACACGCCATCCGGACTTGGGGCGGCCTGCGCCTCCGCGGCCACCATGAGGGCCTTTTCGATTTCAACTGTTTCGATCAGCTCCGCGAGGTCCTCCTGGATGTGCTGGAAACTGTCAATCCCGATGGACGCCGCGATCTCGGACGCAAGGCCAAGAAAGAACTCGCTCTTGGCAATGGTCCGCGTGACCACCTGGTGGGTCATGAGGGCCCCGGCGCCGGTCTCGGAGTAGAAGGCGTTGCAGAGTTCGGGATGGCCAAGCATGAAGATGCGCTCGTTGGGGACGAACACATGATCGAAGACCACGACGGCGTCCATCTCCTCGAAGCGGCTGGCGAGGGGCTCGTCGTGGGTGCTTCCGCCGTTGTAGAGGGAGGTCCGGCACAGGTAGCGCATGCCCGGCGCGTCATTCGGGACGGCGAAGGCGTAGGAGTAGGGGGCGTCTTCCGGCGTTGCCCGGAGGAGCGTCGAGGGAAACACGAGGAGTTCGTCCGCAATCGGCGCGATCGTGGCTAGCATGCGCGCGCCATGGACCACGATCCCATCCTCCCGTTCCTCCACCACCCTGGCCGAGAGTTGGCCACCGAGCTGTTCGGACCCGGACACCGAGCGGTTGACCTGGGGCGGAATCAGGGTGTGCGTGGCCAGGAGATCATTTTCGCGGCAATGCTCGTAGTACTTGCGCATGTTCTCGCCAAACATCGGATCGGCCTGGGCAAACCACTTTTCCGCAGCCGCGAGCGCCGTGAGTGCTCCGTTCATGTAGTCACCGGTCCGGCCGAGGAATCCATGGGAGTACTCGGCCCAGGTGCGGATGGCCGCATGCCGGTGTTCAAGGTCCTCTTTGCTCCGCGGCACCAGGAACGAAGTGCTGACGCGATCCCCGGTTGTCGGAGATTCGTAGGTGAGGGCGTCCGCGTACTTCGGGTCATGTTGCATGTCGAAGAGCTTCGCGTACGTGCGGGCCACGTTCCTGAAGGATGGGTGGTCGGCGATCTTCTCGGTGACCATCTCGCCGTCGATCAGGACGTGGGGGTTCATCGAGTTGAGCTTGTCCAAGTACTGCTGTCCGGTCCGGATTCCCATGGTTGTCTCCAATGATGGTTGAGCTGAAACGGCATTGCGTGTGTGGATGCGGCATTTCCCGGCGCCGCGGCAACTACAGAAGATCCTCCATTCCCAATTGGCTTTCCGGGATGGTGGTGAAGGAGCTGTTGGCGAAGGCCAGCGCATCGCCGTTGCGATAGTTGAAGTCGACCACCTCGCCCACGTAGAGGGTGTGATCACCACCGTCGTATGCGGCCCATGGCTTGCACTCGAAGTAGGCGAGGACATTGGATAGGCGGGGCGCGGTGTCGCCTTCCACCCAACGCGGCTCGGGCCCGGGACGGCCTGCGAAGTGCAGGGCGAGCTCCTGCTGCTCCGCCCCCAGGATGTTGACGCTGAACGGCCGCCCGGCAAGCTCGTCGTGGGCTTTGGCGGTACGGGCGATGCTGACAAGGACCAACGGCGGCTCCATGGACACCGAGGTGAACGAATTGACTGTAATGCCGTGCCGCTTGGTTGCGCCGTCGAACGTCACGATGGCCACGCCTGTGGCAAATCGGCCCAGACTGCCACGGAAGTGATGTGCCCGCGGCCGCGAAGTGCGGCCCAGACGGCCTGGCTCCGCATTCTGGCTGGACTTGGCAATCATCATTGATTCCTGGAGATTGTTCTATATGTGAACTTGTTCTATATTTGAACAACAAATTCTCATACAGAACCATAGTCTTTTGCGGTCCACGGCACAAGACGGCGGGTCCGCCGCGTTAGACCCCAACATAGGATGGAGCCCATGATGTCTCCCAGTGCCACGAAAAGGCCGCAGGAAACGACGGCGACCGTTTCGCCGTCGCAGACTCTCTCCCGCGGAATCCGGGCACTGGAAATCCTGGCCGCCGCCGAGCGCCCCTTGACCATTGCCGAGCTCGCCACCGCCCTTGGCGTTCATCGCTCCGTGGCCTACCGGATTCTGCGCACGCTGGAGGACCATTCCCTTTTGGTGCGCGATGACGCCGGCCGTGTTCAGCCTGGCCCCGGATTGGCGGTGCTGGCGCGGGGCGTCTCCCGCGATCTCCAGACCGCAGCCCTCCCCGAACTGACCCAGCTCGCCAACACTCTGAACATGACGGCGTTCGTGGCGGTCTGGGACCATCAGGATTGCGTCACGCTGGTCACCGTGGAGCCACGCCACTCGGCCGCGACCCTGGCGCAGCACCCGGGGACCCGTCACCCCGTGAACACCGGAGCGCCTGGAATCGCCATCCAGTCCACCATGAGCGAGGACGAATGGGCCACCCGCGCCCCGGGCCTGCCCTATCGGCAGGAGGCAACCGAAGCGCGCCGGCTCGGCTATGCGGCAAGCCACGACGAGGTCATCGCAGGATTGTCTTCCCTGGCCGCTCCCATCCAGGTGCCCGGCGGGCGGCCCGCTGCGATCGCCGTCGTCTACATCCGCCGTGAACAGGACCAAGCCGCCGTCGGGGAAGCACTGGCCGCGAGCGCAGCTCGGATAGAGTCCCAGCTGGCCTAAGGGACCCTGCATTTCACCCTTGATGCGTGCGGTCGTCCTATTTCTTCCAACGCTCGCTCACTTTTAAGGCCAAAACCGGGAATCCTTTTGCAGATGATCTGAAAGAGGGTTTCCAAAAAAGTGGGCCATAAGTGAGCGAGCGTCGCTATTGTTGGGTGCCCGGCTTGCGCCGGAGGAAGAGTCCCGCCAAGATGCCGAGCACCAGAAGCGCACCCGAAGCGGCGGTGGACACCACAAAGGCGGCCCCGGAACCTTGGGTCTGTGCCAACTGGCCAGCAAGGTAGGCGCCCAAGGCCGTACCGGCCACGATCCCGCTCGCCAGGGCGGTCATGACCGTTGCCATGCGGCCGGGCGGTGCCACCACTCCTCCGATGCTGAAGACCGTCACCATGACGGGTCCCACCGGGATTCCCAGCACCAGCAGAACCATGGCCATCGGCCAGATCCCGGCCGGGAGGAACAACAACAGGGAGAACGCCGTCATCGCCGCCGCGGCGACCACCCAGCGGATCGCCAGCCCAAAGCGCTGCGGCCAGTAGGCAACAGACAGGGCGGCGACGGCGGAGCTCAGGCCCATGACGGAGTACATGAGCCCCGCGATTTCGGCAGTGGCGAATTGGGCGGAAAAAGCGCTCAACGCATTCTGCGTGGCACCGAAAAATGTTCCCATGCAGACCATGGCCATTACCGGAACGGCCACTTTCAACCAGGCCAGGGAACGGACCCGTGATCTCTGTCCTTCAGGAGCGCTCCCGACGGCGGTCGGTCCCTTGCGCTTTGCCGGCACCACAGCCAATTGCGAAGGATGCACGGCGAAAGCAGGTACTAGAGTGGCGGTGAGGACCGCAGCCAATGCCAGCGGCAGCCAAGCAGCTACGAGGCTGGCCAAGATGCCAACCAGCGCCGGCCCCAGGACGAAAGTGATTTCGTCTGCGGTTCCCTCGTAGGACAAGGCAGTATCCAGGTCTGCGCGGCTCGCCGCCACACTGCCGGAACCGGCGGCTTTTCCACCAGCTCCGGAGCCCACGTTCCGTGCGGGGAGGTTCCTTGTGGTCAGGGCCATCCATCGGACACGGGCCATGGGACCCACCTGCGGGCAACTCGCTCCAGCAAGGAAGGCCGTCACGAGAATGGCGATCGCGTCCGTGGGTGTGTTGAAATCCGGCGTCAGGTAGGCGGCAACAAGCAGTGCGATGACTGTGACCGCGTTGACGGCCGCGGCTACCAGCAGGACCGGGCGTTGGCCTGCCCGGTCAGCGAGCGAGCCGAGCACGGGCGCACCCACGGCTGACCCGATACCCACGGCGCCGGCGGCCAGGCCGCCGATGGCGTAAGAATGGCTGACGGCCGTGACGAGGGTCAAGGTGCCAACGGTCAGCATGGCAAGGGGCAGCCTCGCGAAGAGTCCCAACGGCAGGAAGTCTCGGCCAGCAAGTTCGGGCAGGCGCGCGAAGCGGCCAGGCAGACGCGAACGGCGCTGGGGGACAGGCTGCGACGGGGCAGGCTCAAGCGCCGTGTTGGCCGCGGAGTTTTGTGGAAAGGAGTTCATGATTCCGGGTTCGCTGAATGGTGCGCATCGTCCCTCCTCCCGATGCGCGCGACCCGGTGTAACCCTCCAAGTCTACCGGACGGCTCGCTGAGGATGCGTCCGTTCCGGCTGCTGCGTCCTACGCGGCCGCGGCGTCGACGATTCGCACGGTGGAGCCGTTGCGGCTCTTGATCACTTGGAGCTGGCTGCTGATTCTCTGCTTCATTTCGGCAACGTGGCTGACGAGTCCGACTACCCTGCCGCCGTCGCGCAATCCTTCCAGCGCGTCCATCACCTGTTCGAGGGACTGCTCGTCGAGGCTCCCGAAGCCCTCATCCACGAACAAGGTCTCGATATCTACGCCGCCGGCCTCTTGCTGGACAACATCCGCGAGCCCCAGGGCCAAGGCTAGCGAGGCCATGAAGGATTCCCCGCCGGAAAGGGTGGCGGTGTCCCGCCGCTGTCCCGTCCATTCATCCACGACTTCCAGGCCCAGCCCGGATTTCGCGCCCCGGGCTGCCTTGGCGTCCGTGTGCTGAAGGGTGTAGCGGCCGTCGCTCATGGCAACAAGGCGCTCTGACGCCGCTGCTGCGACTTGTTCGAGCCGCGCAGCCAGAACATAGCTGTTGAGGCTCATTTTGTAGCCGTTGTCGCCCAACCCCCTGGCAGTTTCGGCGAGTTCGCTGAGCACCCGGGCGCGTTCGCGGGGCTCCCGTCCCGAGGCCGACACTGCTTCATACTGCGCACGGATCGTTGCCAAGCTTGCCAGGGTCCGGGCGGCGAGCCCCGCGGCAAGGGCAAGACGACGCGCCGCTTCTTCCGCTTGACCGGCCTCCTGTTCGAGGACGGCCAGCTCGACGTCGGCCAAAGGCACCTCGCCGATTCGGGCTTCCTTGGCAGCGAGCACAAGGTCCTCGGACTCAAAAAGCTCCGCGAGACGGGCGCTCTCGGTCTCGAAATCTCTGATGGCTTCGTCAAAGCGTGCGGCGTGCTGTTCGTCGAGGATGTCTCGCCGGGCATCCTCAGCTGTCTCGAAATGGTTTGCCGACAGGGCCCGTTCCAAGGCCGCCGATGCATCGTCCAAGGCCTCCCGGGCGCCTTCCAACTGGGCGCACGCGGTGACGGCGGACTGGAGGAGCTCGCGTTGCCTGGTCAGGGCCTCGATCCTGCCACGCAGCGTCTCGAAGCCGTCACGAAGCCCGGAAAGCAAGGTGTCCAGGGACTGGCGTTGATCGCTCAGCAGGATCAGGGCCGACTCGTCCTGGGCCGCAACCGTGTCATCCCGGAGTTGCTCTTCTTCCAGGCGGGAAATCCGCTCCATCACACGGGCGAGGCTTTCCTTGCCTCGCTTGAGTCCGTTGACAGCGAGCCGTGCTGAGGCGAGCGCGTCTTTGGCCAAGGCCTCTGTGGAAGCAGCTTCTTTTGGATCGATGCCGCCGCCTTGGGCCGCGAGCACAGCGATCTCCTGCTCGGCGGACGCGAGCTCGGCCGACGCGTGGAGCAGCTCGTGCTCACTCTCGTCATAGCGCTCGTGGGCGGATTGCTCTTCCTCGGCAAGGGCCAAGGCTGTCAATCCGGCTGACGCTAGCGAAGGGTGCTCGGCGCTTCCGCAGACAGGGCATGCTTCACCATCATGCAGCTTTGCTGCGAGCTCTGCGGCGGCGTTGGCCAAGCGGGATTCGCGGAGATCCAACCAGAGTTGGCGGAGGTCCTGGGAAAGCGCGCGCGCCAACGCGTGCCGCTTTGCCGCAGCGGAGAGCGATTCGAGGGCAGCTGCGTGACGAGCCACGGTCTTGACGGTGTTTTGTGCTGCCGCGGCTTCGCTTTCGCGCAGGGGCAGTTCCAAGGTTGCCGCTTCCAGCTGACCCAGGCCGGTTTCCAAGGAGGCTGCCTCCACGCGAAGCGCCACCAAGCTTAGGGACCTTGATTCCTTGGCGGTATCCCGATGCTTTGCCGCAGCATTGAGTCCGACGAGCCGGCCGGCAATGTGGTCGAGCTTTTGTTCGTCCTCAACCCGGGCTTCGAGGACCGCCGTGGTTTCCCGAATCCTTGCCAAGGCCGCGGCGGGATCGCTTGCGTCCAGCGAGGCCGCAAGGAGTTTGGCCTTAGCCGACTCGGCCTTCGAGGCCGCCAGGTCCAGTGCCCTCGCAGCACGGTCGACGGCGTCGAGCTGGCCACCGAGTACGGCAGCCTTCCGGTGACGCCCAAGACGGTCGCGGAATTCCTGGACTTCGGCCGCGCGTGCAGAGAGTGCTTCGCGGCGGCGCGTGGCGGCGTCGAGCTTCGCGTGCCGTTGAACCCGTTCCCGGGCAGAGTTGAGCTTATCCGCCAGCTGAAGCGTGGCGGCGTCGGCGGACGTGGCAGACTTTTGCCGCTCCAGCGATTCGGCCTGCGCCCGTGCTTCCAGGTGCCCGAGCCAGAGTTCGGGTGTGTCCGCGCCGGATACTATGTCATGGACATCCGGCTCCACTGAATCTTCAATGCCTAGCTGCGCGAACTCCGATTCGGCCCGCTGCAGGAGCAAGTGAAGACCGTTCCCGTTGTCCTCCACTTCCGCGCGCGCGGCGTTTGCCTGGAGTGCCAACTGTTGCTCGATGGCTTCGAAACGCTGGGTGCCGAAGAGTTTCTGCAGCAGGTCCAGCCGGTCGGAAGCCTTGGAACGCAGGAAGGCCGCGAAGTCTCCCTGCGGGAGCATGACCACCCTGGTGAACTGCTCCCGGTCCATCCCGAGGACATCACCGATTTCCGCGCCTGCTTCGTCGTTGCGGGAACTCTTCTCCTCCCACGAACCATTGACCCGTTCGCGCAAGAGGGTCTTGGCCTGCTGGGTGGTGAAGCCTTTGCGTCCGCGGGCACTGGGCTTGTCCCACGCCGGGGAGCGGGTGACTTCGAAGCGCCTGCCGCGCGCCGAGAATTCGCAGACAACGCGGGGCTCTGCAGCCGGTTCCGCGTGATCGCTCCGCAAGCGTTTGCCGTCTTGGCGGGCGCCGGGTACCGAACCGTACAAGGCAAAGCAAATGGCGTCGAGCACGCTCGTCTTGCCGGCACCGGTTGCACCGTTCAGGAGGAAAAGACCCCGGGCGCCCAGTTGATCGAAGTCGATCGACTGAACCCCGGCAAACGGCCCGAAAGCCTCGATCTCAAGGCGGTGGATTCTCACAGTTCCGCTCCTTCCAGCCGGACCGCTTCCAATGCTTCACGAAGGGCGGAAAGTTCAGTTTCGTCAGCGGGCCTCCCGCGCACATGGTCAAGGAAACCACAGCAAACGCCGAGATCGTCCTCGGCTTCAGCAAGCCTGCTGCTGTAGCTGGCCTTGGCCCTGCCCCCGGCGTCCTCCGGGTCAAAGCCCAACACCAGTGTGTCCGGGAAACGGGTACGCAACTGTTCCATGGCCTGCGCCGGGCGCGCTGAGTCCGTGAGGGTGATCTGGCAGTAGGCGGATTCGGCCCAGTTGTGTTCCTCGGACTCCAAAAGCCCGGCGAGCTTCCCCCTGAGAATCGCCAGCTCCCGCGGCGCCTCCCACAAGATTTCCTCGACGCTCCTCACGCCGTCAACTCCGACGTCGATCAGCCAGGCGCCCTTCCGATGCTTGGCTTCGGAGAACGAGTAGGCCAGCGGCGAACCCGAGTACCGGACGTGCTCGGAAAGTTCCTGCCGCCCGTGGAGATGGCCCAAAGCCGTGTAGCCAAAGCCATCGAAGAGATCGAGTGGCACTGCTCCCAATCCGCCGACGCTCAGATCGCGTTCGCTGTCCGAGGTGATACCTCCACTCGCGAACGTGTGCGCCAGCACTACGGAATGCACAGGTCCCGTCTCACTTCTCCGGGCGATGTCCTTGTGAATCAGCTGCACCGCTGCCTGGGTGACGTCAAAATGACTCGCCGTTTGTGTGCTGAGCCGTTCGGCAACGAGCCTCGGTTCAAGATAGGGAATGCCGTAGACGGCCATCACCGGGGCCCCCGGATTGGCTTTGCCGGCGCCGCTCCCGTCAAGTGCGAACAAGACCGGGGAATCCAAGTCCTCCACCCGTGTCCTCAAATGGACTCCCCCGCGCTCCAGCAGGCGTGAGGCGAACCCGAGGCGGATCGCGGAATCATGGTTGCCGCTCGTCAGTACCACGCTGGCCCCGGCGTCCGTGATCCGAACCAGGGCGTCGTCGAGAAGCTTCACAACATCAAGGCCGGGAAGTGCACGGTCGTAAACGTCTCCGGCAATCAGCACGACATCGACCGATTGATCGCGGATAACCGCCAGCAATTGCTCAATGAAGTTGCGCTGGGCATCCAGCATCCCGACGCCGTGGAATGAGCGGCCCAGGTGCCAATCCGAAGTGTGAAGAAGCTTCATGTTTTCACGCTAACGGGAGGCACAGACATTTTTGGCGCGGCACGGCGGCATCGGGAATATCGGGGCCTTCCGGGCAACTAATTCCGGTCTCAGTCCCGCTTGCCGTCGAAGAAATCACGGGCGGGGTCGACGGCGGGCTTCACTTCTGCGGCAGGCGCAGCGGGCACAGCGGGTGAAACCTTTGCCGGGCCTTCAGTCGCGGCGGCGTCCGCGTCGTCGTCGGACTCTTCGTCCCATTCGCCGGACTGCGCCGGTTCTTCAATCTCCGCGACGACCGCCGGAGCGGACTCGCCAAAGCCGCGGAAGATGAGACCCGCGATCGCTGCCCCCACCAAGGGCGCCACCCAGAAGAGCCAGAGCTGCTCCAGCGCCCAGCCGGAACTGAAAACTGCGGACGCGGTGGCGCGGGCGGGGTTGAAGGCAAGGTTGCCGGTGGACTGGCCCAACTGCAGCAGCGCTGCGACGGTCAGGCCGACGGCGAACGGTGCAGCAACCTTGCTGGGGTTCCGCCGGGCGGTGACCCCCAGGAAGACTCCTACCAGGATCGCCGCGCCGAGTACCTCTATGAGCATCACGCCGGTCAGCGGAACCTGGAAGCTGGAATGGGCACCGAACCCCGAGGTCGCGGTGTCAAAGACGTTGCGGCTGTCGGTGATCCCGGGAACAGTCCGTACGACGGCGAAGATCGCCAGTGCGCCCAGCAAAGCGCCCACAAGCTGGGCACCCAAGTAGGCGGCCCCATCCACAAGCTTCGTGCGGCCCGCGATCACGTGGCCAACGGTGACTGCCGGGTTGAAATGCCCGCCCGACAAGTAGCCGAAGGCAAGCATGGCAGCGGTAACAGCGAGGCCGCTGGCCAGCGACGCCGGCATCGGAACCGCCTGGGGATTGATGAAGATGAGCACACCCAAGCCAATAACCACAAGGAACAACGTCCCCAGAGCTTCAGCGGACGCCCGGGCGATGAGCCCCGTACCGCGGGAGGAGGGAACGGACACAGTTGTGGTCATGTCGGATGATTCCTTAGTTCGAAGTTCGGGTGGCGCGTTGCGGAGGCACACGGCAACAGCTAGCCACGCAGCAGATCGCGCGTTGTGCCCCGCAGCATCCTGTCAGCCGAGTCTGGACGCTACCTGAATCCGAGCCTAGTCGCCAAGCGCGATCGCGGCGACCGCCGCGCAACCCAGTGCGATGATGGACCCCGCGCTGGCCAGCATGAGGACGGCCGACGCTTCGTCCGCGCCCTGGTGGAGCTGACGGGACCTTACCCAAACAACGCCACCCAGAACGATCGTCGCAGCGGCGGCCGTCAAAGCGCAGATTCCTTGGTAATCGAGCCCCGGTATTCCAGTGGGCACTTGCCCCGCGCCGGACTTGGCCGACAGCCACCTGCGCCAGATAAACAGGTCCACAACCAGAAGCGAAATAAGGGTCCGGCGCCAAGCGAGCGTGGTGCGCTCCGGCTGCAGCCCCGAATCCCTGGCCTCGACGCTCAACGCGCCACCAGGATCAACACAGCAAACGTGAAGGCTGCCACGGCAACCACGATGGTCATCAGCATCATGACCCGTGAGAACGGCAACGCTTGGTCGTTGCGCATAGCGGCCTCCATCTGCGCCCACCGTCGGTAGGCAAGCGTCGCGAGGCCCGCGCCAATGATTGAAAGCACGACGCACAGGACAATGCGCACCGGCTGCGGTGCGATATTCGGAGCAAGCTGATCGATCGCCACGGCGCCCGCCAGCAGCGCCAAGGAAGTGCGAATCCAGGCAAGGAAGGTCCGCTCATTTGCGAGGGAGAATCTGTAGTCCGGCGTCTTTCCGGTTTTCCGCCACGCGGGTTCACGCATCACTGCCTCCTGGTTCAGGAGCCACGGTATCAGTGGGCATGTGAAGTCCGGCGAAGCAGCCGCGGTAAATTACCACTATGAGTGCTTTACCGTCCCCCTCCGTCGTGCCATCCTTCGAGTCCCGGGTCCTCGGCTGCCTGCTGGGAGGGGCCTTGGGCGATTCGCTCGGATACGCGGTGGAATTCGACGACGTGGACGCCATCCGCTCCCGATACGGCGCGGCAGGACTCACCTCCTTCGGACAGCTCGACGGCGGCTCCCACTTTTCGGACGACACCCAGATGACGCTGTACACCGTGGATGGCCTCGTGGAAGCACTTGAGTGGGCCAACGACGGCGTAGCCGCCGATGAAACAGCGTGCCTCTGGCTTGCTTATCTTCGCTGGCTCGCCACCCAGGACGTGGCCTTGCCGGCATCGGCCCCCGTTCCCCAACCGCGTTGGATTGACAGCCAGGAAGTGCTCCGGCACCGCAGGCATCCGGGCAAAGCGTGCCTGAGCGGACTCGCCACGGGCCAGATGGGGACCAAATTTCGCCCTGTCAATCCGGAATCGAAGGGCTGCGGCACGGTGATGCGATCCGCTCCATTTGGCCTGGTCCCGCATATTTCCGAAGCCACGGTCTACAAGCTGAGCACTGACGCCGCGTCGCTGACCCACGGGCACCCTTCGGCACGGCAGAGTGCCGGCGCCTTCAGTGTGCTGGTGCACAAACTGGCCACGGGCGTGGATGTACGGACTGCGGCTGAATATGCCTTGAGTGTGGTGGCGGCATTGCCGGATCCCGCCCCTGAACTCCTGGATCGTCTTCGCCAAGCGCTGGAACTATCCTCCACAGGCGCCGTGCTCAGCCCCGAAGAACTCACGGCGCAACTGGGCGAAGGCTGGCTCGCGGAGGAGGCACTCGCCGTCGGACTCTATGCCGTGTTGGCAACTGCCCCTGCGGCAGAGGCACGGCTCGATCCATCGGCCCATTTCCGTCAGGCGGTTGCCGTTGCGCTGAATCACAGCGGTGACAGTGACTCCACCGCTTCCATCGCGGGCAATATCCTGGGGGCATTCCACGGTGAGGCCGCCCTGCCGTCGGACTGGCTGGAAGCCCTTGAGGCGCCGGAAGTCATTCGCGCGATGGCGCAGCAGTTGATTGCCGTCACGGTCGGCTAGAAAAGGCCAGTTCAGGCCTGGCGAAGTGCGATGTTATTGCAGGCTTCGCAAACTTCCTCGGGAATGAGGCCACGCTTCTGGAGGAAACCGAAAATGGCGCAGCCAAGGCAGAATCCCACAAACGACTCGAGGGACGCTGCGACAATCAGCAGGGCGAGAAGGATCCACGCTCCCAGCGCGAAACCGGCGAAGAAGAGAACCACGGCAGCGGTACTCAGCACGGCGCCGATTCCTTGTGCGAAGCGCTTGGGCGGACCCGGGACAAGCTTGGCAGGACCGACTCGGGGTGCCAGGACCTTCACGGACAACAAGGCAAACGGCGAGATCCTGGGCCCGAACAACACCCGCAACCAGAAACCGGCCGCAATCAGCACGAGCCCCCAGCCAAAGCCGGTGAGGAGCGTAAGCACCGCAGCCAAAACCACAAGGCCCGCAGTGATCCTCGCGGCGTACTCATTGACAGGATTGGGGAAAGCGAAAACGGCGCGCCACCCGGTGGCCGCCGGAGCCGGCGTCCCTGCGGTGAACCGTGCGGTGTCAGCCTTCTTTCCCTGTGTCATGGCTCAAGGCTAGGAGTGCGGGCACGCAACGGGAAGCTTTGTTGCTCCGTGTGAATATTGATGCTGCTAGCTTCCGCCGACCATCTGCAGGAACTCTCCCTCGGAAAGCACCTCGATCTGTTGGCCGCGGCCATGCAACTCCAAGACCCGCTTGGCTTTCCCCGTGAGGCGACCGTTCCGCAGATCGCCTGCTACGAAGCCATCGCCCACCACCAGGACCGTGGTCCTTCCGGTGACGCGGCTCTCGGGGCGTGCGCCCATCTCCGCGGCCCGCTGTTTCGCTTCCGGCCGGGCAATGGCAAGTTCACCGGTGAAAACTACTGTCTGGCCGAACAGCGGGTGGCCCGGTTCCGCAGCAGGGTTCGGCACCGGATTGGTACCCTCTTCCGGCCAGTTGCTCCAGGCTCGCCCAAGTTGGCCGGCGCCATTCACGACGCCGGAGCGGCCAGAAGGTTGCGAACCGGCCCCGACGGCCGCGAGCGCAGCCAGGGTTTGCTTGGACAGGCCGTCTCCCGGCTGAAAGGCCGGCTGTTTTGGCAAGGCCAGGCCGAGGGACAAGTAGAGCTCGGCAATACTATTCGCGTCGTTTCTGCGTGCAATATCGACCAGGATCCCCGCGCAGGCCCGGGCGTCCTCGGCGGCATCGTGATGGTTCACGAGGGGCACGCCGGCCTCTTCAGCAGCGTAGGGGAGGGAATTGGACACCAGGGAATAGCAGCGCCTGGACAACATCACGGTGCAAACGTATTCGTACGCCGGGCCGGGCAGCCCGGACACTTCAAGCCCGGATCGGATGACGCCGAGATCGAAGGCTGCGTTGTGGGCCGCCAAAATATCGCCGCCGATGAAAGCCCCGATTTCGGGAAAGAGATCGCCAAAGCGTGGAGCGCCGGCGACGTCCTCGGCCCGGATGCCGTGGATTCGTGTGTTGTGGTACTGGAAGTGGTCGTGGTTTTCCGGTGGGCGCATGAGCCAGGAGGCTTCCTCCACCACTACTCCGCCGCGGACCTTGCTGAGGCCGACCGAGCACGGCGAGCCCCTGAAGCCGTTCGCAGTTTCAAAGTCGATCGCCGTAAAGTCCAATGCCACTGGTCAAGGTTACAGAGGGAAAGAGCCGCCCGGTGCTCCAGTGATTGTCGCCACGATGAGGGCGTCCGCGACGGCAAGACCACGAACAACCGGCGGCCTCAAACTTCGCTTGCTGTCTCCTGCAGATTGACGAGAGCCTTCTTGGTTGCCCTTTGGGTCAGGACGTGGATGACTGACCCTACTGCTGCCCCTGCGAGGGCAAACAGCACCACGCCAGGCAAGGAGTCCTCGAGATTAGTCGCATCCTTGGGGGCATGCTTGCCGGTGGACTTGCTCCAGACTGCCTCCAAGGCCTTATTCGCCGCGATTCCGGCGCCCATGCCCACCGCCATGCCGAGCAGTTTGATCAAGACGTTCATCTCGTTCCTCCGATCGTGGCCTCACGGGCCGTTCAAATGCCTCGGTGCTGCCGTCGCGCGCGTGTCCCAGCAGCCTCCGGCCTTTGCCTAAGAATGATTGTGGATAATCAGCATGCTTAGCATTCAGCATAGGTGAAGAGTACGGTTCCGGCCCAACGGTCACCGGCTCAACCTGAGCCCGTTCAAAGCCCTCGCGCCTCGGTTATGTGGAAGGCCGGTGTCCTGGGGCCAGCAGCTCGCGTGGACCAGCAGGGTATCCGCCCCGGCGGCTGGCCATGACGATTGCGAGGGCTGCCGCCGTCGGGACGGCCGCGGCTAGCGGCACCCACAGGGCGCCGACAGCAGTCAGGGCCAAAGCGCCGTACCCGGCGCCGACGGCGATGCCCAGTTGAATGGTAACCACCGTCAAGCCGTTCGCAGCGTCCTTGTGCTCTCCGCCGGCGCGGAGGATCGCGGCCTGGTTGTAAATACCGACGGCCCCGAACGCAGCTCCCCACACGGTCACCAGCACGAGTTCACCACCCCATGTGCCGCCCACTACTGGCAACAGGCCGAAGGAGACCACAAGCAGAGCGACCGCTGAAAGCAGGGAGCGCCGCGGATAGGAATCGGCAGTGAGACCAGCGATCCAGATCCCCACGAGGCTGGCAGCCCCCACCACGGACAGGGAGATGCTGGTGAAGGCATCCGGAAGGCCTGACGCGTGGAGGAACGGGGCGATGTAGGTGAAAAGGGTGAAGTGGCCCAGGAGCAAGAGAGGCCAGGCCGTGGCCACCGCGATTACGCCGGGCAGCTTCAGCGCTCCGCGGAGGGTCGGCCTGGTACTGCCGTCCTCGTCGGGCGCGGCGGGGAGCACCCACACCGCCAGCAAGGCGAGGACCGCACCGACTCCGGCCAGGACAAGGAACGAGGCACGCCAGCTGAGCACCGAGCCCATGAGTGTGCCGATCGGAGCGCCGACCGCAAGCGCGATGCTGTTACCACTGAAGACCATGGCCATTGCTTTTCCGACAGAGTGCGCTGGAACGATCCTGGCAACGTAAGGGGCCATGCTTGACCACAGCATCCCGTGGGCCACACCGCCGAGGAGCCTCGCGGCAACTGCCAAGCCCAGGCTGGGGCTGGATGCCAACAGCACGTTGCTTAGTGCGAACGCGAGCACGGTGGCGATCAACAACGGTTTGCGCGGGATTCGTCCGCCCAGCAGCCGCGCCAGGGGAAGGGCCGTAAAGACAATGACTGCCGCATAGGCGGCCGTGAGGGAGCCCACAGCTGATTCCACCACCCCCAGGTCCCTGCTGATCTGGGGCAGCAGTCCGGACGGAAGGAGTTCGGTGGTGACGGCTGTGAAGCCTGCCGCAGCGAGGATCAGAAGACCTCCCCACGGGAACCTCGGGCTTCGGAACGATCCCTCAGATGTGGCCTGTTGCGAGGCGGGCTGCATCGACGCACGTGTCATGGTGTCCTCAAGCGTCGTTGTAGGCGAGGTTGCTGGAGAGATGACGGTGGGCCTCGGCCTGAGCCCGGAGAGCCTTGGCCCGCTGCTCGAAGACACCCACAGCGTCCAACCCTGCGGCGAACCGGAGTGGAGGATCCTCCAGCTCGGCCAGTCGGATCAGTGCATCCGCGAGCTTGGCGGGGTCTCCGCCCTGCAGGCCGTTCATGCTCTTCCACGCCGTGACCGTCTGCTCGGTGCGTTCGGCGTAGTCCTCAATGGTGGATTCCGCGTAGCTCGTGGATTCCGGCGTGAGCAACTCGGTCCGGAAAAACCCCGGCTCGACGAGCATGGTGCGGATACCGAAGGGCGCGATTTCAGGGGCGAGGGATTCGGCCCAGCCTTCGACTCCGAACTTGGACGCGGCATAGGCGGTCAGGAACTCCCCGCCCGCGATACCGGCGGTCGAAGAGATCGTGACGACCAGGCCCGAGCGCTGGGCCCGCAGGACCGGCAGGGCCGCACGGGTGACGTTCATGGGCCCGAACATGGTGGTTTCGATCTGTGCCCGGAAATCCTCCGGGCTGATTTCCTCGAAGAACCCGGCGTAAAAGTTGCCGGCATTGTTCACGAGCACGTCGATCCGGCCGAAGCGGTCGACGGCGGCCTGGACGGCCGCCTTCGCATCATCGGGGTCGGTGACGTCGAGCGTCACGGCCAGCAGGTCCTCGTTCTCGCCAAGGGCCTCGGCGACTTTTTCGGGGTTGCGGCCGGTGGCAACCACCCCGTGGCCGGCGGCCAGGGCTGCCTTCGCGATGTCGGTGCCCATGCCGCGGCCGGCTCCGGTGACGAACCAGACCTGCTTCTCGATCCTGCTCTCCGTCGGTCCTGCTTGGTAATCCTGCTCAGGCATGGGGCGTCTTTCCTGCGTTGGGTGTCCCTGGCCGCGAATGGGAAGGCAGGCCTGGGGAGGTGGATCCACCGGCGGGGGTGCCGGGGGTAGTTGTTCCGGGAGGCGATGCCGCCCAGCTGGCAAGGAACGCCAGCGTGTTCCCGGACGCGGAGCCAGGCTCCGCCGTGAAGGTGAACAGGGTCTGACCCTCATCGCCGGGAAGGTCCAGCGTCTCGAACTGCAGGGACAAGTCCCCGGCGAGCGGGTGGTGGAAGCGCTTCGTGCCCGCGGCGTGGATCCGCACATCGTGTCCGGCCCAAAGCGCGGCGAACAGCGCGCTGCGTGTGGTCAGCTCCCCGACCAGCTCGTTCAACACGCGGTCGTCGGGGTTCCGCCCCGATTCCAAACGCAACATCGCGACGGTGGTCGCTGCGATCGCGCGCCAATCAGGGTAGAAGTCCCCCGCGCCCGGATCAAGGAAGAGATAGCGCGCCTGGTTCGGCAGCCGGGACGAAATGTCCGGCCCCGACGGCGAGGAGGAGTTTAACTGTGAGGCGAAACTGAACACCGGCCCGTACAGCGCCCGGCCCAACAGGTTGGCGGCCAGGACGTCCGAACGGCCGTCCTGCACGATGGCGACCGCTCCGGTCATCCCGTCAAGCAGACGCTGCACCCCGGGACGGACCCTTTGCTGCGGTGGCCGGCGTGGCAACCCACGCGACGGGGCGTTGGCCGTCCTCGCCAGATCCATCAGGTGCGCCCGCTCAGCCTCGTCCAACTGAAGGGCCGATGACACAGCCTCGAGCACAGCGTCAGAGACGCCGCGAATACTGCCGCGTTCCAGACGGGTGTAGTAGTCCGCGCTCACTCCCGCGAGTTGCGCCACTTCCTCACGGCGCAAGCCGGGAACACGGCGCAACTCCCCGTACGCGGGGATGCCGGCCTGCTCCGGGCTGATCTTCGCTCGACGCGAGATCAGGAACGCACGGATGTCGTCTCTTCTGTCCACATCCACCACGCTACGCACGCCGGGCGGCTGGTGGCAGTGTCTGTCAGACACCCCCAGCGGATGTCTCAGGGCCCGACGGCGGTTGTCCCGTACCCTTGAAGGGTGACCCTTTCTGCGATGAACCACTTTGCCGTGTCCGCTTTGGGGGGCGCAGGACAGGTGCAGCCGCACATGTCCGCGCTTCTCCCTGACTGGTTGAACCCCCAGGTCTTCCTGGCCAACCCCGCTTTGGCGCCGTGGGTAGTCCTGGTTGTCTGCGGAATTGTGTTCGCAGAGACAGGGCTCCTGGTGGGCTTCTTCCTCCCTGGCGATTCCATGCTCTTCACTGCGGGCTTGCTCGTGGCCACGGACACCATCAAGTTCAATATCTGGGCACTTGCTGCCCTGATCATTGTGTCGGCGATCATCGGCAACCAGAGCGGCTACCTCATTGGCTCCAAGGCCGGACCTGCCATTTTCAACAAGCCTGATTCCAAGCTGTTCAAGCGGGAGAATGTAGAAAGCGCACACGCCTTCTTCGAAAAGCACGGCGGCAAGGCCTTGATCCTGGCCCGCTTCGTCCCGATCATCCGCACCTTCGTCCCGGTGATCGTCGGCGTCGCGCAAATGGACAAGCGCAAGTTCTTCATCTTCAACGTCATCGGCGCCGTGCTCTGGGGCGGCGGCGTCACGCTGCTCGGATACCTTCTGGGCGACAAGGTGCCGTGGGTCCGGGACAACCTCGACATCATCTTTGTGGTCATCGTGCTGCTCTCAGTGGTCCCGGTCGCAATCGAGGTCATCCGCGGCTTCCTGGCGAAGCGCAGGGCCACCGATCGTGGAACAGAACCCGTCGAGGAGTTCATCGAAGAACACGAAGCCGGCAAGCGCAGCGAATAGCTGAGCCGGCCCCATCACGTCGAATGGCACCCTGCAGTTGCGGGGTGCCATTCGCGTTTCTAGCGCAGGGCGTCCACGATGGCCGGAAGCAGCGCCCGGAACGCCTTGCCACGGTGGCTGATGGCGTTCTTTTCCTCGGAACTCAGCTCGGCGCAGCTGCGGTCCAAGCCTTGGGGCTGCAGCACGGGGTCGTAGCCGAATCCACCCGCACCCCGGGGTTCGCGCAAGAGGGTGCCTTCCAACTGGCCGTACTCGACCACCTCCCGGCCACCGCCGTCGACGGCGTCGGGTACAGCGAGCGCTGCCGCGCAGACAAACGCCGCTCCACGGTGTGCGTCGGGGACGTCGGACAATTGCGCCAGCAAGAGTTGGAGATTGGCGCCATCGTCACCATGCCGGCCGGACCAACGGGCCGAGAAGATGCCGGGAGCTCCACCCAGCACGTCCACGGCGAGCCCGGAATCATCGGCAATCGCCACCAGTCCGGTGGCTTCAGCCACGGCCCGTGCCTTGAGCAGGGAGTTCTCGGCAAAAGTTACCCCGGTCTCTGCAACGTCGGGGGCTCCGGCCGCGGCCGCGTCAATCACCTGGGTATCGACGTCGAGCCCTGGGACCTGTCCCCTGAGGAGTTCCCGGAGCTCGCCCAGTTTGCCCTTGTTGTGGGTGGCGAGAACGAGTCGCGGGACAGCTGCGGGCATTGCCTCGCTCACGGGGCCTCGGCCAGGGTCTCGCGCTGGATCGCCGCCAGCTCGCCCGTGCCAATGAGGGCAAGGTCCAGCAGGGCATTCAGCTCATCGCGGTCGAACGGGGCTCCCTCGGCGGTTCCCTGGACCTCTACGAACTTCCCCGAGCCGGTGACCACCACGTTCATATCGGTTTCGGCACGCACGTCCTCTACATAAGGCAGGTCCAGCATGGGGATGCCGTCGATGATCCCTACAGAGACGGCAGCGATCGTGTCGATCAGCGGCTGCGCGTTCTTTGCGATCATCTTGTTCTCCCGGGCGAAGCGGATCGCTTCGGCGAGCGCCACGTAGGCGCCCGTGATCGCTGCGGTGCGGGTTCCGCCGTCGGCCTGGAGGACATCGCAGTCCAGCACGATCGTGTTCTCGCCAAGCGCCTTGGTGTCGATGATGGAACGCAGCGACCGGCCGATCAGGCGCGAAATCTCGTGCGTGCGTCCGCCGATCCGTCCCTTGACCGACTCACGGTCGGAACGGGTGTTCGTGGCCCGCGGCAGCATGGCATATTCGGCCGTGACCCAGCCCCGGCCTTCACCTTTGAGCCAGCGCGGCACGCCTTCAGTCAAGGACGCTGTGCACAGCACGCGGGTGTTGCCGAATTCGATCAGGGCCGAGCCTTCGGCCTGCTTGGACCAGCCGCGCGTAATGCTGATGGGACGGAGCTGATCAGGCGTGCGGCCGTCGGCACGGATGACGGGGACAGATGTGGCTTCGGAAGTCATACTGCAAGCTTAGCGATCCCCCGGCCCTCGCCGGACTGCGCAGTTGGACTGCGGGTTCAGACGGTGTAGTGAACCCCGGCGACCGCGACGGCGACATCGCCGGCGAACTCGGGCCGCGCCTCTGCCATAACCTTGGTCTGTGACGTCCACACGGGGATGTGAGTCAGGAGGAGCCGCCGGGCTCCCGCGGCTGTGGCTGCCTGCCCCGCGCGCTTGCCGGTCAGGTGCACATCCTTGATGTCGTCGTCGCGGCCTTCTTCGAAGGCTGCCTCGCACAGGAAGAGATCCGCGTTGCGGGCTGCATCCTCAAGTCCCCGGCACGAGTCGGTGTCTCCCGAGTACGTCAGGATCCTGGTGACGGGACTTCCATCCTTGCCCGGCTCGGTGACCTCTACGCGCAATGCGTAGGCCTCTTCCACCGGGTGGTTCACGGCATACGGCGTCACCGTGAACGGTCCAAGCTGCACGGACTGGCGTTCACTCCAGTTGCTGAAGTCGAACTCATCGTGCATTCCGGGGTCCAGTTCCAGCCCGTAGGCAGTGGCCATCCGGTCGGCCGTCGCGGCGGGCCCCCACACGGGGATCCTGTCCCGACCCCAACCGCCTGGCTTCCAGCGGACGGCCACGTGCAGTCCGCACAGATCCATGCAGTGGTCCGGGTGCAAATGGGTCAGGAAGATCGCGTCGATGTCCTCAAGGTCCGTGTACCGCTGGATGGCCCCGAGCGCACCACTGCCTAGGTCCATGACGATCTTCCACTGGCGTTCGCCGTCTTGCGCGGTCAGCAAGTAGCACGACGCCGGAGAGCCCGGCCCGGGAAAGGAACCCGTGCAGCCAACAATGGTCAGTTTCACTGGATGCGGCCCCCGCGGGCCGCGCCGAATTCGTTTACGGTGAAGGCTGCAGGATCAACGAAGTTGGAGGTCCTCGCATGGTGGCCTCCCGTGCGGGCGGCCTCCAGCATTTCCGGGGTGATGCGCGCGAGGCTTCCTGTCGGATACTGCGCGGCTACATGGTCCACGTGGCGCACGGACAGGACCTCAGGGCCGAGGAAGCGGCGCGCCAGGAATTCGAACTGGACTGCATCGCCGGTCGCCATGAAGTCGTGCCGCGGCAGGCTGGCGTCGGTGCGCTGGATCCCGTGCGTGGCCAGGGCGCGGTACACGTCTTTGGCAGTCTCCTCGGCGCTCGACACAAGGGTGACGTCCTCCCCCATGACGTATGAGATCACTCCCGTCAGCAGCGGATAGTGCGTGCAACCCAACACCACGGTGTCCACTCCGGCATCTCTGAGCGGTTCCAGGTACTCGTGGGCTGCGGCCAGGAGCTCGGGACCGGTGGTGATGCCGGCCTCCACGAAGTTTACGAATTCCGGACAGGCCACCGAGGTGATACTCAGGTCCGGGGCGGCGGCAAAGGTGTCCTCGTAGGCCCGGGAACCTACTGTGGCCGATGTCCCGATGACACCTATCCGGCCAGATCGCGTAGCGGACACCGCCCGGCGGACCGCCGGCTGGATGACCTCAATGACGGGAATCCCGTAGCGGGCCGTGTATCGCTCCCTGGCATCGCGCAAAACTGCGGCCGAGGCTGAATTGCAGGCGATCGTCAGAAGCTTGACGCCGGAGTCCACGAGCTCGTCCATGACCCCGAGGGCGTTGGCCCGGACTTCGGCGATGGGAAGAGGTCCGTAAGGGCCGTTGGCGGTGTCCCCCACGTAGATGATGGACTCATTGGGCAATTGGTCGATGATCGACCGCGCCACAGTAAGGCCGCCCACGCCGGAATCGAAGACACCTATGGGGCGTGATCCCAGCAAAGTGTTGTCTGCGTTGTTGTTCAGTGTTTCCGGCTTGCGCTGGGATTCCCGCGCCGGTGCGGCGCTCTCCCCACCCGATACCGTATCCGATGCTGAGTTCATGATTCTTAGAGAATAAGCCAAGGCATGTGCCGCAGCCATGACTTGTGGCGGGGGCCTCGTGTCTGTTTTGTCACACGGAAGGCAGTGAGCACATCTAATTTCACCTCAGGATTTCCGGTCTATCGATGCCATCATGGCCTGCACCAGCGATTCCTGGAGCCAGGTGGTGAAGTTGTACACGAGCGCCAGATAGCTCTCTACGTCTTCGGCCTGGGACCAGTCCTGCATGGCGTGGACATGGTCGGCATCGGCTTCGTCACGGATATCGAGGCGCTCGGCCAGCACCAGGCGGACGTCGTTGAGCGCCATGGACCAGAGCTTGGCTTCTTCCGGCGTGAGCACAAGCTCGTTGCGGTCCAGGCCCATCGCTGCGGCCCGAAGCGCACCGATTTTTCCTTCCCTCAGCGAGCGCTCGGTGAGCTGGCGGAACTCGAGGGAGGCGGCGTCGTCGTTCTTCATGACGTTTGGCAACAGCCTGAGCAAGGCGCGATCGGACGGTTCCTTGACATTCATGTCCAGGCCGATCAGGGCCGTCAAGGGGTCTTCATTCTGGGACAGCTCCGGTTCCAGCATGGAAATGACATCGTCCAGAAGGCCGCGCAGGAGTTCGCGCTCGGCGGGCTCAAGGTAGCCGGTGATCCCTTTGAGTCCGTACTTGAAAGCCTTAGCCACGTGCGCCACCCTTGCGTCCCCGGCCATCGCCGCTGCTGCTCGCCTTTTCAACCGTTGCCCACAAACCGTAGCCGTGCATGGCAACCGCGTGCTGCTCAACCTGTTCCTTGCCACCGTACGCCACGATCGAACGGCCCTTCCTATGGACCTCGAGCATGAGTTTGTTGGATTTCGCCTCGGAATAGCCGAAGTAGCTCTGGAACACGTAACTCACATAGCTCATGAGATTGACGGGATCGTTCCAGACCACCAGGTTCCAAGGGATGTCAGCAGCGCTGAGGACGTCGGTGGACGACTGCTCCGCGATGTCCGTCCGTTCCTCTCCCTTTATGCCTATGTCTGTGGCTGCGCAGGTGCCGGGGGCGGCGGTAGTGGTCATCTGTCCATTCTAATGGCGGTGGGTGGGCCCACGCCGGCGAGGGCCCCGGGTCGAGCGAAGCGAGACCTGGGAGCCGGTGGATGGGCCCACGCCGGCGAGGGGCCCGGGTCGAGCGAAGCGAGACCTGGGAGCCGGTGGGGACTAGAGTGAATTCGTGAGTAGATCCGTCGCCTGGGACCATCCCCGCACGTCGTTGTACACCGATCACTATGAGCTAACAATGCTGGAAGCTGCCCTGCATTCAGGGGCGGCGCACCGGCGCTCGGTTTTCGAGGCCTTCGCCCGCCGCCTGCCAGATGGGCGCCGCTACGGCATCGTCGCCGGCACCGGCCGGCTGCTCGAGGGAATCAAGGACTTCCGTTTCGGCGACGCCGAACTCGCCTTCCTGGACCAGCACAAAGTGGTGGACAGGCAAACCCTGGACTTCCTGGCCGACTACAGGTTCTCCGGCGACATCTGGGGCTATCCCGAAGGTGAAGCATACTTCCCCGGCTCCCCCATCCTGATCGTCGAATCCACGTTCGCGGAAGCGTGCATCCTGGAAACCTACATCCTGTCCGTGCTCAACCACGACACCGCCATAGCTTCGGCCGCCTCCCGCATGACCAGTGCCGCCGGGAACCGCCCCTGCATCGAGATGGGCTCCCGGCGCACCCAGGAGGAATCCGCGACGGCGGCCGCACGGGCCGCGGTCATCGCCGGCTTTGGCAGTACCTCCAACCTTGAGGCCGGCCGCCGTTACGGCATCAAGACCGTAGGCACCGCGGCCCACTCGTTCACGCTCCTGCACGATACGGAGCGCGAGGCCTTCGAAGCGCAGATCTCCGCGTTCGGGCCGGGAACAACGCTTCTGGTAGACACCTACGACGTCGGGACCGGGGTTCGCACCGCCGTCGAACTCGCGGGTGACAAGCTCGGAGCGGTCCGCTTGGATTCCGGAGACCTGGTGGCCCAGGCACAATGGGTTCGCGAGCTTCTGGACAGTCTCGGCAACGTCAACACCAGGATCGTCGTCACCTCGGACCTGGATGAATACGCCATCGCGGCCCTCCAGTCGGCTCCGGTGGATGTGTACGGCGTGGGCACCTCCCTGGTCACCGGATCAGGAGCGCCGACGGCCAGCATGGTCTACAAGCTGGTCAGCCGCACCAACGATGCCGGGGAATTCGTCTCTGTCGCCAAGGTTGCCAAGAACAAGGCCAGTGTGGGCGGGCGCAAATACGCCCTCCGCAAACTTGACGAACACGGCATCGCAACGCACGAGATCGTAGGCATCGGACACCGGCCGGAAGACGACGGCAACGACCGCCCGCTGCTCCAGCAGTTCATCAAGAATGGTGAACTGCTCCCTGGGTGGACAGGGCACGAAGGGGTAGTCCGGGCACAGGACCGCCATGCAGCCACCATGGCTGAGCTCCCTCCCGTGGTCCGGAGGTTGCAACGCGGCGAGCCGGCAATCCCCACCATCTACGAGGAGGACTGAATGTCCCGGGCCCTGATCATCGTCGACGTCCAGAACGACTTCTGCGAGGGCGGATCCCTTGCCGTGGAAGGCGGCGCTGCCACAGCCGCAGCCATCAGCGAATACCTCGATTCCAATCACCAGCATTTCGACCACATCGTGGCCACACAGGACTGGCACGTGGACCCGGGCAACCATTTTTCGGACACGCCGGACCTGGTGGACAGTTGGCCTCCGCATTGCCGCGCCGGGAGCAAGGGCGCTGAGCTCCACCCGGACCTGGATGCCGAGTACATCCAGGCCTATTTCCGCAAGGGACAGTACACCGCGGCGTACTCAGGGTTCGAAGGAGTCCTGGCACCCGAAGACGAGGTGCCCACGGGCGAGCTCGCACCCGGCGCCGTCCCCTCCGTCGAACTGGATGAAGACGCGCTGGGCCTCGACGACTGGCTGCAAAGCCACGGAGTGGAAGAAGTGGTGGTGGTGGGGATAGCCACCGACTATTGCGTCAAGGCCACGGCTTTGGATGCCGTCCAGGCCGGCTACTCCGTGACAGTGATCGGCGAACTCACCGCAGGAATCGCGGAAGATCTTGGCGAGACCTACGCGGAACTCGAGGAAAACGGCGTCGAACTGGGACAGAGCTAAAGCCGGGAATCCCGGCCAGGGAGTCAAGCGGCTCTACTTCCGCCCGATGAACCAATCCTGAAGCTTGCGCAGTCGCGACTGCAATTGGTCTTCGTTCGCTTGGGCGACGGCCGGCCCGCCGCACACCTCGCGCAATTTGTTATGAACGACGCCGTGCGGAGTGCCTGTGCGGGCAGACCACGCCGCTACGTTCTTGGCAAGCTCGTTGCGCAGATCCATCAGCATCCGGTGGTCCGGAACCGCGGGTGACGCTGCGGCCGCCAACGGCGACTGACGCTTCTTCCGCGACTGCTGATCATGCTGGCGTTGCCTGAGCAAAGTTCCCACCTGTTCGGCATCAAGCAGCCCCGGAATCCCGAGGAAATCAAGTTCGTCCTCGGAACCGATATCTGCTCCCGTACCGAATTCGCCGCCGTCGAACAGCACGCGGTCAAAGGACGCCTGGGAATCGAGTGCTTCGAACTTGCCCTTTTCCAAGGAGTCCGACGCCTTCTCCTCGCGGTTGGCCTCGGCCATCAGGTTCTCTTCGGGGTTGAAGAGACCGTCCGGATCTTCCTTCTCAGGCCGGTCCAAGGCATGGTCCCGCTCAGCCTCCATGGAGTTGGCGAGGGCCATGAGGGGCGGCACGGAGGGCAGGAACACCGACGCCGTCTCGCCGCGCTTGCGGGCACGGACGAAACGGCCCACGGCCTGGGCGAAGAACAGCGGCGTGGACGTGGACGTCGCGTAGACGCCGACCGAAAGCCGGGGGACGTCAACGCCTTCGGACACCATGCGGACAGCCACCATCCAGCGCTTTTCGCTCTCGGTGAACTCCTCGATCTTGTGCGAAGCCTTGGAATCATCGGACAGAATCACCGTGGGCGACTGACCCGTGATCTTCTTGAGCTGGCCGGCGTACGCACGGGCGTCGTCGTGGTCCGTTGCAATGACGAGGCCTCCGGCGTCGGGCACGGTACGGCGCACCTCGCTGAGGCGCTTGTCCGCGGCGGCAAGAACCGCTGGGATCCATTCGCCGCTGGCGTTCAGCGCGGTCCGCCAGGCCTGGGAGGTGACGTCCTTGGTCACGGCGGCCTCGCCGAGGGAAGCCGCCATTTCGTCGCCGGCGCTGGTACGCCACCGCATCTGGCCCGAGTAGGCCATGAACAGCACAGGGCGGACAACATGGTCCCTCAAGGCGTTGCCGTAGCCGTAGGTGTAGTCCGCCTTCGATCGGCGGATGCCGTCGCGGTCTTCGGCATATTCGACGAAAGGAATCGGCGAAGTATCGGAACGGAAAGGCGTCCCTGTGAGGGCCAATCGCCTTGTAGCGGGATCGAAGGCCTCCCGCAATCCGTCGCCCCAGGACAATGCCTCTCCACCGTGGTGGATTTCGTCAAGGATGACCAGCGTGCGGGCGGCCTCGGTCTTGGCGCGGTGGAGCATCGGTTTGCTGGCCACTTGTGCATACGTCACCGCGACGCCGACAAAACCCCTGCCGTGCTGGCCGTCGGAATTCTTGAAGTTGGGGTCGATGGCAATGCCCACCTTGGCGGCGGCGTCCGCCCACTGGCGCTTCAAGTGGTCGGTGGGAGCAACGATCGTCACGCGGTTGACGGTTCCGTTGTCAATGAGCGTCGAAGCGATCCGGAGAGCGAACGTGGTCTTACCGGCACCCGGCGTGGCCACCGCGAGAAAATCACGGGGGTTGGTGGTCAAATACAGATCCAGGGCTTCCTGCTGCCAGGCGCGCAGTTTCGGGGCGGTTCCCCAGGCCGCGCGTTCCGGATACGCCGGGGGCAGCGCAGGGCCGCCGAAAAGTGTTTCAGTCACGCGGATTCCACCCGCCTGGTGTCTGCCTGACTCGCGGCGATCAGGCCGCGGGCCACGCCACCAGGCGCAGCTCCATGCAGGCCGCTGCGCGAGGCAGCGACGATTCCAAGCAAGGCCGCTGTAGCCAGCGAAACCCAAATAACCACAAAAACACCAATCTTTTCCGGATGCGCCGGATCACGCATGGAAGCAAACAGGCAGGACAAAAAACTCCCCCTCCTGCTACTAGGAAATATCCAACTACTAGGGATTGCTCACTGCTGGGACTTGCTGACTACTTGGAGTCGCCCGATCCGCTGCCCTTGTCTCCGCCGTCGTTACCAGGGCGAAGTCCGTCATAGATTTCTTTACACTCGGGGCAGACCGGGAACTTCTGCGGATCCCGGCCAGGAGTCCACACTTTGCCGCACAGCGCAATCACGGGTGCGCCTGTCAGGGCGGACTCCATGATCTTTTCCTTGCGGACATAGTGCGAGAAACGCTCCCGGTCACCGGGTTCCACTTCCTGGCGCACTTCCTCGCGCTCAATGGTTGCAGTGGAAGTTCCGGCTCCGGAAAGCTCGCGCATGGGATCGTTTTCGAATGGGTCCGGAGGCAGCGTCGTCATGCCATCCATCTTAGCCGCTGCAGCTTCGCGATCAGATGCTCTGCCACTTCGGCTTGTTGTCGTACGTGTGGCGGTAGTAGTCGGCAAGCTTGAGCGAGGAAGCGGCAGCTTCATCAATCAGGATGGTGGCGTGCTGGTGCATCTGCAGCACCGACGCGGCGCAGATGGCTGCGACGGGCCCTTCCACAAAGTCCCGGACAGCCTGGGCTTTCTGCGCCCCGGTGGCAATCAGGACAACATGCCGGGCATCCATGATGGTTCCGAGCCCCTGCGTGACCACGTGGTGCGGGACGTCGTCGATGCTCTTGAAGAAGCGGGCGTTGTCCTTGCGTGTCTGCTCGATCAGCGTCTTGATCCGGGTCCGCGAGGCGAGCGACGAGCCGGGCTCATTGAATCCGATGTGGCCATCGGTCCCCACACCGAGAATCTGCAGGTCAACGCCGCCGAGTGCCCGCATGGAGTCCTCATACGCCTGGCACGCTGCAGGAAGGTCGGCTGCGGTACCGTCTGGGCTATGGACGTTCGCGGGGTCGATGTTGACCCTGTCCGTGAATTCGCGCCGGATGACTTCACGGTACGATTCCGGATGTCCAGGCTCGAGCCCTACGTATTCGTCCAGGGCGAAAGCGTGGGCCTGGCTGAAGTCAAGGCCCCTTTCCTGGTGGCGGCGCGCAAGCTCGTCGTAGACAGGGAGCGGAGACGAGCCCGTGGCGAGGCCCAGGACAGCGTTCGGCTTTCGACGAAGCAGCGACTCGATGGCATCAGCGGCAAGTGCCCCGATCTGCTTGCTTCCCGGAAGGATGACAACTTCCATGGTCCACGACCTTTCTGGCTGAGTTTCCCGGATCGACTGGTTCGACTTTCAGGTTATCCCATGTCCCATATCTTGTCATTGTCGCTCATGGAATCAACGGTGGACGCTGAGTTGAGCAAAGAGTTCCGGCCCGCGTCGGTCAAGCCAGCGGCCGCCGATCCGGACACCCGCCACGAAGAGAACTACTCCAAGAAGTGCGCCCATTGCAAGATTGATCCACCCCCACAACGGATCGCCCGTGACGGACTGGACAATCACGAGCACAAGTTCGGGAAGGAGCAGGACAAGCAGGACCGCCATTCCTCCGAACTGGACGGCCAGTGTCTGGGCAACGTTGCCTGGCGGCTTCTTGAACGGGCTGTCACCGGGCAACGGCACGCTTGACGTGTACCGCGCCGACACGATGGAAGACAACCCGAGGCCCGTAAACAATACGCCCAAGGAAAGTCCAAGAATACCGGGCAGCCAGCCCCAATCTCCCGTCAGGAAAAATGGCCCGACGGCGAAAATCAGCACCACGGGGAGCGCGAAGGCCAGGCAAGCAAGGGCCCGGCCAAGCCGGTCGTCGATGCCGCGGACCCCGGTGGCCAGATGCAAGGCAAACGCGGTGTTGTCGTACGAAACATCGGCTGCGATGGACCAGGCGAGGACAAAAGCAGTCAGGGGCCCGAGGACCATCAGCATGGAGTAGCCTCCGGACTGCCCGGATTCGAACAGGAAGATCACCGGCAGCAACGGGACCACAGTCAGTGCGGCCGCATAGCGCGGATCACGGAGCCAGTAGGTGAGGGCGCGAGCCGCAACAGCGCCGGTAGGAGTTGCCGGCAGAAGCCCGAACAAGCCAAGTTTTCCGCCGCGTTTCCCTGATCCGCCGGAGTATCTCGGAGTAACCAGCGCCCGCTTGAGCAGTGCATTCCAACATGCAAACAACGCGAGGAGAGTGGCCAACGAGATGAGCGTCTTAATGCCGGCGCCCGCGGCATCTCCCGATGCCAGATCCCCACCAAGGGCCCAGGGAGCGCCGAGGGGAGTCCAGGAGACCGTCCGGGCGAGTCCGGGAAGATAGTCGGTGGAACTGGACACTCCTCCGACGACGCCAGCCACGATCGGTCCCATCAAGACAAGCGGCACAAAGACCACAATGCTGCTCGCATCCTTGAAGCGACGGGAGGCAGCGAGGCTGGCTGTCGCCGTCGTTACCACTTTCGACAGCACCACACAGCTGAGGACGCCCAGCACGGCACCCACCAGGGCACCGGCCACCGCCGGCGCACTTCGCCACCATGTTGCCGCAGTGAACAAAGCCACCAACAGGGTGGACAAGCCCGGCAATCCGATGAATCCGGCGAGGGCAAGTCCGGTCAGCAGCTGGCGCATGGGGATCGCCGACGTCGTGAAGCGGGAAGGGTCAAGCGTCATATCCGCGGCCGAAGCCATCAGCGGCACCACAGCCCAGGCCAGGATCGCAGCAGCGCCGCCGAGGACGACGGCGGTATGTGCGGTCTCAGTATCGGCCCACCGCAAGGCGACAAGGACCGCAATCAGGGCCGCCACGACTCCTAATGCGTAGAGCCCACCGATCGCGATCCCCACGATCTGGCCCGGACTGCGCCGGAAGCCGTTCAGCAGGAGCCGCCATTTCAGGCTCAGAAGGTGCGCAACCATTCCAGGCCTTTCGTCCGGTTTCCGCCGCCCACCAACTGCACAAAGCGGTCCTCGAGCGTGGCGCCGTCGCGGACCTCATCCACGGTTCCGGCAGCCAACACCCTGCCCGCCGCGACCACGGCCACGTGGTCGCACATGCGCTGCACCAGGTCCATGACGTGGCTTGAGACGATCACGGTTCCTCCCGAGGACACATAATTGTCCAGGATCCCCCTGATGTTGGCAGCTGAGATTGGATCCACCGATTCAAAGGGCTCGTCCAGCACCAACAGCCTTGGCGCATGGATGAGCGCCGAGGCCAGTGCGATCTTCTTTGTCATGCCGGCGGAATAGTCCACCACGAGGGTGCCCGCGTCGCCGCTGAGATCCAGTGCTTCAAGCAGTTCCCCTACCCTCTGGGCAACGATTTCCCTGTCCATGCCGCGAAGCAGGCCCGCATACGTGACCAGCTGTTCACCGGTCAATCTGTCGAAGAGCCTCACACCGTCCGGCAATATCCCCATCAGTTTCTTGGCTTCCAGAGGCTTCGCCCATACGTCCACGCCATGAATGAAGGCAGTTCCGAAATCCGGCCGCAGGAGCCCCGTTGCCATGGACAACGTGGTCGTCTTGCCCGCCCCGTTGGGACCAACCACTCCGTAGAAGGAGCCGGCGGGCACATCCAGGCTGATGCCGTCGACGGCGATCTTGCCGCCGAAGCGTTTGGCCAGTCCGCGAAGCGCCAAGGCGGGCACCCGGAAGGTGGAAGCGGAATCGGGAAGCTGGACACTCATGCAGCCAGCCTAGTCCCGGCAAGGCTTCCGGGGCTCGTCCCTGAGGGGGAACTCCGGACCACCCCTCCGGACCTGCCTCATCCCAAAGGACTAGATGTGCAAAGGATTAGATCTCCAAACGCTTGGCGTCAGAAGCTGTGCCGCGGAACCGCGCGCTGATACTGCGGCGCCCACTCCAAGGGGAACCCAAGTTCAAAAGCTGCACGAAGCCACCAGTGCGGATCCCGGAGTGCCGCGCGGGCCATGAAGACGCCGTCGGCTTGGCCGGTGGCCACGGTATGTTCGGCTTGCCCGGAGGACGTCAGGAATCCTACAGCCCCGGTAGGGACGCCCGCCTCGCGCCGGATCTGCTCAGAGAATCCCGTCTGATAGCCAGGGCCGGCTTTGATCCGCTGATGGGCCACAGCGCCGCCGCTAGAGACATCCACCAAGTCCACACCGCGCTCGGACGCCGCCCGGGCCAGACGCACCGAGGTGTCAATGTCCACGCCACCCTCGGCCCAGTCGCTGGCCGAAATCCGCAGCAACAACGGCATCGAGTCGGGGATGACGGCACGGACGGCATCGATGACCGCAAGCGTCAGGCGGCTACGGCCGTCCTCACTGCCTCCCCAGGAATCATCGCGCTTATTGATCAGTGGGCTTTGGAACTCATGCAGAAGGTAGCCATGGGCGCCGTGGATCTCGAGGGTGTCGAAACCCGCATCCACTGCCCGCACGGCCGCCGCCGCGAAATCGGAAATCACGGCCTGGATGTCCGCCTCGCTCATCGCAACAGGGGTGGCCAGCCCGGCAAAGGCTTCGTCGCCCGGGCCCCGGGGGACCCAGCCGCCGTCGGCCTCCGCAACGGATCCGTCCTGTTCAGCAAATGGCCAATAAGTCGAAGCCTTGCGCCCGGCGTGTGCCAGTTGGGCGCCGATTTTGCCGCCTATGGCGCTGTTGCGGTGTACAAAGTCCACGATCCGCTCCCAGGCGGCCGCCTGCTCAACCGTATACAGCCCGGCGTCCCTCGGGCTGATCCGCCCCTCGGGGCTCACGGCTGCCGCCTCGGTGAGTATAAGGGCCGCACCGCCCGTGGCAAACGCTCCAAGGTGCACCAGGTGCCAATCGTTGGGTACCCCGCCATCGCCGTCGGCCGAGCAACTGTACTGGCACATCGGTGATACCCAGCCTCGATGAGGCAAGGTCAGGGAGCGTAGCTGGAGCGGGCTGAACAACGCCGGCTGCGTCATTAGAAGAGGACCCGAGCGAGGCCTTGCCGGGCCTTGGCCACACGTTGGTCCGAAATGCCGACGACATCGAACAGCTCGAGCAGGCGTACACGCGCGGTTTCGCGCTCAGGCCCGAAATTGCGGCCGATGAAGGCAATGATGCGGTTGAACGCGTCCTCGATGTGGCCCCCCGAGATGTCCAGATCCGCCACGCTGAGCTGCACTTCGATGCTGTCCGGTTCCTCCGCGGCCTGGTGGCGCAGGGCTTCGACTTCTGTCGCGGTCAAGGACTCAAGGCGGCCCATCAGTTCCACCTGCGCGAGTCCGGCCTTCGCTTCCGAGTCAGCGGGCTTCTCGGCAAGCGCCTGACGGTAAGCGATCGCGGCAGCGGCGTAGTCCCCCGCCTCAATGGCATCGAAGGCTGTTTGGTGCAGGGGTGGCAAAGGCGGGGCCTCAGCGGCAGGGGCGCCGTCGCCGATGCTGCCCGTCACTCCGTTGGCTTCGGCCACCTTGAGGAGTTCATCGATAAGGCTGCGGATTTCCTGGTCCGAGGCGGGCCCTTCGAACAGCGGCACAGGCTGGCCTTTCAACACTGCGACAGCGGTGGGGATGGCCTGGATCTGGAATGCCTGCGCAAGCTGCGGGAACGCGTCAACATCCGCCGCGGCCAGGACGACTTTGCCGGCGAAACCTTCGACAACAGTTTCGAGGCTCTGCAGCAGATTCGATGATTCCAAGGAGCGGTTGGACCACAAGAGGAAAAGGACCGGAATCTGCGAGGACAGCTGCACGAGGTCTTGGAAATTAGCCTCGGTGGCATCTACTCGCAGGGGCTGGGTACTTCCGCTGCTTCCCCCTGAGGCAGCCGGGACACCGCTCGATGCCGACGGCGCAGGGCGCCGCAATGCAGAGAGGTCGACGGCGCCGCGAAGGTTGAGCTGGCTGGCAGCGGCTGGAGAGACGGGACGGGATCCTGGCGAACTCATACCGTCCACTCTAACCGCTGCGCCACGAGCATTTGCCTACTTGAAGCTGGCTCCCACCAGACCGCGGACCGCGGCAACGAGCTTCATCGGAGCAGTCGAACCAGCCGGCGGAATGTACACGGCTACTGACTCCGCGAAGGTCTGCACGAGGCCCACTTTCGTGGAATCCCCGCCGGCAAGCACAGCCGCAGCTTTGTCCACAGTCAGCGTGTCGCCATCAGACTTGGGCTTGCTGGTGAAATCGAAGTCCAGCTTTCCCACAACCACAGCACCGCCGTCGGACGTCCTGAACACTGCCGTGTCCGCCGGAGTGGGGGTGTGGGTGAAGGTGAAGTTTCCATTGGCGCCGGCCTTCACGGTGCTGGCCTGGTAGTCCAGGACATCGGCAATGTAGGGCGAGTTGGTTCCCTCCACCAGCTTGTCCTTGAAAGCTGAGTCCGCCTTGGTCAGGCGATCACCCAGGGCGGCCAGCGCCTCGGTCCCGCTGTACTGCAGCCCGGACTTGTCCTCTGCTGCTACCTGCTGGGTTCCGCCCAAGGGGATCGCCGGGAAAGACGTCCCGGGCTGGAGCGGAGAGGCACTCTTGAGCTTGTAGTTCTCCCGCGCCGAAGCCTGCACAAGAGTCAGAACCTGGGGAACCACGTTGCCGTCGCCCTGCGTCACGGCGATCACCGTGCGCGGCCAGTTGCGCTGAGTAGTAATGACGCTGCCCAGCAACTTGCTGGACCGGACGGGCATCCGTGCCTCGTGCGTTGCAACCTGGGACCGGATCTTGTAGTTCTGCGTCCGCACCTGAAGCTCCGCGCCGTCAACCCGGGGAGCGAGCTTGGCGGCATCACGCGCGGCATCGCCGGCGGCCACTGCGCTGGCGACCTGTTCCAGGATGCGTTTGAGTTGGGCGTCCACCAAGACAGGGGCAGACGGGGCCCCGGAGGTCTCTGACGGGCTCGCGGTGGGTGACCCTGAGGGAGAAGGGGTATCGCTCGCCTGGGCGCCTGCCGCAGTGCCACCAACGAGGGCAGCTGCCACTGCGGCAGCCACGATCGAGACACGGAGCGCAGGACCGCCGCCCGTGCTCTTCTTGGTGTCCTCGCCCGCAGCGCCATTATCGACTTCCGCGTTCTCGTTTGTCTTCCCGCCGTCGGCGGGATCGCTTGGGCGAGGGCCCCGGCCTCGGCCGCGTGTGAGCTTGTTGACGAAAGGCAGCGCCACACCCGCGAGCATGAGGATCGCGCCAATGACGATGAGCGGGACGGCCCACGGCATGGTGGCATCGTTGCGGAACGTCACGGAGATCGACGACGGCGCGGGCTTGGTTCCGTCGCTGGCCAAGAGCAGCGACCAGTTGCCACTCGCGGGCGGAGTAAAGGTGTAGTCCAGCTGACCGTTGGCGTTCTGGGTTTCAACCCACAGGTCCGATCCGGCCGGGGATGGAGCTGTCGCTTCGCCGTCAGTGCCCGCGACTTGGAGGGACTTGCCGTCCTCGGAGACCCCGTTGACGCTGTTGTGTGCGGTCTTTCCTACCCATGCATCGACGTCATCCGGGCGGCCAACAGCCAGTACGAAATTGCCATCGCCCTTGACGCTGATCTTTGTGGGACCGCCTTTGTGGGTCAGCACGCTTTGGTTGATCACCGTCAGCGGAGCGGCTTTGGCGTCGCCGGGAGCGGACGCGGTCACGGTCTCGGCCGGAGCCCAAAAGGTCAGCTGGCCAACACCGGCCAACAGTGTCAGCAGGCCAAGCAGCACCAGCGAAACTGCAGTCTTCAATCGCACAGGAATACCAATCATCAGCGGTCGTTGAACTTCAAGGGTAACGGTTTTGTTACCGAAGAGTCAGTTCGGAGTCCTGCCACGGAGGCTCCCGGCGCACCGCTTGGCCCCTGGAATCCGCCAATTCCCGCCTGCTGATAGTGTGGCGAACAACATCACATCGGGCACCGCCGGGGCCTGAACGCGGAACGAAAAGGCAGCTAAAACACGTGAAAGAGCGCAAGGGTCCGACTCCGGCCGAACAACAGCCCGGGACCAGCCTGGATGGTTTGGCCAACGGGTCCGCCCAGGACGGCAGGGATCACGGCGAGGGGCTGATGGCTTCCTTCGTGCGCCGGCTCCGCCAGCCCATTCCGGGCGCACAGCCGCGGGTGCGTTTCGAGATGCCGCCCGAGCTTGAGCATGATGAAACAGTCGAGGCCGAGCAGGACGAATCCGGCGGTCCGCGCTTCGGCTCCCCCGGTCCGAGGATGTCCGCGCAGCATCCGCTCTATGTCGGATTCATGGGCACGGCCGGCGTCGGTGTCGCTCTATTGTTGTACTACATCGGTACCAATACCGCCCAGCTGTTGCTATGGATCGTGACCGCTTTGTTCATTGCACTGGGCTTGGATCCCGTGGTTGGTTGGCTTGAGGGACGAAGGATTCCGCGCCCTGCCGGGGTCGTCATCGCGGTCGGAGCGGTTGTTGCCGGGGTGGCAGCGTTTTTTGGCACTCTCATCCCCACGATCGTGGAACAGGTCTCGCAGATCGTGCGG
This sequence comes from Arthrobacter rhizophilus, assembly GCF_026241105.1. Classification (GTDB taxonomy): domain Bacteria; phylum Actinomycetota; class Actinomycetes; order Actinomycetales; family Micrococcaceae; genus Arthrobacter. The sequence continues at coordinate 484,713 of NZ_JAPFFT010000001.1, read as the reverse complement.
CAGGCTCCTGATTGGATCCGCGGTTTCGTGGATTCCGATTTCTTCCGGTCCTTGGACAGCCAGTTCGGCGTCCGCGACAGGATCAGCCAGGAGCTGGACAAATTCGTCAAGAACCCGGACGCCATGGGTGGCATCTTCGGCGGTGTGGTCGGTTTCGGTTCCACTGTGGCCAACGGCGTGTTCGGGACGCTGATCGTCCTGGTCCTCAGCCTTTACTTCCTCGGTGCACTGCCTGCCATGAAGAGGTGGGGCTACAGGCTTGCCCCCCGCTCGCGCAGGCCGCGTGTGGAGGCTCTGTCAGAGGAAATCACGCGTTCGGTGGGCAACTACGTGATCGGCCAAGTTTGTGTGGCCTTGCTCAACGCATTGTTCGCTTTCATCGTCATGAGTATCCTGGGGATCCCGTTCAGCGTCCTTCTGGCTTTCGTGGTGGCCCTGCTCGCGTTCATACCCCTGGTGGGAGGAATGATCGCCGCCGTGGTGGTCATTCTGGTGGCCTTGACCGCCGGGTGGCAAACGGCCGTGATCTACGCCATCTGCTACTTCGCCTATCTGCAATTTGAGGCCTATTTCATCTCCCCGCGCATCATGCAGAAGGCGGTCGCTGTTCCCGGCGCAGTCGCCGTGATCTCGGTGATTGCAGGCGGCAGTTTGCTGGGCGTCCTCGGCGCCTTGATTGCCATCCCGACGGCGGCAGCCATCATGCTGCTGATCAAGGAAGTCTTCATCATCCGGCAGGACCGCCACTAGGCCTTGCGATGGCCTGGGGCCAAGCAACTGGCCAGCCGGCGGCCACCGGTCACGCGGTAGCTACCAGACCCGTCCATTGGCGCGGCAAGCCGTGAGGTCCCGCGCCGGCTTCCGTCACGTCGTCGACGATCTCGTCCAAAACCCGTGCCGCATACTTCTCCCCGACCCACAGGTGCTTGGCGCCGTCGATCCCCAGGACACTGGCCTGGGGCACCAGGCTGAATCGCTCAGCGGCCTCAGCAGGCTGAAGATAGTCGTCGTGTTCCGGAACCAGGACGGTCAGTGGCTTTCCCGAGGCGGCCCATTCCTTCAGGTGCACATCAGTCGCCCGGTGCAGCGGTGGTGACAGCAGCACGGCGCCCTCCACCTGGGACGCCACAGGTTCAACTGCCCCGTACATCAAGGCCAGCTCAGTACCAAAAGACCAACCCACCAACCAACGGTTCGGAAGCCCGCGTTCCACCGCGAAGCGAACGGCGGCTTCGACGTCGTACCTTTCACCGATTCCTTCGTCGAAGTGCCCCTGGCTGGTACCCCGGGGCGAATGCGTCCCCCGGGTGTTGAAGCGCAAAACCGCGACGCCGGCCAGTGCCGGAAGTCGATAGGACGCCTTGCGATAGACGTGCGAATCCATGAATCCGCCGTGAGTAGGCAGCGGGTGCAGGGTAATCAACGTTGCCGTGACCTCACCGGATTCCGGCAACGCCAACTCTCCCACGAGCCGATTGCCGTCATCAGTGAGGAACTCCACGTTCTCGCGGCGCGCCGGCAGAACCGTCGACGCCCGGATATCAGTTGCAGACTCCGGTTGGCTGAAAACGAGGGACGCAGGATCGAAACTCATGCTTCCAAGCTTAAGTGCTCAGCGGTATCTGTACGTGCGGCCTGTCCAGCAGTTGTTGTGCCAGTGCCGGCGTTCCGCCAATCCTGCGGCTTCGCCGAAGAGGTGCGTCTCGGACCACACCACCAAGTGGGCGATTCCGGGCATGATGGCCATCGAACAACCGGGGCAGATATAGGTCTTCTCGGCATTCCGTGCGGTCATGGTCCGGACCATCCAGTCGCCGTCGGGGGCGCTTTCCCTGCGGGCGATGCCCGAACGGGCGCGTTCCAGATCCAGTTCCGGCGACTCGCCTGTCCGTTTCCAGCTTGCCTTGGCTGATTCGGTGCGTCGGGGGCGGTTGGAGCGGGGCATGCCTCCATTCTGCCCCAGTCGCAGAATGCAAACGGCAGAGGAAGTAAAGTGGAGCGGGTGCGACTCGTCATAGCCCGTTGTTCCGTTGATTACGTTGGCCGCCTCAAGGCCCACCTCCCGCTTGCCACCCGGCTTTTGCTCGTCAAATCCGATGGTTCGGTGCTGGTCCACTCCGACGGCGGCTCCTACAAGCCGCTGAACTGGATGAGCCCGCCCGCTACCCTTCGTGTGACCACGCCGGAGGAGACCGAGGTCGAAGAAGGCGTGGTGGAGCAGTGGACAGTGCAATCGGCCAAGACCGATGACCGGCTCATCATCAACATCTACCAGCACCTCCACGACACGTCCCACGACCTCGGAACCGACCCCGGGCTCATCAAGGATGGCGTCGAGGCCGACCTGCAGCGACTTCTTGCCGAGCAGATCGAAACCCTCGGGGCCGGCTATTCGCTCATCCGCCGTGAGTACTTCACCGCCATCGGGCCGGTGGACATCCTCGCCAGGGACAGCGACGGCCGGACAGTCGCCGTCGAACTCAAGCGGCGTGGCGACATCGACGGCGTCGAGCAGCTCACGCGGTACCTCGAGCTGCTCAACCGCGATCCGTTACTGGCACCGGTACGGGGCATTTTCGCCGCCCAGCAGATCAAGCCGCAGGCCAAAGTCCTTGCCAACGACCGTGGAATCGATTGCATCACCCTGGACTATGACGCCATGCGCGGCGTAGATGACAGCGAGTCGCGCTTGTTCTAGGTGGTCCGGTTGACCCCGCCTTCATCCTGGGCTAAACCGGGTCCGAGGCAACCACAGGCAACTAGAATCAAAGCATGACTGTCCCAGACCGGCCTGCAGCTTCTTCTGCGCCTGTGCGCCACCTTATTACCGGAACGATCGTCAGTGACGGCGTGGTGATCGAAGATGGCCTGGTGGCAGTGGAGGACGATCGTATCGCCTTTGCCGGGCCGGCCGCCGAATTCCACGAAGCTTCCTTTGAAGGCTTCGAGGAAACGCCGCGGACGGATTTCCCCACGGAACGTTACATCGTTCCCGGTTTCGTGGATTTGCATTGCCACGGCGGCAACGGTGGCGACTTCCCGGGGGCCGACGAATCCTCGGCGCGCAAGGCCATCGATTTCCTGCACCGGTCCGGAACCACAACCTTGCTCGCCAGCATGGTCACGGCGTCCCGGGAGGACCTCCTCCGCGGCATCGAGCTATACGTGCGTTTGGCCGATGAAGGGCTTGTGGCGGGTATCCACTTGGAGGGACCCTTCCTCTCACATGCCCGCTGCGGCGCGCAAAACCCGGCCTACCTGCTTGAGCCGGACCTGGATCTCATGAACGAGCTGGTAGAAGCCGCTGCAGGCAAGCTCGCCACGATGACTTATGCCCCCGAGCTTCCCGGCGCCGCAGCATTGGTGGACCTCATGACGTTCCACGGAGTCACGCCGTCACTTGGCCATACGGATTGCGACGACGCAACGGCTGCTGCCTCGCTCACCGCGGCACGCGAGGGCTTGGAATCCGCTGGATTCGACGGCGTCAGCTCTTTGCCGACTGTCACTCACTTGTTCAACGGCATGCCTCCCATGCACCACCGCTCCCCCGGCCCCGTGGCCGCCTCCCTTCGCACGGCCCAAGAAGGGAAAGCCGTAGTGGAACTGATTGCGGACGGGACCCACCTCGATCCAAGCACCGTGGCAACCGTTTTTCAGCTGGTAGGTGCCGCGAACGTTGTCCTCGTGACCGATTCAATGGCAGCAGCGGGACTCTCCGACGGAAACTACATGCTGGGCCCCTCGCCGGTGACCGTGACGGACGGCGTGGCCACCTTGGATGCCACCGGCTCCATCGCCGGCGGTACTGCCACCATGCTCGACGTCGTCCGGCGCACCGTTGCAGCCGGAGTCCGGCTCGCCGACGCCGTTTCGTCGGCGACGGCGGTTCCAGCCGCAGTCTTGGGACTCTCCGATGAACTCGGCGGCCTTCGAAGGGGCCTGCGGGCCGATCTGGTAGTCGTGGACAAAGAACTGCAACTCGCGGGCGTATTGCGCAATGGGGATTGGCTGGCCTAGGCCGAATTCGCAAACGCCCAATGGCGGGAGCCGCTTTCTTCCGTTACCTTCTTTTTACTTAAAATTTGTCGGAATTCCCGAACAGACCGTTGACCTCCAGTAGCCGCCATGAAAGTGTTGTAGCAGTCTTTGTGTAGGTGTGATTCATGCTCGCAAGACGTGTTGCGAGCGTGAAGCTCCTGCGAAGCCAACCAAGCCTGGCTTGGACGGAATACCAGGTCTTCTCGCGGAGTAACCAAGGTCGGCACGCGGTGTGCCGGACTTAATAGTTCCACAATGAGGAGAAACAAAAATGGCACTGGGCACCGTCAAGTGGTTCAACGCTGAAAAGGGCTTCGGCTTCATTACCCCGGACGACGCAGAAGGCGACGTCTTTGTCCACTACTCCGAGATCCAGACCGGCGGATTCCGCACCCTCGACGAGAACCAGCGTGTTCAGTTCGAGATCGGTCAGGGCGCAAAGGGCCCGCAGGCCACCGGCGTAACCGCCGTCTAGTTTGACTGCTTGAATTCTGCCTGGCAGGTTCAAGGAAGGGGTTCCGCGCAGAATGCGGGACCCCTTTCTCCTTCCCAACTGGCTCGCATTTGTTGTCGCTATGAGCCGTCAAAACGACAACAAATGCGAGTTAGTTGGGTTCTCAGGCAACGAGGGTGCGAAGAAGCCTGGCAGTTTGCCGAACGGACAGCCCTGGCAAATATGCCCGGCTTAGCGCAGCGCCGATCGCGGGAATCTCCAAGCTGTCCTGGTAGTACATATAGAGGGTCCTGTACTCGGGCTGGAACCTGGATTTGAAGCGCGCCAGCGATCGGAATCCGTAAACAGGTTCCAAGGTCCTTCCAACAAGGTCGAGAATGCCCGCCATACCGGCGTCCCCGCTGGAGAACTCCTCGGGATCCCCGGCCAACGGCGAACCAGACAGGGAAATGACCTCCACGCCGTGACGCAACTCCTGCACTGCTGAGGCAATCATGAATTCCATGATGCCCGGGAACGCATCACCGCGCCGGCGCATGAAGTCCAATGTCCAGCTAACCACTCGACCCTCACGAAACACCGGAAGCCAACTGGTGACCCCGTAGACAAACCCTTTGCTGTCGACGGCTATGCAACACAGCACGTCGTCGTCCATCAGCTCGTCGAGGGAACCCAGGGTAAAGCCCATTTCAGGTACTTTCTTCCTGGCGGCCCATTCTTCTGACACCTCGCCAAGTTGGGAACGGATGTGCTGGGAGAACTTTGAATAGCGTCCCCACCGGACTTCAACGCCGGCTTTGAGCGCCCGGTTCTTGGCTGTGCGGACATTTTGCCATGCTTTGCCCGTGAACTCGAGGTCGCGGATGAACAGCCGGGTTTCCTGGGCGACGGCAATACGGCGAAATCCCGTGGATTGCAACATCGGCCACAATTCCTCGGTGCAGGAGTAGAGGCACGGCACCAATGCGTGGTCCGCACAGTAGTCGAGGAAACCTTCGGTCGCGGCGCGGGCCTGTTCGGGAACGCCGAACGGGCCGGCGAGGGTCAGTGCAACGTTTCCATGCTGCTGGTAGGCAATCCCGGCGTCCGTTCCGGGAGTGAACCAGAACTTGTTCGGCTCCCATAGCGCCATCCAGGAGAGGGACTCTCCGCCGCGCTTGACCAAATCCCTTGCCACTTGCCGGGCCGGATCGTCGCCGCCAGGACCGTGTTGCCGCTTGAGGAGCAGCATCCACACCGCGGCGAGTGCCACAAGCCAGAAAATAATCCCCGACCAGGCGAACAATATTGATTCGGCGGCGCTCCGCTCGGCGAACACTCGCCCAAAAGCCGTCGGTATCGGCAGGGGGAGATATTGCCGGGCGAGTTCGGCAACGAGCCCCAAGACGCCGCCGTCGTGCGCCATGCCGCCCGAGCCGAGCCAGGCCCCTGTGTAGGCACTCGCCAATACAACCCACGTTCCGCCAGCCAGCAACGCCATCTTTCGGCGAAGAAGCGCCCTCGACGCCACCACAAAGTTGCCCCTGAACAGGAAAAGCAGAACTGCCAGGATGAGAGGAACCAGCGCGAGGGTCAGGATATGGAACACTGCGGACCCCAGGACCACGGTGCGGGCACGTCCTGGAAAGTGCGGAATGCTGGCAAACAAAACCAGGTAGGCGAAGGACAGTGCCACCACACCGAGCTGTACGCCAATGGCGATCTTCAGCGCCAAGCGCCTCCCTTGACGCATGCCCACCGCACAAATGAGGAGAAGCAATGCGGGTACGACGGCCAGGGCTACTCCGGCTGGGCCGGGATAGCCCTGGCGTCCAAGTTCCAGGCATTTGATGTCCACGGTGCCGCCGCAGTTGGCCTGCAGCTGCGTGAGTGTGGGGACAGGGTTCAGGACCATCTCACGGAGCAATGCCAACGGCCCCGCGGGGCTCCGCACGGCGCCGGCTACGAGGGGTCCGACGCCGAAAATCGCCACCATGAGTGATAACAGGTTTCGCGTCTCACGCCTGGTTGCGCGATGGCTCGGTGGTATGCCCTGGTCGAGTTGGAGCCAGAGACCGCCCCCCAGTCCTACCAGCGCACCGGTGAGCGCCATGACAGCCGAGGGATCGCCAACGTAGAGGACCAGGAGAAGTGCCAATGACACAACTGTCGCCCTGAGCCGCCGGCGCCACAGCGTGGGAAGAAGACCGCTGGCGGCCATCGAGACGAAGAGGGTTGCGGGAAGGGGACCGGAAGTGCTGGCGTCCATCATCCGTCCCAACCAGCCGTCGTCGGCGTAGGCGGCGACCTGGACCACCAGCAGGAAAGCAGTGACCGTGGCAAACTGGCCACCAAGGAACCCTGCGGCCGTGCGGAACCATCCCAATTTGCGCTCTGAGGACCCCAATAGCACGACGAGCAGCAGCGAGCTCGTAACGTAGTCGAAGGGATTGACAGCAAAGAACATCGAGGTCCAGATGGACCACCAGTCCCCTGACTTCAATCCGCCACCACTCACGCCGGTGAGGTGCCTCAACGCATCAGGGCTGGACGCGACGTCGGGATCGAAGATCGCTGGAGTAAGCAGGTAGAGCGCGAGCACCAGCACGGTGAAGGGGATTGCACCAATGTGTGCACCCACGTTTCCAACCAGGGCCCGAACGAGCGCTGCCACCATCTTCCGTGCGGGCTTGGCGTCCTCGTGCACGGATGCTTGGTCCTTGGACAATTGGGCTTCCTGGGTGCTCATTGCGTGATCCCCCACCGCGGAGCCAGGAAATCCAGTGCGGAAGGAAACTCCTGCACGGCCACCGCCCACGAGTGGCCGGCTCCCGAAACCGAAGCCTGCCTGATGTCGAATCCGGCACCGCGGGCCGCCGTCGCAAGCTCGGTGGCGAAATGACTGAACTCACCGTCAGCGGTACCCACCGCTATGAAGCCTGCATGCCCTGCGTAGCTTTGCTTTTTCATCAAGGTCAGCGGAGTCAAGGCATCGAAAGCCGCAGGGTCTCCGCCGAATGCGGTCTGGATGGTCCTCTGGCGGTCGGGACCAAGCGAAGGCTCTCGCTCGCCCGAGAAAGCAATGAAGGAAGGATAGATTTCAGGATGAAGGGTAGTCATCTGCATGGCACAAGTCGCACCGAAGGAAAACCCGCCGACGGCCCATTTCCTTGGATCGGCGGACACGCCGAGAGTCGAGTTGATCCAGCGCGGAACATCGACCGCGAGGTACGTGTCGGCACGGGCGATCCGGCTATCCACGCACATGGTGTTTGCAGTATCGGAACCGTTTGGATCGACCACCACCACAACCGGCGCTGCTCCACCATGTTTTGCCGCGAAGGCATTCATCGTCGGTTCGAGTAGCCCGCCGGTCAGCCAATCGGCGGGACGTCCGGGCTGGCCGGCAAACAAAACCAGCACGGGTAGTTGGGTTCGGTCGGTGGCCAGGTAGGCCGGCGGCAGGTAGATAAAAGCATCCTGCGCCTTGAAACCGGATTCGGTCCCCGGAATCGATGCCCTGCGGACTATTCCCGCACCATGCGCTGACACCGGCAGGGGTTCCGAAGCAACCTTCTTGAACTCGTCCCCAAGCTCCGGAATCCGCCCCACATTGTGGCCGAAAAGATCTGCTGCCGTGTGGTTGAGGCCGAAATAGCTGTTGATCTGAAGCGAAGCAAGGAGCAAAACGGCCACAAACGAGCCTGCGGCGGCGCTCCTGACACGCCACGAAGAACCAGGGAGCCGGAACAGAAAGAGGGCCAGCGCTGAGAAGGCAACCACGGACCACGCGAGAACTTCGAAGGAGAGGTCCTCAGGGAACACGATGAGAACGTTGACGAGCAACCAGTGGATGAGTGCCACAACTCCGATTGCCACGACAACGGCCGCAACAATGAAGAGCACCCAGCGCCAGCTTGGTCGAAAGAGCAGGAATGCTCCCCCGGCAATTCCCGCGCCAAGGATAGTCCAAAAGAATGGACCATCAACAAGGCTTAATTTGTCAAGAAAGTCCACAGTCCTCAGCGCCAGGTGCCGACGCCCACCACGGGGCCGGCTTCCAGCCAGGAAGACAACCCGGCGTAGGCATCAAATCTCATCGCGAGCATGAACCGCTGGCCTTCATGCTGGAGTTCTACGACCACGACGTCGGGCTGCAGCCTCGTCAGTTCTTCTTCGGTTGGCTTCCGGCGACCCAGGAGTTCCAAGGAGCTGCGCCGAAAGCTGTGCCTCGGACGGAAGCTGAGGGAGAGCAAACGGAACCACTCGAGGTCCGAGTCCTGATAACGACAAACCCCCATCCGCCAGCTGTTTCCAGCCATGCAAATGGAGGCGTCGACCGTGCCCAGGGCGCGCCGCAAATTGAAGCGGCGCACCCCTACGAGGCACAGTATAAAAATCAGCAACGTAAACGCCGTTGCCAAGGCGATGAACGGAATAGCAGAATCGTCCATCAAGGTCTTGCTATCGGATCCCCGCAGTAGCTGCTTCGCCCAGCTGGGCGTTGTCAGCGACGATCACCACGCGGTTGTTGTCGACGGAGAAGAACCCGCCGTCCACAACTACCGACAAGCGGTCTCCGGAAACCGGCTCGATGGCCAGCTCGCCCTCGGCCAGGATGGCGAGGAGCGGCGAGTGGCCCGGCAGGATCCCGATTTCACCATCGCTGGTCCGGGCCTTGACCATCTTGGCCGCACCAGACCACACAAAGTGGTCCGCTGCGACAATCTCAACCTCGAGCTCAGCCATACTACTTGGTCTGTTCCTGGATCTTGGCCCACTGGCGCTCGACGTCATCCAGGCCGCCGACGTTGAAGAACGCCTGCTCTGCGATGTGGTCCAGCTCGCCGTCGCAGATAGCCGTGAAGCCTTCCACGGTGTCCTTGATGGACACGGTGGAGCCCTCGACGCCGGTGAACTGCTTGGCGGTGTAGGTGTTCTGGGACAGGAACTGCTGGATGCGGCGTGCACGAGACACGACGATCTTGTCTTCTTCGGACAGTTCGTCAACACCGAGGATGGCGATGATGTCCTGGAGTTCCTTGTTCTTCTGCAGGATCTGCTTCACGCGGACAGCCGTGTTGTAGTGGTCCTTGCCGATGTACTGCGGGTCCAGGATGCGGGACGTCGACGTCAGCGGGTCAACGGCCGGGTACAGACCACGGGATGCGATTTCACGGGAAAGTTCCGTGGTCGCGTCGAGGTGTGCGAAGGTCGTTGCCGGAGCCGGGTCGGTGTAGTCATCTGCGGGCACGTAGATGGCCTGCATCGACGTGATCGAGTGCCCCTTGGTCGAGGTGATGCGTTCCTGCAGGAGGCCCATCTCGTCGGCGAGGTTCGGCTGGTAACCAACTGCGGACGGCATGCGGCCGAGCAGGGTGGAGACCTCGGAACCGGCCTGGGTGAAGCGGAAGATGTTGTCGATGAAGAGCAGCACGTCCTGGTTCTGCACATCGCGGAAGTACTCCGCCATTGTGAGCGCAGACAGGGCGACCCTCAGGCGCGTTCCCGGCGGCTCGTCCATCTGGCCGAACACAAGGGCGGTGTCCTTGAGGACGCCTGCCTCTTCCATTTCAACCCAAAGGTCGTTGCCTTCACGGGTACGCTCGCCAACACCGGCGAACACCGAAGTACCACCGAAGTTACGGGCAACACGGGTGATCATTTCCTGGATCAGGACGGTCTTGCCGACACCGGCGCCACCGAACAGACCGATCTTTCCACCCTTGATGTACGGGGTGAGAAGGTCAATGACCTTGATACCGGTCTCGAGCATCTCCGTGGAGCCCTCGAGGGATGCGAAGGCGGGAGCCTTGCGGTGGATCGGCCAGTAAGCGTCAGCCTTGATCTCGGACTCGTCAACGTCAAGCGGCTTGCCAAGGACGTTGAAGATGTGGCCCTTGACTCCGTCGCCTACAGGCACGGAGATCGGGGCACCGGTGTCCTGCACGGACGTGCCGCGGACAAGTCCGTCGGTGGCCTGCAGGGCGATGGCGCGGACGAGGTTGTCACCCAGGTGCTGGGAGGTCTCGAACGTGATGGTCTTGGTCTCACCGTTGAGAGTGATCTCAGTGGTAAGCGCATGGTAGATCGACGGGATTGCGTCAGCCGGGAATTCGACGTCGACAACCGGGCCAATGACACGGGCAATACGGCCGGTGGCGCCGGCCGTTGCAGCTGCGTGCTCGGTAGCGGTGGCAGTCATCTCTCTCACTTCACTCAGTAGATGGCGTGGGGTTAAGTTTATCTATTTGGTGCAGGTGCAGCTTGCGCCGAACCAGACACCGGCGGCTACGCGCTCAGGGCGTCGGCGCCGGCCACGATTTCGGAAAGCTCCTGCGTGATCTCAGCCTGGCGGGCCGTGTTGCGCAGACGCGTGTACTTCTTGATCAGATCGGTCGCGTTGTCGCCTGCCGACTTCATTGCACGCTGGCGGGCGGCGAGCTCGGAAGCTGCTGCCTGCAGCATTGCTGCGAAGATGCGGGACTCGATGTAACGCGGCAGCAGTGCGTCAAGCACTTGCTCCGATTCTGGTTCAAATTCGTACAGAGGCAGAAGCTCGGACTCACTGACCGTCTGCTCTTCAACTTCGAGCGGCAGCAGACGAACAACTGTGGGTTCCTGCGTCACCATCGACTTGAAGCGGGTGTAAACGACGTGGATCTCGTCCACGCCACCCTCAGCGAAGTCATTGGCGAACTCTTCGAGAAGAGCGGCACCGACTTCCCTTGCAGTCTTGAATTCCGGTGCGTCCGTTCCGCCGGTCCATACGCGGGAGTACGAACGGTTGCGGAAGTCGAAGTATGCCTGGGCCTTACGGCCAACCAGGTAGGTCTTGACTTCCTTGCCCTCTGCTCGGAGAAGTTCGTTGAGTCCTTCGGCCTGCTTGAGCACGCTCGCCGAGTAAGAACCAGCCAGGCCACGGTCCGAGGTGATAACCAGGACGGCGGCACGGCGGATCTGTTCCGGCTCGGTGACGAGCGGGTGATCGATTTCGCTCTGGCTTGCGACAGCAGAAACGGCACGGGTGATCGCGTTTGCGTAAGGCAGTGAAGCTGCCAAGCGGGCGCGGGCCTTACCGATGCGCGAGGTAGCGATCAGTTCCATCGCCTTGAAGATCTTGCGCATCGACGTCGTCGAGCTGATCTTCTGGCGGTAGACCCGGATCTGGGCTCCCATACATTTCCTTTCCTAAGATCCCGATGGATCAGCGGCTAAGGCTTGGCGAAGGCCCCGGGCCTGCGTTTACGCAGGCCCGGGAACCAATGCTCTAGCGCTTCTGCTTGACGATCTTTTCCTGGTCGACTTCGCCGCCGGAGATCGCTTCGTGCTCTTCGTGTCCGGCACCAACCAAGAGGTTGTCGCCTTCGCCGAAGAAGCCCTTCTTGAAGGCAACGATGGCGGTCTTCAGCGCTTCAGCGGTGTCGTCGTCCAGGACGTTGGTCTGCGCCAGCGTGGTCAGGATGGAGGACTTGTGCTTGAGGTGCTCCAGGAACTCGGACTCGAATCGGCTGACATCCTCAACCGGAACATCGTCCAAGTAGCCCTTTGTACCGGCCCAGATGGACACAACCTGGTCCTCGACCGGGAACGGCGAGTACTGGCCCTGCTTGAGCAGTTCCATCAGGCGGGCACCGCGGGTCAGCTGCTGGCGGGAAGCCGCGTCAAGGTCGGACGCGAACATCGCGAACGCCTGCATGTCGCGGTACTGTGCCAGGTCCAGTTTCAAGGTACCGGAGACCTTCTTCATCGACTTGACCTGCGCCGCACCACCAACGCGGGACACGGACACACCGACGTCAACAGCGGGGCGCTGGTTGGCGTTGAAGAGGTCCGACTGCAGGAAGATCTGGCCATCAGTGATGGAGATGACGTTGGTCGGGATGTAGGCCGAGACGTCGTTTGCCTTGGTTTCGACGATCGGGAGTCCGGTCATCGAGCCCGCGCCCAGCTCGTCGGAGAGCTTGGCACAACGCTCGAGGAGACGGGAGTGCAAGTAGAAAACGTCACCAGGGTACGCTTCGCGTCCCGGCGGGCGGCGGAGCAGCAGGGAAACTGCGCGGTAGGCTTCAGCCTGCTTCGACAGGTCATCGAAGATCACCAACACGTGCTTGCCGCCGTACATCCAGTGCTGGCCGATGGCCGAGCCTGCGTACGGAGCCAAGTACTTGAAGCCAGCCGGGTCAGATGCCGGCGAAGCCACGATGGTGGTGTATTCCAGCGCACCGTGGTCTTCCAAGGTCTGGCGGACAGCCGCGATGGTGGAAGCCTTCTGGCCGACGCCGACGTAAACGCAGCGGACCTGCTTGGTCACATCGCCCGAAGCCCAGTTGGCCTTTTGGTTGATGATGGTGTCCACGGCGATGGCGGTCTTGCCGGTCTGGCGGTCACCGATGATCAGCTGACGCTGGCCACGGCCGATCGGAATCATGGCGTCGATAGCCTTGAGACCGGTCTGCATGGGCTCGTGAACCGACTTGCGCTGGGTCACGCCCGGAGCCTGGAGTTCCAGTGCGCGGGTGGTCTCGGCCTTGATCTCGCCGAGGTCATCGATCGGCTGGCCCAAGGGGTCAACCACGCGGCCCAGGAAGGCGTCGCCTACCGGGACGGACAGGATTTCACCGGTGCGGTGGACTTCCTGACCTTCTTCGATACCGGTGAAGTCGCCGAGGATGATGACGCCGATTTCGCGGACGTCGAGGTTCTGGGCCAAGCCCAGGGTGCCGTCTTCGAAGCGAAGCAGCTCGTTCGCCATGACCGAGGGAAGGCCCTCAACACGGGCGATGCCGTCACTTGCGGCGGTCACGCGGCCGACCTCTACGCGCTCTGCGTTTCCGGGTTCGTAGGACGCCGCGAACTCGTTCAACGCATTACGGACGTCGTCGGCGTTGATGGTCAATTCGGCCATCTGCAGTCCCTGCTCTCCTGTTTTCGTGATCATCGTTGCTCACGATGACCGGTGTTTGTATCAGTTAAGTTGTGCTTGTCTGGCTAGCCAGCGAGTTGCCGGCGGAGCTCGGACAGGCGGGCTACGACGGAAGCGTCAAGCACTTCGTCGCCCACCTGGACCCGGATTCCACCGATCAACGTCGGATCAACGCTGACGTTGACCTTCAGCTCGCGGCCGTAGAGGGCATCAAGCCCCGCCTGCAGACGGCTGGCCTGCGCATCCGTCAACGGACGGGTAACGCGGACAGTTGCGATCCAGCGCTGCTGGCGCTTGGCTGCAAGCTTGGCGAAGTTGTCGATGAGCTTGCTCGGCTTGACGCCGCGCGGCTGCGACACGGCCTGGCCGATGAGAAGTTGGGCTTCCGGGCTTGCGCCAGGAACCAGCTTCCCGGCCAGGCTGATCTTGGCCGCAGCACTTGCCTGCGACTCTCCCAGAGCACGTTGTACCTCGTGGCTGGAAGCAACGGTCTGGTTGAAAGCAAACAGATCGTTTTCCAGCTCTTCCAGCCCCGTGATTCCGGAGGCAGAAACGGCCGACTTGTTTTCAGCCACGGCGATAACCACCGTGGCGGCAAGAGTCTCGAGTGCATCGCCGATATCGCGTGCCGACGCCCAGCGTGAGCTGGCCAATCCGCTCGCAATTTCCGCAGCATCAGCGGAGACTTTCCCGCCAACCAGCTGCTTGACCAGCGCCGACTTTTCTTCTCCACTACGGGAAGGGTCAGTCAGGGCGCGGCGCAAGCCAGCCGAGCTGTCCACCGTTCCCAGGATTCCGAAGAGGTCCTTAGCCAACTGCAGCGAGGCCGTTGGAAGCGTAGCTTCCAACTGCTCCAGCGCTTTGGTCAGCGATTCGCTCGATACACCTGCCATTACTTAGCTGCACCTGCGCTCTGGGTCTCCAGATCTGCGAGGAAGCGGTCCACCACGCGGGCGGCACGCTCGTCATCGCTGAGCGATTCGCCAACGATGCGCTCAGCCAAAGTCGTGGCCAAGGTGCCCACCTCGGAACGCAGGGAGACAACAGCTGCCTGACGCTCCGATTCGATCTGGGCATGCGCCTGCTCGGTGATGCGTGCTGACTCGGCTGCTGCCTTGGTCTTCAGCTCCGCGAGGATCTGGGCACCTTCGGCACGAGCTTCTTCGCGAATGCGGTTAGCCTCGGCACGGGCATCGTGGAGCTGCTGCTTGTACTCTTCGAGAGCTGCAGAAGCTTCAGCCTGGGCCTTTTCAGCCTTGGCAATGCCGCCCTCAATCGCCTCTGCGCGCTCGGCAAAAGTCTTCTCGAACATCGGGACAACAAACTTGACCACGATGTAAAAGAGGACAGCAAAGCCAGCGAGGACGACGCCCATTTCCCAAGGGTTGGGAACGAGCGGATTAGCCGACTCGGCGGCGCCTTGAGCGGCGGCTGAGATGATCTGCTGATTCATGTTTCACCCGTCCTTATCTACTCGGTTCTGAATGTTCGCTTGGTTCTTAGCGGTTTACTTGAGAACGAAAGCGAAGACCAGGCCGAGGATGGCGAGGGCTTCCGTCAGAGCCAGACCAAGGAACGCGATCGGCTGGAGCACGCGCTGGGCTTCCGGCTGACGTGCAACACCGTTGATGTAAGCAGCAAATACGAGACCCACACCGATACCACCGCCGATTGCGGAGAGACCGTAGCCAATGAGGTTAAGGGAGCCGTTGATATCGCCGTTCATTGTTTTCCTTTCAAGATGCCGCACTCGCGGCAGGTTGTTTGGTTTGCTTCAACCCCCGAGGGGGAAGATTAAGGGTTGTGCCTAGTGGCTGTCCGCGTGGAGCGCGCCTTCGATGTAGATCGCAGTCAGAAGGGTGAAGACGTACGCCTGCAGCACCATGATCAGGGCCTCGAGCATGTACATGGCGACGGCGCCAACGAGTACCAGCACGGATGCGCCCTTGAGAAGGACGTTTTCCTGCATCACAAGGAACTCAATGCCGGAGCCGGCGATCATCACAATAAGGTGCCCTGCCATCATGGTGGCGAAGAGACGGAGGCTGTGGGTGACCGGGCGGACCATGAAGTTGGAGATGATTTCGATCGGCACGACGATCGGCAGGATGTACCACGGAACACCGGAAGGAACAGTGGCCAGCTTGAAGTACTTCAGGCCGTTCTTCTTGATGCCGATGCCGATCCAGGTGACATACACGACTGCGGCCAGCACATAGGCCCCGCCGACGTGCGAGAAGCTCGGAAGCTGGATCACGGGAATGGCGCCGTAGATGTTGTTCACCAGGATGAAGAAGAACAGGGAGAACAAGAGCGGCACGAACTTCATGAAGTCGCGGCCGCCGATAATGTCCTTGGCGATGCTGTTGCGGACGAAGCCGTAGGCCATCTCGCCTGCGAACTGCAGCTTGCCGGGAACCAGCTGCTGCTTGCGCGCGGCGAGAATGAAGAATGTAGCGATAAGGACGACCGACAGGATCACCAGCAACATCTGCTTGGAGAAGCCATCGCTCGCACCCCACGGCAGGATAGCCGGCAGGTGCATTTGGTCGATTCCGGGAGGAGTGAAGGTCCCTGAATCCTGGGCCGGGAGCGCAAGCGCGATCAACGCGTTTCCTCTCTGCAGTGTCCATCATTGGGCGTTGTTGAGGATCCGGCCGCGTTTCTTGCAGCCATTTCCCGTGTGAAATTATTTGGCATTACTGTGCCCGTCCTGGGACGGACCACTGTCTGCTTTGCTCTCACTGGAAGACGAGCGCTGACTAGTGAGGCCGTGCATATGGGAAAGATAGAACCCTCCTGCGGCTCCAAGCAGAGCGCCAAGGAGCACAATCCAGTGAGTCCCCCACAGATTATCCAGACCCCAGCCTATCAAACTCCAGACTATGATTCCGCCAACAATGTAGCTGAAGACGGCAATACCGGCGTTGTATCCGCCGTCGCTTCCGTCGCTCGCGGACTCAGTGGAATCGCCGGGTTTTAGGGCATTGGGCGTGGCGGACTGTGGCTGGTTCTTAGGAGTGAACATCGTCGCCTCCTTTGCCTGCTGCGGGGTCGTTATATATCTGGAGCCGGGCCTTGCTGAAGCCGTAGATTTCGGCGGCTTGCCACGAGACAACGGCGACGACGGCGCCAATCACGAACCAGCGACCGTGCAGCCATGCGGGGGCTCCGAAGACGAACAGCACCGCGGCAAAGCCCACCACCTTGACAAAGTAGCTGCCAACGAAGAGGCCGACGGCGCCGGAGGGATTGTCACGGCCAACAAAATGGCCGATCAGCAGGCTGATGGCAAAAAAGGCCATCACCAGCGCCCCGCCGAACGCGACGGAAAGAACTCCCAGGCCACCGTTCATGACCGCCGCAATAACGGACGTTGCCGCGAGAGCCGCGACCGCCGCCGTCGAGCTGAGGAAAAGAAGCCGCAGCCACAGCGAAGAACTGGAGCGGGAGACAGCAACGCCGTTCGAGTCGGACTGTTGTCCGCCGGCGTTGGAGGTCATGGGGATGCCAATCGTCGTGGCAAAGATGCCAAAGTCTCAAAAGGGTGGGTGCACGGGCGAGTGACTGTCCGCCCTAAAATTCTACATGAGATAGAACTGTGATGTTAACGCCCTTGTCACACACCGTCTACCGGGTGGCGCGTCCGCCGCGGGCGAAGTACGGCCAAGCTGTCACGCCGGCCATGATCAGCGCGGCCACGATGTCCACCGTGAGAACCATCTGCCAGGGGAAAACAGCGAAGGCCAGGCCTCCGAACGCCAGGATGCAGGTCCACACGTACATCATGAGCACTGCCGTCCGGTGTGTGTGACCAAGCTCTATGAGCTTGTGGTGCAGGTGTCCTCGGTCGGCCGACCACGGCGATTGCCCACGTGCAGTCCGCCGCAACACCGCCAGCCCGAGGTCCAACAACGGCAGCGAGAGAATCGCGAACGGCAGCAGGATGGGGACGATCGTAGGAATACCGTTGGCACGGTCGTAAAGCCCGGAGCTGATCTGGCCCGTGGATACCACACCGGCCGAGGCCATCACGAGGCCCAAAAGCATGGCGCCTGAGTCGCCCATGAAGATCTTGGCCGGGAACCAGTTGTGTGGCAGGAATCCGATGCAGCAACCCACGATGATCGCCATCAGCAGCGCCGCCAGGTCCGAGCGGTCCGTGAGTGTCGCATTGCGGTGGACCCAGTAGGCCGTCAGGAAAAACGCAACCCCGCCAATCGCAGCAACACCCGCAGCCAAGCCATCGAGTCCGTCGATGAAGTTGACGGCATTCATGGTGGTCACAATGAGGAGGGCAGTCAGAACGACACGCAGTGGTTCGGACTCAATCCGGATGGGCTCCGGAACAAACGGAATCACTGACATCTGCACGCCCCAGACCGCAACGATCGTGCCGGCTGTGCACTGGCCGATCAGTTTGACCCACCATCGGATGTCCATCACGTCGTCGGCAACACCGACCGCGACGATCACCAGGGCGCCGGCCAGTATCCCCCACGGCGCACCGTTCCCGTGGAAGATGTCTTTTACGAAAAACGAATTACTCGCGACGGCGAGGGCCACGGCAAAGCCTGCGAAAAGTCCCAGACCACCGAGTCGGGAGATCGGCACCGAGTGCATATCGCGGCTGCGGATGGGGGCAAACAGCCGAAGTTTGTTCCCCATCTGGCGGGCTACCCAGGTTGCAAGATAGGACACGACGGCAGCCGTGAGCATCATGAGTGAGTACATGATCACGTGGCGGCTCCTGTTGGCGGTGGTGGATTTCGTCCCCGGCGAATAGCTGCCGGCACGTCACCCGCAACACCTCTGCGCACCGCCGAATATTGCTGTACTACAGTTGGACTCTGTCAAGATACTAGCGGCAACGGCGGCTTTGCTCCGTTTCACGCGCCCCTAGGGCGAGCCGGGAGGACCCTCCCCGCTACTGCCCGGAAGGAACCCTACATGACTGTCTCCGTTGCCGTTGCGGCTGTGACCTTTGACCGCCCCGGAGAGCTCGCGGTCCTGCTCGACGCTGTCAACAAGCAGTCCATAGCGGTGGACACCATCTGTCTCGTGGACAGCGGTACAACCCCTTCGCGGGAGCTCGCATCAAGCCACCCGAACGTGGACTACGTTCGCTCCGAGGCCAACCTGGGCGGGGCGGGCGGCTTCGCACTCGCGATCCTCAAGGCAGTGGCCAGCGGCGCTGAATGGGTCTGGATCATGGACGATGACGCCGAACCAGGCGATCCAGAATGCCTCGAAACCCTGGTTCACGAAGCGGAAGCCCGGGGACTGGATGCCGTGGTCCCGCTCGTCGTGGCTCCCGGCCACCCGGACAAGCTCTCCTTCTTCTTCCGGATCGACGGCAAAGTGACCCACGACCGTTCCGAGGTCGAGAAGGCCGGGTTCCTGCCCGACGTCGGGCACTTCTTCAACGGGGCCCTCATCCGCTCCAGCGTCTTCTTCAAAGTGGGAGTGCCGGATATCCGGCTGTTCATCCGCGGCGATGAAGTGGACTTCATGATCCGCCTCAGGAAAGCGGGGATACGCTTCGGTACGGTCGCCACGGCGTGGATCACCCACCCGCACGCGTTTTCCGAGACCAAGCACGTCTTTGGGGCGCGCTGGCATGTGATCGTGCCGGATTCGGCGTTCAAGCGCTACTTCTACTACCGCAACCGCGGCTATTTGATCCGCCGGTATCGGCGCGGCAAGTCCATGGTGGCCGATGTCGGAGGCTACCTGGGCTACTTCCTTCCCCGCGGTGACTTCCGCGGGCTCGCCGAGTGGTTCCGGGCATTCTCAGCCGGTTTGCGCAACAAGGGCTTTGGCCCGCTGGAGGACCAGAAGTTCTAGCGGCCCGGCGGTGTGCTGTTCTTACGAGAGAGCCGACGGCGGACCAGCAGGCCGAGTAGCACCCACGGCTCGCCGAAGACCCGGTACGCGACGCGCCCCGGATGCAGGACAAGTCGCCAAGCCCATTCAAGCCCGAGGCGGCCGAGCCAGCGTGGAGCAAGCTTCTGGAGCCCCGCCAACTGCTCGATAGCCCCGCCGACGGTGCAGTAGACGGCGGGCGGAAGCTCGTCCAGCCGCCGGTGCAAGACGGACTCCTGCAGCGGCATTCCCAGGCCAAGAAGCACCAGCTGGGGACGGAACTCCGCAAGCCAGGCAACGGCGGCCTCCTCGCTGGAGTTGTCCCAGTTCTCACCAGGCCGGCCAGAGACCTCGGCACCAGGCACGATCCCGCTTAGCCGTTCTACCGTCTTGGCGTTGGCCTCGGGCCCCGCCCCGACGACGGCGATCCGGCGTAGTCCCTCGACGCCGCCTAGCGCCGGCACCCAGTCAGTGGATCCCAAGCGGTATTCCATCAGCCCTGGGCTGTCGCTCCGTGAGTCTCCACGGTGGCCAAGTCCCCAAAGCATGGCGACAGGCGCTCCATCCAAGAGGACTACATCGCTGCGCTCATAGAGGTGGCGGAAATCCGGACTCGAATGAAACAGCGTGACGCTGTGCAGGTTGTGCCCAAGAACCACCTTGGTGGTGCCATCCGAAACGAACCCGCTCATGGCCTCGATAAGTTCGTCCGTGCACAGGGCAGTGACGTCCACGTCCAGAAGGGGAACACGATCCCGGACCAGGCTCATTCGGCCCTGATCTCGTCCGACTCCGGCTCAGGCTCAGGCTCCGTGACCGGCTCAGGCACGGCTTCGCCGAGCGCCAACACGCCGGGAACCACCTCGCGGAGGCGTTCCAGGGCAACAGCACCGTCGCGGACCACCCGGAGCGGCAGTGTGGTGGCGTCAACAATGGTGGAGGCTACGGACTCGGTTCCTTCGACAGGACGGAACCCGCCCTCGAGGTACACCTCGACCGATTCGGCAAGCTGGGTCCTCGCCTCGGCAGCTGTCTGCGCGGCGGGTTGACCGGTGCGATTGGCCGAAGACACCGCCAGCGGACCTGTGCGGCTGAGCAGTTCAAGCGCAATTTCGTCGTCCGGCATGCGCAGGGCCACGGTTCCTCGGGTCTCCCCCAGGTCCCAGTCCAAGGATGGCTGGGCGTGGAAGATCAGCGTCAGGCCGCCAGGCCAGAAGGCGTCTGCCAGTTTACGGGCGTCTTCCGAGACATCGGTTGCCAGCCCGTCCAGCGCATTGAGCCGTGGGATCAGTACGGGGGGCGGCATATGCCGGCCGCGGCCTTTCGAGACAAGCAGCATGGTCACGGCCTGGGGTGAGAACGCGTCCGCGGCAATGCCGTAGACGGTGTCCGTCGGCATGACGACACACTTTTTCTCGTTGATGGCGCGCTGCGCATGCTCCAGGCCTTCGGCGCGTTGTTCCTCTGACGTGCAGTTGTAGCTTGTGGTCACAGCGCTATTCTTTCATTTCCCGGAGGCAGCGATTGCCAACACTGCGCTCGTGGCACGTTCCTTGTCGTTGAGATCAAGGTGAGTAGTGACTTCCATCCAGCAGCCGGCGGCCTTCAGGTGTTCGGCAATCCAACCTGCCTGCACCTCTGCGTGCTCCATGACGAAGAAGCCACCGGGCTTCAGGAGCCGGGCAGCCGAGGCGGCAGCCGCCGTCGGAAGCTCCATCCCATCCGCTCCCCCGCCGTACAGCGCCTCGGGCGGATCGTGGAGTGCCACTTCAGGTTCGTTCGGAATTGCTTCAGCGGGGATGTAAGGCGGATTGGAAACGACGACGTCGAAAGTTCCGTTCTGTTCGGGCAAGGCGTTGCGGAGGTCGCCTTGCACGAGCTTCACACCCAGTGGCTTCAGGTTCCTGGAGGCCCAGGCATGGGCGAACGTGCTGAATTCGACGGCGTGGACCTCGGCCCCAGGCACTTCATGGGCGATCGAACCAGCAATAGCACCGGAGCCGGTGCCAAGATCCACAACCTTCGGGTGCGGGAGTCCCTGGAGGTGGTCGATGACCAACTGGACGACGGATTCCGTTTCCGGCCGCGGAATGAACACGCCAGGGCCCACGGCCAGCGTGAGGTAGCGGAAGTGCGCGACGCCGGTGATGTGTTGCAGCGGAACGCGCTGTGCACGCTCCGCCACCAGGTCCGCATAGCCCTCAGGAGCGGCAGAATCGCCGAGCAGCATGGCACGCAAGCGCCCAAGGCCGACACCCAGGAGATGTTCGGCGAGGAGCTCGGCGTCCACGCGCGGAGTGGGCACACCGGCGTCGGACAGGATAGCGGTCGCCTCGCGGACAGCGTCAGCCAGGCTCTGGCCAGGAAAGAGCGTCATGAATTTCCCTGCAGGCTGTTACTCGCCCAGGGCATCCAGGCGTGATTGTTCGTCCATCTCGATGGCCGATTGGATGACCGGCTCGAGGTCGCCGTTCATGACGGCGTCGAGGTTGTAGGCCTTGTAGCCGGTTCGGTGGTCGGCAATCCGATTTTCCGGGAAGTTGTACGTGCGGATGCGCTCCGAACGGTCCATGGTGCGGATCTGCGACTTGCGCTGGGCCGAGTTCTCGGCATCGATCTGCTCCTGCTGATGGGCGAGGATGCGGGCGCGCAGGACGCGCATGCCGGCTTCCCTGTTCTGCAGCTGGGATTTTTCGTTCTGCATTGCCACCACGATGCCCGTGGGAAGGTGGGTGATGCGGACTGCCGAGTCTGTAGTGTTGACGGACTGGCCGCCAGGACCCGAGGACCTGTAAACGTCGATCTTGAGGTCGTTCTGGTTGATTTCGAGCTCTTCGGGCTCGTCCACTTCCGGGAGCACCAGTACACCGGCCGCCGAGGTGTGAATACGGCCTTGGGACTCGGTGACGGGGACGCGCTGGACGCGGTGCACGCCACCCTCGAACTTCAGCCGGGCGTAGACACCTTCGGCAGGATCGTTCGAATTGCCCTTGACGGCCATCTGGACGTCCTTGTAGCCGCCAAGGTCCGATTCCGTGGCCGATATAAGCTCGGTCTTCCAGCCGCGCGACTCCGCATAACGCATGTACATGCGCAGCAGGTCCCCGGCGAAGAGGGCAGCTTCGTCGCCGCCTTCACCACCCTTGACCTCAAGAATGACGTTGCGGGCGTCGTCGGGATCGCGAGGAATCAGCAGCCGACGCAATTTCTCCTGGGCTGCCGGAAGCTTCGCCTCAATCTCGCCGACCTCAGCAGCAAATTCAGCGTCCTCGGAAGCCATTTCCTTAGCCGCTTCAAGATCGTCCATGAGCCCGCGCCAACGGTTGTACGCTTCCACGATGCCCTGCAACTGGGCAGAACGCCGCCCCAACTTGCGGGCCATGGACTGGTCGGCATAAACAGCAGGATCACTCAACTGCGCCTGAATGGCAGCATGCTCGTCAAGCAATCCCTGTACGGACTCAAACATTTCAAAACCTCTTTCGACTTGTACAAGTCTAATAACTGCAACACGGGGTCACTTACGGCCCATGCCGGGGGCCTGAATGGGCCGTATCTGACCCCGCGTTGCAACGAGAAGGGGCGGGGGCGGAACATCCGCGCGGCACAAACCGCACGAACGAACCAGCACCCGCCCCTAAAACAGCTATTTGTCGTTATCCGACTTGGCTCCAAGAGTCGTCTTCTGTACCTGCATCAGGAATTCGACGTTGCTCCCGGTCTCCCGGATCTTGTTGGTCAGGAGTTCAAGGCTCTGCTGCGTCTCGAGTCCGGACAGGACACGGCGCAGCTTCCACATGATCTTGACTTCTTCGGCCGAAAGCAGGTTCTCTTCGCGACGGGTACCCGAAGCGTTGACGTCCACGGCCGGGAAGATGCGCTTGTCCGCCAGCTGGCGGGACAGGCGGAGCTCCATGTTGCCCGTGCCCTTGAACTCTTCGAAGATAACCTCGTCCATCTTGGAACCGGTCTCCACGAGCGCGGTTGCCAAGATAGTCAGCGAGCCACCGTTTTCGATGTTGCGCGCAGCACCGAAGAAGCGTTTCGGCGGGTAGAGCGCAGCGGAGTCGACGCCACCGGACAGGATGCGGCCGGAGGCCGGTGCTGCCAGGTTGTAGGCGCGGCCCAGGCGGGTCATGGAGTCCAGGAGGACCACCACGTCCATGCCCATTTCCACGAGGCGCTTGGCGCGTTCGATGGAAAGCTCGGCAACCGTGGTGTGGTCATCGGCGGGACGGTCGAAGGTGGAGGCAATGACCTCACCCTTGACGGTGCGCTGCATGTCCGTGACTTCTTCGGGACGTTCGTCAACCAGCACCATCATGAGGTGGACCTCAGGGTTGTTGGTGGTGATCGCGTTTGCGATGGACTGCAGGATGAGCGTCTTGCCGGCCTTGGGCGGGGAGACGATCAGGCCGCGCTGGCCCTTGCCGATCGGGGCCACGAGGTCGATGACGCGCGGGCCGATCTTCTTGGGATCCGTTTCGAGGCGCAAGCGCTCGGACGGGTACAGCGGGACGAGCTTTGCGAATTCGACGCGGTCCTTGAGCTCTTCAGGCGTCTTGCCGTTGACCGACGTGACGCGGACAAGTGCGTTGAACTTCTGGCGCGCGGTCTGCTGGCTGCGGTCCTCGCCGTCACGCGGGGCGCGGATTGCGCCGACCACGGCGTCACCCTTGCGCAGGTTGTACTTCTTAACCTGGGCGAGGGACACATAAACGTCGTTGGGACCGGGCAGGTAACCGGAAGTGCGGATGAACGCGTAGTTCTCCAGCACGTCCAGGATGCCGGCAACAGGCAGCAGGACGTCATCCTCGGTGACCTCGACGTCGTCGACGTCGGGGCCCTGGCCGCGGCCGCGACGGCGTTCGTTGCGGTCGCGGAAGCGGTCGCTGCGGGTGTTTCCTTCGCGGTTGTCCCGGCCGTCGCGGTTGTCCTGCGGACCCGGACGATCGTTGCGGTCGCGGCGGTTGCGACGATTGCGGCGGTTGCCGGTGTCATCGCCGTCGTTAGTGTCTTCGCGGCGGGTACGGGTGCTGTCGCGGCGATCGCGCTGGGCGGGTTCGCCGGCTTCGGCCGAAGCCTGCTCACCTTGGCGCGGCTGGGCCTGACGCTGATCGGCCTGACGCTGATCGGTTTGACGCTGTTCCACGCGGGGCTGTTCAGCCTGGGGCTGCTCGGCCGGACGGGTCTCACTGGCTTCTCCGGCCTCAGCAGGAGCTGCTGCCGCCTCGCCGCGACGACGATTGCGTGTGCGGGGCTGGCGGCGTTCACCGACGGCCTCGCTTGCTTCGGCTACAGGAGCAGCAGGAGCTTCGGCGGCAGGGGCGGGAGCCTCCACGGTTTCCGTGGCAGCAGGAGCGGCGACGACGCCGTCGCTCGTGGCGCGGCGGCTTCGTCCACGGCCACGTGCCCGGGTGCCTTCCTGCGCAGGAGCTTCGGTGGATACTGCGGCAGGTGCGGCAGAGTCCTCAACTTTTGCTGCTGCAGGCGAGGCCTTTGGTGCTACGGCTTTGGCCGCGGCAGGAGCCTTGCTAGTGGTTGCGCCGGCACGGTGGGCTGAGATAGCCGAAACCAAGTCCCCCTTGCGCATCCGGGATCCGCCCGAAATGCCCAGCTGACTGGCGAGAGCCTGGAGCTGCGCGAGCTTGAGGCCTGCAAGGCCGCTGCTCTTGGCGGTTGCGGCCGTTGATTCAGCTGCAGAAGATGTTGTGTCCACAGCTGAAGCCAGCTCAGTGGTTTCTGTCACGAAGGATCCTTCCCCCTCGACGGCGTCCAGACCTAGAGCTGGACGCGATGATTTGTTCTGGACTGCAGTTCAGATCTGCAGCCGTGATTTCGGTCTTGCCGGTTTAGTTTCAGCAGGGCCGGATACTGATACGTCTTCGATGCTCCGGCGGGCGGGGCGCGGGCTGACGGTCCGGGTAACAGAAAGGGTTCTGTGGCACCTGCGACAGGCCGATAAGGAGACGGCACCGGCAGACTTCGACACAGTAGGAGACGGGAACGGCGTTATGCCGGGATCCAATGTCAGGGAACTGCCCGCGGTTCTACCGCCGGTGCAAGTCCACTCTAGCACCTTCAACGTCCACTGCCAGTGTCATCACGCGCCAAGAAACGTCCGGTGTGTTGTCCGCAGTGAAAGAGGCAATGAAATCCGTAATCGCTTCTGCCTCGTCCGAGCCGTTTGCCAATGCCAGAACCGTAGGGCCTGCGCCGGAAACAACCGCCGCATGGCCCGAAGACCGCAGAGCCGCAATCAGCGCCGCGCTGGGCCGCATGGCCTCGGCGCGGTAGCTCTGGTGCAGGTAGTCCTCGGTGCCGGGAAGCAGGAAACGGGGCTGCGCAGTCAAGGCGTGGATCAAGAGCGCGGCGCGTCCTGAGTTCATGGCTGCGGCGTGATGGCCGATGGAAGCCGGAAGCAGGCCGCGGGCTGTCTCGGTGGACAGTTCGTAGTCGGGCACGGCGACGATGGGGATGACGGTCGGAACCACTTCCGCACGCGTGCTGCTGTACTGCTCGCTGTCCTGCCATGACAAGGCCAGTCCGCCGAAAATCGCCGGTGCGACGTTGTCCGGGTGGCCTTCCATCTCGCTCGTGAGTTGCAGGATCCACTCACGGTCACGTTGGGCGGATTCGGGTACCAGGGCATTGGCTGCCGTAACGGCCGCAACCACTGCCGACGCCGAGGAACCGAGTCCACGGCCATGCGGGTTGACGTTGTCCGCGGTGATCTTCAGGCCGTTGTGCCGGAAGCCGAGGCGTTCCAGGGCCGTGTTGATGGCGCGAACCACAAGGTGGGTGGCATCACGGGGAAGACTGTCTGCCCCCTCACCGGAGAGCTCGAACTCGAGCTCTCCGGTGGTGAGCGTTTCGACGGTCAGGGTGTCGTAGATCGACAATGCCAGGCCGAGGCTGTCGTAGCCGGGGCCCAGGTTGGCGCTGGTGCCCGGGACCTTGACGGTCAGCTGCTGGCCTGCCGCGACAAGCTCAAGTCCGGTCGCGGTGGGCTGCGTGGTTTCCACTCTTAGCTTTCTTCCAGTCCCAGTTCAGCTGCAACAGTCACGACGTCGTTCGGTACCTTGACGGGCTGGACTTCACTGCCGTCTTCGGTACGGAGGGCCCACTGCGGGTCCTTGAGTCCGTGTCCGGTGACCGTGATGACGATCGTCTTTCCGGAGGGAACTTCGCCTGCGGCGTGCTTTTTGATGAGGCCGGCGACGCCCGCCGCGGAGCCGGGTTCGACGAAGACCCCTTCCTTGGCGGAAAGCCAGCGGTGTGCGTCGAGGATCTCTTCGTCAGTCACGGCGTCGATGAAGCCACCGGATTCATCGCGTGCCGCGATCGCAGTGTCCCAGGACGCCGGGTTTCCGATGCGGATTGCCGTGGCGATGGTGTCCGGTTCGGTGATCGGGTGGCCCGCCACGAACGGTGCAGCACCTGCGGCCTGGAAGCCCCACATGGCCGGTGTTTTGGTGGAGACGGCGGGAAGGGTACCGGCGGTTGCGGACTCGAAGGGCGCGGAGTACTCCTTGTAGCCCTTCCAGTACGCGCTGATGTTGCCTGCGTTGCCTACCGGCAGGACGTGGATGTCCGGAGCGTCGCCGAGGGCGTCGACAATTTCGAAGGCACCGGTCTTTTGCCCCTGGATACGGGCGGGGTTGACCGAGTTCACGAGGAACACCGGATACGACTCACCGAGCTTGCGGGCGATGTCCAAGCAGTTGTCGAAGTTGCCATCCACCTGGAGGAGCGTGGCGCCATGTGCGATCGCTTGGCTGAGCTTGCCCATGGAGATCTTGCCTTCGGGAACCAGCACGGCGCACTTCAACCCGGCGGCAGTGGCGTACGCAGCGGCCGAAGCCGAGGTGTTGCCCGTGGATGCGCAGACAACTGCCTTGGCGCCTGCTTCGACAGCTGCCGTCATGGCCATGGTCATTCCGCGGTCCTTGAAGGACCCGGTGGGGTTCATGCCCTCCACCTTCAAGTACACGGTGGATCCAGTGAGCTCGGAGAGCTTCTGCGCGTGGACGAGCGGTGTTCCGCCCTCACCGAGGGTGATGACCTTCGTGGCTTCCGTTACAGGCAAACGATCAGCGTATTCGCGGATTACTCCGCGCCATTGGTGAGCCACTTAGACCCCTTCTACCCGCAGGACGGATGTCACAGAATTGATGACGTCCAGGCCCTTGATGGCCTCGACGGTTGCCGCGAGTGCGGCTTCGGATGCGCGGTGCGTGACGATCTTCAGCTCGGCCGACTCAACGTTCGAGGCTGCGTCACGGTGGATCGTCTGGCGCATGATTTCGATGGATACGCCGTGCTCCGCAAAGATATGGGTGATCCGGGCCAGCACACCGGCCTGGTCGGCAACGTCGAGGCCGATGTAGTAGCTGGTGTTCGAGGCATCAATCGACAACGCGGGCACGTGTCCGGTGGTGGTCTCGGTTCGACCGGGACCTCCGAGCACAACCCGCCGGGCAGCCGAGACGAGGTCGCCCAACACGGCAGACGCCGTCGGGGTTCCGCCGGCGCCTTGGCCGTAGAACATCAGCTCGCCGGCATTTTCGGCTTCGATGAAGACTGCGTTGAACGCACCGCGAACGGCCGCAAGCGGGTGTTCACGCGGCAGGAGGGTGGGGTGCACACGGACCGAGATGCCGCCGCCGTTACCGGGCTCCAAACTCTCGATCTTCTCGGCGATGGCGAGCAGCTTGATGACAAAGCCGGCTTCTTTCGCTGCCGCAATGTCGGCTGCGCTGACCTTGGTGATGCCTTCGCAGTAGACGTCTTCGAGCGCGAAACGCGTATGGAAGGACAAGGACGCGAGGATGGCAGCCTTGGCTGCGGCGTCGTGACCTTCGACGTCGGCGGTGGGGTCGGCTTCCGCGTAACCGAGGCGTTGGGCCTCAGCCAGGGCGTCGGCGAACTGTGCACCGGTGCTGTCCATTTGGTCGAGGATGAAGTTGGTGGTGCCGTTGACGATGCCCAGTACCCGGGTAATGCGGTCGCCGGAGAGGCTGTCGCGGATGGGGCGCAGGATCGGAATGGCTCCGGCGACGGCTGCTTCGTAGGAGAGCTGGACGCCGGCCTTGTCAGCCTCTTCGTAGAGCGTGGGACCGTCCTGTGCCAGCAGGGCCTTGTTGCCGGTGACGACGCAGGCGCCGTTCTGCATGGCAGCCAGGATGAGCGAACGGGCCGGCTCAATGCCGCCCATGAGCTCGATCACCAGATCCGCGTCCTTGACCAGGGTGTCGGCGTCGGTGGTGAAGAGTTCGCGCGGCAGCTCAACATCGCGCGGCGCGTCGACATTGCGCACGGCGATGCCGGACAACTCCAAGCGCGCACCACTGCGGGCCGCAAGGGCGTCGGCGTCGTCAAGGAGAATCCGCGCTACCTGGGCCCCAACATTGCCACAGCCCAGCAGGGCCACCTTCAGAGTTCGCACTTCAGACATTCGCCACTCCCATGTCGCGGTTCAAGAGATCTTCTTCGGTTTCCCCGCGGACGATCAGCCGGGCGGATCCATCGCGCACAGCGACAACGCCAGGCCTGGCCAGATAGTTGTAGTTGCTTGAGAGGGCCCAGCAGTAAGCGCCGGTCCCCGGTACAGCGAGAAGATCACCGGCTGCCACGTCTTCGGGCAGATATACATCTCTAACAACTATGTCGCCGCTCTCGCAATGTTTGCCCACCACTCGGGACAGTTGCGGGACGGCATCCGAGGCGCGCGAGGCGATAATGGCCGAATAATCCGCGTCGTACAGCACCGGACGGGCGTTGTCGCTCATGCCACCGTCCACCGACACATAGCGACGCGGGAACGTAACGTTTTCCTTGCCATCGGCATCTACAGGCGCATCCACGCGCACGGTCTTAAGCGTCCCGACCTCGTACAAGGTGAAGGTGCTGGTGCCCACGATCGCACGGCCGGGCTCAATCGAAATACGCGGCGACGTGATGCCCAGCTCAGCGCACTTTGAGCGTACGACGGCGGCCATCGCCTGCGCGATTTCGGCTGGCGGGCGCGGGGTGTCGGCCGGCGTATAGGCGATCCCGTAGCCACCGCCCAGGTCCAGTTCCGGCAAGACGATGGAGTACTTCTCCTGCATTGCGGCAAGGAATCCCAGGAGCTTTTCGGCCGCAACGGCGAACCCGTCCGGCTCGAAGATCTGCGAACCGATATGGCAGTGCAGGCCCAGGAGTTCCACGTTGGGGTAGGACGTAGCGGCCGCCACGGCTTCCTCCGCTGCCGAGAGGCCAACTGCCTCCGTGGAGTCTTCGGCCATGGAGAGCCCGAATTTTTGGTCCTCATGGGCCGTGGCAATGAATTCGTGGGTGTGGGCGTGGACACCTGGAGTCAGCCGCAGCATCACCTTCGCCGTTTCGCCGCGGCCGGAGGCTATCTTGGCCACCCGTTCGAGCTCGTCGAGGCTGTCCACCACAATGCGTCCGAGCTTCATGTCCAGTGCCCGGTTGATCTCGGCGTCGGACTTGTTGTTGCCATGCAGGCCCAAATTGGCGCCGCTGATGCCGGCGCGGGCCGCGACGGCGAGTTCTCCGCCGGAGCAGGTGTCCAGGCGCAGGCCTTCCTGGGCCACCCAGTTCGCCACGGCAGTGCACAGAAAGGACTTTCCGGCGTAGTAAACGTCCACTCCCCCGCAGATGTCGTCGAATGCTGCGTCGAAGGCATCCTTGAAGGAGCGGGCGCGGGCACGGAAATCGCCTTCGCTCATCACGAACAGCGGGGTGCCGAACTGCGCCTTGAGCTCGCTGACTGGAACGCCATCAATGGCGAGTTCGCCGTCGTCGGTCCTCTGGACGTCTTCGGCCCACATCGGCGCGTGAAGCGCGTTCACGTCCTCCGGTACTGCGAGCCACTCGGGGGCAAGGGGTGAGGCTGCGTCGCTATTCTGCACGCCAGATCACATCCGTTCCGGAGCTGAAACGCCGAGGAGCCCAAGTCCGTTGGCCAGCACTTGGCTCGTGGCGTCGTTGAGCCACAACCGGGTGCGGTTGACGTCCTGCACCGGCTCGTCCCCTAGCGGCGAAACGCGGCAGGCGTCGTACCAACGGTGGTATGCCCCGGCGATGACCTCAAGGTGGCGGGCCACCCGGTGCGGTTCGCGGAGCTCGGCGGCCTTGGCCACGATGGACGGGTAGCTGCCGAGGTAGGACAGCAGCTCGTTCTCGGTGGCGTGGTCCAGGAGGGAGGCGTCGAAAGCGCCGTGGTCCACGCCGGCCTCGATCGCGTTGCGGGCGGTTCCGCGGGAACGGGCATGCGCGTACTGCACATAGAACACCGGGTTTTCGTTGCTGTTCTTCTTCAGCAGTTCCGGATCCAGCGTGAGCGGCGAGTCTGCGGGGAAGCGCGCCAACGAGTAACGCACCGCGTCCTTCCCGAGCCATTCGATAAGGTCCTTGAGCTCGATGATGTTTCCGGCACGCTTGGACAGCTTGGCGCCGTTGACGGAGACCAGTTGCCCGATCAGGACCTCAATGTTGACCTCGGGGTCATCGCCGGCGCAGGCAGCAATGGCCTTGAGCCGGTTGATGTAGCCATGGTGGTCCGCGCCGAGCAGGTAGATCTTCTCCGTGAAGCCGCGGTCCTTCTTCGACAGGTAATAGGCTGCGTCGGCGGCGAAATACGTCGGTTCGCCGTTGGCGCGGATCATCACCCGGTCCTTGTCGTCCCCAAAGTCCGTGGTGCGCAACCAGACGGCGCCGCCGTCGTCGAACACATGACCCTGCTCCCGGAGGCGCGCAACAGCGGATTCGATCGCACCGACGTCGTGCAGTTCCTGTTCGGAGAAGAAGACATCGAAAGCTACGCCGAATTCGGCAAGGGTGTCCTTGATGTCTTTCATCTGGGCCTGGTAGGCGGCGGCGCGGATCACCGGTAGCGCTGCCACATCGGTGAGTTCACGGATTGCCGGATGGGCCTTGAGGACCTCGTCGCCGAGTTCCCGAATGTACTCTCCGGGGTAGCCGCCTTCCGGAACGCCGCGCCCGTGCAGGCGAGACAGCACCGAGTTCGCAAATACGTTCATCTGCGTGCCGGCGTCGTTGATGTAGTACTCGGCGGTGACCTCCGCGCCGGAGGCGCGGAGCACGCGGGCGATGGAATCGCCCAGGGCGGCCCAGCGGGTGTGTCCAATGTGCAGCGGTCCCGTGGGGTTGGCGGAGACGAACTCCATGTTGACCACATGGCCTGCGAGCGCCTGGTTGGTTCCGTAGGAGCTTCCCGCCTCGACGATGGCCTTGGCCAGTGCGCCGGCGGCGGCCGCGTCCACGGTGATGTTGAGGAAGCCCGGGCCGGCGATTTCCACGGCGGAGACGCCGTCGATCGCTTCCAGTCGCTTGCTGAGAATCGTGGCGAATTCGCGCGGGTTGGTCCCTGCTTGTTTGGCCAGCTGCAAAGCAATGTTGGTAGCCCAGTCGCCGTGCTCCCGGTTCTTGGGTCGCTCCACGCGTACGTCCTCGGGGAGGGCAGATTCGGAAAGCGCAAGCTCGCCAGCGGCGACAGCGTCTTTCAGGCAGGCGGATATGGCGGCGGAGAGTTCTTCGGGAGTCACCCGTCTAGCCTACCGGTGGGGCTTGCAAGTGGTGGAATTCTTTGCTTCGTGATCACGTGCACGTGGGCACCAGTTGGCGCACAGGCTACGCACAGTTTCACCACCTACAGCTCCCAGACTGAACCGCTAGGCTGATTTCAACGTTGAACATCGGAACGGCCTCGTGCCCGAACCGTGCGTCCGGTCCATGTGCCAGACCCTTTCTTGTCCAGTTGAAACGAGCAGAACATGACTACGCCACTCCACAAGAGCATTCTCGTCGGCGCCGCCGGCCTCACCCTCGCCGGCTCGGTGGCAGCTTGCGCGCCCTCCACCCAAGCCAGCGCAGCCCAGAGCAGCACACCGCAGGGTACGAGCACGCAGGCGGGCGCCGGCAAGCTGGCCACGACAGGCTCCTCATCATCGGGCTCGTACAAGGACGGCACCTACAGTGCCGACGGCTCCTACACTTCCCCCAACGGCCAGGAAACCGTAGGCGTCCAGTTGACCTTGTCCGGTGGCAGCATTTCCGGCGTCGACATCACCGTCCACCCCTCGAACCCGAACACCAAGAAGTTCCAGGGCGAGTTCAAGGACGGAATCGCTGCGCAGATCGTCGGCAAGAAGCTGGACGACATCAACGTGTCCAAGGTCGCAGGCTCTTCCCTGACCAGCGGCGGGTTCAACCAAGCCGTGGAAACCATCAAGTCCGAGGCCAAATAGCCGCCATGCCGCACGCGGGCTGGAGCGACTTCGCCTTCGACGGAATCGGAACCAGGTGGGAGATTTCGACGCCGAAGCCCCTTCCGAGTCCGGTCCGCCGCAGCTTGCTGGGTGTTGTGGAGGATTACGACCGAAGCTATTCACGGTTCCGCACCGATTCCCTCATTGCGCGGCTCGCGCGGGAACCCGGAACTGTGGTTCTCCCGGCAGGGGCGTCCGAGTTGGAAGTGTTGTTCAGGAAGTTGTACCGCCTCAGCAGGGGTGCCATGACGCCACTTATCGGCAGCAGCCTTGAGCAGCTGGGCTACGGGGCGGACTATGCCCTGCGGCCCCGCGGCCACCCGGTGCCGGCACCGCGCTGGGAAGATGTCCTGGAGTGGAACGGCTCAAAGATCTCCGCTTCCGCTCCCTTGGTACTGGACATTGGCGCTGCCGGAAAAGGCCAACTGGTGGACCTAGTGGCCGCGGTCCTGCGCTCAGCGCGGATCACAGAGTTCCTTGTGGACGCGAGCGGCGACATGCTCCACTCCGGCGCGGAACCACTGGGAGTGGCCCTCGAACACCCTTACGACCCCACGCAGGCGATCGGCGTCGTCGAACTCCACGACGGTGCCCTGTGCGCTTCTGCGGCCAACCGGCGCGCGTGGGGCGACGGCCTTCACCATGTCCTGGACGGCGCCACCGGGCGCCCGGTGGAGACGGTGGTGGCCACCTGGACCATGGCCCCCTCGGCGCTGGAAGCCGATGCGCTTGCCACGGCACTCTTCTTGGTGGATCCGAAGGTGCTCGACGAAGAATTCGATTTCTCCTGGCTCAAGGTCTATTCGGACGGACACGCCGCCTATTCGGCAGGTTTTGAAGGGACACTGTTCACATGATTGCCATCAAAGCGCGTGCGGACGCCTGGCTCGGCCGATTCACCATGTACCGGCTGATTCTGTGGATCCTCGCCATCCTTGCGGTGTACAGCATGGTGTTGAACGTCCTCGGCTGGCTGACGTTCGGCCTGCCGGAAATGCTCGTCCACCTCGTGCTTTGCCTGGGACTGACGTATGCGTCCAACCGGCTCGTGGCCGTGCTGTTCAAGGTCCGGCCCCATTCGGAGTCTTCGCTCATCACGGGCCTTCTCCTCTACTTCCTGTTCTGGCCCACCGAACTCCTGCCCACTGTTCAGGTTCCTGACATTGCCGGGGTGGTTGTGGCTTGTGTCCTGGCGTCTGCGTCCAAGTATGTGTTGGCTTTCCGTGGCCACCACATTTTCAACCCTGCTGCCGCCGGCGCCTTCATCGCCAGCCTCACGGGTTTGAACATTGCGACATGGTGGGCGGCGACACCGGCCATGTTGTGGCTCCTGGTGCCGGGCGTCCTGCTGGTGCTGTACAGGACGCGGAAGATGCTGATGGCCGGCACGTTCCTGGTGGTCACGGTATCCATCGTGTCCGCCGAACTCCTGCAAGCGGGCATGACATGGGGGTCGGCCCTCTGGCAGCCGCTTGCGCAACGGCCACTCCTGTTCTTCGTGGGCTTCATGCTCACGGAGCCGCTCACCTTGCCGCCTCGGCGCTTGCAGCAATTGGCGCTGGCGGTGGTCGTCGGCGTGTTGTTCGCAGTGCCGTACAACCTGGGTATCGTGGCCAATTCGCCGGAACTTGCGCTGCTCGTAGGCAACTTCCTCGCATTCCTCGCGGGACAACGCCGCGGGGTCATGCTGACCTTCAAGGGGTCGCGTCCCCTGACTCCGTCCACTACCGAATTCCGTTTTGAGCCGCGCCGTCCCGTTCGTTACCTTCCCGGGCAGTTCATGGAGCTCAACCTTCCGCACCCGCGCTCCGACGGGAAGGGACGGAGACGGGTCTTCAGCATCACCAGCGCGCCAGACTCGCCGGAGTTGACTTTCGGCGTCGGCACGGCGGAGCCGATCTCGGCCGCCAAGCGCGCGTTGCTCGCCCTTGAGGCCGGAGAATGCGTTCGTGGCACCGCAGTAGGCGGTGACTTTGTCCTACCGTCCGACGTCGGCAGGCCCGTGCTGCTCATCGCTGCGGGGATCGGGATCACGCCTTTCTTGTCCCAACTGGCGTCGCTCGACTCCGAGCGAAGGGACATCGTGGTGTTGTATCTCGCCCCCAGCGCGGCCGAACTTGCCGGGCGGGATGTCCTGGAGGCCTCCGGTGCGCGCGTCATTGCGCGCATGGCAGACGGTTCCCCACCGCCGTCGTTCATGCACGACGCCGGACAGGGCCGGATCGATGGCAACTCGCTGCGGGAACTCGTTCCCGATGTTGCCGGACGGGACGTGTACGTGTCCGGGTCCCCGACAAACGTGGACTCCCTCCGCGCCGCCGCACGCCGGGCAGGAGCCCGAAGAATCCATACCGACTCGTTCTCGGGCTACTGACGCGGCGCACAGCCTCACCGTTTTCCATTGCGGCGCGGTGACCTGCTAAGCTCGTGGACGTCCCTCCGGCAACGGACGGGAGCCCTGGATGCCCTCGTAGCTCAGGGGATAGAGCGTCTGCCTCCGGAGCAGAAGGCCGTAGGTTCGAATCCTATCGAGGGCACAACAGAAAATCCCGCCAGTCCAAGGACTGGCGGGGTTTTTCTTTGCCCCGGCGGGTTGCGGGGATGGCAATTCAAAAATAAGTGGAAAAACCGCGTCACGTTTTGCTCCCTCCCTACACATGGTTCTTGTGCAGATACCAAAAATGGAGCCGGGAACTGCGTTCCCGGAGCTGGAAGCCAAAGCGCCGGTCCTTGCCGGGAAACTCTCGCGGCTGCCAGCGGCACAACTCGCAACCGTCCTTCGCCCGGAACCAGAGGACACTGATGCCTGACTGTGAAGCCGCCCGCCGCAACAAACAAGCCCTCTACGAAATCGACTTGGCGTGGGGCAATGGCATCGTGGACCTCGGCAAGCTGCAACGGATCCTCAAGGGTTCCGAAAACGATGTGGACCCCTTGCCTCCATGCCCGATGGAGGCCTCCCACTTGACGCGATAACGGACATGCCGCACCGAGCCGGCCAAAATGTCGGTGGCCGCTTCTAAGCTGTTCGTACCCGGTCAAGTCCACCAGGTACGAAAGGGTTCGCTGTGATCTGTTCCATCATTCCGCCCTACATGCTGCGCAGGCTGGCAACCCAGAATGAGCCCCGCCTGCGGATCATTGCACGGGCGGCCAAGGAATCCCTGCTCCACATCAAGTCCCTTCAGGCGGTCCGCTCGCTTCCGGTGCCGGCCCCGGTACCCACAGCGCGCCAGGCCAGGCCCGGTCCGCCGAAACGGACCATCTACGACACCGGATCCACCGAGGTCCTGCCGGGAAAGCTCTTCCGCAAGGAGGGCGGTGCGGCTACCGGAGACGCGGCCGCCGATGAAGCCTACGACGGACTAGGCGAAACCCACAGGCTCTACGCAGAGGTGTTCAGCAGGAATTCGATCGACGGCGCCGGGCTGAAACTCGATGCCACCGTCCACTACGGCCAGCTATACGACAATGCGTTCTGGAATGGCAGCCAGATGGTCTTCGGTGACGGCGACGGTGAGATCTTCCAAAGGTTCACCAAGTCGCTCAGCGTGATCGGGCACGAACTTGCACACGGCGTCACCCAGTACACTGCAGCCCTCGCCTATCGGAACCAGGCGGGAGCCCTCAACGAGTCCATGTCCGACGTTTTCGGAGCGCTGGTGGAGCAGCATGCCAGAAAGCAATCCGCTGCCGAGGCCAGCTGGCTGATCGGCGAGGGCTTGTTCACCGATGCCGTTCAAGGCGCCGCGCTCCGCTCAATGAAGGCACCGGGTACCGCCTACGACGACGACGTGCTCGGGAAGGATCCGCAACCGGACTCCATGGATACGTATGTTCGCACCACCGCAGACAACGGCGGTGTCCACATCAACTCAGGCATTCCCAACAAGGCTTTCTCCATCGTTGCGCTGGAGTTGGGCGGCAACGCGTGGGAGGCGCCCGGCCAGATCTGGTACAACACCCTGACAGGCGGCTCCCTACCCGCCACGTGCACGTTCCGGCGGTTCGCCAAGGCAACCGCGACGTCTGCGGAGGAACTGTTTGGGGCTGGTTCTTCCGAGCATGACGCCGTCCTGAAGGCGTGGGAAACTGTGAAGGTAAAGCTCTAGCAACACTCACCAGAGCAGTGGAAGCCGTCGAACATGAAAATCACCGTCCAGCGCAGCGGCGGCGTCGCCGCGATCACGCGCGTCTGGACCGTGGATGCCGCCAGCTCCGAAGATAAGCAACGCTGGATGCCGATCGTGGAGGCCTGCCCTTGGGATCAGGTGCCGTCGCGCGGTCAGGTAGCCGGGCAAGTAGCCGGTCAGGTAGCCGGGCAAGCCGACCGGTTCATGTATTCGATCCGCGCGGGACAACACCGGGCGACGCTCCCGGAAACCGCTGTCACCGGGCCATGGCACACCCTCGTGGAGCACGCCAAGGTGGAAGGCCGGGAAACCCTCCGCTAGCCGACTTCGGCCAACTGGCCGCGGAAAGCCCTCCGGTAGGACTGCGGGCTCGTGTCCAGGACCTTGGCAAAGTGGTGCCTCAGGAGCACGGAATGCCCGAACCCGGCTTCGCGCGCAACTTCGTCAATATTCAGTTCGGTGGTTTCCAGGAGTTCCTGGGCTCGGAGCACTCGCTGCGAGTTGAGCCAGGCTGCAGGTGTGGCGCCCGTCTCGGCCCGGAAACGGCGTGCGAAGGTCCGGGCGGACATGTGAAGCCGGGACGCCAGTTCGTTGACACTGTGGTCGCGATCAAGGTTCTCCACCATCCAGCGCAGCAAGGCCTCCATGGGCGCGGAGCCGCACGTGGGCATGGGCCGATCGATGAACTGGGCCTGGCCGCCGTCCCGGTGCGGTGGAACCACCATGTCGCGCGCAATGGCTGCTGCGACATTGGCACCCAACTCCACACGGACCAGATGCAGGCAAGCGTCAATCCCTGCCGCCGTACCTGCGCTCGTAATAAGTGTTCCGTCCTGGACGTAGAGCACGTTCTCGTCCACATGGATCTTCGGATACCTGCTGGCCAGGTCCTGGGAGTAGTGCCAGTGCGTTGTGCAGCGGCGCCCGTCCAAGAGCCCAGCGCGCGCAAGTGCGTATGCTCCGGAACAAATGGACATGACCCATGCCCCGCGCGCGTGGGCTGCCCTCAGGGCATCCAGCACGGATTCCGGAACGTCCTCGTCCCTGCCGTAGGGGGCCATGATGACGAGGTCGGCATCATCCGCGGCCTCCAGCCCCAGGCCGACGTGCATCGACAGGC
Organism: Arthrobacter rhizophilus; assembly: GCF_026241105.1. GTDB lineage: Bacteria > Actinomycetota > Actinomycetes > Actinomycetales > Micrococcaceae > Arthrobacter. The sequence goes on along the minus strand of NZ_JAPFFT010000001.1, from coordinate 446,897 downwards.
CGGACTTCATCTTCACATCGCCCGGGACAGGGGTGCAGACCCTGAAATCAAAGCTCGGAACGCCGCTCCCCCGGTCCCTGCGATCAATGCCAAAGACCTCGTAGGCGGTCCCGAACTCGAAGATCGAGAAGTTGGGAACCACAATGATTGCCACCGTTTTCAACATAACTCCAGTGTGGCAGAAAATTGCCTAAATGGGTCATTTCTGCCACTGTTTCTTGAACTGGATCAGGAACACGATGGAGACATGGAAATCGTCGGAATCTTGGTGTTCATCATCCTCGTCATCACTGCCGCTGCTACCGTCTCAGCAGTTCTTCGGGACGGCCGCGGCCACCTTCCCCCCGTCCGTTCCGAAGAGCCTTGGACCGCCCGGGAACTGCCCAGCACTCCTTACTGGACGCTTCGCGTCTTCTAACCACGCCCTATCCGAGCCTTCCTGCGCGGCCCGTCCGCTGCCGGAAGGCCCGGACACAGCCTAGAACTCAATGAGGACGGCTATTGTCCGCATTTTGGGCTAGATTCAATGCCATGATCCAGACGTCCGCCAGGCTGCTGCAATTGCTTTCCTTGCTGCAGGTCCGGCGCGAATGGACCGGTCCGGCATTGGCCAACCGGATGGGAGTCACCGAGCGGACCGTCCGCCGCGACATCGACAAGCTCCGCAACCTGGGCTATCCCATCCATGCTTCGCCCGGCATAGCCGGTGGCTACCAATTGGGCGCCGGAGCCCAACTCCCCCCACTACTGCTCGACGACAACGAGGCCTTGGCGGTCGCTTTGGGACTGAACTCCGTGGCGGCGGGCCCTGTGGCCGGTATCGGGGAGGCGTCCGTACGCGCACTCGCCAAACTCGAACAGGTGCTGCCCTCCCGTCTGCGCCCCAAGTTCGCCATGCTCAAGGCCGCGGTCACCACGCTGCCGAGCAACGCGGCGTCGGTGGACCCCCAGCAGCTCACTGTGGTCTCTGCCGCGATCGCAGACAAACGGCAACTCAGTTTCGACTACGTCAAGGCCGACGGCGACGCCGGCCGCCGCCTCGTGGAACCGTACCGCTTGGTGGACACCGGGCGCCGCTGGTATCTCGTGGCGTGGGACGTTGACCGGGAAGACTGGCGCACGTTCCGTGCGGACCGCATCGCTTCCTTGCCGGTTGAACGGAAGAGGTATGTGCCGCGCCCCTTGCCGGCCAAGGACCTCGCGGACTACGTCCAGCGATCCGTGACCCGCTCGCCGTACCGCTACGACGTCGTCGTCCGCCTCCATGCCCCCATTGGCGAGGTGGCCGCCGTCGTCGGCCCGCAGCTCGCCAGCTTGAGCGACGACGGCGGGAACGCCACCCTCCTCCGCGCGGGCTGGGACAGCCTGGCACAACCGGCCGCCCACCTCGCTGCCCTGGACATGGACTTTGAGATCATCTCCCCCGATGAGTTCAAGGACTACGCGCGCACCATGGCCGGGCGATTGGAAAAAGCCGCCGGGAACCACGCACTGCAAGGCGACGCGCCGCCACAGTAGACTGTCAGCAGCCATGACACTTCATATTTCCTACCCCGCAGAGCTGCCCGTCTCCGAGCGCCGCGAGGACTTGATGGCGGCCATCGCCGCAAACCAGGTGACTATCATCGCCGGCGAAACCGGCTCCGGAAAGACTACCCAGATCCCCAAGATGTGCCTGGAACTGGGCCTCGGGGACAAGGGGTTGATCGGCCACACCCAGCCCCGCCGCCTTGCCGCACGAACGGTTGCCGAACGTATCGCCTTCGAGATGGGCGTGGAGATCGGGCAGGAAGTGGGCTTTCAGGTCCGATTCACAGGGGAGGTCAGCAAGGCCACCAAGGTCAAGTTGATGACCGACGGAATCCTGCTCGCGGAAATCCAGCGCGACAAGCTGCTGCGGAAATACAGTGCCATCATCATTGACGAGGCACACGAGCGCAGCCTCAACATCGACTTCATCCTGGGCTACCTCAAGCGGATCCTGCCGCAGCGGCCGGACCTGAAGGTCATCATCACTTCGGCCACGATCGATCCCCAGCGTTTCGCCAAGCATTTCGGCAGCGAGGAAGAGCCCGCGCCAATCATTGAGGTCTCGGGCCGGACGTACCCCGTGGAAATCCGCTACCGGCCGCTGTCCCAGCCAGCCGGAGGTGGCGATGAAGACGCGTCCGACGACGAACTCGAGGAAGACCGCGATCCCCTCGATGCAGTGTGCGACGCCGTCGACGAACTTGCACTGGAAGCTCCCGGCGACATTCTGGTGTTCTTCTCCGGCGAGCGCGAGATCCGCGACGCAGCAGAGGCCCTGAACGGCCGGATCGCGTCCAACCGAAGGCTTGCGGGAACCGAAGTCCTGCCACTGTTTGCCCGCTTGAGCCTGCAGGAGCAGCACAGGGTCTTCAACCCCGGCGGTAAGAGGCGGATCATCCTGGCCACGAATGTCGCGGAAACGTCCCTGACGGTTCCCGGCATCAAGTACGTCATCGACACCGGTACGGCCCGTATCTCGCGTTACTCGCACCGGACCAAGGTGCAGCGGCTGCCGATTGAACGCGTATCGCAGGCCTCGGCAAGCCAGCGCTCCGGTCGTTGCGGCCGTGTCTCTGAAGGCATTGCGATCCGGCTCTATTCGGAGGAAGACTTTGAGTCCCGTCCCCAGTTCACCGATCCGGAGATCCTAAGGACCAACCTCGCGGCCGTCATCCTGCAGATGACTGCCATGGGAGTAGCCCGCGGCCCCAAAGACGTAGAGAACTTTCCGTTTGTTGAGCCGCCGGACTCCCGTGCCATCAACGACGGCGTCACGCTGTTGCGCGAACTCGGCGCCCTGAGCCCTGCCCGCACGGGCGACGGCAGCACTCCCCCCACGAGCGACGGCAGCACTCCCCACACGGGCGACGGCGGCAACGGGCGTGCGGGCAGCGGCCTGACCGCCGTCGGGCAGAAATTGGCGCAGCTGCCGGTCGACCCCCGGCTCGGCAGGATGATTGTGGAGGCCGGAAGACGCGGGTGCGTCAAGGAAGTCATGATCCTGGCGGCTGCTTTGACGATCCAGGATCCGCGCGAGCGCCCGACGGACAAGCAACAGCTTGCAGCGGAGAAGCACGCACGCTTCCGGGACGAGAACTCGGACTTCACCGGATTCCTGAATCTCTGGAACTACATCCAGGAAAAGCAGCAGGAGCTCTCCTCCACGCAATTCCGCCGGCTCTGCAGGACTGAGTTCATCAACTACCTGCGCGTCCGCGAATGGCAGGACCTCTTCCAGCAATTGCGCCAGCTCGCCAAGCCACTGGGCATCACTATCGACAACAAGCGCGAGGCAGACCCCGTAGGCAACAACGAGGCCATCCACATCAGCTTGCTCTCGGGGCTGCTGAGCCACATCGGCCTGCTGGATGAACGCAAGCGCGAATACGCCGGAGCACGCGGCAGCCGGTTCGCCATCTTCCCGGGCTCGGCCTTGTTCAAGAAGTCTCCGGCCTTTGTCATGGCCGCGGAATTGGTTGAAACAAGCCGGCTCTGGGCGCGGGTCGCGGCAAAGTTCGATCCGTTGTGGGCCGAGCAAGTTGCGCCGGACCTGGTGAAGCGCTCCTACAGCGAGCCCCACTGGTCCGCCCGGACAGGTTCGGTCATGGCGCACGAGAAGGTGATGCTCTACGGAGTTCCCATCATCCCGAACCGCCGCATCAATTACGGCCGGATCGACCCGGAGCTTTCCCGCGAACTCTTCATCCGGCACGCCCTCGTCGAAGGCGATTGGAAGACCCACCACAAGTTCTTCCACCGCAACCGCGCCCTACTCCACGAGATCGAGGAACTCGAGACCAGGATGCGCCGCCGGGACATCCTGGTGGATGACCACACGCTGTTCGAGTTCTACGACGCCAGGATCGGCAAGGACGTGGTCTCCGAACGGCACTTCGACAAATGGTGGAAGGAAGCCCGCCAGCAAGACCCCACCCTGCTGGACTTCGACCAATCGCTCCTCATCAGCGAGGATGCGGAGGCCTTGGATGATTCTGCTTATCCGAAAACGTGGCTGCACAAAGGCTTTGAGCTGCCGCTGAGCTACGAGTTCCACCCCGTGGCTCCCGGCTCGCCGCCTAATCCCTCGGACGGTGTCACAGCGGAAGTCCCCGTGCTGTTCCTTAACCAGCTCGACGACGCCGCCTTCCGATGGCAGATCCCCGGCCAACGGGTGGAGCTCGTCACGGCGTTGATCAAGTCGCTGCCTAAGCACATCCGGAAGAACTTCGTCCCGGCCCCGGATGTTGCCAGGCAAGCAGCTGCTGCCTTGGAGAATGACTTCGATCCTGCCTCGGACGACCTTGAGGCCTCGCTCGAACTCGTACTGCGCCGTATCCGCGGACACATCATCCCTCCGGGCTCCTGGAATTGGGACTTCGTGCCGGCGCACCTGCGTGTCAGTTTCAAGGTGGTGGACAGCCGCGGCAAGGTGCTGGACGAAGGTAAGGACCTCGCCGCCCTTCAGGAACAACTGGCCCCGGCGACCCGCCGGGCCATCGCCGAGTCCCTCGGGGCAACACCCGCGACGACGGCCCGCGCCAACGGGCCGAGGGGCACCGGAGCGCCCACCGCCGGGGTTACGGCTGCCGGAGTTCCCGCCTCGTCCGACGGTAACGGCCCGATCTCTCAGACCGCCGGTTTCCTGTCCGAGCAATCTGGGCTCACCGGGTGGACCTTCGGCGCAATTGAACGCCAAGTGACCCGCACGGTGAAGGGGCACGACGTCACGGGTTTCCCGGCCCTGCTAGATGAGGGCAAGTCCGTCGCGCTGCGGGTATTCCAGACCCGGGCAGAGCAAGAGTCCGCCATGCGTGGCGGTGTCATCCGTTTGCTCTCGTTGCGGGTTCCCGCCCCGGACCGCTACGTCCTGGAACACTTGAACAACACCGAGAAACTGACGTTCAGCCAGAACCCGCACGGCTCAGTGAGCGCTTTGATCGCGGACTGTGCCCTCGCGGCTATCGACAAGCTGACTCCGGCCGAACTCCCCTGGGACAAGGCAGCGTTCGATGCCCTTTACGAAGTGGTCCGAGCAGAACTGATCGACACCGTCTTCACGGTGACAGCCGTCGTCGAACGCGTTTTGGCCAGCACCCGGCGGATCGAGAAGCAACTCAAGGGCAGCACGAGCCTCGCCTTGATCAGTGCGCTCAATGACATGAAGAGCCAACTGGAGCAACTCGTGTTCGCTGGTTTTGTGGCACGGACGGGCTACGCACAGCTCAGCCAGCTGCCGCGGTATCTGGCCGGAATTGAGAAGCGCCTCGAAAAGCTTCCGAACAATGTCCAGCGGGACGGGTTGAACATGTCCGTCGTGCAGGCCTTGGAAGACGACTACGACGACGCCGTGTCTGCGCTGCTCCCAGGCCGACGCGCGGGTGCCGAGTTAACACGGGTGCGCTGGATGATCGAGGAACTCCGTGTGAGCCTCTTCGCCGTGGAGCTCGGCACAGCCTACTCAGTCTCGGAAAAACGTATCCGGACGGTGCTCAACCAGGCGCTGGCACCCGCGTAGCCGAGGCGCCGGGAGGATACCGATCCTCGCTCACATATCACGGCCATTCTTTCATCCCTCTTGCACTTATAAGGGTCAAAACCGAAACCCTCCTGCAGTTCATAGAACTGATCCCCGGAAAATCGGAACTGAATTTCTCAGTCCAACCTCCGGGGAGCAGTTCACATCTTGTGCAGGAGGGTTTCGGGTTTCTCCAACAAAGGTGAGCGAGCGTCGCCCGAAAGCAGCCTATATCCGCAGGAGGATCGGGAAAAGGCGCCAAAGGTGAGCGAGCGTCTGGGAGAGTTCCGCGGCGCCCAACCTCAGTCCGCCGGAACGAACTCTCCGTGCCCGGCTGCGCGGAGGCCGGCACGAAGCTTGACCCCGCTCGTGTCCATGGTTGTGGGATCCGGGTGACGGTCAACGTTGTGGACCTCGAAATCGGCCATGGAGTAGGCCGGCCACACGTGGACGTGCAGGTGCTCGATCTCAAAACCCTCCACGAGAACTCCGATGCGTTTGGCCGCGAACACATCCTCCTGCACTTTGCCGATCTTCTGGGCCACATCCATGACCTTGCCCAACAATTCCGGCGAAGCGTCGGTCCAGGAATCAACCTCGTCTCGAGGGACCACCAAAGTGTGGCCCTGGGTGATGGGGGCGATGGTCAGGAAAGCCACGACGTGGTCGTCCTTCCAGACAAAACGTCCGGGAATCTCGCCGTTGATGATCTTTGTAAACAGGGTGCTCATACGTCTGCCTCTTCCGAAGGGGGCTGAAGGGTCTTGGTGTCCAGGACGAAACGGTATTTTACGTCGCCGGCAACCATGCGATCGAAGGCCTCATTGAGTTGCCGAGCGGTGACGACTTCGACATCGCTGACCAGGCCGTGCTCGGCACAGAAATCCAGCATTTCCTGGGTCTCGGCAATCCCGCCGATCAGCGAGCCCGCGTAGGAGAGCCGGCGTCGGATCAGCGCGCCGGGACTGAGCGGAGGCATGTCTGTGGAAGGCAGTCCCAATTGGAAGAGTGCGCCGTTCAGCCGCAGGGTGCGGAAGTACGGGTTCAGGTCATGGGGCGCCGCAACGGTGTCGATAATCACGTCAATAGTGCGGTTGGCGCCCGCCATGGCTTCGGGGTCCTTTGAGAGGATCACGTCGTCCGCACCAAGCTCGATTGCCGCCTCAACCTTGGCATCCGAGGAGGTGAAGACCACCACCTGCGCGCCCATCGCCTTGGCGATCTTGACGGCCATGTGGCCCAATCCGCCGAGTCCGACGACGCCCACCACGTCCCCTTCCTCGACGTCGAAGTAACGCAGCGGCGAGTAGGTAGTGATGCCCGCACACAGCAATGGCGCCACCGCGGCAGGGTCAAGGCCCTCGGGCACGCGCAGCACGAAGCGGCGGTCAACCACCACCGAAGTTGAGTAACCGCCCTGGGTGATGGCGTCGCCGTTCCGGCCGTCCCTCACGCCGTAGGTTCCCACGTTTCCGCGTTCGCAATACTGTTCAAGGCCTTCGAGGCAACTGTCGCACTCCCGGCAGGAGTCCACCAAGCAGCCGACGCCCACCAGGTCACCGGCCGCGAAGTCGTCAACGGCCGAGCCCACGCTGCGGACCCGGCCCACGATTTCGTGGCCTGGAACCAGCGGATAGCTTTGGGCCCCCCATTCGCCCCGTGTCGCGTGGACATCTGAGTGGCACAGGCCGCAGAAATCGATCTCGATCTCGACGTCGTCTTCCTTGGGTGCGCGGCGGGCCACAGTCAGGGGGACAAGACCGCTCACCGCAGAAGTCGCACCGTAGGCTGCCGCGAGAGTTGGCGACGCGATAGGCGCGGCCACGGGGTTTGATGGGGTGGCGGGCGCGGCGAACGCTGTCTCGTCACTCACGACGAGCGGTTTGCCGAGGGGCGGGGGAACGGGGCGTCCGGGAGTCATGCCTCGACGCTACCCCTGCGAACTGAATTATTGCCACCCAGTGCCGCCAGGTCCTCCGGCGTCATTGACCGAAGCAAATTTCACCGGCCGGGCGCGCCCAGGGGCTCGGCACCCGTCACCACCCGGTTGGAGTCAAACGAGGACCACTGCGAAAAGGACCCCGGGAACAGCGCGGCCTTGAATCCGGCAATTTCAAGGGCGGCGATTTCATGGGCTGCAGTCACACCTGAACCGCAGTAGACAGCCACTTTGCTGCCATCGTCGATGCCCAGGGCAGCAAATCTATAGCGGAGCTCGGCTGCACGGAGAAATGTGCCGTCCGTGCCGAGGTTTCCGGCGGTGGGGGCGCTCAACGCGCCGGGGATGTGTCCGGCGCGGGGATCAATAGGTTCGATTTCACCGCGGTAGCGTTCTCCCGCGCGGGCATCGAGAAGGATTCCGCGATTGTGCCAGTCTGCCGCTTCCTCCATGCTGATCGCTTCCATGTGGCCGTGTCCAAGAACGACGTCGCCGGGGACCGGTGGTTGCTCATCCTGGGCCAACGGGTAGCCGGCCGCGCGCCAGGCGCCCAATCCGCCGTCGAGCAGGAACACGGAATGGAAACCGGCGTCCCGGAGCAGCCACCATGATCGCGCCGCCGCGGTGCTGCCGCTGTCGTCATACGCAACCACGGTGTCGCCGTCGTTGATGCCCCAAGCACGGGCGCTTTGCTGCAGCGCAGCGGTGCGCGGCAACGGGTGCCTACCCTGGCCCTCGGCGGAGGGATCCGCGAGCTCATTGTGCAAGTCCACGTAGACTGCGCCGGGGATGTGGGCCTGGCGGAAATGCGAGTGGCCGTGCGGATCGCCCAGCACCCAGCGGACATCGAGCAATACCGTCCGTTTGCCCGCGTCCATGCGGTCCTTGAGCGCGGCTACGTCAATGAGGGTGGCCATCAAATCTCCTTCGTTTTGCAGCGACTACCTATCAGCTGCCAACCGGTCACCAGCCTATCCTTGCGCGGCAGGCACCGCCGGTAGGCTGGATCGGTGAGCACTCTACGCAATCAGGACCGGGCATGGGCCAGCGAGGCAATCCGCCGCATCGAGGCCGAGAACAACCGCTCGGCGGACACGCACCTCTACGCGGTGCCACTCCCCGAACACTGGGGCGTCCAGCTCTACCTCAAGGACGAGTCCACGCACCGTTCCGGCAGCCTCAAGCATCGTTTAGCCCGGTCGCTCTTCCTCTACGGCCTGGTCAACGGCTGGATCACCGACGGGACCACCATCGTCGAGGCTTCGAGCGGCAGCACAGCGGTATCGGAGGCATACTTCGCCAGGCTGATCGGGCTTCCGTTCATCGCCGTGATGACCCGGACCACCAGCCCGGAAAAGATCGCGCTCATCGAAGAGTTCGGTGGCGCCTGCCTGCTGGTGGACCATGCTTCCGAGGTCTATGCGGTAGCCGAGGACGTTGCCCGAACGTCCGGCGGTTACTACATGGACCAATTCACCTTCGCCGAGCGCGCCACCGACTGGCGGGGGAACAACAACATCGCCGAGTCGATCTTTGAGCAACTCGCCCTCGAAGAGCACCCCGTACCCGAGTGGATCGTGGTGGGCGCGGGCACAGGGGGAACCAGTGCCACCATCGGCCGGTACCTGCGGTACCACTGCCACTCCACCCGGCTGGCCGTTGTCGATCCGGAGAACTCAGCGTTCTATCCGGGTTGGCGCGACGGCGTTTCGGACTATTCCACGGGGATGCCGTCCCGCATCGAAGGCATTGGGCGGCCCCGGATGGAGCCCAGCTTCGTCCCGGCCGTCATCGACTCCATGATCCAGGTTCCCGACGCAGCTTCTGTGGCGGCCATGCGGCAACTGCAGCGGCTTGCCGGGCTTCATGCGGGGCCATCCACCGGAACCAACCTTTGGGGCGTCTGCCAATTGATTGCCGACATGGTGGCCCAGGGGAAGCGCGGCAGCATTGTGTCCCTCATGTGCGACGCCGGCGATCGCTACGCGGGAAGCTATTACAACCCGGCCTGGATCGCCGAGCGCGGCCTGGATCCCGCGCCGTACGAGGCAATCCTGATCGACTTCTTCGAGACGGGCACGTGGCCAAGCACTATGTAGACGGCGCGGCCAGCGGACCTGGCTAGACCTCCACAGACTCCCGCGGGGACAGCCTGGCGTAGCTGGTGCCGTACTTCGCGCCGATCCGGGTCACATGGGCTTCAACCAACCCGCGTCCCAGTTCGTTGAGCAGGCCATCGTGGACCGGGTAGGCCTTGGGTGCCCGGACGGAGATCACGAAGTCCACCACTTCGCCCACCTTTGACCACGGTGCGTGAATCGGCACCAGGAGCGTCTTGACGTCAATGCCATCAGGGACAACGAACGAGTCGCCTGGGTGGAAGACGTTTTCGTCCACGAGGTAGCCGATGTTGGCCACCACGGGAATCTGCGGGTGGATGAGGGCATGCTGCCCTCCGAAGGAGCGTATCGCGAAGCCACCGGCTTCGAAGGAGGAGCCGGGTTCGACGGCGTGCACCCGGCCGCCGTCGTCGCCCGCTTTGACAGCGAGCTGGGAGGCGACACCTGCAGGTGCATGCACCTGCAGTCCGGGGTTTCCCTTGAGCGCCTCGACCACTGCGTCGGCGTCCACATGGTCAGCGTGCTCGTGGGTGATCAGCACCGCGTGGGCCCCGGCAAGGGCTTCCTCGGACTCGGAGAAGGTGCCCGGGTCAATCACGAGGACCTGGCTGTCCTTTTGCAGGCGGACACAAGCGTGGGTGAACTTGGTGAGCTTCATGCTGCCAGCCTAGGGGCGGGCCTCCGGCGGTGTCCACGAGCCGGCGCCCAAGGACCGGTGTCCACGGGTGGCCGGCTGGTAACCTTGGTGTTTGCGAACATCCACATCGAAATGAGTTCACGAATGTCACACGGCGCGAATGCCGCCACGTCCGGGCCCGCAGCCCAGCCGCTCCCGGCTGCGAAGGATCCCGCTGTCAGGGAGCAGCGCGTCACCAAGCAGCGCCTGGCTGTCAGTGCCGCCCTGGACGAACTGGACGATTTCGTGAGCACCCAGGAACTGTACAGGTTGCTCCAGAACCAGGGCGTCTCTGTGTCCTTGGCCACGGCTTACCGCATTCTGCAGTCCCTAGCCGACGATGGCCTCATAGATGTCCTTCGCAATGCCGACGGTGAAGCCGTCTACCGCCGCTGCGCCGTAACGGGTCACCACCATCACTTGCTATGCCGCAATTGCGGCAAGGCCGTCGAGGTGGAGGCACCGGCCGTCGAGACATGGGCGGCCCGGGTGGCAGCCGAGAACGGCTACACCGAAGTGGCCCACACCGTAGAGATTTTCGGACTCTGCCTCGAGTGCACGGCCAAGAAGGCCGCCGGACTGCTCTAGCCAGCCACCGCGTCTAGCCAGCCACCGCGCGGTCCTCGGCTGCTCGGTCCATGACAGCGTGCGGACGGACTACCCGGCCGTTGATCCCCCGTTTGGCGCGTACGTTGCCGATGATCCGGCACACCACGTAGATCAGGAACGACAATGTGGTGACGTACGGGCTGATGGGAATCCTGCTGCCGAGCGCCAGGAGGATTCCGCCCACCGTGGCTGTGATGGCAAAGAGCACGCTCAACAGGACCACAAGCCGCGGCGAAGTGGTCACCCGCAGGGCAGCTGCCGCGGGAGTGATCAGCAGGGCCAGTACCAGCAATGCGCCGACTATCTGGATGGACAGTGCAACGCTGACGCCGAGCAACACCATGAAGGAAATCGCCAACCCGCGGACGGGCACTCCCCTGGCTTCCGCCATCTCGGGATCAACGCTAGCGAAACTCAGCGGACGCCACATTGCGGTGAGCGCGATCATGACCACCACGGCCGTGCCTGCCAGAACCTGGAGCTGCACGGTGTCCACCGAGACGATCTGGCCGGTCAGGAGTCCGAACTTGTTGGCAGCCCGGCCTTGGTAAAGGGCCAGGAACAAAATGCCAAGGCCCAGTCCGAACGGCATGATGACGCCAATGATCGAGTTCTTGTCCCGTGCCCGGACGCCCATGAGTCCCAGCAGCAGTGCGGCCGCAACAGAACCCGCCAGCGAGCCAAGAATGATGTCCGTTCCGATGAGCAACGCGAATGAGGCCCCGGCGAAGGACAATTCCGAAATGCCGTGCACGGCGAAAGCGAGGTCCCGTTTCATCACGAAAGTGCCCACGAGCCCGCCGAGCAAGCCTAGGACGGCACCAGCCCAGATGGAATTCTGCACCAACGCCAGCAGTTCGCCGTAGTTTTCAAAGTTGAAGATGGTGTGCAGGATGCTGCCAAAGTCCATTTAGTGGCTCTCCTCCACGCCGGCGTGCGCGTCATCATGGTAGTGGGTGGTGGCGTCCGGAAGCCCGACGACGACGATCCGGCCGTTCGCGCGGATAACCTCCACATGGCTGTTGTACAGCTCGGAGAGAACCTCTGTGGTCATGACCTCTTCGGGTGTTCCCACCCTGAACCTGCCGCCTGCGAGGTAGAGGACACGGTCTACGTAGTCGATGACCGGGTTGATCTCGTGGGTCACAAACACCACGGCGCTGTTCCGTTCGTGGCATTGCCGGTCAATGAGGGCGCTCACGGCCCGTTGGTGGTGCAAATCCAGGGAGAGCAGCGGTTCGTCACAGAGCAGGAGTTCAGGCTCAGTGGCCAACGCCTGCGCAACGCGGAGCCTCTGCTGCTCCCCTCCCGACAATTGGCCAACTGGAACGCGGGCGTAATCGCTTGCACCTACCAGTTCCAAAAGACTGTCAACGCGGTCATTGACAGCCTTGGGGTTAATCCGCAAACCCCAGCGGTGGCCGTCGACGCCGAGGGCAACCAGGTCCCGGGCGCGCAGCGGTGTGTCCGGGGTAAAGGACTTCTGCTGCGGGACATAGCCGATCCTTCGGCTGCCTCGTTCAACGGGGTGTCCGCCCACGGTCACCGTCCCTGAGTGGAGTTGCTGCAGGCCGAGGAGGACTTTGAGGAAACTGGTCTTGCCGCTGCCGTTGGGACCAAGCACAGCGAAGAACTCACCCGCCCTGATGTCCACATCGAGGTCCTTCCAGAGGGCCCGCTGGCCAAACTGGAGACCCGCGCCGCGAAGGCTCACTACCGGTGTCAAAAAGAAATCCTCGATCCATGGGGTTCGCGAAGCTGTGTTGCTGTTGCATGCGCCTGGAATGCCCCTGTTTTGGAAAGCACCCTATGTTCGGAACACAAACGCCCCGCAGCCGCCCTGTACATCTTAGGACGATTGCTGGGCCCGTCAGCTTCCTGTCTAGCCTATGATCGCTACTTGTTCAGCGCAGCGGCGATGTTGCCCACGTTGTCCGTCATCCAGGCGATGTAGTCCTTGCCCTCCGGAAGTGTCTCCGTGAATCCGACAACCGGAACTCCGGCCGTGGTTGCTGCGGCCTTCAGCTTCTCCGTCTCGGCGCCCGCGGTCTGTTCGTTGTACGCCAGGAACCGCACCGACTTCGAAGTAATCAGATCGCTCGTTTCCTTGACTGCCGCGGGAGGAACGTCCGAGCCGGCCTCGATCGCGTGGCTGAATTCCTCAGGCGTCTTGTTTTCCAGGCCCGCAGCTTCCAGCAAATAGCCCGGGACCGGCTCGGTGATGGCTACCGGAGCGGAGCCCTTGGAAGCCTTGATTTCAGCGACTTTGGCGCTGAGCACGCTCAGGGACGACTTGAACTTATCGGCATTTGCGGTGAACGTCTTGGCTTCCGCGGAGTTCAGGCTTCCGAGCTTCGCAGCAACGGCATCGGCCACCTTGCCCATGGCGTCGAAGTTGTACCAGACATGCTCGTTGAACCCTTCCGGCACCTTGGAGGTAGCGCCGGCCGATGCAGCGGGAAGGAGCGCGGACGCGTTGACGGCTGTGATGACCTTGTCAGCCGGGACTTTGCTGTCGTCGCTCAGCTTGGTGAAGAAGTCGTCGTAGCCCGCACCGTTGTCGATCACAAGCCGGGCTTTCGAGATGGTCAGTTTGTCCTGGGTGCTGGCCTCGTAGGAGTGCGGATCCTGGCTGGTCTTGGTGATGATGGAGGTCACCACCACTTTGTCGCCACCGACGCTCTTGACGATATCGCCATAGACACTGGTAGAGGCGACCACATCGATCACGCCGGAGGACGACGACGGCGCAGTCGCAGCGGGTGCCGCGCATGCGGCAAGCAGGACGGCAAGGCCGGCGGACGCGGCAAGGGAAAGACGGGCGGCGGTGCGACGCACGGGGAAACCTCGGATCTACTCAAATGAGAATCAAACACAATAGCTGGCTCAATGAGTGTATCCATAAATGGGAATGATTCCTATTTATGGATTCATGAGAGGTTCTTGCCGGCCCCTCAGGGCCGGCAAGAACTATGTTGACGCAGGTCCGCCCAAGCGCCGGATCCCCGTGGCCTGGGTGGCATCCCGGATCTCGCCCACCAACTGTTCGATAACATCTTCCAGGAACAGCACGCCCAGCGTCGCGCCGCCCGCCCCGACAACCCGGCCAAGGTGCGAGCCGGTCCGCTGCATCACCGACATGGCATCTTCAATCTCGTCCTCGGGCGCGAGGTTCACGAGGGAACGAATCCGGCTTTCCACAATCGGATAGCGCCGTCCCTCTTCCGGAATGGAGAGCACATCTTTGATGTGCAGATAACCGGTCAGCTCGCCGTCGTCGTCCAACACCGGGAAACGCGAGAAGCCGGTGCGGCTTACGGCTTTCTCCAGTTGGCGCGGCGTGGATCCAGGCTTAAGCATCACGAGCTTGTCGAGCGGCACCATGATGTGCGCGGCGGTGTGCTCTGAAAACTCAAGCGCGCCGCTCAGCAGGCCAGCGTCGTCGTCCACCAGTCCGTGGCGAGTCGATTCCTGGACGATCGACTGCACCTCCTCAAGCGTGAAGGAGGAGGTCACCTCGCCCTTCGGCTCGATCTTCATCAGGCGCAGAATGCGATTTGCCAGAAAGTTCAGCGTCCAGATAACGGGCTTCACGAAGCGGGCTATGTGGACCAAAGGAGGCGCCAACAGCAATGCTGCCTTGTCCGCCACAGAAACAGAGATGTTCTTGGGGACCATCTCGCCAAAGGTGACATGCAAGAACGTGACCGCCAGCAAGGCAACCGCAAAAGCGATAACATCGGCCAATTCGACGGGGACGCCCACTGATTCCAGTGACGCTCCCAGCAAATGATGGATGGCTGGCTCGGCCACGAGAAGAATCAGCAACGAACAGACGGTGATGCCAAGCTGAGCACACGCAAGCATTAGCGAGACGTGTTCCATCGCGTAAAGGGTGGTCTGTGCGCTCTTGGAACCGCGTTTGGCCAAAGGTTCAATCTGGCTGCGGCGCGCGGACATCACGGCAAACTCGGCGCCGACAAAGAACGCGTTGCCGATCAACAGCACTACGAGCCACAGGATTCCTGCCCAGTCGCTCATGCAGCACGTCCTTTGCGGGCGGTCCTGCCCGCGGGGTTGCCAATGGCATTGCCTGCCGAGCTGCCGGAGCTCTTACCTAGCCGCTTGCTGGCTTGCTTCCTGCTTTGCCATCCCTTCGCTTCACGTTCCGCTGTGTCTTTAACGCCAGTGCCTTCATCGTCAGGCTCGGGTGCTGTGGGGTGGAAGCAAATACGATCGATCCGGCGGCCATCCATTCGAGTGACGGCGAGGGTGCCGCCGCCCGCCTCGACGACGTCGCCGACAATCGCGATCCTTCCCAGTTGGCTCATGACGTAGCCGCCTACGGTCTCGTACGCGGGGTCGTCCGGGACGGTCAGGCCCGGGATCTGTTCGCTGACCTCGTCCGGGCGCAATAGTCCGGGGAAGTACCAGTCCCCCGAGGCGCTTTGCAGCAATCCAGGCCGGACTTTGTCGTGTTCATCTGCCACTTCGCCGACGATTTCCTCCACCAGGTCCTCGAGCGTTGCGATTCCTGCAGTTCCGCCGTACTCATCAAGCACGACGGCGAGTTGCAGGTTGCCCTCGCGGAGTTCCAAGAGCAAAGAGTCGAGGTGGATGGTTTCGGGAACGCTGAGGACCTCGGACATGATGGCGCCGGCCTCGACCCTGCTCCTGCGTTCAGACGGGACGGAGACGGCCTTCTTGATGTGCACCACGCCGCGGATGTCATCGGCGGACTCGCCGATGACAGGAAAGCGGGAGTATCCGGTGCGCCGGGCGGCCTCGATGATGTCCGATACCGGCTGATCGGCGTCAATGGTTTCCATACGGATGCGCGGCGTCATGACATCCGCCGCGGTCCGGGCGGAGAAGTTCAGCGTGCGCGCAACGAAGTTGGCCGTCCCGGCGTCGAGGGTTCCCAGCTCCGCCGAACGGCGCACCAACGAGGCCAGTTCGGAAGGCGAGCGGGCGCCGGAGATCTCTTCTTTGGCCTCAAGCCCAACAAGGTTGAGCATCTTGTTGGAGAAGCCATTGAGCACCACGATTGCGGGCTTGAACACCGCCGTGAACATCAATTGCGGGCGGGCCAACCCCCGGCCCAGCGGAAAAGCCAAGGCTAAGGCCATGTTCTTGGGGACCAGCTCGCCGATCAGCATCGACAACACGGTGGCGAAGGTCATGGCCATGATGAGCGACACGGACTGCGCAGCAGCCTCAGGTAGCCCGGCCCAGAGCAGCGGTCCGTGCAACAGGGAGCCAACCGAAGGCTCCATGACGAAACCGGTCAGCAAGGTAGTGAGGGTAATCCCCAATTGGCAGCTTGACAGCTGGGTGGAAAGGGATTTCAAGCATTTCAGCAACGCCACAGCGGCGTGGTCGCCGCCGTCGATCGCTCTTTGGACAGTCGCCTGGTCGAGTGTCACGAGGGAGAATTCCACGGCGACAAAGAAGCCCGTGCCCAGAATCAGGAGCACACCGGCGAGAAGGAAAAGCCACTCCATTAGAGGCCACCGCCGGCTGGTGCGGAAGGCTGGAGCAGGAGCAGGAGCCTAGGCAGACTAATGGCTGATTGACCCGGCGGGGGTTGGTCGGACGCAGCGGAAGAACGATCCGCTGCGTTGCCGGCCTGAAGCTCCGGGGTGCGATGGGCATGTGTACGGGTGTTGCCGGCTCGACGGGTGCGCTGCGCGGAGATTGCCAGACGGCTTCCCCCGCAGGTCCCAGGCCGGCACCTAGAATTACTGTCCATAAGAATCCCAGTCTACAGTCCGGCCGCGAAGCGAATTCACCGGCCGTGACAAGGCCTGCGCCCTGATAATCCGCGAAAAAACACGCGAAAACACGGCCCCTTCAGGGCGCTTCATCCAACGCACATCGGGATTGGCATGATTTAGGTCACCACTATTGGCAGATAGCCGTCGCTCGTCACTAGACTGGCTAGGGTCTGAGTTCGCGGGACCCAGACCCTGGCTCGCCTTTGCACCCCCCTGCAGTTCCCCCGGGCCAGCTGGAAATCAACACTCACGGAAGAGGCGTATTTCAAGTGCCAGAGCAGCCAAGCCACCGTCTACCCGAGGAATTTGGCGGAAACGAGTGGCTCGTTGACGAACTGTACGAGCGGTACCAGCAGGACAAGAATTCGGTCGACGCCAAGTGGTGGCCGCTTTTCGAATCCTTCGATACCGCTGACGGAACTTCTTCCAACGGAACATCCGCAACCCCTGCAAACCCTCCCACTCGTGAAATTCCTGTCGTGGCACAGGCCGCAGCAACGGCAATGACGCCGATTGCGCCCGTGGTTGCTCCGGCGGCCGCTCCTGCCGCCGCCACGCCTGCCCCTGCGGCTTCCGCCGTAGCGGCACCAGCCAAGAAGGCTCCGGCCACTGTCGCCAAGGACGGCGCGCAGAAGCCGTCCGACGGCAGCCAGGCCCAGCCGATCCCGGCACAGCTTCCCAAGAGCACCAAGGCCCCCACTCCGCCGGAAGAAGACGTCGTCTCCGTCCTCCGTGGTCCGGCCAAGGCCATCGCTTCCAACATGGTCATGAGCCTTGAGGTTCCCACCGCCACAAGCGTCAGGGCCGTTCCGGCGAAGCTGCTGATCGACAACCGCGTTGTCATCAATTCCAACCTTGCCCGTGCCCGCGGCGGCAAGGTCTCCTTCACCCACCTCATTGGCTACGCTGTGGTCCGCGCCCTCTCCCAGTTCCCGTCAATGAACGTGTACTACGACGAAATTGACGGCAAGCCCGTTGCAGTGCAGCCCGCGCACGTCAACTTCGGCATCGCCATTGACATGCCAAAGCCCGACGGTACCCGTCTCCTGATGGTCCCAAACATCAAGAAGGCCGAGACCATGAACTTCGCGGAGTTCTGGCACACCTATGAGGACCTGATCAAGCGCGCCCGCAACGGCAAGCTCACGGCGGACGACCACGCGGGCACAACGGTCTCCCTCACAAATCCGGGCGGCATCGGCACCGTGCACTCCGTGCCCCGGCTCTCCAAGGGCCAGGCTGCCATCATCGGCGTCGGAGCCCTCGACTACCCGGCTGAATGGCAGGGCGCCAGCGAGAAGATCATCGCCCAGAACGCCATCAGCAAGATCCTCACGCTGACGTCCACGTACGATCACCGCGTCATCCAGGGCGCCGGCAGCGGCGAATTCCTCAAGCTCGTCCACCAGTTGCTCCTCGGTGCACAGAACTTCTACGACGAGATCTTCGAAGCCCTGCGCATTCCCTACGAGCCCGTCCGTTGGAGCCCCGACCTTCAGGTGGACCCCGCTGACGAGATCAACAAGGTCGCCCGCATCCAGCAGCTGATCCACTCCTACCGGGTCCGCGGCCACCTCATGGCAGACACGAACCCGCTTGAGTACGTCCAGCGCAAGCACCCGGACCTCGACGTCCTCACCTACGGGCTCACCCTGTGGGACTTGGACCGAGAATGGCCCACCGGCGGTTTCGGCGGCAAGCCGATGCTCAAGTTCCGCGACATCCTCGGTGTCCTTCGCGATGCCTACTGCCGCACCACGGGCATTGAATACATGCACATCCAGGAGCCTGAAGAACGCAAGTGGTTCCAGGACCAGGTGGAGCACCCGTACTCCAAGCCGAGCCGCGAAGAGCAACTTCGTATCGTTTCCAAGCTCAACGCAGCGGAGGCCTTCGAAACCTTCCTGCAGACCAAGTTCGTGGGCCAGAAGCGATTCTCCCTCGAAGGCGGAGAATCGCTGATTCCGCTGTTGGACACCATCATTTCCGACGCTGCCGACGACGGCCTCGACGAAGTTGCGATCGGCATGGCCCACCGTGGCCGCCTCAACGTGTTGACCAACATCGCAGGCAAGACCTACGCCCAGGTGTTCCGTGAATTCGAAGGCACCCAGGACCCCCGTTCGGTGCAGGGCTCAGGCGACGTCAAGTACCACCTCGGCACCGAGGGCACGTTCACCTCGGACAACGGCAATGAGACCAAGGTCTATCTCGCGGCCAATCCGTCCCACCTTGAAGCGGTTGACTCCGTGCTTGAAGGCATCGTCCGTGCCAAGCAGGACCGGCTGGACCAAGGCGAGGCGTTCCCGGTGCTGCCCATCATGGTTCACGGCGATGCCGCGTTTGCCGGCCAGGGCGTTGTGGCGGAAACGCTCAACCTGTCCCAGTTGCGTGGCTACCGTACCGGTGGAACCATCCACATCATCGTGAACAACCAGGTCGGCTTCACCACGGCACCTTCGTCGTCGCGTTCCTCGACGTATTCCACCGACGTGGCCAAGATGATCCAGGCCCCGGTATTCCACGTGAACGGTGACGACCCGGAAGCTGTGGTGCGCATCGCGCAGTTGGCTTACGAATTCCGCCAGCGCTTCCACAAGGACGTCATTGTCGACATGGTGTGCTACCGCCGCCGTGGACACAACGAGGGCGACGACCCCTCGATGACGCAGCCCCTCATGTACAACCTGATCGAAGCCAAGCGTTCCGTCCGCAAGCTGTACACCGAGTCGCTCATTGGCCGTGGCGACATCACCGAGGACGAAGCCGAGCAGTTGCTGCGCGACTACCAGGAACGTCTGGAACGCGTCTTCGCTGAGACCCACGCTGCACAGACTTCGCCTATCCCGATCATCACGGCTGATTCCGCCGCGGTCTCGGACATTGAGCGTCCCATCGCCCAGCAGGCGGACTCCGGGACCAACGCGCCGGCCACCACCGCTATTTCAGCCGAGATGCTCCAACGGATCGGCCAGGCGCACCTGGACGTTCCCGAGGACTTCACGGTCCACTCCAAGCTCAAGCAGCTCCTGGAGAAGCGCGAGCAGATGTCCCGCGAAGGCGGCATCGACTGGGGCTTCGGTGAGATCGCAGCCTTTGGTTCGCTCGTCATGGAGGGCGTTCCCGTCCGTCTGGCCGGCCAGGACTCACGCCGCGGCACCTTCGTGCAACGCCACGCCGTCTTCCACGACCGCGCAAACGGCAGCGAATGGATGCCGCTGGGCAACCTGAGCGACAAGCAGGCCAAGCTGTGGATCTACGACTCCTTGTTGTCCGAATACGCAGCCATGGGATTCGAATACGGCTACTCCGTGGAACGCCCCGATGCCTTGGTCTTGTGGGAAGCCCAGTTCGGTGACTTCGTCAACGGTGCGCAGACCATCATCGACGAATTCATCTCCTCGGCCGAGCAGAAATGGGGCCAGCGCTCCTCGCTCGTCCTCATGCTGCCGCACGGCTACGAAGGCCAGGGACCGGACCACTCGTCCGCCCGTATCGAACGCTTCCTGCAGCTGTGCGCCGAGGACAATATGATTGTGGCCAACCCCACGACGGCTGCTTCGCACTTCCACTTGCTGCGCCGGCAAGCATACAGCCGGCCACGCAAGCCGCTCATCGTCTTCACCCCGAAGCAGCTTTTGCGCCTCAAGGGGGCGGCTTCTGCGGTGGAGGACTTCACCACAGGCGGCTTCAAGCCGGTCATCGGCGAGCACGAGCCACTGCAGGCTCAGAGCGTGGACCGCGTGATCCTGGTTTCCGGCCGTCTCTACTACGATCTGCTGTCGAACCGCCAAAAGACCGGTGACACCTCGACGGCAATCATCCGCCTGGAGCAGCTGTACCCGTTGCCCCAGGCCCAGATCGAAGCGGAACTGGCCAAATACCCGAACGCCGACATCGTTTGGGCGCAGGACGAACCCGCCAACCAGGGTCCGTGGCCGTTCATCGGCTTGAACCTGCCGCAGGCACTGGACCGGAAGGTCCGCCTCGTTTCGCGTCCGGCGTCCGCCTCCACGGCAGCCGGTTCCATGAAGCGCCACAGCGCCGAGCAGGCTACCTTGCTCAAGCAGGCATTCGAACGCAAGTAGACCCTAATAAAAGAAGGCTGCCCGGCTGGAGGTTCAATACCCGCTTCCAGCTGGGCAGTTCTGTTTAATGGAACAAGTGTCCAGTGATCCTGCCGCCCCGCCGGGCACGATGCAAGGACCGCAACGTTTGGTGAAGAGGTAACTGTGGAAGACAGGAAGCTGCGCATAGCAGCTGTTGGTGATGAACTACTCGCCGGGCTCGGTGACCCCAGAGCCCTGGGCTGGCTCGGAAGGGTTCTTGCACGAACTCCCCAGGACGGCGTTCTTGTGGAGAGCTACTCTCTTCCCTGCCCCATGGAGGGTACAGAGGGCCTCGCGGGCCGCTGGCTCGACGAAGCCGGGCGACGCTTCAGCAACGTCCATGAGAACCGCCTCGTGATCGGCCTGTCCAGCCGTGACATCGAATTCGGCGTTTCCACAGCGCGTAGCCGCCTCAATCTGGCCAATATCCTGGACGGGGCATCCCAAAGCAACATCGAAGTATTCGTCGTCGGTCCGCCACCTACGCTGGACCCGGCCAAGAACCGCCGGATCGCGGAACTCAACGCCGCATTTGCAGACGTCACTACCCGCCGCAACCACCAGTACGTGGACACTTTCTCCCCGTTGCTCAGCCACGAACAATGGCGTACTGACCTCGCAGCCAACGGTGGCACCCCGGGCCAGGCGGGCTATGGCCTCATGGCCTGGCTCGTGTTGCACCGCGGCTGGTTCCAATGGCTGAGGATCGCCCAGCCGGAATAACCGGGACACGAGCCCCCCTCCGACGATGGACCCATTGCCAAGTTGCAATTCGCGATATATCGTAAGTTTCATACGCGATATATCGCATCCTTTGGAGGGGTCATGTCAGAAGAAAACTGGACCGTTACCGGGCCGCAGACCATCGACGTCGACGGCGTCCGCTCACTTAAGCTGGGGATCGTCAAGGGCCGCTTCGACGTGGTCACGCACGATGAACCGATCGCCAGGATCGAAGTATCGGAAATCAACGGTGATCCACTGAGCGTCAGCCTCATTGATGGCCGGCTCGAGGTCCGCCATCAGTTGCACGGCCCGCAGGGTTGGTTCCGCAACCTTATGGGGACTGTCAACAACACCAGTACGAACACCGTCGTCATCAGCATTGCATTGCCCGAGGGTGTCGACGTCGAAGCAGGAACCGTGGGCGGTGACGGCATGGTGTCGGGCGTCACCGGTCATATCCGCCTCAACACGGTTTCCGGGTCCGTCCTCGCAGACGGCACGCGCGGCGAGCTTCAAGTCAACACCGTCAGTGGCGAAGTCATCGCCCGCAACCACGACGGCATCATGACCGCCAAGAGCGTCTCAGGCGAGGTCACGGCTTCGGGCCGCTTCAAGAACATACGGGCCAACACTGTCAGCGGCGACCTCAGCTTCGATCTCCACGGCTTCACCCAGGATTTCGGAGCCAATTCCGTATCGGGCGACCTCACGATCCGCCTGCCGCATGACGTCGGAGTGGACATCGTTGCCAAGACGGCCAGCGGCATCGTGATGATCGATGACCAGCTTTACGCCCAAGGAGGCGGCAGGGTCCAGACCATCGTTGGCCCCGACGAGCGCCTCATGGTGGCGCGCACCAATTCCGTGTCCGGAAAAACCTCTATCATCCATGGCAGCGCGCCAGCCCCCGGAACAGCACACTCAGTCCCCGGAGAAGAGGAAGTCTAATGCCGCCCGTCTTTGCCCACGGAGCCCTCCGGCTCTATCTGCTGGCACTCCTGGAATCAGGCCCCAAGCACGGCTACGAGCTCATCAAGGCCCTCGGCGAACGCTTCGGAGGGACCTACTCCCCCAGCGCCGGAACCATCTACCCGCGCCTTGGCAAACTCGAGGAAGAAGGACTGGTAGCCACCAGCAGTGATGGGCGCCGCACCAACTACTCCATCACCACTGCCGGACTAACGGAACTCAACAGCCGGCGGCAGGAACTGGCCGACGTCGAGGACAACATCTCTGCGTCCGTGCGGCGGTTGGCCGATAATCTCCGCGAGGACATCCGCAGCAACATGCGCGGCTTGCGGGCAGACCTGGCGGCAACCGCCGAAGCCGCACGCGCCAATGCGAAGTCGCCGGAGTTCCAATCGTGGGCGGGAAGCTACTCGCCGGAGGGACACCGGATCCTCAAGGAGGCCGAGATGATGGTCCAGTCCTTCCGCGATGACATCCGCGTGGAACTGCGCCAGCATGCGGGGTCGAAGGCCCTGACTCCCATCGCCCTTGAAACCGTGCGCACCGTCCTGGACCAGGCAAGGATCTCCATCCGAAATTCTCTGCGGAGCTGAGTCCGGAATCCACTAAGGGGCTGGCACAGCGCCCTCCACCCTTGATCTTCCGGTTCGCGGGGCGGCCCCCGGATGTGGGAGACTGGAGGGCAGCTTTATTGAGTATCAAGAATCTAAGGAGGCCAGCTATGAGCAAGCGTGCACGTAAGCGTCGTGACCGTAAGCGCGGCGGCGCAAACCACGGCAAGCGTCCCAACACCTAAGCCAGCGGCTTAGCGTAAGACTTAATGCGGAGGGCCCCGGAAACCATCAGGTTTCCGGGGCCCTTGCCGTTCCAGGCGCCTAAACGTCCACCGACTTCATCGAGTGGATCCTGTCCAGGATCGAGTTCTTGAGGTTCTCAGGAGCCGCCTCCGTGCAGGAGCGCTTCACCACGGTGCGAATGACGCACTCAAGGTCGTACTGCTCGGTGCACTCCGGGCAGTCTTCCAGGTGCACTTTGATCTCTGCGATGTCTTCACGGGTCAACGCACCATCGAGGTACTCGTAGATACGCTGCATCCGAGCATCGTCGCAGTCGCCCAATCCTTGGCAGCTCATTTCCTTTTCTCCTGTTTTTTGCTTGCGGCCGCGCCCACGGCCAAGACCTTTTCTTCCGCGCCGGCGCTGATTCCCCGTTCCGCGGCGTAGTCCGCCAGCAGATCGCGCAACATTTTCCTGCCGCGATGAAGCCGGGACATGACCGTCCCGATCGGGGTATTCATGATGTCTGATATTTCCTTGTATGCGAAGCCTTCGACGTCAGCGAAGTACACCGCGAGCCGGAATTCCTCCGGAATGGATTGCAAAGCGCTCTTCACGTCCGAGTCCGGCAAATGATCCAATGCCTCCGCTTCCGCGGAGCGCAGCCCCGAAGACGTGTGCGATTCCGCCCGCGCCAGCTGCCAGTCTTCGATGGTGTCCGAATTCGACTGCAGCGGTTCGCGCTGCCGCTTCCGGTAGAGGTTGATGTACGTGTTGGTCAGGATGCGGTACAGCCATGCCTTGAGGTTGGTGCCCGGCTTGTACTGGTGGAAGGCCGAGAAAGCCTTGGTATAGGCCTCCTGGACCAGGTCCTCGGCGTCGGACGGATTTCTGGCCATGCGCATGGCAGCCGAATAGAGCTGGTCGACATACTGCATGGCGTCGCGTTCGAAGCGCGCCCTCCGTTGTTCAGGAGTCTCGGACGCGAAGTCCACTGCAATCTCGACGTCGGCCTCAACAGCTGCGCCGTCATCGGACGTTGCGTCCGCGACTTCCGTCGCTGCTTTGTACATGGCCGCTGCGGCCGGATCCATGGTGCTCATTGCATCCAAGTCTACTGTCACCCTCCGGGAGTCCCCTGGCAGCTCCCGCCCAAGCGCCAAGTGTTCCTCGCGGTCCTTAACCAAGGCCAAAAAACCATCTCCGCTCAACGACGTTGACACAGGCGCAGCACAACACACACGCCTAAACCCGAGGTCCAGCCCATACCGCACCTTCTTTTGACAACGGCAGGCTCCGGGCAAATATTCCACAAAGATGCAAGACTAGATCCGACTGCACCCCGTGAACACCGCACCACTCGAACGCAGCACCACCTGACCATTGTGGCAAGCCATCCAGGAGGCAAAAACATGTCCCTCGTCCGTTTTCTCGCCAGGCCAATGTTGGCGTCCAGCTTTGTTGTCGCAGGGCTGGACAAGCTCAAGAACGCGGATGACACTGCCGAGCAGCTTTCCCCGCTGCTCCGCCGTGCTTCGGAGTCGCTGCCCTTCCCGGCGGACGAAAAAATGCTGGCGCGCGTTATCGGCGGCACGCAGGTAGGCGCGGGCGCCTTGCTCGCCCTCGGCAAGTGTTCCCGGTTCTCGGCTACGCTGCTTGCAGGTATTTCGGTGCTCAACACATTTGTCGAATGGCGTTCCGCGGACATCAGCACGAAGGAAGGCCGGCTTGCCCGCCGTGCCCAGTTGCTCAAGAACATATCCCTGACCGGCGGCGTGCTGCTCGCTGCCGTGGACACGGCCGGCCGGCCCAGTCTCGCGTGGCGCGCCGAACACCTCGCCATGGACGCCAAGAAGGTCACTGGCAAGCAGCTCAAGAAGACAGACCGCGCCGTTCGCAAGGCCGTAGACAACGCAGTTGGAGCATAAGGAAGCATGCCAGGAACCCCCGCCACGCAGACAAACGAATCAGGCAGCCCTACCGCTTCCGCACTCCCCCTGTGGCCGGCGCCTTTCGCCGGCCACCCCGTGGATGCCACGGTCACGGTTCCTGGTTCCAAGTCGCTGACCAACCGCTATCTCGTTCTGGCGGCATTGGCCGACGGCACGTCCCGGTTGCGGGCACCCCTGCACTCGCGGGACTCCGCCCTGATGGTCGAAGCCCTGCGCCAGCTTGGCGCAACCGTTGCGGAAGTTCCCGGCGACGGACAGTACGGCCCGGACCTTGAAGTCACCCCGATGGGCGCGGCTGCAGCTGTTCCTGAGTCCGCCATCGACTGCGGACTTGCCGGCACAGTCATGCGCTTCGTGCCGCCCCTCGCTGCCCTCCGTAACGGCCCCTCGGTATTCGACGGCGATCCACACGCGCGCCAACGGCCCATGGGCACCATCATCGAAGCCCTCCGAACACTCGGTGTAGAAGTCAGCGCCCTGGACGGGCAACCGGCCGCTTCCTTGCCATTCAAAGTTTCCGGTACCGGTTCGGTACGCGGTGGCCACTTGGTGATCGACGCAAGCGCCTCCTCGCAGTTCGTCTCCGCCTTGCTGCTGGTCGGTGCCCGCTTCGAAGAAGGCCTGCACCTGGAACATGTGGGCAAGCCCGTGCCGAGCCTCGACCACATCAACATGACAGTTTCGGTCTTGCGCGGCGTGGGAGTCCAGGTGGATGACTCCGTGCCGAACCATTGGCGTGTGGCCCCCGGGCCCATCCAGGCCTTCGACGAGAGGATCGAGCAGGATCTCTCCAACGCGGGACCGTTCCTCGCTGCGGCGCTGGCCACCAAGGGAACCATCCGAATCCCCAACTGGCCTGCAAATACCACACAGGTCGGCGACCTCTGGCGGGACATTCTTGCCACCATGGGCGCCACAGTCTCACTGGACAAGGGCACGCTGACTGTCACGGGCGGCTCCGAAATCCTCGGTGCGGACTTCGACGAAACCAGCGAGCTCGCCCCCACCGTGGCGGCATTGTGCGCCCTGGCCTCAGGCCCTTCCCGGCTCACGGGCATCGCGCATTTGCGCGGCCACGAAACGGACAGACTCGCCGCGCTGGTCGCCGAAATCAACCGTCTCGGCGGAGACGCCGAGGAAACCGGCGACGGCTTGGTGATCCGCCCCGCAATACTGCATGCCGGCGTCGTGCACAGTTACGCCGATCACCGCATGGCGACCGCGGGCGCCATCCTGGGGCTCGCCGTGGAGGGCATCCAGGTCGAAGACATCGCGACTACCTCCAAGACCATGCCCGAATTTCCGCAAATCTGGGCATCGATGCTCAGCGGCGGCCCAGCGGCCGCGGACACCGGTTCAACGGAGACAAGCAACTAACGATGGCTCGCGACGCAAGCTCCTGGGACGAATCCGATGTCCGGATCCGCCCCAACAAGAAGGGCACACGCCCCCGCACGAAGGACCGCCCCAGCCACGACGACGCCGTGATCGGGCGCATCATCACGGTCGACCGCGGCCGCTACACCGCGATAGTGGGCGAAAGCTCCGATAACGAGCGCATCGTCATTGCGGCCCGTGCCCGGGAACTCCGGCGCTCCCCCGTGGTCCCCGGAGACTTCGTGGCCCTCGTCGGCGATGTGTCCGGAGCCCCGGATACCCTCGCCCGCCTCGTGCGCGTCGAGGAGCGAAAGACCCTCCTGCGGCGAAGCGCCGACGACACGGATCCCATCGAACGGGCCGTGGTGGCCAACGCCGACCAGCTCGTGGTGGTGGTTGCGTCTGCCAACCCGGAGCCCCGGACAGGATTTATCGACCGTGCCTTGGTGGCAGCGTACGACGCCGGGATCGAACCGCTGCTGCTCGTCACCAAAGCGGATGTCAAGGATCCCACGGAACTGCTCGCCAACTATGTGAGCCTCGGCTTCCCCATCATCATCAGCCGGACGGCCGATGCAGGCGCCTCCGGCATCGACGCCCGCTCCGACGATGGCTTGTCCGCCCGGCTTGATGGCGACGCCGTCGGCCAACTGCGGGACTACCTCGACGGCAAGGTCACCGTTCTCTTGGGCCACTCCGGCGTCGGGAAGTCCACCATGGTGAATGCCCTTACTGGCGCCGAGCGCGCCACCGGCGGGGTCAACGCTGTCACGGGCCGGGGCCGTCATACCTCGTCCTCAGCCCTTGCATTGAAGCTCAGCGACGCCCCCGGCGGCAGCTGGATCATCGATACGCCCGGGATCCGTTCTTTCGGCCTGGCCCACGTGAACCCGGATCGCATCCTGCGCGCCTTCCCGGATCTGGAACCAGGAACGGAGTCGTGCGAGCGGGGTTGCAAGCACGATGCCTCTGCGGTCCGTTGTGGCTTGGATTCGTGGGTCGCTGATGGCCATGCCGGCGAGGCCGGCCCCGCCCGCCTGGCGTCGTTGCGTCGGCTCCTTGGCGCGGACCCGCGCATGGAAGTCCAAGAGGCCAAGGAATTGGGCACGGTCAATTAACAGCGGGGTCAACTGACCGTGCGGTGATTGCCGTCCTACCTCCCCGGTTCGCCGGCGAATAGACGGTAGCTTGGAACCATGACCCAACCCGATTCGAGCTACAACGACGACCTGCGGCTGGCCCATGTCCTGGCCGACTCCGTCGATTCCCTGACAATGGAGCGGTTCAAGGCACTGGACCTTCAGGTGGAGACCAAACCCGACCTGAGCCCCGTGACCGACGCCGACAAGGCTGCCGAGGAAGCAATCCGCGGGCAGCTCTCCCGCTCCCGCCCCCGCGACGCAGTTCTGGGGGAAGAATTCGGCAGCACCGGCCACGGCTCAAGGCGCTGGATCATCGATCCCATCGACGGGACCAAGAACTTTGTCCGTGGCGTACCCGTCTGGGCAACGCTGATCGCCCTCGTGGACGAGGGCGAAGTTGTGGTGGGACTTGTCAGCGCTCCAGCCCTCGGCAAGCGCTGGTGGGCTGCAAAGGGCTCGGGCGCCTACATGGGCCGGTCACTGGCCGCTGCCACCCGGCTGAAGGTCTCCAACGTGTCACGGCTTGAGGATGCCTCGCTCTCCTACTCCGAGCTTTCCGAGTGGAAGCAGCACGGCTCCCTCGACAACTTCCTGGGCCTTGAGAACGATGTCTGGCGCAGCCGCGCGTACGGCGATTTCTGGTCCTATTGCCTGGTGGCCGAGGGCGCCGTGGACATCGCCGCTGAACCGGAACTCCAGGTCTACGACATGGCTGCCTTGGTGCCGATCGTGACTGAAGCCGGCGGACGCTTCACGTCCCTGGACGGCGCGGATGGTCCCTTCGGCGGAAACGCCGTCGCTACCAACTCGATCCTGCACTCCGAGGTCCTCAAGAGGCTCAACCCCGAGCTCGACGACCTCCTCTAATCCACTCTATTCACTGAACAATCGACGGCGGGCGCCCCCTTTTCGGGGGCGTCCGCCACTTTTTCTTCGGCAGAAGGCATATTTTCCGGTGATCGTAACAATCCGCTTAACAATCGGGGTCACATTGGAACCCGCCTTGCGGGTGTCCTAGTCTCTTTACAGGTCACGAGTGCCAGCGCGAAACCCCGGTTTGCTGGCCGGCAACCCTCCATCGCGGCGGGGTGCCCCGGGTGACGACCCGGCCGGTCCGGAATGGATGCGGCAAGCGCGGACCCCCTGCACGCAGGGGTCCCTCTTGAGTGAGGTCCCATGAGCACAGCCACGTTTACTTCTCCCGCTCTCTCGCAGCACAACGAATCCGCGCAGCAGCGCGGTGATTCCCGATCTCCGGCATCTCGTCCCTTGGCCGCGGTTACTGGCGCAGAGTTGCAAGCGCCCCTGATCCAGGGCGGCCACGTCCGCTACGCCAACCTTGACTACGGCGCCTCGGCGCCCGCCTTGACCGTAGTTTCTGCATACCTCAACGAGATCCTCCCGTACTACGCGAGTGTCCATCGCGGCGCAGGCTATGCCTCACAGATCAGCACCTCCGTCTATGAAAACGCCCGCAATATCGTCCGCGATTTCGTTGGCGGCCGGGCAGACGATTCCGTGATTTTCACTCGCAACACCACCGATTCACTCAACCTCCTGGCCGGATGCCTGCCTATCGAGGACGGGCGCCACGTTGGCGAAGTCCTCTATCTGGACATCGAACACCACGCCAATCTCCTGCCGTGGCAAAGGGTCCCGCACCGCAGCATTGTGGCCGCGGGAACTTTGGCCGACACTGTAGCCAATGTCCGCACGGCGCTCTCCCACGGGGGCGTCAGCCTCCTGGCAGTCACGGGTGCTTCGAACGTGACGGGCGAGATCCTGCCCATCAAGGAACTCGCTGCTTTGGCCCACGAATTCGGTGCGCGGATTGTGGTGGACGCGGCCCAGCTCGCTCCGCACCGCCGCATCGATATCGCCGCGGCGGATGTCGACTACTTGGTTTTCTCCGGGCATAAGCTCTATGCGCCGTTCGGCGCAGGCGTCCTTGTGGGGCGCCCCGACTGGCTCGATGCCGGCACACCCCACCTTGCTGGAGGCGGAGCAGTCCGCGAGGCACGCCTTGACTCCGTGAGCTGGGCTACCGGACCGGCCAGGCACGAAGGCGGCTCGCCGAACGTGCTCGGCGCGGCCACCCTCGCACGGGCCACGCAGGTCATCGCCAGCCTCGACCACGAGGAATGGCACGCCCACGAAGCCGCCATCCGCACGCATTTGGTTGATGGCCTCAACGCGATCGACGGCGTGACCGTCCACCAGATCTTCAGCGACACCGATCCCCAAGACACCATCGGCGTCGTGAACTTCTCGCTCCATGGCTATGACGCAGGCCTCGTGGCGGCCTATCTTGCGGCCGAACACGGCATTGGCCTGCGCGACGGACGCTTTTGCGCCCACCCGCTGCTCAAGCGCCTCGGCCTGCCCTCTGGATCCCTGCGAGCCAGTTTCGGCGTGGGGTCCAGGTTGGAAGACGCCACCCGGCTCATCGCGGGCATCCAGGCGCTCAAGAGCAATGGTCTCGGCTGGGACTACGTGGTGGATGCCGGCCGGTGGGTGCCGGCGAACGACCACCGCAGCTACCCGGAGTGGGCTCCCAACACCCCCGGGACCGCGGGCGCAGCTCCCTGCAGTATCGACTGATTGCGGTAGATTCGTAGGGTATTTTTCCTGTCCTACGAAGGAGTTCCTGCGTGGCCCCGCGACCCAAAGGCACGTCAGCCGGCCCCAAGCTCTATGAGGAACGGCGCCTTGAACTCGGCCAGAGTTTCCAGGACGGCGGAGAGCACTATGACCGTGTCCGGCCCGGCTACCCCGCGGATTCGGCTGACTGGCTGCTGCCTGAAGGAGCCCGGGACGCGGCAGACATCGGTGCCGGCACCGGAAAGTTCGCCGCTCTTCTCGTCGAGCGCGGGCTGGCCGTGTCCGCAGTGGACCCCTCCACGGACATGCTTACCCAGCTGCGCAAAACGCATCCACAAGTGATCGCCTTGGAGGGCACTGCAGAGGCAACTGGGCTGGCGGACTCAGCATTCGACGTCGTCAGCGTTGCCCAAGCCTGGCACTGGTGCGATCCCCTCGCAGCCAGCACCGAGATCGCCCGGATCCTGCGCCCGGGGGGCGTTATCGGCTTGATCTGGAACCAGTTGGACACGTCCGTGCCCTGGGTCCACCGCTTGTCCCGCATCATGCATGCCGGCGATGTCCACAAACCGGACTTCCGGCCTGTGGTGGGACCGGAGTTTGCGGGCCTCGAAAGTCACGTGACGCATTGGGAGGATCCCGTGACTCCGGCTGACATCCTCGAACTGGTGAAGTCCCGCAGCTACTACCTGAGGGCGAATGACCCCACCCGGGCCAAGGTGATGGGGAACCTCCAGTGGTATCTCTTCGAGCATCTGGGCCACACGGAGGGCGAGGTGGTCCCGCTGCCGTACCTCACGCAGAGCTGGCGGGCGTGGAAGGCGTGAGGCCGCCGGTTCAAGATAGGCTTGTACCCGTGAAGACCAGTGCGCCCTCCTCCTCGATCGAGGACTACGTCAAGGTCATCTACTCCTTCACGGAGTGGCAGGACAAACCCATCACGTCCTCGCAGCTGGCGCAGCGGCTAGGCGTCGCCAATTCCTCCGTCTCGGAGATGGTCCGCAAGCTCAAGGACCAAGGCCTGGTGGACCATCAGCCCTACAGCGCCATTACCTTGACGCCCCAGGGAATGCAGCTTGCCCTGGGCATGGTCCGCAGGCATCGCCTGATCGAGACGTACCTCGTGAGGGAACTGGGCTACAGCTGGGACGAAGTCCATGACGAGGCCGAGATGCTTGAGCACGCCGTCTCGGACACCTTCATCGATCGTATGGCAGCCAAGCTGGGCAATCCCGGACGCGATCCGCACGGTGACCCCATACCCGCCGCGGACGGTTCGGTGACCCTGCCGCATGCGTACCGGATGATCGAGCTCGACGACGGCCACTCCGGGAAGATCACCCGGATCAGCGACGAGAACCCGGAGTTGCTACGCTACCTGTCTGCCGAGGAAATCGACCTTGATGCCACCATCCAGGTAATTGGCCGCAAGCCGTTCGGCGGCGCTCTGGTGGTCCGGATCGGAAAAGGCCCGGGCAGCCGCGACTACGATCTCGCCGACGAAGTCACGTCGGCGCTTTGGGTAGCCACCGACACCGCGCACGAAGGTTGCGTCCTCGCGGAACGCTGACGAAACGGCCGCTGGACCGCACTGTGTTTCCGGGACCGCGCCGTGTTTCAGGCGCGCTGGGTTGCCGTCCCGCCGTCGTCGGGGGCTGGACCCTCCGGAGATTCCTTCACCGCAGGGGCCAAGACCGGGTTCCGGATCCCGACGGCGGATGCTGCCGCCCCGAGGAAGAACAGCACCGCGGTGACCACCACCGCATTGATGAGACCCTCGCGGCTGAAGACAGGGCCGATGATAAGCCCGGCGAACGCGATGCAGATCAGGCCTGCAATACGGGCTACGGCGTTGTTCACGGCCGAGCCGATCCCTGCCTCTTCGGTGGGAACGGCACCCAGGATAGCCGCGGTGAGGGGGGCCACGAGGGTGCTGAGGCCGATTCCAAAGACAATCTGCCCTGGTAGCACCTGCGTCCAGTAGTTCAGGGGCTCCTGGACGGCCATGGTCATGAGGAACCCTATTCCACAGATGAAAGGTCCCGCCGTCATGAACCACCGAGGACCGTACTTGCCGGCCAGGCCGCCAAAGAACGAGGCCGTGAGCATCAGGATCACGGTCGCGGGAAGCAGAGCGATTCCCGCAGTGGTCGCTTTCATTCCTCCGACTTGCTGCAAATAGATGCCCACGGAGAAGAAGCCGAGCGACAGGGCGCCGTAAATGGCGAGCGTGGCCAGGTTTCCCCAACCGAAGTTGCGGATGGCGAAGAGCCGGAGGGGCAGCATTGGCTCCGGGGTTCTGGCTTCGTGGATCAGGAACAGGGTCATGCCGACCACCCCGACGGCGAGCGGCATCCAGACCAGCATGTTCCCCCAGCCCATCCGTCCCTGTTCAATGAAGGCGTAGACCGGGCCACCCAGTCCCACCATGGCCAGGAACGCGCCGAGGTAGTCGATCTTCTTGCTCCTGTCCGTAGCGGCGTCGGACTTCCGCAACCCTGCCAGAATCGGCCAGATGGCGACGGCCGGAATCACATTGATAAAGAAGATGACGCGCCAAGACAACAGATCCACCGAGGCGCCACCGATGAGCGGAGCCACGATGGCCGCCGCGCTGGTCCAGCCGGACCACTGGCCGATCGCCTTGGACTGCGCCGGCCCCGAAAAGAACGTGACAATCATGGCGAGCGAACTCGGGACCAGAAGTGCACCGGCGATCCCCTGCAAGGCCCGAGACACTACCAGCACCTCCCCGTTCCAGGCGAGTCCGCAGATGACGGACGTGATGGTGAAACCGGCGAGTCCCCATTCCAGGATCCGCGCACGTCCGAAATGGTCGGACAGGGATCCGGCAACCAGGATCAGCGCACCCAGGGTCAAAAGGTAGGCATCCACCACCCACTGCTGGATGACAAGTCCACCACCCAATTCGCGCCCAATCGCCGGGAGCGCGAGGTTCACTACGAAGCCATCCAAAATAGCGATGAAGGAAGCCACAATAGCCACAACAAGGATCCGCTTTTGCAGCGGAGTGCTTGGCAGCAGGGCCGCTGCGTCGGTCATGAGCACAGCCTACGCCTGCTTGTCCGCGGGCGCCGGGATTCCTCCGCGCCTGAAGTCCCGTATCGTTGAATGGTGATTAGCAGACGTGATGCCGCACTGGCCCTTGATATTTCGATGGAAATGGCCCAACGCCACGGCATCCCGCCCAGGCTTTCAAAAGCCGAGCTGACCGAGCTGCAGGACAATCCACCGCAGTGGCTCGTCCAATCGCGCGCCAACCGCACCGGCAAGCGCCCCGTCTGGGTTCACCTGAGCTGTGTGGTGTGCGGTTACACCGAGGCTGCCCGTCCCAAGAAGTGGTGGCCCGAGTTCACCTATGTTTTCTGCGGGCACCACCGCAACAGCGAGGTTCCCGGAATCCTGCCCGGCGAGGTCCGCAGCGAGTACGAAGGAATCGGCTCGCGGTTCGTGGGCATTGTGGACGTTCCGGCGTCCGAAGCCTAGTTACTAGAACGCTTAAGGGCCGGTTGCTTTCGGCCGAAACAGGCGTAGCTTACAAAGAGAGGGCCTTTCAGGACCCTCTTTGCAGGATCTTCAGGGAAGATCCGTAGTTAGGGAGCATGACATGCCTGACAAAGCACCGCACCAGCACGAGGCGAAGAAGAGTATCAAGACCATCAAGGAGAAACGGGCCGTGAAGCGTGCCAAGCACGAATCCGACGCTGCCGTGGATCCCGTGGCCCATTTGAGAATGAGGAAGAAATAGCAAAAAGCCGGGGCCATCGGGCCCCGGCTTTTTAGCCAGCCGGCTTTTTAGCGAATTGGCTCCATCATGGCCCCGGCTCCTCATGAATCCGCGTCGGTCATTTCGCTGGGCACAGCCACAATTGCGTGGACTTTGCCGTCGCGCAGGACCGTCAGCAGGAACGGCTCCCCTATGGCCTGCGAAAACAAGAGTTTCTGAAGGCTTTCAGCACTGGATACGGCCCGCGACTGTGCGCTGAGGACAAGATCGCCCGCAAGCAGTCCCGCCCGCTCAGCCGGAGATCCAGCGATGACTTCCACCACCCGGAGTGCTTCTTTCTGGCCTGTCCGGATCACCGCACTCGCATCCAACGGAATAGGGGTGCTCACCAAGCCAAGGTACGCCCTGCGGACCCGTCCGTCCCTGAGCAGGGCGGCGATGATCCGTTGAGTGGTGGGGTTGATGGGCACGGCAAGCCCGAGGCCCAAGCCAGCCACAGCGGTGTTGATTCCAACTATCCGCCCCCTGGTGTCGGCAAGGGCTCCCCCGGAATTGCCCGGGTTCAATGCTGCGTCGGTCTGGATGACGTCCTCGATGACCCTGCTGTGCCGGCCGGACCTGACCGGGATGGAACGTCCGAGGCCGCTGACGACGCCCGCGGTCACTGATCCTGCGAGCCCTAGCGGGTTGCCCACAGCGATCACCAATTGGCCTACGTGCAGTGACTCAGCGTTGCCCAATGTGGCGGGCGGCGGGGTGTGGTGCCCGCGGACAATGGCGAGATCGGACAGGGGGTCCGCACCGACGAGTTCGACGACGGTATGGGTTCCGTCGGCGAAGATTGCCCGCCCGGATCGGAGACCCGAGACCACGTGGGCGTTCGTCAGCAGGTAGCCGTCCCCCGTGAACACGACAGCCGATCCACTTCCGATCCTGACTTGCCCGTTTCTGCGGGCGCTGCTCATCTCCAAAGCTGCAACATGCGGCGTGACCGTCTCTGCGACGTGCATCACTGTCCGCGAGTAGGCGTCCAAGGCTTCGTCATCCGACGGGGCGTCAGGGATGTCCTCGGGAAAAGTTTGTTCCGGCAACGTACTCATCGTGCACCTCCTGTAACCGGTGGTGTCTATATCAACGAATACTCTGCTGCGGTTAGTCCGTTCCGTCCTACGCCGTGGGTGAACGAGAGTTGGCCTAACCCCGCGAGACTTAACCCCACGGCGCCTAACCCCAGAGCGCCTTGCGCAGCAACGCCTTGAGCTGGGCGGCTTCCCCGTCGTCCAGCGCGGCCAGCACTTCAGATTCCGCGCGGCGGGCAGCGATGGCTGCTTGGGCGAGCAACCGGCTCCCCTTCGACGTCGCCGTCACCGTCTTGGCCCTGCGGTCCTGCTTGCCTGGTGCCCTGGCCACAAGCTTCCGTTTTTCGAGTTCGTCCACCAACGCGACGATCTGGCTGGGGTCAAGGCTGAGGAGGTCCGCCAATTCCCGCTGGGTAGGCTCCAGGCCACTGTTGGCCAGGATCAGCACCGAGTACGAGCGTTCCTTGAGGTCGAACTCTGCAAGCGCCCGGTTGTTGACGACCGATCCGCCTGCATGGAGCTTGGCCAGCAGGAAACCAACGTCCTGGCTGATCGGAGCAGCGACCAGCCGGTCCTTCGTGGCAGTCTGCTGCTCGTCCTGCGCCTCGATGGTCATAACAAACTCCAATAATCTCTAAAATAAATCGTTGACATTTTCAACTATACGTATTTTCATGGATACAGAACAGCATCCCACGCCGAAGGCTTGGGTGCACGGGGATCGAGCAAAGGAGCAGCGATGAGCCTGTCAGGAAAAGTAGCGATTGTCACCGGAAGCGGCCGTGGCCTAGGGCTGGCGTACGCCCGGGAACTTGCCCGCCAAGGCGCCGCGGTGGTCATCAACGACGTCGACGCCGAGGTGGCCGGCGAAGCGGTCCGGACCATCGAGGCCGACGGCGGCCGGGCCGTCGCCGTCGTCGCTCCCGTAGGCAGCACCGAAGCAGCAAAAGAGCTGTTGGCGGCGGCCGTCACAGAATTTGGCCGCCTTGACATTCTGGTCACCAACGCCGGTATCCTGCGCGACAAGAGCCTGCTGAAGATGACAGACGAGGACTTCGACCTGGTCATCAACGTCCACCTCCGCGGCACCTTCACGTGCGCCCGGGAAGCCTTCGGCTACTTCAAGGAGAACGGCATCGCCGGCCGCATCATCGCCATCGGTTCCCCGACCGGGCAGCGCGGCAACTTCGGCCAGAGCAACTACGCCGCCGCGAAGGCCGGAGTCGTGGGAATGGTCCGGACCTGGGCGCTGGAAATGAAGAAGGCCGGTGTCACTGCCAACGCCGTCATCCCCGTGGCCGCGACGGCCATGACCAAGACCATCCCGTACTTCCGGAAAGCGGTGGAGGCGGACGAACGCGGCGAGGCCATGCCGCACTTCTTCCGACACGAGCTTGGCTTTGGAACGGCCGACGACGTCTCCGGGCTCATTGCCTTCCTCGCCTCCGACGAGGCGGCCGGCATTACCGGCCAGGCCATCGGCGCCGGCGGAGACCGCCTCCAGCTATGGACCCACCCCGAAGCCGCCGCCACCGAATACCGTGAAGGCGGTTGGGGTTACCGGGACCTCGTGGAGAACTTCGGCCAGCTGTTCGGAGACAAGCTTCAGAGCGTCGGCGAGGAATTCCTACCGCTCCCGGCGGAACTGCAGCCCGAAGCCGCCGCCGCACAGGTCCGCTGAAATGACCGCACCCGGGCGCTACGAACTCGGCATCGACGCCGCAAAACTTGACGCTATCGACATGCACGTCCACCTCGAAGTGGACGGCCACGGCCACGAATCCCTGCCACCGGCCCTGACGGAAGCTTCCGCGAAGTACTTCAAGGCCGAGAACCGCACGCCCACGCTGGACCGGATCGCCGAGGTCTACCGCGAACTGAACATGGCCGCCGTCGTCTTCACCGTGGACGCCCGCACGCAACTCAAGCACGAGCCCAACAGCATCCCTGACCTGATCGCGGGAGCCGCCAGGAACAACGACGTGCTGATCCCCTTCGGCAGCGTGGATCCGCGCACCGGCACCGAGGCCATCCAGGGCGCCAAGCACCAGGCGATCGACCTTGGCGCCCGTGGCTTCAAGTTCCACCCGAGCCTGCAGGGCTTCGACCCCTCCAACGAGCAGTTCTACCCACTCTGGGGAACATTGCAGGAACTCGGCCTGCCGGCGATCTTCCACACCGGCCAGAACGGCATGGGCGCAGGCCTGCCCGGGGGCTACGGCATCAAGCTGGCCTACTCCAACCCGCTCCTGCTCGACGCCGTCGCCGCAGACTTTCCCGCGTTGCAGATCATCATGGCCCACCCCTCGGTCCCCTGGCAGGATGAAGCAAACTCCATCGCCACGCACAAATCCAACGTGTTCATTGATCTCTCCGGCTGGTCCCCCAAGTACTTCCCGGAGTCACTGGTGCGCATGTCCAACTCCGTGCTGCAGGACAAGGTCCTCTTCGGCACGGACTTCCCGCTCATCACCCCGCAGAAGTGGTTGGCCGCCTTCGCCGACCTTCCGCTCAAGGACGATGTCCGGCCCAAGATCCTCAAGCACAACGCAGTGCGCCTGCTCGGATTGGACAGCTGACATGAGCCTTGAAACCCGCGTGGAGACAGCGCCGGCGGAGCGCCTCTACGGCGTCTGCGACTACTACGACGCCGAGTCCCTCCTCACGGAGGACGAGCGCCGGGTTCTGGGCCGTTTGCGCGATTTCCTGGACCGAGAAGCGAAGCCACTGTTGGCCGACTACTGGGAGCGGGGCGAATTCCCCGCCCAGTTGGCCCGGCCGCTCATCGATCTGGACATTATGGAACCTGCCGAGCTCAGGGGCCCTGGCGCAGGGAACGGTCCCGCACGAGGCATCTACCAAGGCTTCAGGATCTTCGAACTCGCCCGCACGGATGCTTCGCTGGCCACCTGGTACACGGCGCAGGCCGGCCTCTTCCGCACCGCGATCCGGGTGGGCGCCTCGGCGCAACAGCAGGCCCAGTGGATGCCGAAAGTCATCGATTTCTCGCTCAAGGGCGTGTTTTCCCTGACGGAACCGGAGTCCGGCTCGGACATTGCGGGCGGACTCTCCACCACCGCGCGCCGCGATCCCAACGGCGATACGTGGGTGCTCCATGGTGCCAAACGCTGGATCGGGGGCGCTGCGACAGCGGATGTCCTCGCAGTTTTCGCCCGGGACGTCGTTGACGGACAGGTCAAAGCGTTCCTCGTGGATCGCGAGGCCGCCGGGGTGACTTTGGAGAAGATCCAACGGAAAACGTCCTTGCGGATGATGCAAAACGCCCACATCACGCTCGACGGCGTCCGGGTCCCCGAATCCATGCGCCTGCACAACGTGAACTCATTCAAGGACGTGGCGGCGATGCTCCGGGCCATGCGCTCGGACGTCGCCTGGATCGCCACCGGCATCCAGGCCGGTGCCTTCGAAGCAGCCCTCCGCTACGTCCGCGAGCGCCACCAGTTCGGCCGCCCGCTGGGATCCTTCCAGCTGGTCCAGGAGAAGCTGGCCCGCATGCTCGGCAACCTCACGGCAAGCTTGTCGCTCGTGGTCAGGCTGACCGAACAGCAGTCCCGCGGCGTCTACCGCGACCAGGACTCCGCACTGGCCAAGATGCAAAGCTGCCTGGCCATGCGGGAAACAGTCGCTCTGGCCCGCGAACTGGCAGGCGGCAACGGCATCACGCTTGAGAGTGATGTTGCCCGGTTCCACGCCGACGCTGAAGCCGTCTACTCCTATGAAGGAACCCACGAAATCAACGCCCTGATCGTCGGTCGCGCCCTTACGGGCGAAAGCGCCTTTACCCGCTAACCCCACGCTCTCTTAATCCAAAACCACCACAGGAGGCAACAATGCCCAATCTCGTCGTCGACTTCGACAAATTGCTCACCCTCGCCGGAACCGACCTGGGCGTCACCGAATACCGCGAAATCACCCAGGAACAAATCAACAAGTTCGCGGACGCAACCGGAGACGACCAATGGATCCACGTGGATCCGGAACGGGCGAAGGACGGGCCGTTCGGGGCCCCGATCGCCCACGGCTTCCTCACCCTCTCGCTCATCATCCCGTTCTGGGGGGAACTGTTCGACGTCGAGGGTGTCACCACCAAGGTGAACTACGGCCTGGACAAGGTCCGCTTCACCTCCCCGGTCAAAGTGGGCGCGCGCATCCGCATGCAAGCCACCATCGCCGAAATCACCGAGGTCAAGGGCGGCGCCCAGATCAAGGTGGCCAGCACCATCGAAATCGAAGGCCAGGAACGCCCCGCCGTCGTCGCCGAATTCCTCGCCCGCTTCTACAAATAGCCGCCACAAGCAGCTCCCCCCACCCCTGCTTTAAGGAACAACGATGTCCCAAATATCGCAGCTTCAATCCATGGACGTAGCCACCAAGCGCAAGGAAGCACGCACTGTCATTGCTTCCAGCTACCTGGGCAGCACCATCGAGTACTACGACTTCCTGCTCTATGCCACTGCCGCGGCTGTGGTTTTCCCCAAGGTCTTCTTCTCGGGAATGGACGACTGGGTGGGTGTCGTGGCCGCCTACGGCACCTTCGCCGCGGGATACGTAGCCCGCCCGTTGGGTGGCGTCATCTTCGGCCACTTCGGCGACAAGCTGGGACGCAAGGGAATGCTCATCGTCTCCATGTTGGTCATGGGATTGGCATCCGCTCTGATCGGCCTGGTCCCGGGCGCCTCAGTGGCGGGTCCGTGGAGCGCCGTGATGCTTGTTGTGCTTCGCGTTTTCCAGGGCATCGCCGTGGGCGGAGAATGGGGCGGGGCCGCCTTGATGGCGCTGGAGCATTCGGAATCGGGGAATCGCGGCTTTGCGGCCTCGTTCGTCAATGCCGGAGCGCCGTCGGGCGCCGTGCTGGGCACCCTCATCATGGGCGTCTTCTCGGCACTGCCCAACTCCGAGTTCCTCGCTTGGGGCTGGCGCGTTCCCTTCCTGCTCTCGTTTGTCTTGCTCGCAGTGGGCATGTTCGTCCGGCTCAAGGTTTCGGAGAGCCCCATCTTCCAAGCCGCCATCGAACAGGAAAGGGTGGCAGAACAGGAAAGAGCGGCCCGCAACGCGGACAACGGCGGCGCCATTAAGCCCGTCATCCCACTCCTCCAGGTGCTGCGCCGGCCCAA
The DNA here is from genome assembly GCF_026241105.1 of Arthrobacter rhizophilus. Classification (GTDB taxonomy): domain Bacteria; phylum Actinomycetota; class Actinomycetes; order Actinomycetales; family Micrococcaceae; genus Arthrobacter. The sequence continues at coordinate 406,617 of NZ_JAPFFT010000001.1, read as the reverse complement.
GACCCTGATCTTCACCATGCTCGCCGGGGCGGCGGGTTTTGCACTCCAGGTGGTCCTCGCAACGTTTGCCGTCACCTTCGCCGTCTCCAAAGGCGCCGATCGCCAGGGCGTGCTGTACGCCTTCGCCGCTGCTTCTTTCATTTCCATTTCCTTCGTGATCCTTGGCGGCAGGCTCTCCGACAAGCTTGGCAGGCGGCCCGTGATGATCGGCGGACTCGTACTCTTCATCGCCTATCTGGTCCCGATGTTCCAGATGTTGTCCTCGAACAACATCCTGCTGATCTTCGTCGCCTTCACCGTCGGCCTGATGATCCACTCGACGCTCTTCGGGCCCCTGGCGGCCTTCGTTTCGGAGCAGTTCGGCACCACATCCCGCTATACGGGGGCCTCGCTCGGTTACCAGCTCGCGACGCTCCTCGGGGCTGGTTTCACGCCGGGGATCGTGGCCCAGATTTTCAAGGACTCCGGCCAGAACACGGGCTCGGTGGTCTTCTACCTGGCCGCGATGTCGGTCGTCTCCATCATCTTCATCCTGTTGACCCGGGAACCGAAGAACAACGATTTGCAGACCGTCCGGCCGTGAGGCGGCGAAAGGTCTAGCTTGGAAAGAAGAAAGGACCGTCATGGAGAATTTTGGCATTGGTTCGTGGCTGCAGCGTCGCCGCCCGAAGTCCGGGAGCAAGATTGCGCTGATCGCCGGAGACCGGCAACTCAGCTATGAGGAATTTGCGGAACGATCGGACAGGCTCGCCAACGCCCTCAAAGCCGGGGGCGTTGCCAAGGGCGACAGGGTGGCCTACCTCGGTGAAAACCATCCCGCGTTCCTTGAAACGCTTTTTGCTTGTGGGCAGCTCGGGGCGATCTTCGTACCCCTCAACACTCGATTGGCGCCGCCTGAGATCACCTTCCAGCTCGACGACTGCGGTGCCGTTGCGCTGATTCACTCCGGGAGCCTCGGCAACCTTGCGGCCAGCGGCGCGGAAGGCACCCACGTGAGCCGGCGCATCGCCGTCGGCGACTCCTTCACGGGCGGCCCGGCCTTCGGCGACAGCGGACGTGAGAGCACGACGCCGGCGGAAGACTATGAGGACGTCGTCGCCTCGGGGGCTGCGCAGCATCTGGACGAAGAAGTAGGGCTGGACGACGGGGCCATGATCCTTTACACGTCCGGTACGACAGGTCGACCAAAGGGTGCGCTGCTGACCCACGGCAACATCACCTGGAACTGCATCAACGTGGTCGTCGACTTCGATTTCTCCTCCACCGACGTGGCCCTGATGATCTCCCCGATGTTCCACGTCGCGTCGCTCGACATGGGAGTGCTGCCGACGCTGCTCAAGGGCGGGACCGTGGTCCTCGAGTCGAGGTTCGATCCCCAGCGCACCCTGGAGCTCATCGAGCGGCACCGGGCGACCACCATCAGCGGGGTGCCCACCACCTACCAGATGCTCTGCGAGCACCCGGCCTGGCCGACGTCGGACCTTAGCTCCCTCAACAAGCTGACCTGCGGCGGATCAGCAGTTCCGATGCGCGTCCTGGAAGCGTACGAGACGCGCGGGCTGCGCTTCTCCAACGGCTACGGAATGACGGAGACGGCGCCGGGGGCCACCACGCTGCCCGCCGCCAGGTCCCGGGACAAGGCAGGCTCCTCCGGGTTGCCGCATTTCTTCAGCGATGTCCGGATCGCCGACGTCGCAGGAGGCCTTGCCGAGCAGGGCGCGGTGGGGGAAATCCAGATCAAGGGCCCCAACGTCATCCACGAATACTGGAATCGGCCCGATGCCACGGCTGAATCATATGAGCACGGCGGCTGGTTCAAGTCCGGGGACATGGGTTACAAGGATGCGGACGGATTCGTCTTCGTCTCGGACAGGCTCAAGGACATGATCATTTCGGGCGGCGAGAACATCTACCCTGCCGAGGTGGAACAAGCGATCGGTGAACTCGACGCCGTGGGCAGCGTGGCAGTCATCGGTGTCCCGGATGAGAAATGGGGAGAGGTCCCACGCGCCGTGGTGGTGCTGCGCGAGGGAGCCTTGTTGACCGAGGACGAACTCAAGGAGCACCTGGCCGGCAGACTGGCCCGCTACAAAATCCCGAAGACTGTGGTGTTCGTGGACGACATGCCACGAACGGCCAGCGGAAAGATCCGAAAAAGCGAACTCCGGCGGAGCACTGTTTCCTGAGGGATTCGCTTCCGAGAGCAGTAGCGTATCAGCGTCCGGTCTCTATAGGGATGCATGACGCGGATCCACCGAGGGGTGGTGAGTCGTCGGCAACGATCGCATCGACGTGGGCCAGTGCCGAAGCCGCCAGACCGTCGTACACCCGTACGAAGATCTTGCGGGCTTCGGCCAATGGCCATTTCTCGGGGAGCAGCTCTGCGGGCAGATCGGGGTCGTTCCAGGGAAAGGCGCGCCAGGCGTCCATGGCCATCGTGCGGACGCGGAAGGCCTCCGCGGCGGTAACAAGGCCAGCATCCGCCTTCTCCACCCAAGGACTGTAGCTCTCAATGAAGGGCGCGTACTGCTCCGCCAGCTCCTCGGGAGACCACGCCGTGATCAGGCTTTTTCCGCGCAGGGTCTGATCCGCCGTCCGAAAGATGACGTAGTCCTCGACGCCAAAGGACGCACAGTTTTCTTCCAGCTCCTCGGCATGGTCCCGCGGCGATACCCACAGCGCCCCGTAGAGCGGGGCGAATCCCCGCCATCGAAGCCGGGAACGGAACATGTCCCGGATTTCCCTGGAGGACTCGGGAACCGAGAATGCGATCACCGTCCAGGAGCCGTCCCAAGCGTTGCTTTGGCTACCGAACAAGCGCACCTGTTCAAATCCGATGCGCAGCCGCACTCGGGCCCGCTGAGTGAACCGGTACCGCGACGTTCTTCCGGCGCTGGACTGTTCAAACACTCCCCTGCTTGCCAAGCGGCTGAGACCCGTCGCGCAGGCGGAGGGCGACACGCCAAGCGGGGATGCGAGTGCCGAGATCAGTTTGGCGGGAATCCACTCGTCCGTGTTTTGCCAGAAATCGCCGAGCATCGTGGTGAGCAGGTGCTGGGTAGACGAGCCCTTCAAGGGGCGGGGAAAGTCCACAGGGGCCTCGGGGACCAAGCCGGAAGCGGAGGAAGCAGTCGCTGGCATCACCTACCCATTCTGTCAGCCCTTGCGCCGCAATAATTTATTATGCACTTATATTGACGGACGTGGACGAAGTCGCATACTATTTTTCTACGAGTGATGCAGACCACAATTCTTAGCGGAACTCAGCCCCTGCCGCACTGCGAGCCCCAAGCCCCTTTCACACTCAGGAGATCCGCAATGACCGCTGGTCCCATCGTTCCGCCGACGGCACTGACGCCGCCCGCTGACATCACCCCTTCAACCACCCACGCCGGCACCGGACATGCCCGCCGGGCTGCCGCCGCGAGCTTCATCGGCAGCACGCTCGAGTACTACGACTTCTTCATCTACGGCTCGGCGTCGGCCCTGATCTTCAACAAGATCTTCTTCCCCGGAATCGACCCGGCACTGGGTACCCTTCTTTCCATGGCGACCATTGGAGTCGGATATTTCGTCCGTCCACTGGCCGCAGGTGTCATCGGACACTTCGGCGACCGCATCGGCCGCCGACAGATGCTGGTTCTCACCTTGGTCATGATGGGGGTTGCCACCTTCCTCATCGGGTGCCTGCCCCCCACTGCCGCCATCGGCGCTACCGCCCCTGTCCTCCTGGTTCTGCTGCGCGCCCTGCAGGGCGCTTCCGCCGCCGGTGAATCGGTTGGCGCGGTCACGATGACACTCGAGCACGCACCCAGCAACAAGCGGGCGTTTTACGGGAGTTGGGTCAACACCGGAGCGGTCGCCGGAATCATGCTCGCCTCCCTGGCCTTCCTTGCGGTATCCCTCCTTCCACAGGCCGAATTGCTGAGCTGGGGCTGGCGTTTGCCCTTCCTCGCGAGCATCATTGTCGTGGCGGTGGGACTGTACATCCGGCTTCGCCTTCCCGAATCCGAGGTGTTCGAATCGGCAAAGGAGTCCGAAGGCTCCAAGGAACTGCCGCTCAAAGTCGTCCTGCGGGACCACTGGACCACCATCATCAAGGTCATCTTCTTTGGCCTATGGAGCGTCGTGTCCTCGATCTTCGCGGCCTTCGCGCTTGCCTACTCTGGAAAGTTCGGGATCCCCGCCGCCCTCATGCTCACCGTCACCATCGTGACCGCGGCCCTCGGGATCGTCGTCCAGCCATACGCAGGCATCCTCGCCGACAGAATCGGCCGCAAGCCCGTGTTCATTGCCGGCAACCTCATCTGCGCCGCATCGGCCTTCGCATTCTTCTGGTCAATCAGCGCCGGCTCGATCGCGCTGATCTTCGTCACGGCCATCATGTTCATGACGGTCGGTTATGGCCTGGTCAATCCGCTCGGCCCCTCCATGACGGCCGAGATGTTCGAAACCCGCATCCGGTACACGGGGGCCGCGACAGCCTCACAGCTCGGGTTGGTTGTCACCGGATTCGCGCCGACGATCGCAGCGGCAATCGTACAGCCCGGCCCCACCGGCTGGGTGCCCGTAGCGGCCTTCACTGCTGGCTGCTGCCTCGTCTCTGCCACGGTGACGGCCATCTGGGTCAAAGAAACCTACAAAGTACCCACCGAAGCGCTGGGCACGAAGACCTCCAGCCCGTCTTGAGCCTCCGCGGAGGAGGTACGGCTGCGTGCTTCCTCCGCGGACCCCGAACTCCACCAACCCAAAGGACCGCCCACGTGAGCCCGCTCCCCGTACTCATCGAGACCGACGTCGAAACCCGCATGACCGATGGCACAGTCCTGCGGTCAACCGTCTACCGCCCCGCGGACGACGGCGGCGGACGGTTTCCGGTCTTGCTCACCAGAACTCCTTACGGCAGGGACCTCTCGGTAAATTCCGCCTATTTCAACCCGGCAACCGTAGCGGCCGAGGGTTATGGAGTGATTCTGCAGGACTGCCGCGGGAGGTTCGGCTCGGACGGCGTCTTCACCCCTTCTGTCAGCGAAGCTTCCGACGGCGCGGACACGATCGCCTGGGCCGCAGGGCTGCCCTGGTCCGATGGCAGCGTCGGGATGTGGGGCCGTTCCTATTTCGCCGAGACACAATGGCGTGCTGCATCTTTGTCGCCGTCCGCCCTCCGTGCCCTCGCCCTTGGCATTTCAGCAGGTGGAAATGCCAACAACGGCGCACTCTACCGAGGTGGAGCCCACGAGCTCGGCAGCCGGCTCGGCTGGGGCCACGCCTCAATCTCCGTGAACGAACTCTTCCGCGAGTTCGACGACGACCCCGAGCGTCGCGAAAAGGAACTCGAATCCTGGCTCGACCTGGACCGCGGCTTCGCCGACGGCTCGCTCTTCGACACACTTCCGCTGTGCAGGCTCTCCCCGAAACTCGGAACGTTCATGAATTCCCATGTGCTGCCCTCCGCGGGTGAGGATCCGGGCAGCCGCTTCACGAAACTGTGGGACGCCGCATCGGCAACGCCCGTCCCGCTCCCGACCCTGCACATCGGCGGCTGGTTCGACATCTTCGCGCCTAACACATTCGAACAGTACGGAAAGCAGCTTGAGTTGAGCCGGGACCAGGGCTCCCCCGCACCCCGCCTGATCGTCGGCCCCTGGACCCACACGAACTTCACCGGCGCCTACCCGGACATCAACTTCGGGATCGCCTCGGCGTCCGGGATGATGAACGGCCTGGGGGACTTGTCGCGGATCCACACCGACTGGTTCGACGCCGTCCTCAAGAATCGGCCGGAGCGCCTGCCCCGCATTCCCACGGTGTTGCTCTACTTCATGGGCGAGAACCAGTGGCGCGGCTTCGAAGAACTCCCCGTTCCAGCGAGCGAACGATCCTGGTACTTCGGACGTGACGGTTCCCTCCCCCCCGAGCCCGGAGCAGACGGCATTGCGGAATACAACTACGACCCCCTGAACCCTGTGCGCACAGTGGGAGGAGCCACGATGATCCACGGCACCTTCCCGGCAGGACCCGCCCGGCAGGAGACCGTCGAAGAGCGTGAGGATGTCCTCGTCTTCACCAGCGAGGCCTTCACCGAGCCCCTGACCGTGTTCGGGGAAGTGCGGGCCAGTTTCTTCGCCTCTACTTCTGCCGTCGATACGGACTTCGTGGTGCGTCTTTGCCGAGTGGCGGCCGACGGAACATCCTTGTCGCTGGCAGACGGGATCGTCCGCGCCTCCTGGCGGGATAGCCATGCGGGCACTGGACGCTACGCTCCTGGCCACGAGCCTTCCCTGGTCAAGCCCGGCAGCATCCATGAATACACGGTGAGTCTCTGGCAGACGGCTTATACTTTCGCGCCCGGCGAGCGGCTCCGGGTGCAAGTCACCTCCAGTTGCCATCCGCGCTGGGACAGGAACCTAAACACCGGCAAGCGCGCCTACGACTCTGACGAGACGGTCATTGCCCGGCAGGCCATCCACTTCGGTGAGCTGCACCCGAGCCGCCTGATCGCAGGCGTACTGTGACCACCAACCGGACGGCGGCACCCGGGCTGTCCTTTTTCGCCGAAGTCTCTGTCGACGTCGGGCCGCCGGTCGACGTCGGGACTACACCGGAGGGACACCGCCGGATCGTTCCTATCACCGGAGGAACTTTCCACGGCCCCCATGTCAGCGGCAAGGTCCTTCCGGGCGGCGCCGACTATCAGATACTGCGCAGCCGGGAACTCACTGAACTGGATGCCCGATATGCGCTGGAAACGGACGCGGGACAACGCGTCTATGTCCACAACACAGCACTTCGTCACGGCACGGAAGAGGACATCGAACGACTGAACCGAGGCGAGGATGTCCCCCCGGACCGCATCTACTTTCGCTGCTGGCCGCGTCTAACTAGTTCCCCGCCCGCACTCTCCTGGCTCAACAACCGTCTAGCTATTGGAACCGGCGAACGCCATCCCGATCAGGTGGTCGTGCGGATCTTTTTGATCGACTAGCCCTGCCGTCGTCGGACTCTCTCACCGCTGGTTAACAACCACACCCGGCACATCGAGGCAGTTGTCGAGTAGGAATTCCCCAAAACAAGCAACCACCACTCGCGACAGGAGCGGTCTGTACTCCTACTGTTGCGCCTAGCGTCCATGCCGAGACGGATGGACCAGATTTGCGCGACTGAGTCCGGACTGCTGATGGACCCAGAGTCAGGCGGCATCCCGTAACCATCAGGAATGGGGCAAATCATGATGACGTTGAGGCTGATTCGGACCCAGGTTGCTAGCGCCCACAGCCATGGACAAAGGCAAGGCGGACGGGCTGGATGGACTACCCGCCGTCCCAGAACCAGGATTGGTGCACCTCCTGCGTAGGGACAAGGACTGACTCCATGCTGGGTCCGCCTCCCGGACCGGGCCGCCGGGGCCTCGGCCTTTCGTAGCAATGCCGGAATCAGCCGATGTGCTGGGATTTGGGGCGAACTTGGACGGGCAACAATGGATCTGGGTCGCGCTGGTGCTTGTTGGAGCAGCGGTGGTAGGAGCTGTGATGGTCTTTGGACGCCAGCGGCGGACGTTGCTCCATCGCAAGAGCCCTGCCAAACACCGCGAACCGGACACTGCCTATCCCCCGGCCAACGACGGCGGTAAGGGCGACAAGCCAGAGCCTCACCATCCGGAATCGTGAGACCGGCGGAAATAGGAGGCTGCGACCCCGCCCGGGACTACCAACCCAGACAAAGAAAACACCCCGGTCCGAAGACCGGGGTGTAACCGATGACCCGACTCATCCCTGAAGGATGTCTCGACTCATCACAAATGTGGAGATGGGGGGAATTGAACCCCCGTCCGATGTCGTGTTGTCAGGGCTTCTCCGGGCGCAGTTCGCGTCGGAATTTCTCGGCCCCAGCTATCCTGCGAACAAGTAGCTGATCCGGGCCCAGTCATCTAAGTGTCCCATTTGCCTCGATGACGGAGGCAAACAGCAGTGGCTATCTAAATGACGCCAGGATCCGGGGCAATAGCAACCTCGGGCTGACGGACTGTCTTACTGCTTAGGCAGCAAGAGCGAAGTCAGTGCGCTTAGAATTGGCACTTATTGGTTTGCAGACAGCGTTTACGAGATAATTCTGCATCCTCGGCCCGCTTCACCTGTCGCGACTAACATCGTCGAAACCGATCATCCCCGTATTTTGTTATCAATCCCTGCAGAACCGCGAGCGCTCAAGAGTATCCGCGAATCAATTCCTGCTGGGTTAATCATCATAACGCATGGAGGCACCGGAACATTCCGGGACACGCCTTAGCTTCCGCCCCGACGGAATCCTCACCGAACTAGCGGCGGTTCCGCTCGCGGAGTTCGCGCAGTGATTCGCGCTTATCCTGCTGCTCACGCAGCGTCTGGCGTTTGTCATAGTCCTTCTTGCCTCGAGCGAGGGCAATCTCGACTTTGGCGCGTCCGTCCAGGAAGTACAACTGGAGCGGCACCACAGTCAGGCCGGTCTCGCGGATCTTACCGGAAATCTTGTTGAGTTCCTCGCGGTGAAGCAGCAGCTTACGACGGCGGCGGGCGGCATGGTTGGTCCAGCTCCCTTGGTTGTACTCAGGGATGTGGATGCCCTCCATCCACAACTCGTCATTGTAGAAGGTGCAAAAGCCGTCAACCATCGAGGCATGACCCTCACGCAGGGACTTCACTTCAGTTCCCATGAGGGCAATTCCGGCCTCATAAGTATCCAATATGTGGTAGTCATGCCGGGCCTTCCGATTGGTGGCCACTACCTTACGGCCACTTTCCTTGGGCACGGTAGAACTCCTTGGTTGTCGAAGAATCACACTAGTCTACGCCAGCAGAACCCTGCCGCGTGGGCTACAGAAGGTTCATAGGATCTGTAGCCTGACCATTCACCCAAGTTTCAAAATGCACATGGCATCCAGTGGAGTTACCCGTTGTACCCGAGTAGGCGATGAGCTGGCCTTGGCTCACCTGCTGCCCCGAAGAAACCACCACGCTGGTGTTGTGGTAGTAGATAGTGGTCAGGGAGTCGCCGTTGATGACCCCGTGCGAAATCTTGACCCTGTTGCCGCCGCCGTCGTTGCCCCAGCCAGCCGAAAAGACCGTGCCAGCCGCGGCCGCGTACACCGGGGTGCCGCAAGGCGCACCGAAGTCGATGCCGGTGTGCATGTAACCACCCTGGCCGTAGAAATCAATGGTTCCAGGCGGCGTCGCTCGCCATCCGAATCCCGAGGTGATGGGGATGTTGCCGGGAACCGGGTGGATCAGGCCAAAGCCGGAGCGAGGATTGCTCACAGGTGGTACGTAGGGTTGCGGTGCCTGGCCTTGAGCCTGGGCGGCAGCAGCCGCGGCTGCGGCGAGCCGCTGTTGCTCGGCCAGCCACGCTTCACGCAGCTTGCGGTCCCGCTCCGAGATCTCAGCCGCGACGGAGTCCTGCATCGCCTTCACTTGCTGCAGTTGAGTCTGAATCCCGGGCTTCGCCGCTTGAAGTTGGCTATTGAGGCGGGTGGTGTCCGAAATGAGCTTGTCCACCTCGGCCTTCTTGGCTGCCGCATCGTCACGGGCTGCCTTTTCACGCTCCAGTGCGGCATCAGCCTTCGCCTTGAGATCCCGAATTTCCTGTTCGACGGCGGCAAGCCGGGCCTGCGAGTTCACGTTGGTGGCACTCTGCTGCGTCAACTTGGTCATCGCCGCGTTTTGGCTGCGCATCGCCTGGTTGGCGAGATCCATCGTTTCGGTGAGGTTCCCGCCGTCGTTCGATCCGAACAGCAGGGCAACGTTTGTGGGCACGCCGCCGGATTTGTACGCCTGGGCCGCGATCTGGCCGATGAGTTTCTTGGTGTCCGTGATCTTTTGCTTATCGTTTTCCAACTGCTCGGTGATCTTGGCCTTGCTCTGCTGCGCCAAATCGACACGCGCTGCGAGGGCTTCAGCTTCCTTCACCGCGGAAGCGACCCTGCCCTGCGCTTCGAGAAGTGCCTGTTGCGCTCCGGGGAGCCTGCCCTGGTAGATCACGAGGTCGCCAGCCGCCTTGGCGATGTTCGCGTCAACAAACTCCAGGGATTGTTGTACTCGCGCCGATTCCGCGTTAAGGGCGGCCTGCTGGTCATCGAGGTTATCTGCGTGTGCCAAGGGGGCTGTGCCCAAGCTCGCAGCCAGTGCAATGGCCAGCACAGAGCCGGCAACCTTCGCACGGCCGCTGACCATGCGTATCTGCAGGACAGCCTGGTACTTCCGGGTCATCGGCTGTCCTGTTCGCTGGAGGTCACTGCTTTTCATGGCTACACCTTGAGGTATCGGCGAAGGGTCAGGAGGGAAGATATCCCTGCCAGTCCGCCGCCCAACGCTATCAGGACCGGAGCGATCACGAGTACCTGGGCCGAGGAAATAAATGGAGTGTTCAGGAACTGTTTCGACAAGTCTCCGTTGAGCCAGAATTGGGCCACTAGCCACAGTGTGCCGGAGGCCAGCACAGCTCCGACGACGGCGGCGATGACGCCTTCAAGTATGAAGGGCAGTTGGATGACGGTTTTCGATGCTCCGACGAGCCGCATGATGCCCGTCTCCCGTCGCCTGCTGAACGCGGACAATCGGATGGTTGTCGTTATCAGCAGGACAGCGCAGAAGATCATGATTCCTGCGACCACCATCGCCGCCACAGATGCGCCGTTCATCCACTCAAAGATCCGTTCCAAGACCTGACGCTGATCGCTCACGGTCTCCACGCCGGCTTGGGAGGAAAATGTCTCGCTGATGATCTGGTACTTCTCAGGGTTCTTCATGTTGATTCGGAACGACGCTGGAAGCTGATCCTGGGTTACCGAGTCAACAATCGGAGAGTTGGAGAACTGTTCCTTGAAGTGCTTGAACGCCTCAGCCTGGGACTCAAATTGGTAGTCGCTGATGTATTGCTTGACCGCAGGCGAGTCGAGCATTTTGGCCAGGTTGTCCTGCTGTTCCTTTGTCACTGCGCCCGAAGCACAGCCAGTCGCCGTCGAAGAGTCATTGCAGAGGAAGATGGCAACCTGGACTTTGTCGTACCAGTAGCCCTTCATCTGGTTGATTTGCATCTGGAGCATGCCGGCCGCGCCAACAAACGTCAGGGACACGAAAGTCACCAGGACAACGGAAATCACCATGGACAGGTTCCGGCGCAGGCCGCTGCCGATCTCGCCCAGGATAAATGCGAGCCTCACTGCTGAACCCCCTGCGCGCGGTCGATTTCCGCATCGCTGGCGTCCTTCATTCGCCGGGACTCCCCCACCACCGGAATCATCGAGGTGTACAGGGCCCTTGCCTCGTCACGGACCACAACTCCGTTCCGGAGCTCCACCACACGCTTGCGCATCTCGTTCACAATGTCGTCGTCGTGCGTCGCCATGACCACAGTGGTGCCGTTCTGGTTGATCTTGTCGAGCACGCCCATAATGCCCATCGAGGTGATGGGGTCCAGGTTTCCGGTAGGCTCGTCCGCCAGTAGGATGCCGGGCCGATTGACGACGGCGCGGGCGATGGCCACGCGCTGCTGCTCACCTCCGGAGAGCTCATGGGGCATGCGGCGTTCCTTACCTTCAAGCCCAACAGTCTTCAGCACCTCTGGAACAGTCTCCCGGATGATGCTCCGGCTCTTACCAATCACCTGCATGGCGAAGGCCACGTTGGCGAAGACGTTCTTCTGCGGCAACAAACGGAAATCCTGGAAAACGACGCCGATGCCACGGCGAAGCTTAGGGACGCGCCAGCTTGAAATGTTGGCCACGTTCTGGCCGGCGACGTAGACCGAACCGGATGTTGCCCGGTCTTCCTTCAGAATGAGTCGTAGAAACGTCGACTTGCCGGAGCCTGAAGCCCCGACGAGGAAGGTGAATTCTCCACGGTCAATCTCAAGGTTGACAGCATCCAGCGCCGGACGGGCATTGGGGTCGTAGACCTTGGTGACATTCTCAAATCGGATCATGACTCTTCAGAACCCCGCCGGACATGCCACGTTCGGCCAGTCCAACCGCCAGCGCACGGGCTTTCGATGGGGGAAGTTGAGCGCCGGCTCTTCGACTATACGCACGCTCCGCTACGGAATTGCGGGGTTAGTGCGGTGTGTCGCCCAATCGGACGATCGGTGGCTACTCTGCGGCGTTGCGGTTGCCGGTGCGCCAGCGGATGCCGGCGTCGATGAAGTCGTCGATGTCGCCGTCGAGCACCGCTGACGTGTTGCCCACCTCGTGTTCAGTGCGCAAGTCCTTGACCATCTGGTAAGGATTGAGCACGTAGGAACGCATCTGGTCGCCCCACGACGCCTTCACGTCCCCGGCGAATGCCTTCTTCTCAGCGTCCTCCTGTTCCTTTTTCAGCAGGAGGAGGCGCGATTGGAGCACGCGCATGGCAGCTGCACGGTTCTGCAGCTGGGACTTCTCGTTTTGCATGGAGACCACAATCCCGCTCGGAATGTGGGTCAAACGCACAGCGGAGTCCGTAGTGTTGACCGACTGTCCGCCAGGACCGGAGGAACGGAAGACATCGACGCGGATCTCATTGTCCGGAATATCAATAGAGTCGGTCTGCTCAATGAGCGGGATAACCTCGACGGCGGCAAAGGAAGTTTGCCGCCGGCCTTGGTTGTCGAAGGGGCTGATGCGGACAAGTCGGTGCGTTCCGGCTTCGACGCTGAGCGTTCCGAACGCGTACGGCGCCTTGACCTCGAATGTAGCTGACTTGAGGCCCGCTTCTTCGGCGTACGAAGTGTCCATCACGGTAGTCGGGTAGCCATGGCGCTCCGCCCAGCGTAGGTACATGCGCATCAGCATCTCGGCGAAATCTGCAGCATCAACGCCGCCTGCGCCCGCACGGATGGTGACTACGGCCTCGCGTTCGTCGTACTCTCCCGAGAGCAAGGTGACCACTTCAAGTTCCTTGAGGGCCTTGCGGATTGAATCGAGTTCCGTAGCGGCTTCGACCATGGAGGCGTCGTCGTCTTCGTCTTGGCCGAGCTCGACGAGGACTTCGAGATCGTCGATGCGTCCCGTCAGCCTGTTCAACCGCTCAAGTTCTGACTGCCGGTGTGACAACTTGGACGTAATCACCTGCGCGGAGGAAGGATCGTCCCAGAGGTTCGGCTCACCAGCTTGCTCGCTCAGTTCTGCGATCTCTTCCTTGAGCTTCTCGACGTCGGAAACCTGTTCGATGGAGCGGTAGGTGGAGCGAAGCGCGCGGATTTCTGCGGGAAAGTCAATCTCAGCCATGGTTGTTCCAGAGTACGCCATCCATTGCCCGGCGTGGCGCGGGCAATGGACGTGTGAAGGCTTGCCTTAGCGGGTAAGCCGGGAGCGCGCGGTGGATCGGGCTTCGATCGGAATGCCTTCTGCCAGCAGGAAACTCACTACAGGCGGATGGGCAACCGCCCTGAGCACGACTTCAGCCGTAGCGCTGTCCGGACTTCCTGTGTCCCGTCCGACGGCAAGTTGATCGAACCGTGAATAGGCGCTGTTTTGGCTCAGGTATGACTCGGTAACACTGCGAACCCTCTCGCTGCTGAGTACGGCCGAGGGCTTTTCAGCACCGCCTACTTGACCGAGCGAATAACTGTCCGCAGCTGCTACCGACGCTCCGTCGGCCAGGGAGAGAAGCTTCTTGTGTTCTATGTACACAGCCGAAGCCGCGGCAACAACCGTTGCCAGCAACAATGCGACCACCACGTAGCCGAGGGTCAATACCATCATTTGGCCGTTCTCGCTGCCCTTTGCACGGGACCTCAGCGCGTTTGCGGGCAGGGCAACGTCCGTCACCTGAACCGTCCGACGATTTGCGTGGCAGATGCGTTCAGATGCGCGGCATCCAGGTGCAGAGTCTCGCCAAAGGGCACCATCGGCAGCGGTACCGTGAGCTTGACCGTAACAGTGACGGCCGTCCCGGCAGAGAGACAGTCATCGCGGTCGCACGCGACGTCCACAGTCGCCCGCTGGGCGGAATGCCCGTAGTCCGCGAGAGTCAACGCAGCAGCCTGTTCAGCGGCGACTCGACCTTGGGAGGCCTCTTTCCGCGTCACGTAAACTTTGGCGGCCTGGTCCGCTGCACCTACGACGGCGAAGGAACCACCTTGGACCTGCCCGATGGTGACGATGAAATAGACCACAGGAACCATGAGCAGGAGGGACAAAAGAGTGAACTCCACCACTGCGCTTCCCCGCTCTGGGGCACTCTGTTCGAGGCCACGCCGCGTGCAATTGTTGTCCGGCCCCTCCTGGGGTGGCAGGCAGAGAGCCTCGCGGAACCGGGCAAGCCCAGCGCGGGCAAGATCAATCGGAAATCGCGGCATGACCCCTCACCTCCAGTGCAGGGCCCGGTCCGATCAACCCTATGACCGGCAAGGGCGCCCGGACCGTCACTTCCAAGGTGCGGATTCCTTGGACGCTAGCCTCCGACGTCGAGATGTCCCGGGCAAACTCTGCATTCAGGGCAGTGCCGATCAGGTTTGCTGTGCGCTCACGCGCATCTGCCGGCGTCCTGTCCGCGAGAGTGCCATAGCGGGCTCCGGACGAGGCCGCATCGATCAGGGTATTTCGCACATGCATCACGAGGGTCAGCTGGACGATGGCCAGGAAGAACACCGTCACGAGCCCACCGACCAAAACAAAATCCACGACGGCGGATCCCTGCTCGTCCCAGCGACAGACACCGGTTCGGCTGCCACTCTCCGCTCCCCTGCTGCGGAACGGCATGGGCTACTTTCCCACCTTGCTCATGGCTTGGTTGAAGAGCCCTTCAAGAGCCGGGCCGGCGAGTGCAAGCAAGCCCGCAACGAGTGCCGCAGACATCAATGTGATCATGACCCAACCAGGTACATCGCCTCGCTCGGGATGATTGTCTCCGGGGGCCAAGTACTTTCCCGCGTCCGTCTTGAGTCCTGATCCGGATAGCAGGAGAGCCCACAATTGCCAAAGCAAAAGGCCTGATGCGGGAAGGCCGCTGCGTCCGAGTTTCTTCATTATTCCCCATTTCCATTGTGCAGGAATCCGTTGCGAATTTCCGTGCGGTTTTTTGTTGTGGACATTCAGCGAAAAGTCCGAGTGATAGATGCGAAAAGGTCGTTGTGGATCGCGCATTAGAAGCCAAGATTCAGTGCGGCTAGGCCCGGATACACGGCGAAGATCACGGTGAGGGGCAGGACGCCGAAAACAAGCGGCACCATCATGGCGATCTCCTTCCGGCCTGCCGCTTCCATCAGCTCGCGTTTGGCTGAATCACGGACGTCTGCAGCTTGGGCCCGCAATACATCGGCCAAGGGGGTACCGCGCTCGACGGCAACTACAATTCCGTCCACGAACCGGACCAGCGGGCCGAGATCGGTTCGTCCCGAAAACTCGTGCAGCGCTTCGATCAGAGGCGTGCCGGCGCGCGTTGCGGCCAATACCAAGGCAAACTCCTTCGCCAATTCGCCGCTGGCCGTACGACACACGCGGTCGAGGGCACCGCTAGCGCTCTCCCCCGCGCCGACCGCAAGTGCCATCAGCTCGGCAAGGCTGGGGAATTCCGCCAGCATCCGGCTCTCCCTTCGCTTGATCTGCACCCCCAGCAAGTAGTCGCGGAAAAGGAACCCACCAAGGGCACAAACCAGAACTGAGACGACCGCAAGCAGCGGGCTGAACCGGCCCGCAGTTGCGCCCATGATCACGGCGACAACCGCCATGGCAAAGCCCGCCGCTGCCCACAACAGCTGCTCTGCCCGAAAGTCCAACGCAGATTTTCCCGAGCCGGCCTTCGCCAGCCTCTTGTTGAGTGCGGCGGTATCGAAGTTAAACCGCGTCAGGTGGTGCAACGCGTCCCGGAAAACGGGCCTCAGAATGCGTTCCAAAGGGCCGAACGGCGCAATGTCACTGGTTGATGCCAGCAATCGGGACTCAAGATTTTGGGACCGTAGTTGCGGTTCAATGCGTTCCGAGAAGGGAGTGGAGCGCATGAATGGCATGCGAACGAAGATGAGCCAAAGCCCGGCTCCCAGGAGAAGACCGAAGAACACAGTCATGGCAGTCAGTGCAGTCATCGAAGCACTCTTTCGTCCTCGGGAAGGGCGCCGATGCGGAGCATGCCCCAATAGCAGAGCCCCGAGACCAAGAGTCCGCCTCCCAGTACGCTGGCTCCTGCCGCTGAATTGTAAGCATCAACAGCTTCCGGCCTACTGGCCAGCAGCATAAGGACGATCCAGGGAGCGGCAACCGCCAGTCGCGCTCCGTTGATAGTCCATGATTGTCGCGCCTCAAGCTCACTTCTGGTCCGGGCGCTCTCGCGAAGGAATTCGGCGAGAGTTCCTAGAAGTCGGCCGAGATCGGAGCCCCCCACTTCCCGGGTCAGTCTGAGTGCCTCGATGATCCGGTCGGCAACGGGATCGGCCAGGCGCTCTTTCAGCTTGTTCAGTGCTGAATCGAAATGGCCACCGGAACGGTAATCCGCACCGAATTCCCTGAAGAGCTCCCGCAGTTCCTCGGGACCTTTGTCAGCGAGCTGGACGAGGGCCTCGGGCAGCGAAAGCCCCGCTCGGATTGCTGAGCGCAGGTGGTCAACCACGTCTGGCCACAGCTCCCGGAGCATCGCTGTCCGTTTGCGCGCCCGCCAGCTGACAATGGCCAAAGGAAGCCAGGCACCGAACAAGCCGAAGCATGCCGCGATCGAAAGGGAGGCTGTCATGATGAAGATCACCAACACGGCGAAAAGACCCAATCCCACACAGGACGCGATGAATCCCCTTACGCTCACTTTCTCGATCCCGGCAGTGCGCAGCAAGGTCTCAAGGCGTTTCGGTTTAGACTCCTTGACGGCAGGCTGTTGCTCCCAGGCGGACCACCAGATGAGAAATACGCCCAGCCCACAAAGAACACCCAACAGCGGCGCCATCAGTAGTGCTCCAGCAGCGTCGCAACATCAAAGCCTGCCCGGGCAAATTTCTCCGCATCGGGCATGGAATGCGTTTTGGGTTGAAGACGGCCATCCTGCATCGCGAATACGGTGGACGACTCAATGATGCCGTTTTCCACGCGTCGGCCCAGCGAAAGGACTTCGGTGACTTGCCGGCGTCCGTCCGCATGGCGGCTGCAATGGACCACGAGGTCGATGCAGGACGCCACTGTTGGAACAACGAAAGCGCTCGAAATGTTGTCACCGGCCAACAGCGGCAATGTGCAAATCTTGGTCACGGCGTCGTGGGCAGAGTTGGCGTGAACTGTACACATGCCAGGCAGACCCGAGTTCAAGGCAATGAGCATGTCCAGGCTTTCGGCTTCGCGGACTTCGCCCACCACGAGGCGGTCCGGCCGCATGCGCAGAGCCTCTTTGACGAGTCGGCGCAGAGGAATTTCGCCTTGACCCTCGAGGTTCGGCTGGCGGCACTGCAGGCCGACGACGTCACGTAGCGGGAGTTGGAGTTCAAAGATCTCTTCGACGGTGATGACCCGCTCCCGCGAGCCGATGTTGGCAGCCAGGCAATTGAGCATGGTCGTCTTTCCAGCTTGCGTGGCTCCAGAAACGAGGATGTTCAATCCACTGGCCACCGCAGCTCCCAGGAATCGGGCTGATTGTGGCGTCAATGTGCCTAGCTCCACAAGATGTTCGAGCCTGCTCGCCTTGACCACGAATTTGCGGATGTTCACAGCCCAATTCCGGCGAGTCACATCGGGAATGACGACGTGGAGCCGCGAACCGTCGGGCAGGGCGGCATCCACAAACGGTGACGAGAGGTCCAGCCGGCGCCCCGAACTTTTGAGCATCCGCTCCACGAGGTCGCGGACCTGTTGCGCGCTGAGGCTAACCGACGTGAGTTCGGATTCGCCATTCCGGGCAACGTAGATCTCGTTCGGCGCGTTGAGCCAGATCTCCTCGATGGTTGGGTCGTCCAGAAGTGGCTGGAGCGGGCCGAAGCCTGCAACGGCGTCGAACACGTACTTGCGCGCTGTGTCCAGATGTCCCAGGGGAGGCAAGGGGCCAAGAAGGGCCCGCTCGTCATAGTCACTCACCGCGGCCTCGACGAGTCGGTGTACTTCGACTGCTTGGCTCAGAGGGTCCAGTCCTCGCCGTCGAATCAGCTCGCGGACTTCATCCTCGACGATGCGCAAAGCATCCATCTTTCCCCCAATGCAAGATGCGCCTCTGGCGCTGTGGAACCTCCAACATGGTTAAAACTTAGGGGAGGTTACAACATGGGACCAAGTCAAATTGGGGCGGTTGTGGATAACTGCCTCCATCACGGCGTGGGGCTAGAGATCCCCGCTTCCAGGGGAACCTGCAGCCATTGGATTTTCCAAAGCCCGTATGTGGTGCCGGATCCACGAAATCGGAACGAATTTCGCCCACTACTCGAGTGTTGACGGTGATTAAATGCGAGTGTTGACACCCCTGTTGGCCGCTCGTAGCGTCAAGTAATCAGCCGCGCGCCGCGGGCAGGAAGCACGCCCAGCGCCTT
The DNA here is from genome assembly GCF_026241105.1 of Arthrobacter rhizophilus. Taxonomy (GTDB): domain Bacteria; phylum Actinomycetota; class Actinomycetes; order Actinomycetales; family Micrococcaceae; genus Arthrobacter. Next base: position 388,179 of record NZ_JAPFFT010000001.1, on the reverse strand, counting down.
GGTTCATGCCGTTGACGCGCTGTCGGTTTAGACATACAAATGCCCACGATGAGTACTGGCAACTCCGAATTGTGCAAGCGGGAACGATAGATGGCACTGAAGGTCTCACCAGTCAGGTTGCAGGCGCGACGAACGGACTTGGGATGCAAAACAGGTGGATGGTGGCCTCCCGCAATCGGCGGGGGCTCCCCTATGAAGGTCAACAGACCCATCGAAAGACGGCTGCCATGGGGGCCGCCGCGCTTCTTCTAGCAACGCTCTTCAACGCGGCCATTTTGACCCAGCCCGCACAGGCGGCTGGCCCCTTGGTCGTCACGTTGACATTTGATGACGCCAACGCTGATCAGGTGGCCGCCGCGAACTATCTTAATTCCAAAGGAATGAAGGGAACCTTTTTCCTCCCCTCCGGCTACCTCAATGCCGTCGATCCGAATGGTGGTCCGGCCCCGTACATGACGACCGCCCAGGCACTCGCCCTCCAAACGGCAGGCAATGAGATTGCCGGGCACACCGTTACGCACCCCGATCTTGCACAGATGGACGCGAACGAGGTGGCACGGCAGGTATGCAATGACCGCGTAAACCTGACCAATATGGGCTTCCGCGTCACGAACTTCGCCTACCCGTTTGCCTCCGCTACCCCAGCCGTGCAGCAAACTGTCGCCAACTGCGGCTACAACAGCGCCCGGGGCCTCGGCGACCTGAAGAGCAAGGCTGCTCCGACTCTGACCGAAGTCGCCGAGCCGCTACCAGTTCCGGCAGCAGACCTCTACTTCACCAAGGCGCCCGATGAGGTGGACAACACTTGGACAGTTGCCGACATGCAAACGGTTGTGACGCAGGCCGAGGCCGGTGGCGGCTGGGTCCAGCTGACTTTCCATCACTTCGACTCCACCACGGATCCGTTGACAGTCACCACTCTCAACTTCCAAAACTACGTGAATTGGCTGTTGACCGAACAAACGGCCGGCAGGATCGCCGTCAAGACAGTGAGCCAGGTGATGGCGGCGCAGTTCCCTGACCCGTCCAATCCAGCCCTCGACGTAAACAAGCCGGTTGTCAACGGACCGGCCGCACCGCCACCCATCACTGTCGGGAACCTGCTCCAGAACCCGAGCCTGGAAACGGCCGGCCCGGTAGCCTCAGGACTCCCGTATTGCTGGGCGATCGGTTCATACGGCACGCAAACCTCCACGTTCACCAGTGTGACTCCCGGCCATACGGGAAACGTCGCCGAACAGATGGTGACCACCGGCTACGTTAGCGGAGATGCCAAGCTGCTACCCACCTTGGACCTGGGTCAATGTGCCCCGAGCGCTACCCCCGGTCACACCTATCAGATGTCCGCTTGGTATAAGTCCACCGCCCTAACCCAGTTCGAGCTGTACTATCGAACGGGCTTGGGCACGTGGACGTATTGGACGGCGAGTCCGAACTTCGCGGCGGCAACAGCTTGGACTCAGGCTACCTGGACCTCACCGCCCGTGCCGGCGGGAGCCAGCGCCATCAGCATGGGCTTGAACCTGCTCAGCAACGGAACCCTGGTCACGGATGACTACGGTTTGTTCGACACGATATCGGCGTCGGTTCCGGGCGCTTTCCAGTCGACGGCACCGAGCAGGTTCCTCGACACACGCAACACCGCTCCCGTGGCACCGGGCGGAACAGTTTCCTTCCAGGTCGGCGGCGTCAACGGAATCCCGGCAACCGTCTCGGCAGTGACCTTCAACCTCACCGTCACAGAGCCGACGTCGTTCGGATTCGTCACCGCCTACCCATCAGGAACCACGCGGCCCAACGCATCCAACCTCAACTACGCCAAAGCACAAACCGTCCCGAATCTCGTCACCGTACCGGTAGGTACCGATGGGAAGGTTACGCTCTACAACCAATCCACGGGAACCGCCCAACTCATCGCAGACGTCTCCGGATACTACCTCTCCGGCGCGGTGACAGCCCCTGGAGCGTTCCAGCCGATGGCCCCGAACAGGTTCCTCGACACCCGCAACACCACTTTGGTGGCACCAGGCGGAACTGTTTCCTTCCAGGTCGGCGGCGTCAGCGGGATCCCGGCAACCATCTCGGCAGTGACCTTCAACCTCACCGTCACAGAGCCGACGTCGTTCGGATTCGTCAGCGCCTACGCCTCGGGAACCACGCGGCCCAACGCATCCAACCTCAACTACGCCAAAGCACAAACCGTCCCGAACCTGATCACCGTACCGGTAGGCACCGACGGAAAGGTGACCCTCTTCAACCAATCCACGGGAACCGCCCAACTCATCGCAGACGTTGCGGGATACTACCTCGCGGGAACGCCTGTGGCGTCCGGAACGTTCGCGCCGATCGCGCCGAACAGGTTCCTTGACACCCGCAACACCAGTTTGGTGGCACCAGGCGGAACTGTTTCCTTCCAGGTCGGCGGCGTCAGCGGGATCCCGGCAACCATCTCGGCAGTGACCTTCAACCTCACCGTCACAGAGCCGACGTCGTTCGGATTCGTCACCGCCTATGCCTCGGGAACCACGCGGCCCAACGCATCCAACCTCAACTACGACAAAGCACAAACCGTCCCGAACCTGGTCACCGTACCGGTAGGCGCCGACGGAAAGGTCACCCTTTATAACCAATCCACGGGAACCGCCCAACTCATCGCAGACGTCTCCGGTTACTTCCTGCGATGAACTCCTGAACCCTGGAGCAAAGCACTTTCCGTCCCGGTTCGCATCATGTTGGCCGGGACGGAAGTGTGCTCGGCGCTGGTCAGGGCTTAGGCTGATCCACGGATTGTGATTGGGGCTATGAGCCGAAACTCATGTTGGCGCCCAGCTGGACCCGGTCATGGCCTTGGCCCCCGCAACGCAGGGCTGGCCGACTTGGAGGGACCCGCGACTGAGCGTTCCGACCGAAAACGAAGCAGGGCTCCGGTTATGGCTCGCCACGCGCTCCAAAGCCTTTGCTATACTTCAATCGCGTTCGGAAAGCTTTGGGGACCGCAGAGTCCGACGCCTAAATTCCCTGCCGGTCGAACTCAACGATAGGCAGCTGATGACTTACTCCGCTTCGACGCCGCGCCCCCTTCGGCTTCGATCCTTGGATGGTTGTCGTGGACTGGCCGCCCTGATCGTTCTGATCCACCATTGCGCCCTAACCGTTCCTGAGTTCGCCAACCTCTACTTAGCTGGCCAGATCCCTTCGCAAGGAACACTGCTGTGGTGGCTGAACGCCACCCCGTTGAAGATTTTCACGGCCGGCGGCGAAGCGGTCCTGCTATTCTTCGTCCTGAGCGGACTCGTTGTGTCCTTGCCAGTCCTACGGGCCAAATCCTTCGACTGGACTGCTTACTACATCACGAGAACACTTCGCCTGTGGGTGCCGGTCGCGGCGTCCCTGTTATTGGCCGCTCTCTGGGTAACCCTTGTCACAAAAGACTCCGCAACTGCCGTTAGCAAATGGGTCACAGCATCTGATGTTCCGTTGCTCGAATGGCAGGAAGTTGTTCGTGGTTTTGATGCCGTCCGTGGACCGACCAGGATCAACAACCCATTATGGTCGCTTCAGTGGGAGTTTCTTTTCTCGTTGCTGCTGCCAGTCTTCGTGGGAATCGCCGTACTACTGAAACGCTGGACCGTCGCAACAGTGGTTGGGTGTACGGTTCTCGCTATCGTCGGTGCGATGAACGACATCGGATTCATGACGTTTCTGTCCGCTTTCCTTGCGGGGGCTGCTCTGACTTTTCCTGTCATGGCACGGACCCGACGTTACCGTCCCGGGGGTGCGTCATTCTTGACTCGAGCCGGCTGGTTCGGATGCTTGACAGCCGGAGTCCTCCTCATGTGCGCTTATTGGCCCATGGTTGTCGGTGGCGTCACCGATCCGCTCGCACTGGCGATTGGCAAGGCATTCGGCATTCCAGGTGCCGTGCTCATAGTCCTTTGCTCCATATTCTCGAGAACGGCCGCACGCTTCCTAGAGCTCGGACTGATTCAGTGGCTAGGTAAGATTTCCTTCAGCCTCTATTTGGTCCACGTCCCGATTATCCTTCTCTTCAGCCGCCTGCTCGGGGCCGATCACTGGATGCGAGCGCTGCTGCTCGCCGTGCCCGCATCGTTTGTCGTAGCCTGGATTTTCTCCAAGTTTGTCGAGCTCCCTTCTCACCGCCTCGCTAAGTACGCCGGCCGGTTAGTAGCCGCGAGAGTCAGAGAACACGTGACCTCCAATAATGCCGTCGGCGAAGCGCAGCTGACTCGGACGGGGACGTCCTTCGACTCAGAACAACAAGAAGTCTCGCACCACCTGTGAGCTGATGCCCGTGTCAACGAGCCATGCATCTGCGTCAACAAAAATGATCTAACCACCCCGGAACCTTTGCACGTCATGCGGCGCCCGGAGACCCACCCCCAAGGCCGAATGCGCTGGCTATTCCACTGCCATATTTAATTGAGAGTGATTATCGGGCATATTTAATTGAGAGTGATTATCGGGCTCCTCGGAATTAAGCGTGGTTTTGTGGTTCTTCCGGTAGGGCGGTGGCCTGTTGCCTGCCAGGAGCATGTGACCGTGGTAGCCCAATTTGCCACCCTCATGACACCACCTGTGTAGCCAGTCATGGAACCACCCGGCGCGCCCTGCCGGGAAGGCCGGCTACGGCCTGTTGGATCATCGCGTCAGTGTCGTCGGCGCGGAGGTCCGTGGGAATGGGATTCAAGGCGGTCAGTGTGGTAAATATCAGGGAAGTGCTCCGGTATCGCTGGCGACGCCATCCACCCGCGACGCCACAAAACGTCCCTCATACACGCGCCGCTGGAGGCCGAAGCCCCGCCACTTGAATCCCATTGGCACTAGCACCAACTTGTGCATAGATGATATAGCCCGGCATCATACCGCGGGCCCCGACGTATGACGCGCGGATTCTTCCGGTCAGCTACGGGGCCGGGGACAAGCGATGGACCGGCTCACGACCTTCCTCAGGCTTCTCTCACCGGGTGCAAATGGACCACGATCCATTGGTTGAAAGGTTAGGGTTATGAAGACGCAAGTCTCAGCTATACCCCGAAATCGAAAGGACCCCCGGTGCATCATCGGTCGATTCGCCGAGCGGCAGGAGGACTCCTGCTCTTGGGCATCAGCTTGGCCGCTTGTGCCAGTCCCCCAGCCAAGCAGGACATCCGTGGTGCACTCACTGCGATTGGGAGCCCAATTCAAAGTGATCCTATTAGCGCCTGGGCCGGTGCGTGGCAAAAGTCCTTCAAGGCAACTTCATTGAATTACTCTCCCGACGGCTCGAACGTGGGGCTGACGGCCCTCGCAACAGGACAGGCGTACTTTGCGGCACTTGATGCCCCTTTGACGGCGCAGCAGCAAGACTCGACCAAGACCGAATGTGGCCCTGGCGGCGCGTTCAGCGTGCCGACTTCCATTACTTCAGTTGGCGTTGCCTTCAATCTGCCCAGCGTTCGGAGTTTAAAGCTTTCACCGGATGTACTTGCGATGATTTTTTCCGGAAAGTTGACCCGCTGGAACGACAAGTCCATCGCAGCGATCAATCCAGGGGCGGCGCTACCGAACACGGCCATAGTTCCCATCACCGCTAGCTCGGCTTCAGTGCTCACTTCGGCCAGCACGCGGTACCTGTCGTCCTCCGCTGATTGGCCGACCGGTGTAACGGACAAGTGGACAAAGGTCCCCGGTGGTACAGAGGTGAAGAACCCTCGGGACTTGGTGAAGAAAGTGGATGATACGGCCGGCGCGATTGCCTTCATGGATTCGGAGTCGATCGGTTCGAAATTTGATACTGCACTCTTGTCATTCGGCAGGTCGTTCATGCGAATGTCCAAAGACTCGGTCGCAGCAGCTGTTCAGGATGGCACATCCAAGACGTCGGCCACAGGAGTCGAATTCAGCCTTCCTGAAAAAACCGATCGCGGCTACGCACTCGGCATCGTCAACTATCAAGCATTTTGTACCACCTACAAGAATCATCAGATTGCATCGCTCGTTAAGTCTTGGGGAGGCTTCGTGCTCAGCCCCGATGGACAGTTCGCGTCAAGCTATTTCTCCGGGGTAGCCTCGCCAAGCGAACAAGCTCTGCAGGAAGCGACGCTTCTGATAGGAAAGATCGGTAGCCTCCAGTGATCGACCCCCAAGCTACACACGGACATGAAAGTCCGAACACGATCTCCGAGCAGCTCCCTCCTTCCGGTCGAAAGAGGCTCCTGGCCCGAAGCGTTTCATTTGGAACCAGAGCAGGTTTTGGGTTCTTTGTACGCGTCTTTGCATTGTTGTCGGTGTTGATCACCCTATGGACCCTAGCCACTCCCCTGATGGCCTATCCCGACGAACCTGCGCACACCATCAAGGCTGCGGCGGTGGCAAGAGGCCAATTCTTCCCCCACCCCGGCGAATCCTTCGGCCACGGAGTCCATGTCCAGGTTCCGTCGTACATTGCGAATATCGGCTCCCAGAGCTGCTTCGCATTCACCAAGGAGAAGCCGGCAGATTGTTCGCCCGACATACCCCTTGATGACACGTACACCACTATCGGGGTGACGTCGGCCGGACTGTACAATCCGCTCTACTACTGGCTGGTAGGCCTGCCAAGCCTTTTCATGTCGGGTGCGCCGGCGATCTTTGCCATGCGGATTGTTAGCGGACTAATGTCAGCAGCCTTCTACGCCGCCGGTTTCACCGCGTTGTCTCGGCTGCGTCATCCCAAGTGGCCAACGGTTGCCGCAGCGATGGCGACTACTCCCATGGTGTTGTTTCTGGCCAGCGGAATCAATCCAAATTCTTTGGAGGTCGCGGCTTCGATGGCGGCATTCTGCGGGCTCGTCTCAGTCCTTGAAAACTCAAGACAACTTCATCTGGCCCGTCCCGGCATTCTGGCAGTGGGAGTCTCGGCTGCAACTCTGGCAAACACCAGGAATGTTTCTTTACTGTGGCTGCTTTGCGGCGCAATTGTCGCCTGTCTCTTCTTCCGGGGTTCCGACATCGCCGCCATTTTCCGCAACCGAGTGTTACTAATCGTTGCCGGACTGTCGTCGCTGGGAGTGGCGCTAGGGGTCATATGGAACTTCGTGATGCTGGCAGCGCCACCTTCAGCAGGTGAAGCGCCTGCAGGAATATCCAATGCGGTCGAAGGCCTTCGTCCGTCTAACGCCTTCGTCACCATGATGGACAGGTCCTTCGATTTCGTGACCCAGTACATAGGAGTTGCTGGCTGGCTGGACGCTTCATTGCCGCAAGCCGTCCTCATGTTCTGGAATATGTTGCTCATAGCCATCCTTCTGATGGTCCTCTTGATGCGCCCCGCTCGGTTGCAGTTGGGCTTCTGGGTCGCGATCGGCATGCTCGCAGTGGTGCCCGCTTTGGTTCAGGCGGCTCTGGTCACCAGCAGTGGCTTTATCTGGCAGGGGCGGTATAGCCTCCCGCTGTTCGCTATTGCGGTAATTTCAGCCGGATTGGCTCTGCGGTTCCGTAAGTTCAAGTCGAATCTCTCCAGCCGGAGCCTCACAAAGATCCTCCTTTGGGCTGCCTGGGCCGCTCACGTGTATGGCTTCGTGTACATTCTGCGCCGCTACGTCGTGGGGCTGCCTGACTCCGCCAATTGGCTAATGATGTTGAACAACCCTTCGTGGCAACCGCCCCTCTCTTGGGAAGGTCTCACGTTGCTCTTCGCGTTGTCCCTGGTCATAGGAGCAAACTATCTCTATCGCTTTCTCCACCCAAGCGCACAGTTTCTCCCGCAGCGCTTGACTGGGGCGTTGAACTGGCTGACGCGTCGCCGTGGAACTCCTTCGGACCGGCCGGAATCCGGCCACTCCGTGGAACCTGAGCCGGTCAGGTAGAGCCATCTCCGGGCCCAAAGCCAAACGCAAAGGGTCTGGCCAGGCATTGCCTGGCCAGACCCTTTTGTACTAACGGTTTTCTGCGTGACAGCTAGCTGCGGAGATAGGCCTTCAGCCTGTCGGAGCTGCTGACCGGAGTAAAACCAGTTGCTTTGATCTTGCTCAAATCAAGGATGCTACTGAGGGGCCGCGGCGCCGCAGCCTTACCCTCGAAGTACTCTTCGGTACTCACGCCGGTAACGTCGTCCGCCGATGCCCCGCACAGTTCGTACACGCCGCCGGCAATGTCCGCCCAAGACTCGGAATCACCGTCATTGCTGAGGTTGTACGCCCCAAACGGAGCGTTCGAGTCCAATAGGTGCTTAATCCCGGCCGCGATGTCTTCCGTGAAGCTGAGCCGGCCGATTTGGTCGTTGACGACGCTAGGCTTGATTCCACGACTCGCGAGCGAGGCCATGGTCCGAACGAAGTTGTTACCCTCACCAATGACCCAGCTGGTCCGAACGATGTAGTGGCGTGGAACCACGCTGACGACGGCGTCCCCAGCCGCCTTGGTCTGGCCATATACGCCAAGCGGGGTGAATGGTTCATCTTCGTCATGCAATTCGCGTGTGCCGTCGAAGACATAATCCGACGAGACATGAACCAACGTCAGGTCCTGCTCGATCGCAGTCTTCGCCAAGCGCGCCACAGCTGACACATTCACGTGCCAGGCAGCTGCCCGCCCCTCGGGGCTCTCGGCTGCGTCGACAGCGGTGTATGCGGCTGCATTGATGATTGTCGAGTAGTTCTTCCAGTTCCGTCCCGCAAACGACGCTTCGTTGGACAAGTCGAAGTCAGCCCGTGCTGCAAACTCTACGGAAGCGTTGCCGGCGTACGCTTCACGCAGCGCCTTGCCGAGTTGACCGTCGGCGCCCACCACGAGCACCTTCCGAGCCGGCATTGGTACCACCTCAGCCAGTCGCGGGTGCGCCTTGTCCTTGTCAGACAGCTCTGCCTGGTCCAATGGCACCGGCCATGCAATGGCGGCGGTTTCATCGGCGAGGTTCAGGAAGGTGTATCTGCTCTGGGCGTCTGCAGACCAGTGGTCGTTGACGAGATAGGTGTAAGCGGTGTTGTCCTCAAGGGTCTGGAACGCATTGCCCACGCCGCGGGGAATGAAGATGGCTTGGCTTGGGTCAAGTTCGGCGGTGAAGACAGCACCAAAAGACGGGCCTTCGCGCAGATCGACCCAGGCTCCGAAAATCCGCCCCGCGGCCACCGAGATGAACTTGTCCCACGGCTCGGCGTGGATTCCTCGGGTGGTGCCGGTCTTTTCGTTGAACGAAATGTTGTTCTGAACGGGACGGAAGTCCGGAAGGCCAAGAGCGATCATCTTGTCCCGCTGCCAGTTCTCCTTGAACCAGCCGCGGTTGTCGCCGTGAACAGGCAAATCATAGAGAACGACGCCGGGGATCGGAGTTTCGCGTGCTGCGAGCGGCTTCGAGAATTTCAATGTCATCGCTTACTGGCCCTGTTCCTTGTAGCGCGCTTCCGTCGCAGCTTTTTGCGGACGCCACCAAGATTCGTTGTCACGGTACCAATTGATGGTGTCTTCGAGACCGGCGTCGAAGTTTGAGAACTTGGGGTGCCAACCGAGCTCGTCACGCAGTTTGTTTGAGTCGATGGCGTATCGGAGGTCATGCCCGGGGCGATCCACCACGTGGTCGTAGGCATCGTGGGCCTGCCCCATGTGCTCGAGAATAAGCTCGACGACGTCCTTGTTGTTCTTTTCCCCGTCGGCACCGATCAAGTAGGTCTCGCCGATCCGGCCCTTCTCGATGATTGCGAGCACGGCCGAGGAATGGTCGTTGGCATGGATCCAGTCGCGAACATTCTCGCCCTTGCCGTAGAGCTTGGGCCGGATGCCATCGATGACGTTGGTGATCTGGCGCGGAATGAACTTCTCCACGTGCTGGTACGGACCGTAATTGTTGGAGCAGTTGCTGATGGTTGCGCGCAGTCCGAACGAACGTACCCAAGCGCGGACAAGCAAGTCCGATCCTGCCTTCGTGGAGGAGTACGGGCTCGACGGGTTGTAGGGAGTGTCCTCGGTGAATCGCTGGGTGTCGTCGAGTTCCAGGTCTCCATATACCTCATCGGTGGAGATGTGGTGGAAGCGCTTGTCGTGCTTTCGGGCAGCTTCGATGAGGGTGTACGTCCCGATGATGTTGGTGTCGAGGAAGGGCCGGGGGTCGTGCAGGGAATTGTCATTGTGTGATTCGGCTGCATAGTGGACCACGACGTCGGCGCCAGCGACAAGGCCGTCAACCAGGCCGGCGTCGGCGATATCGCCCTTCACGAGGGTGACACGATCTTCCGGGAGACCGCTGATGGACTCCGGATTGCCCGCGTATGTCAGCTTGTCAAGAACTGTGACACTGGCGTCTGTGTTAGCCACCAGGTAGTGGACGAAGTTGGAACCGATGAAGCCGGCGCCGCCGGTGACAAGGATTTTCTGCATGGGGCCAAGCTTACCGGCTGGCCACCGGCCAGCTTGATTGTATTTACTTCAGCAACAGGTGAAACTGCAAAGACTCTGACACCATCAGTAACATTAGACACATCCGTGTGTCATTATTGTGGGGGCCGTTCCGTTCTCGGCCTGCCAAGATGATCCGGGAGTTTCCTTGCGCAACAACCCAGCCCACAAAGTCCTGCTCGCAATGGCGCTCGCGATACCGCTGGCGTGGGGCAGCGCCGCCATCCCAGCCAACGCAGAACCGGCCACGACGGCGGGGCCAGCGCCGAGTCCGGCTGTGTCCCCCACGGTCGCGGTTCCGACGCCGACCTCGCCGTCGCCCATTGCCTCACACCAGGGAACTGCGGGAGCCGCCCCGACGGCGCCGCAGACGAGCGCGCCAGTGACAGCCCAGGCGTCTCCGACCGCGACGCCCTCAGCCTCCGGCCAAACATCCTTCAATGGCCCTCCTGGAACTGCTTCGATGGGCCGGGCAGGCCTCAAGCCTGCCACCGCCCCCGGGAGCGGACCGGCAAGGAACCAGGTGTCCGCTGCCGCGTACACGGAACCATCTGTGGCCGAGCAGCCAGGCGGCACGGCGGGGCAGCCGCTTGGCCTTGATGTCAGTTCCTGGCAGGGCTCAGTGAACTGGACCGACGTGAAGAACAAGGGCGCCCGCTTTGCCTACATCAAGGCCACGGAAGGCGTGAGTTACACCAACAGCGAATTCGGTGCGCAGTACAACGGAGCCAGCTCCGTGGGACTCCTCCGAGGCGCCTATCACTTCGCCCGCCCCGACGTTTCCGACGGCGCCACCCAGGCCCGCTTCTTCGTGAACAATGGGGGTGGCTGGTCGGCCGACGGGATCACCATGCCCCCCGTCCTGGACCTCGAAGCCTGGGACGGGAACAACCCGTGCTACTCGAAGTCGGCCGCAGATTTGGCGACCTGGGTGAGGGACTTCACACGCACCGTGTACAGCATGACCAACAAACAGGTCATGATCTACACCAGCTACTACTACTGGCGCGATTGTGTGGGCAACACCAGCGAATTCAGTCAAACAAATCCCTTGTGGTTGGCCTCTTACTACACAAATTCGCCGGCCGTCCCGGGCGGGTGGCCGACCTACACCATCTGGCAATATGCGAATGCCTACGCGGACGCCTCCCAGACGGTGATGGCGACCTTCCCTGGTGACCAGGATGTCTTCAACGGCTCGATGGATCAACTACAGAAACTCGCATCGACTCCGGACAACTATCCCATTGGACTCATCCCTGGGGCGACCCTGCTGACCGGCAAATGGGCCGGGGACGGCAAGAGCTACGTCGGATGGTTCAAGGATGGTTTTTGGTGCCTTCAGATGCCCCGGGCTCAGCGGAAATGCTTCGGCTACGGCAATCCTGGCGATAAGCCCGTCGTGGGCAACTGGAACGGAAACGGAACCGCCGGTATCGGCATCGTGCGCAACGGGGTCTGGTGGCTGGTTGACGACATCAACACAATGGCCATCTCCAAGGTTGTTGCCTTCGGGGTCGGCTCCGACACTCCGATCGTGGGTGACTGGAACGGATCCGGCCGGGACAGCATCGGTATCTGGCGAAACTCCAGCTTCCAGGTCAGCTACTCCATTAACAACCCTGTAGTGAACGAGTTCACTGCATTCGGCGTTCCGTCCGACACGCCCATCGTCGGGGACTGGACCGGTAGCGGCAAAACAAGCATCGGCGTATGGCGCAACGGCCAGTGGTGGCTCAGCAGCCGCATTCAGTCCCCCGTTGTGTCGAACGTCTTCAACTACGGAATCAGCACTGACAGCCCGATTACCGGCGATTGGAACGGCGACCGCGTCACAACCGTCGGAATCGTCCGAGGTAACAGCTGGCAGTTGACTAACAGTCTTTCGCAGCTGTCCGTGGACATCGCTTACTTCTAGGAAGCCTCGCTCAGCGATCCACGCGAGGAAGGCAGCCGACGTCGAGCCTCAACCATGAGGCGAAGCAGCACAACACGCGCAGCAACAATAGTCGCGAGAGAACGCCACCCCTTGGGGGTGGCGTTCTCGTCGTGGATGCGGCGAAGCAACGTGGGATCGTCAAGGTGCGCGATAGAGCCGGCCATGTTTCCAATAATCGCCAGCCACAGATCGTGGGATTCACGCAAGTAGGAAGGCGCCGGGGCGAACGCTCCCAGAAGTTCGCGCCGGAACGCCATGCCGCACCCATAGTATGCGCGGTAGCCAATCAGGATTCCGAACAGATTCGCGATCGACCTGCGTCCATCGGCGGCCCTAAGCCGGGGAATCGCTGGCCGGGGTCCGCCTCCCAGAACGTCGAAATTACTGGCAACGACGGCGGTCGACTGCAGCGCGGACAGCATGCGCTCAAGTCTCCCCGGGATCCAAACGTCGTCCTGGTCTGCAAGGAAAATAAACTCGCCCCGGCTGGCCAAAGCTGCCTGTTGGAAGGAACGAACGTAGCCTTGGTTGCTGTCAGCTCGGATGAGCCTGATCCTCGGATCGTCAAAGGCCGTGATCTTTTTCACAGTGTCATCCGGGGACGCGTCGTCGACGATCACCAATTCGTCTGCGGTACCAAGCTGGGTAAGGATCGACTCAAGCTGCTCTCCGACGTAACGGGCTCCCTTGTAAGTGGCCATGCAGACGCTGGCGCGTATCCGCGGGGTGGTGTGCTCGTTGCGCTTGTTCATAGCCTCACAGTCCGTTTGTTTACATGGAGGAACGGGGGCTTTGCACCCTCCCGCCCGACTGCACCATCTTAGGTGACGGCTTCCTCGCCAGAACCATCCCGTAAGATCGATGAAGACTGCCCGTGACCCAAGGACGCTCCTGCCATATGAAGACCGTACTGCTGCGACTTTCCGGGTTCACCGTTCTGCCGCTGCTGTCCTTGATCACCCCGCTCCTCCTCATTCCAGTCATTTCCAGTTTTGTCGGTGGCGACGGAATCTCGAGCGTCATTTCCGGCCAGGCGATCGGCACCTTCGCAGCTACCGTGCTGATGTGGGGCTGGAATGTTGACGGACCAGTCGCCGTCGCCCGTTCCACAAGCGCGGCCGACCGGGGCAAGGTTTACCTCCGAAGCATGAGGACGCGTATCCTCCTGCTGGCCCTTATACTTCCCGCCTCGGCCATCGTCGCCGCGCTGGTTGCCAATCCGGCTTTCTGCCCTGAAGCAGTCGCCATGGCCTGGGCCGTCGGTATTGCCGGGATGTCGCCGTCGTGGTTCTGCATCGGCCTGGGCCAACCAAGGCTGCTGGCCATTTACGACACGGTCCCCCGTTTCATCGCCACCGCGGCGGCCGCGCCGCTGCTGCTATGGACACACGAGCTCTGGTTCTACACCGGTCTCCTCGCACTTGCATCAATTGTTTCACTGGTCATATTCCACCGGGCCTTTTCCCCCGGGGGCCAGTGGCTGCCCCGCGATGTCCGTTCCGCATTGCGGGAACTCGCCTCACAGGGCCGCACGGCCGGGATCAGCCTCGCGGGTAACGCCTACGCCTCCACTCCGACCCCGATCGCGACAGCAAGTACCGCGCCCGCAGCCTCCGGCAGCCTCGCGACGGCGGACACCCTTTACCGCTTCGGCTTATTTACCGTAGTCGCGCTCGGGAACGCCTTCCAGGGTTGGACACTCGAGCACGGCGCCGCAAGCCACCGCAAACGTCATCTTGCCGCCATCTGTGCCCACGCAGCACTGGGCGTCCTCGGGGCAGCCGTGTTGACAGTTGCCGGTCCGTTCGTCAGTAGCCTGTTGTTCGCAGGCAAGGCCCAAGCCACCACGGAGCTGTGCTTCTACTACGGCCTTGCGTTCCTGTTCCTCAGCGCCAGCACCCCCTTCATCCGGAATCTGCTCATTCCCGCAGGGCAGCAACATCTGGTCCTTCTGTGGACTGTGGTCTCTGCCCTACTCGGCGTCGCGGCCATGATCTGGGCCGGAACAGCCGGTAACGCCCCTGGCATCGCTCTCGGGATGGCCCTCAGCGAGGCCGTCCTTTTCCTGGCGCTGCTGATTCCTGGATTCAAAGTCGTGAACACAGAAAGGCCGAGTCATGCAGACAAGTGAAACTCGGGAAGTCGTTGCTATTATTGCCGCCTATCGCCCGGATCCTTCTCTCGAACAGGGAGTGCGTCAATTGGTCCAGCAGGGCATCCGCGTCCTCGTCGTCGACGACGGATCCCCTTCGGGCTCTGCGGGTGTCTTTGCGCAATTGACTCAAGCGGGGGCCACAGTTATCCACCAGCCTGAGAACGCAGGCATTGCGGCAGCACTCAACGCAGGCATTTCGGTTGCCCGATCCGAGAGCGATCCAGATTACATATTAACCCTGGACCAGGATTCCCGGCTCAACCCCTTCTATGTCCAAAACGCAATCGAGACACTGCTGCGGGCGGCTTCTGCGGGAATTGACGTCGGCTTCATCTGCGCGTCCGCATACAGCGGGCACTCGGTGCCGACGATGGGCACCGTGGGATCCTTCTCGGAGGCCTTCGATCCCATGCAGTCGGGCTTCATGATCCCTATCGAAACCATCGACCGCGTCGGTGTCTTCGACACCGGGCTCTTTATCGACGGCGTGGACTCCGAATACACCATGCGTGTGCGAAGCGCCGGACTCCATGTCTTGGTCGGGGAAGCCTGCGACATTGACCACGACCTTGGTCAGCGCGATCGCGCGCGACTGCTGGGAAGGCCTCTGGTGGTATTTGGTCGCGAGATCTCGTTTAACTATCATTCCCCCAGCCGTGTTTACTACATCTGCCGCAACGGGACTGCGCTCACGCGCAGGTATGCCTTGAAGGCCCCTGCTTGGACTTTCCGGAGGCTCGTTGAGGAAGGTAAAGCCCATGTGTTGCGATTTACTTTCAGCACAAGCAGGCGCAAGCTGATTTTGGCCGCGCTGGCGGGGTTCACTGACGCTTTGAGAGGACGTACGGGCCGGATCCCTGCCGAACTGGAACGAAGACTCAAGTAACAGACCGGCCAGCAGGACGCGATGCGTGCTCGTCGGCGCCCCTCTTTGGAATTGATATAGTTTGGACACCATGGAACCAACCCCCACAGCCCGCGTTCTGGTCATCATGCCAGCCTGGAATGAAGCCGAAGCGGTCGGCAACACGGTGCGTGAAGTACTCGCGACCAGCGGCCGCTACGACGTTTTGGTCGTTAACGACGGCTCAACCGACAACACAGCCTCCGTCGCGGAAGCTGCGGGCGCAACGGTCCTCAACCTACCGTTCAATCTTGGTGTGGGCGGCGCCATGCGCGCCGGATTCAAGTACGCGCGCCGGCTCGGTTACCGTCAAGTCATTCAGGTTGATTCCGATGGCCAGCACGATCCAAGCAGCATCGAAGAAGTACTGGGCGGCCTTCGCCACGCAGACATTTCCATTGGCGCCCGCTTTGCTGACCGGGGGAACTACAAGGTCAGCGGTCCCCGCAAATGGGCAATGCTCTTCTTGGCCAAGGTTATTTCAGCCCTGGCCAAGACGCGCCTCACGGATGTCACAAGCGGTTTCCGCGCCGGCAATGACCGGGCCATCAGCCAATACCTGGACCATTACCCGGCAGAGTACCTCGGAGACACGATCGACTCCCTTGTCGTAGCAATCCGCTCAGGCTGCACCGTGACCCAGGTCCCCGTCGAAATGCGTGTGAGGCAAGGCGGCACCCCAAGCCACAATCCCGCGAAAGCGGCTATTTATCTTGGAAGGTCTGTGTTTGCCCTGCTCTTTGCCCTCACGCGTAAGCGGTCTGCCCCGATAGCCAGGGTCCCCGAAGTCGAAGGAGCAAGCTGATGGGAAATCTCGCCGCGTTCCTGCTGGCGCTGGTCATTGTCGCCTTGGTTTTCGAAATGCTGCGCCGCAAGAAACTCCGGGAAAAATACGCAGCTTTATGGCTGATCGTCGGTGTCGCGACGCTGATCCTCGCTGCGTTCCCATATCTGCTGAACATCGTCGCAGAAGTTGTGGGTATCCAAGTACCTTCAAACCTCCTGTTTGCGATGAGCATCCTGATGTTGCTCGGTGTCTGCCTGCACTTGTCGTGGGAGATCTCTGTCGTAGAGGATGAGACCCGCTCACTGGCTGAGGAAGTGGCCATCCTCAGAACCCAGTTTGAGTCCCTGGCTGGGGGGGCACCCGCGAATACGACGGCCAATCCAGCAGTCAACACACCTGACTCTTCCTCGGCCCCAATCTCCAGACAATCAAGCGAAGGTTTTGACGCATAAGATGCCCCTCGACATACTGATCCCTTATTGGGGAGATCCCGGTTACATGAAGGAAACCGTCAACAGTGTCCTTGCCCAGCACAACGGCGATTGGCTTTTGACGGTCGTCGATGACGCGTACCCAGGCACCGAAATCAGCGACTTCATGGCCGGGATCCAGGACCCGCGAGTTAAGTACATCCGCAAGGATCAGAACGCTGGCATTACGGAGAACTACCGAACCTGTGTTTCACTCGCCACACAGGAGATGATGGTGATCCTGGGTTGCGATGACGTCTTGCTACCAAACTACGTGGACGTCATCCTCTCCGCCCATGCCAGCTTCCCCGATGCCGCTCTCATCCAACCCGGCGTGGAAGTCATCGACGAAGAAGGTCAGGTCGCGGCCACACTCGTTGATGTGGTCAAGCAACGGATCATCAAGCCCAGAGGCGGTGGCCGCCAGCTGATGGCCGGAGAGTCAATCGCCACCAACCTCATGCATGGAGACTGGCTTTACTGGCCGTCCCTTGCCTTCCGCACGGACAAGATCCGTAAGGTGGAATTCCGCGACGGCTTTCCGATCATCCAGGATCTCGCCTTGATCATGGACATGATCTACAACGGCGATCAGCTGCTGATCGATCCGGAGCTTTGCTTCCAGTACCGCCGGCATTCAAACAGTGCATCCTCCACCAAACTCGTGGATGGCTCCCGCTTCGCCGGTGAGCGGGAGTATTTTGAGGTCGCCGCCGCCCAGGCTGATGAACTCGGTTGGACGAAGGCGGCCCGATCGGCAAGGCTCAGGCTGACCTCCCGTGCACACGCCGCAGCCCTCCTTCCCAAGGCGGCCGCGAGCCGCAACAACGCTGCCGTCAAGGCCCTCGTCCGACACACTTTCGGAAAGTAACTTCCGCTACGAAAGGTCCAATGGTGACTTCTGCAACTAATCCTGTACGCCCCGGCGGTACTGTCCTCATCACTGGCGGCGCCGGTTTCATCGGCTGCGCCGTTTCCCCCGCCCTGGTCGAAGCCTTCGACCGGGTAGTTGTCGTCGACAACTTGCACCCTCAAATCCATGCCTCCGGTGAGCGGCCTGCCGGACTGCACCCGAAAGCCGAACTCGTCGTCGCCGACGTCGCGGATGCTGCAACTTGGGACACCGTCTTGTCGAACGTGACCCCCGACGTCGTGATTCACCTTGCTGCGGAAACCGGAACAAGCCAGTCTCTCGAGGAATCGACCCGCCACACTCACGTCAACGTCGTTGGCACTTCCCAGCTTCTCGATGGCCTCAACCGCCACGGCAAAATCCCGCGACGGATCGTGCTGTCCTCCAGCCGTGCTGTCTACGGCGAAGGCGCCTGGGCCGACGTCGACGGCAAATTGTTCTACCCAGGCCAGCGCACCAGCGAGACCCTGGACAAGGCCCAGTGGGACTTCCCGGGCGCAACCCCGGTAGCTATGAAGGCGTCCGAAACGTTCCCCGCGCCAGTCAGTGTCTACGGGGCCACCAAGCTTGCCCAGGAACACGTCCTGCAGGCCTGGGCAAAGTCCTATGGGGTCGAAACCGTCATCCTGCGACTCCAGAATGTATACGGTCCAGGCCAGTCGCTTATCAACCCCTATACGGGAATCATGAGCTTGTTCTGCAGGATGGCCATGGGAGGCAAGTCGATTCCACTTTACGAAGACGGTGAAGTCCGCCGTGACTTCATCCTGATCGACGACGTCGCGTCGGCCATTGTCGCGGGCGCGGTCTCCCCGACCGTCCAGGGCGAGCCAATGGACATCGGTTCGGGCGAGTACCAGACCATCGGCACAGCCGCAGAGCTTATCGCCGCGCACTACAACGCTCCTGCTCCCCACGTGACCGGGCAATACAGGCAGGGCGATGTCCGTCACGCATGGGCAGACGTCACGACCGCGGAAAAAGTACTCGGTTGGACGCCGCAGTACAACCTAGCCCAAGGCATCGACCGCCTCGCCAACTGGATCGACGTCCAGCCCGACGTCCAGCCAGCCTGACCCGGGACGGAGATAAGGACGTTGCCCTCGACCGTCGCTATCGTTTCACTGTTTAACCCGTCCGACGGAGTACTAACAAACGCCGCGGCACTCCTTAATCAGGTGGACGCGGTGGTCGTCGTCGACGACGGAAGCCCGCAGGATCCCACAGGGATCCTTGACGAACTGGCAAACCTCGGCTGCCTGGTGGAGCGACTACCTGAAAACTCCGGAATCGCTGCCGCGCTCAATGCCGGAATCTCCTCTGTTCTGTCGTGGGCAGCGAAGCCGGACTACATCCTCACCATGGATCAGGACTCACTGCTCGACGACGGTTACGTCGCCGCCCTGCAGGCAGCTGCGACGGCGGCCCTGGCCGCTGAAGTTCCGGTGGGCATGGTGGCCCCCGGCTCTGTCAGGGGGCTCCCTGTCCGACGCGGCCCGATGGTGAACGGCATTCAGCTCGGCGGCGAACCTATCCAGTCAGGACTCCTCATTCCGGTCCCTGTGCTCGAGAGGCTAGGCCTGTTTCAGTCCAATCTCTTCATCGACGGGGTGGACAGCGAGTTCTATCTGCGGTGCACTGCTGCCGGACTTCGCGCTGTCATAGCCAGGGACGCTGCTTTGGACCACACTCTGGGAAGTCCAGCCACAGCCAGGGTGTTCGGCCGGGAACTTACCTTCGGCGGTAAACCACTCAAGATCCGCACCGCCGCTGACTGGCGCTACTATTACCTCTTCCGAAACCGGATCCTGCTTGCGCGCCAGTACGGCCGCCAGTTCTTGGTGTGGACCTTGAAAGGTTTCTTGGCGGACTACAGGCATCTGGCCATCGTCACATTGCTTGCCCCGCGCCGTCAGGTCCGGCTGGCCAACGCCCTCAACGGGATCCGAGATGGGATACTCGGCCTGTCCGGCCGGCGCCCCGACTAGGCTGCGCCAAGCAGCCGCCTCTCCAGGTCCGGTCTACATCAGACCACCGCAACGCATAATCCGTATCGCCGCTAGAGCTTCACTTTATCAATGGGGAAAACCGCACATGAGCACCGCATTCGACGACCAACA
Organism: Arthrobacter rhizophilus; assembly: GCF_026241105.1. GTDB lineage: Bacteria > Actinomycetota > Actinomycetes > Actinomycetales > Micrococcaceae > Arthrobacter. The sequence continues at coordinate 368,523 of NZ_JAPFFT010000001.1, read as the reverse complement.
ACATCTCCGGCAACGTGCCAGTGCGAGAAAGTCCGGCCAGGAAGCCGGACCAGACCCGCAACTCCGTCGGCACACACGCGGAATTCTGGCCTTGGTCATCGTCATGGGTATCGTAGTCGTCCTGAGGACAACCGGCCTCTTGCAGGGAACGCCCGCACTTGTCCTTGCTGCCATCCTTCTGCTGCTGTTGCCCACCGCGCGCGTGTTGTCCCAACGCATCCTCTTCAACGGACTGATTCTGGCCGGCCTGGTACCGCTGACCTGGTGGCTACCTGAACGCATGATGGGCACGGACCACGGAACACTGATGCTAGCGGCCCTCGCCGGGTTCATAGCCTGGTGGATCGGATCCGCAAAGCTTCCGGCGCAGCGGGTCCGCCGTCTGGTCCCGCGTGCCCGCTGGATTGACACCATCCCGTTCCTGTCCGCCTTGCTATCGGCATTGTCGCTCGGCACGATGCTGACGATCCGGTCCCCGCTTGACGCCTTGTCAATCCTTACCAGCAGGTGGGACTACCAGTCCCATTTCAGCATCTACTACATGATCCGCCGCTATGGCGAGGTCATCCCGACCATTCCGCAAGGCACGGCCGGCGACACTTGGGGGTTCGCCGAGTACCCGCAAGGCTTCCATGCTTTGCTGGCCACAATGTCGGATCTTCTTCGTCCGTCATATACCAGCGTGGACAGCGAGCTGGTCGGTTTCATCAGCCTCCAGGCCGCCTGCAGCGTCCTTACGGTCCTGGTTGTCGCTGCCGGGCTGTGCGCGCTGCCCGCGGTCCGCCGAAGAGCAGCTGTGATGGCCAGCGGAATCGCCATCGCCATGGCCGCCTGGATCTACGGCCCCGGATCCATACCCGCATATGAGGGCTTCGCCAACTTCTACCTCGCCTGCGGCATGGCGACGGCGACGGTGCTTGCCGTCTTGACCTTCCAGCGCCGCGTCCCGGTCATCGGGGTTGCCGTTATTGCGGCAGGTCTTGTCAGTATCTGCAACAATTGGCTCTTGCTGGTATCCCTCCTCACCGTCGTGGTCGTGATGAGGCTATGGTCGGTCGTGCGTCATCGCAGCAGCTATAGCCGCCGGTGGTGGATACTTTCCTCGGCGTGCATCAGCGTCAGTGTGCTGGGCATGGCGCTACCCATCATTCAGATTTCGCCCCTCATCGAACAAACTCAGCGCATCCTTGACGCTCAAGGCGGCATCGCGTACCCGGACTTTGGGCTCGCCCTGATGGCGATAGTCCTGGCTTTGGTATTGGGCCTGGCCAACCGCTCCCTTGCCATGCGTACAGGTTCCCTACGGTTGAGGGAGGAACGATTGGACGTTTCCAGGGCCTCAGCGGGGCTTTTCATACCGGTTGCCCTCTGCATCTGGCTGGCCGTCTCGCAAAGTGTCCAAACCGGTGCTATTACGTATTACTTCTACAAATACCTGATTGCGCTTCTGCTGCTTGCCTGGCCGCTGGCAGTCGCAGCGGGAGCGACCTTGATCCCACCGGCCGTGCCGGCAGACGGCCCTATCCACAGGCGCAGCCCGACACTGGCGCTGTGTGTGCTGGCTATCACTGCAACGCAGGTTTTCGGCTTTTCAATTCCAGGACTGCAGACCGTGGGTCTTCCGGCGACGGCCCGCCCGCTGACTGACATGTCAGGCCAGCAGGGCCGCTTGCAGAGCACCCCTGCTTTCGTGCCCCGGCTCCTACAGAGCGCCCGGCAGCCCCAACCAGAGTCAACGATCTACATCCCTGGACCTGGAACCGTCGATCCTATTCTGGCTGCGCGCTGGCAATGGGGCATGCGAGGCAAGTCCTCATCAGCGACGACCGATCTTAGCTTTGACATCGTGAGCATCGTCAAGGACTACAACCAAGCGCCCGAGGTCATCGGCAAGGTCCTAACCCAAAACCCCACACTGTACGCAATCGTGGATCCCGAACTGTTTGAACCAGTTCACCAGTACCTGATGGACCTCGGCGTTGCAGATCGGCTGATCCGGCTCGGATGATCGATAGATGTGGCCGCGGTTCCCACGGGAACCCCGGGCTCGCGTTGAATTCCGTCGTGCCCGCAGCCTGCCGCGGTCGACCGTACGTGTTAACGCCAACCGAAAATAGGGCCAATAGTGCCAATTGAAAACGGAGCCACGGGGTTGTGGTTTTATTGTGCCGTACTGATGGCGGGTTGATGTGGTGCGCCTCGAACGCTTCCAGGTCCTTGTGGGCCGGGAACCTCGCGGCCAGGTACTCCTCATGCGACCAGCCGGCGTTTTTGGCCTGGTCCCCGAGCCAGCGGAACCCATCGCTTATCCGCGGTGCACTCAGGGCGCGGGCGTAGTACTCGATCCGTGACGGCGTCCCGGTCATGAAGCCACTTCCAGAAGGGCCTGGCGCTGGCCGAGGCCGAGGATCTCGTCATAGGCAGCCAGGTCCCGTACCTCCATGGACTCCGCCGGTTCAGGGCAGGCTCGTGGACCAGACGGGCGGCCGGGTCGGGCGCGGCGTATACGGACCGGATCGCGGCGACCTTCGCCCTAACAGCCACGCTGACCCTGACCAGCCCACCCGCTGCGCCAACCTCGCGGCCGGCATCGTCGGCGTCTCGCCAACAACTCCCCGCACCCTGAGAGCAAACGCATCAAAACTCGACCATCCGGCCGCCCGCTGATACTTCGGCGCCCGGTCCGACTCCAGCGCCCTGTCTACCGTTCCGCGGGAAACTCCCACGGTCCTTCCAATCTCACGCTTCGAGTGCTTGCCCGTCGAAAACAGGTGGGGTATCTCCGCCCAATCGTCCAAATTGATCACCTTCCGTGCTGGTCGGTGGCCCTGTTTCAAATGGCAGAACTGGCCCTGTTTTCAGTTGGCGTTAACAGAACGAGCTAGACGGTCTTCTTCGCGCGGCGCATGACCGGGCGCTCCACGAAGAACCAGCTGGCCGCTGCGAGCGGAATAGTGCATACCGTGGCAGCGAGAGTGAACCACCAGACGCCCCAATGGAAGCCACCGAACACGGCCAGCAACTGCTGGACAGGGAAAGCGTAGATGTAGGCACCATACGAGATATCGTGCCGTGCGACGAGGGCCGGTTGCGGCAGCCACGTGGAGATCCAGAGCAGGCCATAGGTAATGAATGGCGCCGCTAGCTGGCCGCCGAATCCATCCACGAGGAAGATGGACAGTCCTGCGAGTACGATCGCCACCGGCCCTGCGACTTTGTGAATGCCTATCCGGGAGCTCAGCACCTGCACAACCGCTCCGCCGAGGAAGTAGGGGACCAAGCGGGCTGCGAGCTCAAAATCCAGGTTCGACTGCAGGTAAGGCTTCAGGGAGTCAATGTTGGCCCAGATCGCCACGCTCATCGCGAAGGCACCAACGATTGGCCACGGCGTTTTCTTGAAGAGCGGGAGGAACCCAATGAGCGCGATTAGCAGATAGCACAAGAACTCGAAATAGAGCGTCCAAAGCGAACCGTTCCATGCCTTCGCATAAGGCACACCGGCAGGGGTCCCGGCAATGTCATAACTGACGATATGGAGTGTCATGTTAGCGAAGATCGAGTTCAGCGGTGTTGTAGGTGCATGCATGAAACCCTGTAGCGATCCATGCTGGATCACATAGGCGATCGGCGCGAATCCGAAGGCCATTACGACCAAGCAAACAATGAACGCCGGAAAGATCCTGGCAACGCGATGGACGAGATACGGCCCGATTCTGTTGCTGAACCGGCTGGCCGTAATCAAGTAGCCGCTGATGCCAAAGAAACCCGCGACGGCCCAGCCGCCGAGGTTTTCACCCCGGAATCCCCAACCGTTGCCGTCCCCCACAATGTGCCAACTGTGTGCCAGGAGCACCATGAATGCCAGAACAAGCCGAATCAGGTTGAGGCTGTTTCGACGTGGATCAAGCCGGTTCCCTATCATCGGGGCCGGAATTGCTTTCGGATTCAGTACTGCTGTGCTCAATTCCGGGCTTCCTTCGTGACGTTGTCCAGACGGCCAATTCTACCTTGCGCCCGGTTGCCCCCGGGTCGAAGGAACGGTCCCGGTCTTCAACTCGGGCGAAGCCGCTGGTTTGCCCTTGCAGTTCCAGTACGCAAAGATTGGGCACATGCGTGGAATAATCTTGGCCGGTGGAACTGGGTCCCGGCTTCACCCGATCACACTTGGCATCAGCAAGCAGCTTGTTCCTGTCTACGACAAGCCGATGATCTATTACCCGCTGTCAACGCTGATCCTGGCCGGTATCCGGGACATCCTCATCATCACAACCCCGCACGACGCTGATCAGTTTCAGCGACTCCTCGGAGACGGTTCACGGTTCGGCGTCAACCTCACCTACGTCCAGCAGCCGTCACCCGACGGTCTGGCTCAGGCCTTCATCCTTGGTGCGGACCACATAGGCAACGACACTGTGGCGTTGGTCCTTGGCGACAACATCTTCTATGGGCAGGGCATGGGCACCCAGCTGCGCCGGCACGCCAACATCGACGGGGGCGCTGTTTTCGGCTATTGGGTGAAAGATCCGAAGGCGTACGGCGTCGTCGAGTTCGACGACGACGGCAAAGCTCTCTCTCTCGAGGAAAAGCCGGAAAAGCCCCGCAGCCACTATGCCGTCCCCGGCCTGTATTTCTATGACAATGACGTCATAGAAATAGCTCGGAACCTGCAGCCGTCTCCGCGGGGCGAGCTTGAGATCACCGACGTCAACCGGACCTACCTCGAGAAAGGCAAACTGCAGGTGGAAATCCTCCCCCGCGGAACTGCTTGGCTCGATACCGGCACGTTCAATGATCTCAGCGACGCTTCCAACTTCATTCGCACGGTTGAGAACCGCCAAGGACTCAAGATCGGAGCCCCCGAGGAAATCGCCTGGCGGCTAGGTTTCCTGGACGACGAGGAACTGCGGGAACGCGCGGAACCGCTCGTCAAGAGCGGCTACGGTTCTTACCTGCTGGGACTTCTGGACCAGACCATCTAGCGTGGCCTGGCCCGACGCCGTACCCCTCCTGCTTGGCGCAGCGATAGTCCTCATGTTGCCTGGCGGTATCGTGGCCGCAACTGCTGGCCTCCGGGGACTCAAGTTGGCCGCCGTGGCTCCGGCGATCACTGTGACGATTGTGGCAACAAGCGCCGTTCTGCTGCCGTATATCTCACTCCCGTGGTCTCCAACTATCGTCCTGCTGGCCAGCATCGTCACTGCCGCCTTGGTATTTGGCTTGCGCGTCCTGTTCCGAGGCCGGACGGTCCTGAAGACCTTCACCGCGGGGTGGCGACCGGACCGTTCCTGGCCGTGGATGGCCGGAGCTTTTCTCTCGGGCGCGGCCCTTCTTGTTGTGCAGATAACCCTGGCCTTTGGTACCCCCTCGAGCATCTCGCAGACGTTCGACAACGTTTTTCACCTCAACGCCGTCCGATTCATCCTGGACACTGGCAACGCGTCCTCACTGACGATGTCAAAGATGGCAAGCGGCGACAATCCACCGTATTTCTATCCGGCCGCCTGGCATGACCTCGCGTCGATCCTGATCCTGATCACGGGCGCTCCCCTTGCCGTTGCCGTAAACGTCCTCAACATCGCAATTGCCGCTATCGTGTGGCCTCTGGGCTGCATGCTTCTCACCAGGGTTTTCGCCGGAAAGCGGCCTTTCGCTGTGGGCGCGGCCGCGATTCTATCCGCGCTATTCTCCGGATTTCCCCTACTTTTGCTTGATTTCGGTGTCCTCTATCCGAATTTTCTGGCCATCAGCCTGCTACCTGTAGCCCTCAGCGGCGTTGCCATTCTGTTCGGGATCGCTCGCGACGTCAAAGTACCCGCAGGAGTCCGATTCGGGCTTCCGTGCTCCATGATCCCGGGGCTGGCCCTCGCTCATCCAAACGGGTTCATGTCGCTTGTTGCCATGAGCATGCCGGTTCTCCTGCAGAGTTACATCCTGCGCTACTTGCCACAACGCAGATACCGGTCCCATCGCCGCGAGTGGATCGTGGCCACGCTAGGGGTGCTGGCAGTCGCCGGGGTTGTTGTTTTGTTATGGAAGTACATCCGGCCCCCGGACGAAGCCGCCTTCTGGCCCCCCATCCAGTCCCCGCTCCGGGCCGTGTACCAAATCCTTAGCAATTCAGCGATGGACAGGCCCGTCGCGGTGACAGTGAGCCTGCTGATGATCCTCGGGCTTTTCGTGTCCCTGCGAAGCGCTCGAGCGGCCTGGATGATCGGGGGGTTCGCCGTGATCGCGTTCCTGTTTGTGGTGGTATCGGCGGCGCCCATCAGCCGCCTGCGGGGGGTGCTGACTGGGGTTTGGTACAACGACAGCTACCGCATTGCCGCGTTGCTTCCGCTTGTCGCCATTCCGTTCGCCGCCGTCGGGCTCGATGCATTGCTGACCGCAGTGGGGCGGCGGCTTGCAATTCCGAAACTGTCCTCCGGGCATCGGAACCGGTCCATTGCCATCCCAGCTATCGTATTTCTTGGCGTAGCAGCAACCGGAGCCCTGTTGCCGCCAATAGTCGGCTCGATCTCCTCAGCCCGCCCCAACTACACCGAGAACAACGATTCTCCCCTATTGTCTTCAGACGAGCACAAAGTCATCTCGGAACTGGATGCGATCGTTCCGCGCGACTCCGTTATCGCAGTGAACCCGTGGACAGGCAGTGCCCTCGCCTATGCGCTCGCCGACAGGGACACCACGGCGAAGCACATCCTGACCACCAACACGCCCGACGTTGACCTGCTCAACCAAGAGTTGAGGAACGCCGAACATGATCCCGCCGTATGTGCAGCAGTTCGAAACGCCAAGGTAAAGTACGTCCTGGATTTCGGCACCAAAGAGGTGCACGGCGGAAGCCATAGTTTTCCAGGGCTGGAGAATCTGCAGACTTCGAAGTCGGTGAAATTGATTCTGCAGGAAGGCGAGGCACGGCTCTATGAGGTAACGGCGTGCAGTACTCCCTGAGCGGTTCATGAACTTCTGGTGCAGCCGGCCTTAGCATCAGGACACGGTGCCATCCTCCGGCCGGACCGTAGCTAATCCGCCGACCGCCGTCGAAGTTCTTTCACGACTGCGTGCACTTCGCCGTCCATGATGATTTGGCCGTGTTCCAACAACACTCCGCGTTTGCACACCGAGGCCACCAGATCCAAGTCGTGGCTCACCACGAACAGAGTCTTGCCCGCCGCCGCCAGTTCGTTGATCTTGACAATGCATTTGCGTTGGAACGGTTCGTCACCCACTGCCAGAATCTCGTCAATCAGGAAGACCTCAGGGTCTGTGTGGACCGCGATTGAGAATGCCAGCTTCAAATACATGCCGGAGGAATAGAACTTGACCTCAGTGTCGATGAATTCTCCGATTTCGGAGAACTCGACAATCGAGTCAAACATGTCATCGATCTGGCTTTGGCTCATCCCAAGGATGGCCCCGTTGAGGTAGACGTTGTCGCGGCCGCTGAGGTCGTGGTGGAACCCTGCCCCGACCTCGATCAGGCCGGCCACCCTCCCCCGCGTATGCACAGTTCCCTCATCCGGTTGCAGCACGCCCGAAATGAGCTTCAACAGAGTTGACTTGCCCGAACCGTTGAGCCCAAGCAGCGCCACGGTTTCGCCCTGTTCAACGTCAAGCGAAACGTCCTTGAGCGCGTCAAACTTCCTGGAAAGGTCCCCTTTGCGTCCGGTCAGCAACCACACGATTGCTTCCTTCATGCTGCGGGTGTGCCGGAGCACGAACTTCTTCCGCAAATTCCGGCACGTGATCGCTACGCTGTCGGAGACTTCCGTAGGTGCAGACATTTCAGAGCTCCTGGGCAAAATGAACGGACAGCTTCATGAAAACGAGCTGGCCAATCACGAGGACGAGTGCAGCCACGCCAAAGGCAGACGGAAACCAGACAGTGAGAAGGTCCGGCGGCATGGAGATCGACACCGATTGCTCGGCGCTCAGCGTGGGGGACCAAAACGCCCAGTGGAAGATTTCGACGGCGACTGTCACCGGGTTCAGCTGGTACAGGAAGAACCATGGACCCATGACGCGCTGCACCATCGGCCACACATAAAGGACCGGCGAGGCCCAAGTGACGATCATGAGAATCATGTCGACGATGTTCTCGGAGTCGCGGAAGTACACGTTCGCAGCACCGAACAACAAACCGAGCCCGGTGGAAAGGATCGCGGTCAAGATGAAAGCTCCAACGACGGCCAGAAGCTGCCATATTGATGGGCTCCAACCGCTCAGCAAACAGGCGCCGACCAAGACCACAACTTGTGGAAGCAGATGGGCGGCCGAAACCCACACGGTGGAGACCGGGAAAAGCTCCCGGGGCAAATAGATCTTACGGATGAGGTCCCTGTTGTCGACAATGGAGCGCGTCGCGTTGCCTAGGGACTCCGTAAAGAAATTGACCAGCACGATTCCTGCAAAGAGGTAGATCGCATAATTGGGGGTTCCCCGTTGCATGTCAAGGAACACTCCGAGAGCTACGAAGTAGATCAAGAACTGCATCAACGGCTTCACGTACGACCACAGAAGTCCAAGCACAGAGCCGCGATAGCGGATCTTGATCTCTTTGCGGACCAGCAGTTGGAGCAGGAACTTGTGTTTGAAGACGTCAATGATGCCGCGGCCGCGACCCGGTTGGACCAAGTCGGTCACGGGTTGTGTCATCTAATGGCCTTCCCCGTCGGCCAAGCCAAACGTCTTCTTCCAAGCTTCCATGGATGTGATCTCGGGCAGAGCCTTCCGGTATTGCTCCGCGAGCTCCTCCCAGTGGCGATAGAGATTGGCATGTTGTTTTCCTGCTTCTGCCAGCATGGCCTTGAGCTGCTCCGGGTCACGCTTGTACCAAGAGGCAGCTGTGCCGTCGGCGTTGGAGACCACGACGCTGTCGTAGTGTGCCAGGCGGAACCATCTGTTGTCGCGGTGGGCGAGGAAACCTTGGGGCCGCTCCGCAGCCTCAGGCGCCGGTTTTTTCATCAATTGACGGGCGACCGTGGTGACCCCCCACTTGACGAGGTCCTTTTTGTGGGGCAGACCGATGGGGTTGAGGCCGGAAGGCCCCTGGCCCAAGGCCGGTGCAGGGAAGTCGTCCACGTTCTCGCGCATCTGAGCATCCGGGTAGTTTGACTTCAGTGCATTGATTTCGCCGAGCTTCGTGGCGATATTGCGGTGCAAGTGGTCAGGTCCGAGGAAGAGGTCCCGCAAGGCGTCGAGTCGGGAGTGCTCGGTGAAGTACTGCATGGAAACCAAATGTTTGACGTCCGCTTGGAACGACTCCCGGATCACCCTGCCCCCCTTCTTGTACGGGCTGTAAATGAGCGTCGTAATGAGGCGGTTCCGGCCATGGAAATATGCCTGCCAACCGACCAGGTCATCCTTATCGATCCAGGACACATGCCAGACCGCGGCACCGGGCAAGGACACAGTGGCAAAACCCGCCTCACGGGCTCGAAGCCCATACTCGGCATCGTCCCACTTGATGAAGAGCGGAAGGGACAACCCGATCTCGCGGATGACCTCGGTCGGGATCATGCACATCCACCAACCGTTGTAGTCAACGTCGACACGGCGGTGAAGCCAGGGGGTTTGCCGAAGGTTCGCAACGCTGAAATCATGCCTCATCTCCATGTCCGGATGCGGCATGGCCGGCACAAAGCGGTACGGGTCCACCACTTCACCGAATGTGTGCAGCACGCTGCGACTGTAGAGATCGAACATATGCCCACCGACGATAGTGGGCTTGCGGCAATGGTCCGAGAAAACCAGCAACCGGGAAATACTCTCCGGCTCGATGACGACGTCATCATCGAGCAAGAGGGCGTAGTCGCTTCCGTTTTCCACAGCCTCGTACATGCCGCGGGAAAACCCTCCGGAACCACCAAGATTGGCCTGGTCGATGATCCGCAGCTTGCCTCCGAGGGCAGCCTTGACTTCGGCGAAGCCAGGCTGATCTGCGACCTTTTGTGTTCCTTGGTCCACAATGAGGATTTCCTGAACGTGTTCCAGTACCTCGGGATGCTCCGAAAGAATCCTGGCATTGTTCAGGCAGAAGTCCGGTTTGTTCATGGTGGTGATCTCGAGGGTCACCTTCCCCGGATTGCCGTCGCGTTCCGCGCCCTGCCACTCTGCCGAATCGAGAGTGAGGTCTTCGCGGCTGGACGCAAGATCGAACCAGTACCAACCGCCGTCGCCGAAGGGCTTGAGTGAGAGGTCGAACTCAGTGACAGAAGATCCTTGTACGCGGGCTCCGTCAACGCGCTGGAGAGTGCCCCGCGCGTTCGACTTGTAGACGGTGACGGTGCCGTGGCCTGTTGTCCGGACAACGAGACGGATCGATTGCAGGTCCGTCCAGCGCCGCCAGTAGCTCGCCGGAAAAGCGTTGAAGTACGTTCCGAACGAAAGCTGCTCTCCCGCGCGGAGCCTGACCGAACTCCTGGAGAGGACATCCTCGAAATGGACTTCCTCGCTGCCCGAACTGACGAAGTGAAGTTTCTCCTCAGGCGGCTTCGGGTTCCTTGCGAATTCATCGTTTTCGCGCAAACGGATGCCGTTTGCCGGGCCGGCGTCGACGTACAGGGAAGTTGTGTCGATCTGGTCGTCGGAAGGCAGGATGACTCGCTGGAGTACCTGCGTTTTGCTACTACTCACGCGTCCACTCCTCCGCTCTGAATTGCTGCGCCGCTTTCGAAATGCGGACGAATCTTGTTGTCAAACATGGACAGCGCCGAACCGATTGCCATGTGCATATCGAGGTACTTGTAGGTGCCCAGCCGGCCACCGAAAAGCACGTCCCTCTCTGCGGCTGCAAGATCCCGGTACTTGAACAGTTTCTCCCGGTCATCTGCGGTGTTGATCGGGTAGTACGGTTCGTCGTCCTTTTCCGCAAAACGGGAGAACTCCCGCATGATGACGGTCTTCTCCGTCTGGTAGTCACGTTCGGGGTGGAAATGGCGCGGTTCAATGATTCGCGTGAACGCGACGTCGTCGTCGTTGTAGTTGATAACCGATGTGCCTTGGAAGTCACCCACATCGAGGACTTCTTCTTCGAAATCGATGGTTCGCCACGACAGGTCCCCAGCTACGAAGTCGAAGTAGCGGTCAACGGGCCCGGTGTAGACAACTGGAACTTTGCCTACGACTTTGTCCTTGGAGTATTCATGCGAGTCGTCGAAGAAGTCGGTGTTGAGCCGGATGTCAATATTCGGATGCTCGGCCATCTTCTCGATCCACGCGGTGTACCCGTGGGACGGAAGGCCTTCGTACTTGTCGTTGAAATAGCGGTTGTCATAGTTATAGCGGACCGGGAGCCGGGAAATGATTCCAGCGGGCAAGTCCTTGGGGTCCGTCTGCCACTGTTTGCCGGTGTAGTGCTTGATAAACGCCTCGTACAGGGGGCGCCCGATCAGCTGGATGCCCTTGTCGTTGAGGTTCTGCGGGTCCGTTCCGGCAAGTTCGCCTGCCTGCTCCTGAATGAGTGCCTTCGCCTCGCCAGGCGTCAGGTTGGCCCTGAAGAACTGGTTGATGGTTGCCAGGTTGATGGGCAGCGAGTAGACCTCGCCCCTATGGACGCCGTACACCTTGTGAACGTAGTTGGTGAAGGTTGTAAACCGGTTGACGTACTCCCACACCCGTTCATTTGAAGTGTGGAACAAGTGCGCACCGTACCGGTGGACCTCGATTCCGGTCTGCTCTTCCGTTTCGCTGTATGCGTTGCCTCCGACGTGATGCCGGCGGTCGAGGACAACAACCTTCAAGCCCAGCTCGGTGGCTGCCTGTTCTGCGATCGTCAGGCCAAAAAAGCCTGACCCGACAATGACGAGGTCAGCGGTCACAAAATCTCCTGGTTCGAATATGGCCAGCCCAATGGTGTGCATTGGCTGCAGGTCAAGCCTACCCGAGATAGCGCGTCCAATTGCCGCTGCGCCCTTCTCTGAACAGCGGGCGAAGGGTTTTCCACATAGGCAAACTGATCACGAACATCCAACCCTCATCCCAAATATCGTGGAAGAACAGCCGCCGAGAGAGCCGAAGGAGCGTACACCGAGTGACATTCCATTGCACCCTTGTCCGGGGTCCGCGGGCACTTCGGCAAGCGGAACCCATTGAGCTGGCCATCGCCGTGGGCGACGGCAGCTCAGGCGCCCTCGTCCAGGCCGCAGTCGCCACAGAGTTCGGAACCGGGGAACTGATGGTCGACGGGAGGCCACTCAAAGGTCTCACCGTCGGCGCCGCGCCACTTATGTCCGGAACAGTGTTGGTTGACGGCGCGGATTCGTGGGCACAAGACGTCCCCGACGCCAGACGCGCGCCGGCAGCGCTGTCGCTGCTAGTCCATTCGGGACCTTCTGCGGGCCTGATCGTCCCGCTGGAGCGGGGCAATTACAGCATCGGGCGAAGCAGCGCTGATATTTCCCTCGCGGATCCTGATGTTTCCCGAATCCACGCTGCCCTTGCGATTTCCGAGACAGCAGTCACGATAACTGACAGTGGGAGCGCGAACGGGACCTTGGTGGATGGACGAAAAATCCGCTCCGCTTTCCTCTCGACGGCGTCTAGAATCCGATGTGGCGGGTCGGCCATGTCGGTAGTCTTCGACGGTGGAGAATCCGGGACTGAGTCACTGGAGACAGCGGGCCTTAGCATCGCGGAGCCTCTCTTGGTGCAGACTCGCAGGGACACCCAATCCCGGATCCAGCTGCTCCTCACTGCGGGGCTGCCGCTCCTGCTGGGAGTCGGCATCGCTCTTGCCACTGGAATGTGGATGTTCCTCGGATTCACTGCAGTTTCTGCCGTCGCGGTCCTCGTTCCGGCGATTTCGGGAAGACGGCAGCGCCGCCTTCTTGCCGCGGCGCTCGAAGAGGCTGTGGAACAAGACAGGGCCCGACGACGGCGATGCTCGCCCTCCGCGGCAGAGCTGGCCTTTACCGTCAGATCATCTGCCTTAGCGGTCTCGGACGAACGCGGACGGAAGCAGTTGACACTGCCAGGAACCGGCGCGGCGAGAGGCGCGGTAGGCTGTCATGAAATCTGGCTCCGGCTCGGCACCTGTCGGCAGAACGCCTTGGTTGCACTCGATCCCCCCGATCCAAGCTTCGAGCCGCCGCACTTGGGCCCGGTTCCAGTAGTTTTGGACCCCACGATCCAGGCCGTTTCCTTCACGGGACCTGAAGCAAAGGTCGACGGCATGTTCAGATTTCTGCTCATGCAACTTGCGGTGTTCCCCAGCGCAGCGAATGTCCCGATCCTCATTCACGGCCCAATTGCCCATTTGCCGTTCGGCGCCCGCTTCCTCCCCCGCGTCACCATGACCACGGACATCCGGTCAGCGGCAGCCATCCTCTCCGCGGGAACCGGGGAACCAGGAGTGCTCCTTTTGGTGGGGTCCGAGCCTGATCCCGACGACGATTCACTCCGGCAGGTGGCGGCCGAATCTGGCTGGAGAATCTTCCAACGCACGGCAGGCGGGACTGAAGGTCATTGCGTTGTCGAGCTCTGGAACAGACGCGCAGTCCTCCGATCGCGCCTTTCAGGAGCGGAATTTGATCCTGACTTGGTCCCGTACCCTGTCTTTGACAGCTACTGCCGCTCGGTGGCAGCCGTGCCCGCACTGGCGAAGGCAAAGGCGTCGTTTGTCCCCTCTACGTGCACGCTCGCTGAGCTGCTTCCGAACGACTCCTCAAGCATCGCGGCCCGCTGGAGCGATTCTTCAGACAGCAGCGGCCTGTCTGCGGTCATCGGTCAAGGAGCCGACAAGCCCCGGTCCCTTGACTTGGTTTCCGACGGACCGCATCTCCTTGTGGCCGGAACGACGGGATCCGGAAAGTCCGAGCTTCTACGCACTATCGTGACGGCGATCTCGCTGACCCATGGCCCTGACCGAGTCAACTTCCTGTTTGTTGATTTCAAAGGCGGTTCAGGCCTCGGGCCTTTGATCGATCTACCCCAATGCGTCGGAATGCTTACTGATCTCAGCGAACACGAATTGGAGCGTACTCTTGCGTCACTCCGTGCCGAGGTTCGGATGAGGGAGGGATTCCTTTCGGAGGCCAATGTCCCTGATCTGCCAGCGTACTGGGCCAGAGTCCCTTGCCCTGGGGATGGGATCCGGGCAGTACGAGGAAACCGATTGCCCGCACTCCCCCGGTTGGTGCTTGTGATCGACGAATTCAGGATGCTTGTCGAAGACGCCCCGGCTGCCCTTGCCGAACTGATGCGGATCGCCACCCTCGGCCGGTCCTTGGGTATCCATCTGGTGATGGCGACACAACGTCCGCAGGGGGCACTGAGCGCTGACATCCGGGCCAACGTCACCACGAGCATCGCTCTCCGCGTCCAATCAGACATGGAATCGAGGGACATCATCAACTCGCCTGCAGCGGCATCGATTCCGGTGTCCCGCCCCGGCCGGGCGTATTTGGTTCGAGGGGAAGAAGATGCTGAGCTTTTCCAGTCGGCGGCACTCTCCCACGCCGAGGGAATTCGATCACTGAGGAGGATCGTGGCCCGGCCGGCAGCAGAGTCGCTCCTTGTCAGCGGTTCATCTGAGATCGCCGAGGCAAAGATTCAAAGTGCAGGGATAACCCCTGCAGAAGCAGCGCGTCCCATCATCGAAAGAATCAGTCAGGTTTGGGACACCCTCGGAGGAAGACCGCCCCGGAGACCTGTTGCGGACACGCTTCCTGAATCAATCTCGTTAGACCGATGCCTCAGCGCAGCCGCATCGGCGGGCAAGCATGCGGAGCCCGAGAAAGCGAAATTCGGAACGGCTTACCTTGGCTTAGTCGACTTGCCCGCACAACAACGAGTTGCAGGCCTTTCCTGGACTCCTCAACTGCACGGGAATCTCGGACTTGTGGGTTCTCCTGCTAGCGGACTCGAAGACGCCTGCCGTGCGGTAACGGCGCAGCTTCTTGGAAATGCCGAGGAACATCACGTCTATGTCCTGGATGGTGACGGCGCTTTCGCAGGCGTCGCAGCCCGCGGGCGCGTCGGTGCCGTCGCTTCCCTCACCCATGCAAAGAGGGGTGCCCGGATTCTCGAGCGGTTGGCGAATGAAATGTCCGCACGGCAGGCCCGGGCTGCTGTCGCCGGAGAAGTTCCTTTGCTGCTCGTCATTTCCGGCTGGGGGTCCTGGCTCTCCCAATTACGGACGGGACCGCTTGCTTGGGCCGAGGACCTCGTCCACGACATAGTCCGCGACGGGCCGAAGTCGGGACTGACGGTTCTCGTAACGGGTGACCGAGAACTAGTCGCTTCGCGATTGTTCGGATCAATTCCCAACCGTGCATACTTTCCCCTTGGCACTACGGAAGAGGGCCGGATGGCGTGGCCGCGGTTTGCGGCAACAAAGCCTTTGCGGGGCAGAGCCGTGGTGAGTGGGGACTTCCTTGATGTCGGCACCGCTGTCGCCCAGTTCGTGGCACCGCCGCCAAGCGCGGCCTGGCCTTACCGCGAACCCCCCAAGCCCGCGCGGCGCCCTTTCCGGGTGGACCCATTGCCGCAGCTCGTCCGGGCCTCGGACATAGTGGCGGAGCACGGAACCGAAGCCACCGCTCCTAATCCGGCTCTCGCGCGCAGAGCGGTGCTGCTCGGCCTCGGAGGCGACGAACATGAACCTGTTTGGATCACGCTCCCGCGCTCCGGAGTTCTTCTTGCTCTTGGCTCCGCTGGATCCGGCAAGTCGTCGCTACTCACAGCGTTGCCGGTGCTCAACCCAGGCCATCAATGGCGGTCACCACCACAAGGTGCAGATCCGGATGCCTTCTGGGCGGACTTCCACAGGCATGAAAGCAGCAAACTTGTGGATACCGGCACTATTCTTCTGGTGGACGATGTCGAACACTTGAGCAGCGCAACCGGCTTGCTCCTGACCGAACTTCCCACTATGGGATTCTCCGTAGTGGCAACTGCGGGGCACAGCCCTGCCCTGCTGCAGCGGACGCCCATGGCATCCCTGGCCCGAGGCCACGGATGCGGGATCCTCCTTGGCAGGACGTCGCCTACCGATGCGGAACTCTTCGGGGTACGCGTCGACGTCGAACAGGCACCCCCACCAGGCCGTGCTGTCCTGATTGAGAACGGAAGAACGCGCCCGGTACAGATCGCCGCTCCAGAATGAAGCGTCTTGCCGGAGCGAAAAGGGTCAAAGCGCGGCCCGGGATCCGCCCGTTCTGGACGCAAAGGCGATAACCCGCTTGTCGAACAAAAGGACAATCACCACCAACGCCGGCACCACCATGGCGAGGCCGGCAAGAAGCAGCCCTCCAGTTATGGTGGGAAATCCGATCGTCATCACGAACAACTGGGCAACCAACGCGGCCGCGCGGGTCCAACGATAGCCACGGAACAAAAAGTGGCCCACGGCAAACAACCACGCAGAGAAGGCCAGAAGCAGGGCCAGGGTAAACACAGCTCCCCAGAATGAGGACACCGGCGCCCCGATCGCCAGCTGGTAGATGTAGAGGGCCGCTGCGGCCAACAGTGCGAGGGCTTCCAGCACAACCACAATCGAAATAACCACGATTCCTTTGGGACGCCTTCCCCCGCCGGACGCTACGGCAGAGTTGTTGTGGCTGGTCCCTTGGCCGTCGTCGCCGGGCACGTTGGGGTCCTGGGCGGGGTTCAGAGGGGGTCTTGACACACTGGCACACTACCGGACATAGTCGAATACCTGTGAGTAGATCGGCAGCCAATGTGATGCATCGCTCACGGTTTCAAAGTCTCGAACCCCTTGTTTACATGGCGTTAACATGACACGCTTGACTGAGACGACCAAGGGGGCCCAATGGGCCCCTTTCCTATGAAGCCTCTCGTGAATATTTTCACAAAAGGCTTAACTAGTACTCACGAATGGAGTGACTGATCAGCATGGATTGGCGTAACCGCGCAGCCTGCCTTGACAAGGACCCGGAGCTTTTCTTCCCAGTAGGCAACACCGGCCCTGCGCTTCTCCAGATCGAAGAAGCGAAGAGTGTCTGCCGTCGCTGTCCTGTCGTGGACACATGCCTTCAGTGGGCTCTCGAATCGGGCCAGGACGCCGGCGTCTGGGGCGGAATGAGCGAAGACGAGCGCCGCGCACTCAAGCGCCGTGCCGCCCGGGCACGCCGCGCTTCCTGACGCCTGGAGGCGATAGAACACGCCGCCTGCAGCGAAAAGAACATACAAGGATGGCCCGGACCAAAGGTCCGGGCCATCCTTGCATGTCTCGCTGGGCTACCAGCACACCGATGATGTGTTCCTGGCGTCAGCTTCGCACCAAGCTCAGGACGATCTCGACGGCGGTGCCACCCCCATCTCGGGGCATCCACCGGATGCTGCCACCCAACTCGCTCGTGACAAGCGTCCGCACAATCTGAAGGCCGAGGCCTTCTGTGTAGGACCCCTCGGGCAGCCCAACGCCATCATCGGCAATCGTCACGGTCAGGAGTTCGTCGCCGCGCTCCCCCGTCGAACGATCGGCTATCAGCCACACTGTGCCCGCCCGGCCTTCGAGGCCGTGCTCCACGGCATTCGTCACGAGCTCATTGATGACCAGAGCGAGAGGCGTGGCAAAGTCGCTCGGCAATTCACCGAAAAGACCTGAACGCTCGGTCCGGACATGCTGGGAAGGGGACGCTACTTCGGCCGAGAGCCGGAACTGGCGTCCGATCAGCTCATCAAAGTCCACACTCTGCGTGAGTCCCTGCGAAAGGGTCTCGTGCACCAGCGCAATGGTCGCCACCCGCCGCATTGCCTGTTCCAGGCCTTGCTTCGCCTCATCGCTGACCATGCGTCGCGACTGCATGCGCAGCAACGCAGCCACCGTCTGCAGATTGTTTTTGACACGGTGGTGGATTTCACGGATCGTGGCATCTTTGGTTACAAGCTCGAGCTCGCGGCGTCGCAGTTCTGACACGTCGCGGCACAAAACCAGGGCGCCGAAACGATGCTTTTCATCGCGCAAGGGAATTGCTCGCAATGACAGGCTGACGCCGCGGGACTCAATCTCGCTCCGCCACGGCATCCTGCCAGTCACTACCAGCGGCAAAGTCTCGTCCACCATGCGCCGGTCTTTGAGGAGTCCTGCGGTTACTTCCGCAAGGGACCGCCCTTCCAAGGTCTCCACCTCGCCGAGGCGGCGGAAAGCGGAGACACCGTTCGGACTCGCATACTGCACGATGCCGTCCGCGTCGAGCCTGATCAGGCCGTCACCGACACGCGGCGCGCCCCGGCGAGAGCCCGTGGGTGAAGCGAAGTCGGGCCACAGCCCCAGGGTTCCCATCCGGAGCAGATCATAGGCGCATTGCCTGTAAGTCAGCTCCAGACGGGAAGGCATTCGTGAACT
This sequence comes from Arthrobacter rhizophilus, assembly GCF_026241105.1. GTDB lineage: Bacteria > Actinomycetota > Actinomycetes > Actinomycetales > Micrococcaceae > Arthrobacter. The sequence goes on along the minus strand of NZ_JAPFFT010000001.1, from coordinate 350,213 downwards.
GGAGAGGTCCATATGCGACGTGACGACGGCGAGGGTCCGCCCGTTCCTGACCATGGGCACGGCTTCAACCCGCAGCGCCATCTCGCTGCTCCAGCTCGTTTCATTGGAGCGTTCGATTGAACGGCTGAACCATGCCTTGTCGACTATCGGTTGCAGATCCGATCGGATGCCCTCCCCGACGAAGTCCGCATGAAACACCGTGTGGCTCGTCGACGGCCGGACGTGTGCCAACGCGATGTAGCCGAATTCAGGATGTGGAAACCACAGGGCCAAGTCCGCGAACGCGAGGTCGGCGACCATCTGCCAGTCGCCGACCAGGAGGTGCAGCCATTCGGCATCTCCAGGCCCGAAATCAGCGTGCTCCCTGATGGGGTCTGTAAAGATTGCCACTGCACCTCCATATAACGCCGGGCTACTCCCTAGCGTCGAACGATTGACCTCAAGAGCCTCAATGCTACCGACAGCGAAGCCATGTCGTCTGCCTCCAGCGCGTTGACCTCGTCAAACATGCTCTTTGCACGGCCCAGCTGCTCGGCGTTGAGGTCCTCCCAAGCCCGCAAACGGGCTTCCGCGTCGAGACCGGCGTCGGTCGATTCGAGCACCGACACCGTCATGTCCGCCACGGTGGAATAGAGGTCGTCTCGCAGAGCTGCGCGCGCAAGCGCCTGCCACCGGTCGTCCCGCGGGAGTGCGGTGATCCGCTCGAGCAGCGAATCAACATGGAAGCGGTCAAACACTGTGTAGTAGACGTTGCTGACATCTTCCACTCGGGCCTCGCGGCTTTGCGCGATCTTGGCCACATCCAGGAGCACGAAGCTCTCGAAAAGCTCAGCCCAGCGATGGGCAAGCATTTCCGGCAAGCCCCACGCACGTGCCTTTTCAAGCCAACCGGTCACCCGCTCCTTGTCGCTGCCGCGCAGATAGTCGAGCACCCGGGCCCTCATTGGATCCATCATCGGCTTGAACTCGGCAACGACCTCCGAGATCGGCTTTGAAGCGTTACCCTGGGTCAGCAACCAGCGAACGGCGCGGTCCAGAAGCCTCCGGATGTCGAGGTGTACGGTGCTCCAGTGTTCCGTGGGGAACGAAGCCGGCAGGGCGTTGAGCTCCTTCACCATTGAGTCGAGCTCGTAGATCTCCCGGAGAGCGACAAACGCCTTCGCGACAGCAACCTCGGTAGCCGAGGTCTCCTCCATCGTGCGGAAAGCGAAGGTAATGCCGCCTAGGTTGATCATGTCGTTTGCAACCACGGTCGCGATGATCTCACGACGCAAGGGATGCGTATCCAATTCGGCATCAAACCGTTCCCGGAGCTGCTTCGGGAAGTACGAGCGGATGGTCTTACGGAACCAGGGATCGTCCGCCAGGTCGCTGTCGCGCAATGCCGATCCCAATTCAATCTTGGCGTATGCAGCGAGGACGGACAGTTCCGGAGACGTCAGGCCCTGGCCCTGTTCCAACCTCTCGCGCAGTGTGTCGGTGGTCGGCAGGGCTTCAAGGTCCCGCTTGAGGTCACCAGACTTCTCGAGCCAGTCCATCAGGCGCTCGTAGCTCGGGCTCCATTCGGCGACGCGTGTGCGGTCGTTGAGCAACAGGATGTTCTGATCAATGTTGTCTTCGAGCACAAGGCGCCCAACCTCATCGGTCATGTCGGCGAGGAAGGATGTGCGCTCGGAGGCATCAAGTTTTCCGGCGGCAACCATGCGGTCGACGAAGATCTTTATGTTGACCTCATGGTCGGAGCAGTCCACGCCCGCAGAGTTGTCGATGGCATCGGTGTTGAGGATGACGCCCTGTAGTGCTGCCTCGATGCGCCCGCGTTGCGTCATTCCGAGGTTGCCGCCTTCGCCGACAACCTTGACACGCAGCTCGCGCCCGTTCACGCGAATGGCGTCGTTCGCTTTGTCCCCCACCTCAGCGTGTGACTCGGTGCTGGCCTTGATGTACGTTCCGATCCCACCGTTGTACAGGAGATCTGCCGGGGCGAGGAGTATTGCGCGCAGAAGTTCCGGAGGGCTCAGCTGGACCGTTCCGTCCGGAAGGCCGAGGGCGGTGCGGACCTCCGGAGAGATCGGAATGACCTTGGCCTGGCGCGGGAACACCCCGCCGCCCGCACTGATGAGCGATCGATCATAGTCATCCCAGGAGGAACGCGGCAGATCGAAGAGACGCTGCCGTTCGTCGAAGGAGGAAGCAGCGTCCGGCGTCGGGTCCAGGAAGATGTGGCGATGGTCGAAGGCGGCCAACAGGCGGATGTGCTTGGAGAGAAGCATTCCATTTCCGAACACGTCACCGGACATGTCGCCGACGCCAACCACGGTAAATTCCTCGGTCTGAGTGTCTAGGTCCAGCTCGCTGAAGTGACGTTTGACCGATTCCCAAGCGCCGCGGGCTGTGATGCCCATGGCCTTGTGGTCGTAGCCGATGGAGCCACCGGAAGCGAATGCGTCCCCCAGCCAGAATCCGTACTCGGCAGCGAGGCCGTTGGCAGTGTCTGAGAACGTTGCCGTGCCCTTGTCCGCAGCCACCACCAGGTACGAATCGTCGTCATCCTGGCGGACAACGTCCGACGGCGGCACGATCTGTTCGCCGTCGGAGGTAGTCACAAGATTGTCGGTGAGGTCGAGCAGGCCGCGAATGAAAGTCTTGTAGCTCTCGATACCTTCCGCCATCCAAGCCGCGCGATCAATTGCCGGATCCGGGAGCTGCTTCGCAAAGAACCCGCCCTTGGCGCCGGTGGGCACGATGACAGCATTCTTAACCGTCTGTGCTTTGACCAAGCCGAGGATCTCGGTCCGGAAGTCCTCACGGCGGTCCGACCACCGCAAGCCACCTCGAGCCACCTTGCCGAAGCGCAGGTGCACGCCTTCAACGCGGGGCGAGTACACCCAAATCTCGTACTTTGGCCGCGGGAAGGGCAGACCCTCGATCTTGGTCGGATCCAGCTTGAAACTGACGTACGACTTGCCTTGGAAGTAGTTCGTGCGCAGGGTCGACTCGATGAGGTTGACAAAAGTCCGCAGGACGCGGTCGGCGTCGAGCGTGGCGACTTGGTCGATCGCTTCGGCCAGTGTGGCGCGGGCAGTGTCCTGGCGGGCCGGACGCGCGGCGTCTGCTGATGCAGGATCGAAGCGGGCTCCGAAGAGATCAATCAGGCCTCGTGCAACCTCGGGGTTGGCGAGGAGCGTATCCGCAATGAACTCGAAGGAGTTGGTGTTCCCCATCTGGCGCATGTACTTCGCATAAGCGCGGAGCATCACCACTTGCCGCCAGTGGATCCCCTCGCGGAGCACCAGGCGGTCGAAACTGTCGGATTCCACCGCGCCGGTCACGGCAGCACTGAAGGAATCCGCCAGGAGCTGGCCGGTAGCCACGGGGTCGGCGCCGGCGGGGTACTTCAGGCCGAGGTCGTAGAGGAAGAAGTCCCTGTGGTCGGAAGTCTCGATTTCGAAAGGCCGCTCGTCCAGAACCTCAAGGCCGAGATTGTGGAAGTAGGGCAGGATCTGGCTCAGGCTCTTGGGTTCCAGGAGGTAGAGCTTAACGCGGGCATCCTCTTCAAGGAGCTCACCGGCACCATCGGGCAGGTAGACGTGCACTCCAGGTGCCGCCTGAACGGCGACGGCGTCGCGATCGGTCGTGGCGCCGTACTTCTCGAAACGCTCAATGTCTTGAAGGGCGTCCTCGACTTCGTAGTCCACGCGGTAGCCAGCGGGGAATGCATCCGTCCAGAGGGCGGACAGCGCCTCGGCGTCCGAAGCGCTCCTGTTCTCGCGGAGCACCTCCGAAATTCCTTCTGCCCAGGACCGCGAGGCCCGGACGAGGCGCTTTTCGAGCTCTCCGGCGTCAACGTCGCGAAGTTCTGCCTCACGCGGCAGCCGGATGCGGAAGAAAACCCTCGCCAGCGCGGACTCCGTGATGCGGGCTTCGTAGTCGATGCTTTCGGCTTCGAATGTCTCCCGGAGTTCCTGTTCAATACGCTGCCGGACGTTGGTGGTGTAGCGGTCGCGGGGCAGGTAGACCAAGGCGGACATGAAGCGTCCGTAGATATCGGGGCGCAGGAAGAGCTTCGTACGGCGCCGCTCCTGAAGCCTCTGGATGCCCAACGCGGTTGTGGCCAGATCTTCGGTCTCAATCTGGAAGAGCTCGTCACGGGGGTAGGTCTCGAGAATACCCACGAGGTCTTTGCCCGAATGGGAATCCTGGGGGAAACCGGCCGAGCGGAGCACGGCGTCGACCTTTTCCCGGACAATGGGGATGTTCCGTACGGAACCGGTGTACGCGCTGGTGGCGAAGAGCCCAATGAAGCGGCGCTCGCCATTGACGTTGCCTGCAAGATCGAAGCTCTTGACGCCTATGTAATCCAGGTACGCGGGGCGGTGCACAGTTGAGCGCGAGTTGGCCTTGGTGATGACCAAGGCACGCTTTTCGCGGGCCTTCCTGCGTCCTGCGTCGGTGAGGTGCTGGATTTGGTGCGGGTGGTCCCCTGCCCTCAGGAGTCCCAAGCCGCTCGCTTCCCGCAACTCGAGGACGTCTTCACCGTTCTCGGTGATGAGGTCATATTCCCGGTAACCCAGGAACGTGAAATTGCCGTTGTCCAACCAACGCAGGAGGTCCTGTGCTTGCCGGAGTTCAGCGATGTCTTCGGGGTGCGCCACCCTGTCCAGGGATGATGCGAGTTCCAGCGCCTTGGTGCGCATCTTCGGCCAGTCTTCGACGGCGGCGCGGACGTCGTTCAGGACGCGGTGGATTCCGTCTACGAGTTCCTTCTGGAAGTCGTCCGCCACCCTGTCAACCTCGACTGCGATCCACGACTCCATGTGGGAGACGTTGTCGCCTTGCGCGATCAGGTGGGCGACATTCGGCATCGCTGCGGTGTCACCGCTCGAGATACCTATGTTGGAAGGCACCCGGGCGATGGCGGACATATCGCCCGTCACGTGATCACGCGAAACCACGAAGAGCGGGTGCATGACGAGCCGGATAGCGCAGTTCTGGCGTACGAGCTCGGCATTCACCGAATCCACGAGAAAAGGCATGTCATCGGTAACGATGTACAGAACGCTGCGATCTGCCTCGTTGGCGATCTTGACGTTGGCGGTGCCCGGTTTGCGGCTCGTCCCGACTTCCCGGTGCGCTTCTGCCCTCGAGGTCAGTTGCTCGGCAGCGTATCTGCGAGCATCCTCCTCTGCGAGATGCTCGTAGTAGTCACCGAAGAACCCTTCACGGACTACTGCAGGTTTGGAACGATCCTCCACGCTGGACCCTGACGACATCGACAAACGCCTCCATCACATCTTGATTGCTGCGTCCTTGCAGCCCACATGGCGAGCCTAACGCTTTAGCCGTCGCCTTGCTCTGGAATAAATGACAGAGGATTTGCCGTTTTGCTGGCCAGGTGCACAGACCAATCTGGCGATTGCGTGCCGCAAGGCAGATTCGGGCGCTGCTTCGAGGAGCACGGCACCGGATAGCAATGCGGCGTCGCAGGCTTCCGTGTCAGATGGAAGAAACACCTCGATGCCGGAGCCAGGTCCGTACCGCTCCCATGCTTCGCGAAGCTCGCGTTCAGGTGACCGGCCTGCAGATGCTGCCCGGACCTTGTTCAAAACCACGAGGGGAGCCGCCTGCGGGACTGCCCGTTCGAGCTCTGCGAGGCCACGCACGAGTCGTGGAACCCCGATGGCATCGGCTGCGCCAACCGCGTAAACGGTGTCCGCCAGTTCGATACTGCGGAGAGTGGCGGCATTGCGCCGGGGTGCCATGCTGTCGAAACTGAGTTCCTCATCGGCCTCAAGGCAAAATCCTGCATCGACCACAACGATGTCGGCAATGTCCTTGGCGTGTTCGAGCACCGAGGAGAGGGCAGAGGCACGGAGTTCAGTCCACCGGTCCGCCCGCGTGATGCCTGTAAGAACGCGGAAGCTCCCCGACCTGGTGAACACAGGCGCGGCTATCCGTTTGAGGGATTCGGCGTCCAGAAGCCCCTGGTCGGCCAACCGGCAGGCCTGCGCCAACCCGGCGGATTCGTCCAGCAGGCCCAGCGAGGCCGCGACGCTGGCCCCATAGCTGTCCGCATCCACAAGGATCACGGGCTTGCCTTGGGCCGCGAGTTCTGCGGCGATGTTGACGGCCACAAGAGTTCGACCCGGCGCTCCAATGGGTCCCCAGACCGCGATGATCCGGCCGGCCCCTGCAGGCGCGGGTTCCGCTGCTTCCTCAACATCTGATGGGCGGAGTTCCGCGGCCGTGTCCGAATAACCGGAATCCCGCTCCCCTGGGCGTCGGCTCCCCTGCCCGGATAGTTGGGCTACTGAATCGAAGATATTGGAAGCCAGCGTCGCCGAATCCACCTCCAACGACGCTGTCACGACGCCGATGCTGCGCAGGCGCGCCACCTCCGCCGAGTCGTCGCTCAGGGCAACAATGGACACGCCGACGGCCGCCAGCCGGTCGACCAGCGACGCCGTCAGCTCATCAGTACCTTCGGCTACGACCGCTGCACGCGCGAGACCGCTTTGACACGCGGCCAGCAGTTCGGCGAGTTCACCACACCGGCGGACGACCGTAACCGGACCATGGAGCCGCTCGAGTCCCCCGACCAAATCTTCCCGTGACTGCCCGACGGTGACAACGGGGATATTCATTTGCCGCCACCGCCCGGGTTCCAGACGACGGCAACCTTCGCTTTGTTGGCCTGTGCGCCAAGAAGTTTCGGCATCTGCTCATCGGTCACAAGTACCAGCACCACCTTCTCCTTGGACGCTCCGAGCGTGGAAGCGCCCTCGGTAACCTGGGCGATTTCCGCGCTGGGCAACAATAGCTGCGGCGTGCCGAAGCCGTTACGAGCGTCGGGGAGCGAAACCCAGACGTCCACGCGGGATCCAGCCACAGCCTGGGAAGGCAGGGACTCCTGAATCGAGATCGCAACAGGCTTGCGGTTCAGCGTATCGGCCGCTCCCAGGCTTTCTTGCGGGACAAGTTGATTCTTGGCGATTCTTTGGACGGCGACCCTCCCTTCGGGCAGGCCATCCGCCAGAGTCACGTAGCTGGACTCGACGTCGTCGAGCCGCACCTTAACGATCGCAAGATCGTCCTTGCTGACTCTCTGACCCACGGCAATCGGCTCGCGCGCCGCATACACCTGGATGGTGCGGTCCGCGGTTCCAACGAGGGCGATGACTCCAGCCAACGATGCCAGGACCAATAGAATCCCTACCAAAAGGCGCGGATCCCTCCATGACGGTTTCTTGAGCCGCGCTGCAGCGGCCGCGGTAGTTGCACTCACCCTGCTCCCCAAATTGCGTAGTTGGTCGGCCGAAGCCTTCAGTGGCCTCATTCTGACGGCATACAGCCAGATTCCAAAAGTCAAGTTCGTCAAATCATGTCAAACTGTGGATAACCTCAGCAAATGGATTCAACAGTGGCAAAATAGAGGCATGCCCCGATTCCTCACCTTGGCTGATGTCGCCGAACAGCTTCAAATCAACTCGCCGCAGGCATACGCCCTGGTGCGAAGCGGAGAACTCAAAGCCATTCAGGTGGGTGGCAGGGGTCAGTGGCGCGTCGAAGAAAAGATGCTGGAGCAGTACATCGAGGAACGCTATGCCGAGGCCGGCAGGATGATCCAAGAGGCCAAGTCCAAGTCCTCCTGACCACCGGCAGCACCCAATAACTCCCAAGCACCAAAGGCTGCTCAAGCACCGAAGGGATGAAGGCGCCGGAGAGTCGCCGCCCGAGCTAGAGGTCTTGGCCCCGCAGTGATCGCAGCGCAGCAAGGGACTGGAACGGAACTGTCGCAACGGAAACAACATTGCCGGACCGACGCACTTCGCCCGGCATCATGACGGCGAGATCAAAGTGGTCCTTGCCCACGCGGTCAAGGACGCCGTGTATTGCCCTCTCCCCCGACGTCGACTCGAGCAGATGGACTGCCAGTTCCGACCTGTCCCGGGCCAGCATCCGGAGTGCGCTGGCCAAGCCAAGGCGCTGCGCCGCCTTCGCGTGGTTTGCCCGCGCTTGGCGGCCAAGTCCTTGATACGTCAGGACTGCGGCTAACGGCACCAGCCACTGGTGGCGCCCCTCATCCAGGACCAGCCACTCGCTTCCGACATGGCTCAGGGCCGCCGACACAAGCGTCCCCGAGCGAAGCTTCACATCAATTTTCCGGCCGATTGCTCCACGCAACCTGTCAGAGACCTCGATTCCGGCGATCTCCACCCGGGCCCGCTCTGAGATCTCGGACTCAAGTCCCAGCAGGTGTTCAGAGGCAAGTTGCGCCTCCATGTCTTCAAACAGAGCATCCCAACGCATTGCGTCAGCGTAAGCGGGCACCCTCAGCGGGTCAAGTTTTCCATCGTCGACACTCAACTTCTAGACAAGTGATCCGTTATGTGATCAAAATGGTTCAAGATTTATTAAACTGCATCAAATGACATCAAACGAGTAAGGAGAATCCATGGAACAGACCATGAGAACCATCCGGAACGACGCTGCAATGGCGGCCACCATTCTGATTCTCGGACTTTCGCTCGCTGCCACCGGACTGAAGTTGACTGACCGATGGCAGGCTGCAGCAGGGCGTCACCAGACACCCATGTTTGAAGATCTCCTGGGATTTGTGGCAACAGGCGTCGGCCTGGCCATCGTCGCTTGGTGGATTGCGGCATTTCTCCTGGCCGTTGCCGCGGCGGTCCTCCAGCAATCGGGCAAGGGCCGCAGCGCCAGCACCACCGCAAAGCTTAGCCCTGCCTTCATGCGCAGGCTGGCTGTGGCAATTCTCGGCCTAAACCTCGTAGGAATTCCGCTGACGAATGCCGCCCCGGCACCCGTTGAACCTGGGTGGAGCCCGGATGGCGGGACAACGCCATCCAACGGCATTTCCGTCCAGTGGGCACCAGCCCCAGTCCCCTCTATGCGCCATTCCACCCTGCCATCGATTGAGTCCGATCCTTCGAAGATCGAACCGCGCTGGCAACCCCGAGCGCCTGCTACTGAGCCCGGTCTCCTGGGGTCCGTACCGCAGCGAACGGCGGAAGAGCCAGCCTCGCCAGGTCAGCGCACGGTAGTGGTGAGCCGGGGAGATTCACTGTGGTCAATTGCCGCGCGGCAGCTTGGCCGGATGGCCAGCGACGTCGACATTGCCCTCCACTGGCCAAAGTGGTACGCCGCAAACCGACATGTCATCGGAGACGACCCTGGGCTCCTCGTCCCGGGTCAGATCCTCCAACCACCGCCCCGTGGCTGAACCGCCCGGACCACACATTCCGCAGCCCACCCGCCAGCCATTAGCAACCGACCGATTCAACCGAGGAATTCCATGAGCGCAACATCAGCTATCCATGCCCTGCCCGATGCACCCCGGAAGGTGACTTCGCCACGAATCGTTCCTCCTTCCCTCGCGGTCTCATCGCGTGCCAAAGACCGGGAAGGCAGTTCGTCCGGCAAGGGGCTGTCTTCTGTCCGCAAAGTGGCCGACGTGGTTAGCCTTGATGGGGAAATGCGCACGCTGGCCCGCAGCATCGCCCAAGCCGCGGTCGAAGTCCTTGCCGGCACGCGTCCTGCCCAGCAGCTCTCGCGGTCCCTGGACCCCAGATGCCTCACCGCGCTCCAGCACCGGGCCGCGCTGACGCGTGCCCATGCAGCCCGCGCCCAGACTGGGCGGTCACGGCTTCACCGCAATCCTGTGGTCCGCTCGGTTCGTGTCTGCGCCGTGAAGGAAGGCGTGTACGAGGCCAGCTTGGTCGTCTCTGAAGAACTACGCTCCCGCGCCGTAGCCATGAGGCTTGAAGGAGGCAATGGCGTGTGGAAGGTCACTGCCCTCGAAATCGGCTGAGGCGGAGTCCGCCAAGAACGGCACCGGAAACGGAGAAGAACCGGAACCGCTGTTCCAGTCCTTCTCCGCTTCGCAGTGTGTGCCTGGGAGCAACATGAGGCTGTCAGCTCCGCGTGTGTTGCAACGCCCGGGTTAGCGACGCTTCTTCTTGCTGGTCCCGCGCTGCTTGTCTTCGGCGGCGGCCTTGGCGGGGTCGCCTGAGCGTCCCGAGGACCGACCTTCTACCCGGGTCTGGCTTGCGCCGTCTTCACCGGGCGCCGTGTACTGCAGTTGAACAGGCTTCTCCGGAGCTTCGAGGCCGGCCGCATGGATTTGCGGATCGTGATGTTCCACGTGAACGCCTTCCGGGCTGCCGTCCACGACCACGACGTCTTCGGCGGGCGTGACTTCGACTTCCAGGTTGTAGAGGAAGCCGACGCTCTCCTCGCGGATGGCCTCCATCATGCTCTGGAACATCATGAACCCTTCGCGCTGGTACTCGACCAGGGGGTCCCTTTGGGCCATTGCACGGAGGCCAATGCCCTCCTTGAGGTAGTCCATCTCGTAGAGATGTTCCTGCCACTTGCGTCCAAGGACCGAAAGGACAACCCTGCGTTCCAGCTCGCGCATGTTCTCCGAACCGATGGCTTCCTCCCGCTCCTTGTAGACGAGCTGGGCGTCCGAAAGGATCTCGTTCTTGAGGAATTCCACGGAAACACGGGACTTTCCACCGGCTTCGTCAATGATCTCCTGGGACGTGACCGTCACCGGGTACAGCGTCTTGAGGTTGGTCCACAGCTGGTGGAAGTCCCAATCGTCGCCTGTTCCCTCCGCAGTTGCGGCATCGATCAGGGCATTGATGGTGTCTTCCAGGAAGAACTGGACCTTTTCGTGCAGGTCGTCTCCCTCGAGGATCCTCCGTCGGTCGCCATAAATGGCTTCACGCTGGCGGTTCAGGACGTCGTCGTACTTGAGGACGTTCTTGCGCTGCTCTGCGTTTCGCCCTTCAACCTGGCCCTGGGCCGAAGCGATTGCACGGGACACGAGCTTGGATTCGAGGGCGACGTCGTCCGGCACTGAGCTGTTCATGAGGCGCTCGGCGGCACCGGAGTTGAAGAGCCTCATAAGGTCATCGGTCAGCGAGAGGTAGAAACGGGACTCACCCGGGTCGCCTTGGCGGCCCGAGCGTCCGCGGAGCTGGTTGTCGATTCGACGGGATTCGTGGCGTTCCGTTCCCAATACATAGAGCCCGCCAAATTCAAGCACTTCCTCATGCTCGTCCTTGACAGCCTGCTTTGCGGCTTCAAACGCCTCAGGCCACGCGGCCTCGTATTCCTCGGAGTTCTCCTCGGGGTCCAGGCCGCGCTTTGCCAGATCGGCGATGGCCGTGAACTCGGCGTTGCCGCCCAACATGATGTCAGTGCCTCGGCCGGCCATGTTGGTAGCGACCGTGACCGCGCCCTTGCGTCCCGCCTGAGCGACGATGGCGGCTTCGCGCGCGTGGTTCTTCGCGTTCAGGACTTCGTGGCGGATGCCTTCCTTGGCCAACAGCTTGGCAAGGTATTCGCTCTTCTCCACGCTGGTGGTACCAACGAGGACGGGCTGGCCCTTTTCGTGTCGTTCCGCGATGTCCTTGACGACGGCTTCGAACTTCACGATTTCGTTCTTGTACACGAGGTCCGGCTGGTCGATGCGCTGCATATCCCGGTTAGTTGGAATGGGCACCACTCCAAGCTTGTACGTGCTCATGAACTCGGCGGCTTCCGTCTCAGCGGTACCCGTCATGCCCGATAGCTTGGAGTACATGCGGAAGTAGTTCTGCAGCGTCACCGTGGCGAGGGTCTGGTTCTCAGCCTTGATCTCGACGTTTTCCTTGGCCTCGATCGCCTGATGCATGCCTTCGTTGTAACGCCGTCCGGCAAGGATGCGGCCGGTGTGCTCATCAACGATGAGGACTTCGCCGTCCAGGATGACGTAGTCCTTGTCCCGCTTGAAGAGCTCCTTGGCCTTGATGGCGTTGTTCAGGAAGCCGATGAGCGGGGTATTGGCGGATTCATAGAGGTTCTGGATGCCGAGGTAGTCCTCGACCTTCTCGATGCCGGCTTCGTTGACACCGACGGTGCGCTTCTTTTCGTCGACTTCGTAGTCGGTTTCGGGCTGGAGGCGCAGCACGACCTTGGCGAATTCGCTGTACCAGCGGTTGGTGTCGCCCTGGGCGGGTCCGGAAATGATGAGCGGCGTACGGGCCTCGTCGATGAGGATGGAGTCCACTTCGTCGACAATCGCGAAGTGGTGGCCGCGCTGTACGAGCTCGGACTTGTCCCACGCCATGTTGTCGCGCAGGTAGTCGAAACCGAATTCGTTGTTGGTGCCATACGTGATGTCCGCCGCGTACATCTGCCGGCGCACTGATGGATCCTGGTTGGACAGGATGCACCCGCTGCTGAGACCCAGGAAACGGTAGACCCTGCCCATGAGTTCGGACTGGTATTCGGCGAGGTAATCGTTGACTGTGACGACGTGTACACCGTTGCCTGTGAGGGCATTGAGGTAGGCGGGCGCGGTGGCCACGAGGGTCTTGCCTTCACCGGTCTTCATCTCGGCGATATTGCCAAGGTGAAGGGCGGCCCCGCCCATGAGCTGGACATCGAAGTGACGCATCCCAAGCGTGCGGGAAGAGGCTTCACGCACAGCCGCGAACGCCTCCGGCAAGAGCTCGTCGAGCTGCTCGCCGTCCTCGTGACGGGCACGGAGCCTGTCGGTCTCTTCGCGCAATTCGGCGTCGGAGAAGGTCTTGAAAGAGTCTTCGAGGGCGTTGATGGAATCGGCATAGGTCCGCAGTTGCCTCAGGGTTTTTTTGTCACCCGTGCGGAGAAGTTTTTCGATAAGTGATGCCACGTAAAGTTGCTCCCAGTCTCAAGCTGCCGAATTCTGGCGGTTTCAGTCTACGGGAGAGACCTTGACCACGCGGCCTCGTTTCCCTGAGAGCGGAGAGCCGGGCGTCGTCCGCGGTTGGGGACGGCGGCAGAATTCAGTTTCGGGCGGCTACCGAGGCCAGCGCCGGGGAGAGATCGCCGCTCGGTGACACGACGACGTCGTCGAGCCCGAGCCAATCGGCCATGAGCCGCAACTCCGCGAAGAGCTCGACGGCGGTGTCCCCCGGAGCGTCCGGTTCACCATGTGCGGCGCGTACCAGAAGCTGCTTGGCCGAGCGGTCGGCTTTGAGGTCTACACGGGCGACTAGAGCATCGCGGAGGAGGAACGGCAGGACGTAGTAGCCGAACTTGCGCTTCGCCGCGGGTGTGTAGATTTCGATCCGGTAATGGAAGCCGAACAACTCCTCGAGCCTTCTACGCTCAAAGACCAGTGAATCAAACGGGCTGAGCAGTGCGCGGCCCGTGGCGGCCCGGGGAAGCCGTGCGTCCACATGCCGGTACAAAGCCCGGTCCCAGCCACGCACCGTGGCCGGCTCCAGGCGTCCGGCGGCAACGAGCCTGTCGATCGATGCTGCGGCCGCCTTCACTGGAGTCCGGAAGTAATCGGCGAAGCAGCGGATTGTTCCGATGCCATGGGCCCGGGCTGCGGAGTCGATCAGGCGGTCCATGGCCGCCGCTGACAGATTGGAGCCACCGCCCAGGAGCGCTCCTCCGCGAGCGTTGACTGCACGCAATCCCGGTGGCAGAACCCTCGACGTCAAGGTGTACCGGCGCTCGAACTGCTCGGTCCTCGACGCAGCCGTGACGAGTCCCTCTTCAAACAAGTGCTCCAAAACCCGTTTGACGAGGTTCCAATTCCAACCCCAGTTGTCGTGCTGCCGCTCTTCCTCGTGCCCCAAGTGCACGGTCAATTGGGCGGCCGTCATGGGGCCCCCGCTCGCGAGCGAGTCAAGGATACGGCCAGCCATATCCTCGCGGATTCCGCGCTCCAGGTGGGCCGCGCCAACCCAGGAACGGTTTTGCCACAGCAGCAGGTCCTGAAAGTGCTCGGGGCGGATGAAGCTGGCCTCGTGCGCCCAGTACTCCATCATGCGCCTCGGACTTCGCCCGGCCATCGCGTGAAGGATGCTTCGGTCATAGTTGCCGAGTCTGGAGAAGAAGGGGAGGTAATGGCTGCGTGAAACGACATTGACGGAATCGATCTGCACCACCTGGAGCCGGGCAAAGGTGCGGCCCACCGTCCGTGAAGTCACGGGGCCGGTGGGCCGCTCCTTGTCCAGTCCTTGGGCTGCCAATGCGATACGCCGTGCCTGCAACAGGCTCAGCGAAGCGGCCATGCCAGTCCTTTCATGGGAGATACGAATGTTGCCTAGGCTGTGGCAGCTTGGTCATTCGAGCGGTAAGCGTGGATCTTTTCCTCCACGGCTTCGTCTCCTGGTTCGCACGTGGAGTCGAGCGTGATTACTCCATATGTCCAGCCACGGCGGCGGTAGACGACCGACGGCGTGTTGGTTTCCTTGTCCATGAACAGGTAGAAATTGTGGCCCACCAATTCCATGTTGTCCACCGCGTCATCAAGGGTGAGCGAGGCGGCGGGGAAAACTTTGCGACGAATCAGGACCGGGGAATCACCGGCAGGAATGTCGTTGTCGACGTCGTAGGGCGAGGTCTCCACCGGTGGCGTCGTTGGCTCCTGGTGGTTGCTGGCCTCTACGTAAATGGGTTCGCTCGCGCTGGCAGGCTCAAGCGTCGCAGTAGCCTCACGAACGGCTTTGGGGGTGTGGCGGCCGTGGTGGACCTTCTTGCGGTCCTTGGCCCTGCGGAGTCTTTCCAGCAGCTTGCTATAGGCGAGATCAAAGGCGGCAAATTTGTCAGCGGCGCTCGCTTCGGCCCGGATCACAGGGCCCCGGCCCAGAACTGTGACTTCCACCGTGAGCTGGCCCGGCGTCTGGCGCGGGTTGGTTTCCTTTGAAACCTTCGCGTCAACCCTCTGGACCTTGTCCCCAAGCGATTCAATCTTTGAAATCTTCTCGCCGGCATACTCGCGGAAGCGATCCGAAACGGTCAGATTACGGCCGCTGATCATGAACTCCATGGTGCCCTCCAAACAACTCAGGTGACACGATAAGGGCGCTTCTCGGGGCTGATCTGACGGACAGTCGAGCCCCTTTCCGAGCCGCTATCGACAGGTACATCTGTTCTTGGTACCCATAACCGACGTTAGTTCATCGTCACGGGTAATTCACCCTTTCGTCACTTATTTTTTGTTTGAGTCGATGTGCGCTGCCGCTCCCCCGTATCTAGGGGAGCTCGTTTCCGGCCGGTGGTCGAGTGGCCGCAAGGACAACCGCACCACACACCGTGCCACCCGCGGCCGTCACTGCCCGGGCCGCTTCAGCGAGGGTGGCACCCGTGGTGAGGACGTCGTCGACGATGATGCAGGCCCTGCCCTCCAACGCCCGTTCCCGGAACAGCCGGACGGTCATGGATCCCCGGACACGGCGCGCACGGTCTCCACGGCCCAGGCCCTTTTGTCCGGTTCCTGGCCGCCGCAACGTAACGCCGGGCTTTTGGGCGGCACCCGCTGGATGGAAAGCCTCGCGCCAACGCCTGGCGTTTCCCACAATGCTGTCCGCAACACCTTGGAACCAGGCCGGCATTGCGGTGACGAGTGTCTGCACTGCTGTCCCGGGACTCACCTTCTTCAACGCGTCCTTCACCTCCAGGCCTGGCAAGGCACCCCGGCGCCGCAAATGACCGAGTAGGAGATGGACAGGACTGAATCCGCGGCGCCGGAAAGCCGCGTTGCTGCTGGGAACAGGAACCACACAGATATCCCCCCGGTATCCAACGGCTGCCCGGATGGCCTTCCCTAAAGCAGGGGCGAGTGTTGAAGCCAGCTGACCCTGGCCCAGATGCTTGAAAGACAGCAGGACCTGCGCGAGTTCGTCCCGATAGTGGCCCGCCGCGACAACAGGCAGGAGCACGGCGCCATCCACCGTGAGCAAGGCCGGCGCCTGCCCTTCAGCGCGGAAAGGGCGCTTGCACAAAAGACGCAACTGCCTCGCACAGGCACCGCAAAGAGCAGAGTCCTCGGCACCACAGCACACGCACTCCACGGGAGCCAGAATGGCCAGCAACTCGATGACCGCGTCGTCCAGGGCCTGTGCGAGCCGCATCAAACGGGCAGGATGAAATCCCCGATGACGCGCGGGGTGGACGCGGAGCGCAAGATCGGGGTCGCGCACGCGGCAGGGCCTGTTGTCATTCCCCATTCCCTAAGCATCCGGCTTCCCGTCCACCGCCAACAGCACCGGACGTGCTCATGTGGAGAACCAGGCTATGTGGACAACAGGCTGTGTCGAGAAGTTGACGATATTGACGACTAGCCCGGGAAGGCAGGGTCCACCGGACCCTTGAGTTGCAGTTCCCAGCCATTGCCCACCCGCTGGAACACTCCGGCGGCCGACTGTCCAAATATCTGGTCGGGCCCGTTGCCGGCACTGATGGTGGTCAGGCTCGGCCAAGCCGGCAACAGCTGCGGCTGGCTGGATGTCAGGGACAGCAGCTCGGGAACAACGTTTTGACTGGATGAGGCCTTCATCACGGCAACCGTCGTGGAATTGACCCAGACCCCTTGATCGGCAGGCGCTGAAGAAATCAAGGTAATCGGGGCGGTCAGATCTTTGGGGGTGCCGTCGGGATTGCGGACAATGCCGGTCACTTGCACGGATGACTTGCCATTCATTTCGGAGATGACGAGTGCGCGCGTGCCTTCGCGGGATATGCGGAAATCCCTCACCACGCGTCCGGCCAACCATGCCGGCGCCATGGTCACCGTGGGGACAGGCTGGCCCTGTGCAACGTTGGATGGTTTGAATGCCACAACCTCGGTGGCGCCGCTGGCTCCCGGCCCTGCCGTCCAGACCCAATCCTGCGGACTGAAGGAGGGGTGGCTCAGGGTGCTCCTGGTTGTCAACTGACGGGCGGGCTGGCCCGGAATGATCGAATAAAGGACTGTTCCAGCGTCGTTGAGGAAGGCCACCGCCTGGGATGTCGGGGACTCGGCTGGAGCCCTCGGGTCCAGTCCCGCCACCGGCTGCATGTCCGGGAGGGTCGAGATTCTGTTGTTCTCGTAGCGCACCAGTTCATTGTTGCTGACTGCGATCTGACGGGCAGGTGCATTCTTCTCCAGCACGGGCGGCAGGACCGAGCCATTGTCTTCCACCCGGACAAGATCCTGGTCAGCCCGGAGCTGCACGTTCACCACATCCGACTGGCTACGGAACGTCAGCGCCAGCTGATTCTGCATGCGCTGCCTATCCTCGGCGGAGGCGTCGACGAGCTCCTTCGCTGACAGGTCAACTTGGGCTGCTCCCGAAACAACGGGCACCGATTCCCTGGCCAGCTTCATGCCCGATGGGAAAGCGCTGACGACAGCGCCCCGCAGATATGGCGCCGGCCCGGCAAGCAAGGCGCTGGTCATCGCCTTGACGGTGTTCTTCTTAATGAACCAGCGGATATCCGGAACCGCATAAATAAACGTGGGGTCGTAGAAATAGATGGGCTGGGCCGCATAGATGACTTTGAAGGTCTCTTCCGGGATCGCAGTACCGTCCGGAACGGCCGAGATCCGCCACTCGCCGTCGACCTGTTCCAAAGTCACCGGAATTGTCTCCGTGGTTCCTTCTGGAAACTGC
The DNA here is from genome assembly GCF_026241105.1 of Arthrobacter rhizophilus. GTDB lineage: Bacteria > Actinomycetota > Actinomycetes > Actinomycetales > Micrococcaceae > Arthrobacter. The sequence goes on along the minus strand of NZ_JAPFFT010000001.1, from coordinate 332,766 downwards.
GTGGCAACGCCGTCGGCGTCGACCGCGTAAGCGAGGTCGAGCTGGTACTTGAACTCATTTTCCACGCCGGTTTTGACGACTGTCGCCTTGCGGAAAACGAGCGTTCGTTTGTCGGACTTCCAACTGACGGACAGCGACTGCGTAAGGTATTGGCGCGCCACGGCATAGTCGCTTTCGTACCCGCTGCCGGCGCCGTAGAAGTCTTCAATGATTGACGCCGGGCTGGCTCCGGGGTGTGGCGGCGGAGGGAAGAAGACGGGAGCGTTCGGGTTGCCCGCGCTTTCGTCCTTGCTCTTTCCCACAGGACCGGACCTTGGGATTTGCGCGCAGGAACTGAGGACTACCACGAGGACCGCAAGAATGGCGATTGTCGCCCTCAGCAGATACCGGCGCCGGGGCAAGTATGAGCGTCGGAAGCTCATGATGCGGTTCCTCCCGTTTTGTCGGCATCGCCCTTGCCGGCCGGAGGCAACGCCGGGGGGATCGCCGAAGGACCATTCGGCGTCGGGCCAGTGGAACCCTGCTCCGACGGCGCTTCGCCCGCATCCAAGACGAGCATTTGGCGCTCGGGGGCGGCGCCGGGCAAGTGGATATCCGCCGGTTCAAGCTGCAACGGGGATTTCACAATGGCGCCTCCCTTCTTGAGGGGCAAGGTCAAGCGGAAGTTGGACCCGGATCCTTTACGGCCCCAAGCCTGAAGCCAACCGTTATGGAGTTTGGTGTCCTCCGCTGCGATGGAAAGTCCAAGGCCGCTGCCGCCGGTTGTCCGGGCCCGGGCAGGGTCGGCACGCCAGAAGCGATCGAACACCCGCGCGGCCTCGGCCGGACTCATCCCTATGCCGAAGTCCCGCACTGAGACAGCGACCGCTTCATGGTTGGCTGCGACAGAGATATGGACGGGTTTCCCCTCGCCATGTTCAACGGCGTTGAGGAGCAGGTTCCGGAGGATGCGATCGATCCGGCGGGAATCCATGTCCACGATGATGCGTTTGTGGCGGGAGTTGAGACGCACTTCGGAGCCGTACTCCGCGGCGACCGGTGAGGCACTATCGATGACATGGGATACCACCTGGAGTATGTCCGTGGGCTCGGAGTCCAGGACAGCAGCACCGGCGTCGAAGCGCGAAATCTCCAGCAGGTCAGAGAGCAAGGATTGGAAGCGCTCCACCTGGTTGTAGAGGAGTTCGGCTGAGCGCTTGTTGATGGGGTCGAAGTCATCCCGCGCGTCGAACAGCACCTCTGCTGCCATCCGGACCGTCGTGAGAGGGGTCCGCAATTCATGCGACACATCGGAAACGAATCTCTGCTGCATCTGGGACAGGGTGGCCAACTGCGTAATTTGTTCCTGCAGGCTCGCGGCCATGTGGTTGAAGGAGGCACCCAGCCTCGCCACCTCATCTTCGCCCTTGACCACCATGCGCTCCTGCAACTGGCCGGCGGCCAGTTTCTCTGAGACGACGGCGGCGTGGCTCACCGGGCTCACGACGTTCCTCGTCACGTACCAGGCAATGCCACCGATCATCAGGATAAGTGCGGCGCCACCCGCCCACAGGACATTCTGGATCTCGTCCAGCGTTTGTTGGGCGGTATCCAAGTCGTAGAGGAGATAAAGCTCGTAGACGGTGCCGTTGAAGGTGACTTTGTTTCCGACGGCGATGCCAGGGTGGTCCTGGTTGCCGACCGGAAACTCCGTGGATGCCCAGTACTGGTCCTTGCCCGATTCCTGGACTGATTTGCGGAGCGCCGGGGGGATGACGCGCACCGTCAATTGATCCGACGCCCGCGATTCCACCCAGCGATTGCGAGGCTTTGTTTGTTCGGGCATGGCTTCGAAGACATATCGCCGCTGGATGACCGAACCGTTGCCCTCGACTGCCTTGAGGGTGTCGTAGACGAGCGTGATGACGCTTGACTGATCGTTGGCCTGTGAACCGTCGAAGGTGTCCTGGACCTGCTTGACGTAGTAGCGGCTCTCAGATTCGGCTTGCTTCAGACGCTCCTGGAACAGGTTGTTCGCTATTTGGTTGGAGAGGTACGCCCCGACCACCGCAAACGAAACGACCGACAGCACGATAGTCACGGCTACGGTCCTGAATTCAAGCGAGCGGCGCCAACGGCGCAGCAGGGCGCGCCACAAATACCGGATTCCCGGACGAATGTGGCGAAGTCCGGTCACCACAAGCCGAGACACACGTAGTGCCAAGATCAGGGCGCGGCGGGTCCAGATCCGAGTACGCTCCAGGATCCAAGGAAGGTTTAGTGCCCGGGCGTCGGTGTGTTCCGGGACAGGATGTCCTGCAACGGGGTGTTTGACCTCTGCCGATGCTGCCTCTAGGTCAGTGCCGGGCTCACCGGTGGAAGACTCAGGAGCCTGCTTTATATCCGACACCACGAACCGTCAATACAACTTCGGGGGCTTCCGGATCACGTTCGATCTTGGACCGCAGCCGCTGGACATGGACGTTGACCAGCCGGGTGTCGGCAGCGTGGCGGTAGCCCCACACCTGCTCAAGGAGCAGTTCGCGGGTGAACACCTGCCAAGGCTTGCGGGCCAGGGCAACCAACAGGTCGAATTCCAAGGGTGTCAGCGAAATCCGTTCTCCGCCGCGCGTCACCAAGTGGCCCGCGACGTCGATGGTGACATCGGCAATCCGCAGGGTCTCCGGTGCTTTCTGGTCTCCGGGGCGCAGCCGGGCGCGGACCCGTGCCACGAGTTCGGCCGGTTTGAAGGGCTTTGGCACGTAGTCATCGGCACCCGATTCAAGGCCGCGGACAACATCGGAGGTATCCGATTTGGCAGTGAGCATGACAATTGGAACGTCGGACTCCCCACGAATCTGCCGGCACACTTCGATGCCATCCGAACCGGGCAGCATCAGGTCAAGCAATACCAGATCAGGCTTTGAAGAACGGAAAACTTCAAGTGCTTGCCCTCCGTCCGCGCAAAACACCGGGTCGAAGCCGTCGTTCCGCAGCACGATGCCGATCATTTCAGCCAGCGCTTCGTCGTCGTCTACTACCAGGATGCGTGCCTTCATAGTTATATATTCCCTTATCGCCCAGCCTTTGTCCCGTTGAGCCGGATCACGGCATGGCGCGCTGCTAAAGGCGGGCCGATTGGGCTATGAGGCACGGCGGCGGAACTATAGGCTGGAGCGAACGGTCCCTTTCCGGGTCCGTGCACGGCTGCGGGCCGCATTTTTTGGGGAGGAAGACGTGTCACAGCCAGATCCGGGCGACCGGCCCGAACAGGGACCGCGGTCACCGTGGGATGCCCAGCCGCAATGGGGCGCGCCACCGCCCGGCGCCCAGCCGCAATGGGGTGCCCAGCCGCAATGGGGCGCGCCACAGTATCCGGGGCAATCATGGGGCGCCCCGGTTGATCCGCGCTGGTCCGCGAGCGGTCCGCCGCCTTATGGCCAGCCCCGCTATGTCGCTCCCCCGAAACCCGGAATCGTGCCCCTCCGGCCGCTGATGTTCGGCGAGATCATGGACGGCGCTTTCCAAACCATCCGCCGGAACGCCAAAACCATGTTCGGTTCCGCACTTATCGTCCAAGCCATCATCGGCGCCTTGAGCGGGGTTGCCGCGCTGGGGATGCTCGGGATCGCACAACCTCCCGTAGGCGGATTCACGAGCCAGTCGGAATCGATGCGGTATCTTGGCCCGATCCTTGGCGTCTTTGCCGGGGCTATGGGTATCTCATTGCTCGCCATGGGGCTCGCCGCCATCCTCCAAGGCGTCATGGCCATACCCGTCGCCAGGTCGGCGCTGAACCGCCCTACCGGGTTCAAGCAAATGTGGTCGCTGGCCCGCTCACGTATCTGGCCCCTCGTGGGCCTCGCTGTCCTCCTGCTGGCCGGATCATTGCTGTTCTTCGTGGTCCTGTTCTTGCTCGCCGCGCTCATCTTGACTGGCATGGGACCTGCCGGGCTGCTTCTGGTCCTTCCCCTGGGACTTGGCGCCGTCGTCGTATATATCTGGGTCTACACCAAGCTGATGGTGGCCCCGGCCGCCGTCACCATAGAAGGAGCCGGCGTCTTCGCCGGTCTTCGTCGCTCGTGGACCCTGACGTCGAGGAATTGGTGGCGGATCTTTGGCATCACACTGCTTGTTGGCTTCATGGTGGGAGTCATCGCGCAGGTCATCCAGATTCCCGTGAGCTTGGCGTCCGGCGGATTGACGGCCGTCTTTTCGCCTCATCCGAGCGCCGGACAAGTGACCACGACAACGGTGGTCCTGTTGGTGGTTTCCTCGGTCGTAGGGGCTCTCGTAGGTGCGGTTGGGTTCGCGTTCCAAACTTCCGTATCCGCGCTGATCTACATGGACTTGCGGATGCGACGTGACGGCCTGGATCTGGAGCTCCTGCGGCTTTTGGAGACCGGAGAAGATCCCGACGGCGTTCCCGGCCGCGGCGGGGTTCGTCAACTTAACGCGCCGCCATGGCCGCCCGTGACCGGCCAGGGTTCGCCAACAGGATGATCCCGGGATCCGCGCCTTTTTCCTTTCTTTTCGTTGCCTCCGAACCTCCCGTTGACCCGGACCGCGAGGAAGCCCAACGATGGGCGGTTGAGGAACTCTCCAAGCCGCGATACACGTCGGCCAAGCCCAGTTGGATCGATGAGATGTGGAACCAGTTCATCGAATGGCTCCGTTCCCTGAACGGCGATTCCATCAGCGGGCCGAACATCGGCATGCTCCTGATTGGAGTGTTGGCGGTAGTCCTCATCGTGGTTGCCGTGATCGTGGTCAGGCCACGGCTCAACCCCCGCCGGAAGGAATCTGCGGAGGTTTTCGACGACGCGTCCTCGGTGAATGCCGAGGCTTTCCGCGCGCGGGCATCTGCCGCAGCAGGCCGTGGAGACTGGCAGACGGCCGTTGTCGAGCAGTTCCGCGCGGTGGTTCGCTCGGCTGAGGACCGCGCAATCATTGATACCCAAGCGGGCCGGACCGCGGACGAGGCGGCTGTCCAATTAGGGCGCGCGTTCGCGACCGCCGGTTCGCGGCTTGAACACGCGGCCAGACTCTTCGACGGGGTGAAATACGGCAAGGCAGCGGCCACCTCATCCGATCACGCTGCCGTCCTGGCACTGGACACAGAATTGTCGGCGACAAAACCTGATTTCCTCGGTCAGGCAGGCAACGGTTTGGCGGTGCCGCGATGACTTCAGCTCCCGGCACGGCCAAGGAACGTGGCACCCCTGACCGAGCGCCGGGCGGAACACACGGTCAGGACAGGGCCCAGGACGGCCAGAGGCTTCGGTGGACCTCGCGGCTGCTTGGCTGGTCGAGACGCCATATCGCCTGGATCATCATCGGAGCGATCGTCGCCGTGCTTGGCATCCTCACCGTGGCCCAAAATTCCGCCAGCACGGACAAGGCACCCCTGTCTGCCCGCAATCCGGCCCCCGACGGGGCCATGGCAGCAGCCGAAGTCCTCCGACAGCACGGAGTAACGGTCACGGAATCCAATTCCTTCGCCTCCACAGCCTCGTTCCTGGCAGGGAAACCCGGCGCCACCGTCCTGCTGTACGACCGCAATGGCTATCTCGACCCTGCCCAATTGCACATGTTGCTGAAATCAGCCGGTCGCGTGGTGGTGGTGTCTCCCGGTCCCCGGACCCTGACCGGACTGGGCAGCGGGATCCGTCACGCCGGCGTGGTTCCTAGCGGCACGGCAACGTTGGACGCGGGATGTCGCCAAGCGGATCCACTCGTCGCAGGCCGTGTCTCCGGCAAGAACGGGTTCCTTTACAAGGGAGCCGACGCGATGTGCTACAGCCCAGGCACCGGCGACGGCGGGATGTACGCCGCCACCACGGACGGACGGCTGGTGGTTCTCGGCAGCGCGGCCATGATCAGCAACGATCTGCTGCAGGAAGAGGGCAACGCCGCATTGGCCTTCCGTACCCTTGGACCTGCCCCGGATCTCGTCTGGTATCTCCCCGGGCTCGGAGACGTACCCACCGCCGGCAGGCCGGCTACGCTCAATGAATTGGCGCCACCTTGGGTGGGCTTCCTGGGCCTGTGGCTGATGGTCGTCGCCCTGCTCGCCGTGCTGTGGCGCGGCCGGCGCCTCGGTCCGCTCGTGTTCGAACCGTTGCCGGTGGTGGTCAAGGCCGCAGAAACGGCCGAAGGCCGCGCCCGGTTGTACCAGGACTCGCGGGCGGTCGGCCGGGCAGCCGACAATCTACGGGCCGGCGCCCTGACCAGGCTTGCGAGGCATTTCCGGCTGGGCCCCGAAGTGGGCGCAGATGCCGTCATCGATGCGGTGGCCCGAAAGATGGACCGGCCGGCACAGGAGCTCCGGATGCTGCTGGACCACCAGCCCGGCACCGAATCCGAACTGGTCCGATGGGCACAAAACATCGAAAAACTCGAGCAGGAGGCGACAGCCCAATGAGCAATCAAGCAAACAGCTTCACCGACGGGAACTACGGCTACTCAGGAGGGCCGGCATCACAGGGACCACCGGCGCAGCAGCCGGTCCGGCACTCTGCGGACTCTGATCCCGACCGCAAAGCCCTGCTGGACGTCCGTCACGAAGTAGGCAAGGCCGTCGTCGGGCAGGATGCAACGGTGACAGGCATGCTCATCGCGTTGCTCTGCGGGGGTCACGTCCTGCTGGAAGGCGTACCCGGGGTTGCCAAGACGCTGCTCGTGCGTGCCTTGTCCACCGCGCTCAGCCTGGATACGAAACGCATCCAGTTCACGCCGGACCTCATGCCCGGCGATGTCACCGGTTCCCTCGTATACGATTCGCACACCTCGGAATTCACTTTCCGCGAAGGACCGGTCTTCACCAACATCATGCTGGCGGACGAAATCAACCGAACGCCTCCCAAGACCCAGGCCTCGCTGCTGGAGGCCATGGAGGAGCGCCAGGTATCCGTGGACGGACTTTCCCGTCCGTTGCCATCACCGTTCATTGTTGCCGCCACCCAGAACCCCGTGGAATACGAGGGCACCTATCCCCTGCCGGAAGCCCAGTTGGACCGCTTCCTCCTCAAGCTCTCCATGCCCTTGCCTGGACGCGCCGAGGAAATCGAAGTGATCCGAAGGCACTCCGAAGGTTTTGATCCGCGCAACTTACTGGCAGCCGGAGTCAGGCCGGTGGCGGGCGCCGTCGAACTCCAAAACGCCCGCGATGCCGTGGCCAGGGTGACGGTGGCCCCCGAGATCCTCGGCTACATTGTGGACGTCGTCCGGGCGACGCGCGCTGCTCCGTCGTTCCAGTTGGGGGTTTCCCCTCGTGGCGCCACTGCATTGCTGAACACCTCGCGTGCCTGGGCATGGTTATCCGGACGCAACTTCGTCACCCCCGACGACGTCAAGGCACTATCCCTGCCATGTCTGCGGCACCGCGTCGGGCTTCGCCCTGAAGCGCAGATGGATGGCGTCCGCGTGGATGATGTCCTGGGCAGCATCCTTGCTTCTGTCCCCGTTCCGCGCTGATGGTGCCGCGCCTTAAACCTGTCCGGGGGTGCTGAATGGCCATCACAGGCCGCTTTGTGCTGCTGGTATTCGCCGCGTTGGTCCCCTTGTTGCTGTTCCCTGCGTGGGGGACGGTCCTCCTCATCGCGGCCGGGCTTTTGGCCCTGATGGTGTCCGACATCCTGCTGGCCGCGTCGCCTGCCAAGGTCTCCCTGCGGCGCCAGGATCCGGGCAATGTCACCCTCCACTCGGAGGCGGAATCTGTACTGACGCTGGAGAACGGCAACCGTCGGACCTTCCGCGGGCTGGTGCGTGACGCTTGGCAACCCTCCGCCGGGACCATAGCCCCCGTCCAGCGCGTCGGGATCCCGGCTGGTGAGCGGCGGCGAATGTCAGTCCGGCTCAGGCCCACACGGCGTGGCGACCTGACAGCACCGCACGTCACGCTCCGTTCGATTGGCCCCCTCGGGCTGGCGGCGAGGCAACGAACTGTGTCTCTCCCCGGCCGCCTGCGCGTCCTGCCGCCTTTTCACTCCAAGCGGCACCTACCCTCCAAGCTGCGGAAACTGCGGGAACTCGACGGCAAGGCTGCGGTCCAGATCCGTGGAGCCAGCACCGAGTTCGATTCGCTCCGGGACTACGTACGGGGCGATGACGTGCGCTCCATCGACTGGCGGGCGACCGCGCGGCGCACCGCTGTCGTCGTCCGGACTTGGCGCCCCGAGCGGGACAGACGCGTGGTGATCATGCTCGACACCTCGCGCACGGCCGCAGCACGCATCGACGACGAGCCCCGCCTGGACACCGGGATGGAAGCCGCCCTCCTGCTCGCAGTGCTGGCAGAGCGCGGCGGAGACCGCGTGGACTTCTTCGCGTTCGATCGACGCGTCCGCGGGCGCGTCGACTCGGCAGCCAAGGGCAATCTCCTCGGCTCCTTGGTCCAGGCCATGGCGCCGCTCGAGGCCGAATTGATCGAGATGGATTGGGCGCAGATCCCGGCCCAAGTGCGGGCCATTTCCGCGCACCGTTCCCTGGTAGTGCTGCTGACCTCGCTCGACGGCGGGGCCCCCGAGGAAGGACTCATTCCCTTGGTGGCGCAATTGGTGAGGCAGCACGTCGTGTTGGTTGCATCGGTCCGTGACCCCCTGCTGGGGCGAATGAAGGAGGAACGCACGACGGCGAGCCAGGTCTTCCGTGCCTCGGCCGCCGAGCGAGCCCTCCTTGACCGTGAGGCAGTCAGCGCCCAACTGCGCCAGCTTGGTGCGGAAGTGGTCGACGCCGAGCCTCTTGAACTACCGCCACGCCTGGCCGATGCATACATTCGGCTGAAGGCTGCGGGCCGTCTGTAGCGCCGCCAGGCACTGAGCTATCAAACCAACACCCACAACCCGAGGAACCACCATGAGCACACCGATCTACGAGTTGGCGCTGGGCAGCAAGTTCCGGCAGTTGCAGCCTGAACTCCAGGACTATTTCTCGCTTGCGCCGGGGTCCGGATCATACGGAATCGGCGAGGGTGTGTTCGATGTGGTCGGCTGCCGGCAGAAATGGCTCCGTCCGCTCCTGGCCACGGTTGCCGGGGAACAGGCCTTCTTCCCCGAGTACGGCGAGCGCATTCCGTTCCGCATCGAGAACCACGCACACTTTGATCCGTTCGGACGGTCCAGCCTCACGGCGCGGCGTGAAATTTTCTTTCCCGGGCGTACCCGCTTGTTCCATGACACCACGGTCGCGGAGACCGGCAACGACCGTGGCACCCGGCTCATCGACTACCTGGGCCGCTACCGCCGGCTGGCCACGGGGCTGGATTTGGATGTCACACCGGAGGGGCGGCTTCGCGGCGTCTCGGGTGCGTCGCGTTTGTTCCTGGGTCCCCTGAGGCTGGCCTTGCCCGTTGCGCTCGATGCGAAGGCCTACGCAGAGCAGTGGTGGGATGCGGCGGAAGGCAAGCATCGGATCCAGGTGAAGGTGCTCCAGAAACACGTCGGCTTGGTCCTTGTTTACGCGGGCTCCTTTGATTACCGATTGGCGCCCTCGCTGCCCGGGACGGATGGCGCGGCAGCCTCGCGGACCGCCACCGCCGCCGTCGGGCTCCCCCGGTACGCCGAGCCGGACCGCTGGGAACGGCGGATCTAAAAGAGGCCGGGAAGCGGCTAGCCGAGGGCGAGCTGGTTCAATCCATCGGCAAGCTGGGCCAAGCGGGTCAGGACCTCTTTGGCCCCCGACGGCGAGTACTCGGCCAGCCCGTCCGACGGTGTGACACGCACGGCCCCCAAGCTCGACGCCGGTAAGCCGAGTTGGCGCCAAGGCCGCCAAACGGTGTCCACCACCTCGGCGGTGCGTGGCAAGGTTGCCCGCGGATTTTCAGTGGCCAGTGCGCCGGCCCAGAAGCGCTTGCCGTCCTCTACCGCCGTCGCAATCTGTTCCCATTGGCGCGTGGTGAGCGCCTTGAGCGGAAGGGCGACGCCGTCGGCTCCGGCGGCCAGAATCTGCTGGATGGGTGCTTCGATCTCCGGAACGGAGACTACTGTCTCGGCCACTCCAGCTGCCCGCAAAGCGTCGATCACCAACCGCCAGGCGCCGGTGACCTCTTCGCCAGGGATGGACCGAAGGGTACGGTAGCCGCTCGCGGTGGGAATAGTACCTGCCAACACAGAAGCAATGTCCGGCTCGTCGAGTTGGATCACCACGTCGGCTCCCGGCACTGCGGCTCGGACCCGCGTTATGTGCTCGGCGATGCCGGCGGCCAGGGATTCCGCGATGTCCCTGCGGGCCCCGTAGTCAAGAAGGGCACGCTCCCCGTTGTGCAGGTAAAGGCCCGCTGCGAGGCTCATGGGACCGCGCAGCTGAATCTTCAGCGCCTCCGCGGAAGTTTCTTCCGAGCCGGCAACGTCAGCCAGGACGTTGATGTCGGTAGCAAGCGCGGACCTTGCACGCCGCAGGTCTTTCCCCGGGCGGTCAACCAGGCGCCAGCCGTGGGGCTGCACGTCGATGGCCAGCTCAACCAGCAGTGAAGCAGTCCGGCCAAGGGGATCGGATCCAACGCCACGGTCCGGAAGCTCAGCCAGGAACGGCAGGTGCGGACTGCCCAGTTCGCCACGGATAATCCGTGCGGCCTCCGCGGGATCGGTCCCGGGCCAAGGACCCAGGGCCGTTGCCGTGACCTGGTTCTGCGCGGTTTCTGCGGGCATGTGTTCAGGCCTGCGCGATGGATGCCTGGTGGTCTTCGGCGATTGCCTCGTGGTGCCGGATGACCTCGCTGATGATGAAATTCAGGAACTTCTCGGCGAAGGCAGGATCCAGGTGCGCTTCCTCGGCGAGTCTGCGCAACCGTGCGATCTGGGCGGATTCGCGGCCCGGGTCCCCTGCCGGGAGCTTGTGCGTCGCCTTGAGGACACCAACCTTCTGGGTGGCCTTGAAGCGTTCCGCGAGGAGGAAGACGAGGGTGGCATCAATGTTGTCGATGCTGGACCGGATGGAGAGCAGCTCGTCCATGACGGACTTGTCCACACGGCCGGCAAGGGAGCTGGCCGCGGGATCGAAGGAATCGGCGTCGGGAAGGGCATGGTTCTGCTCAGTCATTCCTCCAGTCTATGGTGTGCTGGCCGCGCCTTGAGGGGCAGAATAGGCATGTCCGCGCCGATGAAAAGGAGAGCACGCATGAAAATCGCAGTTCTTGGCACCGGAAGGGTGGGGCACGCATTGGCCAGCAAACTGGTGGCGGTTGGCCATGAGGTCATGATGGGTTCCCGGGAGGCGGGCAATCCCAAAGGAACGGAATGGGCGGCGCAGGCGGGTTCGGCAGCTAGCTCGGGTTCCTTCGCCCAGGCGGCGGCCATGGCCGAGATCGTGGTCAACGCAACGCCCGGCACGGTCTCGCTCGCGGCGTTGAGTGAGGCCGGGGCTGCGAACCTGGCAGGCAAGGTCCTGGTTGATGTGTCCAATCCCCTGGACTTTTCCGCCGGGTTCCCGCCGACGCTTTCGGTCTGCAATACCGACAGCATCGCCGAAACCATCCAGCGTTCCTTCCGCGAGGCCCGCGTTGTCAAGGCCCTCAACACCTTGGAGGCTCCGCTGATGGTTGATCCGCTCAGGCTCGCCGACGGCGCCCACGACGTCTTCGTGGCGGGGAACGACGACGACGCGAAAGCCACCGTCGTCGCGCTCCTGCGGGAGTTCGGCTGGCTCCCCGAACACATCCACGACCTTGGCGGGCTCGACGTCGCCCGCGGCCTGGAAATGTGGATGCCGCTGTGGCTCCGGATCTTCATGCGTCAGCCGAAGGACAAGCTCTTCAACATCAGCATCGTCTCCGAATAGGCAGCACGGGAAAGACCGGCACAGACGAAAGACCCGCCTTTCACGAGAAAGGCGGGTCTTTCCGTCAGGGACGAGGCTAGCTTTCGAGTAGCTCGGTGCCCAGCAGCTCGCGGTTGTCTTCCCGGCGTCGGGCCTGCTCATCAGGGTCCGGCACCGGCAGCGAGGCGATGAGCCTGCGGGTGTAGTCATGCTGCGGATTTCCCATGATCTGGCTACCGATTCCCTGCTCCACCAGCTTGCCCTTGAACAACACGCCCACCCAATGGGAGAGCATGTCCACCACTGCGAGGTCGTGGCTGATGAACAGCGCGGCGAAACCGAACTCTTCCTGGATGTCCTTGAACAGTTCCAGGACCTTTGCCTGTACGGAAACGTCGAGGGCCGAGGTTGGCTCGTCGGCGATCAAAAGGCGTGGATTGAGGGCGAGGGAACGCGCCAGCGAAGCACGCTGGCGCTGCCCGCCGGAGAGCTCGTGCGGGAAGCGTTCAGCGTACGACGCCGGCAGCTGCACCGATTCAAGCAACTGCGCCACACGCAGGCGTGCTTGAGCCGGGCTCGGATGGGTGTGGATGAGTAGCGGTTCCGCTACGCACTCGCCGATGGTCAGCTGGGGGTTGAACGAGGCTGCCGGGTCCTGGAAGACGAAGCCGATGTCCTTGCGAAGCGGCTTGAACGTGTGTTCCTTGAAGTCCAGCATTTCGTAACCGAGGACCTTGAGGCTGCCACCGGTGATCCGGTTGAGGCCGGCTATGGCCCGTCCGATAGTGGACTTGCCCGAACCGGACTCGCCTACCAGGCCAAAGACCTCGTTCTCGGAGACCGTAAAGCTGACGTTGTCCACGGCCTTGAACCCGGGTTTTCCGAGGCGGCCCGGATACTCGATGGTGAGGTTCTTGGCTTCAACGAGGGCTTTCCCGCCTTGGTGCAGCCTTTGGGTGGCCCCTTCGGATGCTGAGTTGCGGCCGAGGTGCGGCACGGCGGCCAGCAGCTTCTTGGTGTAGTCCTGCTTGGGCTCCGCAAAGAGAACCTTGGCCGTGGCTTCTTCGACGACATCGCCCTGATACATGACCACCACGCGGTCAGCAAGGTCTGCCACCACACCCATATTGTGCGTAATGAGGACGATCGAGGTGCCGTATTTGTCCCGTAGGTCCCGGAGCAGCTGCAGGATCTCGGCCTGGACAGTGACGTCAAGTGCCGTTGTCGGCTCGTCCGCCACGATCAACCCCGGGTTCAAGGCGAGCGCAGCCGCGATGACTACGCGTTGCTTCTGGCCTCCGGAAAGCTGGTGGGGATAGTAGTTGACACGGGTTTCGGGATCGGGGATGCCCACCTTCCGCAGTGCCTCCGTGGCCCGCTTCTTGGCTTCCCTGGCCGAGATCCGGTGTCCGTCGGAGGCATGGGCCCGGATGCCTTCGGCGATCTGCCAGCCAACCGTGAACACGGGGTTCAGCGCAGTGGAAGGTTCCTGGAAGACCATGGCCACGTCCCGGCCACGGATCTTGCGGAGCTTGGACGCGCTGACGCTGATCACGTTGTTGCCATTGATCAGCACGGCTCCCGAGCTGATGGCTGTCTCGGGGAGAAGACCGAGAATGGTCTTCGCGGTGACAGTCTTGCCGGAGCCGGACTCCCCTACGATCGCCAGCACTTCCCCGGCCTTGACCTCGAGGCTGACGTCCTTGACGGCGTAGACGTCGCCGCTGTCCGTGGCAAAGGTGACTTTGAGCCGTTCAATGTCCAGGACTGGCCGCCCCGGTTCCTGCGGCTGGTCCGAGATGTTGCCGATGTTGGTGGTCATGCCTTACCTGCTTCTGATTCAGGAGCCGAAAGGGCTCCTGTGTTCTTGCCGTCGGTTCCTGCCGTCACTTTGGAGCGGGAGGCCTTGCCTCCGGCACGCTTGCGTCCGCGTAGGCGGGGATCGTTGAGGTCGTTGATGCTCTCGCCGACCAAGGTCAAACCGAGCACTGTGAGGACGATCGCGATACCGGGGAAGACGCCGGTCCACCAGATGCCGGAGGACGCATCGGCCATGGCCTTGTCGAGGTCGAAGCCCCATTCGGCCGCAGAGGACGGTTCGATGCCGAATCCCAGGAATCCGAGGCCGGCCAAGGTCAGGATTGCTTCGGAGGCGTTCAGCGTGAACATCAGCGGAAGTGTCCTGGTGGCGTTCTTGAAGATGTGGCGGGTGATGATCCGCAGGCTGGAAGCACCCAGCACCATGGCTGATTCGACGAACGGCTCGGCCTTGAGCCTGATGGTTTCGGCGCGGATCACGCGGAAGTATTGCGGAACGAACACCACGGTGATTGCGAACGAGCACGACAAGATGCCGCCCCAGAAGCTCGATTGTCCCCTGCTGACGACGATCGAGATGACGATCGCCAGCAGCAGCGTCGGGAAAGCATAGATGGCATCGGCGATGACCACGAGGACCCGGTCCAGCCAGCCGCCAAAGTAACCACTGAGCAGGCCCAGCGCCACTCCGAGGAAGATGGACATCGCCACGGCGACGACGATCACGGTCACGGCGGTCTGCGAACCCCAGAGGACCCGCGAAAGGACGTCATAGCCGCCGACTGTCGTACCGAGCAGGTGCTTGCTGTTGGGGGCCTGCTGGGTGGGGAACGAGCCGGAAGCATCACTCAGTTGGGCGTAGCCGTAAGGCGCTATGAACGGGGCCAGCACCGTGCAGAGCAGGAAGAACCCGGTCAGTACGAGCCCGGTGATGAGCATGCCACGCTGCAGGCCAACGCTCTTGTTGAGGTGGGAAATGACCGGGAGTCCGGACAGGAAGGACTTCTTCCGTCCGGGAATTGTTGCAGTGCTCATCTCAGTACCTCACTCGCGGGTCGATCAGCGCGGCGATGATGTCCACGACGAAGTTGGTGATGGCCACGATAACGGCCAACAGCACCACAATGCCTTGGACTGCTACGAAGTCCCTGGCGTTCAGGTACTGGACCAACTGGTAGCCGAGCCCCTTCCATTCGAAGGTGGTCTCGGTCAGGACAGCACCGCCCAACATGAGGGCGATCTGCAGGCCCATGACGGTGATGATGGGGATCAGCGCCGGCTTGTAGGCATGCTTGGTGACGAGCCGGAACTCGCTGACGCCGCGTGAACGCCCGGCCTCAACGTAGTCCTTGCCCAGCGTGCCGATGACATTTGTGCGGACGAGGCGCAGGAAGACGCCTGCGGTCAGGAGGCCCAAGGCAATGGCTGGAAGCACTGCGTGCGAGACGATGTCGCCCAGCGCGTTAAAGTTCCCGCTGCGCAATGCGTCTAGCCAGTAGATGCCGGTCGGAGCCGCGAGTTGACCCATGGTCAGCTCGGTGCGGGTGGAGACACGCCCGGCCACTGGCAGCCAGCCGAGCCACACGGAGAACGTCAGTTTCAGCAATAGCCCCGAGAAGAAGACCGGGGTGGCATAGCAAAGGATTGCAAAGCAACGGAGGAAGGCGTCTGCGGCCTTGTCGCGACGCTGAGCGGCGATCAGGCCCAACGGGATACCGACAGCGAGTGCCACGATCAGCGCGTTGATAGACAGCTCAAGGGTGGCTGCGCCGAACGTCGACAGCATTTCGACGACGGGCCGCCGGTCCGTGATGGTGGTGCCGAAGTTGCCGGTGACCAATTGGCCCAGGTATTCGAAGTACTGGATGATGATCGGCCGGTCGTAACCGGCGTCGTGGATTCGCTGTGCCAGGACGTCAGGAGGAAGCCGACCACCCTGCGCTGCAGTGATGGGGTCACCGATGACCCGCATGAGGAAGAAAACCAGCGTTACAAGGATGAAGATCGTGGGAATGATCAGGAAAAACCTGACCACGATGTACCTGCCCAGACCTCCGCCCGCTGATTTGCTCTTGGGAGCGACCGCGTCCGGTTCGACGTCGGGCACCTCTATAAGTGTTGTCATTGCTACCTAAAGTTCATTGCCCGCGGATCGCGCGGGGTTTTGCTCATATGTGAGGCAATCAGCAGTAAGGGGAGGCAAAGCGCCTGTTGGCACCCGCCTCCCCCGACCGGCTGCTTACTTTGAAACGGTTCCCAATCGGAACTTGAAGGATGCGTCAAGCGTCTTGTCGACGCCGTTCACGCCCTTCGCCGAAATGGCAACTTGTGCGCCCTGGAGCAGCGGCAAAGTGGAAATGTCCTTCGCCAATGCGTTCTGGGCGTCCTTGATGGCCGACTCGCGGGCCGACTTGTCAGTGGTGGTCAGCTGCTTGTTGATCAGATCCGTCACTGCCGGGTTGTCGTAGTGGTTCTTCAGGAAGCCGCCCTTCGGGAAGAAGGGGGTGAGGTAGTTGTCGGCGTCGCTGAAGTCCGGGAACCAACCGAACTGGAACAGCGGGTATTCGTCGGCGCGGCTGGCCTTGCTGTAGGTCACCCATTCGGTGGACTGCAGGTTGACCTTGAAGAGACCCGACTTCTCAAGCTGGTCCTTGATCATGGCGTACTCGTCGCCTGAGGACTTGCCGTAGTGGTCCGGGTTGTACTGCAGGTTCAGGGTGACAACATCCTTGACGCCGGCGTCGGAGAGGACCTTCTTGGCCTTGTCCAGGCTCGGCTTTCCGTTGTCGCCGTATGCGTCCTTGAAGGACTCGTTGGCGCCCAGGAAACCGCTGGGAACATTGGAGTACAGCGGCAGGTATGTGCCCTTGTAGACCTGGTCGGCGATTGCCTGGCGGTCAACCAGGTTGGCGATCGACTGGCGTACGGCGAGTGCCTTGGCCGGGTCCGCCCCCGCTGCCTTGGCGCCAAAAGGCATGGTGTTGAAGTTGAACGTGATGTAGCGGATTTCGCCGCCCGGTCCAACGTTTACCTTGACCTTGGAGTCCTTCTTGAGGTCATCGACATCGGTGGCGCTGAGGCTTCGGTTAGCAACGTCGATGTTGCCCTGCTGGATGTCCAACTTCATGTTGGTCGGCTCGGCGTAGTACTTGATGGTCGCCGCGTCATTGGCCGGCTTGCCCAGAACACCTTTGTAGTCCGGGTAGGCCTTGAGGCTGATGAGCTCGTTCTTCTTGTAGCTGTCGATCGTGTACTGGCCGTAGAACGCCTTGGCCTTGATGATGTCGTCATCGGAAAGCAGCTTGTCCGCCGGGAAGACCTGGTGGTCCACAATCGGCGCGGCCGGGCTGCTGAGGATCTGTGCAAACGTCTGGTCGTTGGCGAGCTTCAGTTTGAAAACCGCGGTGTTGGCGTCGGGGGTGGAGACACTATCCAGGTTTTCGAGGAGGGACGCCGGTCCGGCGGGGTCGTTGATCTTGACCTGGCGGTCGAACGAAAACTTAACGTCGGTGGAGTCCAGCGTGTGACCGTTGGCCCACTTGAGTCCGGACTTCAGCTTGACCGTGAACTCGGTGGGCGACGTGAACGACGCCGATTCCGCCAGATCCGGCACGGGCTCGGCGCTTCCGGGCTTCGAGTTGAGGAGGAAGGAATAGACCTGGTTCATCACCATGAAGGAACCGTTGTCGTAAGAACCAGCGGGATCGAGCGCGGTCACTTTATCGGTGGTGCCGTAGGCGATCGGGCCGCTGGCAGCTGAAGAAGCCGAACCGCCGCCGCCGGACGGGCCCGTGCAGGCCGTCAAAGCGAATGCGGAGATGCCCGCGAACGCGATAACGCTGCGCAGGGCTTTTTTGTTCATTGCCATCAGTGAACTTTCTGTTCGATGGATACGGCGTACCGCCGTCGGTAATTTCCTCGGAGCACATACTCCTGATTTCACGATTCAATCAGAAGGATTCTTGGTGAAACGTTTGATTCTGTGAGTTGAGACACAAAATTTACTTTTCTTTGGTCGCGTCGTCGGCTATATCGATCACCATGCGCAGGAACGCCTGATTCCGAAGGGCTATTCACCGGTCCCGTGGAACTTGTCCTGGACTCCGCCGGAAGCCTCCTCTTCAGCGGCGCGCTGTTCGTCCGAGACGAACAATGCAGCCTGCCGTTCACGGGACATCACCGGTTTCAGCGCCGCGTAGACGAGGCGGCCACCGGCGTCGAACCTCAAGACTCCGCCTCCGCGGATGTCCACATACTCGCGCTCGGTCTTCAGGCCAAGACGCACATAGGCCTCTTTTCGGCTCATGCGCACCGTCTGAATGAAGGACGCTCCGATCTCCGAGACGACGAAGCCGTCCGGGGTGACCCGCTCGGAAGTCCGCACTCGCGTGGAACTAAGCGGAGTTCGGCGCTCCAAACGGGCGGCATCGAGCAGCCGGGGGTTTTCCCAGACAAAGCGCTGGACCTCTTGGGGATCCGAGCCCAGTGCCGTGAGCCGAATAGGGTACCGCAGCCCCTGGTAGTTGTCCACCCCGGAAATATTGGACAGCGAGACTCGATGGATGCCGATCCCGGAGAATTCGGCTTGGAGGGCCTCCCGGTAACCGTGCGCGTCCTCTGGAACCATGTCCAGGTCCGATGCCATGACCCCCCGCAACAGGTCGTGCCAGGAGACGTCCACAGGAGGCATGTAGGCCAGCCCCCGGATGAGCATGCGCAGGACCCTGATGCCCACGATGGATCCGGACTCGGCTTTTTGCTGCAGGCTCTGCCCCTCACCGAAGCGGCGGTTCCGTTCGACCCAGAGTCTATGGACAGCTCGCAACACGGCCCCGACGACGACCGCGCCACGCTGGTGCGGCTCCGGCAGCTCCTGCCAGTGGTCGGGGACCGCACCGACGAACGGCTCACGCAGCGGGCCGCGGGCATAGAGATCCCGGGCAAAGTCGAAGATGGACCGCATCAAGACGGTCTCGTCCACTTCCTGTCCGGCCTCGAATCCGCCGGCCGCGGCCTTGAGCTGGCGGTACACCACGTCCCGCGAAGAAAACACAGAAAGGACGGCAACAAGGTCCGCCAGCGCTTCATGCAAGGCGATTTGTTCCGCCGTGGCCATCGCATCACCCCATGCCGGCCGGAATCCATCAAGGATTGCGTGCGTAACCTCGTGCGCCACGATGTCCCGGAACAACGCGGTCGGAACCTTGTAGCCCATGCGGTCGATGGACCCGAAGCGGATGATGTTGGTGTCCCGCTCGTAGCCGGTGTCCGTGGCCGTCACGAGGTCGCGGGCCTTCAACACGAGCCGCCCCTCCGGATTCCACGGCATGCGCCGGCCCAGGGTCGATTCGAACAGGTCAAGGGTTGCCGAAGCCACGCCATAGACGTGCTGGGCCAGGAACCTCGAATCGTCAAGGAGTGCCCGCAAGTCCGCGGGCGGGTCCTCGGAGACGAGGCGCCACGGATCCCCCGGCGCCGTGAGGGTAATGGGAACCACGCTGGTGCCGCGCCATTTCCTGATGTGCACGGCAAGCCGGTGTCCCGTGGGACCGCGCCGCAAGCGCTCAACGGGGATGCGCAGCCGGGCGATCAACGGACCGTCGCCGCCCCTGCCGATCGGGCCTTCAGCAAGAACCGCCACCTCGACCATTTGCCCGGCCTTGATGTCCCCCGGGGCCTTCTTTTGAAATGCCACAGCCATCGCCGTCCCGAATGCGGAACCCCAACCACCGCAGCGGAAACGCTGCTTAGCCAAGTATGGAGCGGGCCTTCACTGGAGGCAATGGCGCAGACACCGCTAGGGCGCTGCCGCGGACACCCTTAGAGCGCCGCGCGCTGGAGGGACCGGGCGGCGTCGATGGTTGCCTGGCCCAGTACACGCGTGCCTTGATACAACACGATGGTCTGTCCGGGGGCCACTCCGCGCAGCGGATCGATAAGTGTCACCACGAGGCCTTCACGCTCGATGCCGGCGTCGTCGACATTCCGCCCTACCGACGCCTTGGCCGGAACGGGGTCGCCATGGGCCCGCACCTGGGCATAGCAGTCGAACTCGGCTCCGGTAGCTACCTCGGCGATGGGCAGTCCGGCCCAGGACACCTTGATTCCGCGGATCTCGTCGATCGCGAGCAGGGCTTCGGGCCCGACGACAACCTTGTTTTCCTTGGGCCGGATTTCCAGCACAAAGCGTGGCCTGCCGTCAGCGGCAGGAGTGCCCAGCTTGAGCCCGCGGCGCTGGCCGACCGTGAACGCGTTGGCGCCTGGGTGCTCCCCTACCTTGGTCCCGGCCTCGTCCACGATGTCGCCTGTGGTCATGTCGATCTTTTCGGCAAGCCAACCCGCGGTGTCGCCATCGGGGATGAAGCAGATGTCATGGCTGTCCGGCTTGTTCGCCACGGACAGGCCGCGGCGTTCGGCCTCCGCGCGGACCTCGGCCTTGGAGGGGGTCTCGGCCAGCGGGAACATGGAGTGCTTGAGCTGTTCGTGGGTCAGGACGCCGAGAACGTAGCTCTGGTCCTTGGCCCAATCGGCCGCGCGGTGGAGTTCGGGATTGCCGTCCGCATCCTGGATGACCTTGGCGTAGTGACCCGTGCAGACCGCGTCGAAGCCCAGCGCGATGGCCTTTTCCAGTAAGGCCGCGAACTTGATCCGCTCGTTGCAGCGCATGCAGGGATTGGGAGTGCGACCCGCGGCGTATTCGTCGATGAAGTCCTGGACGACGTCTTCCTTGAATCGCTCCGAAAAGTCCCAAACATAATACGGGATCCCCAGCACATCGCAGGCGCGCCAAGCGTCACGGGAGTCTTCGATCGTGCAGCAGCCGCGGCTGCCGGTACGCAGCGTTCCGGGCATGCGTGACAGCGCCAAGTGGACGCCGACGACGTCGTGCCCCGCCTCGACGGCGCGGGCGGCGGCAACGGCGGAATCGACTCCGCCGCTCATGGCTGCAAGAACTCGCATGCTGGCTTTCTGTAGGTGTCGGGGAGGAGAATTGCGGCTGAAAAGAGTGAGCGCGCCCGACTATTCTAGCGCCCCGCCGGAATGGGCCCCAAAATGCCTTGACCGCCATCACGGACAATTCTAAAGTCAAAACTATCAGTTTTAGATGTTCGACTGCGTGAACCGTCCGCGTCCACGCGAACTTCCACTCCCCCGCGAATCGAGTCACCATGGAGACTGAACCCATCGTCATCGCCGGCGGCGGACTGGCCGGAGCCACCGCCGCCAAAACCCTACGCTCAGAAGGATTCGAAGGCAGGATCACGGTGGTTTGCGCCGAGGATGAGCAGCCCTATCTGCGTCCTCCGCTTTCCAAGGAGTTTCTCTTGGGAAAGGCAGACGAGGACGCCGTCCCGGTGCTGGCGGCCGGCTGGTACCAGGAGAACGGCGTCGAACTCCTCCTCGGCGAGGCGGCCATTGCCGCCGATCCTGCCACCCACACCCTGCAGCTGGATTCAGGGACGCAACTCGAGTTCAGCCGGCTACTCATTGCCACGGGAGCGCAACCGCGGCACATCCCCCTCCCCGGTTCCGAACTGGCCGGCGTCACGACGTTCCGGACTTTCAACGATTCGCGCAAACTCAAGGAAGGGCTGTCAGTCGGCGGAAGGAACGTGGTGATGGTCGGCTCTGGCTGGATCGGCATGGAGCTTGCCGCGGCCGCCAGGAGCTACGGCAACGCGGTGACCCTGCTGGGATTGGAGGACGTGCCACTGAGCCTGGCCATCGGACCCGAGCTGGGTGGCTTCTTCCGCAACCTGCACGAAAAGCACGGCGTCCAGTTCCGGCTCCCCGCGAGCGCAGCGGAGATCAGGGGACGTGACGGCAAGGCACAGGCGGTTGTCACCAACTCCGGCGAGGTCCTTCCAGCCGACCTGTTGGTGGTGGCCGTGGGCGTTGTTCCGGACACCGCCCTGGCCGAAGCCATGGGGCTGGAAATCCGGAATGGAATCGTGGTCGATTCTTCGCTCCGGACCAGCAGTCCCGATGTCTTTGCGGCGGGAGACGTTGCCAATGCCCTCCACCCCTTCACTGGCGAGCACCACCGCAGCGAGCACTGGTCCAACGCCCTCAACGGCGGCAAGGTCGCGGCCAAAGCGATGCTGGGGCAGGACGCGATGCTGGACGTGGTCCCGTATTTCTACACGGACCAGTTCGACGTCTCGATGGAGTACTGGGGATATCCCACGCTGGCGGCGGGTTCGGCGCCCGTCATCCGCGGCTCGATGGAGGAGAACAGCTTCATTGCCTTCTGGCTGCGGGACAGTGCCGTGGTGGCCGGTATGAGCGTCAACCAGCAACGCGTCCAGAAGCCCATCAAGGCGTTGATTGCCGGGCGGGTCCGCGTCGACACCGACCGCTTGGTTGACCCTGCGGTGCCGTTGGATCAGTTGTTGCCGGAAGCCTGATCTCCTGCTGGGCCCCTGGCAGAGTCGCCGACATAGCCGCGGGCCACCGTCGCCGCGGTCTGGATACTGGACTCATGCCCGGCCATTCCGGCCAACCTCGCCCGGGCGTACGCGCCGGGCAGCGCGCTGAGCAACGAGTCGACGTCGGCATCGTTCGAGGAATGCCCCAGGCTGAATCGCTGCGCGCCCCGCGCGGTGTCCTCATCCAGCCCCATGGCAAGCAAGACGTGCGAAGGCCTGGGGACGCCTGCGGTACAGGCGGATCCCGTGGAGGACTCAATACCCGCGAGGTCCAGCAGGAACAGCAAGGAATCGCCCTCACATCCCGGGAAGGTGAAGTGCGCGTTGCCCGGAAGCCGGGCGTCTCCAGGCGCTCCGCGCAACACTGCCTCGGGAATGGCCGCCTGGACTCCGTCAATGATCCGGTCGCGCAAAGCACCGATTCGCTCGCGCTCCGCGGGCAGGTTCTGGGCAGCTGACTCCGCCGCGGCGGCGAACGCCGCGATCGACGCTGTATCCAGTGTTCCCGAGCGGACGTCGCGTTCCTGCCCTCCCCCGTGCTGAACGGGCGTGACCTTGGTGGACCGCCCGAGGAACAGGGCGCCCACGCCCACTGGGCCGCCGATTTTGTGGCTCGACGCCGACATCGCGGCGAGCCCCGATTCGCGGAAACCCAGGGGGATCGAGCCGAAAGCCTGGACGGCGTCCGAGTGCACGGGAATGCCGTGACCTGCAGCGAGTTCCACGATCTCCCTGACCGGCTGGATACTCCCGACCTCATTGTTTGCCCACATGACGGTCACCAAGGCCACCGATTCCGGATCGCGTTCGATCTCTGTCCGGACAGCGTCGAGCCGCACCACGCCTTGGGAATCGACAGGGAGCCAGACTGCTTCGGCTCCTTCGTGCCGTTCAAGCCACTCGACGGTGTCCTGCACGGCATGGTGCTCGACGGCGGAGCAAAGGATCCGCTTGCGGCGGCCGTCTTCGTCGTGGCGGGCCCAGTACAGGCCCTTGACTGCGAGGTTGTCGGCCTCGGTACCTCCGGACGTGAAGATGAGCTCGGAAGGATGCGCCCCGGCAGCGGCGGCAATGGCCTCGCGCGCTTCTTCCACCGTTCGCCGGGCACGGCGCCCCGAAGAGTGCAGCGACGAGGGGTTCCCAGTCCGCGCCAGTTCGCGCGTCATTGCACTGAGGGCGACGGCGGCAATGGGCGTGGTGGCGGCATGGTCCAGATAAACAGGCACTACCCAAGTCTATCGACGGAGCGGGATTCAGGCTTTGCCAGGGGAAGGCGGCTGCTCAATCCGACTCCTCAAACCGCGGGGCGGATCCTGGCGCAGCAATGGCCTTCGCGGTTGTCATCGGCGATCCGGTCCTCGGCAATTCCGCACGCGGCCGCCGCTCCGCTCAGGAAGGCGCCGTTCATGGCGCAGACGACGTTCGTGTGGCTTTCGGCCAGCCGGTGGAACGGGCAATTGACCAGGGAGTACCCACCGTCGTCGTCAGCTTCCGGGCGATAGCCGTGGCTCGCGAGAAGGTCCAGGAATTGCGGCTCGGCGCTTCCGGCCTCGCGGCCCCGCGCATAAGCAGTTCCGAGGAGTACCTCACGGGGGGAACCTCCCTCGGCCATCAGATCCTGGATGGCCGAGGCCATCACTTCCCCGGCGAGGTCATAGTGGCGCTCCGGAACCGAGGCGCCGATCTCTTCAATGACCGGGGCGTAGAGCTTCGCGGGGCGCCCGGAACCTGGCCCAACCTTGCCACCGAGTTTGCGGAATTCAACGCTCAGGAGCCCGTCCCGGACCAGCCGGTCCAGGTGGAAGGAGGCGGTGCTCCGGGGAAGTCCGAGAGCCATCGCGGCGTCGTCGCGGCTCACCGCGCGGTTGGCACCGCAGACGTGTTCATACAAGCGGCGGCGGTTGCCGTCGTCGAGCGATGCGAGGGCCGAGAGTCGACGCAGCCAGGGAAGTCCGGTCATGGATCCAGCTTAACTCTAAAAACAACACTCGTTGCTTAATTCCTCCGAACATTCTAAAATCAAGCTATCTACTTTTAGAAGAGGCCATCATGAACACTGCATCATCCGCAACCCGAGCGAAAACCGGATCACTCACGTCCATGGATCCACAGCGGCAGGCATTCCTGCTCCTCCGGACCGTGTTCACCGTGGCGCCGATCATTTTCGGCCTGGACAAGTTCACCAATCTGCTTACCCACTGGACGATCTACCTGGCCCCCGTGGCCACCTCGGTGGTGCCGATCCCTGCCCAGACATTCATGTACATCGTGGGCGTCGTAGAGATTGTGGCCGGTATTGCGGTAGCGGTCCGCCCGCGCTTTGGCTCGCTCCTGGTAGCCGTATGGCTTCTGGGTATCATCGTGAACCTGCTGGTGCTCGGCAACTTCTTCGACGTCGCACTCCGCGACTTCGGGCTGCTGGTGGCCGCACTCGCGCTCAACCGCTTGGCCGTAGCCTCGCGTCGCTGAACGGCCTGCTCAGGCCAACACCCGCAGGGCGCCCGGAACCACGTCGATGTCCAAGGGAAGGAGGCCGATCCGCTCACCGTCGGCGTAGGCCACCACGTTGTGGGCCGCAAGGCGCACTGAGCGGACCCGGCGGATTTCCACGGCCGGATGCGAGGTATGGCGGCCGGAGAAGACCTTCGGGAAGACCGCAAGGAAGGCCAGCCGGGACAGAGGCTTGACGACAAACAGATCGAGCAACCCGTCGTCGGGCGCGGCGTCCGGGACGATGCGCATCCCACCGCCGATCGACTGAGCGTTGGCCACCGAAATCAACATGGCACCCTCCCTCGATGTCACGCCGTCGGCCGTCACGGTGTAGTTGATGGCCCGGAACGAACCCAACTCCCGGAGCATCGCCAGCGTGTAACGAAACGAGCCGCGGGGCCACCGCCAGGAGTTGGCCCGTTCGTTGACGGCGGCGTCGAAGCCGGCGGACACAGCCCCGGCAAACCACGTGGTCCGTCCGCCTGCGGTGATGCGGCCTGCGTCGAGCACCCGCCCGCCGTCGGCGAGCGCCGAGATCACGCGGGCGCACGACCCCGCAACATCCTGCAAAGGCAGCCCAAGCATCCGGGCTACGTCGTTTCCGGTGCCCACGGGAACGATCCCGAGCGGAAGCCCGGTCCCACCGAGTGAGTTGACCCCCAAATGGACCATGCCGTCGCCGCCCACCACCACCAAGGCATCGGTGCCCGTGTGAAGGGCTTCGTCTACCGCTTCCCGCAGAGCGTCCATGCTGTTGCGCCGAAGAACGACGACGTCGAGGCCGGCGGCGCGGAGGCAGCGCTCGGCTTCGTCCCCCGCAAGGGAGTGCCGGCCAAATGCTGCAGCCGGATTCACCGCCAGGACGATCCTTCGGCGGGGAGCGTCACGCGGCCGCTCAGGACCCGTGCCTGGTAGGTCAAGGGGACTATTGGCGCCGGCCGGGGAGTTCACAGCATGAATCATGCCACCGGCACGCGCGGGACCCCGGGAACTAAAGCCCGGGGCGCCGTCGTTCTCATGGATGGCTGGCTAGACTTGCCAAGATCGCTACTCCGCACCGGGACGGCGGGAAACTTCAGAATTTCCAGAGAAAGGCCCATGGTTGGCTGAGGGCAGCAGTTCCCACTATCAGGTCCTCCGGGTCCCCGTCACTGCGACGGACAAGGAGATCAAAGTGGCCTACCGAAAGGCTGCGAGGAACGCCCACCCGGACCATGGCGGGGATCCTGAAGTCTTTCGGCAGGTCACGCTCGCGTACGAGACCCTGATTGATCCCAAACGACGCGCGGAGTACGACCGCCGCTACGCGAGCGGCGCTTCCGGCAGGGCAACCCCCTATCCGGCGCAAAGACCGAACTACGGCGGGGCCGGCGCTCCCGGAGGGGAAACCCGCACCACCGCCGGGGTCCACAGGCCGAATGCCCCGCGCAACACCGCCGGCGACGCCCCCGTCTATGTCCCGCCCTTCGATGATCCACACGAGGTTCCCCTCATCTCCAAGGGCGAGGCCGCCCTGCAGATCCACGGGATTCCCCGGAAGCGTGGAATCTTCGGCGCCGAAGCCCGCATTCAGCGCGAAATGCGGACAGTCCAGCTCATCAGCCGCCAGATCCTGCCCGCCATCCCCTCGGCCCGCCTCATCAACGGTCTCCGCTCCCCCTCGGACGACAGCCACATCGATCACGCCCTGCTTGCCGGATACCGCCTGGCGTTGATCGGCTCCATGCTGCTTCCCAAGGGCGCCTATGCCTGGGACGGGTTGGCGCTCAAGCACGGCGGCCGTTCGGTGCCACCGCCGCGACTCGAGCTGATCGTGCGCCACATGCAGGAGATCTTCCCGGAATTGAATGTGACGGGCTGGGTGGTAGTCCACAGCCCGGACGGCAGCCCGCACGAACCAGTCATCGACCACTACCGGCGAACGGACGGAGATTTCGGTTCAGTCCAGATCGTCAACGCTTCCGGGCTGGCCCGCGGCCTCAAGCAGTTCCTGGGTTCGGGCCCCGTGCCCAACACCGTGGTGATCCCGGTGCTCGCCCGGCTGCTGCGCGGCATGCACTGAGCTGTCCAAGCGGGCACTTCCGCTGGCTAGGATTGGTACGTGTTCCGCATCCTCTTCCATACTCCTGAAATCCCGGGCAACACGGGCAACGCTATCCGGCTCGCCGCCATCACCGGCGCGGAGCTCCACTTGGTGGAGCCGCTGGGCTTCGACTTCTCCGACGCGAAGTTGCGCCGGGCGGGGCTCGACTACCACGACCTCGCGGTGGTCACGGTGCATAAGGACATCGAGGCGGCGTGGGCGGCCTTGCAACCCGATCGCGTTTTCGCATTCACGTCCGACGGCGAAGCCTCCTATGCGGACATTGCCTACCAGGAAGGCGACGTGCTGCTGTTCGGCCCGGAATCCGTCGGGCTTCCGCAGTGGCTGAAAGAGGACCCGCACGTCACGGCCCGCGTTCGGCTCCCGATGCTGCCATCGCTTCGCTCCCTGAACCTGGCCAATGCCGCCTCGATCGCCGTGTACGAGGCCTGGCGCCAACACGGTTTTGCGGGCGCGAAGCTCTAGCGGGCTGACCTAGCGGCCCAGATATCCGCAAGGTCACCTCGGCGGATCACCCATCCAAAGCTCCCGCTGCGCCGAACACCCTATGCAGGCACCAACAGCCTGGCAGGCATCTGGCCTGCGAAGCAAGGGGCCGGTGAAGCGACGGTCGCGGAAGGGGCTCAGGTGACTACTCTCAAGACTCGCAGTGCTTCTGGTACTGCCGGGGTCACGAGCAATCTATGCTGGACGGTGATGGATACACCGAATGTGCGAGGCCCCGAGGCCCCCGGCCTGATAGCCGGCTCCAATGCGCAGCTTGCGGAATTGCTGGGGTTGATGGCCGACGGCGACCGGGCCGCCTTCAGCGAGTTCTACCGGCTCACCGCGCGGCGGGTCTTCGGGATGGCCAAGCGCGTCTTGGTAGATGCGGGCTTGAGCGAAGATACCACCCAGGAAGTTTTCATCCAGGTCTGGCAGAACGCGGCCAAATTCAATCCCGAGGCGGGCAGTCCGCTCGCCTGGCTCATGACCATCACCCACAGGCGGGCGATCGACCGCGTCCGTTCGGCCCAGTCGGCCACGGACCGCGAAGCGAAGTATGGCGCAGCGAGCCAACTCCTTGACCACGATTCAGTGGAAGAAGAAGCCAGCAGCCGGCTTGAGGCCGAAGCAGTCACCCGTTGCCTTGGCACCCTTACGGAAACGCAATTGGAATCCGTGCGGCTCGCCTACTATGGCGGGCTCACCTATCGGGAAGTCGCCGAACAACTCGGTGCCGCGATTCCGACCATCAAGTCCCGCATCCGCGATGGACTTCTCCGACTCAAGACTTGCCTGGGGGTGAGCTGACATGACCGAACACGATGACAACAAGCAGAACTTCGGGAAGGAAGGTTACCTCCGCAAGATGTTCGCCACCGATATAGCCATTGATCTTGCCGAAGGCCGCGTCTTGGAGCTTGCCGAGATCTATGCCCTCGACGCGCTGAGCGACGCCGAGCGCGCGGAAATCGACAACTACATTGCCACCGCGCCTGAACGCTCAGCGTTCCTTGACCGGGTCAGGCAGTCACGCGAAACCCTCGCCACCTCCTTCGCCGACGAGGCCGAACCGCGGCCTGGGCTCTTGCAGGACATTCTGCGGCAGCTCCCCCAACAACCACGCGTGGCATCCGCGCCGTCGCCGGCTCCCGAAGCGTCGGCTGGCCCCACAATAATGCACGTTGCCCCCGACGTCGTGGACCTCGCCGCAGCCCGGAACCGACGGGATCGGCGACGTTTCGGCGGCGTCCGCGGTTGGGTGGCGGCCGCCGCGGCTGCTGCGGTGATTGCCCTTGGCGGGGTGGGCGTAGGCGTCTATGTAGCCGGGCAGAACGATCCCGTGAACCAGGTCCTGCAGGCCGGCGATGTCCGGCAAGCTACCGTCAACGTCAACGGCGGCGGCACTGCCACCGTGTCCATTTCCAGCACGAAGAACGCTGTGGTGGTCCGCATGAACGGAGTTCCCGCTCCCCCCGCGGGCAAGGTCTATCAGATGTGGCTCATTCCCAAGGACGGCTCCGACCCCGTATCCCAGGGACTCATGGACGCCGAAGCCCTGAGCCATCCGGCGGTGGTCTCGGGCATTTCCAGCGCGGCAGCCATCGGGATCACCGTGGAACCCGTGGGCGGCTCGAAGAAACCGACGCTCCCCACCGTTGCGGCAGCACCTCTCACGTTATAGGGAGAGGCTTCGCCGCTGACCCGTCCAGCCCGTCCAGCCCGTCCAGCAACAGGGCTTGACCTTGACGTAGCGTCAACTTCTACGCTGGATATATGAAGCAGGACAAAGCCGATACGTGGACCATTTCCGAAGTGGCCAAAGCCAGCAAAGTTTCCTCACGGACCTTGCGGCACTACGACCAGCTCGGACTATTGGAGCCTGCCCGTAGTACCGGGCACAACGGCTACCGGTACTACGGGCAGCCCGAGCTGCTGCGCCTGCAGCGCATTCTCCTGCTTCGTGAACTTGGCCTTGGGCTCGAGACCATCGGCGAAGTTCTGGATGGCCAAGCCGATCCTGCGGAGGCGCTTGCCGTACACAGGAACTGGCTGCTGGCTGAGCGGGACCGCCTGGACCGGATGTCCCGGACGGTCGACGCCACTATCGCAGCACTACGTCAAGGAGAAACCATGACCGCGGAGAATATCTTCAAGGATTTCGACAACAACCCCTACGAAGCCGAAGCGCGCGATCGCTGGGGCGACCGGGCCGTCGACGACAGCAAGGCCCGCCACTCGGCAATGACACCGGCCCGGAAACAGGCGTTCATGGAGGAGTACGCGGCCCTGAACCAGGAACTCGCCCGCTGCTTCGACGCCGCCCTTCCAGCGGCCCACCCGGCGGTCCAGGCCGCCGTGGACCGCCACTACAAGTGGATCTGCGCCAGTTGGACACCGAACGCCGAATCCTATCTAGGCCTGGGCCGGATGTATGTGGAGGACCCCCGGTTCACCGCTAATTACGACAAGGTCCGGGTCGGCTTGGCACCCTATCTGCTGGAAGGCATCAAAATCTACGCCGCCGAAAGACTTAGCTAAGGCTTCCCGCTGAAAGCGCGACTGCGGCCCGCCTCCCCCGTGTGGGGAGCCGGGCCGCCGTCGTACTTACCGCTCTGTGTAGTCCCGCTAAATGATCAGCGAGAGCACCATGATGAAGGTGAAGCCGACCACCGAGATAAGCGTCTCCATCACCGACCACGTCTTGAACGTCTGCCCGACCGTCAGGCCGAAGAGCTCCTTCACGAGCCAGAAACCGGCGTCGTTGACGTGGGACAGGAAGAGCGAACCTGCACCGATGGCCAGGGCAAGGAGTGCCGCGTGCGTCGGGCTCAGGCTGCTCGCCAATGGAGCCACGATGCCGGCGGCGGTCACAGTGGCAACTGTCGCCGAGCCCGTCGCCAGGCGGAGCGCCACAGCCACAATGAATCCCAGGACCAGCACGGACATGTTGGCGCCCTCGGCCCATTTCTTGACCGCGTCACCGACGCCGGCACCGATCAGGGTCTGCTTGAAGCCACCGCCGGCGCCCACGATCAGGAGGATCGCGGCGATCGGTCCGAGGCTGTCGCCGAGTTTGGCCGTGATCTTGGTGCCGGTGAATCCGACGGCGTATCCGAAAGTCACCATGGCGGCGAGTACTGCCAGGGTCATGGCCGCGAGCGGCTGGCCCACGAAGTCCAGGACCGTACGGATCATCGGAGCATGGGCGGCGTCGGGCCAGACGATGTCTGCCACGGCCTTCAGGAGCATGAGCACCACCGGGAAGATGATGGTCAACAACGTGACGATGAAGGTCGGCTGACGCTTGACTTCGCTGAGATCGACGGCGTGCTTGGTGTCGACGCCGCCGGCCACCGCGGGAGCATCCACGGGAACCCAGCGCGCGGCCAACCGGGAAAACAGCGGACCACAAATGATGACTGTGGGAATGGCGACCAAGAGTCCCAGTGCCAAGGTGGTGCCCAGTTCAGCCTTCACCGCGCTGATGGCGATCAGTGGCCCTGGGTGCGGCGGCACCAGACCGTGCAACACGGACAGGCCAGCCAAGGCCGGGATGGCGATGCGCATGAGCTTCATCTGCGAGCGTTGGGTGACCAGGACGATCACCGGCAGGAGCAGGACGAGACCAATCTCGAAGAACATCGGAAGGCCGATGATGACTGCGACCAAGGTGATCATCCAGACCACCTTGTTGCCGCTGGCCTTCTCCAGGAGGGTGTCCACCACACGGTTTGCGCCGCCGGAGTCAGCCAGGAGCTTGCCCAGCATGGCGCCGAGTGCAATCAGGATGCCGACCTCTTTGAGGACACCACCCACGCCGTCTTCGAAGTTGCTGATGACCTTGGCCAGTTCCACTCCGGATGCAAGGCCGACGAAGGCCGAGCCGAGCACCAGAGACAGGAAGGGATGAACCTTGAATTTGGCGATCAGCAGGACGATCAGCGCAATGCCGATGGCCGCGACCACGAGGAGTTGGGTATCGTGCCCGGTCCAGTTCACGCTGCATCTCCAGTTGTGTGTGCCGGCTGTGCCTCAAGGCCGAGCCG
Organism: Arthrobacter rhizophilus; assembly: GCF_026241105.1. Classification (GTDB taxonomy): domain Bacteria; phylum Actinomycetota; class Actinomycetes; order Actinomycetales; family Micrococcaceae; genus Arthrobacter. Next base: position 301,657 of record NZ_JAPFFT010000001.1, on the reverse strand, counting down.
TTCGATGATTTCGTCAGCTTCTTCAGCCGGAGAAGCGGAAACGCACAGCGAGATGTGGTTCTCCTCCTCGGTGGGCGCCTCAAGTGCATCGAACTGTGATTCCAGCAACGAGGGAGGCATGAAGTGGCCGTGGCGCGAAGCCAGCCGATCGGAAATCTTGTCCTTGCTTCCTTGGAGGAAGACGAACACGACTCCCTCGCCGCGAAGGACATCACGGTAACGCTTCTTCAACGCCGAGCACGTGATGATGCCCGGCTTTCCAACCGCTGTGCGCTCCTTGATCCAATCGGCAATGATGTCCAGCCACGGCCAACGGTCCTCATCGCTGAGTGCGTGCCCTGCCTGCATCTTTGCCACATTCGCTTCGGGGTGCAGGTCGTCGCCTTCGGCGAGGTCCCAACCCAGGCGGCCGGCCAATACGCCGGCCACTGTCGATTTACCGGAACCGGAGACGCCCATGATCACCAATACCGGTTGTTGTGCAGTCTTCGCCATCAAAGTCTGCCTTCCTCAATTAAATATGATTTAAACGAGACTAAGCATATGACACAGGTTACACATCAGCAATTTCAGAAACCGGCGATGGTTCCGGAGCCGTTGACTTCCACTACGTGGAACGCCTCGGCGCCCCGTCCGGCCACCATCCCGGCGCGCGAGGCATTCCGCTCCAACATGCCCCGGACAGCGCGTTCCATACCTTCCAAGTCAGGATGCTGGCTCGCATGGATCCGGATCGCGGCGAGCTTGGCGTCAACGTGTCCTGTGACGTCCACGAAATAGTTCTCACGGGTTTCCGGACCGGCAAACAGCCATAGCCACGGCAACTTGTAGGCCTCGAGTCCGGCCTCCGCGAGTTCCGGGTAAGCGAACGGGTTTTCAACCGCGGGGTACACGGCCCGGGTCACGATTTCCCCCACAGCAAGGTGGTCCGGGTGGCTTTTCTGGATCCGGTCCCAGTTGCGTTCCGGGTGCATCGCCAGGACGACGTCGGGACGGATTTCGCGGATCAACTTCACCACTTGCCTGATGACTTCATGCGTCGGTTCGAGGTAGCCATCACGCCCGTGGAGGTAGTGCAGGTCCGTCACTCCGACGAGGGCCGCGGCTTGTCTCTGCTCCTCCGCGCGCATGGCAATGATTTCTTCGCGGTGGGCTGGATCGAACCCCCCGGCATCGCCGTCGGTCATGATGCAGTAACTGACTTCGACGCCGGCGGCGGTCCAGGCAGCGATGGTGCCGGCCGCACCAAAGTCGATGTCGTCCGGGTGGGCGGTAAAACAAAGCACCCGCTCAACGCGCTCCGTGGAGGCGTTGAACGGGCTCTTTGTTGACGTAGCGTCAGAAGACAAAGGGATCAGCCTTTCCGCTTTTTGATCTCTTCGGTGGCCTGCGGAACAACCTTGAAGAGGTCGCCGATGATGCCAAAGTCCGCGATTTCGAAAATCGGCGATTCCGCATCCTTGTTGATCGCGACGATCACCTTGGAGGTCTGCATGCCGGCCTTCTGCTGGATGGCACCTGAGATGCCTGCCGAGATGTAAAGCTGCGGGGAAACGGTCTTGCCCGTTTGGCCTACTTGGTAGTCATGGCCGATCCAGCCTGCATCCGTAGCGGCACGGGAAGCCCCGAGTGCACCGCCCAGCGCGTCGGCCAGTTCTTCCAAGGGACCGAAGTCGCCATCGACGCCGCGGCCGCCCGCAACCACAATCCGGGCTTCAGTGAGCTCGGGACGGCCACTGGCAGGCTTTTCGGCGCGCCCGGTGATCCGTGCGGCGTTCGCCGTGGCGTCGGCCGGGACGTCGATAGTGACGGCTTCAGGAGTGCTTGCCGCGGCCGGGGCCTCGACGTCAACACTGTTGGGCTTGACCGTGAGCACGGCGACGGCCGTCCGAGCCTTGGCCGTGGTGGTGTACGAACCCGCCAGGACCGACTTGTGGGCCGTGCCATCGGCGTCGACGCCCACAACATCGGTGATGACACCGGCGTTGAGCTTCACGCCAAGGCGGGCTGCGATTTCCTTACCGTCCGCCGTGTTCTCCAGCAGGACAGTTTCGGCTCCGGAGGCGGCAACAGCCGCGGCAAGGTATGCGGCTTTCGGCGCGACGAGGTAGTCGTCCAGGTCCGTAGTGGATGGCCGGTAGAGAACTGAGGCTCCGTGCGCCCCCAAGGCGGCGGCGACGTCGTCGTGCAGTTCACCGTTGAACGCGACTGCCGCTTCCCCGAGGGAACGGGCGATCGTCAGGAGTTCGAGGCTGCTCTTCTTGAGCGCCGATCCCGGGTTGTCAATGAATACAAGTGCTTTTGCCATGTGTCTGGAATCCTCTTAGAGCAGCTTCTGGGCGGCCAGGAACTCAACCAGCTTGATGCCGGCGTCGCCTTCGTCAGTGATGATGGTGCCCGCTGAGCGCGGCGGACGCGCTTCTGCGGTCTCGACGGCGGTCAGCGAACCCGCGGCGCCTACCTGGGCGGCATCGACGCCGATGTCGGCCAGGGTGAGTGGCGTGATTTTTTTCTTCTTGGCGGCAAGGATGCCCTTGAAATTGGGGTACCGGGGCTCGTTGATCTGGTCGGTCACGGATACCAAAGCCGGCAAGGTTGCCTCGACGGTGTCCGCATGGGCGTCGCCGTCACGGCGGGCGACTACGCGTTCGCCGTTGACTTCAAGGGAGGAAGCAAACGTGACCTGCGGAAGCCCGAGCCGCTCGGCGATCTGGGCGGGAACCAAGGACGTTTCGCCGTCGGTCGAGGCCATGCCCGTCAGGACAAGGTCCACGGGCGCGTCTGCGCCGAGATACCGGATTGCCGCGGCGAGGGCCAGCGAGGTGGCGGCCGCATCGGAACCGGCCAAAGCATCATCGCTCAAATGCGCACCCGATGAGGCTCCGATCTGCAAGGACTTCTTGATGGCGTTCACGGCGCCGGCGGGACCCATGCTCAAGGCGATGACCTCGTTGCCCGCCTTCGCACCTCCGCGGGCCTCGCTGAGCTGCAGGGCTGCTTCAAGCGCATACTCGTCCAGTTCGGAGAGGATGCTCTCGTCGCGGTCCGTCGTGTTGCCTGGGCCGGTGAGGTGTCGGTCGAACTGCGCGTCCGGGACGTGCTTGACCAGAACAACAATCTTCAATGTGTCTCCCACTGTGTTCGAGGCAGCCTTCCATACTCGGGGATGGCCAGCAGCTGGCGGCATGGCCAAGAGTGCCCAGCGTAAGGGCTCGTCCTAGCTAAGCATATTGCGGGACAAGTCGGGCAACGCCGCGTACCCGCGTTAACTCCTGTTTCATGGATCGCCCGCGTTTGCCGGGCTAAGCACACGACTGCGGGCGGCACCGTTGTGGTGCCGCCCGCAGTCGTCGATTACTAACCTTTTGCCCGATGGAAGGCTACTGTGCGGCGTCCAGGGTCACATCGAGCTCCTGCGACTGGCCGCCGCGCTGGATGGTCACCTTGACCGTTGCACCTGCCGGCTGCTCGCGGACAGCCGCGGTGAGCTGTTCGGGATCGTTGACGTCCATCCCTGCGAACTTGGTCACGACGTCACCCACCTTGATACCTGCCTTCTCGGCAGCGGAGCCCGCGGTCACGCTTGCCACCTGCGCGCCTACCGAGAACCCGGAGGTGCTTCCTGTGGCCGACTTGGGCTGCACGCTGACGCCGAACTGCCCATGGCTGGCCTTGCCCGACTTGATGATTTCATCAGCAACACGCTTGGCGTTGTTGATGGGGATGCTGAAGCCCACACCGATGTTGCCGCTCGACGAAGACGAGGAACTGTTGCTGCCGGCCGAGGCGATCGCCACGTTGACGCCGATGATCTCACCCTTGGCGTTGACCAGGGCCCCACCGGAGTTGCCCGGGTTGATGGCCGCATCGGTCTGGATCACGTTGAGCGAAACGGTGCCCTGGCCCGCACTGCGCTGGCTTTGGCCACCGCCTGGAGGAGCGAACTGGAATCCGCCCTGGCCGCCGCCCTGCGAGCTGTCAGAGCCGCCGTTGGGAACGGCCGAGGACGCCACACTGATGGTGCGGTTGAGCGTGGACACGATGCCATCAGTGACGGTGCCCGGCAGGCCGAGGGGGGCGCCAATAGCGACGGCGTTGTCCCCAACGTTGATCTTGCTCGAGTCACCGAGCGTAGCCGGCACCAGGCCCGAAGCGTTGTCCACCTTGATGACCGCGAGGTCCGACAGCGGGTCCGTACCCACGACCGTCGCCTTCATGACGCGTCCATCACTTAACCGCACTTCAATCGCGGCGTTGGCGCTGGCGCCGTCGAGGGTCACCACGTGGGTGTTGGTCAGGATGTGTCCCTGATCATCGAGGATGATGCCGGAACCCGTGCCGCCTTGGCTTCCACTGGAGGCCATGATGGTCACGACGCTTGGCGAAGCCTTGGCTGCTGCTGCCGTGATGGCGTTGACGTCGTCCTTGTTGTTGACGATCACCGTTCCCGTCTGGCTGCTGCTGGCCGCGATCTGGGTCCGGCTGCCGAACAGCTGATCACTGGCGGCCACCACTCCGCCGCCCACGAGCCCTGCCGCCAGGATGCTGGCCACCAGGGTCCCGACGCCGAAGACTGGCTTGCGCTTAGGGCCGGCCGCTGGACCGCCCGGGTGGGCCGCCGGCGGGAACTGCTGGGTGGGATAGTGCTGCGCCGGATTCGGTCCACCGTAGAAAGGCTGGTGCTGCGGATATGGGTGCCCCTGGCCTGCGGGGTAGCCCGGGCGCTGGGGTTCCGCGTGCTGCGGCGCCGCGCTGTGCTGGGGGGCGCCGTGCTGTGGCGGGTTGTTTTGGGGAGCGCCGTTTTGAGGCGCACTGTTTTGAGGCGCACTGTTTTGAGGCGCACTGTGCTGCGCCTGGATCTGTTCGGTGGCGTTTTCGGCCGGGCCCTGGGCCCAAGGTGCCGGGGTCTGCGCTGTGTGTTCGGTCTGCGCTGTGTGTTCGGTCTGCGCTGTGAAATCCTGACCCGGCTGGTATGCCGGCAGCGGCGCCGTAGGCTGGGAGCTTGCTTGCTTGTCCCCCTCCGCCTTGCCGTTGCCCTCAGGACCATGGTTCTCGGGGCCATTGTTCTCAGGCACGGCGCCCTGTGATGGGTTCTCCGTCATGGGACTTCCTTTCTTCCTCGTCCCCTTAACTATCGTCGCTCTTGCTGAATCAAGAGTCGACGTTCGCTGGGAGCTTGCTGAACGCCGTCCTCGGAACGGACGTGTGCCCCGAGTGGCCCCGGCTAGCCCCTTCAACGCCGGGGCAGGGCAGATCTCTCCCCGTTTCGCTGGCGGCATATTTACCGCTGTGGACGCTCCAAAAGGTGCACCATAGAATCAAGTGGAATTGCCACAGCGACCTGCGGCTTGACAACCATGCGTGGGGGCGCTGATGCATTCTGTTTCGATTGGTCCGGCCCGGACCAATCGCAGACGTGCTGAAGGGTTGCCATGCGGTCAATGTTGAAACGTGTACTCGCCGTCATCGGCCTGGCTGGAATGCTGGCCCTCCCGGCCGCAGCGGCCTGGGCCGCTGACCCGGTGACTATCCCGTCCGGCCAGAACATCACTGACGACGCCGGCGTCCTTCGCGACAAGACTGCGGTTCAAAACGCAATCAAGTCCCTCTACAACGAACACCAGTTCAATCTGTATGTCGTCACTGAAAAGACCTTCACCAACCCGGCCACGCCCACCGATTGGGGCAACGCGGTGGCAAAGAAGAAGTCCTTCGGATCGACCGACGTCCTGCTGGCCGTCGCCACGGACGAGGGCAAAGTAAACATCACCCGTGGACCTGGCAGCAAGATCACTGATTCCCAGCGCGACGACATCCTCAAAAACGCTGTCCTTGCAAACCTTGTGCAGGGCAAGAAGAACTACGACCAAGCAGCGATTGATGCCGCCAAGGCCATCGGCGACACCCAGAATTCCGGCGCGGGCACTGCGGTACTCATCGGTGCGGGCGTGGTTGCGGCTGGGGGCGTTGGAACGTACTTGTACTTCCGCAACCGCCGCAAGAAGAGCCCGGCATCCAGTGCGAGCTACGGCCCGCAGGGAGGTCAGCTGGATCCCCTTGCCTCCCTGAGTATCGCGGAATTGCGGCGCAAAGCTGGATCCCTGCTCATCGAAGCAGATGACACCATCAAGTCCAGCGAGCAGGAACTCGGCTTCGCGCAAGCGCAATACGGCGACGCCGCCGTCGGGAACTTCACCAAGGCCTTGCTGGATTCAAAAAACCACATGACCGAATCCTTTAAGCTGCAGCAACAGCTCGATGACCAGATCCCGGACACCGAAGAGCAGCAGCGTAGTTGGCTCGGCGAAATCATCCGACGCTCGGAGGCCGCCCTTGAGTCGTTGCGTGAGCAGAAGGCCGATTTCGACTCCCTGCGTGAGCTTGAGAAGAACGCTCCCCAGGCTTTGGCAGCCGTTGCTGCCGGCGCCAACGAAGCGGAGGCGAAGATCAGCAGTGCCGAGGAATCCCTCAACGGCCTGCGCGAAAAGTACGCAGACAGTGCGCTCGGCCACGTGAGCGACAACATTACGCAGGCCAAGGACCGCCTTGCCTTCGTTCAGAACGCAACAAGTACAGCCCAGGAAAAGCTGGCGGCAGGTGAAAGCAGCCTTGCCGCAGTGGCGGTCCGCGCCGCGGAAGAAGGCCTGCACCAGACCAACGTGCTGATCGGTGCGATTTCCAAGGTAGCGGGCAGCCTCGACGAAGCACGGAATTCGCTAGAGGGTGCGGTGGCGGAGACAAGCCAGGACCTCGCACAAGCCAAAGCGATGATCCAGTCCGGCGAGCACCCGGAACTGGCCGGTCCGGTGGCCGGAGTCGAAGCCGCGCTGGCTCAGGTCAAGGCAGAAATCCAAGGCGGCAAGATCGATCCCCTAGCCACCTTGGACCGGGTGGAGAGGGCACACCAGGCCTTGGACCAGTCCCTCTCGGGAATCCGCGATCAGCAGGAACAGGCGCGGCGCGCACAAGCCTCGCTTCAGCAGACCATCATGGCTGCTCAGTCCCAGATCAGCGCAACCTCGGACTACATCGCGGCGCGGCGCGGCGGCGTTGGCCCCGAGGCCCGTACCCGATTGGCCGAAGCCCAACGGAATCTCGACTACGCCCTGTCCATTTCGCGCAATGACCCGGTCACCGCGCTGACGTATGCTCAGCAGGCCCAGGCGCTGGCGGCACAAGCCGCGCAACTGGCGCAGTCCGACGTCGATCAATTCGGCGGCTTTGCCAACCAAGGTTACGGCCGTGGCGGCATGTTCGGCGGTGGAGGCAGCGGTGGCGGCCTCGGCGGAGCGATTCTCGGCGGCATCCTCATCAACTCCATCCTCCACGGCGGCGGAGGCGGCTGGGGCGGTGGGAATAACGGCGACGGAGGCGGCGGAGGTTTCTTCGGCGGTGGAGGCGACGGTGGTGGAAGCGGAGGCTTCTTCGGCGGCGACGGCGGCGGTGGAGGCTGGGGCGGCGACGGCGGCGGAGACGGGAGCTTCTAGCTCACGAAGGCTAGGTGGGGGCCAGTCCCCTGCGTAGAGCGGTACAAGAACTGATCACTGGATTCAGTGGGCACCACTGAGCAGGACGAAAGGCAACACCATGGTTAAGCAGTCCATTTTCGGGCGGATCGCGCAGCTCGCCAAGGCGAACATCAATGCCTTGCTCGACCAAGCTGAGGACCCGCAGAAGATGCTGGACCAGATGGTCCGCGACTACTCGAACAACATCGCCGAGGCCGAGTCCGCCGTGGCGCAGACCATCGGCAACCTCCGCATGCTCCAGGCCGACTACAACGAGGACACTAAGAACGCCCAGGACTGGGGCAACAAAGCCCTTGCAGCCTCCCGCAAGGCGGACGAGTACCGTGCCACTGGTAACCCGGCCGACGCTGTGAAGTTCGACAACCTTGCCAAGGTGGCCATCCAACGCCAGATGTCGGCCGAGAACCAAGCCAAGGCCGCCGAGCCCAACATCTCCTCCCAGTCGGAAGTCGTGGACAAGCTCAAGAGCGGCCTGGACCAGATGAAGGGCAAGCTCAACGAACTCACCAGCAAGCGCAACGAGCTGATCGCACGCTCCAAGACGGTTGCTGCTCAGACCCAGGTGCACGACGCCCTCAAGAGCATCGACATCATGGACCCCACCAGCGAGGTTGGCCGCTTCGAAGAGAAGATCCGCCGCGAAGAGGCCAAAGTACTCGGCCAGCAGGAGCTTGCAGCTTCCAGCCTGGACGCACAGTTCAACCAGCTTGAGGACCTCGGCGAGCAGACTGAAATCGAGGCTCGCTTGGCAGCCTTGAAGTCCGGCGGTTCGAAGGCTGCGATCAGCGCAGGCGCTACCGCTCCGGCAGATGACACGGTGGACGAAGCCGACTTCGACAAGCTCTGATCCAACCAACAGAATGGCCGGACCTCCATGGAGGTCCGGCCATTCGTACTTGCTGCGTGCTTTAGGCCCCGACGGCAAGCCGCCCGACGATTAGCCGCATGATTTCATTGCTGCCTTCCAGGATCTGGTGGACACGCAGGTCCCTGGCAATCTTCTCCAGCCCATATTCGGACAAGTATCCGTAGCCGCCATGCAGCTGGATGGCCTTGTTTGCCACGTTGAAACCGGCATCCGTGGCGACGCGCTTGGCCATCGCGCACAACCTCACCGTGTCCGGGGCGCCACGGTCCAAGGCGTCAGCGGCGCGGAGGATCAGCGTCCTGGCAGTTTCGAGTTCGGTGTCCATGTCTGCGATATCAAACAAGAGGGATTGCTGGTTGATGAGTGGCCCACCGAATGCCGAGCGTGACTTGAGGTAGGCGATGGACTTGTCCAGCGCCGCCTGGCCGCCGCCCACGGAACAGGCGCCCATATTGACCCGGCCCCCGTTGAGGCCCTTCATGGCGATGCCGAAGCCGCTGCCTTCCTCCCCAAGGCGGTTGGCCACGGGAACCCGCACGTCTTCGAAGATGACCTGGCGGGTGGGCTGGGCATTCCATCCCATTTTCTTTTCGTTCGGCCCGAAAGACAGGCCCGGTGCGTCCGCGGGTACCACGATTGCGGTGATTCCTTGGCTTCCCGTGTCCGCAGTCCGGGCCATGACCACATAGATGCTGGAAGCACCGGCGCCCGAAATGAACTGTTTGGTGCCGTTAAGAACGTAACTGTCGCCGTCGAGCACTGCTTTGGTGCTCAGCGCCGCGGCGTCGGAGCCTGCTCCCGGCTCAGTGAGGCAATAGCTGCCCAGGGCTTCCATGGACGCAAGCTGCGGGACCCATTGGGCCCGCTGCTCATCGTTGCCGAAAGCGTCGATCATCCAGACCACCATGTTGTGGATGGAGATGTACGCGGCGATGGTGGGGTCTGCTTTGGAGAGTTCCTCAAAGATCAGGGCAGCATCCGTGCGCGTGAGCCCCGAACCGCCGAACTCTTCCCGGACATAAATGCCTCCCATGCCAAGGGTGCCCGCTTCCCGAAGGACGTCCACCGGGAAGTGTTTGGTCTCGTCCCATTCGGCGGCGTGCGGGGCAATGGCAGTTTTGGCGAAGTCGCGCACCATCTCCACCACCGCTTGCTGGTCTTCCGTGAGCTCAAACATTGGCACTCCTTTTGCAGTTCTTCCCAGTTTTTCGGCTATTGGCAGCGGTTTACTTGCTGACTTTCCCCATCAGCGAAGCGATCGGACGCAGGAACAGCGGCCTGGCGAGGAACCAAGCGCCCACAATCACCAGGAGGGACGCGGCGAAAATGCCGAAACCAACCCAGTTGATGTCGTCGCTGCCGCCGTACATGTGGTTCAGGTTGCGCAGCGCCCCGGTGGCGAGGACCAAGGTGACATGCACGATGGTGAAAAGCACGAAGTACACCATCACCGGGAAATGCACGGCGCGGGCAAGCTCGATGGGATACACCTTGTTCACCGTGCCGGACTTCTTCGGCCATGCGGAGGATGTGCGCAGGCCGGTGATGATGGCCAACGGGGCGGCGATGAAGACCGTGACGAAGTAGGTCAGCAACTGCAGCGCGTTGTAGTTGACCCAGCCGTCCTCGGTAGGCCAGTTCAAGGATGCGTACTGGAGCGCGGCGGAAATTGCGTTCGGGAACACATCCCAGCTCGTGGGAATGATCCGCATCCATTGCCCGGTAGCGAAAATCACGATAATGAAGACAATCCCGTTCAGCACCCACAGCGCATCCAGCGTCAGGTGGAACCAAAGGTCCAAGCTGATCTTGGTAGGCGCGTTCTTGGTCCGGATCAGGCCGGTGTTGTTGCGGGTCCACTGGGCCGGTGGCCGCTTGGCTGTGCGAACCTGCCAACCGGAGCGGACGATGAGCACGATGAAGAAGACGTTCAGGAAATGCTGCCACCCGAGCCAGGCCGGGAATCCTACAGGGGCGCTCTCCGGGAGATTGGAAGCGCCCGGGTAGTCGTGCAGGAACGATTGCACACTCGACGTGCCCGTCAACCATTTGGCCACCAAGACAATGAGCAAAAGCACGATCAGCACACCGGGCACCACCCAGACGGGTTGGGACCACTTGCTTTTGGCTGTTGTCGACTTTTTCGCGGGGGTGGACATCTTCTCAGACACCTCTCGGATGAACTTTGCAATCACGGACGCATCAAGCTAACAGGCTTTGGACTGAAGCGGCCAAAGCCTGTTACGCCATCAATTGGATCGGGCTTTGATGGCCTCGACGAGTTTCGGAACAACGGTGAAAATATCGCCCACGATTCCGAAGTCGGCCACGTCAAAAATGGGCGCGTCCTCGTCTTTATTGATGGCCACAATGGTCTTGGCGGTCTGCATGCCTGCGCGGTGCTGGATGGCTCCGGATATTCCCAAAGCAACGTACAGCTGCGGGGACACACTGACGCCGGTCTGGCCAACTTGGGCCGTCTGGGCGATGTACCCGGCGTCGACGGCGGCCCGTGACGCGCCGATCGCCGCACCCAGAGCGTCGGCCAACTGTTCAACCAGCACAAAGTTCTCGGGCGAGCCCAGGCCGCGTCCTCCGGAGACCACGGTTGCGGCACTGCGAAGCTCCGGACGGGCGGAGACAACGGGATCATCGTTGAACCGGTCGATGACAGCGGCACCCGCCGTGGTGGCTTCCATGACCGCGGTGCTGACATCCGCCGTGGTTGCTGGAGCCTGGCCTTCGATCGCACCTTGTCGAATGGTGAGGATGGGCAGCCCGCCGTCCACCGCGGACTCAACGGTGTAAGCCCCGCCAAAGACTGAATGCTGGGCGACAACGGTTCCGTTGTCAGTGCGCACCTGCACGACGTCGGCGAGCACACTGCCGCCCGTCCGCACGGCAAGCCGGGCGGCGGCTTCGCGGCCATCCGCGGTGTTCGTGGTAAGCACGGCCGCAGGCTCATAAGCCTCTACCGCCCGGCTCAGCGCATCGACTGCAGGGGCCACCAGAACGGTCCCAGCGGCCGGTGTCACAGCCGAGTAGATCCTTGCCGCGCCCAGCTCACCCAGCCGCGCGACGTCGTCGTCCGCTAGAGGCTCCGATGAGACCACGACGGCGATCGGCGAGCCCAGCGTGGCAGCGGCTACCAACAGCCCGCGGGATGAGGCGGCAATCTCGCCACGGTGGGAAATTTCGATGAGTGCCAAAACGTTCGACATTTCTGTTCCTCCCTCAGACCAGGCGATTCACAACGAGGAACTCAGCCAGCTCATTGGCTGCCGTCCCGTCATCGATGAGTTTTCTTCCGGCTGCGCGCGGTGGCCGTTCGACAGTCGAGACCACCACGGTGCGGCTCGCGCTTGCCGGGACTTCGAGTGCGGAGACGGACAGCGTGGCAACTGGTTTGCGCTTCGCTGTCAGGATGCCTTTGAAGTTGGGAAACCGGGCTTCAGGGAAGCGTTCGGTCACTGTGAGAATGGCAGGCAGCCCCGCATGGACGTTAAGTGTTCCGCCGTCGCCCTGGCGAACGCCGCTTACCGCGCCGTCGGCGATCTCTGCGGAGATCAACGATCCCAGCAGAGGCAACTGGAGGTGCTCCGCCACCATGGCGGGCACGACGCCGGCGCGGCCATCCGTGGATTCGTTGCCGGCCAGCACCACGTCAAAACCTGTGGACCGCAAGGCGGCCGCAAGTGTCGCGGCGGTGCGCCCCGTGTCGGCGCCTTCGAGGGAATCATCCAGGATGTGTACCGCTGAATCCGCGCCCATGGAAAGAGCTTTGCGCAATGCCTGGGAGGCCTCGTCCGGTCCCATGGTCATTGCCACCACTTCGGTGCCCTTGTTGGCGTCCTTGATGCGCAACGCTGACTCGAGGGCGCGTTCGTTGATTTCATCAATCACGTTGTCGGCGGACTCACGGCCGAGCTGCCCCGTAGCGAGGTCCAGCTTCCGTTCTTCCGCCGTGTCCGGCACTTGTTTGACGAGCACGACGATCTTCATTCAAAAGCTCCCTCGATGCAAATGGCTGACGCCTGGAATCGAGAATACTAGGAACTCCTAGTATTTACCATGCAGCGATGGAAAGAATACTTGGATCTCCTATTGATTCTTGCGGGAACTGGGGTTCGCGCGCTGCGCATCGCGATGCGGTCCAGCGGTGGGTATCAGGATCCGGAAGGGACCGGCCTAACCCTGGCGAAGACCGAGAGTGTTCCCGTCGGGGTCACGGAACCAAGCTCCACGTGCGGGTCCGAGCTGGGCGATGTGTCCTGTCGTGGCAAGGGGGCCCTCTGTGTAGTCGAGGAACTCGACGCCCTTGGCGGCCAGGTCCTGGACCACGGCCTCGATGTCATCCACTTCGAAGTGGGCCAGGGTGTGCTCGGTAGCGGTAGGCGGACGTTTGAAGATAGAGATCTCACTGACCGACCCGCAACGGTACCGGACGCCTATGGGAGTTTCCCAGAGGAAAGTCAGCCCCAAGATGCGGCCATAGAATTCCTTCGCCCGTTCCAGATCCGTCACCGGAACTGTCGCGACGACCATCGTTGCATTGATCATCAGGAACCTCCCTGGCCGGCCCTTTGCGTCAGATGAACGGGCCATTCGGCCCAAGTTTCGTCCTCCAGGAGCTGGACTGTCAATGCTTGAAGCATGTGCTAGTTCGCGCAGTTTCCTGAGGGTCCGGGGGATGCGTTGCTGCTTCGCACGGCCACCATCACGCTGACAAACATCGACAACGCTATGACCACGACCATTCCGGTGAAGTTGGGCTGGAATTCCAAAGCCAATGCCCCGTTTTCGGTTCCGGCGTTCGCCATGAACAGACCTGGCAGGGTCGCCGGGGCGCCCGCCGAAATGGCGATCACACTCGTGGCCACGCACAGAATGAACGCCAGGGCCCATCCACCAGCCGCTCCTCCCAGGGCTGCGCCGACTATTTTCGATGTCTTGTTCATTGAGGTCCCTCCTCTTCCCCCACCAAGAAAATAGCCCTGTGTTTCGTCTCTAGGTGGTGGAAAGGGCCAATCCCCGTGCAGTTTTACCCAAAATAGGTGCATTTTTCGGCAATCTAGGTGTGGTTCTCCACCCGTCTAGGTGTAAGCCGCTGCGAATGGTTCAACTGGCATAGCCGCCCAGGACCGCAGCCAACGGGGCAAAACAAAAGAGCCCACCCTGTCGGGTGGACTCCTTCGTGTACTTGGTTGCGGGGACAGGATTTGAACCTGTGACCTCTGGGTTATGAGCCCAGCGAGCTACCGAACTGCTCCACCCCGCGTCGCAAAATCAACTCTACCGCACATTCAGGGGCGCCTCTGACCACTCAGGTGTGGGCTGGGGCACGTTGGGGAATACTCCGCTTTCCACCCACGAAAGCGATGGAAAACAAAAAGATCCGGCACAGTATTTCTACTGTGCCGGATCCTTTTCTCCAGTTGCGGGGACAGGATTTGAACCTGTGACCTCTGGGTTATGAGCCCAGCGAGCTACCGAACTGCTCCACCCCGCGTCGCAAGAACTACTTTACCTGCCGGTGAATGTCAGGCCAAATCCAAACGACGTGACCTCCGTCTCCCCCATCCGCCGGCAGCCCGCCCCTGGCCCCAAAACGGCCTGAGCACCGCGGTCAGGTCGCCGGAACAACCGGCCAGGTCACCGGGCCAAAAGAAAACCGGGCCAGCCCTGGTCTGGGCTGGCCCGGTCCTGTAATGCTCCCCAGCTAGGCCGATATCAGCCAGCTGGAGAACTACCTACTTGCTCGGCGAGGGCGACGACGTGGACGTCGGTGACGGCGTCGCGCTGGCCGAAGGCGCCGGCGTGACACCGAGCCGCGACTCGGCGTCGAGCGCCTTCTTCAGTGCGGCGGACAGAATGTTCTGCTGTGCGCCGTAGCCGGCGAAGTCACCCTTGGCCAACGCAGCCTGGCCGTCCTGGATTGCCTTGTTGGCTTCATCCAGCGCGGCCTTCAGCTGGGCCTGGGCATCTGCCGCGGCAGGTGGAGTGCTAGCCCCCGGCGTGGTGGGAGTCTGGCCGTTGTTGGCCGAGTCCCCAGCGGAAGCCCCGGAGTCGCCCCCGAACAGGATCTTCAACGCGGCGTCGAGCGTCGGCGCAAAGCCGACCTTGTCACCAAAGGCCACCAGCACCCTTTGAAGCGTCGGATATGACGTCTCACCCGTCGATTTCAGATACACCGGCTGGACATAGAGCAGGCCTCCGCCCACCGGCAATGTCAAAAGGTTGCCGTTGAGCACATCCGAGGCGCCTTGTCTCAGCAGGTTGAGTTCCCGCGAAACTTCAGGATCGGAGTTGAACTTGTTCTGGGCCTGGCCAGGTCCCGGGACTTGGGTGTCCGTGGGCAACTGCAGCAAGCGCAACTGCCCGTACGTGTCAGCCTTCACCCCCTTCTGGCCACCTGCGTCGGAATCTGCTGCCAGGAAGCCATACAGGATATTCCGAGCGGCCCCGTTGACAACCTGCGGGATAAAGGACGAGGTCAGTTGGAACGCAGGCTTGGTCTGGTCGGGCATTTGCAGAGACATGTAGAACGGTGGCTGTTTGACGGCATCGGTGACCGTGGGATCGTTCGGAACGCTCCACGCATCGTTGTTCTGGTAGAAGTTGTCCGCATTGGTCACGTGGTAACGCCCAAGCAGCTCACGCTGAACCTTGAACAGGTCCTCAGGGTAGCGAACGTGGCTCATCAGCTGCCCCGACATTTCCGAGTACGGCTTGATGGTGGTCGGGAAGATCTTTTCCCAGGCCTTCAGGATGGGGTCCTGGTCATCCCAGGCGTACAGGGTCACCGATCCGTCGTAGGCGTCAACAGTTGCCTTGACCGAGTTCCTGATGTAGTTGACGGTGCTGTTCGGCAAGGCTGCTGTACGTCCGGAGGTGGTTTGCGAGTCAGCCGTAGCGTTCTGCAGCTGCTGCTGCTGGGAGTAAGGGAAGTACTGGCTGGTGGTGTAACCGTCCACGATCCACTTCACACGGCCATCGACCACTGCCGGATAGGCGCTGCCGTCCACGGTCAGGTAGGGAGCAACCTTTTCCACGCGTTCACGCGGGGTGCGGTCATAGAGGATCTGGGACTTCTCGTTGACGCCGTCAGACAGCAGCAGATCCGAAGACTGGAACTTGATGGAGTACAGGAGGCGGTTGAACCAGTTACCCACATTCGGGCCACCGTTGCCCGCGAACGTGTACTGCGTTTCGGTCGAGGTGTCCTTGCCGGCAGGACGGTCCTGTTCACGGTGCGCAGCACCGTCCGGGGCGCCGACCACCGAGTAGTCCGGCGAATCTTCACCGAAATAGATACGGGGCTGGTAACTCGTGTCGCTGCCGAGCGTACCCGTGGACGGAATGCCGGAAAGCAGGAAGTCGGGCTTGCCGTCAACCGTGAAGGTGTTGCCTTTGGCGGCCACTACCCCATAACCGTGTGTGTAGACGATATGCCGGTTGACCCAGGTTTGTTGGCTGGCGTTCAACCCGTCCTGGTTCAATTCACGGACGGCAATAACGGTGTCCTGGGTCTTGCCGTCAACCGTGTACCTGTCAACGTTCAGGGCCTTGGGGAACTGGTAATACGGACGGTATTGCTCCAACTGGGAGAACGCGGAAGAGACCAGGTTCGGGTCCAGCAACCGGATATTGGCAGCCGTCTGCGCGTCCTTGGCAAGAGCCCCGCTCTTGGCGGCCGTCGTGGCGTTGTAAGGGGAAACCTTGATCTGGTCCAAACCGTAGGCGGCACGGGTCATCGCAATGTTGCGGTCGATGTACTTGTTTTCCAGTGTCTGCTCCGACGGGCGGACTTGGAACTGCTGAATGACCCACGGGTAGACGCCACCGGCCAGGATTGACGTGATAATGAGCATCGCGGTGCCGATGACAGGAAGGCGCCAGCGGCCGATCACAGCGGCCACGATGAAGAGGATGGCCACGAGGCCAGCGGCAACGGCCAGGATTGTCTTCGTGGGGATCACAGCGTTGACATCGGTGTAAAGGGCGCCCGCCCAGTGTCCGCCGTTGTTTTGGACGGTGCTGTAGACGTCCAGCCAGAAGTTGGCTCCAAGTAGCAGCAAGAAGATGGCGCCGGTCAAGGCCAGGTGGATCTGTGCCGCGCGGCTCGTGAAGATGCCGCGTTCCATGAGCCTGATGCTGCCGTAGAGGTAGTGCGTCAGGATCCCGGCGATTCCGGCAACCACCACAACGCTCATAAGGAAACCCGTGACGAATCCAAGGAACGGCAAAGTCATGAGGTAGAAGCTGATGTCCAGGCCGAACTGCGGGTCAGTCTGGCCGAACGGCACCTGGTTGAAGAACAAGAGCACTTTCTGCCATTGGCTCGCAGCAGCGCTTCCGGCGAAGAGTCCGAAGAGGACGGGGATGCCGATCATGACCACGCGGCGCACAGGTTCAAGCTGGGCCTGGTACCGGTTCATGTTGTCCCTGGCCTCGGAGTCCGGGGCATAGACGGGCCGCGCGTGGTAAGCGACGCGGATCGCGTAGAAGACTGCGACGAACATCAGGGCGAAGCCGGCCAGGAAGACGAGGATCCGGGCAAGATTCTCCCGGAAATACACTTCGAAGAAGCCCAACTGCTGATACCAGAGGACGTCAGTCCACACATTGGCAAAGAAGATGAATCCCACCACGACGATCGCCACGACGATCAGGGTAGGAGTCAGGGCACCCCGTCTCAGCGGCGGTCTTCCGGGCGGGTTGGTGCTGGCTGGACGGGACAAACTCGGTACCTCATAGCTGGTCGTCAGTTAATTGTCATCAGTGCGCGTGTTCGTCGGCCCCGGTGCCTGGTGCTGATGGCGGAGGCCGTCATATGTGCCACGAGTGGCGGTGGAGCTAAGTTCCATCGTCAGTCTAGTTGTTGGAGCACGTCGGAAGACGGGACATGTCCTGTCCGGAGGCGAGTCGTTCCACGGCCGACTTCGCATCCGCCAGGGTCTCCACTTTGACTACTTGCAGGCCATCCGGAATATGCCCTACGACTTCGTCGCAATTGGCTGCCGGTGCGAGGAAAAGGGTGGCGCCTCCGTTACGGGCTCCCCGCATTTTCTGGGCGATTCCGCCGATAGGTCCCACGGCGCCGTCGGGCGAAATGGTGCCGGTGCCGGCCACATGCTTGCCACCCGTCAGGTCGCCGGGAGTGATGCTGTCAATGATGCCCAGGGCAAACATCATGCCGGCACTTGGTCCGCCTACCTGGTCCAAGGAGATCTTGACATCGAACGGGAAGGTGAACTTGTACTGGAGCATCACTCCGAGGATGTAGCGGCCGTTTGAACTCTTGCCCGGCGTAATGTTTACGGTCACCGGAGTGCCCTTGCGATCGACGACGACGGCGGCTGGCGCGCCCGCACCATCGGCCAGTGCGGTTTGGACGACGTTGAGGGACGTAATGGCCTTGCCGTTGATCGAGGTGAAAACGTCTCCGGTTTGGAGTTTGCCTGCGGAGGCCGAGCCGTCGGACAACCCCGCGACTTCAAGTTTCTGCTGGTACGGAATGTTCTCTTCCTGGAGCGCAGAGGCAACCGCATTCTCTTGAGAGGTTGTCATGGCGAGCGCGCTTTCCTGTTCGGATTGCTGCTTGGTGACGCCCTTGGGATAGAGCAACTCTTCGGGGTACACGGCTTTGGAACCGTCCAACCAGGCCTGGAACGCCTCGAAAATGCTCACTGGCCCGTTGGGGCCACCGTTGATGAACACGGTGGTCAGATCGAGATTTCCTTTGGCGGGGAAGGTCTCGTGGCCCGTGATGCTAATGACCGGTTTGTTGTGGTCCGTGCCCAGGGTGTTGAACGTTGGCCCCGGCGATTCCACCACGTAAGGAACGGGGAGGGCAGCGGCGGCCACTCCCAACACGATGGTCAGAGCGCCGGAGACCAGCATCGCGAAGTACCGTCCGTCACGCCGCCGCGCCCGTTCAGGCGCGTGAGGCTGTTCCTGCTCCGGCTCCCGCGATTCAGCTTCCTGCGCCGGGGAAGGGGCAGGCGACGTCGGGGCGTCTTGCGGGAAGGGGGGGCCGAGAGGCTGTCCGGGTTCCCCGGACGCTCCGGGGCTCGGCAAACTAGTCAATGAAAGACCTCTCCGCGCAGGAACTTGTGCCCGACGCTACCGTTGCGGCCCCTCAGGGTGGAGGCCAGTAAACATACCAACGATCCACCCTACGACGCTGTGCCCACCGGACGTGCTTTGCCTAGAGCGAACGACGCGTTCCTGAGGCAGACAGCCCCCGGGCATCGCGGTACCTTGAAAGTGATCACCAGTCACATCGACGATCGGCGGCACCATGACCTCCAACCCCAACACCCCCTCCAACGGAGACGATTCACCCCAGGACCCTCTGGCAGAAATGCTGAAGAACCTGATGGGCGGGCAAGGCATGGGCAACATCGACCCCGCCGAATTGGCGAAGGCCGCCGGGCTGCCGAACGACCCCAATATGCTGCAGCAAATGTTTGCCCAAGTGCAGGCCATGATGAGCTCCACTTCCGAGGGCCCTGTCAATTGGCAGCTCGCCCACGAGAACGCCCGCCGCGTTGCCGCCGCCGGCACGGATCCGTCGGTGAATGCCGTGCAGGCCCGTGAAGTCGACGAGGCCCTGCGCCTAGCGGAACTCTGGCTGGATCCGGTCACTGACCTTCAAGCAACTGGCCTGATTGGCCGCGCCTGGTCCCGCGCCGAATGGGTGGAAGCCACCCTGGCCACCTGGAAACGGCTCACCGAGCCGGTGGCCAACAGCATCGCCAATGCGCTCTCGGACGCACTGACCCAGCAGATGCCGGAAGAAATGAAGGCCATGATGGGTGGCACCTCCTCCATGTTGCAGAACATGGGCGGCGCGATCTTCGGCATGCAGCTTGGCCAGGCCATCGGCGCCCTGTCCGCCGAGGTGGTCAGTTCCACCGACATCGGTGTTCCGCTCGCCGATCTCGAAATGGCCTTGCTACCGGCCAATGTGGCCAAATTCGGCGAAGGCCTAAGTATCCCTGAGAATGACGTCCGGCTGTTCCTCGCCGTCCGCGAAGCCGCGCATGCACGCCTGTTCGTGCAGGTTCCTTGGCTGAGGGGCCACCTCCTCGGCGCCATCGAGGCCTATGCCCGCGGCATCCACATTGACATGTCGCGCGTCGAAGACCTCGCCCGCGATCTCGACCCGGGCAATCCCGAGGGCATCCAAGAAGCCCTGTCTCAAGGCGTGTTCACGCCCGAGCGCACACCCGAACAAGCGGCGGCCCTGGAGAAACTCGAGACGGCCCTGGCACTTGTTGAAGGCTGGGTGGACGAACTCACCGCCGCTGCCACCGAGAAAGTGCTGCCCTCCGCCGTCGCACTCCGCGAAACGGTGCGTCGACGCCGCGCCACAGGAGGACCCGCGGAACACGCGTTCTCCTCACTGGTGGGACTGGAACTGCGCCCGCGGCGCCTGCGCGAGGCCGCCACGTTGTGGGCTGCGCTGAAGGACGAACGTGGAATCGCCGGCCGCGATGCCATCTGGCAGCACCCCGATTTGCTCCCCACAGCCCACGACCTGGACGATCCCACGGGCTTCACCGAACGGCGCCGCCTGGCCGAAGCCAGCGATACCGAGGTGGACGACGCCCTGCAGAAGCTCCTTGAGGGTGGCTACGACACCCCGGACGAGAACGGCCCGGAGGCTCAGGAGTCTGATGAGGAAGACACCTCGGGCGACAACCCGGAACCTGGTGGACCCAAGGCCTAACCGCGGCCCTGCCTTAAGGCGCGGCTCCATAAAGGAGCCGCGCCGCTCCCAGCAGCATTTAGTCGGCGTCAGCCTCGACGTCCCAGTCCCGGGCTGGTGCGTCGGCGCCATTGTCACCAGGGCCGAGCCCCCGCGACGTCGCAAAGGCGACGCCCTCCAGGAAGGCTTTGGCCCGCTGCGTCTCGGGGTATGCCTCCAACAATCGCCAAAACGCGGCGTTATGTCCGGCCACCAGAAGATGCGCGAGTTCGTGGAGCAACACGTAGTCGATCACCCACTGCGGCATGGCCCGGAGCTTGTCCGACAACCGGATGGTCCCGTCCGCCGGAGTAGCTGATCCCCACCGTGACTTCTGGTTGCTGACCCAGCGGACCGACGTCGGGATTGCACGACCGCCCAGATACTTTGATGACAGCTCCGAGGCATGACCGGCGAGGGCGGCATCGCTGGCAGGACGCCTCCTGCCGGCACCTTGGGTCCGCCTCTCCCCCTGGCGTTTGAGCTTGTCCAGCATCCGCCGGACCCATTCGCTCTCTTGCGCCTTCGTGAAGTGGGCAGGGATCGCAACAATTGCGTTCCCGTCCTCCCAGAAAGCCGCCACAGTTCGGCGGCGGCGTGCCGAACGTCGAACGACGACGGGCGCACCGTCGTCGGTGGTCAGCGGCAAAGCGGGCTGGCCCGCGACCCGCGGCACTAGGCAGACCCGTTCTCGACCAAGACCGCCAGCACGGCTTCGCCATACTTTTCCAGCTTGGAAGGACCCACACCAGCTAGCTTCGCCAGTTCCTCAAGCGAGGCAGGCCGAGCCTCGGCGATGGCAGTCAACGTGGCGTCGGTGAAGACCACATAGGCGGGAACCTCGTTGCTCAATGCTTCGTCCTTGCGCCATTGCCGTAAAGCCTCAAAGGTCTGTTCCTCATACGTGGGCGGGCACTGGCTGCAGCGACCCACTTTGCGTTCAGCGCCGGTGGCGAGCATGGTTCCGCAGACCCTGCACGACGCCGGTGCTGCCGCTTTGCGCCGCGGGATGGCGCGGCTGCGGGCGCTGGCTCCGAGCACCGAATCCGGGCGCAGCCCGTCGAGGAAGCGCGAAGGCTTGCGGTTGGCCCGGCCTCCAGGGGTGCGGGCCGTGGACCAGGAAAGCGTCAAGTGTTCGCGTGCCCGGGTGATCCCGACGTAGAGCAGGCGGCGTTCCTCGTCTACGCTCTCGGGGGTGTCGGCGAAGGAAATCGGCATGAGGCCCTCACTCAAGCCCACCAGGAACACGGCATCCCACTCCAGACCCTTTGCCGCGTGGAGTGAAGCGAGGGTCACGCCTTGGACCGTCGGGGCGTGCTGGGCCACTGAACGTTCCTGGAGTTCGTTGACGAATTCCATCAGCGTGAATTCCGGCCCACGGCTGATGGCAAGTTCGTCCGCGAGCGCCACCAGAGCTGCCAGCGACTCCCAGCGTTCGCGCAGGGCCCCGCCGCTGTGGGGGGCGGCATCCGTGTAGCCGAGCGAGGCCACGATGTCCCGGACCAACTGGCCGAGGGGTTCTTTGGTGGACTCCTCGGCCACTGCCCGCGTGGCAGCGCGCAACTGAAGGATGGCATCCCGGACTTCCTTGCGCGCGAAGAAGCGCTCACCGCCCCGAAGCTGGTAACCGATGCCCGCCGAAGCGAGGGCTTGTTCGTAGGCTTCCGACTGCCCGTTGGTGCGGAAAAGCACAGCGATCTCGCTCGCCTTGGTGCCGGCGTCGATCAGCTCCCGAATCCGGCCGGCGACCACCGCGGCCTCTGCCTCGTCATCCGGGCATTCCATGAACCGTGGCTCGGGTCCAGTTGGACGCTGCGCCACCAGCTGCAGTGGCTTTGCCCAAGCAGCATCGGCTACCGTTCCACCGCTCCGCCGGGATCCGAGGAGATCATTGGCCAGCTTCACCACCTGCGGCGTGGAGCGATAGTCACGGACCAGCTTCACGACTGAGGCCGAGGGGTACTGCCCCTTGAAGCCAAGGAGATGCTTCGGGGAGGCCCCCGTGAAGGAGTAAATGGTCTGGCTGGCGTCGCCCACCACGCAGAGTTCGTCGCGTCCACCAAGCCAGAGCTCCAAGAGCCGCTGTTGCAGCGGGGAAACGTCCTGGTATTCGTCCACCACGAAATGCCGGTACTGCTCGCGGACCGTGGCCGCTACTTTCGGGTCTTCCTGCAGGATGCCGACCGTTATCAACAGGACGTCCTCGAAGTCGATGACGTTCCGGTCCGTCTTCACGTCCTCGTAGGACTGGAAGACCCGCGCGACGGCGGTGAGGTCGAAGCCGCCCGGGGTGCCGCGTCCCTGGGCGTTTTCAAGGTAGTTTGCCGGCGTCAGCATGGAGACCTTGGCCCATTCGATCTCGGCCGCAAGGTCACGGAGGGAGGCTCGATCGGTACTGAGCCGGAGGCGACGTGCGGCTTCGGCGATGATGTTGGCTTTGTGGTCAAGCAAGTTTGGCAGGACACCGCCGATCGCTTGGGGCCAGAAGAACTGCAATTGCCTTAGCGCGGCGGCGTGAAAAGTGCGCGCTTGGACGTTCCCGACGCCGAGATCCCGCAGCCGGCTGCGCATTTCGGCGGCGGCGCGGGAAGTGAACGTGACGGCCAAGAGTCGCTGTGGGCTGTAGACACCGGAATGGACGCCGTATGCGATGCGGTGCGTGATGGCCCGGGTTTTCCCTGTTCCGGCTCCGGCAAGGACACACATGGGCCCGTTGAGGTTGCTGGCGACTTCCCGCTGCTCGGCGTCAAGGCCGCCGAGTATCCGGTCCTCGAGAGAAACGGTGTCGCTTGGAATAGCCTCCGTCACGGCTGGAGGTCCTCGATGACGCCGCCGTACCAGTGCTCGATCAGGGAACGCGCAATCGAGAGCCGCGTGGAGATCGTAATCTCGCCGCTGAGCACAGCGGCCTGGAGTTCCGGACGGCTGAACCAGCGCGCCCGGGTGACCTCGACGCCGTCGGGCCGGGCTTCGACGTCGTCCGTTGTTGCCGTAAACCCAAGCATGAGCGAGGCCGGAAACGGCCACGACTGGGAACCAAGGTACTGGCAAGCGGTGACCCGCACACCGACCTCTTCCCCGATTTCCCGCACCACGGCCTGTTCAAGCGACTCTCCCGGCTCAACGAAGCCAGCCAGGGTGGAGTAGTTCTTCGCGTCTACAGGCCCGCCCCCTCCCAGAAGCAGCCTGCCGTCGGAGCCGACGACCGTGACGATGATGGCCGGATCCGTCCGCGGATAGTGTTCCGAATTGTCCCGTGGGCATCGACGCACCCAGCCCCCGGCCTCGATGACGGTAGGGGTACCGCATTGCGGGCAATGTGTGTGGGTGGCATGCCAATTGGAAATGGCGCTGGCCTCAACGAACAAAGCGGTTTCCGTGGCATCGAGGCGGGCAGCGATCTCCCGAAACCCCGTCCAGGTGCCCTCGGCCGGAAGTCCCGCAGTTCCGGGGGCGGCCGGCTCGCCGGGCACGAAGAGGACGATCGGTGTTCGCTCCGGGACAGAGGAAGGGGCAAGTGTCCGGCCGAGATAAATGGCAGTGAGCGGTCCTCCGGC
The DNA here is from genome assembly GCF_026241105.1 of Arthrobacter rhizophilus. Taxonomy (GTDB): domain Bacteria; phylum Actinomycetota; class Actinomycetes; order Actinomycetales; family Micrococcaceae; genus Arthrobacter. Next base: position 277,948 of record NZ_JAPFFT010000001.1, on the reverse strand, counting down.
CGCCTGGAGGCTTTCAAAGAGCGGCGCAGCATCGCCCAGCCACAGCTTGTCACCCACAGCGAGAGCTTGGCGATGCGACAGCACCATGGCCTTGGCACCGCCCGAAGAGATCACTTCGTCAAGCATGCCTGGCGTCATGCGCTCGGCCGATCCCCGATCCACCAAGGCAGGACGCACCGGAAGAACGGTATCGATTAGGTGGTTTGCCGGTGCCGGGAACTCGGTGAAACTCATGTACCTACCGTACTGACTCGCACCGACAAATGACATTTGCATCCATCTTGGAGGCGCACTCCCTGAACGCAGTTTTCACGCGGATCTCAAGACTCGCCGCACTGCATCGCTCCCATAGGCGCCAGTCAATCTACCTTGGAATACGTGAGAAGAACACCGTTCGAACTGGCCGCTGTAGCAACTGCGGCGGTGCCCGGCCTGACGCCGACGGCTGCCGCCTCCGCCCCGGATGATGCTGCCGATTTCGATTCGGCGCTTCTGCTGGACTCGGAGGGCAAGCGTTGGCGCGTCCGTTCACCGCGCCATCCGGAAGCCAGCGCCCGGCTGGAGACCGAATTCATGATCCTGCGGGCCTTTGCCCCGGCGATCCGGGCCGAGCTGCCCTTTCTGATGCCCACAGTGGCCGGAACGGTGCGCCAAGGGGCGCTGAGCACTTTTGTCTATGCCCACTTGGCCGGGGCCACGCGCAGCATCGAAGAGCTGTCCGGCTGCAATGATGCATTGGCCAAGGAGATCGGCACGGCACTGGCAGCGGTCCACGACCTCCCCCAATCGCTCGTCAACAACGCCGATCTTCCCAGTTACACGGCGAACGAATTCCGCCAGCGCAAGCTGAATGAGTTAGACCAGGCCGCCACCACGGGCAAGATTCCGCCCTCCCTGCTTCGTCGTTGGGAGCACGCACTCGAGGACGTGGCGCTGTGGCGCTTCAATCCGTGCGTGGTCCACGGCGATCTCCATGAAGACAATCTGCTGATCGACGGCGACAGCGTCACCGCCCTGACGGGGTGGACCGATCTGCGCATCGGCGATCCGGCCGATGACTTCGCCTGGCTCGTGGCGTCAAACGAACAGAGGTTTGTAGAGTCCGTCCTACGGCACTACACGGAAGCCCGACGGGACACGCCGGACGGACACCTGCTGCGTCGCTCGGCACTCCTCGCCGAATTCGCCCTGGCCCAGTATCTCGTCAAGGCCATGGCGGCGGGGCACAGTGAAATGACGGACGAGGCCGAGGGCATGCTCAGATCCCTCGCCGACGACATTGATGAACAAAACGCACTGGCGGCCGAGGAGGCCGAGGCCGCAGCTGCGGAGCTTGCCGCTTCGGACGACGGCCCGGCGAAGCCCGCGGTGAGCGTGACAGCCATCCCGGAAGCGGTTCAAACGAAGGAGCCGGAAACATCCGCCACGACGCCACCAGTCACTGCTCAGCCCTTGGACGAAGCCCCTGTGGACAAGGTCACACTGGATGATGCTGCCGGAGACGAGGCCGCTTCAGACTTCGTGGTGGTTTCAGGCAACAGGACCGGCTCGACGCCGGAGGCGCTGTCCGAATCGGACGACACCTCGACGAAGGCCCTCCAGATAGTGGAGCCCGCTCCTTTGCAGGACGCCAAGGACCGCTAGTCGGTTTTCACGGCAGCGCGGTCTTTGCTGCCTAACGGTCTTTGCTGCCTAACGGTCTTGGCTGCCTAGCGCGGAAACGATGATGTTCTCCAGTTCAGCCACCGTGCCCAAATCGTGGGGCCTCACAACGGCGTCATCGGCTACGTAGTAAAACGCTGCGCTGACCCGCTCCAACGGCACGCCCTTGAGGCGTGCCCACGCCAGCCGATACACGGCAAGCTGCACGGCGCGGGTCTTAAGCTGCCGGCCGGCCGGTCGCTTGCCCGTCTTCCAGTCCACCAGTTCCCATGTACCGTCCGCCCCCTGAAAAACGGCGTCGATCCGGCCACGCACAACCACGTCTCCAATCCGTGTCTCCACCGGGACCTCGACGAAAGCAGGGGCACGATGTGCCCATTCGGACGTGACAAATGTTGCCACCATGTCATCAAGACCATAGGCCTCGTCGATGTGCGAGTCAGAACCGGGTGCCTCGTCGAGGTCCAGCATGCCGGTGGTTCCGAAGTACTCCTCCACCCATGAATGGAATGCGGTGCCCTTGCGGGCCGAGATCCCAGGCTGCCGCGGCACGGGCCGCCGGAGCTGGGCCAGAACGGCAGCAGGATCGTCTCCAAGATCGACGAACATGGATGCCGAGATATGCCCCGGCAAATGGACGTCCTGGACCGGTTTCCGTCGCAACTGCCGTTCCAACAACAGCCTTGCCTCGGCCGCCCAGCCCGCGGCCGCGCCGCGGAGCGGTTGAACGGACGGGCGGGACGGAGCACTAGCCAACGGGGCCTCGATGACGATCACCGAATCCGCCCGGAGCCCCTCAATGGCTTCCCTGACCCGGGTTGCCGCGGCCTCCATGGCAGCCCTCCTGCCCGGCACCAACCGGAGCCGTTCTGCCGTGCGAGGGTCGCTGGGACCTTCGAGCGGGTCATAGGGGAAGAGCGCCACTTCCGTGCCGACCGTCAGGGGGCTCTCAGTGGGCAGTGCGTCTTCACTGAGCGACTGCGGGTGAATGACAGCTGCGGATCCTCCAAGGGGGTCGTCGCTTACCTGGTCAGCCAGACATGCCAACTCAGCAAGGAACGGAGACGTCTCTGCAATCCCTGCCCGGGAACCGTTCCATGCGGCGCTCGATGCCCACAAGACGAACTTTGCACGCGTGTAGGCAACGTAGGCGAGTCGCCGTTCTTCAGCCTCGCCATGGTGCTGAACCTCTGATTTGAAGTCCTTTTCGGCATCCAGCCAGCCTTTCTGGTCCGGTTGGTCCAGATCCCATTGCGGGAGGTCGGCCCGATCTCCGCGGAGGGGCCATGGCAGGGCTGCGGTGCCGCTGCTCCATCGCGAGTCGCGGCTGCTCGGGAAGGCCCCGGCGTTGAGCCCGGGCACAAAGACAACGTCCCATTCCAACCCTTTGGAGGCGTGGACCGTCAGCAGTTGCACAGCCTCGTGGTTCACCTCGGCGTCGGCCATGTCCAGGCCGCCCTCTTCCGCTGCGGCGGCTTCAAGCCAGCCCAGGAAGGCCAACACATCCACGCGCTGAGAAGTGTGTAGGAAACTCGCAGCCGCGTCGTGGAATGCGTCCAGGTTCCGGCGAGCCTGATGGATACTCGTGCCGGGCTTCGCTGCGACCTCAATGTCCAGCAGCATCGCACGCTCCACCTCGCCAAGGAGGGTGGTGAGATCATCCCCAATGAACCCACGGAGGTTCCGAAGTTCCGCAGACAAGCGGCCGAGACGATCCAAAGCCGGGGCGCTGAGGGAGCGGCCGTGGCGTGAGGTCCATCCCGGTCGTGGCAAGAAGTCCAGAGCCTCCACAAGGCTCGCGGCGTCCGTGATATCGCCTTCCACGACGGTCTCCGCCGGGCTTTCGTCCGCTGCGTGGTCCGCCGCGCCTCCCTCTCCGGCACGGCCTTGGGAGCGCCGTCGGGCCAGGAACTGCGACCAGTCGCGGAATGCCATGAGGTCGGCCGTACCGATGCGCCACCGGGCTCCTGCCAGCAAACGCATCAGGGCATCGGAACGGCCAGGATCGGCCAGGACCCGGAGCGCAGCCACGAGGTCCACTACTTCAGGGGTGTCGAGCAGCCCGCCGAGGCCGACTATTTCGTACGGGATCCCTTGGACCTCGAATTCACGCCGCAAGCACTCCATCTGCGCCCGACGGCGGCAGAGTACTGCCATGGTGGGAGAAACTGGCGTACCGTCGGCCGAAGTTTCAAAGACTGTGCGCCGGTAGCGGTGGACGTCCCGGGCAATCGCAACGGCCTCGCCCTCGTCTGTGGCAAAGCGCCCGAGCACGACGCTGCCGTCCACAGCCGCTGGGCTCGGCTGCAACGGAGGTACTGCCACAGAGCTGTCTGTGGCCTTTGCACCCGGGGCACCGTCAATCGCGGCCGCCTTGTCGGACTGGGTTGCGCCGTTGAGCCGGGTTGCCTTGTTGAGCGGCGCGGAAATGACGTTGGCCGCGGCCAGGATGTTGCGTCCATTCCGCCACGCGGTTGTGAGGTATGAAGTGGGGGCAGTGGCAAAGGAAGCGGTTCCGAAGCTGTCCTCCACGCGGACGGGGAATTCCTGCACGAAGTGGAACAACTGGCCTGCCGAGGCACCCCTGAACCCATAGATTGACTGGTTGGGGTCCCCCACCGCCGTGACGGCATGTCCTCCCCCGAACAGACGGGAGAACAGGACCAGCTGGGCGTGCGAGGTGTCCTGGAATTCATCAAGCAGCACCACCTTGTAGCGGGCCCGCTCGGTAGAGGCAGCCAAGGGTATGTCCTGGGCGATCTTGGCCGCGAGCGCTACGAGGTCGCCGAAGTCCAGGACCCCCCGGTTCCTCTTGGCCATTTGGTAACGCTCCACCATGTCCGCAACGCTGGCCCTGGTACGCAACATGGCACCGAGATCGCCGGCGGCTTGGGTGGGGTTCTTTTTCGCCCCGTCCACATAAGGCAAGTGAGCGAACTCGGACACCCGCTCCATCAACCAGCGCTGAACTTCGGCGGGTTCCCGCAAATGCTCGGCGCACTCGCCCGCCAACTGCATCACGGCATTCACCAACGTGGACTTGGCAGCTGTGAAGTGCTCGTAATCGCCGTCGTACGCTTCAACCACCTCACTGGCAAGCTGCCAGGCCTGGGCGCCTCCCAGCAGCACCACATCGCGTTCGATTCCCAGGCGAAGGCCGTAGTCGGCCACAATCCCGCTGGCGTAGGAGTGGTAGGTGGACACCTTGGGTTCAAGTTCGTCGGAGCCTGCAACACCCTCCGGGAAACCGTAATGCCCGCTATCCGACGACGCTATGCGTTGCAGTGTTGCCAATTTGGCGCGGATACGGCTTGCCAGCTCCCCTGCGGCTTTGCGGGTGAAGGTGACGCCTAGGACTTCTTCGGGGCGGACCCACCCGTTGGCCACGAGCCATACAACGCGATCCGCCATGGTTGCAGTCTTCCCGGATCCCGCGCCGGCGATTACCAGCCGTGGGGTCAACGGGGACGCGATAATGCGGGACTGCTCTTCCGTCGGACGGTTCCGTTCGCCGAGGATATCGGCCAATTCGCCGGGCGAGAATCGAGGTTCGGGCAGCGCCGGGGCATCTTCGGCAGTCTCTTCAGCCTCGATACCGGCGAGTGTTTGGACGGTCATTCGGTGACCTGCTTTCCCCTGGAGCACAATGGGCAAATATCGGGCAGACGGCAACCGTGGCCCCCGTGGCTGCCTTTTGAGGGATCGTGACGGGCCTCGAAGGTAGCTCCGGCCATGAGTACAGCGGCCTCGCTGACAAGGTCCTGTGCCCAGTTATCTCCCGGGTCCAGAGGTTCCTGCACTTGGATTGCCGGCGTCTTCGTCTTGGTCCCAAGCTGTGCCAGAACGGCGCCGCCTGGAACAAGCCCGGGGACGGGCAGACCCTCGAATCCGCCGTGCAGCACCGCCGCCTGATACGCGCCCAATTGCGGGTGCCTCGCAAGTTCGGTTTTGCCCGGCTGGCGCTTGCCCGTCTTGAGGTCAACAATCACCAGCCTGCCTTCGGCATCTATTTCCAAGCGATCCACTTGCCCCCGAAGCACAGCGTTCCGGACAGCATCGGAATCCTCGGAAGAGGGATCGAGCCGCACCTCCGGCAGGGGAACGTCGAAGTCTACTTCCACCCCGGCCAGGCTTCGGCCTTCGCTCCGCATGACAAGGACGTATTGGGCGAGCTTCCGGACCATCTGTTCTGCACGCTGGAAGTCCAGCCTGCCCTCCCAGTTGTCCTTCATGCCAAGGGTCGGCCAGCGACGCACAAGTTCCGCAACGTACTCAGCGCCGGAGGCATGGGGCAGCTCCTGGGCAATCGCATGGACCAAGGTGCCAAGGCTACGGGCAAAGTCAGTGGCGGGTTCGCCACCCGCAGCCTGGACAAACCAATCCAACGGCGATTTGTGTACGGTTTCCACCTTCGAGGGAGAAACGAACACGGTGCCTCCTTGCGGGACCACCGGTTCCTCGCTGCTGAGCGGCGCCAATCCCCACCAGGAATCCGGATGTGCGCCCGGCACCGCAGGCTCTGCCGTGGCAAGGTGAGCCAGGACCCGGGCCGCTTCCGCGGCCTCCTCGGCCACGCCGGGGCGGCCAAGCGCGACGTCGTCCGGTTGAACGCGCTGCCTCAGCTCGGCCACCAAGGCACGAAGGGTCATGGGCCGGCCTACTGGCGTGTACTCACGTTGGTACTGTCCCGGCTCAAGGGCCGCCACGTAGTCAAGAAAGGCCGATTGCTGCTCATCTTCGGAAGAAACAGCCGTGCAGATGAGGACTTCGCGTGCACGTGAAACGGCTGTGGAGAAGCTGCGCAGCTCGTCATAGCGGATATCCCGCAGCCTGCTGAGGGGGCCCCGTTGCAAGGCGTGTGCAACCCCGTGCTCGATGGCATCGGCAAACAACGTACTTCCGAGGAGCTCACCCCGGAGCCTGGTGTTGGGCCAGACGCCTTCCTGCAGGCCCGCGACTATGACCACGGACCATTCCCGCCCGGCCGCGCTGGCCGGCGTCATGAGCTCCACCGCATCCTCCAACTGCGCCCTGGCGGCAAGGGTGTCCATGGGGAGTTCCTGACTGAGCAGATACTCCAGGAACTGTTCGGGACCGGAACCGGGGAGTTGGTCAACATAACGCTCGGCCGTGTGGAACAAAGCCATCATGGCGTCAAGGTCCCGGTCCGCGCGGGCGCCTGCCGCGCCGCCGTCGAGCGCCATTTCCGTCCAGCGCGAAGCCAGCCCGGTGGCTTGCCACAACGCCCACAACACCGTTTCAGCGTTGGCTCCGGGTTCGGCGGAAGCGAGACGTCCTGCCGTGATCATGCGGGCCAAGCGCCGTGCCGCGCCGCCCTCGATACCCAAAGAACCCAGAGCCCCAGGCTCCAGCAACGCTTCAACGAGCAACTCGTCACTGGACCGTCCGCCGCCGCCCAGCAGTTCCTCCCTGCGCAGGGATTGCCGCAGGCGGCGCAACTCGATAGCGGTAGCCCCGCCGATCCTCGACGTGAGTAGCGAGACGGCGGACTCAGGCGTCAGCTTGGCGGCATCCAGCACTAGCCCATACACCTCAAGCAGGGGACGAACAGCCACTTCATCGCGGACAGCCGAATCCGCGACAGGCACACGGACAGGAATTCCCTGACCGCTCAAATAGCGTTGCAGTTGGGCCAGTTGGCCACCGTTTCGCACAATCACGGCAATGTCAGCGAACTCGTGGTTCTCACGGAGCTGAGCTCCAAGGATTCGTTGCGCCACGTAGCGCAATTCGTGGACTGCGGAGGGAAGGACATGCGCTTCCACCCGGCCCACAGGCTGCGGGCCAGCTGGCGTAGGCGGTGGATCCAGACGCCGGGCCAACTGGCCTCCCGCACGCCGCGAGATACGCGCGGCCACGCCCGTCCACGCTTTCGCGACCTCGGGGAGGTGCCGGTGGGTGTGCCAAAGAGGAAGCTCCCGCACGGTACCCGCAAGGCCTGCGAGGGCTGTGCCCCCGAGCAGTTGGGGCAATTCGGCGACAAGATCGGGACGGGCACCGCGAAACCCCTGGACCACGGTGTCCGGGGAGGACGTCACCAGAACATCCTTGCCCTCTGCGATGTCCGCGAGCAGTTCGAACACCGCAGGATTTGCCTCTTGGATGTCGTCCACGAGGATCAACTGCAGCCGTTCACGCTCGGCCGCCAGGAATCCGGGCGAATCCTGAAAGATCTGGCGCGCCGCGGTAATGATTCCCGCCGGGTCAAACGCCTCCGGCATCCTCAGATCCAGCACGTCGCGGTACTCCCCATACAGGTCCGCAGCGGCAATCCAGTCCGGCCGGCCGCATTCGTAGGCAAGCGCCGTCAGGTCTTCCGCAGTGCGGCCGGATTCAATGATGCGGTCAAAAAGCTGACGGACCTCCTGCCGGAAACCCCGAGTCGGCAACGCCGCAGACAAATCCTGGGGCCACGGAAGTTCAAAGCCCGGTTTGGCGTGCCCCTCCAGCAATTCCTTGATGATCAGGTCCTGTTCCGGCCCCGAAAGCAACTTAGGCGGCCGCTGCAGCGGCAGCACGCCCTCGGCTTTGGCTCGCCGGATCAGATCGAAAGCGTATGACGCCCAGGTCCGTGCCGGCGTCGTACTCAAACTGCGGTCCAGGCGCCCCGTAAAGGTGTCCCGCAACGCCGACGCAGCCTGCCGGCCGGGTGCGAGAATCAGGATGCGTTCGGGATCCACGCCATCGCGCTGAACTCGCCGGACAGCGGCCTCGACCAGCACAGTGGACTTCCCGGTGCCCGGCGCCCCCGGCACCAACACCGGCCCGGATCCGAGCGGAAGTTCGACGACGGCGGCCTGGTCAGCGGACAACGTCGGTGCTGCGTAATGGACTTCACGCGGCGGAAGCAGGCGCAGCCGGGCGGAGGCCTGCCGCGGTGTTTGCCGTGTTGTTGCTTGCTGTGTTGTCGCTTGCGGGGACGGTGTTGGACTCACACAGTCATTTCATCATCGGGCACTGACAATTTATGGAGCTGACGCTCGAGTTGCCCAGAGATCACATCGATACTGTCGAAATCCTGATCCGTCGGAGCCCACCGGGCCAAGGCGAGGTCAACCCGCCACCGGCCCTCGCCAGTCCGCAGATACTCTGCGTAGGCGCCGTGGAGCGGCGTTCCCTCGTCCAAGTAGTGGCGCAGCGCCTCCGCCTCAAGGCCCGGCGGGGCCTCGCCGCTGGCGCGAAGGACGCGCCACCAGGCCACGGCGCTCCCGTGGTGGCTCATGACGGATCCGATCTGCCGGGGACCACCGGAGCCTAGAAGCTCGGCAACATCCCCATATGACACCGCTACCCCAGGCGGCATGAGATCCACGACGGCCAGCACCGCCGTCACAAACTCCATCCGCATGCCACCAGCGTATCGTCATAGTCCGCCGCATCGTCCCAGAGGGAGTGTGTCGGTCCGGTTCTTGTCGGAGGGCGACGGTAGCGTTGAAGCATGAGCTCCTGGAACACCCTCCCCCGTGCCGCGTTCGACCTTGAGACCACGGGACGGAACTCCCGTTCCGCGAGGATCGTCACCGCTTCCGTCACGGTCGTGGATGACGATGGCGGCGTCATCAAGGAGCTCGAATGGTTGGCGGACCCTGGCGTGGAGATCCCCTTGGAAGCCAGTGAAATCCACGGCATCACCACGGAGAAGGCGAGAGCCGAGGGCCGTCCGGCCGCAGAGGTCACACGTGAGGTTGCGGCCGCACTCCAGGAACTGTTCGACGACGGCGTGCCCATCATCGCGTTCAATGCCAGCTATGATTTCACGGTCCTGGCCGCCGAGTCCGCCCGCTACGGCGTGCCGCAACTGACCCGCTTCCCTGTGCTTGACCCCTACGTCATGAACAAGCAGGTTGACCGGTACCGCAAGGGCAAGCGGACCCTTACAGCTTTGTGCGAGGAATACGGCGTGAACCTCGATAACGCCCACACCTCCGCCGCGGACGCCCTCGCCACCCTGCGCGTCCTGGATGCCATGGCCGGCAAATTCCCGAAGCTGCAGATGCCCGCTTCCAAGCTGCACCACCTCCAGGTCGATTGGGCCGCTGCCCAGGCGGCCGATTTCCAGACCTACCTGCGCAAGACCAAACCAACGGCTGTCATTGAAGGCAATTGGCCGGTGCTTCCCCCGGAAGATGCCAGCCGCGGAGACTTCTAAAGGCCTAGGTCCACGGACTGGACGCTTCTCCAAGCGTCCGAATGATGGGATGCACGTCACATTGCCCTTTGCTGCCTGAATGCCAGCTGGACGTCAGTCACGAATTCCCTGTTCATGCGGAACGGCACGGCACTTCAGTGGTAATTGCGAATCAATTGTGAATTTAATTCGGAGTTTCTGGGATTGGTGCGCCATATTGTCGCCAATTCATCGTCGAATAGGCTGATGACATAATTAAGTTTGGCGGGTCGAGTTCTGATATTGCGGCCCAAACCTGCTTTGGCCGCGTTCCCCGCCCATCTCGATACGAACGCCGTGTTCCCCGATGAAAGTGATTTGCTTGATGAAAATCAAAGCCCTGAAGTGGTTCTCTGCTGTCCCCGTGGCTGCAGCCCTGGTTGTCTCCCTAGCCGCCTGCAGCGGCGGAGCGGGCACCACCAGCAGCGCCTCGCCGAGCGATGCCCTGGCTGGTAGCAACCAGCAGGCGCTGGACAAGTACACCACCAAGGACGTGACGCCGCTGGACAAGATCGACAAGTCCAAGCTCGGCCTGATTACGGACGGCACGATCAAGGTCGGCACCCTCTCGGACGCGCCGCCGAACATCTTCATCGACAAGGACGGCAACTTCACGGGCTACGATAACGAGCTTCTCAAGGCCATGGCGGCCAAGCTCGGCCTCAAGGTGGAGTTCGTGTCGACGAAGTTCCAGGGTCTGCTGGCCCAGGTCAAGACCAAGCAATTCGATGTCGGATCCTCTTCGATCTCCACCACTGACGCCCGGCGCGACACCGTCGCCTTCACTAATGGCTACGACTTCGGCTACATGGCCATCGTGACCAAGGACGGGGCGAAGGTGAAGACCTTCGACGACCTCAAGCAGGGAGTGCGCATTGGCGTTGTCCAGGGCACGGTCCAGGATGACTTCGTGACCAACACGCTCAAGCTGGAGCCTGTCCGCTTCCCGGACTACAACACCGTCTACGCCAATGTGAAGAGCGGCCAGGTGGACGCCTGGGTTGCCCCGTCTCAGCAGGCCGAGGGCCAGGTCAAGGCTGGCGATGGCACGACGATCGCCCAGAAGAAGGTCAACACCCAGAACTTCACCGCCTACGCAGTTGGCAAGGAGAACAAGCCGCTCGTTGACGCACTCAACACTGCTCTGGATGCCGTCATCGCCGACGGCACGTGGACCAAGCTCACCGCGCAGTGGTACACGGACCGCCCGACCCTCAAGGAGCAAACGCCTGAAGGCTGGAAGCCCGGCAGCAAAGCCGTCCAGATTCCCGCGAAGTAATCGACTGACAGGCGCCACATGGATTACCTGAACCAGCTCGCCGAGACCTTCCTCAACTGGAAGGTCATCGGCGAGGTCCTGCCTTCGATGTTCGCCGTCGGCCTGCCTAACACCATTGTGCTGGCCGCCATCTCCGGCGTCATCGGGACTCTGCTCGGCATGGTGCTCGCTCTCATGGGCATCTCGCGCAATCCTGTGGCACGGTGGGCCGCACGGGTTTACACAGACGTGTTCCGTGGGCTCCCGGCGGTACTCACAATCCTCGTTATCGGCCTGGGATTCGGCCCGATAGTCCGGGAATTGACCGGAATCTCAAGCCCGTACCCCATGGGTATTGCTGCCCTGTCGCTCATGTCCGCCGCCTACATTGGAGAGATCTTCCGGTCCGGCATCCAGAGCGTTGACAAAGGCCAGCTTGAGGCAACACGCGCCTTGGGGTTCGGCTACGGCGCCTCGATGCGCCTCGTCGTCGTGCCCCAAGGCGTCCGCCGCGTCCTGCCGGCGCTTGTCAACCAGTTCATCGCCCTCATCAAAGAATCTTCCCTTGTCTTCACCCTGGGCCTCATGTCTTCTGAACGTGAACTCTTCCAGATCGGCCAGGACGCCGCGGCCCGCAGCGGCAACCTCTCAGGGTATGTCGCTGCAGCCATCTTCTATCTGGCGCTGACCATTCCGTTGACTCACTTCGTGAACTGGATTGACCGCCGTCTTCGCTCGGGCCGGCCGGAGAAGAAAGAACCGGACGAGGTAGCCGCCGTCGTCGGAAAGGGAGCCCACGTATGAGCGAGTTCGTTTCCGGAACGCTGACCGCGAAGAACATCCACTTGTCGTTCGGATCCAACCATGTCCTGCGCGGAATCGACCTGCATGTCGAGAAGGGCACCACGGCTTCCGTGATCGGTCCCTCCGGCTCAGGGAAATCCACGCTCCTGCGGGTCATGAACCGGCTGATCGAACCCGAGCAGGGTGACATTTTGCTCGATGGCCGTTCGGTGCTCAAGGACAACCCGGATGAACTGCGCCGGCGGATCGGCATGGTCTTCCAGCAGTTCAACCTGTTCCCCCACAAGACCGTGGCGGAAAATATCACGCTGGCTTTGCGGAAGCTGCGCGGTATGTCCAAGGAGCAGGCACGCGAGGAGGCGTTGGCACAGCTGGACCTCGTCGGACTCAAGCACAAGGCCGATGCCCGGCCCGCCAATCTCTCCGGTGGGCAGCAGCAGCGTGTGGCCATTGCCCGCGCGCTGGCCATGAAGCCCGAGGTCATGTTCTTCGACGAGGCAACTTCCGCCCTGGACCCTGAACTAGTCAAGGGCGTGCTCGCGCTCATGGCCGATCTGGCCAAGGGTGGCATGACCATGGTGGTGGTGACCCACGAAATGGGCTTCTCAAGGAACGTGTCGGACACCGTGACGTTCATGGATGCGGGCATCGTCGTGGAGTCGGGATCGCCCGAACAGCTCTTCACGGAGCCTCGAACCGAACGTTTGAAGGGCTTCCTTTCGGACGTACTCTAGGCCTTACAAAGAAATCCCCGGCTTCCAGACGAACCACCCGCGCGCGGTGGTGAATCGTCTGGAAGCCGGGGATTTTCGCGTCCGGCCTGCTGCCGTCCGGCCTACTGCCGTCCGGCCTACTGCCCGGCCTTGACCTGAAGAACGGTCAAGGCCGCGGCATCGACCGTTTTGCGGAAATCAGGATCGGTCTTCGCCCGTTCCAGGACCTGGGCGTACATCACCCGAACGGAGGCCGTATCTGCGCACAAAGCCATGGTGCCGCCCGCGGCGATGAAATTCGTTGCCCTGTCCCCGGGGCTCCAAGGCGACAGCTGCACGGCGTTGCACAGGTCATCGGACACGATGATTCCGGTGAACCCTGCGTCTGCACGCAACATGGTGCGCATGATGACGGGTGAGAACGGCGCCATGTGGTCGGGATCGATCTTGTCGTAGTAGGCGTTCGAAATCATGACCCACCGGAGCCCTCCGTCAATCGCAGCCTTAAATGGAGCGAGGTAGGGATCCTTCCGGGTGGTTTCGGCGTCGCGGACGTTGGCGCTGACGTCGGTATTCAAGCTGACGCGTCCCATGCCCGGAAAATGCTTGACCACCGGCGCCACCCCTGCGTCCCGCAGCCCGGCCGCCATCGCGTTCCCGTGCTCGGACACCGAGGCCGGGGTGAAGCCGTACTCGCGCTGGAACGCACCAATGGGCTTATTCGAGGGAGCGAACTCAGGGCTGGGAACCGTATCCAGTACCGGTGCCAGGTCAACATTCACTCCGGCCTGCAGCAGCTCGGACCCCCAGTTCCGTGCGTCGGCGCGTAATTGTTCCGGGCTCGATTTTCCTTGGTCCAAGGCGGCGGGAATAGGCAGGAACCCGGGTCCCCTCAGGACTTGGACGGAGCCGCCCTCCTGATCCGTCGCGACGAAAAGCGGCAACCCACGGGTTGAAGCCGGCGAAACGCCTGCCTTCAGTTTCTCCACTACTGATGCCGTTGCAGCCACGCCCGCCTGGCTGCGTCCGGCCAGATAGATGTTGCCCACATGGTTGTTCAGGAGCTCAGCCACCGCGCTGGCATCGCCTCCATCGGCCTTGGCTGCCACCATGAACAACTGCCCCACCCTCTGTTCCAGGGTCAAGGCCGCGAGCCGTTGCTCCGGCGTCGGGTGGGGAGGAGGCGGCAACTCAGTAGGCGTAGCAGGGGAAACAGAAGCAGACGGCGATCCCTCCGCCGGAGGGGTGGAAAACACGGGCATCGGAGCGGCCTGCGCAATACCCGCCGTCGGGGGTGAATCCCCGCCCGCCAACAGTCCGCGGTCCGGGCTATCAGAACGCGCGATGCCGGAAAACACCCCGGCTATGAGGGCTATGAGGACAAGCAGTGAAATTCTGGACGGCTTGAGCAGATGAATCATCGCCTTGTCGATTCGATCATTGTCCGCAGCCTGCTCCCGGCCCATCGGTCGGCGCACGGAGCAGGCTGCAAGACATCGGGAAAACGCCGCGTGTCAGGCAGTCGCCTCCGCGGCTGCCTTGGCTGCGGCCGGCAGCGCGTCGAAGATCCGGTTCATCGCGGGGTCGTCGTGCGCGGCGGACAAGAACCACGCTTCGAAGACCGACGGCGGCAGGTAGACACCCGAGTCCAGCATGGAGTGGAAGAACGGCGCGTAGCGGAAGACCTCCTGGGCTTGCGCGTCGGCGTAATTGTGGACGCCGTTGGCGGACGTACCAAAGGCCACGGAGAATAGGTTCCCGGCGCGCTGGATCGAGTGGTCCACGCCGGCGGTGTCCAGTGCCGATGAAAGTGCCGCGGAGAGTTCCAGCGAGCGGGCATCCACGAAACTGTAGACCTCGGGCGTAGCGTGCGTCAGGGTCGCGACGCCGGCGGCCATTGCCACGGGGTTCCCGGACAAGGTACCCGCCTGGTACACCGGGCCAAGGGGCGCAAGGTAGTCCATCACGTCGCCCCGTCCGCCAAGGGCCGCCGTCGGCATGCCGCCCCCGATCACCTTGCCGAAGGTCAGCAGGTCCGGCACCCAGCCTTCCTGGCGGCCCGTGAGGCCCCAGTAGCCCGCGTAGCCGGTGCGGAAGCCGGTGAGGACCTCGTCCAGGATCAAGAGAGCGCCGTGTTCGCGGGTGATGCGGGAGAGCCCGGCGTTGAAGCCTTCGTTCGGCGTGACTACGCCCATGTTGGCAGGAGCAGCCTCAGTGATGACGGCCGCGATGTTGTTTCCGTGGGCAGCGAAGGCGGCTTCCACAGCGGCGAGGTCGTTGTATGGAAGGACGAGCGTTTCAGCCGCGGCCGCTTCCGTAACGCCGGCCGAACCGGGCAGCGCCATGGTCGCGAGGCCCGAGCCCGCGGCGGCGAGGAGTCCATCGAGGTGGCCGTGGTAGCAGCCGGCGAACTTCACTATCAGGTTGCGTCCAGTGAATCCGCGGGCCAAGCGCACCGCGGTCATCGTGGCTTCCGTACCCGTGGACACCATGCGGATTCGCTCGACGGCGGAGACGCGTTCCTTGACGATCGCGGCGAGGTTTGCCTCGTCCGGCGTCGAAGCACCGAAGGACAGGCCACGGTCCACGGCGGCGTGGACGGCTCCGAGCACGGCCGGGTGCGCGTGACCCAGCAGTGCCGGACCCCAGGAGCATACGAGGTCTACGTACTCGCGACCATCCGCATCGGTCAGGTAGGGACCCTGTGCGGAGACCATGAACTTCGGGTTGCCGCCCACGGAGCCGAATGCGCGCACCGGGGAGTTGACGCCGCCGGGCATCAGCGAACGGGCGCGGTCGAACAGCTGGTCGGAGACAGGGGTGTTTGAAGTCATGGCTTCCATTCTTTCAGGGATTCGGGGCGGTCCAGACGCCGGCGAGAGCGGTTCAGGCAACGGCGGTTTAGGCGCGCGTTCAGGTGCGTTCAAGGGACAGCGAGCAGTTCGCTAACCAGAGGGGCTACTACAGTGCCGAAGAGTTCGATACAGCGCATCATGGATTCATGGGGCAGGGTTCCGTTGCTGTATTTGAGGTCAAAACGGTCCACGCCGAGGTTCTGCTTCAGCAGCACGATTTTCCGGGCGACGGTTTCCGGGGAACCGACATACAGGGCACCCTCGGGACCGCACATGGCGTCGAACTCGCCCCTGCTGGCCGGGCCCCAACCCCGTTCAGCGCCGATCCGGTTGCGCTGCGCTAACCAGTGCGGGAACAACTCTTCGCGGGCTTGCTCGTCGGTCGGAGCGACGTGGCCGGGCGAGTGCGTGGCGATCTGCTGCATGGGGTGTCCGTATTTCCCCATTGCCTCGCGGTACAGGTTTACCAGCGGGGCAAAACGGCGCGGCTCTCCACCGATGATTGCGAAGATGATCGGATAGCCGTATTGGGCGCAGCGCAGCACCGACTCAGGAGTTCCCCCCACACCAATCCACGTTGGCAGCAAGTGATGTTCCAGCGGCGGAAAAACGCTCATTCCGTTGACATTTGGCCGGGTGCGGCCCTCCCAATGCACGGGCTTTTGCGCCCGGACCTTGTCGAAGAGATCGAGCTTTTCCTCGAACAAGACTTCGTAATCTGCCAGGTCCAAGCCAAACAACGGGAAGGATTCCACGAAGGAGCCACGGCCCAGCATCACTTCTGCCCGGCCGTTGGAGAGTGCATCAACGGTGGAGAAGCGTTGGAAGACCCGAATGGGGTCATCAGAACTCAGGACGGTGACGGCAGAACCGAGCCTGATCCGTGATGTGCGGGCGGCTGCGGCCGCGAGGAACACTTCGGGCGCTGAGACAGCGAAGTCGCGGCGGTGGTGCTCCCCCACGCCAAAGGCGTGAAGCCCGACGGCGTCCGCCAGTTCCGCTTCCACCAGCAGCTCCCGCAAAACCTGGGCGTGCGGTTTCGGGTTGCCATCCGCGTCCACCCCGGCGTCACCGAAGGTGTTCAGTCCGAGGAGGATCTCCGTAGGACCCACCGGGGCTGTGGGAGTGGAACCGGTTTCGGTCATCAGGACTCCTTGAGCCAGCCGGCAAGCTCGGACGCCCAGTACGTCAGCACCATGTCGGCGCCGGCCCGTTTGATGCCGAGCACGGATTCTGTGATGGCGCCGCGGCGGTCGATCCAGCCGTTTGCGGCAGCCGCTTCGATCATGGCGTATTCACCGGAGATTTGGTAGGCCGCCACGGGAACCGGGCTCATGGCCGCGACGTCGGCCAGAATGTCGAGGTAGCTCATGGCCGGCTTGACCATCACCATGTCCGCGCCCTCTTCGAGGTCGAGTTCCACCTCGATGATGGCTTCCCGGCGGTTGGCAGCATCCATCTGGTAGGTGCGGCGATCGCCCTTGAGCTGCGAATCCACGGCCTCGCGGAATGGGCCGTAGAAGGCCGAGGCATACTTCGCCGCGTACGCGAGGACCGCGGTGTTCTGGTGTCCGGCAGCTTCCAGGGCCTGGCGAATCACGGCGATCTGGCCATCCATCATCCCGGACGGTCCCAGGACATGGGCGCCGGCCTCGGCCTGCGCCACGGCCATCTGGGCGTAGATCTCCAGGGTGGCATCGTTGTCCACATAACCGTTGGCGTCGAGGACCCCGCAGTGGCCGTGGTCCGTGAACTCGTCCAGGCACACGTCGCCCATGACCACCAGGTCATCGCCCACTTCGGAGCGGACATCGCGGATGGCCTTGTTCAGCACGCCGTCCGGATCCAGTGAAGCGGTGCCGCGGGCATCACGGACTGCGGGAACACCGAAAAGCATGATTCCGCTGACACCGAGTTCCACGGCTTCCGCAGCGGCGCGCTTCAGCGAGTCCGTGGTGTGCTGCACGACGCCGGGCATGGAAGTGATCGGAGCCGGCTTGCTAAGCCCTTCGCGAATAAAGGCCGGCAAGATGAGGTCCGCGGGCGCCAGCCGGTGTTCAGCCGTCATCCGGCGCATGGCGGGCGTGGTGCGGAGCCTGCGGGGCCGGTGGTTTGGAAAGCTCAACTTTCGTTCCTTTCGCTTGCGAATACAGTGCGTAGGGCGGCCACGATCCCGGCGGGTGTGGGTTCCTTGGCGGTTGCGGCAACCGGGAGGCCGAGAGCGGCAGCCTCTGCCGCCGTCGAGCGCCCGATCGCGATGAAGCGGCAGTCTTCCAGCGGTGCAAGTGCGGCATGGATGCGGCGCGCTGCACTGGGCGAGGCGGCGACGACGGCGTGGAGCCGGCCGCTGGAGAGCTCGGCTTTGGCGGCTGCCGGACTGAGCTCCGGGGCACCCAGTGCCGTCCCGGCTTGCCAGCCGTTCGCCGAGAGCAAGGCAGCCGCAAGCCGGCATTCGGGGTCCGCCGGGTAGTCCACGGTGTGGTAAGCCGTGACGGTCTGGACCACGGCTCCCTTGGCTTCGATCCCCGCCGCCAACACTGCACCGGCGATGTCCGCTTGCGGCAACAGCACACTGACAAAGCCTGTGGGCCAAACATCGACGAGTCCTGCGGCAGACTGGACATCCTCCGGCGCGAGGTCCACACGGATGCCCTCCGCTTCGAGGACTCGTCGGCTCGAAGGGCCAATCGTTGCGACCATGACCGAGTCCGGAATCAGTTCCTTCAACTCCATGCGGCGTTCGGCCGCTTTTTCCTTCAGGGCGCGCACAGTGGTAATGCTGCTGACCACGAGCCAGTCATATGCACCCGCGCGGAGGGCGTCCAACGCAACCTCGAGCGAATGCTGGTCCCGGGCACGCTCGAAGTCGATCAACGGAAGCAGGAGCGGTTCGGCGCCAGCTTCCCGCAGGGCAGCGACGAGCGGCGCTGCACGGTCCGGACTGCGCGTCACAAGGACCCGGGCGCCTTCAAGGGCCCGGGTCTCCCCTGACTTCACCGCGCTGTGCCGTCCCATGGTCTCCTGTTGGCTCCGGTTATCGGGAAGCGGCAAGATCTGCGATGTCCGCAGCACCCGCAGCAAGCAGGAGCTCAGCGACTTCGATTCCCAGCAACGTGGCGCCCACCTCAGTGAGGCCGTCCGTGGCTTTCTTCTCCCGTACGGTTTTGCTCCCATCCACGGCACAGACAACGGCTTCCAAGTACAGCATGCTGCCCTTGCGGTAGGCATAGGCGCCCACGGGGGCAGCGCAACCGGCTTCGAGTCGGGCCAATACGGCGCGCTCCGCGGTGACGGCCAGGCGGGTGTCCTCGTCGTTCAGGGCGGCGAGGGCCTGGGCGAGGGCATTTTGGGTACTTTGGGCGCCCTGGGAACCCTCGAGCGAGCCGGCCTGTCCGGGAGCATCCGCCGCGCGGCACTCGATCGCGAGCGAGCCCTGCCCCGGCGCGGGAAGCATGACGTCCGTTTCGAAAAATTCAGTCACGACGTCGAGCCTGCTGATCCGTTCCAGTCCCGCCGCGGCGAGGACGACGGCGTCGAGGTCTCCGGGTGCATCTTCTGCGTTGCCGGTGAGCCCCGGAACGCGGCCCAGCCGGGTGTCCACGTTGCCGCGGATGTCCACGACGTCGAGATCCGGGCGGGCGGCGCGCAGCTGGGCGGCGCGGCGCGGCGATCCGGTGCCAACCTTTGCGCCTGCCGGAAGATCCGCCAGCTTGAGCCCGTCACGGGCGCACAAGGCGTCCCGGACGTCGACGCGTTTGGGCGTTGCGGCAATCGTGAGTCCTGGAGCCGCACCCGTGGGGAGATCCTTCAAGGAGTGCACAGCGACGTCGCACGCGTTCGCCAACAGCGCGTCACGAAGAGCGGCGACGAACACGCCAGTGCCGCCCATCTGGGACAGGGAGCCCGTCCGGACATCGCCTTCGGTCTTGATGCGCACCAGTTCCACGGGAAAGCCCCCGACGGCGGCCAGCTGGTCAGCTGCCTGCTGGCTCTGGGTGAGCGCGAGTTTGCTCGCGCGGGTACCGATCCGGACGGTCATTTCGCGCTTTCTCCTGCGGGGTAGGCATCATGGCCGGTCCCGACGGTGGTGTCTGCACCCGCAATCGTGGGCTTCTCGCCGCGGAAGTTGGCGCAGCAACCGGGCCGGCAGACGTCGTACCACGGACCCAATCCCGTCATGGCCGGGCGATCGGCGATGTTGTTGGCTACCGTCCGCTCACAGATGAGGTCCGCCAGGCCGGAGACGAACTTGCGGTGGGTACCCGGGGTGGGAACCCGGGTGGCGGCTAGCCCGAAGTTCTTGCAGGTTTCCAGTGCCTCGGTGTCCAGGTCCCACGCCACTTCCATGTGGTCAGAGACGAAGCCGAGGGGAACAATGACAACACCTTTGATCCCCTGCCCGGCCAATTCCTCGAGGGCATCGTTGATGTCCGGCTCAAGCCAGGGAACATGCGGGGCGCCTGAGCGGGACTGATACACAAGGGACCACGGCGCGGTGAGCCCGGATTCGGCTTCAACCCGACGAACCACCTCGGCGCCTGCCGCCAGGTGCTGGGCCACGTAGGCCGAGTCCTGCTCGAACTCGCGCGGCTCGGCGTCCGAACGCCCGGCGGCTTCGGCGTCACGGGTTGGAATGGAGTGGGTCGCGAACAGGATGTGGATCGGAGCGTCCTCGAGGCCGGCTGCGGCCAGTTTCGACCGTACCTCTGCGAGCCCCGCCGCGGTTCCTTCCACGAAAGGCTCGACGAAGCCGGGGTGGTCGAAGTACTGGCGGACCTTGTCCACCTCGAGTTTGCCGTCAAGGCCGGTCTCGGTCAGCGCGATGCCGATGTCCTCACGGTACTGGCGGCAGCTGGAGTAGCAGGAGTAGGCGCTTGTGGTGACCATGAGCAGCTTGCGGTGGCCGGCGTCGTAGGCTTCCTGGAGCGTCTGCGGAATGTATGGATCCCAGTTGCGGTTGCCCCACAGCACCGGAAGGCTGACGCCTCGGGCGGCAAGCTCTGCTTCGAGTGCGGCCTTCAGGTCCCTGTTGTGCTGGTTGATGGGGCTGATGCCACCAAAGGCGCGGTAGTGGTGGGACACCTCTTCGAGGCGCTCATCGGGGATGCCGCGGCCGCGGGTCACATTGCGAAGGAAGGGAATGACGTCGTCCTGGCCTTCGGGACCGCCGAAAGAGGCGAGGAGCACGGCGTCGTACTCTTTGGGAGCCATGCGCCCGGCCTCGGTGACGTCATTGACCTCAGTGAGGCTGGCTGGCCCGGTGGAGTGGCGGCCGCTCACGCGAGGACCTCGGCGATCTCCGCGGCGGTGATCCGGCGGCCGGTGTAAAACGGGATTTCTTCGCGCACGTGGTTGCGGGCATCGGTGGCCCGCAGGTGGCGCATGAGGTCGACCAGGTCAACAAGCTCGGGAGCTTCCAGGCCGAGGATCCATTCCCAGTCGCCCAGGGCGAAGGAGGACACAGTGTTGGAGATGACCTGCGGGAAGTCGCGGCCCAGCATGCCGTGGTCGCGCAGCATCTTGCCACGCTCTTCGGCCGGCAGGATGTACCATTCGTAGGAACGGACGAACGGGTAGACGCACAGCCAAGTGCTGGGTTCGACGCCGCGGGCGTAAGCCGGAACGTGGTTCTTGGCGAATTCGGCCTCACGGTGGACGCCCATGGCGGACCAGACAATCTCGGTGCCGGCGAATAGCGCGCTGCGGCGGATGTCACGGACGGCCTGCTGCAGGGCCTCGGGCTTGGCCCCGTGGAGCCACACCATGACGTCGGCGTCGGAACGCATGGCGGAGACGTCGTAGCTTCCGCGGAGGACCACGCCGTCCTCGGCGAGCTTGGCAGCCAGCTGCTCGAAATCCTGGACGGCATCGGCGCTGCGCAGGGCATCGCCCAACCGCTTGAAGACGGTCCACAGCGTGAAGAACTGCTCTTCGGATTCGGCAGTTTTAGTGACAGATTCGGCAGAAGTGTGGCTCATGGTACAAGTCTGCCCCGTGGATGCCACTAAGTCGAAATGCACCACTTCTACAAGACGTAGAAGTGGTGCATTTCACAATATTGCGTCGATTTGCGCAGAAGTATCGGCAACTACCGCAGCCAGGCCGTTTCCGGCGAGCCAGCCGCCCACAATCGCCAGCCCCTCGGCTTCGGAGCAGACGCGGCGCACCTCGGCAACCCGCTGTTTGTGACCGACCGCGGCGAACGGCAAGGCACCCGCCCAGCGGACCACGTCCCAATCGAGCACGTCTTCGCGGACAATCGGCACGGTCAGCAACGTCGAGGCATCGCGGAGCGCAGCCTCAAACAGAGCATCGTCATCCAGCGCGGCCGCCGATTCAGGGGCGTCCGCCCCTTCGCCCCGCCCATAGGACAGGCGCAGCACGTGCGTGCCCGGGCCCGCTTCTTCGGCCAGCCAGTCCCATTTGGCCGTGGCATGTGTCAGGGCCTTTGCCTCGATTCCGGCGGTTTGCGGTGCCACCAGGATCCCGGTACCGCGGGGGCGGCGGTCCAGTTCGGGCACGTCAACCACCAAGGTCACCAAGCTCACCAGCGGGCCCGCCGCGGGACGCAACCCGGACAGCTCCGGAAGTGCCTTCTCCAGGAGCCCGACGGCGGCCGGACCGTCCAGCGCCACCACCAGCCGCCCGGCGTCGTACGTTTTGTGTGCGGTGGAAACCTGCCAGCCGCTTTCGGTGCGGGCGATGGAATCCACCCGGGCACCGGAAATCAGGGTGACACTTTGAGAGCGAAGCTCCGCGACGAGGGCGGCGATCAGGGTGTTCATCCCGCCTTTCAAGCCGCCGACGGCGGATCCGGCCTTCGCCTCGCCCGTTCCGTTTTGCTTTGAAGCAGCCTGTCCCGAAGCAGCCTTGCGCTGACTGGCCACCGCAGCAGCAAGCGAACCGTGCTCACGCAACGCTGCACGGAGGCCGGGGGCCACCATGTCGACGTCGAGCAGTCCGGGATCGGCAGAGTGCACTCCGCCCACCACAGGTGCCACAAGCCGTTCGAGCACCCGCTTGCCCATCCGTGCGCGGACCAACGCAGAGACGCTCGTGACCGCGGCCGAGGTACCCACTGATGCGGGCAAATAGCGGTCAAGAGAGGCCCTCAAGGAACCGGCGAGACCCAAGGAGCGGCGGACTTCCGGGTCCCAGGGATTCGCGGGAATTCCGAGCACCCCGGTCTTGGGGAGCTCCTGCGGGCCGTCAGGCAACTGCACCCAGGCGCCCCCCGGATGTGGAGCGACGATGTTGTCACCGAGCCCGAGTTCGCGGGCGAGATCGGCCACTGCGGTGGACCGGGTGGCGAAGGACTCGGCGCCGCTGTCCAGCTCAAGGCCGGCCACGGTATGGCTTCCCACGCAACCGCCCCACGCGTCGCTCGCTTCGAGCACCGTGACAGTGATTCCCGCTTTGGCCAATCCGCGTGCCGCGAGGAGGCCGGAAATACCGCCGCCCACGACGACGGCCGTCAGCCCGGTTTGTGATGTCTCGGGAAGGGGGTGTTCGGGCTTTGGGTGTGCCCCGCGCATTCCGGCTACCGTGCCGGGATCGAGTGGATGAGTTCCACAACCCGGGTCAGGACTGCGGGGTCTGTCTCCGGCGGCACGCCATGGCCAAGGTTAAGTACGTGGCCCGGGGCCGCGGAGCCGGCGGCGATCACCTCACGGACGTGCGCTTCCAGGACGTCCCACGGCGCGGAAAGGAGCGCCGGGTCGATGTTGCCCTGCAGAGGGACGGTGCCGCCCAGGCGTCGGTTCGCTTCGTCCAACGGCAGCCGGTAATCCACGCCCACAACGTCCACTCCGACGTCGCGCATGGCGACAAGTAACTCGGACGTTCCCGTGCCGAAGTGGACCAGCGGCGCGCCGAGGTGGCGAACGTGGTCAAGGGCACGGGCCGAGGCAGGAGCAACGTACTTGGTGTAGTCAGCCAGCCCTAGGGAGCCTGCCCAGGAGTCGAACAGCTGCCCGGCAGACGCACCGGCTTCCAGTTGGGCGCGAAGGAACATTCCGGAAGCATCCGCGGCCCAATTGGCCAGGGCGGTCCAGGTCTCCGGATCGGCGTGCATCATGGTGCGCGGACCGAGGTGGTCCCGGGACGGCTTGCCTTCCACCATGTACGCAGCGAGAGTGAACGGTGCACCCGCGAAGCCGATCAGCGGTGTGGCACCTAGTTCCGCCACCGTGAGGCGTACGGCTTCGCGAATCGGTTCAAGGGCTTCCCACGTCAGCTGCGGCAGCGCGGCGACGTCGGCCGCGGTGCGGACGGGCTTGTCCAGGACGGGCCCGACGCCGGGCACGATGTCTACACCAACTCCCGCCAGCTTGAGGGGAATGACAATGTCGGAGAAGAAGATCGCTGCATCAACGTCGTGGCGGCGGACAGGCTGCAACGTGATCTCCGAGGCGAGCTCGGGACGCAGGCACGAGTCCAGCATCGCAACGCCTTCACGGACCTTCAGGTATTCCGGCAACGATCGGCCGGCCTGGCGCATGAACCACACCGGGCGACGGGACGGCTTGCCGCCACGATAGGCCTGGATGAGGGGCGAGTCTGCGGTGCGGCCATCCATGAGCGGGTGGTTTGCGTCAAGGCTTGAGGCGACGATGCCGGAAGCGCCGTCGGCCGACACAGAGTTGGCCGACACGGAGTGGGGCAGTGCAGAACTGGAAGTCATGCCTTCGATTGTGCCGAAGATCGGGCCCAAAAGATAACGACAGCCTGTCCCACACCATGGGACGTGGCGGGCGTCACTCCAAGCAGTGCGGAGAACCACTGCCGTGCGTTGTTCTACATGGCGCCGAAAAAGCTATGATTGCTTTGCTGTGGTTCTTTTCTCATTGGTGGCTACACACGCCGACATCGACCTTGAAACCGTCGCTCAGTTGAGCAACGGTTCATCCGAGGTTGCCTCGTCCGCTTTGGCCGACTCCCAACTTGTCTCCGGCGCCGTGGTCCTGGCCACTTGCAACCGCTACGAAATCTATGGTGAAACGCCGCATGTCGAGAACCTCGAAGCCGCGCGCTCGGCGCTCGTCACGCAGATCAGTGGCTTGAGCGGACTCAACGAGCAACTCGTCTCACGCGCCTTCAGCACCCGCACCGGGCCGGAGGTCAGCAGGCACCTCTTTGCCGTGAGCGCCGGACTGGACTCCGCCGTCGTGGGCGAACGCGAAATCGCTGGACAGGTGCGCCGCGCCCTCATCACTGCCCAGCATGAAGGAACCGCAAGTTCAGGACTTGTCCGGCTGTTCCAGGCCGCTTCCAAGACCGCCAAGGACGTCGGGGCCCAGACTGCCCTCGGTTCGCGTGGCCTGTCGATCGTTTCCGTTGCCCTGGACCTCGCCACGGATCTCTCGGAGAACGCCGACTGGAGCACCAAGAAGGTCGTAGTCTTCGGAACCGGCGCCTACGCCGGAGCCACCATGTCACTTCTTCGCGAGCGGGGCTGCACCGATGTGTCGGTCTATTCGTCCTCCGGCCGGGCCGAGGCTTTCGTGGCGACCCGCGGCGGAACCGCGCTCGACGCCGAGACCCTTCCTGCCGCCGTCGCCGCTGCGGACGTCATGATCGGCTGCAGCGGATCGGACACGCGCGTCGAGGCCGCGGAGCTTGCCCGGGTCCGCGCATTGTCCCCTCAAACGCTCATTGCGATCGATCTCGCGCTCACCCACGATTTCGACCCCGCAGTGGGCGAGCTCGACGGCGTCGAGCTCCTGACGCTCGAATCCGTCCGCTTGGCAGCACCGCAGGAGCAGGCGGAGTCGCTTGCACAAGCGAGCACTATCGTGTCCGGCGCAGCAGCGGCCTTCGAACAAGAGCGGGAGGCCCGCTCTGTTGACTCGGCCATTGTGGCGCTCCGCCGCCACACCATGAGCGTCCTCGACGCCGAAATGGAGAAAGTCCGGGCACGGCATGGCTGCACCGCTGCGGCCGAAGAAGTGGAGTTCGCCCTCCGCCGCATGGTCAAGCAATTGCTGCATATCCCCACGGTCCGCGCTCGGGAACTTGCTGCCAACGGCCAGCAGGACGAGTACGTGGCCGCACTCGAGGCGCTGTACGGCATCCAGGTGGAGCAGCCTGTTGCCGCGGCTCCGGCAGCTGAATGCCCTGTGGACCACCAACAGGCACCTCAGCAGGCTGAAAGCGCGTAGCACACGCGACGCCGCCCGCCCCCGGCGGTTCGCTTCACTTGGAGCATGCTCTGCCATGATCGCTAGCACTGGACATAACAGGGTTATGTCCAGTGGCAATAACCGCGAATGAGCATGTCCCTCGTGGTGGTGGTTCGCGAACCGCGGGTTCCTATGCGAACGCGTTGACGCCCGTCATTTCGGCGGAGACGGCCCACAACCGTTGTGCAGATTCCGGATCCACGGCGTGCGCGTCGACGCCCTGGTACCGAGCCAGGGGCGAGGCCGGGTCCGTGGGGTTGGCGATATCGCAGTCTTCGCAATACACCCCGCCCATGCCCTCCAGCGCCGGTGATGTGGCTGCCCACGTGGACGTGGCGGCTCCCTGCTCCGGAGTCTTGAAACCCTCCCTGACGTTGCCTTCGGCGTCCATCCACCCGGCAGCAACCATCTCTTCCCGCGGCAGGTGGCGCTGCAGCTCGGTCATGATGCCTCCGGGATGGACCGCAAAGGCCCGCACGCCGAAAGACCGGCCCAGGCGGTCCAGCTCCACGGCGAACAGCGCATTGGCCGTCTTTGCCTGGCCGTAGGCCTTCCATTTGTCGTAGCCAGTCTCGAAGTTGATGTCCTCGAAGCGGATCGGCGAGAGTTTGTGTCCTGTGGAGGACAAGGCCACGACGCGGGCCGAGCCGGCAGCCGCCAGCGCGGGCCACAACGTGTTGAGAAGCGTGAAATGGCCCAGGTGGTTGGTGGCGAACTGGGATTCCCAACCCGGGCCCACGCGCTGCTCCGGGCTAGCCATGATGGCCGCGTTGTTGATCAGGATGTTCAGTGTTGGGTTCGATGCCAGGAAGCGTGCCGCGAAATCCTTCACTCCTTCCTGGTCGGCCAGATCCAAAGCCTCCACGGAGACTTGTTCCGGCCCCAGACCGGCCGAGGCGAGGACTTCTTTCGCGTGCTCGGGCCGTCTGGCTGGAACCGTGACCCGCGCCCCGGCAGCGGACAATGCCCGTACCGTTTCCAGGCCGAGCCCGGAGTAGCCACCCGTGACGATGGCCGTTTTACCGTGGAGGTCCACCCCGGCGAGCACGTCCGATGCCGTGGAACCGTGGCCGAATCCCGATCCGACCGGGTGCTGCGGTGTTGTCATGGAATCCTCGCTCATGTCAGGGCCTTTCGTGTTCAGTACGCTGTCGGGTCAGTAGACCGGCTTGCCGGGCTCGACGTCGCGCACCCAAGCCAGGATCCCGCCGTCGAGATGGCTGACGCGCGTGTAACCGGCACGCTGCGCTGCCGCGAGCACCGCGGCCGAACGGGTGCCGCCCTTGCAATGGAACACGATCTCTTTGTCCTGCGGAAGCTCCGTCCAGGCCTCCCCCGCCAGGATCCGTCCCTGTGGGATGAGCACCGAGCCGTCGATGTTCACAATCTCGTGTTCACCAATCTCGCGGACGTCCACCAGTTCGAAGTCGCGCTCCCCCGCCGCGCGGGCCGCGAGCATGGCGGAGAGCTCGGCGGCCGTGACCGTCCGAATCGAGTCACTTGGAGGCGCAGGGGTAAACCCGCAGAATGCCTCGTAGTCGGTCAATTCGGTGATCGGCGCGGCCTCCGGATCCTTGGAAACCTTGATTTCGCGCCAACTGCCGCCAAGCGCGTCAAAGAGCGCTACCCGCCCCAGCATGGAGCGCCCGACGCCGGTGATCAGCTTGATTGCCTCCGTCACCATGAGTGAACCGACTGCGGCGCACAGCATGCCGAACACGCCGCCTTCGCCGCAGGACGGGACAGATCCAGCCGGAGGGGCCTCCGGATAGAGATCGCGGTAGCTGGGGCCGTGCTTCTCCCAGAACACGCTGACCTGGCCGTCAAAGCGGAAGATGGATCCCCACACATAGGGTTTGCCGAGAATGGCGGCAGCGTCGTTCACCAAGTACCGGGTGGCAAAGTTGTCCGCGCCGTCCAGGATGAGGTCGTAGCCGGCGAAGAGCTCCAAAGCGTTGGAAGAGTCCAAGCGCACATTGTGCAGTTGGACGTTCACGAGCGGGTTGAGTTCCTTTATGGCGTCCCGCGCCGATTCAATCTTCGGCCGGCCAACGTCGGCCACCCCGTGGATGACCTGGCGCTGCAAGTTGCTGAGGTCGACGACGTCGTCGTCCACAATGCCAAGTGTCCCGACCCCGGCTGCGGCCAGGTAAAGCAGGGCGGGTGAGCCCAATCCACCGGCACCTATCACGAGCACTTTCGCGTTCTTGAGCCGACGCTGACCGGCCGCCCCGATTTCGGGAATAATGAGGTGGCGCGAGTAGCGTTCTACCTCTTCGGTGGTCAGCTCTCCGGCCGGTTCCACGAGGGGCGGCAGTGAGGACGGCAACGTTTGGGCAGCAAAAGTAGTGGCCATACTCCAAAGTATGCCTGCCGGTGCCGCCCGGTCATATTACTGCGCAGTATTGTGGTCATAACTGCAAAGGAAAGGCGGCAGACAAGTGGCTGAGAGCGCACGTATCAAACAGGAGGCACAGGTCAAGCAAGACCGGACCGGTTCGCCACGCTCGGCGAGGCTGCCACGCGATGAACGCCGGGCCCAACTCCTGAACGCCGCCCTGGAAGTGTTTGTTGCCAACGGCTTCCATGGCGCAGCCATGGACGAAATCGCCGAGACTGCCCATGTCAGCAAGCCTGTGCTGTACCAACACTTCCCGTCGAAGCGGGAGCTGTACATGGCACTCCTGGACAGCCATCTGGCCATGCTCACGGACCAGATGCTCACGGCACTGAATTCGACCTCTGACAACAAGGAACGCGTCCAGGCCGTCATGCGTGCCTACTACCGCTTCATCGCGGGAGATGACCAGGCTCACCGGCTCGTTTTCGAATCCGATCTCATCAATGACCCCGACGTCAGTTCCCGGCTTGAAACTTTCAACCGCACGTTTGCCGACGCCGTCGCCAAGGTGATTGCCGAAGACACCAAGCTACCCCCGCTGGAGGCCCAGTTGCTGGGCAGGGGCCTGGCAGGAATGGCGCAGGTCAGCGCCCGCTATTGGCTGGAAACCGATGGCGATTTGGACCTCGATGTCGCCAGCGACCTGATCTACCGTTTAGCTTGGCGCGGAATCAGTCGCTTCCCCAAAGAGTCCTAGGCTACAAATAGAGGACTGAGTAATTTCTTGATTGGCTGGGAGGCCCTGCTGTGGAAGTAAAGATCGGCATTCAGAACGTTGGCCGTGAGATCGCGCTTGAATCCGCTCTGGATGCCGAGGCTGTTGCCAAGATCGTGAGCGACGCCATTGCCAATGGCACGGACCTTCGGCTCACCGACGAGAAAGGCCGCCAGGTCATCGTGCCCGGCAACGTCCTCGGCTACGTTGAGATCGGGGCTGAGGAAGTCCGCAGGGTCGGTTTCGGCGCCCTCTAAGCTTTATCTCAGAACACCAGCGAGCCAGGAGTCCGCATGCTCTCACTTGTCATCGTGGCGCTAGCCACTCTCGGTTCAGGCTTCATTGTTTGGGGAAATGACAAACATCGTGGCACGTACGGAATCGCCGTCCCCGCCTGTGTTTCGGTAGCTGCCGCCATGCTGAGTTGGATGGTCTTCATCCAGCTCGGCTTTGGCTACCAGCCCGGTGTGACCTGGATCCCGTGGGTCTTGCCCATCATTCTGGGCACTGCGGCGGCCGCAGCTGTCGCGTTCTTGCTGGGCCGCCATCGGTTCCGGCACGACACCGCGCAGCTGACGGCAGCCCTGCGGCTCTGACTTTCCGGGCCGGGCTGTCCCTGAACCGAGCGAAAGTAACAAAACGGGGATATTCGGTCTATGGTGATGCTAGTCACATATTTTCAAGGCCTAAGGACACAAATCTCTTACGAGTCGCCACCTTATGTACTAGAAAATCGAGCTGTCTGCCTACCGTTTGGCCATGATCAAGACTCCTTACGACGTGGTAATTGTTGGCGGAGGCCACAACGGTCTCACTGCAGCGGCCTATCTGGCGCGTGCAGGCAAAAGTGTCTTTCTGCTCGAGCGTGAAGACCACCTAGGGGGCGCGGCAGTATCTGCCGCGGCCTTTGAAGGAGTCGACGCCCGACTGTCGCGGTATTCGTATCTCGTGAGCCTGCTCCCGAAACAGATCATCGACGATCTGGGGCTGGATATCGAGCTCGCCCGCCGGCGCTACTCCTCCTACACGCCCATCCCCGGAGATACCACCGGCGGTTTGCTCATCGACAGTGGCGACGCTGATGCCACCCGCCTGTCCTTCGGCCGCGTTGGCGGCGGCACCGACACGGATTTCGACGCCATGAGGGGCTTCAACACAGACACGGAACGTCTGGCACGAGCACTTTTCCCGACCGTCTGCGGGCCGCTGCCGACCCGCTCAGAGGCCCGGAAAATGCTCGACGACAACGCCCTGTGGGGAGAGTTCATCGAAAAGCCCCTCGGCCAGGCCATTGTCCAGCGATTTGAAAACGACCTCGTACGCGGTGTCCTAGCGACCGATGCACTTATCGGGACGTTTACCTCACTGGACGACCCGTCTTTGGAGGCCAACCGGTGTTTCCTTTACCACGTGATCGGAAATGAAACAGGTGACTGGGACATCCCGATCGGTGGCATGGGAGTTGTTTCCCGTGAACTGGAGCGGGCCGCCAGAGCTGCCGGTGCAGATCTGGTCACCGGGGCCGAAGTCATCTCAATCTCCGCAGATGGCGACGTTCGCTATCGCCTACAGGATGAGGAACATGTGGTCGAAGGCGGGCGCATTCTGGTCAATGTGGCTCCTTGGGTGCTGCGCGGGCTGCTGGGGGATGACAACAATGAGGAAATCGCCCGGCCCGAAGGCGCTCAAGTCAAAGTCAACCTGCTGCTCAGTCGGCTCCCGAGGCTCCATGACGAATCAGTGCGCCCCGAGGCAGCTTTCGGAGGAACTTTCCACATCAACGAAGGCTACGGCAGGCTTGAGAGTGCCTTCCACGAAGCCCTTCAAGGATCCATCCCTGACCCCCTACCTTGCGAAATTTACTGCCACTCGCTGACGGACCCAAGCATCCTCTCGCCTGAACTCACCGCTGCCGGAGCTCAGACGCTCACCGTGTTCGGGCTGCACACTCCTGACCGTTGGATCAACGAAGAAAACAACGATGCCAGCCGAGACCGGCTCCAGGCCGCCGTGCTTCGTTCCTTGAATTCGGTGCTGGCTGAGCCGATCGAGGACCTTATTCTCAAAGACGCCACGGGCAAGCCATGCATTGAAACCAAGACCACTTTGGACCTTGAGCATGCCCTCAACATGACGGGAGGCAACATCTTCCACGGGCCCCTACAGTGGCCGTTCCTGGAGGACGACGCCCCCCGAAATACAGCAGCCGAACGGTGGGGTGTCGACACCAGCAACCCGCGCATTCTTCTCTGTGGTGCCGGTGCCAGGCGCGGCGGCGGAGTCAGCGGACTCGGCGGCCACAACGCTGCGATGGCAGTCCTAGAGGACCCGCCAATCAATAGGAACAATCTGCGGGACACGATGCAATAGGTTCCCCCGAGTTCGTCAACGCCACTTTCTCCCCCCACGTCAACTCCGTCGCCAAGGATGACACGCTGGCTGCCTTGGTTCCCGCGGCCATCAAGTCCAAGGGCACGCTGACCATCGGCTCGGACACTACCTATGCTCCCGCGGAATTCCTCGGGACCGACTGCCAGACTCCGGTCGGTTACGACGTCGACATCGAGATCGGCTTTGCCCGCGAGGTCGGCGACACGCTGACATTCATGAATACCCGGCGACGCACAAATGCTCTGTCGAGCCTGGAATTCCAGCCTCGTCAGGGCATTTCCGTGTCGCCAGTCAGGTCTGATGTCGCCAGTTAACCCGAGCTACAGATCCGGCTCGTGGCCCGATTCGGTGCAGAGGCACAACCTATTTCCTTGTGAATCCGTGACCACCACCCATTTGGGTGCGTGGTCGTGGCCCATTAACGCCCCGGTAGCGGCGGTCTTCTCCAAAGCGGGTTCCGATTCAGTCTGGCTTCGGTGCACGTCCAAGTGGAGCCGATTCGGGTGGGGAGTTTGGGTTTCCTGGAACCACACGTTGGGCCCGCGGCCATAGGGATCCTCAAGGCCTCCAAAGCGGCCCTTGCGGTAGCCAAGCGCCACTCGCCAGACTTCCGAAATCCCTACGGGATCAGGGGTGTCTATTCCAACTTCTACCGTGCGGTAGAGTCCCGGCTCGGCCACGGCCCCGGCTTCCTTGGCTGCTTGGCTGGCGTGGGTGGCTGCGCGGATGTCGCGCTGCGTTACCTCGCTCCCGGCGTCGTGGGAGGTATAGCGGACGAACACCCGGTTGTACCGCCAGTCCAGGTCCGGGTGGTGGTTCTGTTCCTCGGCGATGCGCCCGACGGCGGCAATCAGCCCGAGCGCGGCAGCCGACGTCGGGCATTTGTAGGCGGTGACGAGACCGCCTAGGCGGTACCGCCAGTCCGGCAGCTCCGTCAAGGCGTCGTCAATCGCGGACCTGGTGAGAACGTCATCCTTGCCGGCCATGGGGGCTCCTTCGCTGACGTTGAATCCTTCGCAGGATGCCCCCCGCGGCCGGCAGAAGCCCGCTAGAGGAACTCGGCCCGGCCTTCCATGGCCGAGGACGCCAGAGCGTGCTCCCGGCGCGGGATGCGGCCCGCCTGCTTCGCCAGCCTACCGGCGATGACTGCGTGTTTGAAGGCCTCGCCCATCTGCACGGGGTTCTGGGCCCGGGTCACCGCGGTGGCAAGCAATACGGCGTCGCAGCCGAGCTCCATGGCCAGGGCTGCGTCGGACGCGGTGCCAATGCCGGCGTCGAGCACTACCGGCACTGAAGCGCGGGACACAATGAGCTCGATGTTGTGGGGATTCAGGATGCCCAAACCGGTGCCGATTGGCGCCCCCAAAGGCATCACCGCGGTAGCCCCGAGGTTTTCCAGGCGAAGCGCCAGCACGGGGTCGTCGTTGGTGTAGGCGAAGACCTTGAAGCCACGGTCGACGAGTTTTTCGGTGGCATCCACGAGTTCCACCGCATCCGGCAGGAGCGTGTGCTCGTCTGCGATGACCTCGAGCTTCACCCAATCCGTTTCCAGCGCCTCCCGGGCAAGCTCGGCTGTCATGACAGCGTCCTTTGCGGTAAAACAGCCTGCGGTGTTGGGGAGGACACGGATCCCGTGATCCACGAGCAATTGGAACAGGGAGCCTGTTTCCGTGGGCGTGTACCTCCGCATGGCAACGGTAGTGAGTTCGGTACCCGAGGCCAGCAGGGCCGCCCCCAGACCGTCCAGGCTCGGCGCCCCGCCCGTCCCCATGATGAGGCGCGAGCCGAACTCAACACCGTCGATCACCAAGGCGTCGGTTTGGGTGCTTGCTGTTTGAGTGCTTGCTGCGGTCATGGTTCAGCCTCCCTGTACTGCGGTAACGATTTCGAGTTCGTCGCCTTCTGCGAGCGCGGTGGCAGCCCACTGGCTGCGCGGCACCACTTCGGAATTGCGCGCGACGGCGACGCCAATCTTTCGTCCGTCGGCCGCCTGGCCTTTGGTATCCAAAGTCCGTCCGGTGATGTGGGTGACGAGCGTGGTCACGGAGGCGTCGTCGCTCAGTGTGTGGTCGGCGCCGTTCAATTTGATATTCATGCGTGGTCCTTCGGAAGGGGATCTACGGTGGCAGCCTGCGAGCCGTTTGTCGCGACGCCTGCTTTTGCGAGTGGTTTGGAGAAGCGGTCCGGGCGGAACTTGTTCCAGCGTGGATCGTCAGTGCCATCCATGAGTCCGACGCAGATTTTCGCGGCTGCCGGGGTCAGGAGCACTCCGTGCCGGAAAAAGCCGCTGGCCACGATGAGGCCGGGCACGGTGAGGCCGGGCACGGTGCCTTCTGCTCCTTCGGGGCCGGCACCTGTTGCCACCCTCCCCAGCAAGGGTGCGTTGTCCGGTGTCCCCGGACGGGCACGGGCTGTGGCTTCCAGGAGTTCCAATTCTGCTACGGCCGGGACCAGCACCTGCGCGTCGCGGAGCAATTGGTATACCCCACCGGCCGACACCGGGTTCGCGGATCCACCCGAAACCGACAAGCCGTCCTCGCGTTGCGTTGCGCCGATCACCACGGTCCCGTCCTCCCGGGGCACGATGTAGACCGGCACCCCCCGCACCATCCCGCGGACCGTTGCGGTGACCAGGGGCCGAAGGTGTTCCGGAACGCGCAGCCGCAGTATGTCGCCGTACACGGGGCGTAACGGGAGGGACAAGCCATCCGGCAGCCCGTTCAACTGGGCAGCGTGCAGCCCGTTGGCAACCACTGTTTCCTTGGCGAGCACCCTTGTGCCTGACTCGAGCTCAGCCCCGACGACGCGCCCGTCCTCCCACAGAAGGCTCGCCGCCTTGTTGCGGACCGCAAAGCCCTCCTCTGCCCCCTCAACCCAACTGGAGTCACCGGGTTGGTGGTCTCCCAGTGCGCCAACAATCGCGGCCGCAAGTCTTCGCGGATCCACTTGGTGGTCGCCGGGAATGTGGAAGGCACAGGAAATCTGCGGGCTCAACAGCGGCTCACGTTCGCGTGCCTCGCGCAGCGGCACAGATTCCACCACCAAACCGTTGGCCAGCTGGACGTCCCGGAGGTCGGCGAGCGCCCGGCGGTCCGCAGCGTCCGCGCCGACGGCGAGGGTCGGCGTCGTGCGGTATCCAGTACTGCGTCCGGTACTTGAGCCGGTCACATTGCGTTCGAAGTCCGGCCACAAGGCCGACGATTCGAGCATGAGTTCCAGGAGGTCCTCTTCCTGGTAGTGCAGTTCGCTGACGGGCGCCAGCATGCCCGCTGCCGCGAACGTAGCGCCGCTGGCCGGTGCGGGGTCGATGAGGACCACCGAGCG
Source organism: Arthrobacter rhizophilus (assembly GCF_026241105.1). Lineage (GTDB taxonomy): Bacteria > Actinomycetota > Actinomycetes > Actinomycetales > Micrococcaceae > Arthrobacter. Next base: position 243,456 of record NZ_JAPFFT010000001.1, on the reverse strand, counting down.
GCCGGACCTGCGGGCTTCCCACGCGATGCCGAGGCCGATGACACCGCCCCCGATCACCGCCACATCGGCGTGCAGGCGTTCGTGCTGAGTGTTCACTTCGTCCATGGAGTCCTTCCCTACGCCGGTACTAGCCGGATCAGGTCAAGCGGTCGGCGCTGAAGCCCTCTCAGCCGCGCGGCGATTGTGACTGCCGCCGCGGCTCCCGCGGTACCAGCCCAGTTTAGAGGAACTACTCTGTTTCCATGACCCAGCACGATGTCCACACCACCGCCCGCCTGTACCTATGCACCGACGCCCGCAAACAGCAGGGCGATTTTGAGCAGTTTGTCGATGCCGCGTTCGAGGGCGGCGTGGACATCATCCAGCTGCGGGACAAGACCATTGAGGCGGCCGAAGAACTGGAACTCCTGGAAGTTCTGCATTCCGTGGCGCACCGTCACGGCCGCCTCTGGGCCGTCAACGACCGCGCAGATATCGCGTCCCTCTCCGGCGCTCCGGTGTTTCATATCGGCCAGAAGGACATCCCGCTGCGCTCGGCCCGGAAGCTGCTCCACGACCCCACCATCATCGGCCTCTCGACGCACACCCCCGAACAGATTGACGCGGCCATCGCCGCATCGCCTGGCCGCAGCGGCCTGGACTATTTCTGCGTCGGACCGGTGTGGGCAACTCCCACCAAGCCGGGGCGTTCCGCCGTCGGGCTCGATCTCGTAAAGTACGCTGCCGAGGCCATGAAGAAGGCAGACGCGGAGACCGTGGGCGGCGTTGTGCTCCCTTGGTTCGCAATCGGCGGCGTCGATCTCAGCAACGTTGAGGAAGTGGTGCAAGCAGGCGCCAGCCGCATCGTGGTGGTCCGGGCCATCACTGAAGCAGAGGATCCGACGGCCGCAGCCCAGGCGCTCCTTGCCGCCCTGGACGCTGCGGCGGCTTAGCAAGACTCCGGGAGATTTTGGAGTTACCCTGACTTTCGTGTCACATCAGCGGATAGCACCGAATCTCAGTGAAACGTCGAACACGCTCGCAGAGGCGCTGGCGGCGCTTCGAACTGAGCTTGAGCTGCCTGCCGGCTATCCCATCGAAGCGCTGCGCGACGCCGAAACTGCGGTTTCCGGTCACACGCTGCCCGCCCAGGACCTCACGGAGATTCCGTTCATCACGATCGACCCGGCATCTTCCACGGATCTCGATCAAGCGCTTTTCATTGAGCGGTCCGGCAATGGTTACAGGGTCCTTTACGCCATCTCCGACGTGCCCTCCTTCGTCACTCCGGGAGGGGCGCTCGACGGCGAGACCCGTCACCGTGGGCAAACGTACTATGCCCCGGACGGGCGCATCCCGCTGCACCCCGAGATCATCAGCGAGCGTGCCGGAAGCCTGCTGGCTGGTCAGACGTGCGGCGCCTTCGTATGGGACTTCGAACTCGACGCCGAGACGGAGTTCCGTACGGTCTCCGTGCGTCGGGCCAGGGTTCGCAGCCGCGCCAAGCTCAACTACAAGGGCGTCCAAGCGGAGATCGATTCCGGAACAGCGGATCCGGTCCTGCAACTCCTCAAGGAGGTCGGGCTCAAGCGGGTGGAACTCGAACGCCGACGAGGCGGAGCCAGCCTGAACATGCCGGAACAGGAAATCGTCCAACTGCCCGACGGCGAGGGGTACAGGATCGTTGCTGCTCCCCCGTTGCCGGTAGAAGACTGGAACGCCCAGATTTCGCTTATGACCGGGATGGCCGCAGCCCAGCTGATGCTCGACGGAAAAGTGGGCATCCTGCGTACCATGCCCGCCCCCGATGAACGCTCGTTGCTCCATTTCAAACGGCAGACGGGCGCCCTCGGCAAGCCTTGGCGCGACCGGATCAGCTATGGCGAGTACCTGCGGACCCTCGATGCCAGGGACCCCCGGCAGCTGGCAATCCTCCATTCGGCAGGGATGCTCTTCCGCGGCGCCGGCTACACGCCTTTCGACGGCGAGGTACCAGACAGCGTGATGCAGTCCGCGATCGGAGCCCCGTACGCCCACGCGACCGCTCCGTTGCGGCGGCTGATCGATCGCTTCGTCTTGGTCATCTGCGAAGCCCTGAGTAACGGGACAGCAATTCCCGCGTGGGCACGGGACGCCCTGCCGAGCTTGCCTGCAATCATGGCGTCATCCGATCAGATTGCCGGCAAGCTTGAGCGCCTGGCCCTGGACACTGTGGAGGCAGCGCTCCTGGTGAACCATATCGGCCAGGAGTTCGACGCCGTCGTCATCTCCGGGTCGAAACCCGCCAAGAACAACGGCAACGGCAACGGGAACAGCACCAACGGCAACAACGGGAATGGGAACGGAGCCCCGCACGGTCCCTACGGCATCGTCCAGATCGCCGAGCCCGCGGTCACCGCTCGCTGCGACGGCGAAATGGAATCCGGCACGAAGGTCCGGGTGAAACTGCTTGACGCGGAAATCGCCACCCGCCAAATCACCTTCGAACTGCTCGCTTAGCGGAGTCCTTCGCAGGCCCGGGGCCGCGATCCGGGGTTTATTGCCCCCAGACGCTAGACTGTGTGAGTAGTAATGGATGCCCGGTCGTTGATCCAGTTAATTTTTTGACATCAACAAGCCCGCCCCTACGCGATCTTGAGATACACCAACTGGTCCCCAGTGCCAGTATTTAGATAGCCCGCGATCGGCTTCCACTGGATTTGCTTGCGCCCATCCGTGCTCCGGAACGGCCCTGCCACAACCGTTGAGCACGCAGCGCAGCCCAAATGAATAAGGAAAACTCCACTGTGAGTGAATTGCACACCCATGAAGTCCTGACAGACGGAACCGAAACGATCGAACCCGAGGAGACCATTTCCTCGGATGAAATACCCCACGAGATCGCAGAAAAGTCCTTCGCCGATTACAACGTCCGCGCCGACATCGTTGAATCCCTCGCCGACGCCGGGATCACCCACCCCTTCCCCATCCAGGCCATGACCCTCCCGGTAGCCCTGGGCGGTCACGACATCATCGGCCAGGCCAAGACGGGTACCGGAAAGACCCTCGGCTTCGGTATTCCGGCGCTGCAGCGCGTCGTCGGACCGGACGACGCCGGCCACCACAAGCTCGCCGTCCCGGGTGCACCCCAGGCCCTCGTGATTGTTCCTACCCGCGAACTCGCCGTTCAGGTGGCCAACGACCTCCAGACGGCATCCCGGAAGCGCAACGCGCGCATCGCCACGATCTACGGCGGCCGCGCTTACGAGCCCCAGATCGAGGCCCTGCAGAAGGGCGTCGAGGTTGTCGTCGGCACGCCCGGCCGTTTGATCGACCTCTACAAGCAGAAGCACCTTAACCTCAAGAACGTCCGCATGGTGATTCTCGACGAAGCAGACGAGATGCTCGACCTCGGCTTCCTTCCGGACGTCGAGACCCTGATTGCCGGAACACCCGCCGTCCGCCAGACCCTGCTCTTCTCGGCCACCATGCCCGGCCCGGTCATCGCCATGGCCCGCCGCTACATGACGCAGCCCACTCACATCCGTGCCGCCGACCCGGACGACGAAGGCCTGACCAAGCGCGACATCCGGCAGCTCATCTACCGTGCCCACAGCATGGACAAGGTCGAGGTAGTCGCCCGCATCCTGCAGGCCCGCGGACGCGGCCGGACCATCATCTTCACCAAGACCAAGCGCACCGCAGCCAAGGTCGCCGAGGAACTCGTGGACCGCGGCTTCGCCGCCGCCGCCATCCACGGTGACCTGGGCCAGGGCGCCCGCGAGCAAGCCCTCCGCGCCTTCCGCAACAACAAGGTGGACGTCCTTGTGGCCACTGACGTCGCCGCCCGCGGCATCGACGTCGATGACGTCACGCACGTGATCAACTATCAGTGCGTCGAAGACGAAAAGATCTACTTGCACCGCGTTGGCCGCACCGGCCGCGCCGGCAACAAGGGCACGGCCGTGACGTTCGTCGATTGGGACGACATGCCGCGCTGGGGTCTCATCAACAAGGCACTTGGCCTGAGCTATCCGGAGCCGGTGGAAACCTACTCCTCGTCGCCGCACCTCTTCGAGGAGCTGGACATCCCTGCGGGCACCAAGGGCCGCCTGCCCCGCGACAAGCGCGTTCTGGCCGGCGTCGACGCTGAGGTCTTGGAAGACCTCGGCGAGACCGGCAAGAAAAACTCGCGCTCCGGGGGCGATTCCGGGCGTGGACGCTCCGGCCGCGACAGCGGACACGAAGGTGGACGCCGTGGCGCGAAGTCCGGCGATGCTCCCTCTCGCGAGGGCAGCGGCGAGGGTGGACACAACCGCACGCGCCGTCGTCGTACTTCCGAAGGCGACGCGGCCCCCGCCGAAGCTGCAGCCCAGTCTGCCGAGCCGCAGTCCGGCGAAAGTGCGGACAAGCCTTCCCGCGCACGCCGTTCGCGCACGCGCCGCCGCAACGGCGAAGTGGTGGCCGCTTCCGGTGGTTCTGCCGAGAGCACCGAGGCTTAACGGCCTCAATGACTGACACTGTTTGGGCGCCGGACGGCAGCAATTTGGTGGTTCACGCGGACAACGCGGATTTCCTCCCCACGCTGCCGGACGGCGCCTTCACACTGATTTACGTGGACCCGCCCTTCAATACGGGCCGCGTCCAGAGCCGCCAGGAAACGCGCATGGTGCGCAACGCCGACGGTGACGGCGACCGCGTCGGGTTCAAGGGCCGCTCCTATGACACCATCAAGGGCGCCCTGCACAGCTACGACGACGCCTTCAGCGACTACTGGTCCTTCCTGGAACCCCGGCTCGTGGAGGCCTGGCGCCTACTCGCCGAAGACGGCACCTTGTACCTGCATCTGGACTACCGCGAGGTGCACTACGCCAAGGTCATGCTGGACTCGATCTTCGGCCGGGAATGTTTCTTGAACGAGATCATCTGGGCCTACGACTACGGCGCCCGCGCCAAGAACCGTTGGCCCACCAAGCACGACAACATCCTCGTGTACGTGAAGAACCCCGCCAAATACCACTTCGACAACGCCGAGGTGGACCGCGAGCCGTACATGGCGCCCGGCCTCGTGACGCCGGCCAAGCGGGAACTCGGGAAACTCCCCACGGACGTGTGGTGGCACACCATAGTTTCGCCCACCGGCAAGGAAAAGACCGGCTATCCAACGCAAAAGCCGGAGGGCCTGGTCCGGCGGATCGTCACCGCATCCAGCCGGCCGGGAGACTGGTGCCTGGACTTTTTCGCCGGGTCCGGCACGCTCGGTTCAGTCGCCGCGAAGCTCGAGCGCAAGTTCGTGTGCGTGGACCAGAACGCCCCGGCCATCGACGTGATGCGTAAGCGCCTGGACGGCAAGGCCACTTTCTACCCCAACTAGCTAGCAGTTGGGCTTCGCGGGACCTCCGTCAGCGGACCACGGAACTTCCTGTGCCAAGTTCCTCGATGCGGGCCAGGACCTCCGGGGACGTCAGGTTCTCCCCGAACAGATTGGGTTTGCCGGTTCCGTGGTAGTCGGAAGATCCGGTCATGAACAACCCGTTCTCTGCAGCCAGGCGCCGCAGGAACACGCGGCCTTCCTCGGGGTTGTCGCGGTGCTCCACTTCCAGCCCTTGGAGCCCGGCGTCGATCATTTCCCGGTAAGTCCGTTCCCCCACCACCCGGCCGCGGGCCGAGGCGACCGGATGGGCGAAGACGGGCACGCCACCCGCCGCACGGACGAGCTCGACGGCGAGCGCCGGGGCCGGTGCGTAGTGCTGCACGAAGTAGCGCGAGTGCGAGGTCAGGATCGCGGAGAAGGCCTCGGAGCGGTCAGCCACGGCACCGGATGCCACAAGGGCGTCGGCGATGTGTGGACGGCCCACGGTTGCGCCAGGAGCCACATGGTGGATGACATCGTCCCAGCTCAAGGGATAGTCCTCGGCAAGGAGCGTGACCATGCGCTTCGCTCGAGTGAGCCTCGCGTCCTTTGCTTTGGTGATTTCTTCGAGCAGGCCGGGATGCTCCGGATCATGGAGATAGCTCAGCAGATGGACGCTGATCCCCTCCCGGGTGCGGCAGGATATCTCCATCCCCGGCACGAAGGCCAGGCCGAATTCAAGGGCGGCAACGGAAGCCTGATCCCAGCCACCGGTGGAGTCGTGGTCTGTCAGCGCCACCACATCCAGACCCGCGGCAGACGCTGAAGCGATCACTCCCGCGGGAGCCTCGGTCCCGTCGGAAACATTGGAGTGCGCGTGCAGGTCGATCTTCACTTTCCAAGCCTATTGGATCAGGGGCGGCTTGGACCGTTGCGGCGTTGGCCTAGTGTCGGCCTTGATGGGACGATGGGACGGTGAACGATGCAGATAACACCCAAAACGGTGAAACCACAGCCTCCCAGCCCCTGGAGGAGCGCGTCAACAACCGCTCCCAGCGGCCCACATCCGATGCCTTCAAGGCGTTCATGGCCAGCAATTGGGCGCCCGCCCCGCAGGTGACCCCTGCGCGCGACGCCGTTGCAGACCACGCCGCCACGCGTCGTCGGGCCATCTCCGACAAGTTCGCCGGTGTGCGCCTGGTCGTACCGGCGGGTCCTCCCAAGGTCCGTTCGAACGATTGCGACTACCGCTTCCGCCCCCACTCCGGCTTCGCCCACCTCACGGGCTTGGGCCTGGACCACGAGCCCGATGCCGTGCTGGTCCTGGAACCTGTCGAAGAAGGAACCGGCGACGACGGCGGCAACCACCTCGCGACCCTCTACTTCCGTCCGCTGGCTGGCCGGGACACGGAGCAGTTCTACGCGGACTCGCGTTCCGGTGAGTTCTGGATCGGTGCCCGTCCCACGCTCGCCGAATTCGAAGCGCGCCTCGGGCTCAAAACTGCTCATATCGATGAACTCGAGATGGCCATCACAAAGAACGTCGGCGCCGCGGAAATCGGAGGCATCTCCATCCGCCTGGTCCGCAAAGTGGACGAGAACATCGAAGCCCTCGTAGATACCGCCCGCTACAACACGGCCAAGGATCCGGAGAACTTGGACCTGAGCGAACTCGATGCCCTCGACGAACTGCTCAGCGAGGCCCTCTCCGAGCTTCGCCTGCTCAAGGACCCCTGGGAAGTCGAGCAGATGAAGATCGCCGTCGCAGCTACGGTCGAGGGTTTCGCCGACGTCGTCCGTGCCCTCCCCCGCGCCATGACCCACCACCGGGGCGAACGGGTCGTCGAGGGCGCGTTCTTCGCCCGTGCGCGCGAGGAAGGCAACGAACTCGGCTACGACACCATCGCGGCAGCCGGAAACAACGCCACGGTGTTGCATTGGACCCGGAACACGGGCAAGGTCAACGCCGGGGAGCTCCTGCTCGTGGACGCTGGCGTGGAGGCGGATTCGCTCTACACGGCGGACATAACCCGCACCATTCCGGCTAACGGAAAGTTCTCGGATGTTCAACGCAAGGTCTACGAGGCCGTGCTTGACGCTGCCGACGCCGGATTCGCCGCGGCCCAGCCGGGCGTGAAGTTCCGCGAGGTCCACACCGCCGCGACCACGGTGCTTGCCGAGCGCCTTGCCGAGTGGGGTCTGCTGCCGGTTTCGGTGGAGGAAGCCATCAACCCCGAAGGCCAGCAGCACCGCCGCTGGATGCCGCACGGCACCAGCCACCACTTGGGACTGGACGTCCACGACTGCGCCCAGGCCAAGCGCGATCTCTACCTGGACGGTGTCCTCACGGAGGGCATGGTGTTCACCATCGAACCCGGGCTCTACTTCAAGAACGAGGACCTCGCCATTCCTGAGGAATACCGTGGAATCGGTGTCCGGATCGAAGACGACATCCTGATGACCGCCGACGGTCCCGTCAACCTCAGCGCCGCCCTCCCCCGCAAGGCGGACGACGTCGAGACCTGGATGGCGGGCATTTACCAAGACGCCGAAGCGTAATTAGTCAGGCAAACGCAAAAGGAGGGCTACCGGGTACTGATCCGGTAGCCCTCCTTTTTTGCTTTGGGGACGACCCTAGTAATGGTGGCGGGCTGCAATGATGACGAGTTGTTCCGGCTCGGCAGCATAAACCAGCCGGTGCTCTTCGGTGATCCGTCTGGACCAGTACCCCGAAAGCTGGTGTTTTAGGGCCTCAGGCTTGCCGATGCCATCAAAGGGATCACGTTGGCAGTCTTTGATCAGCGCGTTGATGCGCCTGGTCATCGCCTTGTCGGTACCGATCCAGTAAACGTAGTCGTCCCAAGCTTTGTCGGTGAAGAGGATGTTCACTCGGCCAGTTCGCGCCGGACTGCCGACCCGGCGCGGTGCTGTGCGATGCTTTCGAGCAGGTGAGCGGCATTTGCCGGCGTTCGTAGCAGGTAAGCCGTCTCTTCCAGTGCCTCATAATCCGCTAGGGACATGAGAACAGCACTGCCCTTCTTGGACACGATTTCAATGGCTGTGTGATCGGCGTTGACTCGCTCAATAAGAGGGAACAACTCCGCTCTGGCTTTTGAAGCGGTGATCGCCATGACTTCTTCCTCGCTCACGTTTGGTACCAAATATTGTACCATTTCGACACGAGCAGCGGCTACTGCTTGGCCGCGTCCTCGCCGTCAGATTCGTGCTGCTCGCCGTTTCCCGCACCGTTCACTCGAACGCCGTACTGTGGCCGGCCGTCCGGAAGGTCCGGGTAGCGCACGCCTGTGGTGGGCTGTGCCGCTTGGACTGGAACATCCGCGGCTGGCTGGGCCGGCTCGCCGGTTGTCGGCTGTCCGGACTCGGGTCCGCGCTGGCCGTAGGGGTCCTGCCAGGAAGCCGGCCGTTCGGGGGCGGGGCCCTGTGGGCCTGGCTGGACTGGCGGGTTCCGGTAGTCCTGCGGCGTGTAGGCCTGAGGCGGCCGGCCAAACGCCGCCTCGGAGGGATTCATCGGCAATTGGTGAAGGAGTCGGCGCGCTTCCTGCGATGCTTCCAACGCGACAATGACGTCATAGTTTGTCGCCACCACCTGGCTGGTGGACGTGAAATCCCGCTTTCCGCGCTGGGCGGCATAAGTGACGATCCCAAAGAGCATGAAGAAAGCAGCACCCATGAGAACCGATGTCACAATCGAGAACGGGCCCCCGGCCGGGGTGAAGAACGAAAGCATGACCCCCACGAACAGGCCGAACCACATGCCGCTCAGGGCGCCTGACAGTGCAACCCGCGGGTAGCTGAGCCGTCCCGTCACCCGCTCCACCATTTTGAGGTCGTTTCCCACAATGGAGACATGCTGGACCGGGAACTGCTGGTCGGCCAGATAATCAACCGCCTTCTGGGCATCAAGATAGGAGGTGTAGGAGCCAACGGTGTCGCCCTTGGGGACGCTGCGGGATTCCTCCGTGGCCTTTGGGGTACCGAAAATGTTCGCCATAGCCCCATTCTGTCCCATTCACATGTGCAGCGGCTGAAATTCAGCTAAAAGAGAGCAGACTCGGTAGCCTGTAGGTGTGAGCACAAATCCTTCACGCGTCTTTGTTGCGCGCCTGCTCGGCCTCGATGTCTTCGACCCCCTGGGGGATCGTTTGGGCCGGCTGCGCGATGTCGTTGTGCTCTCGCGCGGCTTGCGCGGGGCACCGCATGCAGTCGGTATCGTCGTCGAAGTTCCGGGCAAGAAGCGCGTCTTCGTTCCCATGACCCGGCTGACGTCCATGGACCAGAGCCAAATCATTTGCACCGGCCTGGTCAATCTGCGCCGCTTCCAGCAACGCGGTGCAGAGCAACTGGTGGTCGGCGAGCTCTTTGACCGCAAGGTGACGCTCAAGGACGGCAGCGGCGACGCCATCATCGAAGACATCGCCATGGACCAGCAACGCAACGGCGACTGGTTGGTCTCCAAACTCTTCATTCGCCGCGGGACGTCTACCTCCAGGCTTCGGGGGCTGCGTCGCGGCCACACGCTGCTTGTGGACTGGGCGGACACGCTGCAGGGCTCCGAGAACGATCCCCAGGGTGCCAGTCACTTCGTTGCCACCCATGAGGACCTCAAACCCGCGGACTTTGCCGACGCACTGCAGGAGATGTCGGACAAGCGCAGGATCGAAGTGGCCAGCGAGCTCCAGGACGAACGCCTCGCGGATGTGCTCCAAGAGTTGCCGGAAGAAGACCAAGTGACGCTCCTTTCCGCCTTGGACAACGAACGGGCAGCCGATGTGCTGGAAGAAATGGACCCGGACGACGCCGCCGACCTGCTGGCAGACCTGCCTTCCGCGAAGGCCGAGGAATTGTTGCTCCTGATGGAGCCCGACGAGGCGGACGACGTCCGCCGGCTCCTGCAGTATGACGAAGACACTGCCGGTGGCCTGATGACCCCCGTACCCGTCATTCTGCCCCCGGAGGCTACGGTCGCTGAAGCGCTTGCGCATGTGCGCAGCGAGGAACTCTCCCCCGCCTTGGCCTCGGCCATCTTTATTTGCCGCCCGCCGTTGGAGACCCCCACGGGACGATTCCTCGGCGTGGTGCATATCCAGCAATTGCTTCGCAGCGCACCGCCCGAACAGCTGGGCAGCATCGTGGACAAGAACCTGGAACCGGTTTCCGATCACGCCAGCGTCAGCGAGGTCAGCCACACCATGGCCTCCTACAACCTCAATTCCCTCCCGGTCGTCAACAGCGCCGGTCGCCTGGTAGGGGCGGTGACTGTTGATGACCTCTTAGACCATTTGCTCCCGGACGACTGGCGAACCCACGAAGACGGAGCCCCGATCAGGAAACTAGGAGGCCGAATTGGCTGAGAAGCCCACAAGCGGAGGACTGGACACCCCGCTCGAGCTGCGTTCTCGCATGCTACCGAATTTCGGCAACGACCCCGATGCCTTCGGCCGATTTGCCGAGCGCTTCGCCCGCTACATGGGTACAGCGAATTTCCTTTTCTATATGACGATCTTCGTGATCGTCTGGATCGCGTTCAATGTTGTTGGCTTGTTCGGCTTCCAATGGGATCCCTACCCGTTCATCCTCCTCAATCTTTTCTTCTCCACGCAGGCCTCCTACGCCGCTCCCCTGATCCTGTTGGCCCAGAACCGCCAGGACGACAGGGACCGCGTGACCATCGAGCAAGACCGCGCCCGCGACGAGCGCAATCTTGCTGACACGGAATACCTGACCCGTGAGGTCGCGGCTCTTCGCATCGTCCTGCGCGAGGTCGCCACGAGGGACTACGTGCGTGCCGAACTCCGCTCTCTCCTTTCAGACCTCATCGAAGCCCAGGAAGAGTTGCGTCCGAACAATTCCACGGGCTCGAACAACGGCGAAAAGGCCAAGGAGAAGATCAAGGACAAGCGCGACAAACAACGCAATCCCCGCACGCAGCAAATCCCCAAAGTCCACCCGGCGCATTCCAGCGCCACGCCAGCCGACCCGGGACTCTCGATCGTCGGCACCTCGACGGGGCCACTTTCTGGTTCCGACCAGCCTGAAAGCTGAACATCCACTCCATGAGCACACCATCCGTCGAGGCCCTCAACGCTGCCTTGGCTACCGTCATCGATCCCGAACTCCGCCGTCCCATCACTGAGCTGGGGATGCTGGATTCGGTGGAAGCCGGAGCGGACGGAACCGTCCGGGTTGCAGTGCTGTTGACCATCGCCGGTTGTCCCCTGCGTGAGACCATCACGGCCGATGCCACGGCTGCCCTAACGCGGGTTCCGGGAGTTACCGGCGTCGAGGTCGAGCTCAAGGTCATGACGCAGGAACAACGCGATGCGCTCAAGGAGCGGCTGCGCGGCACCGGCGGCCAACGCGGAATCCCCTTCAACGAGCCGGGCTCACTGACCAAGGTCTTTGCTGTGGCCAGCGGCAAGGGAGGCGTGGGAAAGTCCTCGGTGACGGTCAACCTTGCGTGCGCCCTCGCGGCGCAGGGGCTGCGCGTAGGAATCGTCGACGCCGATGTCCACGGTTTCTCCGTCCCGGCACTCATGGGAATCACGCAGCAGCCCACCCGTGTGGACGATATGATCCTCCCGCCGGTGGCCTACGGCGTGAAGGTGATCTCCATTGGAATGTTTGTTTCCGGGAACAAGGCAGTGGCCTGGCGCGGCCCCATGTTGCACCGGGCGTTGGAGCAATTCTTAACTGACGTGTATTTCGGCGACCTGGATGCCTTGTTCCTGGATCTGCCCCCCGGCACCGGCGATATCGCCATCTCAGTGGCGCAGTTGCTTCCCAAGGCCGAAATCCTCGTGGTGACCACCCCGCAAGCCGCCGCGGCGGATGTTGCCGAGAGGGCCGGCACTATCGCAACGCAGACCGGCCAAAAACTTGCCGGCGTCGTAGAGAACATGTCCTTCCTGGAAATGCCCGACGGCGGCAGGATGGAATTGTTCGGCAGCGGCGGTGGGCTCGTGCTGGCTGAACGGCTGAGCGCTGCCGTCGGCACCGACGTGCCGCTGCTGGGACAGATCCCCTTGGACATCCGTCTGCGCGAAGGCGGTGACACGGGCCGTCCCGTCGTGCTGGCGGCTCCGGAGACGCCCGCGGCACAGGCACTTCAAAGCATCGCGGGCAAGCTCAACGCCAAGCCGCGCGGTCTGGCCGGAATGTCGCTCGGCATCCAGCCAAAATAGCTTTAGGTGGCTTCGGAGTCGAAGGGCGCCTTTTCACCGACGGGAAGCCGTTCAATAACCCGTTCAGGGGCCTTGGCCACCGTTTCCACGGCAACGGCAGCGACAGGCGCACCTGCGCTCACCGGCTTCGTGTCGTCGTCGAGCAGTGCTTCCTTGATGATCCGGCGCGGATCGTATTGACGGGGGTCGTATTTCTTCCAGTCGACTTCATCGATGTCGATGCCGACTTCTTCCTTGATCTGTTCGCGGGCACCGGACGCCATGCGCCGCAGTTCCTTGACCAGATTCGCCAACTTCCGCGTGTATTCGGGCAAACGGCTGGGACCGATCACGATTACGCCGATGATCAGCAGGATCAGAAACTCCGGGCCATTGATTCCAAACACGTATCGAAGATTACCTTGTCCGTCAGCCCGCTCAGAAACCCGCAAGGGCTGCCAGGGCACCGAGCCCCCGCTGCAGCCGTTCATTCCATGTGCCTGAGGTCCTCGCGGCCGGAATAGTGGCCACCGAATCGCCGGCTTTCACAAGCTCAGGAACGGCCCCCGCAACCTGATCGGAAGGCATATCGGAGGAATAGCGCAGCACGGCCGCGGGCGAGGAGTAGACGGCTTGCCACGGGGCTCCCGGAGTGATGGACATCTGGGTCCCGGGCGTGCCGCTGCCCTCCAGGTGCTCCTCAATCAAGGTCGCGCGATGGTCGCCGTTGCTGAGATGCAGCTCCACTGCAGGGTGCCCGTCCTGCATCATGGCCCGGGCAGAAACCACGTGGTATCCCATGCTTGCCAGCTCGGGGCAAGCCCAGCCGTCTTTCCGCAGTTCCGACAACTGCTGCCCGCTCAGGCTGACCGTTCCAGCCACCGTCACGGGCAGGCTCAACTGTGAACCCGTCACAGGGAGTTGCTGTCCAGCGTTTCCGGCCATGGTCGAACTGACCAGGGTCCGGACTTCCTGCTCTCCGCGGTTCGACGCCTGCGGGGCAACGTCGCCGCCGAGCGCGTAGGCTGCGACCGCCAGGATTCCGGCGCTGACGGCGAGTCCGCCCGCCGTCAGGCCAACAACCCGGATGCCGTTCCACACGTTTCGCTGGGGTGTCAGGCCGTGAGGGGACTCGGACTGCGCCAAGCGTTGGGTGTGTTCGATCAATCGGTTCGTAAAATCCTGGCTGGCTTCGGGGACCGCGGCACGACGGAGTCGTTCCAGGTACTGGCGTTCCCGGAGCACCGCGGCTTGGCACTCAGAGCATTCCCGCAGATGGCCCGGGGCACGGCTGTGACGGCGGTTTCCCCGGTTCAAGCCACCGCGTTGTCCGTTCAGCAGACCACCCATCGGCGACTAAAGGAGACCGGCGATGCGCGGAATCTTGAGCCGCGGTTTGCGGGCTTGGACCGGACGCGGATCCCGGTGGGCCAGCTTTTCGCGAAGCATGGTCCGGCCGCGGTGAATGCGGGACCTGACGGTCCCCAGCTTCACGCCCAGAGCTTCGGCAACTTCGTCGTAAGAGAGACCTTCGAGATCGCAAAGCACGACGGCGGCACGAAAGTCGGGCGGGAGTTCTTCCAAGGCGCGCTGGACGTCCAAGTCCAGGTTGTTCAACTCGAAGCTCTGCTCAGGTCCGGGTTCATGCCCGGGCAGCCGGGATTCGGCGTCTTCGGCCAGCGCATCGAAGCGGATGCGGCTCTTCCGGCGGGCCTGATCGAGAAAGAGGTTGGTGGTGATGCGGTGCAGCCAGCCATCGAGTGTGCCTGGCTTGAAGTTTTCGAGCGAGCGGAAGACCCGGACGAAGACTTCCTGGGTGAGGTCCTCGGCGTCGAACTTGTTTCCCGTGAGCCGATAGGCAAGGCGGAAGACCTTGGCGGAGTGGTTTTCCACCACTTCTTCCCAACTGGGCCTGACCCACTCTTCCGCGGGCGGAGCCGTGCCGGTGGAACCCAGGATTGCTGCCGTTGTCTGGACTGGCGCAGCACTTGATGCCCGCATCGTCCGCTCCCCTCAAACTGTTTGTCATCCTGCCTGTCACTCAGGAGTTCGGTGCCGACCGCCACTTGGATGGCCGCATATATATCATCCCAGTGTTATCTGAAAGTTTGCTGATCACAGGCACGCTTTTCCCGCAGAGCGAAATCCTACGGAAGACACAGAATTACGGGCCGCAGGCGTCCGGGCTGGGCGGCCCATAGACAGTAGTCTGGAAGCAATACCCCTCTGCCTGGAAAGCGAACCCCCATGAGTGCCGACAAGTCAACCAGCTGGTCCTATGCAGAAGATCTGCCTGCCGAGGACGACGTGTTGCTTCGCGCCCGTGAACGCTCCTTCGAGCTGGGAGTTACTCCCGTCAGCCCCGGGGTTGGCGCCGTCCTGACAGTCCTGGCTGCGGCGTCGAAGGCCCAGACCGTTGTGGAGGTTGGATCCGGGGCGGGCGTCTCCGGGGTATGCCTGCTGCGGGGCCTCAGCCCACAGGCTGTCCTGACCACGATCGACGTCGACGTCGAACACCTGAAAGCCGCCCGGGAGGCCTTCTTGGAATCCGGCAGCCCGGCGAACCGAACCCGGACCATCTCCGGCCGTGCAGCTGACGTCTTGCCACGCCTCACCGATTCCGCGTACGACCTCGTGTTCATCGATGCTGACAAGCCGAACTTCCCTGGCTACGTTGAGCAAGCCATCAGGTTGCTGAAATCGGGCGGAACGCTGGTCATCAATGACGCCCTGGACAAGGACAAGGTTTCCAACCCGGCCGCCAGGGACAGCACCACCGTGGTGCTGCGCCAGATCGGCAAAGCCATCCGCGACGACGAGCGTCTCTCCTCGGCGATGCTTCCCACAGGCGACGGTTTGCTGGTAGCGGTCAAGAAGTAGCCTGGCGGGCGATTCACGGACCCGTTCGCGTTCCGCCTTAAACATGGAAGCAGGGCGCCGGCTCTTCTGCCGGGCCCTGCCCAATGAATCTATTCGGTAACGCCTACGAGGCATTCCTTGAGGTTCGCCGCTTCTGCTGCGTTGAGCTCGACCACAAGCCGTCCTCCGCCTTCGAGCGGCACACGCATGATCAGGCTGCGGCCCTCTTTGGTTACTTCCATAGGGCCGTCGCCAGTACGTGGTTTCATAGCCGCCATTAGGAAAATCCCCTCCAGTTGTCCCAAATCCCGCCAACCCGGCCGGGCTGGCTCGCGTGGAATGTACGGCGTCGACAGTCATGGCAGTTCAGTCGTCGTCGCCGAGCACCCGAGGGTGCTTTTCGTCCTTGCTTGTGTCCATTATCTCGTAATTACCCGTCCGTAGCTAATTGATGGACTTTTCCTGGCGGGCCGTGATCTCGCCTGTACAGGCCAAAGGACGCTCGGCATCACGGTGGATAGTCGCCACCGCCCGGCAGCGGCGCCCACGCCCACAGCCAGACAATCCAGACGATCTGGAGCAGCACAAACATGACCACCACCGTGCCGCGGTAAGCCTTGGAGCGAGACAACCAGGCTGCACTGAGCGCCAAGGGGAACAGAGGGAGGAGCATCCGGAAGGTACTCGTCTGAGGGTGCAGGAAGACCAGAAGATAACCCATGTAGCACGTGCACCACAGCCGCAGTTCAGTGCCCAAAGCCCGGACCGGCTTGCTGAACATGAGCATGGCAAAAAGCCCCACGAACACAAACGGCGCCATAATCCCGAGGACTGGCCCGAAGAGCATTTGACCGGTGTCGAACCAAGGTTTGAACGGGACAAGGTCATCCCCGCGCCACACGGTTTCGGTCTTGGTGTACGCCAGTGGGTCCCCGGTGACTGCCCAGGCAATGGCCGGCCAAGCCAGGGCCCCCGCCGCGCTGACCACCACGAGCGCTCCGAGTGATGCGAGTTCCCGGGGCGTAGGAGCCGACAGGGCAGTGTCAACAGACCCGGCGGCGGGAACTGTGGGAGCCGTGGCTGGCCCTGGGCTGCGCCCAAACCTTTTCCAGAGGTGGTGGAGCAGAAGCAGCCCCGTCATGGCCGCGAAGGGCACGCCCGTGGGCCGAGACAGGCACATGAGCAGAACCACGGGCGTCGCTGCCAGGTACTTGCGGCGCACCACAAGCAGAAGCGAACCCGCCAGCAGCAGGAGATTGAGGGATTCCGCATAGGGGACCTGCAGGACTGGCGAAACGGGGAAGGTCGAGAAGAAGACCACTGCCCAAAGCGCCGTGCGGCGCCCGGTGTAGTCCCTGAATAGTTTGTAGGCGACCATGGCCGCCCCAAGCCCGGCTGCCATGGCAAGGGCAGTCAAAGCCGGCAGGGTCGCCAAGCCGGTGAGGGCACCGAGTGCCCTGCCGAGGTAGGGAAACAGCGCATAAAACGCCCACGAGTTTTCGGCGACGTTCCCGCTAGCGTTCAGCGGCAGAACCGAGGGATAGCCGTTGTTCGCCGCTTCCGCGTACCAGCGCCCATCCCAGATAGTGATGAAGTTCCAGTAGTCGGGCGCGGGCGGGAACCACGGATTGACGCCCTGCTGCAATGCGGCAGCCATGAAAATACAAGCACTGACAAGTCTCGAGGCGATGTAGACCAGGGCGACCTGAACCCACCACGGCCAACTCGCAGCGTGGGCTGCGACGCGGCCCAGCCGTCCCTTCGGGGTCCGCGTTTCGAGCGACTGGGTCACGCCTTCGGGCCTTCCGGGTTCCCGGCTGCCACAAGGGCCCGTTTCAGCCGTTCGATTTCCCTCTCCTGGGCGGTCAACTGATCCCTCAGCTCGTCGAGCACCTCATCCACTTGGTCCATCCGGTAGCCCCGCAGGCCGAGTGCAAAACGCACGCGGTCGACGTCGGACGCCTTGGCTCCGGCCGGGAGCAGCACCGGCGGCAGGTTCGGCACGGGTTCATCCAAACCGGCACCGGCGTTACGGCTGGACCGGGCCATTCCAGTGCCGAGGAACAACACGGCGCCGACCACGGCGATCGCGAGAAAGACCAGAAAGAAGCTCACAACAACCATCGTGCCAGACTCACCTGAGAGCTGACTGCTGGCAGCGTTACTCCGGGCGCTGGTCGCCGTTGGTGGAAGGTGGCCGCGGGACACCGTGCAGGACACGGTGGACGGCGTCCGCGGGATCGTCCACGAGTTGGATGAGGTCCAGGTCCTTCGCGGAGACCATGCCTTCGGCCACCAAAGTCCCCTTGATCCATTCGATCATGGGGCTCCAGAAATCGACTCCCAGCAGGACGATGGGGAACGATGTCACTTTGCGGGTCTGCACCAAAACCATGGCTTCAAACAGTTCATCCAGGGTTCCCAGACCGCCCGGCAAGACGATGAACCCTTGTGCGTACTTTACGAACATGGTTTTGCGGGCAAAGAAGTACCTGAAGTTGATGCCAAGGTCCACCCAGCGGTTCAGGCCCTGTTCAAAGGGCAGTTCGATGCCCAAGCCAACGGAAACGCCGTTGCCTTCCACAGCACCCCGGTTGGCGGCTTCCATGGAGCCCGGGCCTCCGCCTGTGATGACGGCGACGCCGGCTTCGGCAAGGTGACGGCCAACCTGCACGCCCATATCGTAATAGCCCGTACCCGGCTTGGTGCGGGCGGAGCCGAAGACGCTGACGGCCGGCCCAAGCTCCGCGAGAGCACCGAAGCCTTCAACGAACTCGCTCTGTATGCGCAGTACCCGCCACGGGTCCGTATGAATGAAGTGGTCGGCTCCCCGCGTGTCCAGGAGCCGCTGGTCCGACATCGGCATAGCGGCCTGTTTGCGCCGAAGCTCCAAGGGGCCTTTGTGCTTGGCTGGCGCATCTGCGGCGACGGCGGCTGACGCTGCCGATCCGTTGCTCGTCGCTTTGCCATTAGCGTCTGGACTCGGAACCTGGGGCTGGCTGGTACTCATTGACATAGGCTAGCGCGGATGCGGGCTGCTGCTGTCCCGGTGTAGCCCCGTTGTTTTAGGTGTTGCCCAGGGAGTTGCACGATTTGCTGTCCTCCACCTGCGAGTCAGGTATCTGTTGAATCACGATCTACGGAAGTTGATGTGAGCTGGCTCATCCTGCGTCATTTCTTCGCTAGATTCGTCTTATGACTATTCAAGCCTCCAGCGATGCCCTCGTCTCCCTGAATGGCGTCAACAAGCACTATGGTCAACTGCACGTCCTCAAGGACATCAACCTCCAGGTCAAAAAAGGTGAAGTTGTCGTTGTGATCGGGCCATCTGGCTCAGGCAAGTCGACGCTGTGCCGAGCCATCAACCGCCTGGAGACCATTGACACCGGCGAGATCTCGATTGACGGCAAGAAGCTTCCGGAAGAAGGCAAGGAACTCGCGGTCCTCCGTGCCGACGTCGGGATGGTCTTCCAGTCCTTCAACCTGTTCGCCCACAAGACGATTCTCGAAAACGTCACGCTGGGGCCGATCAAGGTCAAGAAACTGGACAAGGCAACCGCGGACAAGGACGCCATGGCGTTGTTGGAACGGGTCGGCGTCGGGCAACAAGCACCCAAGATGCCCGCACAGCTCTCCGGTGGCCAGCAGCAGCGCGTGGCAATTGCCCGGGCGCTGGCCATGAAGCCGAAGGTCATGCTGTTCGACGAGCCGACCTCCGCTTTGGACCCGGAAATGATCAACGAGGTCCTGGACGTCATGGTCCAACTCGCGAAGGAAGGCATGACCATGATCGTGGTCACCCACGAGATGGGCTTTGCCCGCAAGGCAGCAGACCGCGTGGTCTTCATGGCGGACGGCCAGATCGTGGAGGATGCCAAACCCGAGGAGTTCTTCACGAATCCCCAGAGCAACCGCGCCAAGGATTTCCTCTCCAAACTCCTGACCCACTAGCACGCACCGCACCCGGGCCGCAGGTGCGGCCGCACAATGAAAGGAATGTCATGAAGGCTTTTATCACCCGGAGGAAATCTCTCCTGGTCGCTGCAAGTGCAGCGCTCGCCCTTTCCCTGAGCGCATGTGGAGGCGGAGGCGGAGGCGGCACCACCGCACCAAGCAGCGAGTCCGCGCCTTTCACAGTGGCTCAGAACGTGTCCGTCTCGGGCAGCCCCACGTTCGACACGATCAAGGCGAACGGAAAGATCAGGATCGGCGTCAAGCAGGACCAGCCCGGCCTGGGATTCAAGGATGCCGCAACCGGTGAGTACAGCGGTTTTGATATTCAGATTGCCCAGTGGATTGCCGCTTCCCTTGGTTTCTCCAAGGACAAGATCGAATACAAGCCAATCCCTTCGGCCAACCGCGAGTCAGCGATTACCAACGGCGACATCGACTACTACGTCGGGACCTACTCGATCACCGACAAACGCAAGCAGCTGATTGACTTTGCAGGACCCTACTTCGTCACCGGCCAGGGCCTCCTCGTCAAGAAGAGCAACACCTCAATCAACAGTGAGAAGGACCTGTCCGGAAAGAACGTCTGTTCGGCAACGGGCTCAACCCCCATCCAGAACATCAAGGCAAACTTCCCGGGTACCAAGACCACCGAGTTCGACACCTACTCACAGTGTGTCGAGGCCCTCAAGAGTGGCCAGGTTGACGCCGTCACTACCGACCAGGCAATCCTGATCGGCTACGCCTCCCAGGACACCGACAACCTCAAGGTGGTTGGCCAGCCGTTCACCGTTGAGAAGTACGGTGTGGGCGTGAAGAAGGGCGACGCCGCTCTTCGCAAGTTCGTGAACAAGATGTTCACCGATGGCGGCTCGGTGTGGCAGAAGATCTACGACTCCACCCTGGGACAGTCCGGCACCAAGGTCACCCAGCCCGCAGTGGACAACTACTAAACCCATGTTGAGGGGGCGGCGAATGGCCGCCCCCTCAAATATCGGCTGAAAGCGACCATTCTGTGAATACGCTGCTGAATAACTCGGACCTGTTCATCACAGGGTTCCGGAACACCCTCATACTTTTCTTCATCTCGGGGTTCTTTGCCCTGATCCTGGGCACCGTGGTGGCAACGCTGCGTGTTTCCCCCATCCCGGCGATGCGGGCTGCCGCCACGTTGTACATCAACGTCGTGCGCAACACCCCCCTGACTTTGGTCTTGTTTTTCTTCGCCCTTGGCTACCCGAAGCTCGGGCTAGTGGAAATTGATTTCATGACCGCGGCAACCATCGGCTTGAGCCTGTACACCGCTACTTACGTGGCGGAAGCCGTACGCTCCGGCATTAATACCGTGCCCGTGGGCCAGGCCGAAGCTGCCCGCGCAATCGGCCTACCGTTCACGCAAACCCTGACGCTGGTGATCCTCCCACAGGCTTTCCGCGCCGTGATCCCGCCTATGTTCAGCGTTTTCATTGCATTGCTCAAGAACACCACCGTCGCTGCAGGCTTCTCGGTCTTCGAGGCAGGAGCCATTCGATCAAACCTGTCCGAACGCGGCGAACCAGCCATGGCCGGGCTCCTCTGGATCGCCCTGGTCTTTGTTCTACTCGTCTTCATCCTTTCCTTCGTGCAGCGAAAGCTTGAAAAGAAATGGAAGGTGGCCCGATGAGCTCAGTCCTCTTTGACGCCCCGGGGCCAAAAGCCCGCGCACGCTACCGGATTCTCGGTGTCGTGACTGCTTTGGTCATCATCGCCATCGTCGGATTCGTTGTCCTCCGCTTCGCCCAGAGCGGGCAGTTCGACGCGAAAAAGTGGCAGTTGTTCACCTTCCCGCTGGTGCAGCAGACCATCATCCAGTCAGTGGGGGCCACGCTTTCGGCTTTTGCCACAGCTGCCGTCTTCAGCCTGGTCCTGGGTGTTTTCCTGGCCTTCGGCAGGCTCTCCGACCGCAAGTGGATCAGCTTGCCCTGCTATGGGTTCACGGAACTCTTCCGGGCCATTCCGTTGCTGATCCTGATGATGATCTTTTACTACGGGCTTCCTCCGCTCGGCGTCCAGGGGATCACGCCCTTCACGGCAGTCGTTTCAGGCCTGGTGCTCTACAACGGATCGGTTCTGGCTGAAGTCTTCCGGGCCGGCATCGAATCGCTCCCCCGCGGACAAAGCGAGGCCGGCTATGCCATCGGTTTGCCCAAGAGCGCGGTCATGACAAACATCCTGCTGCCCCAGGCCGTCCGTTCGATGCTCCCTGTGATCATTTCCCAGCTCGTGGTCATTCTTAAGGACACCGCGTTGGGCTTCATCGTGACCTACAACGAGATCCTCTTCCAGGCCAAGTACTTCGGAAGCCAGGCCCAATACGGTTCACCTATCATTCCGTCCGCGATCATCGCTGGTGTGCTGTACGTGGGTATGTGCTTGATCCTGGCTGGAATCGCCAAGTGGCTTGAAGGACGAATGCGCCGCAACGTCAAAGTTGTGAAGGTCACCAAGTCCGAAATTGTGGCAATCGAGGGCTAGTAGCTGTGGCCGCCTTGATCGGTAGCCAAAACAAGGAGGGTCCGCAGCAACAGCTTGCGGACCCTCCATGTTTCTTGTGGGAGTCAGTCAGCCAGCCACGACCGCAGCGCGCGGAGGCACTCACGGATGGCGTCGGCGTCGACGTGTTCGTTGTCCTTATGGGCCAGCAAAGGATCGCCCGGACCGAAGTTGACGGCGGGGACGCCCAGCTCACTGAAGCGCGCGACGTCGGTCCAACCGTATTTGGGTTTGGGCTCCGCTCCGACGGCCGCAACGAAGGACGCGGCGGCCGGGTGGTTGAGGCCGGGCCGCGCTCCAGCGGCGGCATCGGTGCGGACGACATCGAAGCCCTCCAACAGTTCGCGGACATGGGCTTCTGCCTGGTCCGGGGTCTTGTCCGGTGCGAAGCGGTAATTGATCTCCACCACGCAGCGATCGGGGATCACGTTGCCCGCGGTACCGCCGTTGATCTTCACGGCGTTGAGGCTTTCCCGGTAGTCGAGACCGTCCACGTTGACCGTCCGCGGTTCGTACGCTGCCAAACGGCTCAGGATCGGTGCGGCAGCGTGGATGGCATTGCTGCCCATCCACGCCCGGGCCGAGTGGGCTGCCTCCCCCACGGTGCTGGCTTCGAAGCGGCTGGTGCCGTTGCAACCGCCTTCCACCGTGCCGTCGGTGGGTTCAAGCAGGATCGCAAAGTCCCCCTCCAGGAGATGGCCGTGGTTCCGGACCAATCGGCCCAAGCCGCTCTTGACCGCTTCCACTTCCTCATGGTCATAGAAGACGAACGTGACGTCCTTGCCTGGCTCGGCACCGCCGTCGAACATTGCTGCGGCGAGCGCAAGCTGCACTGCGACTCCACCTTTCATGTCCGTGGCTCCGCGTCCGTACAGGATTCCGGTACCCGGGACGCCGGACTCCCACGTGGAGGGCACGGTGCCGAGGGAGCCTTCCACTGTGGGCAACGGCACGGTATCGAGGTGGCCGGCCAGGATCACCCGCTCCGGGCGTCCCAGTTCGGTCCGGGCAATGATGGCGTCGCCGTCGCGCACGAGCTGCAGGCCGGGGATCGCGCGGAGGGCGTATTCGACGGCGTCTGCCAGCGCGGATTCGTTGCCGGACACGCTGTTGATGTCCATGAGCGCGGCGGTCAGCAACGCGACGTCTCGCCGGATGTCAAGAAGAATCGGAGTAGTTTCGACGGTCACCTGTCCACTGTATCCCGAGCGAATTGCGACCCCCTTGGTCTACACACGGTTTCGAGTGAACCAGCGGCTCTCGATAGACTTGCGACATGACTGAAACCGCTGCCTCTGCCGCGCTCGATAGCGCTTCCGCAAACCACCGTTCCGGCTTTGGCTTTGGCCTGGCCACCATCGCCACCTCCGACGCCGGAGAAGCGACAGTGCTGGACGTATGGTTTCCGTCACCGGCCTTGGGCGTAGCGGCTGAATCCCTGCGTGCCGTGGAGCACGCAGACGAATCGCTGACCGCACTTGCAGCCGATAGCCACGACGCCGATCGCGGGACGGAACAGAAGGTAGTCTTCGCCCAGATCAACCTCGACGAGGCGCCGGCGGACACCGTTGACGCCTACCTGCGCCTGCACTTGCTTTCGCACCGCTTGGTCAAGCCCAACAGCATCAATCTGGACGGCATCTTCGGCAAGCTCCCCAACGTCGTATGGACAAACTTCGGCCCGGCCGCCGTGAACGGCTTTGAATTGACCCGTGCCCGCCTGCGCAAGCGCGGCGCAGTCACGGTCTACGGGGTGGACAAGTTCCCTCGCATGGTGGACTACGTCATTCCTAGCGGCGTCAGGATCGCCGACGCCGACCGCGTCCGCCTGGGGGCCTACCTCTCCGAAGGCACCACGGTCATGCACGAGGGCTTCGTGAACTTCAACGCCGGGACGCTCGGCACCTCGATGGTGGAAGGGCGCATCTCGGCAGGCGTTGTTGCCGGTGACGGCACCGATGTCGGCGGCGGCGCCTCCATCATGGGGACCCTATCCGGTGGCGGCAAGGAAAAGATCGCGCTGGGTGAGCGTGTGCTCCTGGGCGCCAACTCCGGTGTGGGCATCAGCATCGGGGACGACTCCGTGGTCGAAGCCGGCCTCTATGTCACGGCCGGAACCCGCGTGCGCATCCCTGGTCCGAAGGACGCCAACGGCGAGGACACCAGCAGCATCATCAAGGCTATGGAGCTCTCCGGCGTGCCGAACCTGCTGTTCCGCCGCAACTCCACCACCGGCGAAGTGGAGGTCCTCCCCCGCAAGGGCCAGACGGTGGAACTCAATGAAGCCCTCCACGCAAACTAGCTGATACCTGGATGCGCCGTCTCCGACGCACCATCATTTTGTTGCTGGCCCTCGCCCTGGTGGCTGGCGCCTTCTACGCCGTGGTGACTGTGCTGCAGCGCTCCGAAACCTTGGTTACGGAGCGCTGCGTCGCCGTCGTCGGCTCCGATTCATACGAGTTGGCGACCGACCAAGCGGCGAATGCCGCCCTCATCACGGCCATCTCCGTCCAGCGAGGGCTGCCTCCACGAGCTGCCACCATTGCTGTGGCCACGGCCATGCAGGAGTCAAAGCTGCGCAACATCGGCCATGGCGACGAGGTCGGCCCGGATTCGAAGGGCCTCTTCCAGCAGCGTCCGTCCCAGGGCTGGGGCACTGAGGCCCAGGTCATGGACCCCGTTTACGCGACAAACGCATTCTATGACCACTTAGTGAAGATACCCGGCTACGAAACCATGGCGATCACCGAGGCAGCTCAGGCGGTCCAGCATTCCGCCTACCCCCAGGCCTATGCGCAGCAGGAAGCGATGGGCCGAGCCTACGCGTCGGCGCTGACCGGACATTCCGAAAGGGCCCTGGACTGCACGCTCCGAGCCGCGGACACCGCCGGTGATCCGAACGCTGTTGTGGAGGCCATGACAACGGCGTTCGGCTCGCTGCCGGCAGTGGCCCAGGGCCGCACGGTCCAGCTGAACATTACTGGTGCGCAAGCGTGGGCTGTGGCTCAGTGGGCAGTGGCAAATGCCAAAGCCCTCTCGGTGACGCAGGTGGATGTCGCGGGAGCCACCTGGAACAGGCAGGACCGCAAAGGGTGGCAGGATTCCACAACGTCGGGACCCATGACCATCACGGTTTCCGCTCCGAAAACGTAGTCCCAGGGTTGGGTGGAGCCTGGCGACGTCGCTCCACGTCAGGCCAGGAGTTCCACTACCGGCTGGACGTAGCTGCGGAAAACCTCCGGCTCGGACAAAAGCCGGTGGCTCATGATCATCTTGTCCGGTTCGAGGTACCACGCCCTTGGCTCGTTGAGGGGCAATTCGATGATTGTCAGCTGGAAGTCCCGTGAGCTCCGGCCGACTTCCAGCAAACGGTCCTCCACCATGTCCCCCAGGAGCAGCGTGGCGCCGCTGGCTTCGCGTTCGGCCTCAAGCTTTTCGTACTCTTCGAGACGTTCACCCGCCCAACTCAGGGCAGAACCGAAGTGGGCCTGCAGCACCCGGCGGAGGGCAGGCGAGTTACCGAATGCGTTGAACCCTGGCGGTGAAAGGTCCGGCGCGGCGTCCGGATATGCCCTTAGCAGTTGCTCCCACCAGGCCTCCCACTCCGTCTTGAGTGCCTGCACACCGCCTACTTCGGCCGTGAGGTGCGTGTGATCCGCGTGTCTGACTTTGGGTGTTGCGTGGGACAGCGTCGGCGTCCCGGCTCCGTCCAGTCCAGCAACGTCTCTCAGATACAAGGCAATGAGCATCGGTCCGGAGGTGTCCATTGTGATCCGCCACCCCTGACCGCCTGTGTCATGCATCCGATTGCCTCCCTTGGCAGGTGCCCACTCAGGGTTCCAGTCTATTCCCGATGAGCCTTGAGGTTAACGGTTGGACGGGAGACAACAAGGGAGTCCAGATGCGCGCTCAGGACGTCTCGACAGACCTCGAACGTCATCCACTCGGGCTGCAACAGGGCATGCATGCACAGCCCGTCCAGAGTGGCCAGGAGGCGCTCGGCCTCCGTCACCAGACGTTCCTGACCGGTCCCGGCGTCGGGCATCAAACGCATGACCAAACGTCCGACGACGGCGGCCACGGCACGGTGGCTTCGTGCAGCTTCTTCCTCGAGCACGGGCCGGATCCGGGCCGCGTGGCGAAACGCCATCCACACGCAAGCGTCCACGGCCAATTCCTCGTCAAGCGGCAGGAATTGGCCCAGCAGGGTTAACACGGCATTGTCGTGTTCCGCCGAGGCTTGGTCCAAGGATTCAACGACCGTGAACGCCTCCTCGAGCCGTGTGGCGATCCTGTCGATGACCACAGCGAAGGAATGGACCAGTAGTTCATCGCTGCTGGCAAAGTAGTGGCGGACGGAACCAACGGCGAGGCCTGCCTCATCAGCAACCTCCCGCAAGGAGGCACGTTCCAGGCCATCAGACGCGATGATCCGGAAGACCGCTTCGACTACTTCCTGGCGCCGGGCTTCGGCATCAACAATCTTGGGCACAGATCTTTTTAGCACAAATGTGCTTGAACCGTGCCGTCCGGCACACGGGAATGCGGGAGTGTGGCTTACGCAACACTCAGCGAGCACGCATCGATTCGGCTAGCGTTGCTTGCATGAGAATTCTTGTCACGGGTGGCACCGGCTACATCGGATCACACACCGTCCTGTCCCTGTTGGAAACCGGACACGAAGTAGTCGTCGTGGACAACCTCGTGAACTCAAGCGAAGAATCCCTGCGCCGCGTTGGTGAACTTGCCGGCAAGACGGCAGCATTCCATCAGGTGGATCTCGTGGATGAGGCTGCGCTTGAGTCGGTGTTCGATCAGCACAGCATCGATGCGGTGATCCACTTCGCCGGCCTCAAAGCCGTTGGCGAATCGGTCCAGGAGCCCCTGAACTACTACTACAACAACATCGTGGGCACGCTGAACCTGCTCCGGGCCATGGACAAGCATGGGGTCCGCTCCATCGTCTTCAGTTCCTCGGCAACCGTGTACGGGGAGCACAACCCCATTCCCTACGTCGAAAAGATGGAGATCGGGGCCAACAACCCCTACGGCCGCACCAAGGAACAGATCGAGGACATCCTTACGGACCTCGGCGCCGCGGACGAGCGCTGGCACATCGCCTTGCTGCGCTACTTCAACCCGGTCGGCGCACACCCTTCAGGCAGGATCGGCGAGGACCCGCAGGGCATCCCGAACAATCTGGTTCCGTATATCGCCCAGGTGGCGGTCGGCCGCCGCGAAAAGCTCACGGTCTTCGGCGGAGACTACGACACCCCGGACGGCACCTGCCTACGGGACTACATCCACGTCGTCGACCTCGCGGATGGCCACGTCGCGGCCCTGGACTACGTTGCCGAGCGCCCTGGCGTGCACCGCTGGAACCTTGGCTCCGGGAAGGGCACGTCCGTGCTGGAGATGCTCCACGCCTTCGAACAGGCGGTGGGTCACCCGCTGCCGTACGAGATCAAGGGACGCCGTGCCGGAGATCTGCCTGCGTTCTGGGCCGATGCTTCCTCAGCCTTGGCGGACCTCAGCTGGTCCACCACGAAGACCGTGGACCAAATGTGCGAAGACCACTGGCGCTGGCAGAAGAACAACCCCCTCGGCTACAGCTCCTAGCAACGCGCGGTCACCTACGGCAACGCGGGGTCACTTACCGCCCATAATGTCCCTTGGGACGGACCGTAAGTGACCCCGCGTTGACTGGGCCCACACCGGCGAGGGACCCGGGCCGAGCTTGCGAGGCCTGGGAGCCGGTGGGGACTAGACCGCCGGGTAGTTGCGTTCCGGTTCCCCTGTGTAGAGCTGCCGCGGACGGCCGATCTTCGTCTGGGGGTCGTTGATCATTTCTCGCCACTGGGCGATCCAGCCGGGGAGACGGCCGATCGCGAACAGGACGGTGAACATCTTCTCCGGGAAGCCCATGGCCTTGTAGATGAGACCCGTGTAGAAGTCCACGTTCGGGTAGAGCTTGCGCTGAATGAAGTAATCGTCGGCCAGGGCCTTCTCTTCAAGGCGCAAGGCGATGTCCAGGAGTTCGTCGTTGCCGCCGAGCTTACCCAGGATCTCGTGAGCCGTCGCCTTGATGATCTTCGCGCGGGGGTCGTAGTTCTTGTAGACCCGGTGCCCGAAGCCCATGAGGCGGACGCCGTCTTCCTTGTTCTTGACCTTCTCCATGTAGTCCTCGGGCTTGACGCCGTCGGCTTGGATCTGGCGCAGCATCTTCAGCACGGCTTCGTTGGCGCCACCGTGTGCGGGACCGAAGAGGGCGTTGATGCCTGCGGAAACGGAAGCAAACAGGTTCGCGTTCGAGGAGCCCACCAGGCGGACGGTCGACGTCGAGCAGTTTTGCTCGTGGTCGGCGTGCAGGATGAGCAGGAGATCGAGCGCCTTGACGACGACGGGATCCAGCTCGTACTGCTCCGCAGGCAAGCCGAAGCTCAAGCGCAGGAAGTTCTCCACGAGGTTCATGGAGTTGTCCGGGTAAAGCATGGGCTGGCCAATGGACTTCTTGTGAGCGTAGGCCGCAATGACCGGGAGCTTCGCCATGAGGCGGATGGTGGATACTTCCACGTGCTCCGGGTTGAACGGGTCCAAGGAGTCCTGGTAGAACGTGGACAGCGCCGAGACAGCCGAGGACAAGACAGGCATAGGGTGTGCGTCACGCGGGAAACCGCCGAAGAAGCCCTTGAGCTCTTCGTGGAGCAGCGTGTGGTGGCGGATGCGCTGGTCAAAAGCATCCAACTCAGCGGGCGTGGGCAGGTTGCCGTAGATCAGCAGGTAGGAAACTTCCAGGAAGCTGGAGTGCTTGGCAAGCTGCTCGATCGGGTAGCCGCGGTATCGCAGGATACCGGCGTCGCCATCGATGTAGGTGATTGCCGACGTGGTGGCGGCGGTGTTCATGAAGCCGGGGTCATAGGCGACGGCGCCCGTCTGCTTCAGCAGCTTGGAAACGTCGTATCCTTCGTTCCCTTCTACAACCTTGATCCGCGGGAGCTCGAGCTCTCCGCCGGCATGGCGCAGGGTAGCACTGGTGGTCTCAGTCATGGAGTCCCCTTCATGAGGCTCTTGGCCTCGGTCGAAAGCTTGATCCAACCAACATCTGGTGACTCCAGCCGGGAGCCTGCAAGTGCAGGCACCATCGGCTGGACCGCCTTCGTGGAGAAAGCCACCATTGATAGTCAGTTAAAAGCTACCGCCAGTAAGCGGGACAAACTAATCCACAAGCTACCGTTACTGGCGGAATGACGCGCCCTGTGCGGCAAGTCACACCATTGTTACCGTGCACTGTTCAAGCGTTCCACAGCGGCGTCGATGCGTTCATCGGTGCCCGTGAGCGCCACCCGGATGAAACCATTGCCGGCGTCTCCATAGAACACTCCGGGCCCGACGACGATGCCCAGGTCAGCGAAACGCTGCACGGTGTCCCACGTCGCCTCCCCTGCGGTGGACCACAAGTACAGGCCCGCTTTGGACTCGTGGATCTCCAGTCCGAAGTTCTGCAGAGCTGGCAGGAGGCGTTCACGGCGGCCGCGGTAGCGATCTTTTTGGGCCAGCACGTGGCCCGCATCGCCGAGCGCGATGCGCATGGCCTCCTGAACCGGGTAAGGCACGATCATGCCTGCGTGCTTGCGGCTGTTGACCAGATTCGCCACGATCGATGAGTCTCCGGCCACGAAGGCGGCCCGGTAGCCGGCGAGGTTCGACTGCTTGCTGAGGGAGTAGACGCACAACAGGCCGTCGGTGGACCCGCCCGTGACACCCGGGTCAAGGATGCTGGGCACCGCTTCGCCACCGCGCTGGGCATCCCATTCGCCCCAACCGAGTTCGGCATAGCATTCGTCCGACGCCACCACCGCCCCGATCTCGCGGGCCTGGGCCACGATCTGCCTGAGCGATTCGACGTCGCGAACGCTACCCGTGGGGTTCCCCGGAGAGTTGATCCAGATAAGGCGGACCCTGGCACGGGTGGCGGGGTCCAGTTCGTCCAGATTGTCCGCAGCGACCGCAGTGGCCCCGGCAAGCATTGCGCCGATGTCGTACGTCGGGTAAGCCACCGTGGGCCGGACGACGACGTCGCCTGCGCTGAGTCCCAACAGGAACGGCAGCCAGGCCACCAGTTCCTTGGAGCCGACCGTGGGCAGAACGTCCCGGGGGTCAATCCCGGGGACTCCACGTCGGGTGGCGAACCAGGTGGACACAGCCTCGCGAAGGGCTTCCGTGCCGTGGACGGTCGGGTACCCATGAGCATCGGCTGCCCCGGCGAGGGCCTCGCGAACGAGCTCCGGCGTGGGATCCACGGGAGTGCCTATCGAGAGATTGACTACCCCGCCCGGGTGTTCTGCAGCCTTGGCCACGTACGGCGCCATTGCTTCCCAAGGGTAGTCCGGCAGGTTGAGGCCAAAGGCGGGGGCCGCAGAAATCAAAGGAAGCAACCGTTCTTAGTGGTCTTGGTTCTGAGGAGGCAGCGCGGCGATGAACGGGTGGTCCTTGCCAGTGTTGCCAATCTTGGCAGCTCCACCCGGGGATCCGAGATCATCGAAGAATTCGACGTTGGCCTTGTAGTAGTCCGCCCATTCCTCCGGGGTGTCGTCCTCGTAGTAGATCGCTTCCACCGGGCACACGGGTTCGCAAGCGCCACAATCCACGCACTCATCCGGGTGGATATAGAGGGAACGTTCGCCTTCGTAGATGCAGTCAACAGGGCATTCTTCAATACATGCCTTGTCCTTGACGTCCACACACGGCTGCGCGATTACGTAGGTCACGTCCCTTGCCTCTCCACAGTTGTCCCGGACAATCTCCGGGTAGTACCACCGGCCCTTTGGCCGGTACATCGAATTCTGAGCCTATTATCCACCAGCCTGAACTCACCAACCTAGCCGGGCGTCTTACTATGAACTGGTGAATTCGCCCCGGCCCCAGGATTTCCTGCTCAACACCGTCTCCGGAACACGGGTCGTTGTCCGATACCGGCTGGAGAACGGCTTCACTGATGCGCTCGGCTACTTGCTCTCCGTCACCGATGGTGCGTGCACCATCCGCACCCGCCAGTCCGACGTCGAGATTCCGCTGGCCCTTGTCGTGGCGGCAAAAGAGGTCCCCCCTCCGCCTCCGCGCCGAGGTCCGCGCATTGCCCGGGAGTAGCCCGCGCTCCCCCGCGCCCCCACCCGCGGGACATGCCCCCTCCTGCGCCCTCCCGCGGGACATGCCCCCTCCTGCGCCCTCCCGCGGGACATGCCCCCTCCCTTCTCGAACCACTGGACATAACGCCAATATGCTCATTCCTAGCTCTATGCAGCGGGCATGTCCCTTGCTAACTCGGGCCCGTGCGAGGGACATGTCCATTCCTGATGAGCAGAGATGGGCATGTCCCTTCTGACACGGGCGCAAGTTGGCCCAACTTGGGGTCACGCGGCTCGGTCGAGAGACCGTAGAGTGTCCCGCACCAGGGACACAAATTCCCGCGGCCGGCTCTTCAACATTGAATAGCTCACAACCAAGGTCGGGACACCCAACCTCGTAGTGACATTCCAGCGGCGGCGGTCCTCCTCGAAGCTCGGCTTGTCCATGTGGAAACCTGCACCGTCGGTTTCAATCCCCAGCCTTCCGTCCACCATCAGGTCCAGATGCCCCATGCCTGGAATGTTTACCTGCGATTCAACGTGAAAGCCTGCGTCCCGTAAGAGGTATCTGGCGACGCATTCGATAATCGACTGTGACTGCGGAACGATTTGTGACACGAGTCTCCGTTCCCGTGCATCGTTCCGCCCACTCAACCTCATCCTGATGGCCGTGAGCGGTAGCCTGCCAAGAACCACTGCAGATTCTGCAATGACAAGACCGTCCAGATCCGGCAGGCATCGCAGAGCCTGAACCACTGAATCCATCAAACTGGGCGGGGCCGCGGATCTATGGCAGACGAAGCCCTCGTACTTTCGGCTATGAGGCACTGCCACGTGGGGAAATTGAGGGGCATCCAGAACCCACAACCCGGACAGCTCGGCCGCGGAAATGCAGGCCGGTTCCGCAGGAAGGGACCGGATAGCGAGCAGGCCGGGATCGGCGCCGGGCGCCGCATAGACCCCTCGGACCACGCGGAGAATCCGTCCGCTCGCCAACGCGGACTTCAGCTGGAAATGCGACACTCCAGCCGCAGCGAGATGCTTAGCCCGCGCCACGCCGTCGTACGCTGAAATGACTTCACTGATGTTCACCATGCGCCCCATCGTTCCGGTCCAAACCGGGGGCGCGAAAGCGCAAACATTGGCTATGTGGAGAACTTCCAGTCCAAC
Source organism: Arthrobacter rhizophilus (assembly GCF_026241105.1). Classification (GTDB taxonomy): domain Bacteria; phylum Actinomycetota; class Actinomycetes; order Actinomycetales; family Micrococcaceae; genus Arthrobacter. The sequence goes on along the minus strand of NZ_JAPFFT010000001.1, from coordinate 211,327 downwards.
GTTGAAATCAAACGTTGGGCATGTCCCTTTCATCTCCGCTGAGCATGCGCAGCGGATGTGCCAAGGAATGCGCATGATGCGAATATGTCCATCGCTGCGAGCCAAAGCTCGGCATGTCCCAAAGGGTCAGGCGCCGTGCACGCCGTCCGGCAGCTTGCGCATTCCCCGCAGTGGCGAGAACAACACTGGTGCAACCCAAACCATGCTCCCGGCCACTCCGATCCAGAGCGTCGGGGCCAGTCCAAACCTCTCGGCAAGCAGGCCTGAGGCAAGCGCGGCGATTGGCATGACACCCCAGACCACAAAGCGAATGGAAGCATTCATGCGCCCCAGGAGCCGGGGCGGACACACGCGCTGCCTCATGCTCAGCTGCATGATGTTGTACACCAGCACCCCGAAGGCGAAACCGAACTCGGAGACGATGAGCATCACCAAGGAGATCCATCGCTCCGGAGCCAGCACCGACGACGGCACTAAAACGAGGAAAACTGAGCTGATCATCGACGCCACGGGAATGACGGTCCCCTCACCGATCCAAGCGGCGAGCCTGGGCGCGGCAACCGCCCCGATCAGCCCGCCCACAGCCCCGACCGCCATGATGAGGCCCATGCCCTGCGGCCCGAGTTCGAGCTCCCTCAGCACGAGCACGGGCATCAACGTAAACGCGATCGTAGTGAAGAAGTTCACCCCGCCCGTGCAGGCCGCAATCCTGCTGATCAGTGGATGCCTGACCACGAAGACCAGGCCTTCCTTGATTTCCTTTGCCAGCGGTCGCCGGTCCTTGACCGGCACAGGCCGTTCCGCATCGCGTGTCCTGAACAAGAAAATGGCGGACAGGAGATAGCCGGCTGCTTCCCCGACGAACAGTACTGGGGCGGACACGACTGTCAGCAGCGCGCCACCCGCAGCAGGTCCGCCGATGCGCGCGATCTGGGAGGTGGCTTCCAACTTGGAGTTGGCCTGCGGCACGTTCGCGGCATCCACGAGCACAGGCACGTAGCTTTGGTAGGAGACGTCGAAGAAGACTGTTGCGGCCCCGACGACGGCCGCCACCGCGTACAAGTGCCAAATCTGCAGGATGCCTGCCCACCAGAGGAGTGGTACCGTCGCCATCGCCGCAGTCCGGAGCAGGTCAGCCACAATCATGGTGCGGCGTTTCAACCAGCGGTCCACCCACGCTCCGGCCGGCAAGCCGATCAGCAGGAAAGCCGCCAGGCTGGCAGCATTGAGCGCGCCAACTTCGAACTCGCTGGCCCCGAGCAAAGACACCGCGAGGACTGGAAACGCCAGTTGCCCCAGTTGCGCCCCGAGCTGGCTGACGGCCTGGCCCGACCAGAAGGTAGTGAAGTTCCGGTTCCGCCAGAGCGAGGCAGCTTGTTGGGCTGTGTCAGTTTGCGGAGCATTGTCAGTGGTCCCGGCATTCACTCGCCCAGTTTCCTGCAGTGATTGGCATATGTCAATCACTGCTAGATGGCTACACTGGCCACCATGACGGAACAAGAGCGGGAGGACGGCGATCTCGTCGCCAAGGGGCGCGCCTTGAGTTCGCCCCTGCGCCTGAGGATTCTCCGGCTCTGCCTGCATCACGCGCGTACCAACAAAGAGATTGCCGGGTTGCTGGACATCAATCCTGCGTCGAGCCTGCACCACGTTCGAACCTTGGTCCGCACGGGTTTTCTCGTGCCGCAGGAAGGCCGGAAGGGAAAGCGGGGCGCCAAGGAGGTGCCGTACATCGCCACCCGCACATCGTGGAGCACCCCCGTCGACGATATTTCCCCTGTCCTGATCGAAACATTCGTTCAGGAAACCCGGGGACTCGCCCCTGAGGATATCGATGTGTGGCGGCTTGGCGTGAAGTTCAACGCCGCACGCCAACAGGAAATGATGGGCAAGCTGCGGGCAGTCGTCGAGGAATACATGCGCCTTCCGGCGGACGACGACGGCGAGGCCACTTCGCTCTTGATCGCCCACCACCGGGATCCAAGCGCGGACTAGTCAGCCGCGCGGCGGACGCCTGTATCGCCGGCACCACAAGAGCATCACAAAAGTCACTCCCGCGCTTCCATAGACCCACACATTTCCCGGCACGTCCGCGACGATCAGCTGCTTGCCCGTTCCGGCAGCCGACAGCAGGCCAACCGTCACATAACAGGCGATGCCGGCCACCGCCGTCGGGAGCAAAGACCGCGACCAAGCGCCCAGCCAGAGTTGCAACGAGGCGAGCAGGAGCAGTGCCGCAGCAAGACCCCAGTAGACCTCGACGCCGGCAAAAAGGACCGACTGCCGGTGCAGTGCGGTGCCCGCCAGGGCAGCAAAAAGAGCCACCGGAACAGCTGCGGCAATGCCGCGTGCTGCTCCGGTGGCTCCCTTATTCAATGCGTTAGTACGCAATCAGCGCAGGATCAGACTTTGGCGCGGGCGCGCGTAGCCTTGGCACGCTCGTTGGCGTCCAGGATCAGCTTGCGGATGCGGATGGACTCCGGGGTCACCTCAACGCACTCGTCTTCGCGAGCGAATTCGAGGGACTCTTCGAGGGTCAGGTCGCGCGGCGGCGTCAGGTTCTCGAAGGTGTCGGAGGAAGCGGCACGCATGTTGGTGAGCTTCTTTTCCTTGGTGATGTTGACGTCCATGTCGTCGGCGCGGGAGTTCTCTCCGACGATCATGCCTTCGTAGACCTCGGACGTCGGCTTCACGAAGAAGGAGCCGCGTTCCTGCAGGTTGATCATGGCGAAGGGGGTGACCACACCGGCGCGGTCGGCAACCATCGAACCGTTGGTGCGGTATTCGATGGGGCCGGCCCACGGCTCGTAGCCTTCGGAGATCGAGGAAGCGATGCCGGCGCCACGGGTGTCCGTGAGGAACTTGGTGCGGAAGCCGATGAGGCCACGGGCAGGAACGATGAATTCCATGCGGCACCAACCCGTACCGTGGTTGGCCATGTTGGTCATGCGGCCTTTGCGAGCGGCCATGAGCTGCGTGACCGCGCCGAGGTACTCTTCGGGAACGTCGATGGTCATGTGTTCCATCGGCTCGTGGATCTTGCCGTCGATGGTCCGGGTGACAACCTGCGGCTTGCCGACAGTCAATTCGAAGCCTTCACGTCGCATCTGCTCCACGAGAATGGCCAGCGCAAGCTCGCCACGGCCCTGGACTTCCCAAGCATCCGGACGTTCGGTGGGGAGAACCTTGATGGAGACGTTACCGATCAGTTCCTTGTCCAGGCGATCCTTCACCTGGCGGGCCGTGACCTTGGCACCCTTGACCTTGCCGGCCAGCGGCGAGGTGTTGATACCGATGGTCATGGAGATCGCGGGGTCATCCACCGTGATGAGCGGCAGCGGCTGCGGGTTCTCGGCGTCGGTCAGGGTCTCACCAATGGTGATTTCCTCGATGCCGGCAACAGCCACGATCTCGCCCGGACCAGCGGAGTCGGTCGGAACGCGGTCCAGGGCCTTGGTGGCCAGGAGCTCGGTGATCTTGACGTTCTTCAGTTCGCCGTTGGCACGCGCCCAGGCAACGGTCTGGCCCTTGCGGAGGGTGCCGTTGTAGATGCGCAGGAGTGCGAGGCGGCCGAGGAACGGGGAAGCGTCCAGGTTGGTGACGTGCGCCTGGAGGACACCGTTCGGGTTGTAGGTCGGAGCCGGGATGTGCTCGATGATCGTCTTGAACAGGGGTTCCAGATCTTCGTTCTCCGGCGCCGATCCATCGGCCGGCTGTTCCAGGGAGGCGCGGCCGACCTTGGCTGCAGCGTAGACCACGGGAACTTCCAGGATCTTATCCAGGTCCAGGTCCGGAACTTCGTCCGCGAGGTCCGAAGCCAGGCCGAGGAGCAGGTCCATGGATTCGTGGACAACTTCTTCGATGCGGGCGTCAGGGCGGTCGGTCTTGTTGACCAGCAGGATGACGGGAAGGTGCGCGGCGAGGGCCTTGCGGAGCACGAAGCGGGTCTGGGGCAGCGGGCCCTCGGAAGCGTCAACGAGAAGGACAACGCCGTCAACCATGGACAGGCCGCGCTCAACCTCGCCGCCGAAGTCGGCGTGACCAGGGGTGTCGATCACGTTGATGGTGATGGTCTCGCCATGGGAGGACGGTCCGTTGTAGGCCACAGTGGTGTTCTTGGCCAGGATGGTGATGCCCTTTTCGCGCTCCAGGTCACCGGAGTCCATGACGCGGTCTTCGAGGTGGTTGTGCTCGGCAAAGGAGTTGGTCTGCTTGAGCATGGCGTCGACCAGGGTGGTCTTGCCGTGGTCAACGTGGGCCACAATCGCGACGTTGCGCAGGTCACTGCGCGATGCAGTGGCTACCGCAGTGTTGGTGGTGGTTTCAGACATGCGTTATTGCTCGATTCAGTGGTGAAGTCAGCTGTGGTATCGCGACATTTCCAACCGGAACGCACGACGGAAGAGACCCTTTGACACGGGGCACCTACCTAGAGTCTAAACGCTGTGGTATTTATTGGCCTAAAAATCATCCCCAAGGCCTTCGAATTGTGCGCTTCATCACAATCCGCGCAGAACTCCCGGGGAACCCCGGGAACAGCAAAAGGGGCCGGCGCCCCTCCCCCAGGGGAAGCGGCACCGGCCCTCTTGACTGCCTTACGAGCGTTGAATGACGGTTGCTGAGCCGGGTCAGGCCACCACGGGCGGCAGCATCAGGCTTGCTCCGGGAATCGCGTTGAGGAGTGCCTTGGTGTACTCCTGCTGCGGCGAATCGAAGACATTGTCCGTGCTGCCCGTTTCCACGAGCTTGCCCTTCTGCATCACGCAGACATGGTCCGCGATCTGCCGTACGACGGCGAGGTCGTGCGTGATGAACAGGTAGGTCAGGCCAAGATTGGACTGCAGCTCGGCCAGCAGGTTCAGCACCTGGGCCTGCACCAAAACGTCCAAGGCGGAGACCGCTTCGTCGCAGATGATCACTTCGGGATCCAGTGCCAGCGCCCGGGCGATCGCTACGCGCTGCCGCTGGCCGCCGGAGAGCTCGTTCGGGTATCGCTGCATGGTCGACTGCGGCAGCGCAACCTGGTCCAGGAGCTCCCGGACCTTCTTCTCGCGGCTGACCTTGTCCCCGATCTTGTGGGTCCGGAGCGGTTCCTCGATGGTCCTGAAGATGTTGTACATCGGGTCAAGGGAACCGTACGGGTCCTGGAAGATCGGCTGGACGCGGCGCCGGAACTTGAAGATCTCGCGGCTGTTCAACGTGGAGGTGTCAACCCCGTCGAACACGATCCGCCCCGACGTCGGCGGCAGGAGGTTAAGGACCATCTGAGCCACAGTGGACTTGCCGGATCCCGACTCCCCCACGATCGCCGTCGTCGTCCCGCGCTTGACGTTGAATGAGACGTTGTCCACTGCGGTGAAGTCGGTGGACCTGCCCACTCCCGAGCGCAACTTGAAGACCTTGCTGAGGCTCTCGACCTTCAGAACGTCCTCTGGGAGCGCCTTTTCAACCACAGCTTCTGTGGGTGCCAGGAGTTCTTCCGTTTGGATGCCTTCAGCCTTGGCTGCCTGGATCCTACGGGAAGCCAACGACGGGGCCGACGCCACCAGCCGCTGGGTGTAGGGGTGCTGCGGGTTGCGGAGCAGTTCCAGCGAAGGACCGGCTTCCACCACGTTTCCGCGGTACATGACCACCACTTTGTCCGCGCGTTCAGCCGCGAGGCCAAGATCGTGGGTGATAAGCAGGACTGCCGTACCGAGCTCCGCCGTCATGGTCTCGAGGTGGTCCAGGATCTGACGCTGGACTGTCACGTCGAGGGCCGACGTCGGCTCATCGGCAATGAGCAGCCGCGGCTGGCAGGACAGGCCGATGGCAATCAGTGCCCGCTGGCGCATGCCGCCGGAGAATTCGTGCGGGTACTGCTTGGCACGCCGCGCCGAGTCCGGCAAGCCGGCTTCCCCGAGGACACGGGCCACATCAGCCGGAGCATGGGGCTTGCCGTTGGCGCGCAAGGTCTCGCGGACCTGGTAGCCGATCTTCCACACCGGGTTGAGGTTGGACATCGGATCCTGCGGGACCATGCCGACGGTGTTGCCACGCAGCTCGATCATGCGCCGTTCCGGTGCGTGCGAGATGTCCTCGCCATCGAGCAGGATCTGGCCGCCGGAAACCCGGCCGTTCGCCGGCAGGAGACCAATGGCGGCGAGCGCCGTCGTCGACTTTCCGGAACCGGACTCTCCCACGATGGCGACTGTCTCGCCGGGCATGATGGTCAGGTGTGCGTTCTTGACGGCCTGGAACTCGCCGCTCGCCGTCTGGAAGGAGATGGCGAGGTCACGGATTTCCAGGAGCGGACGCTCTTCGGTTCCGGCTTCGTCGATGGTGATGTTGGACGTTGTCATGATTGCCTCCTTCATCGCTTGCGGCTCTTGGGGTCAAGCGCGTCACGCAGCGCGTCGCCAAGCATGATGAAGCTCAGGACCGTGATGGACAGTGCTGTTGCGGGGAACATCAGCACCTCGGGGTTGGTGCGCAAGGTGTCCTTCGCCGCGGAAATGTCGTTACCCCAGGACATGATGCTGCCGGGCAGCCCAATGCCAAGGAAGGAGAGCGTTGCTTCAGTAACAATGAAGACACCCAGTTCCATGGTGGCAAGGACGATGATCGGCGCGAGCGCGTTCGGAACTACGTGCCGGACCAGTGTGCCGATCTTGGAGACACCTAGCGAGCGTGCGGCAGTGACGAAGTCGGCGTTGCGGACCTCGATCACGGCACCTCGGGTGATACGGGCCATTTGGGGCCAACCGAGCATCACGATGACCATGACCACCGTGAAGACGCTCTTGTTCTCGCGGAAGAAGGGGAGCTGGGTAACTACCAGTGCGCCGAGGACCAAAGGCAACGCGAAGAAGATGTCGCCAATGCGGGCAATGACGGTATCAACCCAGCCGCCGAAGAACCCAGCCAGCGCGCCGAGCGTGACGCCGATGATCAGGACGAAGATGACCGAGACGACGCCGACGGTCAAGGATGCCTGCGTGCCGTGGATGACGCGGGAGTAGATGTCGCAGCCCTGGAAGGTGAATCCCAAGGGGTGGCCGGCCGAGGGGCCTGCCAGGGAGTCGCCCAGTTGGCAGTTGTCGTCCGGGGCTGTCTGCGTGAACAGGCCAGGGAAGAACGCGACAACGAGGAGCAGGAAGATCATGAGCGCGGAGATGATGAAGAGCGGACGACGGCGGAGCTTCCGCCAGGCGTCTGCCCACAGGCTCAGGGGTGCTGCGTCGACCTTGAGGGTATCGGTCGCCAGCAGCGGTGTCTCCTCGATGGGGGCAACGTAGTGCTCGATTTGACGGTTACTTTTCATAGCGGATCCTCGGGTCAAGCCAGGCGTACAGGAGGTCGACCAACAAGTTGGCGGCAACGAACACCAGCACCAGCACGCTCACGATGGCAACGACGGTGGGGCCCTCGCTGCGGATAACTGCTTGGTAGAGCTTCTGTCCGACGCCCGGCACATTGAAGATGCCTTCGGTGACGATCGCGCCGCCCATCAAGCCACCAAGGTTCGCACCGAGGTAGGTGACCACGGGGATCATGGAGTTTCTCAGGATGTGGGCCAGGACAACGCGAGGGCGGGATAGGCCCTTCGCGGTTGCCGTGCGGACGTAGTCGGCGTTCATGTTTTCGATGACCGAGGCGCGGGTCAGGCGCAGCACGTAGGCGAAGGACACGAGGCCAAGAACGGTGGCCGGGAGGATCAGCGTGCCCCAGTCCGCGGTGGATCCCACGGTGGGCTTGGCCCACCCGAGCTGCACGCCGACGACGAGCTGAAGCACGAAGCCCAGCACGAAGGTGGGGACGGCGATGACGACGAGGGAGGCAACCAGCACGGTCGAGTCAAAGAGTTTTCCCTTGCGCAGTCCGGCGATCAGGCCGAAGGCCACACCGAAGACGGCCTGGATCGCCAAGGCCTCAGCGGCGAGCATGGCGGTCACGGGAAAGATGCGGCCAAGGGTGGCTGCGATGGGTTGACCGGTGAAGTCAACGCCGAGGTTGAACGTGAACAGGTTCTTGAGGAACAGTCCGTATTGAACCCAGAACGGCTGGTCGAGGTTGTATTGCTGGCGCAGTGCGGCAATGACGGACTCGCTGGGCGGCCGGTCGCCGAACAAGGCGCGGATGGGGTCGCCCGGGAGGGCAAAGACCATGAAGTACACAAGCAGGGTGGTTCCCAGGAAGACCGGGATGACCTGCAGCAAACGCCGGAGGATGTACTGGATCACAGCAAGGTTTCCTGGGCGCTCTTGAAAATGTGGGGATTCATTAGGGACAGCTTTCGTGCCGAATCAAGGCATGGGGGCCCGGTTTGTGGCCGGACCCCCATACGCTAACGAGCTTGGAACAAGTCCAGTAGGACTACTTTGCGGTGATGTTGTAGTACAGCAGGACGCCGTTCCAGCCGGAGTCAACGTTGCTAACGTTCTGGCTCCATACAGCCTGGCGTGCCTGGTACCACAGGGGCAGGTTCGGAAGGTCCTTGAAGAGGATTTCCTGTGCCTGGGTGAACTTCTTGTTTGCGTCGCCCGTGGACTTGGATGCCAGGCCCTCGGTCAGCAGCTTGTCGAACTCAGGGTTGCTGTAACCCTCGTAGTTGGCGCTGGCACCGGTCTTCAGCAGCGGGCCGAGGAAGTTGAACAGCGACGGGTAGTCTGCCTGCCAACCGGCGCGGGTGAAGCCCGGGAGGGTCTTTGCCGTGCGGAGGTTCAGGATCTCGGCGAACTTGGCGAACGGCTGGCCTTCTGCCTTGATGCCAAGGTTGTTCTTCAGGTTGTTGGCAACGGCGTCAATCCATTCCTTGTTGCCACCATCGGTGTTGTACGCGAGCTGAAGAACCTTTGCGGCGGGCCACGGGCTCATGGCGTCTGCCTTTGCCCAGAGGTCCTTGGCCTTCGCGGCGTCGAACTTCAGAACGTCGGAGCCTGTCACGTTGGCGTTGTAGCCGTCAATGGACGGAGACGTGAAGTCCTTCGCCGGGATACGCGTGCCGTTGAAGACGACCTTGGTGATCTCATCGCGGTTGATCGCCATGGAGATGGCCTGGCGACGCAGCTGGCCGGCCGGTCCCTGGAACTCAGGCAGGTAGTTCGGGATGTTCAGGGTTGCGTTGCCTGCGTAAGCCTTGTTCAGGTTGTGGTCCGCGAAGTCCGTGGTGTAGGTCTTCAGGGCGTTCGTCGGCAGGACGTCGGTAACGTCAAGGTTGTTGGCCTGGACGTCCGTGTAAGCCGGAGCCGGGTCGGTGTAGAACTTGAAGGTCACGCCGCCGTTCTTGGCCATACGGGTGCCTTGGTAGTCCGAGTTCTTGACGAGGGCGATCTGGCTGTCGTGCTGCCAGGCTCCCTTGGCGGCCATCTTGTACGGGCCGTTGCCGATGGGGTTTTCGCCGAAGGCCTTCGGGTCCTTGAGGGCGTCAGCCGGAAGCGGCATGAACGCGGAGTAGCCGAGGCGCTGCGGCCAGTCGGCTTCCGGCTGTGCCAGCTTGACCGTGATGGTCGAATCGTCCTTCAGCACCAAACCGGACATCGTCTGGGCGGTCGGTGCGGGAGTCGACGTTGACTTGCCGTCCGCGCCCTTGGTCTTCGTGGTAGCGCTGACCGCGTCGTAGCCTTCGATGGATTCGAAGAAGCTGCTGCTGGTCTGGGCGTTGGTGCTCAGGGCGGCGAAGTTCCAAGCATCAACGAAGCTCTTGGCGGTGACTGCCTCGCCGTTGGTGAACTTGGCGCCCTTCTTGACCTTGATGGTGTAGTTCTGGCCGTCGCTCGTGTCAATGGATTCCGCGAGTGCGTTCACGGACTTGCCACTGGCGTCGTAGCTGGTCAGGCCTTCGAACAGGAGGTCGACAACGCGGCCACCGTACACCTCGCTGGTGTTGGAAGGGATCAGTGGGTGCTGGGGTTCATTGCTGTATGCGGTGATGATTTTGTTCGGATCGCCGGCAGCGGTCTGGCCACTGCTTCCGGAGGCAGAGCTGCCACATCCGGTGAGGGCAAGTGCGGCGACTGCCAGCAAGCCAAGAGCTTTGGAAGTGCGCGAAAAACGCATTCCGCCTCCTATGGATTCAGGGGGATGGGTCGGGGCAACTCATGGCTGCCCCGGGGGCCAGACACAGAATTATCCTGTGACGCGGCCTACATGGATGTGTAATCCTAACCACACCATGTCCGAAATATGGAATCCCATTGGCACATGGACCCAAGTATGCACTTGACAGTTTTAGTAATGAAGCAGTCATTTCAAGTAAATGAAGCAGTCACTTCACGTAATGGATTACTCCTTGGTACACTTGACATACCCAACCCCTACTTTTCGCAAGAAACTAGGGGTTTTCGGGCACGCCAAACGTCTTTCGTGGAAGCGCGAAAGGACGCCCGGGGTACAAAAAAGAGCCCCCATGGACCGTTTGGCCACGGGGACTCTTTGCAATGAGCGGCAGTCCGTTTGTGCTGCGAGCTGCTTGGCGCGAAGTTGCTACTCGATGCCGGCGGCCATGAGTTGCGCCCGCAGTTCCCGGCGCTCCCGCTGCTTCTCCGGGTCCGGAAGCGGTACCGCAGCAAGCAGCCTTTGCGTGTAAGGTTCCTGCGGATTACGGAGAATCTGTTCCCGGGTGCCCTGCTCCACGATCCGGCCGCGCTGCATAACGCAAATCCGGTCGGCCAGCACATCAACCACGGCGAGGTCGTGGGTCACGAACAGGCACGCGAATCCCAGTTCCTTCTGCAGGTTCTGGAAGAGTTCCAAAACCTTCGCCTGCACCGAAACGTCCAACGCCGACGTCGGCTCATCCGCCACCATAAGCTTGGGCTGCAGGGAGAGCGCACGAGCAATACCGACACGCTGCTTCTGCCCGCCCGACAACTCATGCGGGTAACGGTTGCGGTAACCGCGGGGCAACTCCACTTGGTCCAGAAGGTTCTCGATCCGCTTCTGCAGTTCCACGCCCTTGGCGACCCCGGCAAGGAACATCGGTTCGCCGATGCTCTCACCGATAGGCAGCCGCGGATTCAGCGACGACGACGGATCCTGGAAAACCATGCCGATATCCCGACGGACCTCGCGGAGCTGCTTTCCATTCCGTTTCGCTGCGGAAATGTCCTGACCCACCACATGCATGCTGCCGGCGGCCACAGGCAAGAGCCCGACGGCGGCGCGTCCAATGGTCGTCTTGCCGGATCCCGACTCCCCAACCAGGCCCACCACTTGACCCGGGTAGATGACCAGGTTTGCCCCCTCGACAGCACGGAACGCAGGAACACGGCCCTGCTTGGGGTACTCGATGGCGACGTCGATCAGCTCAAGCACAGGGTTGCCCTTGGGCTTGGCGGCTTCTTCCGCCGCCGCCTTCAAAGCCGCCTGGTTTTCACGTTCCCGGCGGAGCAACTCGTCATGCTCAACGGATTCCAGCTCGGTGTGCGTGGCCGCAGCCAGGGCCGCAGTGACATCGACGTCGGGACTGTCCGCGCCCTGGCCCAAGTGGGGAACAGCTGCCAGCAGCGCCTGCGTGTATTCATGCTGCGGGTTGCTGAAGATCTGCTGCGCTGTACCCGTTTCCACAATGACGCCCTTGCGCATCACTGCTATACGGTCAGCGAGGTCGGCCACCACACCCATGTCGTGCGTGATGAGGACGATGGCGCTATCCAGCTTGTTGCGCAGATTGCGCATCAGGTCCAGGATTTCAGCTTGGACCGTCACGTCCAGGGCCGTGGTGGGTTCATCCGCGATCAGCAGTTTCGGGTCGCAAGACAACGACTGGGCGATCATGGCCCGCTGGCGCTGGCCGCCGGAAAGCTGGTGCGGATACGACTTGAAGGCCTTCTCCGGGTCAGGAAGCTCCACGAGGTCCAACATACGCAATGCGCGCTCCTTGGCCTCGTCCGGGGAGACCACGTTGTGAAGCCGGATCGTCTCAACGATCTGGGCACCCACCGTGTAGACGGGGTTGAGCGCCGTCATCGGTTCCTGGAAGATCACGGCAACATCCTTGCCGCGGACCTCCCTGATGGTGCCGGATTTGGCGCCAAGCAACTCCTTGCCGGAGAGCTTCACACTCCCCGTGACCCGGCTGTTGCTGGGAAGTAATCCCAACAAAGCCATGGAACTGGCACTCTTGCCGGAACCGGATTCACCGACGATCGCGAGGACCTCACCCGCCCTGACCTCATAGTTCAGTCCGATGGCGGCCGGGACCCATTTCTTCTCCACACCGAAGTCGACGCTGAGATCGCGCACTTCCAGGACCACGCTCCCCAGCGCTGTCTTGTCCGAGGCAGTCTCAAGCGGGGTTGCCTCAGGTTCGGGGCTGGCATTGTCAGTCATGTTGGGTATTCCCTTCCGCCCGGGCCACCCTCCAAGGGGTGATTAGTGAAGTAGCCCGGAATCCTGAATTATTAGGGGCATGAGCCGAGAGCCCCATGCCGGAAATGTCGAAATCTTCAAGGCCCGCACCAGCAGGCTGTTCGCCTGGGCTTGTTGGGCAATAGCGGCCTTCGGGGTAGTCGTGACGCTTGTGGTGGCCGGTCCGGGAGCCCTTCCGGGCACCGCTCCCCTGCTCCTTGTGGCCTTCATCGGCTGGTTGCTGTTCTGGCGCCCGGTGGTGGTGGTCAGGGACTCCGGCGTACGGCTGGAGAACCCTTACAGGACCGTTGAGGTCCCGTGGGATGCCCTGGTGCAGGTGGATACCCGCTACGCCCTGACGCTCATGACGCCACGCAAAAAATACTCCGCGTGGGCCGCACCGGCGCCCGGGATCTGGGGCGGACGCAATGCCCGCCCCGAGCACCTGAGAGGGCTCCCAGGCACCACATACGGTCCTGGCAGTTCGGTTCGTCCCGGAGATCTCAAGAACACCGATTCGGGTGCCGCAGCCGTCTTGGTCCGCACCCGCTGGCAAGCCCTCGTGGAGTCCGGCCGGGTTGAGCCCGGCCGGGCGGAGGACGCCATAGTGGCGGTCACGGTCGAATGGTTCCGCGTGGCGGCCACGGTGGCGTTGGCCGCGGCCAGTTACTGGGCGGTCTTCCGGTACTAGCGTTCCCCTGGCGGGTCCCACTCAGCTGCCCTTCGGAGTATCGGCGACCGGCGCCGTCGTCGTGCTGGAGTGCTTTGCGGTCTCGACCGCGGACTTGGCCCGGAACTTCTTCTGGCGCGGGTCGAAAGCGTCCCGCAGGCCATCGCCGATGAAGTTGATGCTGAGGCAGATAAGGATGATAAACAAGCCCGGGAACCAGAACAACCATGGGCGAGTGGCAAACGCCTCCTGGTTCTGTGCGACGAGCAGGCCGAGCGACGTGTCCGGAGCCTTCACTCCGAGGCCCAGGTAGCTGAGGGCGGTCTCCAAGAGGATGGCGGCGGACATGGTCAGCGTCACGTTGACGATCAGCACACCGACGGCGTTCGGGAGGATGTGCTTGAAGATGATCCTCGCGTTGGAGGCGCCGGAGATCCGGGCAGCATCGACGAATTCCCGCTCACGGAGCGTCAGGAACTCACCGCGGACAAGACGGGCGAGGCCCACCCAGCTCACAAATCCGAGGAAGATGCCGAGAATGACGACACCGTTGTTGGCGGCAAACCCGTTCAGCCAGCTGCCCTCGTCCCGGCGGTTGGCTATCTGACCAACCACGGCCGCGAGGAGCAGCAACGGAATGATGATGATGACGTCCGTCAGGCGCATGAGAACGGCTTCGACCCAGCCTCGGAAATAGCCGGCTAGTCCTCCGACGATGGCGCCGATCGCACCTGCAATACCACCGATCAGTAGCATCACGGTGATTGACTGTTGCGCGCCACGCATCGTCATGGCAAACAGATCGCGCCCGATCCGGTCTTGGCCGAACGGATGCTCGCCCCAGGCAAACGGCCACAGCGATGAGGTCGGAGCACCATCATTGACGAGCGGCGAGACGTCAACGTGGGTGTACTTCCACCACCCGGGAATCCCGAACGCGCCCACCGAGGTGAAGGCAAGCAGGAAGATCACGGCGAAAACCGCGAGTCCGATCAGGGCGCCGGTGTGGCCGAAAAATCTCTTGCGGACAATCTGGCCCTGGCTCAGGCCGCTGGTAACTTCGCCGCCTCCATGCGTGGCTGCCGCTTCGGCAAGTGCCTGTTGCGCGAGGAGTTCGTCCTCTTGGGTTGGCTGGCTCATGCTTTGATCCTTACGCGTGGGTCGAGCGCGGAGTACGCGAGATCCGCTATCAGGTTGAAGACCATGGCGGTGATAGCCACACAAAGGAACACGCCCATCACCGGGTTCGGGTCCGTGTGCAGCAGTCCGTCAATGAACAAGAAACCCATGCCCCGAACGGAAAAGACCGTTTCGGTAATGACGGCACCACCGATCAATGCACCGATGTCAAAGGCGACGATCGTTGCAATCGGAATCAGAGCGTTCCGGAACGCGTGGCCCATGATGACGGAACGTTCGCTCAGGCCCTTGGCGCGCGCTGTGCGGATGTAGTCCATGTTCATGATTTCGAGCATCGACGAGCGCGTGAACCGCGTGTAGCTGGCCAACGAGACAAGGATCAGGGCAATGGTCGGCAAGACGAGGTGGGTCAAGGTGTCTGTTGACATGATCCAGAAATCGCCTTGGATGTTCGGTGTTCCCGCTCCGATGGTGGCGATCGGGCGTCCGCGCACCCGGCTGTTGTTGAAATACGAGGGCCAGGCCTGCATGAACCGGTCCACGACCACAAGGGCTCCGACCAGGAAGGCCGTGAGTCCGGCGGCGCGCATGGATTGGCCGCGGTCGTAGCCGCCCATGAAGTACCCCACCGCGACGCCAACCAGGATGGTGGCGATTGCAAGGAGGAAGATCATGAGCCCGGTCGCGTCACTGAGCAGCGGCTGCACAGCGAAATAGGCGATCACACCGATGCCCACCACAATCAGGCTCGATTGCAGTGCCTTGCGGTTCTTGAGCCCGGAAACCAATATGGTGATTCCGAAGGCGATTCCCGCCCCCATGATCGCGATGAGGACCGGCCCCAGGCCCGGATTGCGGAACCATTGAGTCAGCGAGAAGTAGAAAAGAACAAGCGAAACGGCAGCAAAGACAGAGCCTCCGACGATCAGCCGGCGTTTCACTTCGCCGCCCACGACGACGGCCCCAATGAGGCCCAAGACGGCCCCGATCCCAAGGGCCACAGCCGGCGGTATTTCCGGATTTCGCAGGAAGTCATTAAAGCCAATGGCACCGAACTCCTTAAGAAGGACGGCTACCCAGAAGATCGGCAATGAGAAGAACAGGAATGCCATGAACGTCACGCCATAATCCAGCGCGCTGTACTGGCGGAGTGCGGTGACGATGCCGAGCGAAATGCCGATGAGAATCGCAAGGATTGTCGCACCGGTAACGAGCGTCAGGGTTTGAACCAGCGCGAAGCCGAGGGCCTCCGTGATTGGCTGCCCGGCGATGTTCTTGCCGAGATTGCAGGCGTTGCCGAGGGGAACCAGGCACTGGGCTGCGCCGCCTAGCCACTTGAAATAGCGAAGCGGCGCTGGGGTGTCGAGATCAAGCAGATTGATTCGCGCATCCATCAACGCTTGCCGGTTCGGTGCACTGCTGGTGCGGAGCTCTTCCAAGGGGTCCCCGGACAACGCTGTCAGGAGATACACCAAGAATGATGCTCCAAGAAGAATGAATGCGGCGGTGATGAGCCGCCGGACGATATAGGTCACCATGGTGAAGAACCTCGAAATCCAGGCCCGGGGTCGCCGGCGCCTATCGCAGAATCGTGCCCCTTCCCTGCATGAGGTCGTTGGGAAGCAGACAATATACCGGTTCACCAACCCGAAGGCGCCGGGACCATGATACGTCGGTCCCGGCGCCTCGGCTGGCGATATTGCTCGCTGAGTTGGGTCTTACTTCTGAGCCCATTCCCAGAAGTTCCACCAAACACCAGTCTGGTTCGGCATGAGCTTCACACCGGTGATGCGGTCGCTGTAAGCGTCCACGTTCACGGACTGGAAGAGCGGCACACCGTATGCGGAGTCCCAGATCTTCTTGTCGATCTGCTTCTCAAGGTCATCTTGCTTGGTGCGGTCCGTGGTGACCACGAGCTCTTCCATCAACTTGTCCGCGTCAGCGCTGCTGAACTGGTTGAAGTTGTTGCCGCCGCCCGTCCTGAAGATCTGCGGAACGCCGGAGACACCAACGCCCGGGTTGATCCAGCCGAAGATGGTGGCATCATAGCCGCCCTTGCCCAGTGCCTTGCCCCAGTCGGACTTGCCAAGGCCGCCGTCGACGATCTTGAAGCCGGCTTTGGCAGCCGATTCGCGAATCAGCGAGAAGGCGTCAACACGGTTGGGGTTGTCCTTGTTGTACATGATGCGGATTTCCGGAGTGGCACCGTTGAGGAGCTTCTTGGCGCCGTCAATGTCGACATCCTGGTAGGCCGCGGAACCGTTGTTCTTGGCCGAATCCGCGTAAGCAGCCTGCTGCGGGACGAAGATCTGCGAGTCGAGCGGCTTGGCGTTCGGGTCAAGCTTGCCAATGATCTTGTTGACGATGTCCTTGCGGGGCACGGTCTTCATGAAGGCCTGGCGCACGTTCTGGTCGGCCAGCGGTCCCGAGTAGTTCAGGTCCAAGTGGTCGAAGGCCAGCTGGTTGCCCTGGTCAACGGTTACGCCCTGGCTGGAGAGTGCCTTCAGCTGATCAAGAGTGTCAGCGGAAGCCTGCGGGGCAATGATGTCTGCCTCGCCGTTCTTGAGGGCCTGGACCTGAGCCGGCGCGGAACCGATGTAGCGGACGGTGATTTCGTCAAGGCTCGGCGTCGGTCCCCAGTTGTAGTCCTTGTTGCGGACCATGGTGAGGGACTGGTCCTGGTTCATGCTTTTGACGATGTAAGGGCCGTTCGAGAGGAACAGTGTCGGGTCTGCGGGAAGCGTCTTCGTGTCGAAGCCGGTGTTCCACATGTCCGACATTGCCTTCAGCTTCGCGTCGGCGGGCTGGGGTGCCTTGGCATCTCCGCGCGGCTTGCTCTTGAAGAAGTCAATCAGGGCCTGCGTGTCCTTGAGTCCGGCCTTCTGGGCCAGGACGTGGGCGGGAACGTCAATGCCAGGACCACCCAGGACGATCTCCCAGTCGGAGAAAGGCTTGGAGTACTTGAGCGTAAGAGTCTTGTTGTTGTTGCTGATCTCCGGGAAGTCCGTCAGGCTGAGGCCCGAGTTGTCACCAGCGTAGGAGAAGTACGACGTGCCGGTCTTGGCCTTCGCGTCGGCGTCGTCGTAGTAGCCGGAGAACGCTGCCCACTGGAGGAGGAGGTCTGCGGCCGAAACAGGCGTGCCGTCGGACCACTTCACACCGTCGTTGATGGTGTACTTCACAGTCAGCGGACTATCCGAGACCTTTTCCATCTTGCCGAATTTGTCGTTGTGGACGACATTCAGCTTGTTGTCGATGTAGTAGAAGCCCGAGTGCGTGGCGTAGCTGACCTTCGAGTTGATGTCAGTGTTGCCGTCGGCGGTGTTGGGGTTGAACGTGTTGAAAGCGTTGACCTCGACGACGGTGGCCGTGCCACCTTGCTTGGCCGCTCCGGTGGACGGGGTGTTGCCGCCGGTATTGCCGGCGCAGGCGCTCAGTGCGATTGCGGCGATTGCCGCGATGCCCACTGCTTTGGAAGTACGTCCGAAACGCATTCCGCCTCCTATTTTTTGAGTGGAAAAAGCCGGCGCTGTTGACTCCGGCAGACTGCCACAACCCCCTCAGCAGGCTTGTGGCTCGTCTCACATGAGCAGTAGCCTAGCGCCCGGACCGGATGTTTGGGTCCAAAGTTTCCCGGCAGTAAAGTTTGTTATCGAGATGCAATCATTGAAGGACGTCCAAGTGCTTCCATGATCCAGCCCTCATGACAAAAGCCCCGGTTCAAGGCGAACCGGGGCTCGTATAAGTTAATTCTCCATCACTGAAGATGACAGGCAGAAACCTGGAGAAGAGATCGTAGGATCACCCTCGATCGGGTTCAGGAGCCGCAGGCATGCTCAAGGGGTATGCAGGCAGGGTCCCGGGGCTTACGTTGAGGAGTATGGGCGAAAAATTCACTTACGAGGGCGGTCCCCGTGACAAAGAAAGCAGCGAGGGCGAGGTATCGGACTTCCCGGAGATTCACCCGGGCGGAGAGTACCAATGGTCTGGTTTGGCCCACGGCCAACCTGATGTGGACGAGCCAGACAATGCACCTCACGACGATGAACCTGCGACTGTGGTCTGGTATCCGAAAACAGACTAGCCTGGCCTGTGCCGACTTCTATATGCTCCGTTTCAGTCCTACGTGGGCAGTCCGATATCCGAGTCGCGTGTAGAAGGCTCGAGCCCGTTCCCGTGCTTCGTCGGTGGTCACCTGTGCCAGCTGCGCACCACGCGCACGCCCAAAATTGTGTGCCCACTCAAGCATCGCGGTGCCCAAGCCATGGGAGCGTTCCGCGGCCGCAACTCGCAGTCCCTCGATCTGTAGTCGGGAAGAACCACCCCGGGAAAGACCTGGAATGACGGTCAATTGCATTGTGGCAACGATGCGATCGGCATCATTGCGGACAACCCCCAGATAGTTGGAACTGTCGCGAACAACCAAGTTGTAGGCCGCCTCGTATCGTTCGAGCTCGACGCACTCACGATCGGGACCGAACTGATCATCAGACAGGAGCGCGGCGATGGCCTCGACATCATCGCGACTCGCCCGTTCCAGCCTGAAGGTCCGGCCCGCCACCCGCAGCAGTCCTCGAACTGAGGATCGCGCATCTGCCTGCAAACGAGCGACCAGCAGATCAAGCCATCCGCCGACGTTGGCTCGAGCCTCAACGGTGTCGGGATAACGGCATCTCAAGTGCAGACCGGACTCATCCAGGATGAACCAAAGCATGACGCCGTCGGTGTCGATTGTCGCGCTCACGTAATGGGCGTCGAGTCCGACAGAGTCGATTCGCACCGGCAGTCTGCGCAGGTCCAGCCAGGAGATCGCGAACATACCAGGAGCTACGGGCATGCAGCCCCATGGAGCCAGCACGTCCGCGAGCGGCCACGAGCCAAGCTGCACAGCTTCTTTTACCGCGGCCGCCGCAGCGCGCGGCTCGGCGACCGCCGACTCAAGTACCGAATTAGTAATGAACCAGCCGACTGAGTCATGCCAGCGGTCGTCGAAGCGGCTGTGCACGGGAAAAACAGCTCGCAGCGGGGTTCCCGCCAACTCGCGGGTCACCGCTGTCATCGCAACAACAGCGAGTGCGAGCGTCGAGACGCCGTCGTCGCGGGCCTGCGCAGCAAATGCCGCACCGTCGTCGAGATCGAACACATCGCGAACTTCTACACGCTCGCGCTGCGGATCGGGCGCACCCAGGGGCAGTGGGAATTGCGGCATGACGCCGCCGCTTTCCCCGATGATGTCTTCCCATCGCTGACGCACATGGTCCGGCGCCGCATTCCGATCTAGCAGTGCTTGAGTGTGTTCAACAAATGCGGGCGCTGGCCCGGGCAACGGTTCACGGCCCGCCCTCCCAGCATCGAGCGCCGAGAGCAGGTCTCGCGCGATCACCAGCATCGACCACATATCGACGTGGGCGTGGTCGGCCGCAATCACGACGGTGAGTCCAGCAGCAGTCTCCAATACGCACAGCCGGTGTGAGGGCTGTTGGTATGGCGAACATGCGGCATCGAGAATGTCCCGCACCGCGTCATTGACGGCCTGGCCGGGAGATACCTGATGCTCGACCCAGGTTCCCGGACCAACATTGATTTCGTGAAGCTCCGGATCACCATCCGCGCCGGGCACAAATGCCGTTCGCAGTGTGCCGTGACGGGCGACGACAGCCAGCCAGGCATCGGCAATTGACTCACGACGAGTTGGTGAAGGCAGCCGAAAAGACAATGCCATCCAGGAGCCGGGGCGGTCGCCTGCCCCCACGTGGAGCCGCTGGTCAAAGGACACTGGAAGACGTTGGTCGAGCGCAGACACACTGACGTCGTAGCCCCAAAGTCGTCCGAACGGGAGGCGCAGGTGCGTGACGTTGGTCAGCCGCATGGCAGTATCCTATCGCCCCGGATAGCCTGAATGTTCAACGCGGCCGCTCGACGTGACGCGGTCAGTCACGAAACGAGGAGCCTGATGCCCACTTTCGAAGTTCCCGGAGCCGAGCTTGCGGTTGCTTTGAGCGACGAAGGTGGACACCCGGTTGTCCAATTGCATGGCCTTACCTCAAGCCGCGCGCACGATCGGGTGCTCAACCTTGATCTCGGTCGAGGGCTTAGTGGAACTCGACTGCTGCGGTACGACGCGCGCGGCCATGGCCGGTCGACGGGGCGGAAGGTTCCCGAGGAATATCAATGGCAAAACCTCGCCGACGACCTCCTGCGACTGCTCGATCACTGGTTCCCAGGCGAACGTGTCCACGGAGTTGGTCCCTCAATGGGTACCGGCACACTCTTGCACGCCGCTTCCCGCGAGCCAGACCGCTTTACCGGGCTCACGCTTATGGTGCCACCCACCGCGTGGGAAACCCGAGCTGCACAGGCTGCAAACTACCGAGTTGCCGCAGCGCTAATCGAATCTGTTGGTGTCGAGGAATTCCTCGCCACCACGCGCGGAGCAACGCCGCCGCCGGCCACAATTGGAGCGCCGGAGACGGTGCCCGATGTCGCCGACGCCCTATTGCCGTCGTTGTTTCGAGGCGCGGCACTCAGCGATCTGCCTGCTCCTGGGGCCATCGCGCGAATCGACGTACCGACGACAATCTTGGCGTGGGTCGATGATCCGGGCCACCCGCTGTCAACCGCGGAATCCCTTGCCGCACTGCTCCCGCAAGCAACGCTGACGGTCGCCCGCACCCCAGGAGATGTCGAAACCTGGCCCAATATTCTGAGCCAGGATGTCGCCCGTCGGGGCTAAGCGACTTTTCGCTCGACTACTGCGGGTGGTTAGGCTGGGTGGATGGCGACAGTTATTCTCGTGAGGCACGGCCGCACCACAGCCAATGCCACTGGGCTGCTGGCCGGTCGGGCCTTCGGCGTCAGCCTGGACCAGATCGGACGCGACCAGGCGGCTCGGACCGGGGACCGGCTCGCGGCCGTGCCCTTGGTCGGGGTGGTGTCGAGCCCTCTTGAGCGTTGTCAGCAGACCGCCCAACTCATCCTCGATCGCCAGGCTGGCACGCCGTACGCGCCGGTCGATCTCGATCTCACCGAGTGCGATTACGGCCAGTGGCAGGGCCGCACGCTCAGTGATCTCGCGACCGAGGATTTGTGGCCGGTTGTGCAGTCGCAACCGTCCGCCGTCGTCTTTCCCGGCGGTGAATCCATGGCCGCGATGCAGGCTCGGTCGGTGGCAGCGATTCGACGCCACGATGCAGCCTTCGAAGCCGAGTACGGGCCAGGGGCCGTCTGGGTGGCGGTGAGTCACGGTGACGTCATCAAGTCAATCCTCGCCGACGCGCTCGGCATGCACCTTGACCTGTTCCAGCGTATTAACGTGAGCCCCGCCTCCGTATCGATCGTGCGCTACGGCGCTAGCCGGCCGACCGTCTACGCGACCAACACCGAAGCAGGTGATCTGTCGTGGCTCTCGAACGGCATCCACTCTGGGGATGCGCCGGTGGGCGGCGGGGCAGGGCAAAAGGCGCCATGAGCCTCTTTGGCCTAAAATACTGACATGCCTACACGTGTTCACGAGTTTGCCTGGCCTGATCGCGTCGTCGTCGGCACCATTGGCCTTCCGGGGGCGCGCACGTTCTACCTGCAGGTGCGCGCAGGGACGCAGATCGTGAGTATCGCCCTGGAGAAACAGCAGTCGGCTCTGCTCGCGGAGAAGATCGACGAAATTCTCGACCAGCTCATCACCGTCGAGGGCAACCCCTTCAGCGTTCCCACGAGTACCCCCATTGAACTTGTCGACAATGACCAGCTCGACGCCGTTCAGGAGCAGTTCCGAACCGGCGCCATGAGCTTAGGTTGGGACCCAACCACGGCCCAGGTCCTACTAGAGGCCTACCCCATCACCGATGCCGATGCTGATGACAACGACGCATCGCTTGATGAGGGCGGCGCTAACGAGCCCGAAATGCTGCTGGTGCGAATGCCGGTCGGCACCGCCCGCGCATTCGCCAAGCGCACCCGTGAGATCGTGGGCGCCGGGCGTCCGACGTGCTCGCTCTGCGGTTACCCCATAGAGGCCGACGGGCACATCTGCACCCTTCCCGAGGTCTGATGCCAACGCCGGACCTAGTGACCGCCGAGCTGACGCTCACCGGCCGCATCACGACGGCTTCAAACGCTACATTTCTGGGCAGCATCGGCGACGTGGTGGTCGTCTACAAGCCGATAGCAGGCGAAACTCCGCTGTGGGACTTTCCCCACGGCACCCTGGCACACCGGGAGGTGGCCGCCTACCTTGTCTCGCGGGCCTTCGGCTGGGACATCGTGCCGCGCACCTGGCTGCGCGATGGTCCGATGGGCGAAGGAATGGTGCAGCTCTGGCAGGAGCAAGACCCCGCACAAAACGCCGTGAACCTGGTGGCGACAGACCACGTGCCGGAGACGGGCTGGAAACACGTTCTCGAGGGACGAGATGAGAACGGACGGATGGTCACCCTCGTTCACGAAGACTCGCCAGCGCTCAGACGAATGGCGGTGTTCGACACGATCGTCAACAACGCCGACCGCAAAGGCGACCACGTTCTTGCCATGACGGACGGACACCGGCACGGCGTGGACCATGGGCTCACCTTTCACCGTGACCACAAGCTGCGCACGGTGCTGTGGGGATGGCTGGGAGACGCTCTGACCGCCGAGGAACGCGAGGGCATCGATCGTGTCAGCGAAGGACTGCACGGCGGGCTGGGCCGAAACCTGGCGGAATTGCTCAGCGCCGAAGAAATCGCATCGCTCGCCGCGCGCTGCGACCGGTTGCGCTTGGCAGGGCGGTTTCCGGCTCCGAGCGGTGAGATGCCGGCGGTGCCCTGGCCGCTGTTCTAAGGGAATTGGGCCGGCACGGAGCGTTCGGCGATCCCCTTATGTAGACGGTCTCCTTGGTCACGCCGAGATGTGCAGCAATGGCATCGGCAGAAAACCACGGTTTACACACGGCTGCACTCCTCGGGACACGCTAGGACCGGCTACTTCTTGCCCTGGCCCGGGAGGTTACACGTTGAAGCGGAACTCCACCACATCGCCGTCGGCCATGACGTATTCTTTGCCCTCAATGCGGACTTTGCCGCGGGACTTGGCCTCTGCCATGGATCCGGCGGCGATGAGGTCATCGAAGGAGACAACCTCGGCCTTGATGAATCCGCGCTGGAAATCCGTGTGGATGACTCCTGCGGCCTGGGGCGCGGTGTCGCCTCGGTGGATGGTCCAAGCGCGGGCTTCCTTCGGACCAGCTGTGAGGTAGGTCTGTAGACCGAGCGTGTGGAATCCGACCCGCGCTAGCTGATCCAACCCGGATTCGTCCTGGCCGTTCATCTCAAGCATCTCGCGGGCTTCTTCCTCGTCGAGTTCAACGAGATCCGATTCGAGTTTGGCGTCAAGGAAGATGCTGTCCGCCGGGGCCACCATGGCGCGGAGTTCTTCCTGCTTTTCGGGGCTGCCCAGGATGCCCTCGTCGGCATTGAAGACGTAGATGAAGGGCTTGGCCGTGAGGAGGCTGAGTTCCTTGAGGTGCTCCATCTCCAGCTTGTCGCTCTTGGCCGAGGAGAAGATCGTATCGCCGCGTTCCAGCACGGCCTGGGCAGCCAGGATTGCTGCGAGTTCCGCGGCTTCCCGCTTCTTGATCTTGACTTCTTTTTCGATCCGGGGAATGGCCTTTTCGATCGTCTGGAGGTCGGCCAGGATCAGTTCGGTGTTGATCGTCTCAATGTCCGAGCGCGGATCAACTTTGCCATCGACGTGGACGACGTCGGGGTCATCGAAGACGCGGATGACCTGGGCGATGGCTTCTGCTTCGCGGATGTTCGCAAGGAACTTGTTGCCCAGGCCTTCGCCTTCCGAGGCGCCCTTGACGATCCCCGCGATGTCAACGAACGAGACGACGGCGGGCAGGAGCCGCTGCGATCCGAAGACCTCGGCCAACTTCTGCAGGCGCGCGTCCGGCAGGTTGACGACGCCGACATTTGGCTCGATGGTGGCGAACGGGTAGTTCGCGGCCAGCACCTGGTTGCGGGTCAGTGCGTTGAAAAGGGTTGATTTGCCGACGTTGGGCAGTCCGACGATGCCAATAGTAAGAGCCACGAGCATTGATTCTACCCGCTGAGGCCCATTGTCCGTTTGCCGAGAAGAACCGAGGACCGCAGTCCCGGGTGCTGTGAGCCCCTTTCCCTATTTTGTCGTGCCCCTGTGCCAAGGTTGGTGACATGGATGGTTTTGCAGTGATACTCGCGTTGTTGATGCTTCTTCTCGGTGCCGCCGCCGGCATAGTCGCAGGGTTCGTCCTGTTTCGGCGCCGGAACGTCGCCCTTGAAGAAGATTTCGACGCCGTCTCGGAGCGGCTTGCCACGGTGAACGCCCAGTTTGCAGCCGCCGACGCCGAACGGCGCCTTCTGTCGTCGCAGAACCGCGAACTGAACGAGTCCAGGAACCAGGACGGCAGTGTGTTGCGTGCCCTTGCCCCCGTTGCCGAGAAACTGACGGCCGTCCAGCAACAGGTCTCGCTTCTGGAAAGGGATCGTTTGGAGCAGTACGGCCAGCTTGCCCAGCAGCTCCAGGAAGCCCGCTTGTCCGATGAGCAGCTCCTGCGCTCCACCCACGCTCTGGCCTCCGCCCTGCGGTCCAACAGTGCAAGGGGGCAGTGGGGTGAAGTCCAACTGCGCCGGGTGGTGGAAGCCGCGGGCATGCTGCGGCACGTCGATTTCCACGAACAGGTGCATTCCGCTTCCGTGGACAACGCCGTCCGGCCTGACCTGGTTGTCCAGCTGCCCGGGGGGAAGCAGTTGGTGGTTGATGCCAAAGTTCCGCTGGCGTCCTACTTAGCCGCCCAAGAACAGGGCAACACGGGACTCTCGGCAGGTAATTGGTCGCAGACGGACGGCCATGGCATGCAGTCGGGAGGAACTAGCACAGAGGCCTTGCTGCTGGCTCATGCGAAGGCACTCAAGTCCCACGTGGATGCCCTGGGGTCCAAAAAGTATTGGGACATCCCCGGCAATTCGCCCGAGCTCGTGATCTGCTTCCTGCCGGCAGAGTCGATCCTTGCCGCGGCTCTGGAAGCGGACCCGGCGCTTTTGGACCACGCCCTCTCCCGGAACGTGGTCCTGGCATCGCCGGGTACCTTGCTGGCCGTTCTCAAGTCCGTTGCCTTCACTTGGCGCCAAGACGTTTTGACGGACAACGCCAGGGAACTCTTCGAGCTCGCCCGGCAGCTGTACGAACGCATGGGCACTCTTGGCGACAACGTTGGCAAGTTGGGTTTGTCGTTGAAGACCTCGGTGGATCGCTACAACGCACTCGTAGGCACACTCGAGGCCCGCGTCCTGCCCACGGCGCGCAAACTCAATGCCATGGACACCGACGGCCTGGTGTCACCGGCATCTGTCGAAGCAGTGCCGCGGACCCTGGCTGCGCCCGAACTAATCGAAGGAGAATCCGCGGCCTGAAACCGCCGGGTACCGCCTACGACGTTGGGCGGTTCCCGCGTCCGCCCAGGGCGCGCGTAACGTCTCCGGCCTCTTTGAGGGTGGCGCGCAGTTCCTTCGGCAGGGAGAACAGCAAGTCTTCTTCCGCTGTCACCACTTCTTCAACAGCACCATAGCCATAGTCAGCCAGCAAGCGGAGGACGTCCTGGACCAGGACTTCGGGAACGGAAGCGCCCGAGGTCAAGCCAATTGTGGCAACGCCCTCGAACCAACTTTCGTCAACCTCGTTCGCGAAATCGACCCGGTAGGAGGCCTTGGCGCCATACTCAAGCGCCACTTCGACAAGCCGCACGGAGTTGGAAGAATTCGCCGATCCCACCACTATCACCAAGTCCGCCTGCGGGGCAATCTTCTTGATGGCCACTTGGCGGTTGGTGGTGGCATAGCAAATGTCATCGCTGGGCGGATCTTGCAGCGTGGGGAACCGTTCCTTGAGCATCCGGACCGTCTCCATGGTCTCGTCCACGCTCAGGGTGGTCTGTGAAAGCCAGATGGTCTTCTCCGGATTGCGCACGGTCACCTTGTCCACTTCGTGCGGTCCGTTGATGATCTGGATGTGGTCCGGAGCTTCGCCGGCCGTGCCTTCCACTTCCTCGTGACCGTCATGGCCGATGAGGAGAATGTCGTAGTCTTCCTTGGCGAAGCGGACGGCTTCGCGGTGCACCTTCGTGACAAGGGGACACGTGGCATCGATGGTGCGCAGGCCACGGTCTTCGGCCGACTGCACTACGGCCGGGGACACTCCATGTGCGGAGAAGATCACCAGGGCGCCTTCGGGCACTTCATCCGTCTCGTCGACGAAGATGGCACCCTTGTCTTCCAGCGATGTGACGACGTGTACGTTATGGACAATTTGCTTGCGTACGTATACGGGCGGACCATAGTGTTCCAGTGCCTTCTCCACCGCAATGACTGCGCGGTCGACTCCGGCGCAATACCCACGGGGAGCCGCGAGCAGGACTCGTTTGGGGCTGGCTACCGGGGCGGCGGCCAGCACCTC
Source organism: Arthrobacter rhizophilus (assembly GCF_026241105.1). Taxonomy (GTDB): domain Bacteria; phylum Actinomycetota; class Actinomycetes; order Actinomycetales; family Micrococcaceae; genus Arthrobacter. Next base: position 184,722 of record NZ_JAPFFT010000001.1, on the reverse strand, counting down.
TTCCGGCGTCCGACGCCTACGCGGGACAGTGGGCATCGGAATCGAAACTGCTGAGCTGGTCATCCCTCCATGCTACCGGCAGCGTTTGCCCGCACGCTCGGCCTGGCTTTGGGTGCCAGGATCACTACGAGCAGGCCGAGAAGTGAAAGGACTCCCCCGGCAATCCCGGCGACGACGATCCAGCCACTGAAGTTGTCGACGGATGCGGTCACCAACTCCTGAGCGAACTGTCCGCCCGTGGCGGTGCCGCCCAGTCCTGCATCACCTGCGCCTTTCAAGACTGTGGCGGCCACTTGCCACAGTCCTGCGAGTGCGGCAAGGCCCAGTCCGGCGAACAAGACAACCGCTCCCCTGCGCCTGGCAGCCAACAGAGCCAAGGCCAACAACAGAATGGCGCCCAAGGCGGGGATCCACCACATCGGCGCGTACGCGGAGATTGTGTCTACCTGCTGGCGTTGGCCCGGACCTCCGATGCTGATCTGGATCGAGTCCGGGGGCGTTATGGGGAGGCCGGTTGTCGCGCGCAGGCGGTCTGCCGCGAGCTTGGCGAGGGGCCCGACGTCGAGCACCAGGGACGTCAGCGCACCTGAGTTCGCTGAACCGGCACTGCCGGCAAAATTCAGCTGGTGGCTGCGGCGGACGGTTTCATTCCAGGCTTGGGGGTATTCCGGCCAGGTGGACATGGACGAGGCAGCGTTCTTAAGGAGCGAGGCACCAAGTTGTTCCACCGACGCCGGTAGGTTGACTTTGGATTCAAGGCTTCCGACGGCGGTGGCCGCCAGGCGGGCCTGGAACGCCTGGTCCTTGCCGAGCGAAGCAGTGAGCCCCACGAACCCTTCTTCCCGGACGATGTTGGCGTCCGTCCAGGCCATGGGGACGGCGATTCCTGTGAGCAGAAAGGCAAAGATCACTGCGGTTGCAGAGACGAACGTGCGCAATGGATTCCTCAGGTTTGGAGTACAGCATGCCCGGTCGGGGCGACGACCAGTAAATGTCGGTCATGCGTGCTACAAGGTATGGATAGAGTTGGAAGCCTGCCACCAACTTTTTAGGTAGCAGACTTTTCAGTGGCACTGATAGCAGCGGTGCCGCCGGCAGCCCTTAGCAACGTACCAGCGAGGACGGAACCATGCACCAGCCACCAACAGGAGGCTACCCGCGTGTCCTATGATGCCGTACCCGGCGGCACCCCGCAGCCGTTGCCAACTGCTGAGTCTCCCGACGCAGAGTCAACACTGCCGGCCACGGCGTCGGAGACCACACCGGACAATCCTTGGCCGCTGCAACTGCTGTCCCGCAAGCTCAAAACGCACATAGAGCGGGCCCCGGCGGCGTGGATCGAAGGCCAAGTCATCGAACTCAACCGCCGCGGTGGCAGCGCTTTCGTGACGTTGCGGGACACCGACGCTGAAATCTCTTTGCCCGCATCGCTGTGGTCCAACGTTCTGGACCGCCAGAAGATGCCATTGGAGCGTGGCTCACGCGTCGTCGCCCTGGTGAAACCCGAATTCTGGCTTAAGACCGGCCGGCTCAACATGTCGATCAAGGACATCCGCCCTGTTGGCCTCGGCGATCTCCTTGCGAGGATCGAGCGCCTGCGCCAGGCCCTTGGCACCGAAGGGTTGTTTTCAGAGTCGAGGAAGAAGCGGCTGCCCCTGCTTCCCCACCGGATCGGGCTGATCACAGGCCGCGATTCGGATGCCAAGAAAGACGTGCTGCGCAACGCCGCCCTTCGCTGGCCAGCCGTGGAATTCGCCATCCGCGAGGTCGCTGTCCAAGGGGTCACCGCGGTCACCCAGATCCTGGCTGCCCTCAGGGAACTCGACGCCGATCCCCACGTCGATGTGATCGTGATCGCCCGCGGCGGCGGAGCGTTGGAGGATCTGCTTCCCTTCAGCAACGAGGAACTCGTACGGGCTGTATCCGCCGCGGCTACTCCCGTGGTCAGCGCAATTGGCCATGAGGCCGACCACCCTATCTTGGACGACGTCGCGGATCTGCGGGCGTCCACGCCCACCGACGCGGCGAAGAGGATCGTGCCGGACGTCGCCGAGGAATTGGCGAGGGTCCGGCAGGCCCGCGAGCAACTGCACCGTAGCGTGGCCCGCTTGGTGGACCGCGAAACGGATCGCCTCCACGCGTTGAGGTCACGCCCCGTGCTTGCGTCCCCTGAGGGAATGGTCACGGCCAGGGCAGAGGACGTCGAGCGACTCCGGAAACACGCGCACACGGCCGTTAGCTCCGCCGTCGTCCGCGCACTCGACCAGATGCACCACCTCCGCGCTCAGGTAAGGGCATTGTCCCCGCAAAAAACACTGGACCGCGGCTACGCGGTTGTCCAAGTGACGGGAGCGGACGGCATCGGTCACGATGTTGTCCGGAGCCCGGACCAAGCCCCGGACGGAACCGAGCTGACCCTGCGGTTGGCGGAAGGTCGCCTCTCAGCCGTGTCTTCCGGAGCTTCCGGACACCCAAGCAAGCAACAGCAGAACGAGGATTAGGAAATGACAGCAGACAACTCCTCCCCAGAGGCCAAAGCTTCGGCGGAGAACCTGGACGCCCTCAGTTACGAGGAAGCCCGCGAGCAACTCATGGGCGTTGTTGGCCGCCTTGAAGCCGGCGGTGCAAGCCTTGAGGAATCACTCGCCCTCTGGGAACGCGGCGAGGCTTTGGCGAAGCGCTGCGAAGAGTGGCTGGAGGGTGCCCGCAGGAGGCTGGCCGCGGCCCGAAGCAACGGCGAGGACGGCCCGACGGCCAGCTAGGATTGGACGGCCAGAGCCCGCTCGGCCGGCACGTCAAAGTCGGCTTTCGGCCAGCCCAGATCCAGCTTCCCGAGGGCCTCGAGTAGAAGCTCCTGGACAGCGATCCTCGCAAACCACTTCTTGTTCGCCGGAACCACATACCAGGGCGCCACCTCGGTTGACGTCTTTTCGAAGACAAGTTGATAGGCCTCCATGTAGGAATCCCAAAAGGCGCGTTCCTTGAGATCGCCCGTGCTGTACTTCCAGTGCTTGGACGGGTCATCCAATCGTGCCAGCAGGCGCGCTTTTTGTTCATCGCGGCTGATGTTGAGCATGACCTTGACGATCGCCGTACCCTGTTCGGCGAGGCGTGCCTCGAACTCGTTGATGGCCGCATAGCGCCGTTCCAGTTCAGCTTCATTGGCCCAACCGTGCACTCGGTGTATCAGCACGTCCTCGTAGTGGGATCGGTCAAAAACCCCGACGAATCCGGCGTCGGGCAGGGCCCTCTCGATCCGCCAGAGGAAATCGTGGGCTTTCTCTTCGTCAGTCGGCGCCTTGAACGGAGCAACCTTGACACCTTGGGGATCCATCGATCCGACGACGTGCTCAACAATCCCGCCTTTGCCCGCGGTGTCCATGGCTTGCAGGATCAACAGCACCCGTTTGGAGCTGCCAAATTTTCCCTCGGCAAAGAGCATCTCTTGCAGGACGTCCAAACGACCGTCCTGCGCCGCCAGCAAAGCGACGCCGTCAGACTTCTTTCCCTTGTAGCCGGGCGTCGATTCGGGGTCTACTGCGTCCAGCGAGAACCCCGGTCCGGCCCTCAAGACGGCGGATACCTGCTTGGTGAACTCCTTGGTCCCGGCCATTTCGACGTCCCCTCTGGTCCGGCCGCATTTCGTCGCGGCTTGCACAACAGGCTAGTTGCCTTGGTACCGTCCGAGGAAGTCCGCCATGCGCCCAATCGCTTCTTCAATGTCCTTGACGTTTGGCAGGGTCACCATGCGGAAATGGTCCGGACGCACCCAGTTGAAGGCCCGGCCGTGTGAGACGAGGATCTTTTGTTCCTTGAGCAGGTCGAGAACGAATTTCTCGTCGTCACGAATGTGATAGACCTCGGGATCAAGCTTCGGGAACAGGTAGAGGGCACCCCTGGCCTGCTGCGTGCTGACTCCGGGGATCGCGTTGAGCAGATCGTAGGCTTTGTTCCGCTGCTCGAGGAGTCTGCCGCCGGGGAGGATCAAGTCATTGATGCTCTGGTGGCCGCCCAGGGCGGTCTGGATGGCATGCTGTGCCGGCACGTTGGCGCACAAACGCATGTTGGCCAGGAGGTTGATGCCCTCGAGGTAGTCGGCGGCATCCTTCTTGGGACCGGAGATGGCCATCCAGCCGGCACGGTAGCCACACACCCGGTATGCCTTGGACAGTCCGCTGAACGTCAGGCACAGGACGTCGTCGCCGGTGAGCCCGGCAAGATTCACGTGGACAGCGTCTTCGTAAAGGATTTTCTCGTAGATCTCATCCGCGAACACCACCAGGCCATGCTTTTCAGCCAAGGCCACGATCTTCTTGAGGGTCTTCTCCGGGTACACGGCGCCAGTGGGGTTGTTCGGGTTGATGACCACGATGCCCTTGGTTTGAGGCGTGATCTTGGATTCCATGTCCTCAAGGTCGGGCTGCCAGCCCGATTCTTCGTCGCACAGATAGTGGACAGGGCGGCCGCCGGCAAGTGCCACCGAGGCGGTCCAAAGCGGGTAATCCGGCGTGGGGATGAGGATCTCGTCTCCCACGTCCAACAAAGCCATGAGCGACATGGTGATCAGCTCGCTGACGCCGTTGCCAAGGTAGATGTCGTCAACATGGATGTTTTGGATGCCGCGGGTCTGGTAGTACTGAGAGACGGCGGTGCGGGCCGAGAAAATACCGCGCGAATCGCTGTATCCCTGGGCATGGGGCAAGTGGCGGATCATGTCCACCAAAATCGCGTCCGGCGCTTCAAATCCGAACGGTGCCGGGTTTCCGATATTCAGTTTGAGGATGCGGTGACCCTCTGCCTCCATCTGCTGGGCGGCCTGAAGAATCGGTCCACGGATGTCGTAAAGGACATTATGAAGCTTGGTGGACTGCTTGAATTCTGCCATTCACCAAATATGCCATACCGAGGATGTACTTCACTTGAGACATCACTCACATCCGCGACGACGGCGGCGAGGCCCCCAAAGGGTTCCTCGCCGCCGTCGTCCTTGGCAGGGGCCTCCGCCGCCGAGGGTTCCCTGGACGAGCGGAGCGAGGCGAGGGAGGCGGTGGGGACTTACTTCACGATCCCCTTGTCCTTGAGCCATGCGGCTGCGGCGTCCTTGGGGTTCTGCTTCTGGTTGCCGCTGACTGCGCGGTTGAGGTTGATGAGATCGTCCGTGCTCAGGATCTTGGACACTGCGTTGAGGGCGTCCTTCGCCTTGTCCGTCATCTTGGCCTTGTTGTACAGCGGGAGCACCTGCTGGGCCTTGAAGTTGTTCTTGGGATCATCCAACACCACCAGTGCGTTGTCCTGGATGGACGGAGTGGTGGTGTAGATGTCCGCAACCTGAACGTCGTTGGACAGCAGAGCCTGCAACGTCAGGTTGCCGCCGCCATCGCTGAACGGCTTCAGGGCCTTGAGCACGCAGTTGTAGTTGGCTTTGAGACCCGGGAAACCGTAGGCACGGGTCTCAAAAGTTGCCGGCGCCGCCATGGTGAGATCCTTGCAGACCTTGGCGAGGTCGTCGATGGACTTGAGCTGGTACTTCTCTGCCGTGGCTTTGGTTACCACCATGGCGTCCTTGTCCTCGGCCTTGGCAGCGTCCAGCACTCCCAATCCCTGCGGAAGCTTTCCGGGCAGCGCCTTGAAGACATCATCTGCCGAGACCTGGGTAGCGTTCGCATCCAGGTAGGACAGCAGGTTGCCGGAATAATCCGGGGCAAGATCGATCGAACCGTCCTGGACAGCCTTGAAGTAGATCTCGCGCGATCCGATATTGGGTTTGGTAGTGGCGGTAACGCCCGCGGCGTTCAGTGCTCCGGCGTAGATTTCGGCAATGACCTGGCTCTCCGGAAAATCGGCCGAACCCACGGTCAGCGATCCCCCGGCCCCGGAGGGAGCGTTGGTGGATGGCGTGGACAGCGGGCTGCCGCCACATGCGCTAAGGGCAAGCGCAACGCCGACTCCGGCCGCTAGGCCTCCGAGCCCGCGGCGGGTCAGGGTGACGGGGTGCTTCATGCGGTACCTCCTTGAACGGCAGCTCCTGCGGGTGCAGCGGCTGCGAGATCTCCGGCGGCCTTGTGGCCGCCGTTGGAATCGATGGAAAGTCCGGGCGGAAGCAGAATCCTCTGCGCCAGCGCCAGAATGAGGTCGACGGCGATTGCCAACGCCGCGATGAGCAGTGACCCGCCCAGCATGCGGGGGAAGTCCTGGAGGACCAATCCGTCAAAAAGATAACGCCCCAGGCCGCCCAAAGGAAGGTAGGCCACGACGGAAACCGTCGCGATGACCTGCAGGACCGCAGTGCGGATGCCACCAAACATGACTTGCAGGCCGTTGGGCAGCTCCACACGGAACAATATCTGGAGTTCGGTCATGCCCATGGCCCGGGCCCCGTCCACCACAGTCGGATCCACGCTGGAAATCCCGGCGTACGTCCCCGCCAAGAGGGGTGGCACCGTCAAGATCACCAATGCCCAGACGGGCGGCATGAGTCCGCTTCCGGCCAACAGTGCAAACAAGACGAGCAGGCCGAGGGTGGGGAGGGCCCGCAAGGCACCGGCGAAGGCTACGGCGACGACGCGTCCATGTCCGGTGTGGCCGATGAAGAGGCCAACCGGTACGGCGATGGCCGCGGCAATCACCAGGACCAACGCGGAATACTGCAGGTGTTCCAGGAGCCTGGTGGCGATTCCACTGCTTCCCGACCAGTGAACCGGATCCGTAAGCCACGCGAGCGTGTCAAGGAAGCTGTTGCTCATCGGGCCGCCTCCGCGTGGATCCGCGTTTCCGCGGTGGCCAGCCCTGCCTTGGTTTCTTGTTTGGCGGTTACGGCACCGGCCCGCGTCCAGGGGGTCAGCATCTTCTCCAGCAGCACCAGGAACGTGTCCATGATGAGGGCAAGCAGGAGAATGGCGATGATGCCGACCACTACCTCAGTGACGAACGTGCGCTGAAGGCCGTCGGTAAACAGCATTCCCAGATTTCCGACCCCCAAGAGCGCGGCCACGCTGACCAGGGAGATATTGCTGACGGAGACCACCCGCAGGCCCGCGAAGAGCACCGGCAAGGAAAGGGGCAGGTCGATCTGCAGGAACCGCGCGGTCGGTTTGAAGCCCATGGAAACTGCCGCCATGCGGAGGTCATCGTCCACGGAATCGAAGGCGTCCATGGCCGCCCTTACCAACAAGGCAACGGCATAGATGGTGAGGGCAACCACCACGTTGAGCGGATCAAGGATCCGGGTGTTCAGGATCGACGGCAGAATGATGAAAAGCGCCAGGGAAGGAATGGTGTATAGCAGGGAACTTCCGGTGGTGACCACAGTCCTGAGGGTTCGGTTCCTCCGAGCCAACTGGCCCAGCGGCACGGCAATGAGCAGGCCGAGCACCATGGGAATCAAAGCCAGGATAAGGTGCTCACCGGCCCGCTCGAAGACCATCCCACTGTTCGCCAGGAACCATTCCATCAGGAGACGTCCTCCCGATTGTGCCGGGTTTCTTCGATCAGCGCCAGGACTTCCTCGGCTTTGAGGACACCGGCGAGCCTGCCGTCGTCGTCGACTACTACGCCCAAGCCCGACGGTGAGGACAAGGCGGCATCCAGCGCCCGGCGGAGCGTGTCGCCGCGCCGGAACAAGGAACCTCCGGGTATCAGCCCGGCACCGTCACGTGGCGAGGCCCATCCCATGGGCCGGGAGTCGCCGTCGAGCACCAATGCCCATTCGCTGCTGCCCGCGGCAAGCTGCGGCGCTTCCACGGTCTTGACCAGATGCACCGGCACGGCATCGGCGGCATTGAAGGCCAAGTGCCGGAATCCCCTGTCGCGGCCAACAAAAGAGGCCACGAAATCGTTGGCGGGAGCGCGGAGGATCTCTTCCGGCGCCGCATATTGCGCCAGTTTGCCCCCGACGGCGAAGACGGCCACCTTGTCGCCCAGGACGGTGGCCTCGTCAATGTCGTGGGTGACGAAGACGATGGTCTTGGCCAGTTCGCGCTGAAGCCGAAGGAGTTCCTGTTGGAGTTCGTCACGAACTACGGGGTCCACCGCGCTGAACGGCTCATCCATGAGCAATACCGGCGGGTCCGCCGCGAGCGCGCGTGCCACCCCGACGCGCTGCTGCTGGCCGCCGGACAGTTGGGACGGGTACCGCTTGCCGAGTACGGAGGCCAGCCCGACGACGTCGAGCAATTCTTCAGCGCGTTTGCGGGCCGCCGCTTTGGAAACCCCATTGAGCCTTGGAACAGTGGCGATATTGTCCAGCACTGAACGGTGGGGCATGAGCCCCGAGGATTGCATGACGTAGCCCATGGAGCGGCGCAATTGGGCGGCCGGTTCGTTCGAAACATCCTTGCCGGCCACGGTGATGGTGCCCGACGTGGGCTCCACCATACGGTTGATCATCCGGAGGGAGGTGGTCTTCCCGCAGCCCGAAGGCCCGACGAACACGGTGATGGCACCTTGGTCGATGGACATGCTCAATCCGTCAACAGCGGGTTGCCCGCCCTGATACCGCTTGGTGACGCTCTGGAACTCAATCATGGCTTCAGCCATTCCCGGGCTTACCTAACTATTGGGCTGCAATATCAACGATGGAAATGAATCAACAGTGAACTGATGCTTCTACAGCCTAACCAGCACCACCGACGATGTCAGCGCAGGCGCGAAGACCGTAATGAATCGGCAATGCTCAGGACGTCGGGAGTTTTCCGTTGAGGGGCCGTTCACTGTGCAAACGGAGGCCGATATCCACCAGGGAAACACGGTTTAGTCCGGGCACCTTGTCCAATGGAACCCACGCAGCATGGGTGGTGCTGCCGTCTATCTCGTGGGTTAGTTCGCCACCGGTGATGTTGGCCTCGTAGACCAGGCGGATTGCTTGGAAATCACGGTCCGATCCGTCCAGGCGCTCCTCGCCCGGCCAGTGGCCGACGTCGATGCCGAGCATCGCACCGATCGCGGCGTCGTACCCGGTTTCCTCCTGGATCTCGCGGCGGCAACCATCCACCGGATGCTCCCCCAAGTCCAAGCCTCCGCCGGGAAGGGTCCAGCCTTCTTTGCCGTCTTGCTTCCAATAGGCGAGAAGGATTGCTCCGTCACGGATGACAACTCCATATGCGGCCGGGCGGGTGTCGAACTGGATGCTCATGGAGCCCAGCCTAAGCGGGCAACAACGCTGCCGCGATCTCCGAGTTGCCGGTTGCGCCAAGATCGGCGCTTTCACGAAGTTCCACCACGGTGCCGGGCTTTTCAAGTTCAAGCACTTTGATGGTGTTGCTGCCTGGACGGATGAGCGGCGCCGGAACGTAAAGCGTCTGCTGGGGCCCAATGCCCCAGTACCTGCCAAGGAGGAATCCGTTGATCCAGACAAAGCCCTTGCCGGAGTCCGGCAGGGCGAGATACGTGTCCGCTGCTTCCCCCGCCACGAACTCTGCCCCGGCGAGTTGCCCAATCTCCTTGGCGCCCCATTCGGCGAGCCGCACAGGCGTCTGCGTCCAATGGAAGGTGTACCGCTGGTTGACCAGTACGCCGCCGAGGATTCCTTTGCCGTGCCCGGTGAGGGGCCCGTAGTTGATCCGGCCGAGGTTCTCCACGAGGATCTCCAGCTTGACCGATGCCCCGGTCCCGGTGACCTTCAAGCCTTCCGCCCCAGTGACGTCGTCGAGGACTCCGGCGAATGCGCCATCCACCCAGATGTAGGCACGGTCGTTCAATCCGGTGATTCGAAGTGCCGATTCCGTCGGGGTTCCGGGCTTTCCCGGAAGCACCGCGTCGGCCGAATACAGCATCATGCCGGCGTCGAGCCCCAATTGTTCAAAGCTCAGCGGCCGGACACTCGGCACAGGGGCGCCTGCTGCCCTGGCAAGCCCCAAAAGTTCCGCGCCGGGCGCCAGCGGCAAAGTCTGCGCGGGGAGGACCGCCGGTTCGGCGAGCAGCTCTTGCGGAAGTTCAGGGAGTTCCTGGATCCCTTGCGCCCGGAGGAACTCCCGCCGGAGTGCATGGAACTTAGGGGTGAGGGCTCCGTTCTCCGCGATGGGAGCGTCCGAATCGTAGCTCGTAGTGGTGGGCTGGATGCGGGAGCCATCGTGGTTGCAGCCGGAACCTAGCCCGAAATTGGTGCCTCCGTGGGCCATGTAAATGCAGACTGAGCCGTCCAGGTCAAGCATTTTCCGGACCTCCGCCGCGGCTTCAGCGGCATCCCGCACGTGATGGTGTTCGCCCCAGTGATCGAACCAGCCGCCCCAGAACTCGACGTTGAAGAACGGCTCGCCTGGACGGCGGCGTTCCCACGTGGCCACCGCTTCGTCGCCGCGGCTGCCAAGGGTCGCCGTCGCCCACGTCCCGTCAATGGCGCCGCCGTCGAGGTAGTAGTCCGTGCCGCCGTCGGCAGTGAACAGCATTTCAGTAATTCCGCGCTCTTCAAGTGCACGGCGATTCCAACGGATGTAATCGTGATCATCGCCATAGCTGCCGTATTCGTTCTCGATCTGCACGGCCACCACTGGCCCTCCGACTGATGCTTGGCGGCTGGCGATGATGGGAAGCACGTGGTCGAACCATTGCTCGACGGGGTCCGTGAACAGAGGGTCGAGGCAACGCAGTCCGATTCCAGGGGTGCCCGTGAGCCACGCAGGGAAGCCGCCGTTGTCCCACTCTGCACAAATGTAGGGGCCTGGGCGGACAATCACATTAAGCCCTTCCTCTGCCGCGAGATCAATGAACCGGCCGAGGTCCCGCCACCCACTGAAATCCGGTGCAATATCGGGACTAGGCTGGTGGAAGTTCCAAGCCACATAGGTGTCCACTGTGTTGGCACCCATGGCTTTGAGCTTGCGCAGCCGGTCCTGCCAGTGGTCCGGGTGTACACGGAAGTAATGGATGGCTCCGGCAAGGATGCGGTGGCGTTCCCCGGAACGGTAGAGGACGGCGTCGTGGTAGCTCAAAACGGCATTGTTCACGCGAAACAGAATAGTACATTTAGCAACATTTCAGCACATGGAGTTGTATCGTGACCAACTTGGAAACGGCCCCGTCCCAGGAAGTCTGCCCTGCCGGTCACCCCGGCCAAGGACCTTGTGTACAGCTTTGGCCGTCCCGCGACGTTCCCTTGGGCGGCGTCCGAAATATGACGGTCTCCCGTACGCTCCCCCAGCGTGGCCTCCCGACGGTGGGCGCGTGGTGCTTCCTTGACAGCTTCGGCCCGGATCGCGTGGCGATGGGCGTCCTCCCCCACCCGCACATGGGCTTGCAAACCGTCACGTGGCCGCTCCTGGGCGAGGTGCGGCACCGCGACAGCGTGGGAAGCGACGTCGTAGTCCGTCCAGGGCAGTTGAACATCATGACCGCCGGCCGCGGCATTTCGCATTCCGAGTTCGCCGTCCTGCCTGCAGGACTTCACCTGAACGCGCCCGACGGCAGCGCCCTCCTGCCGCTGTCCCGCGGCCTGCAGTTGTGGGTTGCCTTGCCGGACGCAGTAAGGCACCGGACGCCGTCGTTCCAGCAGATCGTCGACCTGCCGGTGGTCGCGACGGACAGCTTCAGGGCCACCGTGCTCGTCGGCGAATTCGCCGGGCAGCGCTCCCCCGCCATCATGTACAGCCCGATTGTCGGCGCCGACATCTCGGCCTCGGGCGCCGTCGAACTGCCCCTGAACCCGGTCTTCGAACACGCAGTCCTGGTTTTGGACGGCTCCGCGGTGATCGAAGGCCAAACAGTTGACCCCGGCCCCTTGGCCTTCCTCGGGACCGGCCGGGAATCGCTCCGCCTCGAGGCAACTCCCGGAACCCGCTTCATGCTCCTCGGTGGCGAACCCTTCGAAGAAGACATCCTCATGTGGTGGAACTTCGTGGGCCGGACGCACGAAGAAGTAGAGAAAGCGCGCGAGGACTGGGAAGCCCAGGCGCTCCTGGGCGAAGACGATGCCCGCGTAGCGCGGTTCGGCTTGATCAATGGCCATGGGCCCGACGCCGGTGCAGAGGCCGGGCGAATTCCCGCACCGCCCATGCCGGGAGTCCAGCTCAAGCCGAGAACCCGGAACAGGGCCGGGGAGTAGGGCTAGGCCTGTTCGGCCAGGATCTGCAGCACACCGAACACAGGTTCCTGGTCCAGAACCCGAACATCCGTGATTCCGTGCGCGGCCAACCCTGCCCGGAAAGCGGACTGCAAAGGCTCTACATTCATGCCGAGCCCGCCGCCCAGGATCACCGGTCCATGGAGGCCAAGTTGCCGAACGGCCTGCGCCGCAAGTTCGGCGAGATCCCGTCCTGCCTGGTCCAGCAGGAGGCGGCTGATCTCAAGCCCTTCGCGGGCGGTTTCCACCACGGCAGCCGCCCGCTGGGCCCAGTACCGCCTATCGGTGTCCTCCGAATGGAACAAGGAAATGAGCCTATTGGGGTCGTCCACCCCGCAGGATTCCAGGAGGGCTACTGTGAGGCCATCGGGCTCCAGCCCTTTGTTCATCCGGCGGAGGCTGTGCCGCACCGCTTCCCGGCCCAGCCAATAACCGCTGCCCTCATCGCCCAGGAGAAAGCCCCAGCCGCCGGCACGGGCTTCTTCGCCGTCGGCGTTCTTTCCCCAGGCGGCGGAACCAGTCCCCGCAATGACGGCCACCCCAGTGTTTGCCCTGCCTGCCGCCAGCAGCAGGCGGGAATCGTGGACCACCGTGACCTCTGCACCCGGAACATGTGGCTCAATCAGGTCGGCTAGGGCACGGGCATCGGCGTCGGTGTCGATTCCGCCGGCACCGGCAAGGACACGGTCCACATGGCCGCCCCCGATCATGGCGAAGAGCTCCGCGAGATTTGCGGCCGCTACCTCACGGCTCACGTTCTGGACGTTGGAGCTGCCCGTGCTTTCGTCGCGGACCGGTTTACCGTCCTCGAACCGCACCCCGCGGGTCTTCGTGCCACCAATGTCCAGGCCGATGACCGTAGCCGGGACCGATGCGTCGTCAGGTCGGGGGGTCGCGCTATCTGCAGTCTCCACGTCCAAAAGCGTAGCGCGGGCGCACTGGGTGATCCTATTGGCTTCCGGAGCGCGCCCTCACAAGTCCCGCGAGCAGCCCAGGGCCTTCGGAAAGCACCAGCTCACGGAAAAGACGTACGGGGTCGGGTTCCGTGCGTCGTTCGCGCCACGCAATCCCGATCTCCCGGTACGCCAGCTCCGACTCAAGCGATACCTCTACCCAACCCAGGTCTGTGGAATCCAGGACGCCTTGAGGTCCCGGCCCCAGTCCTCCGGGTGGCAGGATGCTGTAGCCCAAGCCAGCGGACACCAGCCCGCGGATCGTGTGGGAATCCTGGCTCTCGAAGGCGACTCTCGGGCGAAAGCCCGCATCTCGGAAGATCGCGTCGGTCAGCGAACGCAAGCCGAACCCTGGCCCCATGGAAACGAATGGCTCATGCTTGAGTTCGGCAAGCCGCACGCTGGGCCGCTCAGCCACCGGATGCCGGTGATGGACCACCAGCCGCAAGGGCTCCCGGTAGAGCGACGCCGAGCCGAGACTCCTTCCCGAGGCTGCCACCGGGGCCGTCAAGGCGAAGTCGGCGTCTCCTGCGATGAGCGACTCTAGGCAAGCGGCCCGCGCTCCTTGGCTGAGTTCGAATGCCGTGGAGGGGTGGCGGCTCCGGAACGCGCTCATGAGCAGCGGCAACGTTGCTTCGCCGAAAGTGTGCTGGAAGGTCACTGCGATTCGGCCGCGGACAACATCGGATTCGTGGCGGACCGCGTCCAGCCCGGCCTGGAATTCCGCAAGCGCCGATTCGATATACGGAAGCAGCGTCTTTGCTGCGGGGGTGAGCCGGACGCCGCGGCCGTCGCGGATGAGCAGTTCGGTCCCGACGACGGCGCTGGCCCGGGCCAGCGCCCGGCTTACCGTCGATTGAGGTACTCCGAGCAGTTCGGCCGTCTCGGTGATGTGTTCTGTCCTGCCCAGCTCGGCAAGCAGGGGCAGCATGGGGAGCAATTGGACCAATTGTTTGTGTTCAATGTCCATGCGTTCCCCCTCCAGTCTGTCCGCGAATCCAGGCTGTCCGCGAAGCTTTCATCCAATTCTGCTATCAATCCTAAATGAATCATGCATTGGAATCATCACTTCGGGCCGCCGTACTGTGAAAAGGTGAGTACAAGCGCAGCATTCAAGAGCACCACCGAATCCCCCTGGGAAGGCCACCTGAAGGGCTCCGCTGCGTACCGGAGGATCCTCGCCGGGCTGGCCCTCGCCGGCGTCGCCACGTTCGCCCAGCTCTACTCCACCCAGGCAGTATTGCCACTAATGTCGAACGAGCTCAACGTCACGGCAGCCGAGGCAGCGCTCACCATTTCCCTGGCCACGGTAGGACTCGCGGCGACGGTGTTGCCGTGGTCATTCGTAGCCGACAGGATCGGCCGGGTGCGTGCCATGGCCATTGGAATCGCGGCAGCCACTGTCCTGGGCCTGCTCGTCCCCATGGCCCCCACCTTTCCCCTGGTCCTGGGCCTGAGGGCACTGGAGGGCATGGCGTTAGGCGGCATTCCTGCCATCGCTATCGCGTACCTCAACGAAGAGGTCAACAAGGTGCACGCCGCGCTGGCTGCTGGAAGCTACGTGGCAGGCACCACCCTCGGCGGGCTTGCCGGCCGCTTGCTCGCGGGGCCAATCGGCGAGTTGTGGGGATGGCGGGCTGCTGCCCTTGCGGTCTCCATCCTTGCCACGGTCTCAGCCGCCCTGTTCCTCATGCTGGTCCCGAAGCCGCGCCGCTTCACCCCAAGTTCGGCCGGAGGTTTCCGCGGCGCGATGAAGACCTTGGCAGGCCACTCCTCCAACCCACGGCTGCTCGCCCTCTATGTTCAGGCGTTCCTGCTGATGGGTGGCTTCGTGGCCGTCTACAACTACCTGGGATTCCGCCTGCACGCGGAACCGTTCGGGCTCCCAGCCACCGTGGTAAGCCTGATCTTCCTGGCCTATTTGTCCGGAACAGTGAGCTCCCGTTGGGGCGCGGGATTGTCCATCCGCTTTGGCCGCCGCACCGTCCTGCTCGCCGGCATCGCGACCATGACGGCCGGCCTTGGACTCACCCTGTGGGACAACGTCGCCGCGATCCTGGCGGGCTTGGTGGTCTTCACTGGCGGTTTCTTCGCGGCCCACAGCATCGGAGCGGGCTGGACCGGCACCATCGCGACAAGTGGACGTGCGCAAGCCGCCTCTTTGTACAACCTCTCCTACTACCTGGGTTCCAGCATCATTGGCTGGGCCGGAGGGCTCGCCTTCCAGGCGTTCGGGTGGAGCGCACTCGCCTGGGCGGTCATCGCCCTGGGGTGCACGACGGCGGTGATTACCGCCGTCGTGCACCGCTCCCCGGCGCGGGAGGACGCCGTCGTCGTCTCCTCAGTGAAACCGGCCGGGCAGGGACGATAGCGGACCCTACCGGGTGGACTCGATCGCCTGGACCAAGTCGTCGACGATATCGGATGGGTCTTCCAAGCCGATCGAAAGCCTGAGCATGCGCGCTTCGGGCCTGGCCTCCGGGGCCACGGGGCGGTGGGTCAGTCCGGCGGGGTGCTGTATGAGGGTGTCGATTCCACCCAGCGACACCGCGTGTGTGATGAGCCGGACCGCGCCCGGAATACGCTCTGCGTGATCGGCGGATTCAAGGTCGAAGGATATCAACGAGCCCGGACCGCTCATCTGTGTACCCACCAAATGCAGGGGATCGCATTCGGGAAGCCCGGGGTAGTACACCTTGGCGACGAGTTCGTGGCTGGCGAGGGCGGCTGCGACCTTGTGGGCATGGTCCTGCTGGGCCCTGACGCGGATGGGCAGGGTCGCAAGGCCCCGGTGCAGCATGTAGGCCGGCCACGGAGTCAGGATGCCTCCGGTCACCGCACGGACCCGGCGCAGCCGGGTGGCCCACTCCGCACTCGTTGCCACCACGCCGCCCATCGCATCGCCATGGCCGCCCAGGAATTTTGTGGCACTATGGAGCACCATCGCTACGCCATGCTTGAGCGGCTGCTGGAGAATCGGAGTGGCGAAGGTGTTGTCCACGAGCACCGGAATGTCCCCGGCGTCGGCCACCAAGCGGACAAGGTCCACGAGGTCCAGG
Source organism: Arthrobacter rhizophilus (assembly GCF_026241105.1). Classification (GTDB taxonomy): domain Bacteria; phylum Actinomycetota; class Actinomycetes; order Actinomycetales; family Micrococcaceae; genus Arthrobacter. The sequence goes on along the minus strand of NZ_JAPFFT010000001.1, from coordinate 168,658 downwards.
CTCGGGTTCGCTGGCGTCTCCACCACCACCAGGCCGGTGTCCGGGCGTAGGGCGTCCCGCACGCCGTCGGCCTTGACGAAGGTGACTTGGTTGCCAAGGAGGCCGCTGGCCAGGACGTGGTCCGTGCCGCCGTACAGGGGCCGCACCGCAACCACGTGCGTCTTGCCTTCCGACTGGGCTGCCAGCAAAACGGCAGTGAAGGCGGCCATGCCGGAGGCAAAACCGACCGCTTGCGAGGCGCCTTCGAGCGCCGCAACACCATCTTCGAACCTCGCTACCGTAGGATTCCAGAGACGCTGGTAAACGGTGCTTTGACCTTCGATGTGGACGCCTCCTGTGGCCATCTGCTCGTAGGCCAGTCCGCCGTCATGAACAGACGGCAGCGGCGCAGTAGTTGAGAGGTCGATCGGAACGGCGTGTACGCCCAGTTCCGTGAGTCCGGCCCGGCCTGCGTGGACTGCAAGTGTGTCGATGGCTGTCACTGCTCTCCTTGAATTATTCACCGTTGAATTCGGTAAGTATCTGGCAATAATTCGGACATTGACAGTGCAAATGAATGGATTGAGTGGAAACTGGCACCTATGATGAACAGACAGCACTTTCAGGAGGATCCGTGAGCACCACCCCGAAGAACGTTCGGCCCGTCGGCATGAGCGAGCCCTTGGACGCAATCGACGAACGCATCCTCGCGGCTTTGGTTGACGATGCCCGGATCTCCAACAAGCAGTTGGCCGAACTGGTTGGAATTGCCCCGTCCACCGCTCTCATGCGCACGCGGTCACTCTCCGAACGCGGCATTATCGAGGGCTTCGAAGCGGTCCTCAGCCTGCCTGCAATCGGGCGTTCGGTCCAGGCCCTGATCGCCGTCCGCCTGCGTGCCCACGACCGCGACCAGATTGACCGCTTCACGGCCCGCGTGCCGGCGCTCCCCGCGGTGATCTCCACGTTCCACACTTCGGGCTCCGTGGACTACCTGCTGCACATCGCAGTAGCCAACACCGACGACTTGCGTGACTGGGTCCTGGACAACCTCGCTACGGACCCCGTGGTGGGCCACACCGAGACCACCTTGGTCTTTGCGCACATCCAGGGCAACCACGGACCGTTGCCGGAGTAGCGGGTGCCGGCTTCGCCGTCGTTCTTGCCCGATGAGCCTTTCGTCAGCCCTTCCGGAGCACCCCGCGGAAGGACACGGCCGCGAGCGCCATGGCTGCCAATCCGCACACAACGGTGAAATAGTTGGCCGCGACACCCAGTCCAAGTACCGAAGCCGCCAGGCCCAGCCCGATGACGGGCACAGCGCTGCCGAGGTAGGTGATGACGTAAACCGTGCTGATGATCTGGGCATGCCGCGATGCCTCCACTTTTCCTGCAACGTCATTGAACACCAGCCGGAACGCGATGCCCTGCCCAACACCGGCAGACAAGCTCGCCGCCACCAGCAGCACCGGGCTGGACATAGACGCCGCGGCACCCACAAGCACGATGGAAACTCCCAAGACAGCCAGTCCTGTGGGCACTGCAAACCGGCCGCGGGCGGTCAGCAATTGGCTTAGGGCGGACGCACCCAGCGTCAGCCCGGCGAGCAGCCCGGTCATAGGGCGCGAATCTGCGTGCACGACCACGGCGAAGTAGCCGGGCGCGAGCGAAAGGCAGAATCCGAACACGGCAAAGCTCAGGAATCCTACGCTCGAGGCGAGCCAAAACGCTCCCCTTGCCTCCCTCGACACCGAGGGCCGGCGAGGGGCGAGGACCGTGTAGGGCCGCGGACCTTCGGCAGGCCGAATCGCAGGCCGCGCTTTGAGAAGCCACAGCGGTACCAGCAAAAGGAGAAGCACTGCGGCGTGGATGATGAATGGCGTAGAGGTTGCACCCGGGAGCAGCGAAAGCAGTCCGCCGATGGCAGGACCGGCGGCCACCCCGCCGGACGAGGAAAGCAAGGTGAAGCGCGAGGCCCATTCCGGCCGGTACGGGAGCAATTCCCGGAGCGCTGCCGAGCTCGCCCCGGTGGCAAGACCGACGGCGACGCCCTGGAGCATGCGGCCGGCTGAGAGCATCAGGAGGTTGTCCGCGTTGGCGAAGACCAGTCCGCCCACCAGGCCGACGAGAACAGCCAGCACCAGGGCCGCGCGCCTGCCGATATGGTCCGACCAGTGGCCAGCGAGCATCAGCACAGCCACGAGCGCCAGGACGTAGCTCGCAAAGGCAATAGTCACACCCAGCGAGGTTATCCCCAGTTCCGCTTGAAGCAGCGAATACAGCGGACTCGCCAGGTTGGCGCCGACCAGCAATGTGAACATGACGACGCCGGCCAAGACCAGCCGTGCCGTAGTGGAAGCATCCCAGCCCCAGCGCTCGGCGGTGGCCGGGCGCATGCGCAGTTCGCTAAAGACAGTCATTTCCGTGCCTTCGCCTCAGCGGCCATCCCGAAACCTGGCCTCGTGGGCCGGGACGGTCATGGCCCAAACATTGATGGCAATAGGATTCCGCAAACCTGCTACATAGGGCAGCTAGACATGGAACAATTGATCAAAACAGTCAAAAGTGATCTCCACTGATGACCACGAATGATCTGGAGCGATGACGTGAGCACCCTCGACCCGACGGACCTGAAGATCCTCCTGGAGTTGATCCGTGATCCCAGGGTCCAGATCGGCGAACTCGGCGAGTCACTGGGGATTGCGCGCAACACCGCCCAATCGAGGATGCGCCGCCTGGTTCGCTCGGGCGTACTGAACGACGGCGGCCGCGAAGTCGACCTCGAAAAGGTGGGCTACGACGTCGTCGGCTTCGTCACCCTGGAGGTGACACACCGGGAACTCGACGGCGTGATCGGAGCCCTGCGCCGCATCCCCCAGGTACTCGAGGTGCATGAAATCTCCGGGAGGGGCGATCTCTTGTGCCGGGTGGTGGCCACCGACACGCACAACCTGCAAACCGCGCTTCGCTCCATCCTCAGAATCAAGGGCGTCATCCGTACGGAAACAGTCCTCGCCCTGCACACCCACATCCCCTACCGGACAGAACCCCTCATCGGCAGGCTCGTGGACGCCGCCGAGACGGCCAGCACCGCGAAGGCCAGTACCGCGAAACGGGGCAAAGGGCAGCTTGCGGCCGAATCGGCCCTCAGCGAAGCCGACTAGGATTCCAGAATGAATTGGCTCTCTTCTCTAGCGCAACTCAACTGGCTGGCCATACTGGTGGCGTTCGTTTCCAGCATGGTCATTGGATTTGTGTGGTACATGCCGGCAGTCCTCGGCCGGCGATGGATGCAGGCCATCGGCAAGACCGAGGAAGACCTCAAGAAGATCGACGGCGGCGCCCGGATCTGGATCCCCATGATGGTTGCCGCAGCTCTGACCAGCATCCTGCTGGCAGTTCTCATCGGCAAGTTGGGGGTGCACGGAAGCGTGTCCGGCGGTTTCTTCGCGTTGGTAGTTGCCATGGTTTTCCGCGCCGGAGGCCACGTCATCCATAACGGTTTCGCGGGCAGGCCATCCGCCCTGACGCTCATCGATTCCGGCCATGACATCGTGGCCATGACTGTGGCCGGATCAATCATCGGGGCATGGCAGTGACGGGAGGAGAATAGCCTCGTGACCATCATTGACAACGCCGTCTACGTCAACGGCATCCGGACCGCGACTCCGGGAAGCCTCGAGCAGAGTGTCGAAACGCTGGCCGCCCACGGCGGAATGGTGTGGATCGGACTGTACCGGCCGGACGAGACGGAAATGGCGGCAGTGGCTGCCGAGTTCGGACTCCACCTGCTCGCAGTCGAAGACGCCGTCAACGCCCACCAGCGGCCCAAGCTGGAACGCTACGACAACAACCTCTTCACAGTCCTGCGGCCCGCGCGGTACCTGGACGATACGGAGACTGTGGAGTTCGGTGAGCTTCACATCTTCACAGGGAAGAACTTCGTGGTCACGGTGCGTCACGCGGAGACGCCCGGGGTGGCCCAGGTCCGGCACAATCTGGAACAGCAACCGGAGCTGCTGCGTCACGGGCCCGAAGCCATTCTGTACGCCTTGCTGGACCAAGTAGTGGACGATTATGGCCCGGTGATTTCGGGGCTGGAAAACGACATTGACGAGATCGAGGACCAGCTTTTCGGTGGCGATCCCTCCGTTTCCCGGCGCATCTATGAACTTGCCAGCGAGGTCATACAGTTCCAGCGCGCAATCAACCCGCTCCCGGCCATGATGGCGTCCCTGAAGCGCGGGTTCGAGAAATACGGTGTGGACATTGAGCTGCAACGCAAACTCCGCGATGTGGAGGACCACGTCGAACAAGTGATTTCCCGCGCCAATGGGTTCCGCGACCTGCTGCAGAACGCCCTGACCCTCGATGGCACGCTGACCGCGAACCGGCAAAACGAGGCGAGCGTGGCACAGAACGAACAAACCAAGAAGATCTCCTCGTGGGCAGCAATCTTCTTTGCACCGGCATTCGTTACCGGGCTCTACGGCATGAACTTCGACGTCATGCCTGAACTCCATTGGCCGTTCGGCTACCCCATGGCGATCGGACTCATGATAGCCGCGGGCTTGCTCATGTACGTCATCTTCAAGCGGAAAAACTGGCTCTAGTGATTCCCGGAGAGGAGGCCTTCAGCAGGGGCAGGATCATCACACCCGGGACGACGGCGCAGCTGGGCGCCTTCGGTTTGTTCCCGCCGTCGAAGTCACAAGAACGGGTCCTCTCCCCCACGGCGCAACGGCTCACCGCCAAAGCGGCAGACGATATGCTCTGGATCAGTTTCTCAGAGTTATGCGGCGGACTGACGTCGAGGGCTGACTACCTGGCCTTGGCAATGGACTACAAGACCTGGGTGGTCGACGGCGTCCCCTCGCCAACGGTGGAGTCGGCCTCCGGTTCCGCCCCCGCGTGGCATCGGTTCAGCGACGTGGTAGATGTCCTGTACGACCAGGACATCACCCTGTTCCTGGTAGGCCACGGCCCCCTGGATTGGGATCTCGCCCAGGATCTGGCCCACCGAACAGGCTCCCCCCATACAAGCGCCCAGCCGGCTGACTTGGCCAGAATCGCAAGCCGGCTATCGCTCCTGGGCCGGGTGGAATCCTCTGCCCCCTTTGAAGAAGTAGAAGCCGGCGGCAGCTGAGCGCTGGGCCCGAGGGAAGCCGATATCGCTAAATCGCCCCGCTGGCAGTCGGCCGCGCGGCCGGTATCCCCGCCCGATCCTACCCGTGGGGCGGATGATCCTCCCCGACAGCGGCTCATCGGAGTAACTTTCATGTATGAGCCTTACCCATCGGCTCGGACGTATGCCAGGGCGCGATCCAGCCGAGCAACACCGGACCTCGACCCCGCTCGAGCTGCTCTTCGACCTCGTCTTCGTCGTGGCCTTCAGTGCGGTCTCGACGCAGACGGCGCTGCTCCTCGAGAGAGGACATTGGTCGGCCGCGGTCACCGGGTTCGTCCTTGGGGTCTTCGCGATCAGCTGGGCGTGGGTGAACTACTCGTGGCTGGCCTCCGCATATGACAACGACGACGTGTTCTTCCGCATCGCGACGTTTATCGAGATGATCGGGGTGCTCGTAATCGCCCTCGGCATGCCACCCTTCTTCCGGTCGATCGACGAAGGCCGCCATGTCGACAACGCGATCATGGTGAGCGGGTACGTGATCATGCGTGTCGCCGCGGTCGCGCTCTGGCTGCGCGCTGCGCGGCATGATCCTGAGCATCGGCGGGCGTGCCTGACCTACGCGGCTGCCGTGTCGGTGGCGCAGGTCGGATGGGTGGTACTCATCTTCGCCTCGCTCCCGATCGGGTCGACGTCGTGGATCATCGGGGCTCTCGTCGGCGTCGAGCTGTTGGGCCCGCTCCTCGCCGAGCGCAAGGACGGTGGCACCCCTTGGCATTCGCACCACATAGCTGAACGGTACTCGCTGCTCGTAATCATCACACTCGGCGAGGTGATCCTCGGCACTGTGCTCGCGATCTCGGCCGTCGTCGACCGGTCGGGTTGGTCGGTCGAGGTCGTGCTCGTCGCCTCCGGCGGCACCGCCCTTGCCTTCGCGATGTGGTGGTTGTACTTCACCGTCCCATCCGGGCGGGTACTGGGACATCATCGCCGTCGCGCGTTCGGATGAGCTACCTGCACATCGTCGTGTTCGCCGCGGTAGTCGGCACCGGCGCCGGCCTCCATGCCGCGGCGATCTTCATCTCCGGTGGGAGCCACATCGACGCCACCGCCACAGTGCTCGCCGTCGCCCTTCCAGTGTTCGTCTTCGAACTGACCCTCGTGACCATCTACTCACTCCTGCTGCGCACTGCCGACCGCTACCACATCTGGATATTCAGCGCGGCCGCGCTCGCCCTTGTATCCGCGGTGGTGGGCCTCGGTGCGAGCGTGGGCGCCGCGCTGCTCCTCGTCGCTGCCTCGCCCGCGCTCATCGTCGTCGCTTACGAGACGGTCGGCTACCGACACGAGGAACAGGCTCTCAGGGAGGCTGAGGCCTGACGCTGCCCTACTGCTTTCAACCCCGCAGCAGCAGCGCACCGGCGTTGGCCGCGACGATCAGAGACCCGCCGCGGGAGCGCGAACGCATTGTTGAGTTGCTGGCGGGGCTTTACAGCTGACGCGCCGCTTCAGAGCAAGAGAACTAGCCCGACGCCGGCTGCTGCGGCGGCGACACAAGCGGCCATTGTGCCCACTCCGTTGAGGAGGGCGAGGCCCGTCCGGCCGCTCTGGACAAGCCTGACAGTCTCCAGGCTTGCTGTGCTGAAGGTCGTGTATCCGCCCAGGAATCCGGTGCCGAGAATCAACTGAAGGGATTCAGGAGCCTGATGGGCCATGACCAGTCCTGCCAAGATCCCCATGAGCAGTGAGCCGGAGACGTTGATGAAGATGGTGCCCAGCGGCAGGGCGGTCCGGGCCCGGGAGCGGACCAGGCCATCCACCACGAACCGGGCGGCCGCCCCTCCGCCGCCCGCGAGTGCGATCAGGAGGACAGTCATGGTTGGGCCTTCTGCATCTGTTGGGCGGACTTGTGCCGGAACGCTCCAAGCCAGATACCCAGGGTTGTGGCCGCGGCACCGCCGACCAGGGTGGCTGCCAGGTACCACAGAGCGTCCATTCCGCGTCCTGCTCCGAAGAGATGCACGGAGTCCAGCGCTAGGGTGCTGTAGGTGGTGTAGGCCCCGAGGAAACCACTCCCGATGCCGAGCCGGGCAACCCGGCGGAGTCCGGCGTCGGGCCCGCTCCGGGCAAGCGCTTCGAGGAGCCAGCCCAGCGCGAGCGCCCCGGACAGATTGATAAGCAAAGTGGGCAGCGGCCACGCGTCCGGCGCCGGAACGGCCATGCCAAACCAGTAGCGGCTTAGGGCCCCGAGGATTCCTCCGGCCGCCACGAGGAGAACGAACCGCCCGTGCAGATGGAGCGGGCGGTGCGAGTGCCGGTCCGTTGGCGCCATCTGGGTTTTGGCTCCGGGCGCGGCGGTGCTGCTTTCCTTCATTGATCCCTGCTTGCGTCGTGACGGCCCAAGGGAACCATGAGCACGGGGCAGTATTGGCGATGGGCCAAGTGCAACGCTACCGATCCAGTGACCAATCCTTCAAACTTCGGACCGAGGCCATGTTCCTTGGTTCCCACGACGATCATGGAGGCGTTGATGCTCGCGGCATAGCGGCCCAATGACCTCGCAGGCTCGCCCGCGAGCGTGACAAAGGACCACTGCACACCCGATCCGCTGAGTTGATCCGCGATGCGGGACTGCAGCGACTCCGAAATGGCGGCGGCGTCGTCGTCGATTCCGTCAGGATCGATCGGCTGGGCCACCAGATGCCCGTCCCGGTCCCCTGCCGCCGGAAAGCTCGTGACATCGGCGAAGGCCAGGACCAGCTCCAATCCGGCGGTAAGCGCTACTTCCGCGGCCTTTTCAACCACTGTGGCAGGCTGCTTCGGGAGCACCCCTGCCAGTACCGGTCCCGTCAATCGGGCGGGGCTGCCCTTGGCCAGCGGCGTGTCCTCGCCACGGGGGTTGCTCATGGGGCCCTCCAAATGACCGGGTTGTCAGGATATGGGTTCTTCGATCTTGCTCCAGTATGGTCGCCGAAGACTGGCGTTGTCCCAAGCGCTAGGCGAGAATGTCGATATGTGCGGTCGGTTCAGTGTCGGTTTCGAAGCAGACTATCTCTCGAGGAAGCTCGGTGCTGTACTGCGGGGTGATACCGGCTACCCTTCGCCGACCCTCCAGATCAATCCGACTGACCCTGTGGTGTTCCTGAGGGGGCGGGCAGGAGAAAGCTCGGTTGGACGGGAGCTCGCGGCCGGGCGGTGGGGCTTGGTTCCATCATTCTCCAAGTCCTTCGATTCGAAGGTACCCACCTGGAATGCGCGTTCGGAAACCGCTGGGGCAATCCCGGTGTTCAAAGCTTCCCTGCCGAAGTGGCGGGCCGTCGTCCCGGCTTCTGCCTACTACGAGTGGAAGAAATCGGGTCCTGGCCGCAAAGATCCCAAGCAGCGCTATGTCGTCGAACCGCAGGACGAGCTGATTACTTTCGCCGGTTTGTTTGCGCCTTGGCGTGACGAGAGCATCGCGGACAAGTCCGCGCCTGGCGCGTGGCGTTTGTCCTGCTCGATCCTGACCATGGATTCCCCTCCGGAAGGCGTTCACGAGAGGCTGCACAATTTGCATGATCGGATCCCGGTTCCGATTTCTCCGGCCATGATCGACGATTGGATCGACCCCAAGGAAACCCGGGGCCAAGCTCTTTTGGACGCCGTGCTGGGAGATGCGTATCGCTTGGCGTCGTCATGGACGATGAGGCCCGTAGAGCTCGTGGAGGACAACACCAAGTTGGTGGACGTCGCGAACCCTGCCGCCTGATTCATCTCCCGCAGCGCTCAACGCTCGTAGCGCAGTTCGGCCCGCACGTCCGTATCTTTCAGCCAGGTCAACCTCGTGGCCGATCCGAAGGGGTTCGGCCACCATTGCACCAGCACTTTGCCCTCTGCCGTCCGGGTGACCATGGCCGGAACGTATTGAAGGTATTTCGGCCACACGAGCTTGGCGATGACGGGCACCCTCGAAACAGTTGACAGGGGCTCCGTTTGACGCGGAGGCGGGGCGCCAACTGAGTTCAACGGCGCGGGATATTCGGGCTGGTCAGGCATGCCCGAATACTACTGCGAGGCATCGACAATATGGAGGCCGGGAAATTCGAACTCCTTACCCCAAGCAATCCGGACGCCGGGACCGTGACTGCCACTCCCCGTTACGGCTGGGGAGTGGCCGTCACAGACCGGAGCCTGTCGCGGCTAAAGCCGGGTATCGAACGAATCGCAGAACACGTTTTCGTTGAACGTCCCCTGGAACTCGGACTTGCCCTGGATTTTCTGGATTGTCGCCCGAATGGCCTCGCGAGTTCCTGCGTGGGCGTTGATGGCGGTCTTGACCATCGGCACATCGATCAAGTGGTTCGGCTGGTTCAGTGAGACGAACACCGTGGGGACCTCCGTGACGTACCAGGGGATTTCCGCCGCCATTGGGCTGGACCACTTGATGCGGATGGCAGCTTCCTGGGCGAAGCCCTTGACATTGGCGAAGACGAAGGCGGCGTCGTATTTGTCCGCGTAGTCGCCGGTCGCTTCGTCGGCGATGACGCTCATGAAGTTCACTCCGGACTCGCCCGCAGCTTCACGCTGCTCGGCCGTCTTGAAGACGTGGACTTCAAAGCCTGCGCTTTCCAGCTCTTCCTTGACCGTGTCCAAGTAGGCCAGGGGATCCGCACGGGTGAAATCGGAACCGCCGGAGATGCCGTACAGGCGTATGCGCTTGTGCGTTTCCGGCGTGATAGGCAGGTTGCTGGCGGTGTCCTTGATCAGGGTGACGGTCTTGTCTGCGATCTCGGCGGCGACGGCAAGATGGGCGTCGCTGCCAATCACACGGAGCGCCCCGGGCGGCGGCGTCAATTCGTCCGGGAGCTTCTTGTGCAACCCCAGGCTGGCCTTCAACCCGAGGATCCGGCGCAGCGCATCGTGGAGGCGCTGCTCGGTGATGACTCCGGTTTTGTAGCCGTCCATCATGTACTGGAAGTCCTCAGCGGGGTTGCGGAAGAACAGGAACATGTCGCAGCCGGCCGCGATGGTCGCCGGAACCAGGTCCTTGCGCTTCATCGCTTGGGTCAAGCCGATCATCTGCGAGGCATCGGTGAGGATCAGGCCATTGAAGCCGAGTTCACCACGGAGCAGGTCCTGGAGTAGCTCCGGAGCGAGGGTGGCGGGCAGGATGTGCTTGTCCGCCGTCCCCGGACGGAAGTGCCGAGTGAGCTCCGGCGCCCCGATGTGTCCGACCATGATGGATTGGACCCCATGGCCGATCATTTCCCGGTAAACGTGCCCGTAGCTGGAATTCCATTCCGCGTACCCGAGCGTGTTGTACGAAGTAACCACGTGCTGGTCCCGTTCGTCCACGCCGTCGCCCGGGAAATGCTTGATGGCACAGGCGGTGGGCGATTCGCTGATTCCGTCGAAGTACTCCTTGGCGCGCTCCACCACGATTTCCGGCGCGTTCCCGAAGGCCCTGGTGGAGATGACCGTGTTCCGCCAGTTGTAGTGGATGTCCACGATCGGTGCGAAGGCCCAGTTGCAGCCCAGAGCCGCCGTTTCCACTCCAGCAACCTGACCCATTTTCCGGGCGATGGACTTATCCGGGTGGGAACCGGCCTGCAGGTGGGTCGACACGAAAGTTCCGTCGTCGCAGCTTCCGGCGCCCCCCATTTCCGGGTTGGAGGCCACCAGGAGCGGGATGCGCGTTTTGGACTGGGCATAACGGATGTGTTGCTGCACAGCGGCGGACGGACCCGGCCTGTACCGCATGCCGCCGACGTGGTAGTTCTCCAGCACGCCGTCAAGGTACTCCGGGGAGTAATCGTTGTTGTGGTTGATGAAGAGCTGCCCGATTTTCTCCTCGAGGCTCATGCCACGGATGGTCGAATCCACCCACGCAACGGCGTCGTCGTCGAGGTTGAACGGCGCCGACTGGAGGTCGACGTCGAACTGGCGCGCTTGGGTGCCCACGGCCGCGGTGCCGTTGCCCGCCGGAGCGTTGGAACCTGCGACGGCGGCAATCCCGGCCAGCGCCTCCGCGACCACCTCGCTTACAGGGGCGGCGATGTCCACGACGAACCCGGCCTCGTCGGCGTCGAGCGGTTCCAGAGTGGCGAGCTGCGAATCAAGGAGGGCAGGCGGCATGAAGTGGCCGGAACGACCTTCTGTCCGTTCCCGAAGCACCTCTTTGCTGCCGTGCAGGTGCAGGAAGACGGTGTCCGGGGCTTTCTCACGAATGGCATCCCGGTAGCTGCGCCGCAGGGCGGAACAGGCGAGAACCAGTCCGCCATCCCCGGCGTTGGCGAGTTCGGTGCCGACCGTCGCCAGCCACGGCCAGCGGTCTTCATCAGTCAGTGGGGTTCCCGCGGCCATTTTGGCAACGTTTTCCACCGGATGGAGCGAATCGCCGTCGAGGAACGGAACTCCCAGCGCCCGGGCCACGAGGTCCCCGATGGTTGTCTTGCCGCAGCCGGAGACGCCCATCACCACAATGCGCCGCGGCTTTTCCGCGGCTGCGCTGAGATCGCCAGCCATGGCGGCGTTCCTACCAGTCATGAACGGTGCCGTCGACGAGGCGGTTGTAGGGCAGGTAGGCCTGCTGGTACGGGAAGGAATTGGCGGCTTCCTCGTTGAATTCGACGCCGAGGCCCGGCTTGTCGCCCGGGTGCAAGTAGCCGTCAGTGAAGGTCATGGACTGCTCGAAGACTGTGTTGGTCTTGTCCGAGTGCTGCATGTACTCCTGGATGCCGTAGTTGTGGATGGCCAGGCCCACGTGCAGCTGCGCGGCGAAGCCGACTGGTGAAATGTCCGTGGGGCCGTGGAAGCCGGACTTGATCTGGTACTGGGCGGCGAAGTCCATGACCTTCTTCAGCGGCGAGATCCCGCCGAAGTGCGTGGACGCGGCCCGGACGTAGTCGATCAGCTGTTCTTTGATGAGGGTCTGGAAGTCAAAGACAGTATTGAAGATTTCACCGATGGCCAGCGGCGTGGTGGTGTGCTGGCGGACCAGTCGCAGCCCTTCCTGGTTTTCGGCCGGGGTGCAGTCTTCGAGCCAGAAGAGATCGTACGGTTCCAGGGCCTTGCCGAGCTTGGCGGCCTGGATGGGGGTCATGCGGTGGTGGCCATCGTGGAGCAGCGGGATTTCCGGACCGAATTCGTTGCGCACCGCTTCGAAGACGGTGGGCAGGTGGCGGAGGTAGGCGCGGGTGTCCCAGTCCTCTTCCTGCGGGAACGCACCCCGGCCGGCGGGTTCGTAGTCGTAGCGCTCGCCGGAAGCCTGTGCTTGCGCAGCCACGCCGTAGACGGCCTTGATGCCCGGGATGGCGGTCTGGATGCGGATGGACTTGTAGCCCAGTTCCAGGTGCTCCCGGACCGAGTCGAACAAAGAAGGGATGTCCGCCCCCGAGGCGTGGCCGTACGCACGGAGCCCGTTGCGGGAAGCACCGCCGAGGAGCTGGTAGACCGGCAGTCCGGCCACCTTGCCCTTGATGTCCCACAGCGCCATGTCGACGGCGGCGATGGCTGCCATGGTGACCGGGCCGCGGCGCCAGTACGAGGAGCGGTAGAGGAACTGCCAGGTGTCCTCGATGCGGTGCGGGTCCTTGCCGATCAGCAGCTGCGCAACGTGTTCCTTCAGGTACGCGGCCACGGCGAGCTCACGGCCGTTCAGGGTCGCGTCGCCGATGCCGGTCACGCCGTCCTCGGTGGTGATCCGCAAGGTCACGAAGTTCCGGGTGGGGCTGGTCACGAAAACTTCAGCGGCAATGATTTTCACAGCTGGTCCTTTCAGGGTTGCTGATCGAGGGCTGACCTGGCCCGGATGCGACGTGCACCACAGGGCGGGTAAAGACGATCTTAGGATGGATGACAATTATTGGCAACCGGTTGCAGTATTATTTCGTGGAGATTTTTTCTGGTCCAGCGGTTTCCGCGGCGGTCCCCCCTGCGGGAGTCGCCGCGGCACCATCCCCACAGAATTGCTCCGCGCCGGATGTTTCCAGCGAACGACGGGCCTTGATTTCACCCAGGATCTGGGCGTGGAACGCATCGGTCAGCTTGTACTTCGCCATGACGACGATTGCGAAGATGGTCATGATGGTGGGCAGCGCACCTGCGGCAAACTGGATAGCCTGCAGGGATTCGGCGCTGTGCGTGGCGCCGGACTTATAGCCGCCCGCCGCGAGTGCGTATGCGGCAAGGGCGCCGCCGACGGCTTGGCCCGTCTTGCGGGTGAAGGAGAACAGCGCATACGTGATGCCTTCAGTCCGGACACCGGTCTTCCATTCGCCGTATTCCACGGTGTCTGCCTCCAAGGCCCACACGACGATGTTGACGGCCATGACACCGAGCATGCTCAAGAGGAGACCGGAGAACCCGACCCAGACCATGAAGGCCGGAGCGAAGAAGACGATTGCGCCACCGATGATGGCGAGGAGCCCGGCAGCCACGTAGATGGTCTTCTTGCCGAAGTTTCGGACCAGCCTTGGCATGACCGGAGCGAGGGCAAAAGTCACCAGCAGTTGGACGATGGAGAGAACCGCGTAGAGATCCAGTCGGCCGAGGACGTCGCGCAAGTAGTACAGCTGCACCGAAGACAGAGCCATGTAGCCGGTCAAGAAGAGGAAGGAGCTCAGGCACAGCATGAGCAGGGGACGGTTTGTCCTGAGCGTCGCCATGCTTTGCTTGAAGGAAACCTTGGGCACCGCCCTGTGGACCCGCTCCTTGGCGGTCAGGAACGTGAAGAAGTACAGCACTGCGCCGATCCCGACGAAGACCAGAGTGATGATGGTGAACGTGGACTGCAGGTTGGCGCCGGGCTTGATGAGCGGAGCTACGAAGATGCCCAATGCGGAACTGACCAAAAGGGCGCCGACCATGCGGGCGGAGCCCAGCTTGGCTCGCTCCCCCGGCTCTTGGGTCATCGCGCCGGCCAGCGAACCGTACGGGATATTGACCAGCGAGTAGGCCAGGCCGAGGGCCGCATATGTCACATAGGCGTAGAGCAACATCCCCGTTTCACCGACCTGCGGAATGGAGAAGGCTGCGACACTCAGGAGCAGCAGAGGGATGGAGCCGAACATAATGAATGGGCGGAATTTTCCGAAGCGCTTGCTGTAGGCGCGGTCAACCAATCGTCCGGCAAAGACATCGGCGAAAGCGTCGAAGATCCTGACAGTAAGCAACAGAGTCCCGGCGGCTGCCGCGGATATGCCCGCGACGTCGGTGTAGTAGACGAGCAGGAACATGGTGGCAGTGGTGAAGGCAAGGTTGTTGGCGGCGTCGCCAGCCCCGTAGCCTAAGATGCTGAGTTTGCTGAGCTTGTTCATTGCGGGCTCCTTTACCCTTGCCGGTACCCCACGTTCCGGCTTGCGATGATGGAAGGGCTTCGGCCGAACCAGGCCTGATATTCTTGAAGCTTGAAGTAATTCTAATCACACTGGCAACCTTTCGGCAAGCGGTTGCCAAATGTTTTCATTGAACTTCTCCGCTTCAGGCGGATTCGTCATTGCCGCGATCTTGGGTCTATATGCTCTTGAGGCGCTCGCTCGGAAGAAGTGAGCGAGCGTCGGCGAAAAGGTCCCCAGAAGTGAGCGAGCGTCGGTCCTGCCAATCGCTCGTTCACACATCAGGGCCTAAACGACGGCGCCCGTCACCTTCACGTGGAAGTTAACGGGCGCCGTCGAAAGTGGCTGACGGATTAGCTAAGGTTGCCAGCAGCTGCGAAGGTCTCGGCCAAGCCCTCGACGAGGTCCACGATCCCGGCGTCGGCGGCCAATTCCGGATCCACGAGGTCCAGCAGCGCCTCGAGCCGGGCACGGCCGACAAGCGTGTTGGCCGCAGCGATGTCTGCCGCCCGCGGGTCCTGAAGTCCGGTTGCCGAGGCAGTGTACGCAGACCAGGCCGCGATCATGCGCGCAGCCCCTTCGCCGCGTCGGCCGGCGGCACGTTCGGCGCGGAGGACCGGTACGGCTCGCATGCGCAGTTTGGTGCTGCCGTCCATGGCTATCTGGGCCAGGTGGTGGGCGATCCGGGAGTTCCCGAAGCGCTCCAGGAGGGCAGCCCGGTACTCGGGGATGCGCAACTCGTCGCCGTGGAGGTTGGCGGCGGCCTCGTTCCAGAAATCTTCCACGGCCCGGCGGCAACCCTCGTCGGCGAGGGCTTCCGCCACGGTCTTGTGGCCGCGCAGCTGCCCGGCATAGGCGAGGAGCGAGTGGGCGCCGTTGAGGAGCCACAGCTTGCGGTTCTCGTACGGCTCGATTTCGTCCACGAAAATGGCGCCGGCGTCTTCCCAGTGCGGGCGTCCCGCGGGGAAGTCCCCGCTCAGCACCCAGTCGCGGAAGGGCTCGGCGACCACGGGAGATTCGTCGCGGTATCCGCAGGCGGCAGCGACGGCGGCGATATCGGCCTCGATGGTACGCGGCGTAATGCGGTCAACGGAAGTGCTGACAAAACTGACGCTCGCGTTGATCCAGGCAGCGAGTCCAGCGTCGAACGCCAGGGCCATCCCCACCACGGCGTTTCTGGCCACGGTCCCGTTGTTGGAAAGGTTGTCGCAGCAGACGACGGCGAGAGGGCCGGCGTCGGCATCGCGACGGGAGGCCAGGGCCAGCACCAGGCGGCCCAACGGCGTCGACGGCTTGCCGGAAACAGAGCCGGCACCCTCAGCGAGCAAAGCGAGGTCTGCCGCGACGTCCGGCGCCTGGCTGTCCAGCTTGCCGTCTGCCCCGAGCCGGTAGGCGGCCTCGGTGATGGTGAGCGTGATGAGCGAAGTCAGCGGGGCGGAGACAAGCTCGACAAAACGCTCAACGTCGGCACCGTCGACTGCTTCGACGATGCTGCCGATGACCTCGAAAGAATCACCCGCGTCCGAACGCTCCACCAAGGTATAGAGGCCATCCTGGGCAACCAGGACCTCTGCGGCATCCGGGCGGCGGCCCGTGAAGGAAGCAATGCCCCACTCCGCGGCGTCGCTGGCGTGCTGGGTGTACCACGCCTGGTGCGAGCGGTGGAATGCGCCCAGTCCCATGTGCACAATACGCACAGGAGCTTTCGCGGTGGGCCTGACGGCACGGCTCAAGCGGGGCAGATCCGCGGGCTGCGTGGGTTCGGTGGTCACAGCTTGAATACCCTTCGTGGTGAGGCGTCGACGACGTCGACGATGAGTTCGTGGGCGCGGGCTTCGCTGACCCGGTGCTCGGCAACGAGGCGAGCGAGGAACGAGGCTTCGATCCGGCGGGACGCGTCGTGCCGGGCCGGGATGGAGCAAAACGCTCGGGTGTCGTCGATGAAGCCCGAGGACCGCGAGAAGCCGGTGGTTTCGGTGACGGCGGAGCGGAAGCGGAGCATGGCATCCGGGGCGTCAAGGAACCACCAGGGTGCTCCGAGGTACACGGAGGGGTAGAACCCAGCCAGCGGCGCCAGTTCGCGGGAGAACACTGTCTCGTCCAGTGTGAACAGCACCAGGTGGAAGTCCTTGGCCGTGCCGAAGTCCTGAAGCAGGGGCCGGATCGCCTCGGTGTAGTTGGTGGCGAACGGGATGTCGTGGCCGGTGTCCGCACCGTAGGCGTCAAAAGTGGGCTGATGGTGGTTGCGGAAGGAACCGGGGTGGATGGTCATGACCAGGCCGTCCTCCACGGACATCCGGGCCATCTGGTACATCATATGGGCTTCGAAGGTGTTGCGGTCCTCGGCTGTCGCCTTGCCGGTACGCGCGAGTTCGAAGATCCGCTCGGCTTCGGTCCGGTCCAGCTTGAGCGTTGCCGGGGTCAGGACGCCGTGGTCCGCCGAGACCGCGCCATGGTCCACGAAGTAGCGACGTCGGTTTTCCAGGGCCTTGATGTAGCCGGTGTAGCCTGTAGCGCCCTCGCCGGCGGAATCGACAAGCCGGTCGACGTTGGCGCTCCACGCCGGGTGCGCGATGTTCAGGTAGGCATCCGGGCGGAACGTGGGCAGCACGCGGCCGTTGAAGGACGGGTCCTCGGCGATGGCCTTGTGGCTGGCCAGGCTGTCCAGGGGATCGTCCGTGGTGGCAAGGACTTCGATGTTGAAGTCCTTGAAGAGCTGGCGGGGACGGAAGTCGGGCTCAACGAGCTTGGCAGCAATGGCGTCGTAGCTGGCGTCGGCGGACATTTCGCCAAGGTCCGCGCCCAGCTTGAACACGCTTTCGAACTGCGTGCGGAGCCAGTACCCGGAGGCTGTGCCTTCGAAGAGGGGCCAGGCCTGGACGAATGTCCGCCAGATCTCCCGCGATTCGGACCCGCTGGCACCTTGCACGAGCAGTTTGTCCATCGGGACTCCGCTGGCGTGGATCAAGCGGGTGACGTAGTGGTCCGGGCTGACCAGGAGCGCGGCCGGATCAGGGAACGGGGTGTTGTGCTCGATGACGGCGGCGTCAACGTGGCCGTGCGGGGAGATGATGGGCAGGTCCTGGACGCGCTCCAGCAAGGAGCGCGCAATGCTGCGCGTCCCGGGATCCGCAGGTAGGAGGCGGTCAGGGTTGGCTGCGATCGACTGTGACATAGGTCAATTTTCGATCCGGGGAGGCGGTATGTCAACCGGTTGCCATCTTTTGCCATCTCGTTGCAACTATCCTGGGGGATCGCTTGAAACTAGGCGAGCAGCCTTCCGCTGGAGCCGCGCACCACGAGCTCTGTATCCACGCGAACCACTCCCCCAGGGCCCTCATGGCCGAGCAGCATATCTAGCAGCAGGGCCGCGGCGCGGGACCCGCACTCCCCCAAGGGTGATCTGACGGTGGTGAGTGCGGGGGTCGTGAAGTCCGCCCCGAAGATGTCGTCGAAGCCAACAATGCTGATCTGGTCGGGAACGCGCATACCGGCGGCCTGCAACTCCTGCATGAGGCCTATGGCGAGAAGATCGTTATAAGTGATGACCGCCGTCGCGCCGCTCGCCAGGACGTCGCGCGCTACTTGGCGACCGCCGTCGACGGTTGGCTTGGACGATTCCAAACGGACCGCCTCCAACTTGTACCAGTCGCAGGCAGCCTGGACACCCTCCCAACGGCGGCGGGACATCCAAGACTGCGGCGGCCCGGCAACGTAGGCGAGCTTCTGATGACCATTCGCGGCAAGGCTCCGCACAGCCTGGCTGATGCCTTTGTTCACGTCCGGAACCACGCAGGGCACGCCGTCCACTTCGCGGTTGATGACGGCCACCGGCTTCTCCGAGGCCAAAGCACGGATCTGTTCGTCATCCATACGCGGGCTCGCCAGAATGAGGCCGTCCACGGTGCTCAACATCCGGCGGGCCGCGGTGAGCTCGGTTTCCGGCGACTCCGCGGATTCAGCCAACACCATCGTGTAATCCCGGGCGGATCCAGTGGTCTCCGCGCCGCGGATAATGTCGAAGAACGTCGGGTTGGTAATATCCGCGACGATCAGCCCGATCGTTTGCGTCCGGCCAGTGGGAAGCGCCCGGGCGAAAGGGTTCACCCGGTAGTTCAGCTGCTCGGCGGCATCCTCGATGATCTTCTGGGTCTTGGCACTGACCCGCCCAGGCTTGCTCAGCGCGCGCGAGACCGTGGAGGGGTTGACTCCCGCGAGCTTCGCGATGTCGTAGATGGTCGGTGAGGATTTCTCCCCGCGTCCACGCCTGGCTGGGACGGTTGCTGCTCCGGGGTTCGTTACTTGGGTCACGGCTCCATCGTAATCGTGCATGGCAACAATAAGCAGGACGGTTGCCAATCAATCGGCTGGCGACCGCCCCGCCCAAATGCGCGGTTAACTACGAGCGCACCGCTCATTAGTAACGCTCAGGGAACTTACCTTCTTCCCGGATGCGCTTGTTGAGCTCGCGCATGTACTCCTCTTCGTCAAAATCGAGGGAGACCTCCCTGCCGGTCCAACTGGACAGGTGGATGGCATTCGCCAGGCGAACGCCCTTGATCCCGTCCGAGCCGGGGGCCAGCAGCGGAGTACCGTCCAGGATGTTGGCCGCGAAGTTCTCCAGGACGCCAGCGTGCTGTCCACCCCAGACGGACTCGAACTCGATGACCTCCGTGGTGTAGTAGTCCTCGGCCTTCAACTCACCCATGAAGAGCTTGCGGACATCGTCCATGTCCATGCCGTCGCTGAGTTCGCGCTCTGGTTTGACCAGCCTGGTGACTGTAGCGGTCTTGCTGTTCTCCACCACGATCTTGCCCTGGTCGCCCAGGATCTCGAAGCGGTCGGTTCCCACGAGGTCGTGCGTGGCGGTGACGAACACCCCGGTGGCGCCATTGCCGTAGTCCACCACTGCGGTGACCTCATCCTCCACTGCGATGTCACGGCGGAAACCGTAGGCCACCTTGGAGTAGACGGACTTCGGCACGCCACAGATCCACTGCCAGAGGTCAAGCTGGTGGGGTGCCTGGTTGACCAGGACGCCGCCGCCTTCGCCGCCCCACGTGGCGCGCCATTCGCTGGAGTTGTAGTAGCCCTGCGGACGCCACCAGTTGGTGATGATCCAGTTGGTGCGGCGGATGCTGCCGATCTCGCCGTTGTCGACGATTTCCTTGAGCTTTTTGTAGAGCGGGTTGTTGCGCTGGTTGAACATGATGCCAAAGGAAAGCTCGGGCTTGGAGGCCGCGAATTCGTTCAGTTGCTTGACCTGCTTGGTGTAGACACCGGCAGGCTTCTCCACCAGGGCGTGGATATTGCGCTTGAGCGATTCGATGCCCATATCCGGGTGCAGGAAGTGAGGCACGCACGTGACGATCGCATCGACGTCGCCGCTTTCAAGCAGGGCGATGTAGTCGTCGTAGAACGGTGCATCCGGATACTGGGCGGCCGCCAAGTCCTTTTTTGCGGGATCGGTGTCGCAGATGGCGCCAATTACCATGTTCGGGACCATTCCGTCCGTGATGAACTTGGCGTATGCGCCGCCCTGCTGGCCCAGGCCGATGATGCCAAGGCGTACTTTCGTGCTCATGGGTGATTCTCCATGTTCGATATGGGTGGGGAGACTTGCGGGTCGGGTGAAGCAATCCTAGAAAAGGTCAGCGTGGCCCATGGCCACCAGGTTGTCGTGGGAAGTCTGCAAGGCTTCCCAAACAGTGCGTCCGTACAGCTCGTCCTGCTCGACGAGCATGTACTCCGCGCCGGCGGTCTGGGCGGCCGGGATGATCGAGGGGAAGTCCAGGTTGCCTTCGCCCACTTCAGCGAATTGGACCACGTTCCTGAACTCGGCCATGAAGCCCATGAGGTCCCCCGTTTCCAGGAGCCCGAAGGCCGATTCCGGCAACTCGCCGATCCGGTAGTCCTTCAGGTGCACCATGGCAGTGCGTCCGGCGTACTTTGCCAGAGTCCGGACAGGGTCCAGGCCGCCGCGCTGCACCCAGTGCACGTCGATCTCCATGCCCATTGCCGGGGAGTTCTCGGCAATGATGTCCAGCATGTATTTGCCGTCGAACTTCGCGAACTCAATGTGGTGGTTGTGGTAGTACAGGCCGATGCCGTGTTCCCGAAGCCTCTCCGCGTATTCGTTGGCCTGCTTCGCGAAGTCCACCACGGCGTCGATCGACTTCATGGCGGGAAACGGCATCATGCCGATCCGCAGGAGGTGAGTGTCCAGTCGCCTTGCGTCGTCCACGATCTTGTTGAAGTGGTCCTTGAGCGAATCGCCCGGCATGCGCTTGGGGGTTTCCATTGCCACGGACAGCGCGGCGATGTCCATGCCCAGTTCGCTGCGGGAGCGGTCCAGTTCGTCAACGTTGTCCGGTGTCATCGGGATCTGGGAAATCTCGACGGCATTATACCCGATCGCACTTACCTTGCGGAGCGTTTCAAACGCTCCGCGATCGGCGAAACTGCCTTTCAGCATCATCGCTTGTACGCCAATTTTGGCCACTTTGTCCTCCGTAGTGTTCCGGGCCCACGTGGGCCAAGTAGTTAGCGCACCTGCCCGGAAATTTCCGGGTAGCTCTGCGCATAGATGTCTTTGACGATCCTGAGCGACTTTTCGGCTTCAGCAGGACTGATCCAGAACGGAGCAGGATCCTCGAGCTTGGCGTAGAAGTCCTTGATCAGGAGTTCGTGGGACACGCCCCAGTACGCACGCCCACCTGATTCCAAGGCGCGTTCAGGGATCGTTTCCACGGTGCCGTCGGCGTATGTGACGTTGAGGTCGCCGCGAAGGCTGAGGGTAGCCTTTTCGGTCACGATTTCCAGCGTCACCGGTGCGTTGGTGGCGTTCGCCAGAGTGGCGTAGAAGACGCTGGTTGCACCATTGGCGTGCCCGGCGATGAACTCCGCGGTGTCCTCCACCTCGATCACACCGCCTAGGGAACGCGTGGAGGCATGGCCTTCCACCTTTGTCACGTCACCTGCCAGCCATTGGAGCAGATCCACTGTGTGGATGGCTTGGTTCATCATGAGGCCGCCGCCTCCTTCAGCCCAGGTGCCGCGCCACGGCCGGTCCCGGTAGTACTCGGCCGTCCGGTGCCACATCACGGTGGCCGAAGCGCCCAGAACCTGACCGAGCCCGCCGTCGTCGAGCATTCTCCGCATCGCTTGCGACGTCGCGTTGTAGCGGTTCTGGAAACATACGGCGATCTTCGCCGTGCCCCGTTCGGCCGCCTCCACCAGTCGGCGCCCCTCTTCGAGAGTGTGGGCCAGCGGCTTTTCGACAATCACGCTGACGCCGCGCTCAACGCATTCCACCGCTAGCGAGGCATGCTGGTGGTGCGGAGTGCAGATATGCACGACGTCGGGCCTCACTGCCTCGAGCATCTCCAGATAATTCGCGTACCCCTCCACGCCATAGGCGGCTTCTGCCGCCTCCAGACGCATGGGATCGGTGTCGCAGACTGCCACGAGTTCGACGTCGTCCATCTTGGCGATCGCCCCGAAGTGCACACTCGATACATCACCGCAACCGATGACTGCTGCTCTAGGCATTCTTGCTCCCTCGAAAGATGTGTTCCTTTGAACGTACCGGCCCTTAGGCCAAGGCGACACCGTTCTTGGCCGCGAGTGCCGCAAAGGCACGAGCTGCAGAACCGAAGGCGACCGGCCCGGAGAATCCGCCCAGTTCGTGGGTGCTGGCCAAATGCGGCTCCAGCGAAGCGAAGCCGGCAAAACCGTCCGCCTTCAGCGCGGCGATGGTGGCGTCCAGTTCGCCGTCGCCTTCGCCGGCAGGCACTACTTCACCTGTGCCGGCGACTGCGTCCTTGACTTGGAGGTACTCCAGGTAGGGTCGCAGCATAGCGTACCCCTCCGTGTACGGCTTGACGCCCACCTGGACAAAGTTGGCGCTGTCCCAAGCGATGCGCAGTGCAGGTGAATCGACGGTCTCCATGATGTCCAGGACGCGCTCCGGAGTGTCGCCGTAGATGCCTTTTTCGTTTTCGTGCAGCAGGACGACGCCGGACGCTGCCGCCTCGTTCGTGAGTGCGGTCATGCGCTCCATGACTGAGTCGCGGATGTCTTCAGGGCTCTGCCCTTCAGCCCGATAAAAGGAGAAGATGCGGATGTACTTGGCGTCCAGGCCCTTGGCTACTGAAATAATCCGGCGCAGCCGGGCGAGCTCACGTTCCACCGGCACACTGACGTCAATCTTGCCGATAGGGCTTGCGACGGCGGAAACCTTCAAGCCCTTCTCGTCAAGGATGGCCTTGAGCCGCTCAACATCTTCCGGCATGAGTTCTGAAACATTGGTGCCCCAGGCGCTACGCACCTCGATATGGCTGGCACCAAGGGCCAACAGGACGGCAGCCTGCACGTTGGGATCGGGGTCTACTTCGTCTCCGAAACCGGACAGGTTCCACAGTGCATTGGCTTCAGTCACGGAATTCTCCTTTGGATCCGTCGCCCGCATGGCGGCATTTGGCGCGGACATGTGGTTCACAGGCATGCGTTCTCCCCGAGTCTAGCCAGACCGGCACGACTTGACAACCGATTGCCAAATATTGGCAACTATGCATTTTGGCGAGATGCGGTCCCTGTGCTGGTACGCGAGGCACCAGCACAGGGACCGGACAGCCGTGGCCCGGTCTTCTCCGGAGCCTAGACCTTGCGCCTAGTGCCTAGGCGTCGCCACCCGTGTGGACGGTGACATCGTCATACTTGCCAGCCAGGACGTCTTCGAAGTGCACGGCCGTTCCGAGGGTTGCCGAAACGTACAGGGCCCGCACTGTGGCTAGGGCCGCCGTTGCCTCGTTGACTCCCACCCGGGGTTCTTTTCCCGTGCGTATGGCTTGCACGACGTCTGCGTACTGCTTCTGGTGAGCGGTCTGCAGGTCGTCAGCCCCCTTTGTGTTTGCTGATGCGTCGTGCACCCCAACCTCAAGTTCGGCCTGGTTCCCGGCCCCGGCCATACCGTAGGAGGACCCCGACTCTCCTGCAGGCGCGTTGTCGGCAGCGTGGAAATACTGCAGCCGGTCATTGTCTACCACTGCTGATCCCCTCTCGCCATGGACCTGGATCCGGGCAGTGAGCCCGGGGTATGCGGCGGTGGTGCAGTGGATCACTGCCAACGCACCCGAGGCGAAACGCACAGTGGCAACTGCCGTGTCTTCGACTTCAATGCGCTCGTGAGCCAGGAGTGCGGTATGGGCCTGGATCTGGACGGGCGTTCCCAAGAACCAAAGAAGCAGGTCCACGCTGTGGACGCCTTGGTTCATCACGGCTCCGCCGCCGTCGAGTTCCCAGGTTCCGCGCCATTGGCCGGAGTCGTAGTAGTTCTGGGCCCGCCACCAAGCCAGCGAGGCCACGCCAGAAGTGATCTTGCCGAAGCGGCCCGACTTGACCGCGCTGGCAACAGCAACACTGGCCGGGTCGAAGCGGTGCTGGCTGATCACCGAGGTGACCTGCCCTGTGGCGGCCGCCGCTGCTTCCGCAACGCGCCTGGCGCTGGGCAAGTCCACGTCGATGGGCTTTTCGATAATGACGTGCTTACCGGCCCTCAGTGCCTCGACGGCCAGGTCGGAGTGCAGCCCGCTTGGTGTGCAGATGGCGACAAGGTCTATGTCCGAGTCGCTCAGTGCATCGGCGAGGGTCGCGTAAGTCGCGGGACGCTGCTTGGGTGTCTGGTTCTCAACGGCGCCGGCCAACGCGGTCGCGGCTGACTCCACTACATCGATAAGGGCGACGAGCTCCAGGTCCCCGTTGGCAGTGACCACCTGGGCGTGCTGGCGCCCGATGACTCCGCAACCGACAATGGCAGTGCGCAGACGGGGTCCGGGCGTGCCCACTGAGTTGGCGTTGGTCATTTGGTCCCCACTCCGGCTTCTTCGAGAAGGCGGTTGAAAGCGCGTCCGGCTACTCCGAACGCGGCGGGTCCGGAGAATCCACCGAGGTGGTGGGTGTTTGCCAGGTGAGGTTCCAGGGAAGCGAATCCTTCGAAGCCATCTTCCTTCAATGCCTTGATGGTTTCGCGAAGTTCTCCGTCACCTTCCCCTGCCGGCATCACGAGGCGGTCATTGGCGCGCGCATCCTTTACCTGAAGGTATTCCAGGTAGGGGCGGAGCATGTCGTAGGCCTCGCTGAAGGGCTTGACACCTACTTGAACGAAGTTCGCGGCGTCCCATGCAACCCTCAGTGCCGGCGAATGGACCGTAGTGACGATGTCCAAGACACGTTCAGGGGTGTCGCCGTAGATGTCCTTTTCGTTCTCGTGCAGCAGTACGACGTCGTGTGCCTGGGCCTCTGCGGCAAGGGCACGCATGCGGTCCATGACGGCGTCGCGGACCTCTTCGGGTCCCGTGCCTTCGGCCCGGTAAAAGGAGAAGATCCGGATGTAGCGTGTGCCGAGGACCTTAGCCGCATGGATCGCCTTGCGGAGGCGGTCCAGTTCGACTGTGACAGGGATGGTGACGTCGACCTTCCCGATCGGAGAGGCGATAGCCGACACGCCCATGCCCTGTTCCCGCAGGATAAGGTCCAACCGGTTCAGGTCTTCTTCGGACAATTCAACGATGTTGGTGCCCCAGGCGCTGCGTACTTCGATATGGTTCGCGCCCAAAGCCTGCAGAACGGCAATTTGGATCAGCGGGTCCGGACTTATTTCGTCACCGAATCCGGACAATGTCCACTGGGTTTGCTTGACGGTCACGTCGTTTTCTCCTTGGCGGTGATACATGGTGGCAGCCTGTGTGCCGGGTCTATTTGACTCCGCCGGCGGTCATGCCGCCGACGAGGAATCGCTGGAAAATCAGGTAGAGGATGACGACGGGAGCAGCGCAGACCAGGGAGGCTGCCATCATCTGGCCGTAGAGGGGCAGCGCTCCCCCTTCTGCCGAGGAGCCGAAGATCTGCAGCACAACCGCAACGGTCTGGGTGTTGGGACGGGTCAGGACCGAGGCGAACATGACGTCGTTCCAGCCGAGCAGGAAGGAAAACACGCCGGAGACGACCAGCCCGGGCCAGCTGAGCGGGAAGATGATTCGGAAGAGCACCCCGAGCGAGGAGGAGCCGTCAATGCGGGCTGCTTCCTCAAGTTCCTTGGGCAGACCCCGCAGGTACGTGACCATGACCCAAGTCGAGAAAGGTAGCGCAAACGTCAGGTAGGCAAGGAAAAGGCCCCAGTACGTGCCAATGACCGTAATCCCCAGATAGTTGCCCGCTGATGCGAAGAGTACGAACACCGGAAGCAAGAGCAGGCCGCCTGGAACACTTTGCAGACCGATGAGCCCCCGCAGGATGGTGATCCGACCAACGAAATCGAACCGGACCAGCACATAAGCGGTGATGATGCCCAGCAAAGAGGAGACGACGGCGACCAGCCCGGCGATCATGACGCTGTTCATGAGGCCATTCCCCAAAGGCAGGGTGCTCCAGATCTTCGTGTAGTTGGCCAGGGTGAATTCCGTGGGGAAGTATGCCCCGCGGGCCACTTCCACATCCGAATTCATGGACGAGAACACGATGTAGAGCAAGGGAATCGCGACCATCGCGCACAGCACGATAGTGCCTCCAACCAGCAAGGGGGTCGGCAGCAGGCGGTAAACCGCGGCAGTCTGCCGTCCGGTCTTTCGGGTCGCGGGTTTGGAGGGAAGCACCCTGGAAGTCTCCAGCGGGACTTCATTGACGACGTCGGAAGTCTGGTTGCTCATTTCTTGCCTCCCGCGTCGGTGCCGGTGTCGAGTCGTACGGCTTTCAGGTAGAAGTAGAGCGGTATCGCAATCAGCAGAAGCGAGATCAGCGCCATAGCCGCCCCCATGCCGAACCGGAGGCTGGTGAAGCTCATGCTGTACACGAGGGTGGGCAGTACCTGCACGTCAAACGGTGCCGGGACGCCGAACAGCAGGAACGCCAGCGAGAAATTGTTCATGTGGTGGAGTGTCGCGATGAGGCACGCCAGGGCGACCGGCCCGCGCAGATAGGGAAAGATCACGTAACGCAGCTTGGTCCACCACAGAGCGCCGTCGATCGCTGCGGCCTCGTGAACCTCCTGGTCCACGGATTGAAGGCCGGACAGTGCCATCAGGTAGATAAAGGGCCATGCAGCCCACACCTCGACCAGGATCAGGACCCAGAAGCTGGCCGGACCGGTGAGCCATTGGCCGGCAGGGAGTCCCAACCCTGTCAGTGCCTTGTTTATGATGCCGTCGTGCTGAAGCATGGTACGCCAGAAACTTCCCACTACGAATGAGGGAAGGACATAGGGGATCAGGAACATTGAGCGGACCAAAGACCTGCCACGATAGGCATTCTGGGTCGCCAATGCGGCGTAAATACCTATCGGTACCGTGATTACGGTTGCAATCACCGAGAAACCGACGCTGTTGCCGAAGGCGTGGACCAGATCAGTCGAGGTGAACGCTTCGACGAAGTTGTTCAATCCGATGAAAGGGGCGCTGATCCATTTACGGATGGTGTATTGATCCAGTTGCAGCATCGCGATGTAGATGCCCAGGATCAGGGGGACGATGATAATCAGGCCGATCAGAAGCGCACCGGGGGTGAGCATCCACAGCGGCCGGTTTCGTTCGCTCACAGTCCGCCGGCGCTTGGCAGGCGGCTGCCCGCCAAGCTCCGGGGCGCGCCGCAGGGCGGCGTCTTTTTTAATTGTGGTGCTCACTTGCTTGCCGACGCCCTGTCGAGGGAGGCTTGGGCGTCCTTCTGGGCCTTGGCCAGCGCAGCCTTGAGAGTGGCCTCGCTGACGCTGCCGTTGCCAAGATCGGGGCGGGCCTGAACGACGACGTTGGTCAGCGCCAACTGGATGTCGCCCCATGCACCGGTGAACGGCGTGGTCTTGGCCTTGGATGCCGAATCAATGATCGGTGACAGCGAGGGATCCGCGTCTTGGACCTTCTTTGCCGCCGTAGCGTTAGTGGGAAGATCCCCAAACAGCTTGTTGTAATTGATCTGCTCGTCTTCGCTGGTGAGCAGTTTGATGTACGCGGCTGCGAGGTCCTGGTTCTCCGAATATTTGGCGACCACCAGGTTGTCGCCGGAAATGATGGAACTGACCGGCTGGCCACCGGAGGGCGCGGAAGCCTGCCCGGGCGGCACCGTCGGCATCACGGCGTAGGCGTATTTTCCCTTCACCGCGGACGCATCGAACGTGACTTTCGATGATGCGGTGGTCATCAACATCATCGCGGACTGGCCCGCTGCGAAGTCCGCGGCAGCCTGGGTGTCGTTCCAGCCGACGGCGGCCGGGTTGACAACCTTGTCCTTGGTCAGCCAGCCAAAGTATGTCTGGTACGCCTTAAGAACCGCCGGGTCGTCGATGCGGGCAGTCTTTCCATCCACCAGAGGGTTGCCGGACTGGTTCGCCATGGCCCATGCAAACTTCCACGGCGTGTAGTTGTCGGCGTACCCTGTCGCGAAACCGTACGTGGATCCCGTGGTCAGCTTCTTGGCCTGGTCCAGAAGTCCGTCCCAAGTGCTCGCCGGCTTATCCAACCCGGCCTGCTTGAACAGCTCGGTGTTGTAGGCCAGAACGTAAGGCCTTGATGTAAATGGCACACCCACTTCGTTCTGGGCGTCGGGACCGGAAATTCCCAAGGTCGCCGGAACAAAGCGATCGCGGCCGCCTACCTTGTCCCACATTTTGGAGTCAAACTTCACGAAAGCGTCCGTCGAGTATGCCGTCGGGGTGAAGGTTGTACCCACTGCGTAGACGTCCGGGCCCTGGCCCGCAACAACGGAGGTTTGGATTTTGGAAAGCTCATCGTTGGCGTTAGCGAAGGTTTCGAATTTCAAGTCGGCGCCGGTCTGCTTCTTGAAAGCCTCGGCAATGTGAGTCTGCCAGGCCTTGAACTGCTCAGCCTTGTTTGTGTTGGCACCGACCAGGACATCCAGAGTCTTGCCCTGGCCGTTGACTGCGCCGCCTGCGCTTGCCGAGTTGTTGTCGGCGCCACATCCAGACACCGCCAATGATCCCAGCGAAATGAGAACGACCGCGCCAAAAATTCGGGTCCTTGAGTTGTTCATGTCTTTTCTTGCTCCTCGTTGAGTCGCCCCGAGATCTTCGGGGGAACCAGCCAGACAGGCCGGACGTTAGCTGGAACACTATGACAGTTGCTGCAACATGTGCAACGGTTGCCATAAATTGCCATTGTTGCTTTGAGGATTGCATCGTCACAGATGGGAGGGGCTTCGCAGATGAGAGATTATGGAGTCTAAGAACGGACTGCGCGGCCACGAGGGAGCACTATGAGCATTAGCGAGGCCAGCATTGGAGCCAGCCCGCTGGGGCGGGGACCGACCATCAGGGATGTCGCCGCGCTCAGTGGTGTGGCCGCCTCAACGGTCTCGCGGGCTTTGACCCAGCCGCACCGTGTCAACCAAGCGACCAGGGAACGCATCGAAGCGGCGGCGCATGAACTGGGATACGTTCCCTCCGCCTATCCCAGAAATACGGCCCCGGGCAGGTCAGGCGCCGTTGCCGTCCTGGTTCCAGACATCACAAACCCGTACTTCTTTGACTTCATCCGCAGCACGCAGCACCAACTCAAGACTGCCGGCTACACGCAATTGCTCGTCGACACCGAAGAGGATGTCGAGCTGGAAGCAACATACCTGGAAGAGTTCCGAAGCTCTGCGGTCGGCTTCATTCTTCCCGCCACCCGGCTCAGCGACGAACAGCTCATCAGCGCTGCCGCCAAATCACCCCTCGTGACCATAAACCGCAGCACCCCTGGCGTCCCCAGCGTAATCATTGATACCGCTTCCGGGGTCCAGCAGGCTATGGAACATCTGTTTTCACTTGGCCACAGGGATATTGCCTACATCGCCGGCCCACCGAACTCCTGGTCGGACGGCCGGCGATGGGACGCGCTGCAGGAGAGATCCGAGTCACTGGGCATCACCATCCGCCGGCTCGGACCCTACCACCCCAGTAAGCGGTCCGGCGCCGCCGCTGCCGACACCCTGCTCAACAGCGGCGCCACCGCCTGCATTGCGTTCAACGACCTGGTCGCCATAGGCGTCCTCGTCCGGCTCAGGGAACGCGGCATCGACGTCCCCGATGAGATAAGCGTCGTGGGATGCGACGACATCTTCGGAGCCGACTTCTGCCAACCGCCCCTGACCACCCTTACCGCTCCGATCGAACAAGCGGGACGGGTCGCATCGGACATGCTCGTCAGCAGGCTGCGCCATGGCCAGTCTCAACTTCGCATGAAGGTCGAGCTACCCACTCACCTGACCATCCGTGCGTCCACCGGCCCTCTCTTACGGCCAACTGCCTTCCGACCAACGACCTGAACCGTCCCCAACGCATTCTCGGCACGTGCGTGCACAACAAAAGGCCACCGGCGGGATGCCGGTGGCCTTTAGTATCGCGCCGCTTTGAGGCTAGGCGGGGACGTCGAACCGCTGGCCTTCCGGCTTAGGCGGAAGGAACATGAAGATAAGCAAGGCCAGTCCACCGAGGAACGGAACAAGGCCGATAAGGATCATCCAGCCGCTGAAGTTCGCATCGTGCAGGCGGCGGACGACGAGGGCCAGGGACGGGACGATAACGGCCAGGCCCCAGATGACCAAGAGGATGACGCCGACGATCGCGCCGGGACCCGGAACCATGGTTCCGGAGTCACTGACGGTGGCGCCAGCGGAGCCGGCCACGGACATGATGATGTTCAGCACGATGCTCACGACAGCGGCGATGAGGGTCCACCACCAGTATTCGCTGCGGCTGGCGCGGCCGGTGAAGGTGGCGTACTTCTTGAAGAACCGGCGTGCGGCCTCACCGATGGGCGCACCGTAGTGCGGGGCCCAAAGCGGGACGGCGCTGCCGGCCGGGACGGTCTGTTGCTGCTGGTACGACAATGGATCTCCTCTATAGACGAGTGATGACGATTTATCGTAGGGCCCTAAACCACCTGCAAAGTTGTCCTGCAGATGAAATTCCAGCGGCGTGTCGGAATACTACGTTCGTTTTTTGATAAGACGTGCCGGTCGCCGGTCCTTTGTCCGCGCTCTTTTTCCCTTCACCGCCACTGGGCCCGGTGATTGTGCTGGAAAGCGGAAACTTTATGCGCGATGTATGTAGAGAATGGCCGAGCCACAAAATTCCTTGAAATTTGTGGAGCTAAGGGGATTCGAACCCCTGACCTCTTCTCACGGGAGGGCACATTTCGTTGTCTGCCAATGGCTTGCGTTGGCTTGCCAATCCGCGGAATCCAGCAGATTTCTGTGCGAGGCACGGTCCACGACATGTCAGCGGTTTTCATCGTTTCCGTGGGATAAACGTGTGGCGGACATGTCCCAAGTCGCTTCCAAGGATTGTCGCCCTCCGCCGGACGTAGCCGTGGCCGTCGATTTCGATGTCAACCAAGTAGCCGGCCTTCTCCATACGCGCGAATGCTGCATCCGCGTCTTCGACGCCGTCCTTCCGAAGCAGATTGGCGGCCACTTCTTGCACGAAAGTGCCACCACGATAAAGCGCACAAGGTCCCTCGCCATGGGTGCCGTGCGGCTTCAGCCAGTCGCGCCCCAACGTAGAAATGGCTCCCGTGGTTCAGTCATCGACGGGTCCGTCCCGCCCGGGGCCGCAAGGAGAGCCTGGGCCGTGGCCGGAAGCGGTTCTTCCGCCGACCCGGCCCCTAGGAGACTCCTCAGTGGCGCGGACCCAACGAACGCGAGTACTATCGTCTAAAGTTCACCAAATTCACCCGGATTCCTAAATTCACCAAATTCACCTAAATTCACCTGAGGAATGGCGTGCTCGACCTAGACAACCCGTTCCGGCCCACGGCCGGAGCTACCCCACCGGAAGTCATCGGCCGGTCCGGGCTGCTGGATGAATTCGAATATGGTCTGCGGCTCGGCTCCGGAGCCCCCGGACTCCTGTCCATCTTCACCGGCGCTCGCGGCATCGGCAAGACCGTCATGCTCGGAGCAGCCCATGACCTGGCCCAGGAGCACGGATGGGCAGTCGTGGCGGAGACCGCAACCGGAGCCTTCATGGGCCGGATCGGCGAAAAAATGCGCCGACTCATCCAGGAGCTTGACGACCAACCCGAATCCCGCCGTCGTATCACAGGGATTTCGATTGCCGGGTTCAGTGTCACGTCACAACTTTCGCCCGAACGCCAGGTCGACTGGTGGGAACTGGGGGAAACGCTCCTGAAGCTTCTGGACGAACGCGGGACCGGGCTCCTCATCACCGTCGATGAGATCCATGCGGCCGACCGCGCCGAACTGGCCCAGCTTGCGGCCAACGTCCAACACTTCATCCAGGACCGCCTGCCCATCGCACTGATCTTCGCAGGCCTTCCCTCTGCCGTATCGGACCTACTGAACGAGGGCGTGGCAACATTCCTTCGCAGAGCCGACAAGATCGATCTCCATGCCGCCGCGGTACGCGATGTCGAGACATCCTTTACGGAAACGTTCGCCACCGCCGGGATCACCATCGCCCCGGACCTGGTGCACAAGGCAGCAATAACCACCGGAGGCTACCCCTTCCTCATCCAACTGGTCGGCTACTTCCTCTGGCGCGAGGCCGAGAATAACAACGGTGCTCTCTCCCCCGCGGCCGTCGACCGGGCAATTGCAGCCGCCATCCGACGCAACGAACGCGTGGTAATCGAAGCCGCCCTCGCCGCAGCATCCGCGAAAGACCAGGAGATCCTGCACGCCATGGCCATCGATGACGGACCCTCCACCGCCGGGGACATCGTTCAGCGGACCGGCTCGCGGCCCAGCCTCGTGGCCAAATACCGGACCAGACTCCTGGCCGCAGGCCTCATCGAATCAACCGGCCACGGAAAGACCGACTTCGCCATTCCCGGACTGCGGGAATACCTGCGCAAGAATCAACCAACCTGACCCCTGCCGGACTCCACACGTCTGAGTCGCCGGGCAGAGCCTTTCCAGCGCACGAGCGTGGAAGAGTCACCTCCAGTCCTTGGGACGGACAACCAGTATGTCGCGGGCAATCTGGCATGGCCGCTCCCGAAGTCGGCTTCGGTCAGAGCGAGGCGCTTTGCCTACCGCTGCCGATGACCTCGATGAGGATTCCCTTGACGTTCATGGGGCGAAGACTGCCGCTGAGGGGGTAAACCGAGCGCCGCGCCGAGGCGTTCCGCCGCGCCTCCTACCCCACCACCAAAGGCTACGCCGCCGCCTACTACCGCGAATCCAAACCCCGGCTACAGAGCCGTCACCATCCGATTCGAAGGCACATCGAAACCTAGAAACGGCTATTTGTCTGCAGGAGCGGGTCAGTGGATATGAATTACGGGCCGATCCATTCAAAGCGTCAACCCCGAATCGGATGGCTGGCGTGATACCTATGTCCGTCCAAGCAACACGCTGAACCCGTTCCGGACCGACCCACCCCCGCTTCGGACGAACTCGAAATGATCGGCAACGCGGCGGTCGTGCCGGGTGCAGCCGAGCCCGGTGGGATACTGCCCACCGGGCTCCTTCAGAATGCTGCTAGGCCGAGACGTTCAGCGACTCGGAGAGCGCTGCGTCCGCGTCCCGCAGGACCTTGGCCGCCACCTCGAGCCCTTCGATCCGGCCGAGTGAGGTGTCTTCGTGCTCGATGTTGACCAGCATGTTCGGGTCCACTTCACGCAGGGCACGCAGGAACTCGGTCCAGTACGCGGTGTCGTGCCCTCTGCCGAGGGCAACGAAGTCCCAAGCGGAGTTCTTGGGCCACTCGTTGGCCCACTCCTCGCCGCCGAGGTTGGTGCGGGTTTCTTCCGGCGAGAGGCGGCGGAAGCTGTTGTCGAGGACACCGTAGAGAGCGGCGTTCGCGCTGTTCACTCGGATGTCCTTTGCGGCTGCCTGGAAGACCAAGGGCCCCAGTTCGCGGACCACGGCTACCGGATCCATTTGCTGCCAGAACAGATGCGACGCGTCCAGTTCGACGCCCACGTGGGTGGCTCTCGTGAGTTCGATGAGCTTGTGAACGTCGGCAGTGTTGAACACGATGTTCTGCGGGTGCAGTTCCAGGGCTACCTTGACGCCATGGTCTGCGGCCAGGCGGTCGATCTCGCGCCAGAAGTCGGCTGCGATGCCCCACTGGTAGTCGAGGACGTCCAGTCCGGCCGAGTTCCATGCGTTCACTACCCAGTTGACCGTGGTGGCGCCGGGCTCACCGCCTGGCAGCCCGGACATGGTCACCACGCGGTTCTGGCCCAGCCTGTGCGCGAGGCGGATGGAACGGCGGATGTCTTCTGCGTGTTTCTCGCCGATCTCGCGCTTCGGGTGCAGCGGGTTGCCGTTGCAGTTCAGGCCTGCGATAGCGACGCCGGTGCCCTCGAAGATCGCCAGGTAGTCATCGCGGGCCGCGTCGCTTTCCAGGATCTGGTCCATGGTGGGGACATGGACGGCGGGCAGGAATCCGCCGGTGTTGATTTCGATGCCGGTGAGCCCCAGGTCGGCGATGACCTTGAGCGCATCGGGAAGGGGACGGTCGTGCAGGATCGCGTTGTAGACGCCGAGTTTCATAGCGTGAACTTCTTTCCGTTGTTGTTAATGGTGTATTCCTTGACTGTGGCCAAGGCCTCCATGGTGTGGACCCGCTCGTCGAAGGTGAACGGCGCGGCAGGGCCTCGGATTCAGGAAGGGCCGTGATTTCTTCCAGGAAGTCGCGCGCAGAGGTTCTTGATGGACAAAGCGAACCCTTTCATTTGCCTTCGTTGCCCGGTTGCCAATTTCTATGACGACACTGCCGCCGCAGTGTCCGTTGAGGGTGATCGCCGATCACCGAATGAAGGTGCCGGCTTTTTGCGTCCGGACCAGCATGCCTTTGTCCTCAAGGTATGACCAAGCATGGCGCACCGTTGAGACGGCGAGCCTGAGTTCGTGTGCCATTTCCGACTCGGGA
This sequence comes from Arthrobacter rhizophilus, assembly GCF_026241105.1. Lineage (GTDB taxonomy): Bacteria > Actinomycetota > Actinomycetes > Actinomycetales > Micrococcaceae > Arthrobacter. Next base: position 134,349 of record NZ_JAPFFT010000001.1, on the reverse strand, counting down.
AGGAGCCTGGTTCCGTGGGGGATTTCCCCGGAGGCGACCGCTTCCTCGACGCTCCGGGCGAGTTGGTAGTACAAGGGCTCGGGTCCGTACCGCCTGAACCGCAGCACCTGCGCGAAGGGAACCGTTGGCTCTGCGGGAGCCCCTTCCAGGTCTTGAGCGGGGAACCGCTTCGGCCTGTCGTGGACGCCAGAGCTGCGCGGGTCCGGCGCCTTCCCATCCACGAGTGAATCCACAATGCCTCCTTCCCGTTTGTAGAAGCGGGTCCCTGGACCGATGCGCATGTCTGTAGGGGCATGCCGGTCGAAGGGACCCGCTTCAGCGATGCCGGGGCCATCCGTCCCCGGATGGAGGGACAGTTGGCCCCGGGATTCAGTTCGAGGGTGTCGCGGCGGCTGTTTCCGCCAGCCATGCACCCATGTGTTCGAGTAGCGTTGGGCCCGATTCAAGGACCGCGACCCGCGGGTCGGGGCCGAAGACGCCCCACAGCGGGTGCTGGGGTTCGTGGCGATGCAGCCCGTAGGGGTCCCCGCCCGGGTCCACGGCTGGGTGGGTGTCTGCCGGGGGCAGACGCTCCAGGTGCACCAGTTCGGGGGCTATCCCGGCCAGCAGGGTCGTCTCGAACTCTCCTGCATGATCGGCAGGGAGCGGAGCGGTTGGGCACCTGTTCACCGCGGTCGCTGTCACCTTGAGGGCTCCGTTTTCGCGATCATTCCATTTAGCTGAGACCTGGTCGATCATTTCCAGTTGTTCGGGGGCAAAGTGTCCACTGAATATCACTGCAGTGGACACTCCGAAGTCCTCCAGCCGGGTCAATGTAGCGTTCAGGTGCTCGCTGATCCCGCCTCCCCCGTTCATCATGATCGTCCACGGATAATGGCCGTGACCGCCGCCGAACCCTTGATAGACCGTCGGGAGCACGATCCCACCGCTGCGGCGGGCCGCGGAGACGCACACGCCATGGGCGGTCAGGGCGTCCAGCCCGATCGGCAAATGGGGTCCGTGGAACTCCAGGGTGCCCAAGGGTAGGTACGAGATGGCGTGGTCAGCCAAGCGGGCGTTGAGTTCGTCCGGACTGAGGAGCTCTGCCTGAACCTGATCGGTCCGGCTCATTTGTAGTAGTTCCTGATCCATCCATGCTCGGCAAGCTGCCCACGCAGCTCCTCCGGGAACGGCTGTCCGTCCGAGTAGCCGACGTTTCGGGCGATGTTCCGGGAACTACTCATGCCGGCGATCACGGTGGAAACCTCCGGGGAGGCCAACACGTATTTGATGGCTGCTTCCGCAAGCGTGGAGTAATAGGGGGCGACAAGCTTCTTCAGGGCCTCTACCCGGCGAAGGGTCTCACCGAACCGCTCTCCGCGGAACATCTCCCGCTGCTGCGATCCTTCCTCCCAGCTGTCGTAGGTCTCCGGTGTCCAGAGACCCGACAAAGATCCCGAGTCGAAGGCGACCCTGTCGATAATTGCGGTATCGGTTTTCGCTGCCGCGGGGAACAAGGCGTCCACGGGTCGCTGCTCGAACATGTTGAAGATCACCTGGATCGAATCGACAAGCCCAAGCTCCGCAAGCTGGACACCTTCATCGGGGCGATAGTCGCGGATTGAGACGCCGATCTTGTCGATCTTTCCCTCGGCACGCAGCTCGTTGAGCGTTTCAAGCCAGTCCAGCTCGCCGATTCCTGATCGCAGCCAGCAATGAAGCTGAAGCAGGTCCAGGCGTTCCACCCCGAGACGCTTCAGGGAAGCTTCGACGTTTTCACGCAGGTACCAAGCCGGATAGCGGCCGCGCATCTGCGGATCGTCCTGATCCGGGTTCGGCCATTGGATTGGCCGGGTCTTGGTCGCGACATAGATTTTGTCCCCGTCCCAGCGACGAAGCGACTCCCCGATGACCTCCTCGCTGTGCCCGAACCCGTAGAACTCGGCGGTGTCGACGAAGTTAATGCCCTGCTCGTAGGCCGTCAGCAAGGCACGAACGGATTGCTCGTCGTCCACCGTGCCCCATTGCCCTCCAAGCTGCCAGGCGCCGAAGGAAATCTCACTGACCTTCCAGCCGGTGCGACCGAAGTTGCGATACTGCATGTTGTCCTCTCTGGTCCCGCGCGTCAGGGCGCGGAACGGATCGTCAGGGGCGCAAGAGAAGCGCCCGGGGGGTAGACGCCGCCGAGGACGGCGGCACCATCGTCAGTAAGGCTCACGAACTCTGAGTGAAGGACGGCGCCGCCGCCGACTCCCACGTTCATCAATTCGGCGATGGGAATACGAACGCCTGAAACTTCGGCGGACAGCACCGTGCGTCGGCCGGCACGTTCGAGTCTGAACTCATCGAGGGTCACGTCCAGGACTCCGTGATGCCCATAGAAGTGGATGGTTCCGATGAAACGGAAGCCGTCTTCGTCCACCCGCTGGCCGGGCAGAACGAAAACATCTTCGCGCCGGGCGGCACCGTTGCGTTCTTCGATGAGGCCGTCAGGGAGCGCCTCAAGGTAGGCGACAAAGCTTTCCTTGACGCCCCATTCAAGCTCGACGGGGTACACGGTCACTGCTCGAACGCGACCGGCAGCTTCGCGAAACCGCGGACCAACTGCTTGGTCCACCGCTCGGGCGCGCCCGAGACGTGAATGTCGGGGCCGCGTAGCAGCTCCTCGACGACAATGCGCGAAGCAAGACGTGCGAACGGCGCACCCATGCACGCATGGATGCCATCGCCGAAGGACATGATCCGGTTTGCGGGCGTGAACTCGCGCGTGAGGTCAAACCGGTCGGGGTCAGGGTAGACGCGCTCGTCGCGATTCGCGGAGCCCTGCAGGAGCATGACGCGCGAGTCCTTCGGGATGACCGTGCCAGCGATCTCGACATCCTCGTTCGTCTGCCGCGAGACGTTCTGACCGGGAGTGTCATAGCGGAGGCACTCCTCCACGAACTGCGGGATCATCGACGGGTTCGCACGCAGGAACGGCTGCAGACCAGGGAACCGGTCGAAGATTGCGATGCAGTTTGTGATGAGCGCGGCGGGAGCGTCGCTCGCAGCCGAGAGCACGAGGTGCGCGAGGCCCTCCTGCTCGTCAGGGCGGACCTTACCGGCGTGCACAGCGATGAGGATCTGCGTGAACGCGTCGCTACCTGTCGCGGGCGCGCCGCCGTCGATCTCGGCGCGGCGCGCGGCGAAGCGCTCGGCGAGGACCTCTTCCGTCTCGCGGTTCGCCGCGGCGGCGTCCTCGGGGAGGCCATACTCGCCGACAGTGCGCACCATCGCGCGCTCGAGGTGCTCTGTGAGCACTCGGTGGTCATCAAGGGGAGCGCCGAGGAGCATGATTCCCATGCCGATTCCCATGGGGACGGCGACCTCGTTTGCGAAGTCGCCGCTGCCGCGTTCCCACAGGTCGCGCAGCAGCTCCCGCGTGAACTCGCGCACGCCGTCCTCTTTGGCGAGGACCTCGCGCGCAGAGAACGTGCGTCGGATCGCCGCGCGAAGCGCCGTGTGCCGCGGAGGGTCGAGCGTGACGAGCATGCCCTCGCCGTAGGAGTCGTGCGTGCCGTCAACGTCGTTGCCGAAGCGGCTCGAGAGGCGCTCGTGGTCTGCGATGGCGGCGCGCACGTCGGCGTAGCGCGAAACGACGTAGAGGTTTCGCTTGGCGTTGTAGTAGACAGGTGCCTCATCCCGCAGGCGCTTGTAGAGATCGTAAGGGTAGTCGTAATCTGCGTACGACATGGGGTCGTAGTAGAGCGTGAGGTCCGCGGGGACCTGGACAGACTCGTCAGCGTGGACACTGGTCGTGATGCTCATCAGGCCACCGCGCAGAGGTCGACGGTGGAAACGATGCCCTTCGCCCATTCCAGTGCCGTGTCGTTGGGCAGCGACCCGTCGCTCGCATCGTGACGGCCGTACTCCCCTACCCGTGTCGCACCAAGCGCTGCTAGCCGCTCGTCGATGCGTTCGCTTCCCCGGCTGTAGGTCTCGTAGGAGCTGTCGCCCAATCCGAACATGGCGTAGCGGATTCCGGAAAGATCGGGCTTCTCGTTGTCGAGCAGCTCTGCGAAGGGAACCGCGCTGCTCGGCAGGTCACCGTCGCCATGGGTCGAGCAGACCACAATATAGAACGCGTCCGGTGTGAGGTCCTCGAGCATGGCATCGGCCATGTCGACCGCGCGAATGGACTCGGTTGAGAGTTCTGAGACCAGGTCGTCGGCGACTGTCTCGGCATTACCGGATTCGGTGCCGTAAAGAACTACGATGCTCATGGTGACTTCCTTTGTCGGGTGTTCGTCAGGGTCGGGGGGTGGCACCGGACAGGTGTCCGGCTTCGATGTCGGCAATAATGGCGTCTGCGACGGTGCGTGCGTCGCTCCGGTTCGCGGGGATGGTCCCGACCGGGCCTCGACGGAACCATCCGACGCAGTAGATCCCGTTACCCAGCAGGCCGCGGGTAAGGTCTGTGGTTTCGGACTCAAGGGTGCTGCGGAGAAGGACGTCGTCGGCTGCCTCCGTGAACCCCACGGCGGTGCATACTGAATCCGTTTCCAGCACCAGCTGCTCACGGCGGCCTGCCGTGTCACGGAATACCGCCCGATCGACGTGGTCCTCACCTTCGAGGTGTGAAGGGGTCCACCCGAAGTGGAAACGTACTTCGCGGCCGGCGACGGCCGGCGAGCCGTCGACCAGGTCCGTGATCGAGCTGGTTTTTTCGTCTCCGGTTTCCGTGAGGTCGATGTCGGTGGTGAACCTGACATCGCTGAGCTTTCCCAGTTCGCGCACCATGGCGGGGTCGAATTTTGCATAGGCGACCCCGGAGCGCCCTACGACGTCGATGTGTTCGACCGGTCCGTTGGATACAGCTTCTATGGAGTCATGGGGAACTCCGAGTTCTGCCAGCTCTGCCGGGGAGGTGAGCATGAGCCGCACGAGATCGATGGCGACGTTGCCGTTCCCGACGATCACCGGTCGACGGCCGATGCTGATGCGCGCCGAGTCGCGGTCCGGGTGGCCGTTGATCATGCGGGTCAGTTCGCCGGATCCGTAGACCCCGGCATGGGTGGCGTGCCCGCCTGCCCGGTGGAACCCGTCGATCGTGCGGTCTGCCCACAGCCCGGTGGCAAGTACCACGACGTCGAAGTCCGCACGCAGATCTTCGATCGAAATATCCCGGCCGACATCCACTCCGCCGACGAATTGGACTCCCTCCCGGGCAAACAGCCTTTCGAATTGCTTCGCGATCGCCTTGGTTCCCAGGTGATCGGGAGCCACACCGTAGCGGATCAGCCCGTACGGGGTATCCAGACGATCGAAGATGACAATGTCCGATTCTGCCCAGCGCTTGCGGAGGAACTGCGCCGTGTAGCATCCTGACGGCCCGCTTCCGACAATTGCGATTCGCGGATGCCCGTCCCGGACTGGCTGTGCGCGTTCCATTGGTACTGTGCTCCTTTGCGACCAAATGATTCTTTCGATTGAGAGTACGAGCAGAACACCGGGCTGGCGCCGCCCAGCGAGGAATATCGGTCCGGCTGTTCATCAAGTCAGCCGGGTACCCCTGAATTTGTCTATTGGACTAGACAAGTTACTCCGGTGAAAATGCACCAGGGGTCCCGGCATGTACGGGCTGCTGCTTCGGCCGCGCGGAAGGAACGTGATGCCGGGATGACATACTTAGGATATGGAGCCGTTCGTCGTTGAGCAGGATTCGCCGCTGAGCGTATGGGGACAGATCGAGAGGGATCTCCATCGTCGAATCGAACTCTTCGAGTTTCGTCGCGGAATGCGTCTGCCGTCGGAGAACGAGCTTGCTGCCCACTACGGGGTGAGCCGGATGACGGTGCGTCGTGCCATCGAGAGCCTGGTGACAGACGGATATCTGCGGTCCAAACGCGGTTCCGGCACATTCGTGACTGAAAGCAATCGGCACTTCGATGTGGACTTGCTCCGCCCATGGCGGGAGCAACTTCTCGCAACCGGCCATGTGGCCCGTTCGCGCCTCACGGAATACTCGAAGGACACAGTGGTGGCCAACGAGCTTCTCGGCCTCATCGAGCACGACCAGGCGCAACGGTTCGTTTTCGGACTCCATATTCAGGAAGTCGACGGCGTCGCAATCGCGATAACGGAATCATGGCTTCCCGCGACCAGCCGGGCGATTCTTTCGCAGAAACCGCGCTCAGCACTGGCCACCGCCTCCGGTTCCATCCGCATCTCATTCGCCAGTCGCCGCCAGGCGGGTCTTCTGAACTCACCAAAAGACGTCCCCTTGCTTGAAGTCACGACTTGCAGCAGATTGCGGGAAACGGGCGAGTTGGTTGAGCTTGCCCGTACGTCCTGGATCGCCGGTCGGGTGCGGCTCAAATACGGTCGAACCCTCACGATCGGTCAGATCGATATGTCGGAACTGATGTCTCCCGAACTGCAGCGCGAAGGACTCAGGCCCCGCTGAGTGCTGATCCTGCAGACTCCCCCGGCCCCGGCCGCAGTGAGGCATGACAGGCAGTGCCTCACTGGATGCGTCAGGGCGGTCTTCCGGATCGGAGGACGAACCCGGCCAGGGCTGGAGGTTCGGACGACGCGCTAGGCCGCTCCGCCACGCTGCGTTGAGGGCAGTGACGAGGAAATGGTCCGGGGAGCAATGGTCGCGTCAACAAAGCGGTCGGCGCCGGGACGCTCATCACGTGCCCGCGCCGCCTGCCTTTTGACCCTAAGAACTCATCTATTTCTTGTGGACGAGGTAGATGGCCCCCGTTGTGACTTCCTCTTCGAGTGCCTCGAGGGTGCGGCCGCGTGTCTCCGGCACTTGGGTGATGGCGAAGATCAGTGCCACGACGTTGATGGCGGCGAAGAGGAAGAACGAGCCGGTGATGCCCACGGCGCTGACGAGCGAGGGGAAGTAGAGCGAGAGGAACCCGTTAATCACCCACAGGACGAACACCGAAATGCCGATGCCGCGCATGTGCAGCGGGAACACTTCCGAGTGGTACACCCAGACGGCGATGTTGAGGAACAGTTGCACCGATCCGACGAACACGACAACGAGTGCAAGGATCACGAAGGGCTGCGCGGGGCTGCCGACCGGAAGCACCATCGATGCGATGCCGATGAGCCAGTGCGAGACCGTCGTCAGCCCAAGGCCGAGGATGAAGTTCTTGCGCCGGTCGATGTGGTCCATGAGGACGAGGGCGGCCGAGCCGGCTACGACGGCGACAAGGCCAAGGCGCCTGCGGAGAGGGCCGTCGGCCAGTGGCGGCAGTGAGGTTTGCCGTGAAGATGTGCGGTTTCCATCGGAATCCTTTGTCGTACAGGCGCGGATCCCTCAGTGATCCGCGTCACTTACCCTAACCCGCGAAAGTGAATATGTCCGGTCAAACTAACAATATGACCGGCCAGGCAAACAGCCAGGTTGCCCTGAAAATTCCAAGGCGGGGACGGCGGGTCGGCAAAGTATTTTGCCAAATGTCAGAACAAACTCTTGACAAATCTAACGCGCGAAACGTCTACTAGTTGTGATGGACGCCACAGGGCGTCCGTGCAGGAAACCCGTCACCGCCCAGGGCAGGCGGATTTGCGGGGCCACGAAAGGACTTGGACGTGTCAATGAAGACCACCACTCGACAGAAGGCAACCCGTGTCGGCCTGGCCGCCGCGGGAGCTGCCGTTCTTCTGTTCGCCAGCGCATGCAGCAGCAACAGCTCCGCCAGCAGTTCATCCAGTGCCGCTCTTAAGGACGGCTTCGGTAGCCATGCTCAAAACCGGTCAGTATATTTCTTGACTTACTACGACCCTGCCGGCGACGCCTTCTGGAACCAGATGGCCACCGGAGCCAAGGACGCAGCCCAGCTGGGCAACCTGAAAATGACCGAGCAGACCGCCGGAGGGGACGCGAGCAAGATGGGCGACCTCATCAACTCCGCCATCGCCAACAAGCCCGCGGCGATCTTCGTGCCCTTCAATGACCCGTCCTGGGAAGGGGCGGCCTGCGAGGCCTCGAAGGCAGGGATCTCCGTGTACGCCTTCAACGTTCCCCCGTCTGCCAACGCGAAGTCCTGCATCAAGGCGTTTGTCGGTCAGGACTTCAAGCAGGTCGGCCAGCTTGTCGGCCAGCGCCTGCTGAAGGAAGTCAAGATTGGCGCAGGGGACAAGGTCCTATGCGCCGCCGAAGAGCCCACGCAGCAGTACGCCATCCAACGCGGCGGCGGCGTGGAAGACGCACTCAAGGCCGTAGGCGCCAAATGCACCTACCTGCGCACTTCGGCTGAAGACGGGGCTGCCCTCGACTCGATGACTTCGTGGTTGGCGGCCAACAAGGACGTCAAGGCGGTTGTGCCGCTGGGCGGCACTCCGCACCGCAATGCTGTGCCGGCCGAGGACGCCGCAGGCGTCAAGGCCCCGATCATCGGCTTTGACACTTCCCCGCAGGTGATCGACGGCATCACCTCTGGCCGCATCATCGCCACCGCCGACCAACAGGGCTATGTCCAAGGGTTCCAGACCGTCCTCCAGGCCAGCCTCCAGCTGGACTTCGGGCTCTCGCCGTCGGACATCAACTCCGGCGGTAACGGCCTCATCGACAAGACCAACGTGGACAACCTCAAGGCAAAGGACCTGCAGGGCGTCCGCTGGTAACGAAACGCCGCGTCGTATGCGGGGCTCTGCTCCGGGCCCCGCATACAAACACCAAACTCGCGTCACATGAACAGCAACACCAGGGCCTGCTAGATGGTCCGAACACAGAGAATTGAGAGAGCCGAGATGGCCAATATCAAGAATCCGACGGAACCCGTCGCGAGCGGACCGCTCCCGACTCCAGCGCTTGCCATGGACGAGACGCCGACAAGGCGGCGCCTCGCCGACAGCAGGCCCACCACGCTGTCGGGCAAACTGAAGGAAAACCTGTACTACCTGCGGGGCCGCGGCGCCCTTGAGATCGGCGTTGTTTTCGTCGTCATCCTTGCCGCGTTCTCGGTCTACAGCGCCGTGAGCCCTGGCTCGTTCCCGTTCCTGTCCAAGGACAACCTGTCCGGCGTCCTGTCCCAGAGCATCCCTGCACTGGCGATCCTGGGCATCGGCGTCGGCGTCCTGATGATCTGCGGCGAGTTCGACCTTTCGGTCGGTGCAATGATCGGCTTCGCCGGCGTCGTGTTCATCCGCGTTTCGAACCAGACTGACTGGGTAGTGGGCCTGCTCGCAGCCGTGGCCAGCACGATCGTGATCGGCATCGTGAACGGTCTCATCGTGGTCTACACGAGGATCCCTTCCTTCATCGCCACGCTCGGCATGAGCTTCTTCTGGACGGGGGCGTCGATCTTCATCAACGGCCTCACCCCGGCAACGTTCCTCCCGGGCGTCCGCACGCCGGAAGCGGTGAACATCCTTGCGGGCGACTACGGCTACTTCCGCTCACAGATCGTATGGATGGTCGTCATCGGTATTGTCGCCTGGTTCTACCTGCACCGGCACAAGGCCGGCAACAAAATCTACGCCGTCGGCGGCAATGCGGCCGCCGCGGCCGCTGTGTCGATCAAGCCCCGCGCGGTCAGACTCCAGGCCTTCGCATTCCTCGGGCTAATGGTCGGCCTGGCCTCAGTCCTTATCGTGGGCCGCACCTCGGGAATGCAGCCGGGGACGACCGCGGATTACACGCTTCTTGCGGTGGCAGCAGCAGTTGTCGGCGGATGCTCACTCACCGGAGGCCGCGGCTCGATCATCGGCATGATTGTGGGTGCCGCCCTGATCCAGACCATCCAGAACGGCCTCATCCTGGCCAAGGCCCCTGGCTTCTACGTCCAACTCTTCCTCGGCGTCGCGATCGTCATCGCCGCGGTATTCAACAAGTTCATGGAAGGCAAAGCATCATGACCTCCCAAGCCACCGAAACCGCCTCCAGCATGACCACCGACGGCGGAGCGCTCCTCCGGATCGACAAGATCGTCAAGAACTACGGCCCCAACACAGTCCTCAAGGACGTCTCCTTCTCCATCGGCAAGGGAGAAGTAGTCGGTCTTCTAGGTGATAACGGTGCAGGCAAATCGACCCTGGTGAAGATCATGTCCGGCGTCGTACCGATGACCAGCGGACAGTACTTCTGGGACGGCGAGGAACTGCCCAAGGTCACCCGGCCCGAAACAGAGCGCCGCGGAGTGGAGACCATCTTCCAGGACTCGGCCCTCATACCAACGATGTCCATCACGCGCAATATCTTCGCCGGCCGGGAGATCACCAACCGGTTCGGCTTCATGAAGATCAAGGAGATGGACGAAATCACCACCGAGATCCTCGATTCGGTCGTCCACATCGAGGGCATCAAGAGCGCGAAGCAGCTCGTCGGATCGCTCTCCGGCGGGCAGGCCCAGGCCGTGGCGATTGCTCGAGCCGTCCACTTCAAGAGATCTCTCCTCATCCTCGACGAGCCGACATCGGCACTCGCCGTCAGGGCCACCGAAGCCCTGCTGAACTACCTCCTCCAGCTCAAGAGCGAAGGAGTCAGCTCGGTACTTGTGACCCACAACCTCCACCACGCCTACAAGGTTTGCGATCGCCACATCGTCATGAACCACGGCCGTAAAATCCTCGACATCCGCCGGGAAGACACTTCCGTTGAAGAGCTCACCGCCGCCGTCGTTGAAGGCGCCGAAGGCATCAAACGATTCCGCCAGGGCCGGGCACTCGCCTGACCTGGCCCCGCCGGTCAGACCTATTCGGCTCCCTGCGGCGGTTGATGATGCGGAGCAAAGTCAAGCCGCCGCAGGGAAGGTGCACCTCATGCAGCTGAACGGAGAACAAGACACAGTGCAAAGCAATTGGGACTTCAGGGGCAAGCGCGCCCTGGTCACCGGCGCGGCAGATGGAATCGGCCTCGCCATCGCTTCATCCTTCACCCAGGCAGGGGCCGACGTCATCCTGCTCGGCCGCGACGGGGAAGCCTTGAAAAAGGGCGTCGACGTGGCCGCCTCAGCCGGTCCCGGCAGCGCCACCTCGGTCGTCTGCGATCTGAGCAACGCCGCGGACATCCAAGCGGCCGCCGCCGAGGCGCTCGCCCGCCTCGGCGGCATCGACATCCTCGTCAACAACGCAGGAGTCGGCGGATCCCGCAACCTGGTCCAGCTCAGCGACCGGGAGCTCGACCTCAATCTGGACATCAACTTGCGGGCCCCGATCCTGCTCACCAGGGCCGTCCTGCCAGGGATGTTGGAACGGGGCCAGGGAGTCGTCATCAACATCTCGTCCCAGGCCGCAAAGGTGGGCTACGCAGGCATCACCCACTACAGCGCGAGCAAGGCCGGGCTCCTCGGGTTTACCATCTCCCTCGCGGTTGAAGTGGCACCGGCAGTGCGCGTCAACGCCATCTGCCCCGGGGCCATCATGACCAAGATGATGGAGGAAAACGTCCGCCAGCTCCAGGAAGAAAAAGGAATCACCCGCGATCAGGCCGCGGCCAACTGGACTGAGCACATGCCCATGGGAAGAATGCAGCAGCCCCATGACATTGCGAACGCAGTTCTCTTCCTCGCCTCGGACGCCGCCAGCGAAATCACCGGTGAGGCCCTGAACGTCAGCGGCGGTCAGGTCATGCATTAGCCCTTGTTTGTTGAATCCAGCCACCCTCTGGTGATGGCTCAAGGTGAGTTAGACACCTCCCGTTTATTAGATAGCAAAATGTAAGGTAGAAAAGACTTCATGTTCTCGGCACCATTTGGCAGTGCAGGTTGCGCGTGTGACTCTCCATAAGCCTTCAGGGCGGCTTCACTCAATCACGCAGGAAGATGTTGCGCGCGAGGTGGGCGTGTCTCGGACACTCGTATCGTTTGCCTTCCGCGGGGCACCTGGCGTGAGCGATGAGACTAAGCAGGCAATCTTCGACGCGGCAAAACTTCTTGGCTATCGGCACAATGCAGCCGCTGCGGACCTGGCAAGAAAACGCCCCTCTACCGTCGGTCTTTTCCTTCTCGACCTCAGCAATGAGGTCTACGTTGATATTTTCAGCGGAGTGCGCGAGGCCCTCTCCCCTATGAAGAAACGCCTCATCCTCAGCGTTTCCCACTCCAGAGGCAGCGTCGACGAAGGATCGGTCGGTTCGCTCATCGAAGCCCGGGTAGGGGTCGTCATCGCGGCGACGCTCCTCGAGCCTGACGCGCACGTGCAGGAACTCGCCAGGAACGTGCCCCTCGTGAACGTCACGCGGCGCGTGGAAGGCGTTGACAGCGTGTATTCAAACAACATTGCGGGCGCGCAAGCCGCTACCGAGCATCTGCTCAGGCTCGGACACACCCGCATTGCCCATGTGACCGGACCAACGCACGAAGGCCATGAAGAGCGTCGGCAGACCTACGAAAAGGTCATGCGCGAAGCCGGCCTCGTACCGCAAGTGGTGTTTGCCCACGACTACACCCATGAAGCGGCAAGGCAAGTCTCCGATCAACTCTTCGGAGCATTGGACCGGCCGACCGCCGTATTCGCGCACAACGACGAGATAGCGCTCGGCGTCCGCGAGAGCGCCTACGTACACGGCCTTGAAGTCCCACGGGACCTCTCCCTCGTCGGCTACGACAACTCGAGAACCGCCAGACTCCACGGAATCGATCTGACCTCCGTAGATCTCCACGCGCTTGAGCTTGGACGGACCGCCGGAATCACAGCGCTCGAAAGGCTTACCAACCCCACCCATCCTGTCATCGAACACATGCTCGAGCCACGTCTGGTCGTACGCAGCTCAACGGCGGCCCCCTAAGTGGTTAACGCGCCCTGGCCATGTCAATGCCCGGGCCAGGAGACGCTTCCAGGACACGGTCCGGGACGGGCAGAGGTCGCCAACCGCCCTGTCTACGCCGCTATTGGTGTCACCCTGGCCGGCGAGAAGGACATCCTGGGCCTGTGGGCCGGCACCGGCGGGGGGCGCGAAGTTCTGGATGAGCGTGCTTACCACATCCAGAACCGTGGAGTGAAGGACAGTTTTTCCCGGTCTGCGACGGTTGCTGCCGCGCCTTCGACCGCGAACGGCCTGGTCACCGATGACGTCTTCGCCGCTGGCGACATAGCGCGCGCACCGCAGCCGATGTGCGGCTATCAATACCTCGCCGTCGAACACTGGGGCAATGCCATCTCGCAGGCCGAGGTGGCCGCGCATAATATGCTCAGCCGGGAGACCGAGCGGTGGCCGTGGTTGGGTCCCCGGGTAGAAGTCCAGTGTTTGTGTGAGTTTCGTGTCCGAGAATGGACGCAGGGGGAAATTCACGAATCATGGCACGCAGACACACCCCCGAGCAGGTCATCGCCAAGGTCCGGCAGGGCCAGAAAATGCTCAATGACGGGCGCCCGATGGTAGAGGTCGTCAAGGAGCTCCAGGTCACCGAGGCGACCTGGTACCGGTGGCTGAATCAGTACGGGTCCGAGAAGAACGCCGAGGCGTCCAAACGGACCAGGGAGCTGGAGAAGGAGAACGCCCGGCTCAAGCGGCTGCTGGCGGAGAAGGAACTGGCCATCGACATCCTCAACGAGGTGGCGAAGGGAAAATTCTGAGCCCCGAACCCCGCCGCCGTGCCGTGCGCATGGCGGTGGAGAAGTTCGGGGCGTCCGAACGCTTCGCGTGCAAGCTCATCGGGCAGAACCGGTCAGCGTTCCGTAAGAAGAAACCCGATATGGGCTTCGAGGAAGCACGGCTTCGCGCAGCCCTGCGTGAGGTTGCAGGCAAGCATCCGGCGTGGGGCTGGCGGAAGGCCCGTTGGCACCTGCTGGCCCGCCCGGAGTGGGATGGCGTGACGCTGAACAGGAAGCGGATCCGCAGGCTCTGGCGAGAGGAAGGGCTCACCTGCAAACCTAAGGCGCGGAAGAAGCGCCGCACCGGCCCAGGCGCCGGGGAACAGAAGCGCCTCACGGCCGAATATCCGATGCATGTGGTCAGCTTCGACTTCCAGTCCGACGTGACCTCCTGCGGGCGGCACATCCGGTTCTTCAACGTCATCGACGAATACACCCGCACCGCCCTGGCGGTCATCCCACGGCGGTCGTTCAAGGCCTCCGACGTGGTGGCGGTGCTGGAGGACATCATCGCCGAAACCGGCATCGCACCGGCCTATGTCCGGTGCGATAACGGGCCGGAATTCACCGCCCGGGCGCTGATCGACTGGTGCAACACCGCCGGCGTCGACACCGCATTCATCGACCCGGGATCACCCTGGCAGAACGGCTTCATCGAATCCTTCAACGCCCAATTCAGAAGGGAACAACTCTCCGGAGAAATCATGGACACCATGGCCGAAGCGAAGTATTTGGCGGAGGAATGGAAAGCTATCTACAATCATGAACGGCCCCACGGATCCCTGAACGGCATGACGCCGAAACGCTACTGGGAAAACTGGACGCAAGAAAACCAACTAGCTATCGCATAAACGCTGGACTGCTAACGGGGGCCCAACCAGCCGCACCTGGCGGTGTCGAAATTCTGGTCAGTCCAGTTCGGCACGGAGATCAAAAGCGTGGGCCGGTCTGTACCGAGGGAAACAGCGACTCAGGCGCCCCCAAATGGACATAGTCGCTTGCGGATAGGACATGGAAACCGGGGCATTACGAGAACCTCCTCAAGCACCCGCGGCCTCGGCAGCCGATCGCATAGGTCAACCCATGTCTGAAGGAGTACGGCCGCAGCTTGAGCGCTCTCCGAATCGAGGAACACTTCCGTGCCACTTGGGAGCAGCTCCAACGTCGGTCGGTTCCACCAGACTTCGACCGGCTCCTCCCCACTTCGGATAGCGGCGACGGCATGACGAGAGGATCCTCTGAATCTGCTGGCGCTGCGTTGATGGCGGACAACGCAGCGATCGGATGCGTACCGACGAACTGTGCAATCAAAGGTCCAACGCCGAGCGCGCATGACATCGCGCGAAAAGCAATGAACTTCCGCTCCGCTTCTGAATGATCCGCGGCGTCGCGCAATCCAAGAGAGACGTTGCAAGTCTTCGTCAAGACGTCGATGAATTGATACTCCACGTTAAGCCGGCGGGGTGTCGTGACAGCTCCAAACATGCCGCCGCGCAACCCGGCCATTCAGGGAACAGCCATTACGGAAAAGCACTACATTGCCAAGGCGACCGAATCCCCGGACCTCACTGCCGCACTTGAGCAGTTTGGTGGCCAGGAATCTGACAACGGTCCAACGGCATAGGAACGGGGCCTCCTTCCCGTCACCAGGCCCCAAGGGTGGGTGGATTTGTCGGTCTCAATACGTTCGGATTGGCCGAAACAGGTGCTAAACAACCTTCCCCGGCCTCTCCTCAGCTCGGAGTGCCTACATCGTGGGTCCTCTGATCTAGTACATCGTCACCAGACTCGCAACTCGCTGCACCCGGTCGTATTTGAGTGCAAGCAAGCGGCAACGAGCGCCGTCTTCTGCCGGAGGTTTTCGTCCGAAAGCGTGTGGTTTCCGTGGGGTGGGTTCAGAACTGGCCACGAGAAAGGCCCTCCAGTCCCACGTTTCCGCAGGTCAAAGGGCCTTCACTGTGGGGGTCCTACATGCTTATTCGAAACAAAGCAGCGGGTCCGTCAAACTTCGTTCTTTGATGCAAAAGATCAGGGCCCGGCCAGAGGTGGCGCGTGTCGCATCGCCTATCCCCCGGCGTGCCAAGCAGATCAGCGAAGAGCAGTCCGCGCAGCTGGCCGAGGACTACCGCCAGGGCATGAAGGTCGGCGAACTGGCCAAAAAGTATGTCATCCACCGGGTGACCGTCGCAGATCACCTCGCTGTTCGTGGAATCTCCAAGCGAGCCCGTGGCCTTACGACCGAACAAATCGAGGAAGCGATCCACCGCTATCAAGCTGGAGGATCGTTGGCTGCTCTAGGTAAGTCCTTCAAGGTCTCGGCCGACACCGTCCGAAAAGCCCTACTTCGACAGGGGATTACGATGCGACGTCCGTGGGAGCATCCGCTACCACGGAAATCATGAGCGGAATTCGTATGAGCACCTACTCATTTCGAAGCCTTGGGGCGAACTTCCTGAAGTTGCTTCCACTCAGCTTCCAACTCCTCGAGCTTCGGTCTAACGGACAGCGTTTCCAGTGGCTGAGAGTGACCATCCATAATCCGACAAGCCTTCTCGTAAATCGGGACAATCACTTTCTTAGCTTCATCCAGTTTTTTCCCATCGATCGAGTCAAGCTTGGTCAGCATGACGTTTGGCTGATAGCGCTGGACGACTTGCTGTAGAAATTCTTGTTCAACGACGACCTCACACCACGATCGAACAAGGCTGTAGCCCTTCTCGACGAGTGCTTCTCGCGCTTCGCCTTCTGCTGCTTTGGCCGATTGAAGAATTGCATTCACTTTCCCTGTCATCTTCTTGACAGTGTCCCATCGCGGGTGTGTTCCCGGGCTGACGATTCCCTTAAGCGGACCATCGTCTTGAATAGAGAAATAGCTACAATGGGTCGTGTTCTTGTCGAATCGCGACAGCAGTTCGGTCGCGAACCAGATGTTGTGCGTGAAGACGATAACTTGTCGCTCTTCTGCCAAGCGAGCGATCCTGGAAGACACCTCGCCAATACGGCGATAATCAAGGCTGTTCACCGGGTCATCAAAGATCACCGGTGAAGAGGCGAAGCGAAGTGAAGATTCCGCGAGGAAGTCAGCCATGGCGATGACCTTCTGCTCTCCTTCTGAGAGAATGGCAGATGGCTTGTGACTGGTTACTGTCTTCACTCGTCGGCTGGCGCCTTTGCGACCAGGGAAATCAAGCTGCACTTCCGGTGCTCTAAGTTTGCGACATTCTTCCTGGAACCTGGTGTCAAAGTTGTTGTTGAGCAACAACGTACTTGCCTGCTTTGCCACTGCCGTCAGACCAGCTTGCGTAGACGGAATTCGAGCTGCGGCAATCCGCAGAGACTCGACCCACTTTGTATCTTCAACATAGGTCTCGATGTCCGAGAAGTTTTCGTTCAGTACTGATCTGGCTTTCAGGTTGAGTAGTTTCGCTTGAGATTCCGCAAGCTTCGCGGTCCGGTCGGCAGACCGCTGGTTAAGTTCAGTTATCAGCTTCCCACTTGCGTCTATCCTCGCCTGAGCCTCCTTGCTTGCCGGCGCTAGGAGTGGCGCGATGGGATCTGAACCTAGTGAGCGCTTAGCAACCAGCTCAGTCGAGAGATTCTTTGCCGCAGCAACCAAAACGGTTGCAGCCTTCATGTGCTCATCGTCGTCCGGGATCGCGCCAAGCGTCTCAATGTCGCGCTCCAAGCGCTCAAGATCGCAGGCCAGGATGTCCCGCGAATATTCATCGAGAAGCCGATTAGACTGGCCGATCATCAGTTGACCCGCGTTATTGGCGAGGTCTTTATACGTCTGGAGGAGTACGAGTGCATCCGGCGATAGGGCTTGCCTGCAATACAGACAGGTGTCCACATCGGACGGATAGTCGTCCAGATGAAGGTGCTTGCGGTAGTTGTCGCCCGCAGTAATCAACACATGCCATTCATCGCTGTCGGCTGCAGGTATTTCGTGGTGTTCAGAGATTGTTGCCTTGAGCTTCCGCTGCCCATCCTCCGCGGCCTTCAAGTCCCCAACTGCCTGGTTGTATTTTTCGCGATCAAGTTTAGCCAAGGCCGCTGCAAGAGCTAGAATTTGTGTATTAACGGACTGACGATTGTTGGCAACCGTCAGCTGAGCTCGAACGCTGTCGCCTTTGAGTGCTTCGACAATATCCGGCAAAGCTGTTAGATCGGCAGCTTCCTGATCCGACAGCTCAGCGAGAGTCCTCAAGCCCTGCAGGTCAGTCGCAGGACCCAGCGTCTCAACGAGAGCATAGACACTGCTGCCGCGTCCAAAAAGTGGCAGGAATGTGTTCTTCTTGGGCTTTTTTGCTTCAATGCTGGTTGCCGCCAGCTCAGAGACTCGACTAATGGCATCGCTCGCATACTTGAAAAGCGCAAGGTCAGCGGGCGTATATGCGTAGCTGAGGTCGTTATCGAGATGCATTAGCACAGACGGCGAGTCAAAAACATCCATGCGATCGAGCGGTGCAAAACCCTCTTCATTAGACCACACAGAAGACCCAGCCACCCCATCCAGCGCCCAACCAATCTCCGCCGACGGCATATTGGATATAGCACCATTATGCACATTGCGGATGATATCCTCGGCCGAACGCGCTTTGGCAATTCGCTTGAGAATCCTCGTGTAGCCGGTCTTACCGGCGCCGTTTTCTCCGAAGATAACTGTAATGCCTTCATTGAAAGCTATGTTTTGGTTCGAAGCCAGAGCGTTGACACCTTGGACGTTCTCGAGGCTAAGAAGCTTGAGTACGGAACCGTCTTCTGAAGCGGCGTCCAGGAGCTGGATGGCCGGAACAACGGCGGGCTCAGTTTCCGAGAGTCTTTTCTCGGCCAGGTAGTGAGCAAACAAGTCCTCGAAAGACTCACTATCAACAGGAGATCGTGTGGCTAGCACGAGGGCCACAATCTTTCGGACCCAGCCGTCCTGTCCGTTGGCCCAGTCAACTAGAAGTTGACTGGCGCTGTTCGTCACGACAATACTGTCTTCATTATCCAGAACTATTTCGTTTTGTTCACTTAGCAAATCCGGCACTAAACTCCCCTTATTCAGCTACTTCTGGTTATTGAAAAGAACCGAATCTCCGAGGGCGGGCCATTGACCGGATAGCCTTTAGATGAATGCAGTATTCTTCAGCTATTATTGTGACACCGAATTTCCGGCGGTCAAGCGTCTAACGCCGTGTCATCTTGCGCAGTTGCTCCGGATCCTCTTCCGCCAGGCGATCAACAATCTGCATGACCGTAGCGACGTAAGCATCGACATCGACGTGTGGCCTGACCAAGCTTCGAATAGTCAGTACTTTCTGCTTGCGGCCAGCTACTCGTGGCTGGATCGGTTGGGTCTCAGGAACGCCCGCCTCCATGTTGCGCATCAGCGCGGCGTAGACTTTACCGGCTCGCTGAGGCAGGGAAGAGCCCTCGTCTTTGATTTCGTCGTAGTGCGCACGCAGCGTCGCTTCGGTTGGGCGATCTGCGCAGAGGAAGTACTCATGGAGATCCCACTGCTCCATGGGATCGACCGCCGCAAAGACACCCTGGCGTTCTTGCCATAGCCGGCGGAGCTGCAGGTGTCGCTGGCGATAGGTTTCATAGGTAACTCGTGGCATTGCATGACAACTCAACTTTCTGAGCCGCACTATGACACACGGACGGGGATTTTGCGAACATGAGCGTTGTCGTCTTGATTAGATTCCATCGACCATTCGCCATTCAAGGGAAGGCTCTGTCTGTGTTGCGTTAATCCAGGCAGGGTTGCGCTCACTTGGATACGTCGTTGGAGGCTGGGGGCCGTCGAATTGCCAGTGTGCTTCGAGATTGCTGGAACCGCCAACTCCGAAGTACCACCCTCCAATAGTCTGGCGCCACGCATACCAGGCCTGTTTGTCCTTTCGAACTTTCATCTCAATGGCGGGGTCCGACGCAATCTTGTCTAGGCCGTAGTCGCTGTAGACCATCGCAAGATCGGTCTGGAAGTGTCCCAGTCGGTTTCGGTGCTGTCCCATTTGGTTATAGAAAAGCCGCGTAAGTCCTCGCTTTGTCGCGTCAAACTCCCGTCGGTCTAGCTGCCGGCCGGCTTCGTCGACACCGCTCACGCCCGCAAGGGTCTGCAGCCGCTGCTCGTGAGCCCGTTGAACTGCCAGTCTTTCTCGTTCGGCGCTTCGATACACCTTCATCGCGTGGAGCGCGCCTTTAAACGTCATTGTCTGAGCAACGTCCTTTGGTCGCCCACCAACGAAGGACGACGCAAGACGTGTGCTGAAATGCAGCCCGAGAACTACTGCGATTCTCACCCGTAGCGGCGGCTTGACCTGGTTGTTCAAGCACGACAGGCGAACGAGGATACCTTCGCAGCTCATGTAGTAGGCCAGTACGTAGATCAGCGGCAGAAGGAGCAGCGGCAGCCAGATCGACAGGGCGAAGGATGACACTATCTCGGACGCCTTCTCGGGCTTCCATGTGGCGGCTAGGTGAACTGCTGTTTGAACGATAAGCCAGAGCACAATACTGAGAATGATCACGTTTGCACCGATACCAACTCGTCGGGATGTCTGCTCCTTCTGGAGTGGCGCGACGGCTGCGAGTATTGTCAGGATGCCCAGGAAGATCTGAAGAGGGATCTCTGCCAATATCGGAAATGAGTAGAGTCCGAGGTAGAACACGAGGATCGCTGAGATGCCTAGGGTCTCCTTGATGGTCCTCAATACGAGGCCGGGACCGGACTTTACTTGGTTCGCTCGAAAGAGCATTGGAAGTCCGGTTATGACCACGATGATCATCGTGTCCTTCAGTAGAGAGCCGTTCCAGATTCGTATCTTCGACGCACCGAAGATGATCAAGACGGCATAGGCGAGATAGATCCCAAAGATCATAAGGATCTGGCGATTGAAGACCAACTTCAAGAGGCCGCGGAAGGCGTGCAGGATATCCGTTCTGATTTTCGGGATCATCAACAGTACTGCGATTGCACCAATGGTCACGACGACTGTTGCTATTTCTCTGTTAGTAAATTCAATCAATCCATGCACCTCACCAGTCATTATGCGGCTTCCCATTCGCATTGAACAGCCCGATAGAACCCGCGCGCTGGAGAGAGTTTACAGGAAGGTACCGACGGAGCACCGGTCGGAGCCATATATAAGCCAAAATGGTCTCCAGTCGCTCGCCTATCCCCGTCACTACAAACAAAGCGAAAGGCCCCGTGAACTTCCACGGGGCCTGGCGGCATTCACCTCTGTTGCCTCCTTACTCGTCTTGACAGCATCAAGATCCGATCGATTGCCCACACCAGGGCAAAGAGAATTCCGAAGGTCATTAACGCCAATCCGGTTGATGGCCAGATGCCAAATATCGGCGTTACGGCTTGGTGTGCTGCGGCGACTAGCGCAACGCTCACCACCATTCCGATAGGGAAGAACAAGGTGTATTGAAGTGGTCGTCTCATGGCAGCTCCTCTAACAACCCATGCCCTGGGGAGCGGAGCGCATCATTCTGAGCGCCAAACCAATGCAAGTTACGTTGCCGCGGTTGGGCACTCAGAATGGTAATATCGGCTGCGTCGGACTATAAGATAAAATGTCATAACTGTCAAGGATTAAACCAGGTGGTTTCAACCAGACAATGAAATTGACTAGCTCAACTCTGCGGGGCGTCCGGTCGCCCGTCTCATCGCTTATTCAGCCGCCATTTTGAGCAATTCTGCCAAGGCGTGATTATTCGCATCGGTACACTATTTCAATTGCCAACAGGGGTGCATGAACAACCGAACATATCGTACCGGTGTCCAAGCGACCTTATGCATATATAACCATTCAACAGGGGTGGGGTGGACCCCTAAATTTAAGGCTTACGTGTTTTGTTCGTTTTTTGGCACCAAAAAAGTCAGCACCGGTACATGCTGACCTCTGTGGAATCTTATCTTTAATGAAAATCATTATCAATATGGTGGGGGTCCTACATGCCTATTCGAAACAAAGTAGCACCTCCGTCAAACTCCGTTCCTTGATACAAAAAGTCGGGGCTCGTCCAGAGGTGGCGCATGTCACGTCGCCTATCCCCCGGCGTGCCAAACACATCAGCCATGAACAGTCCGCGCAACTAGCCGACGACTACCGCGAAGGCATGAAAGTCGGGGAACTGGCTAAAAAGTATGGCGTCCACCGAGTGACCGTCGCAGATCATCTCGCTGCCCATGGCATCACCAAGCGTCCTCGAGGCCTTACGCCCAGGCAGGTCACCGAAGCCGGTGACCGCTACCGCGCAGGCGAATCCCTTGCAAGCCTCGGTGAGTTTTACTCCGTTTCAGCGGACACCGTCCGCAAAGGTTTGCTCATACAGGGAATTACGATGAGGCGTCCTTGGGACCACTCGACCCCGATTTTGTAGGCTGCTTCCCATTATGGTGTGTCTGTTTTCCCGACATGTCCGTTATCGCTCGCCGAAAGTTCTACGCCTAGCCCAGAATTTGGACCGCCTGGAATGCCTAAGTCGGTTTTGACACCTATGTTGGTCCGGAGGTCAGCCAGAAGTGCGTCTCCGTCTACTATGGTGCCCAACTTGGCTTGAGAATCCGATCTTGGTCCCGATACTTGAAATATGCGCACAACCCGCAGCTGAAGGTTTTCGTCGAGCGCACGAAGAGCTACGGCACGTATGTAGAACCGCGCAAATTCGCCTTCGGCCAGCGTGCTGGGAGCCGAAACCGGGACCTTAGCCATCGAGAACGTACCGTCAGTTTTCTGACGCGGGACTGAAGTGAGCCAGTATTCGGGGTGGGTCGCTTGTGTGGCTAGCCACTGAGGATCATGAGATTCGAGGGCTGCACGGAGGAGAGGGGGCCACGCGAAAATGCCCGATGTCGACAGATATTTGCCTCGATAAATTCGGTCAGCCCCATGATCGTGGTCGAATTCTTGGAGCATCAAGTCGCGGGTACGGTCATCGTTCAAATGTTTAAGATCCATGGTCGGTTCTCCTCGTCTGAGCTGCCACGATTTTGGGGCTGATGCAGACTCTAGCCCGTGGACGCTCATTTCAACGGTGCGCCGCATGTAGTCTGCCGGATACATGCGTCCGCATGCCACAATGAGGGCCAGCATTGGGACTAGATGCCAAGGAGCACTGAGGGCAAACATGGCGGGTATCTGCGTTTTCTGCGGCCAGACAAAGAGCCTGACTCGTGAGCACGTGTTTGGCGACTGGCTGGGCCGGATAGATCTCGACCGCCGGCCCGCCCTACATGTTGCCGGTCCAATCAACCGCAGCCCGCGAGATATGGGCACGACGCCTCCATTCCTGCGCACGGTGAAGGACGTCTGCGGTAGTTGCAACAACGGATGGATGAGCCAGCTGGAGAAAATCGCGGAACGAGTACTTAACCCCTTCATCCTCGGTGAGCCCGGGGCGATCCTGGCCGCATCTGATCAAGGAGCGCTCTCGGCTTGGACGCACAAAACCGCACTTGTGGCGATGCTCGTCTCCACGGCAGATGATCGCAAAAATGGATACGGGCTACCTGCGGACGAGTACCGCCACCTCTATGAGCAGCGGATGAACCTGGTGCCGACACCGAAGACGCAATTCTGGATTGGACGATATGACGGAGTTGCTCGCCAGGCATCAGTTTGGGTGGCGCCGCTTACCGTCGGGCGACCCTGGGATAAACATCAGGAACCCCATGGGTATCTCATGACCGTGCTCCTCGGAAAGGCTGTGCTTCAGAGAGTGCGCTTCACGCATCCCGGTCCCCAGCTGGATCTCAATATGGGGAATGCCCTCACGAAGATATGGCCAAGCATTGGCGACGTTGGTTGGCCGCTGGGCAACGCGTTAGAGGACAACACCTTCGTCAATATGGCAGGGGGGAGGAATGTAGAAACTGATAGTCCAGACATTGAAGTTGGTCCGTGGCGCCCTGCGACGGACTTGTCGGCCAGCGAAGAGGTTGGCCTAATGATTCGCCTACCTACCCCGTGCGGTAAGCATGCCGTTTTCTACCCCGGGCTCCTAGCCAGGGAGGCTCAAGGAGGTGCTCGCTATGCCTTCACGACGTCGTGCGAGCGCGAGATGAAGGCGTACCTCGTCTGTTTGGGATCGGACGGCGCGCACTTTATGGGCGAAGGTGCACCACGAGACATCCAGGAGAGGTACGACTCAATTTCTGGAAGTGAATACATACTGAGTGACCAACAAGGCAGATTCGTCGTGAAACAAATATTGGACATGTACTCTGCCGATTGAAGTGAGCGTGGAGATGCAGGAGGTTCGCCGGCGTAGCGCTAGCTACTTGGTTTCCAAAGTTCGGTACCACTTCCGAGAAACCATGCTGGTCGCTGGATCTGTGAAGTCGTAGCGAAAACACTCGGCTAACTGATTGATGTCTTCGAGCACTCGCAAGAGGACATTTGCGCTGAGCCCTGCAGCCCCGGAGGTTTCATAGTGGCTAACCCAATTACTAATCAAACCAGTGACGTGATGAGTGCTGAAGGCGGCTTCTTGTGCTGGCTCCAGAACCAGAAGTGCGGCCTTTTTGCGGAGATCTATAGCATCCTGAATTGCTTTGATTGAGCCAGAGACCATGCGCGTCTGGTCTTTCATCGCATAGTCGAGCGGAACAGATATGTTGAGCTTCCGAATAATTTCAGTCAGCTTGAACTCAAAATATTGACGGACTAGAGGCTCGGCCTGCTGTACCTGGCCCGCGCTAAGGAACGCCTTTGCATTCCCATAGAGTCTTGAAGTTCCCTGTGCTTGGGTAACGACCGCTCCGACAGGCGGAGAACCTTGAAGCTTTTGATGATGCCAGCCGGACGTCCCCCCAAGCTTGTCAAAATACTTTTCAAGTTGGCCGTCGTGGCTCAAGATAATAATCTGCAAGCCGTCTGGACTCGCCACTCCGTACTGCAGGTGGTTGCGGATATGTTCCATCAAGAACCATTGATGTCCGCTGTCGAAGCTCGAGGTCACATCATCTAGAACGATGAACCGAGGCGCAGATTCGTGTCGCTTGGCAGCAGATAGAAATACGGATATCGCTAATGCGTTGCGGTAGCTCTCAGATAATACTGCTCGGGCAGAGATATCAGGCAATCCATGGAATTTAGTCAACTCTACGTGGAGTTCTTCCCGCGACGAGGCACGCTTTAATTCAGGTACTATGTCTTGTGTATTCATAATGTCCGCAAACATTGACTGATAGTCTGTACGAATAGCAGCTACCTTGGCCGATGTCATGCGGGTCTCGGCATCGGCAAACGTCTCACATGCCTTGGTCATGAATTCAATCCATGCCTGACGCTTTGCGAGCTTGTGACCTGCTTCCTTGTAGTCGATCCCGTTGCGACTGTGCTCCACCCAGGCATCTCGAAATCTCCGTCCCGCATCGACCTGTCGCGTGAGTGCAACCAAAGAGGGCGGAAGGTCCTTTTCGAGGTCGGCCTTCTCCTTCACCAAAAGAGTCTTCCTATCTATGCCGACTTGCGCAAGAACCTGATAATGACCAAAGAAGCCCGACATCATCGTTTCTGTGATGGCACCCTTGCTAATTGCTTCTTGCACTCGACTCGTAAGGCGCTGTCGTGGCTCTAATCCGATTAGCGCGCTCTGCTCAAGGCGATCGAGAAGACCTGCAAAGGTACTAGCCGCCCATTTTGCCGTGAGCACGACTACCTGTTCGTCGACTGCCGAGTACTGCGCAAGGCGCCCTTCAACGATTACCTCGATGGACTCGTCGAGCGACGTCCCGCACACAGGACAAGTGGTTGCATCTTCGAGCTCGTCATTCTGAATCAAGACCTCCGCAGCAACCAAGAGATGCTTGTAGTGCTCACCCTGAGTGCTAGTTAGGAGACTTTCAAGCGTCTGCACTTCAGTAACAAGGTCCTCGAAGTCCGCGTCAATTGATGCATCGGGATCAAGAAGTGTCAGAAGCTCAATCTCCCGGTTAATTGTCTGGAGTCGCGTTTTCTTTAAACCTCCTTCTTCGGATTCCAAGGCTTTAGCTACAGCTGGGAAGTCAGCGTCAAGAAGATTGACACCATCAAAAAAAGTCTTAAGCATCGGAATGGCAGCAAGCGCATCCCCGATTTCCGTCGCAGAGAGAGCTAGATCTGCGCTGTCGTCTATCGTCGTGCCAAGTAACTCCTGGTAGGCCACTTGTGCTCGGACTAGTAGTGCCGGTACAGCTCGAGTCAGTGTGCTGGTTGTAGCCTCGAGACCCTGAATACCAAGGTCGCTGCGCAACGCCCTGGTATCAGAAAGCGATTTGAGAGACTGCCGGTAGTTCGAATACTCTGATAGTCCGAGTAGGGCAGCGAATGATCTTCCACGCTTGAGCGGAGTATCTTCAGTGAATTTTTGGAATGACCCATAGTCCAGAAGAGTAAACGCTTCGTCCAGTGACGACAGCAGCGATTTAGGATCAGGGTGACCCGTGGGACTAGTCACTGTTCGACTACCAGCTGCGTCGCGGGTGATTAAAATAGTCACCGTGTTTGCGGGAGACTCGTCAGTAGTGAAGTCAATCTCTATTGAGGACTTTCCTCCACTATGAAAACGATTGACATAGTACTCGTTCGCGCGGTCTCCCGCCTGTAGCTCGCTGAGCTTAGGAATGTCACCTTTGACGGCATAGCACAAGGCTTCGAAGAGAGAACTCTTGCCGCTCGCATTGACTGCGAAGACTGAATTCACGGAATCGATTTTGAACTTCAATTCAAGCGGGTCGCTCTCATTGTTAATCCCGCGAAATCCCTCAATTTGGAGCCGAGACAAGAAGTAGCGAATCACGCCGTCTCTCCACCTACTTTGACGAGTGGTTCTTCGTCAAGCCGCTTCAACACTTCAGCATCAAAACTAGTCCGCATGCGAGTGCGATCGATTGTATCATCGCTGGAGATCGTGCTAGCCAGATCAATTAGAATCTGACCTTGTACCGGATCCAGGTCTTTCATATGCTCCAGAAACTTGGCCAAATTGCCATCGAATCCATCACCTTCTGTAAAACTGAACATTGATGTCTCCCTAATAAATTTCGATATCTTGCCCGTAGTATGACACGGATAAGCGCGCGTGGAAATATACTCAGTGGAGTATGTAGTGACGAGCCGTGGAAGCCTGAGCACATGACATCCACTCAGTCTTCGCCCGCCTAGGCTGGTCTTTCTCCGCAGGAGCGACAGAGACATGATAGAGATAACGCATGCATCCCGTTTTCCAAACCGAGTTGTCAAGCGACGTTCAAGACTCCTAAGCCCTCGGAGATCGATGAAGAAGGATTCGGCAACTTTCGGGGCGTCTTTGATCTGCTCGGCACGACGGTCAAGGAAGCTCGAACCTACTTGGCCGCACATCGCCGCTATCTCTCCGCTAGTGAACCTCCCGCAACAGCCCTACAACATGGCTCGGATCCCTGTCGAGGACGAAACTATCGACATAGACGATGCCGTCGAGATCTGGATACTCCAGCTCCATTTGTGTCGTGGCCTCAACGAGCCGTTTCGGCATGAGTCCTTGTTCCGCGGACTCCAACGGATGCCGCAGGATGATGCCAAAACGACCGTCCGCCTTCTTGTCCCAAATGGCACATGCACCACTGTCATTGTCGACCGAAGTCATGGAGTACGCTGCTGCCCACCTCCGGATTGCGCCTTGATGTTGTGCGGTGTCCACGATCAGTTGCTTCCCGTGCAGTACGTCCAACAGGTCTTTGGCCAGGCGCCAGTCGAGAAGTGCGTGGTAAGCCATGTTGGAGTAATCACGCAGACAGCGGTAGCAGGAGGATGTGCATTCGATGGCGTGGTCGCCTGCTAGTTCTGTCAGGTACGAATCGATTTCACTGAGGAATCCCGGCAGCACGTCTGGCTGCCCAAGATGGCTGCTGAATCCGGCCCCGTTTTCAAGGCTGTCTGCGAGAAAAGCGAAGGTTGTGGGCTCGTTTTCCTGCAGTCCGGTGAAAATTCCAGCGGTGAATTCCTGCGGCTGAACGTCCAAGTAGGAGGCAGCCACGGTCCTCATCAGAAACCCCAAGGAGTACCAGGCAGCGCGACGGCCCTGTATCGAATCGGTGGGGCCATACTGCTGGCTCAATCCCGACGTCAGGTTCAGTCTGAGACCTTCGGTGTCGATGATGGGGTTTCGAGGTCCCAGGAAGAGGAAGTCGGTGGGCTGGATGGTTCCCAGTGCGGAAATGATAGGCGTAGCTGACGGGTCGATGCGTAGCCTGCCGGCGCTGTCCAAAGGGGACCCGTCGAGGGGAGATCCGTCTGGGGCGGCGGCTAGATAGCCGCCCCAATAATCGGAGGCTTTCATGAAATTGAACGATTTGCCGGAGTTGTCATTGATGACGTATTTGTAAGCAGGCCCGGAGTACGCGGCCATGCTCTCAACTCGACTCACACTGAGCGTCTCAAGATCTGTCATCGCTCTGGTTGACGTGGACCGAGGAGTCCACGAGAAGTTGCCGTCGAAGTCTCTGGCCTTTCCTGCCCGATATCCGAGCGGTTCGCGAAGATCGATAGTACCGAAGCTTCCGGAGTCCGCCCCGCACCGGGGGCAGTTCGTGTCCGTCGGTTCTGACCCCGTTGGTCTGTTCTCCACGAAGGCGCAATGGCGACAGATGTCGATAAGCCGCTGCTCACCGAGAGGTTGCTCCTCTGTAGCGACCGACGGACCGGACGGACGGTACGAAGTGACGCCAATGACAGGATAGATCCGTCCGTCGCGTACAAGTTCACTGCCTGGGGCAAATTGGCTGACGGCCATCGCCGAATCGCGGTCAATGACGTTATCCGGCGGCCAGGGGAAAGGTGAATTGGGCTTCTGCAGGAATAGGTTGCGAACCTTGGACGGAAATCCAAACATCGGCAGGATTCCCTCTTCGGCAAGGCGCTGGCTGAGATCGGAGTGACCTGGGACCCCGCCCTCGGCGATGTCTGAGATGCGGTCGAACAGAGGGTACAAAGAGTCAGCAGCTGTTTGGATTATTCCTCCAGGCAAGGTGCAGAAGTTCGCCAACCCTTCGACAACTTCCTTGACGGAGTCCGCATTGTCTTCCATCCAGGCCAAAATGAGGGGCTTCACAGAGGACCAGTCGGCAATTTGCCCGAACTGTCCGTGAGTGTTGTTTCCTAGCCCTGAAATGCTGTCGTCGACGGAGATGACGTCAGCCAAGTCATTAAAGGCCCGTCGAAGTACTTCACTTCGCACAGACCGGAGATATATTTCGGGTCGGCTGAGGGCCAAGTAGGGCTTAGGCGTAGGGGCATTGGTGATCAGCTCAGGGCGCCCGAAGTAGTACTCATCGTGGCTTCGTCCCCTGCATACCGTCAGGGAAACGGCCATAGGAGTGGACCGGCGGCCGGCACGGCCGACGCGCTGCTGGTAGTTGAAGCGGGTTGGCGGCATGTTTGCCAAGACGACGGAGTCAAGCGCCCCGATATCGACGCCGGCTTCCATGGTCGTGGTCACCGAAAGAAGCTCGATCCCGTCCGTTTTCTTGTTTTCCGATTGATTTAGGAAGACATCCTGGAACCTCGCTTGGCGGGACTGCGCGTCCAAACGGTCCGTCTGACCGCTTAGTTCAGCGGTGTTGAGCCGGAACTGCCCCTTAGCGTGAATGGCGTTGTATCCGTAGTAGTCAGGATTAGCCGAAGGCGCAGTTGCGTCCTTTGGAAGCTCCCGGCGGCAATACGTACACAGACCACAGCCATAGACCAAGTGCTGCCGCCGACAGTTTCCGCAAACCCAGGCGGACGTGGTGGGTTCATGGATTGTGACGGCACCGGGCTGGATCAGGAACTCGAGAACCGCGGGTCCCCAGGCCCCCAGGACGGATGACTGAAGCTCATCAACATCCAGGTCGTACTTCTTCGCAACAGCGGCCCAATAATTCTTCAATCGACGGGGAGGCGTCAGGGATGTGTTTCTAAGGCCCGCAAAGCGACGCATGTCCGCAAGGACGCGCAGGCTCCCCCGGGCAATTGCTGCGGGAGATGAAGGTGATTTCCCTGACTCCGCTTCGGTGTCGATCAGTCCGAGCCAGCCTAGACCCAGAGACTCATAATCACGACCGGCACCTGAGAAGAGGCCGTCAATGACTTCTTCCTCCAACGATTCGTTGATCCGATTGAGGAGGTCTTGCTGGCCGGTCGACAGGCCAGTTTTTGCTTCAACCGTCGGCTCCCATCGGTAGAGATGAGACCATGGGCCTGGCATTTTTTCAGTTGTCCGTTGCAAAGTTGCGCGCGGTCCACCCGGATTCATACCCAGGTCGAGAAGCCGATGCGCCACCATGGCAGCGAGGGATGGTAGAGAAGGTCGGCGGGTCAGGGCGCGTGACGCTGCGTCCTCGGGGACATCAGATTCTCCCTCCCAGACGTCGCGAAGGATCGTGAACGCTGGCAGATCTCTGAGACGAAGTCGAGCGATTGCTTCGCGGGACTCGTCTGTCCTATGCCCATTCACAAAGTGCTCTCTGGCGAGCTCGACGTCGGCGTTGACCTGCCCGAGAGTTGAGAGCTCCTGGTGGAGGAGGAGTCTGAGAAGGTCCTGGTAATGCCGCAAGCTAATGCCCGAGGACAGCTTTGCCGCATCCTGACGGCTGTCGGCGAAGACGATGGTTTTGCGGTTCGATGGCCCGAGGCTTTGGAGAAGTTCGGTGATCAATACCTGATTGATCTTTTCGAAGCCAGTCCGCATGGCCCGAATGGGTGACCGCTGCCGTTTCTTGTCCGCTGCTGCAACTGGTCCGTCTTTGGTATGCGTTATTTCCCAGTCGTCGCTGCAGTTCGGGCAACGTGTCGGGAATGGGGAGAGTTCTTGGGGGTCCCTTCTGGACGCTCCGGCCCCGCTCCGGGCGCCTGGCTGTGGCGTAAGGACATGGAAAGTCCACCCGGTGAAGTCGTCGTTGTCTGTAGGTCGGAGTTCACCGGTGAGCGGCTGAAGATGCGAGCGTCGGAACGCGTACGTGACTTTGCCGTTATCTTTATTCCACTCCAAGGCATCCAAATCGGGTCGACGCTTTTGTGGCCAGTACAGAAGGTAGTTGTCTGCCGTACGTTCGAGATTCGCTTGGTCGGGCAGGTGTTCGAGATCGGACAGGTCCGCCAGAAGGGTGCTAGGTTGCCCCGGTTTCTGCGTGGAGCCTGTCGGGACATAACCGCCGAGGAAAACGTCGCCGCAGTTCTGGCAATAGAGAAGTTCGAGGACACGCGAACCGCATAGGCATCTGCTTACCGGCTCGGCGTATAGGCGTCCGATTGGGCGTGTCGGGCTAGCCTCTTGGTCGGCTTCCGGGCATCCTGCGTCCGTACACGCCCACATACCCGGCACATTGCGGAAGAATAGGTGGCTTCGCAGCATTGGCCACCTGGTCTCTCCCGCTTCGGACTCTGCGGCGGTTTTTAGGACGCGGTGGACCGCTTCGATGCGGGCCTCGTCCGGAAGTTCGGGGAAGAGGTGCGTGCTCAATTCCTTGACGGACTTCGCTAGGGGTTTCGTGTCTGCCGTACCGTCTGCGCCGAAGAAAAACGCATTCCCCAGAGCAGTAGCTGCCGCCGCCTCATCTTCTTTGGTTGGCGTACCTGACCCACTTGCGAATGATGTGCCGGACAAGTCGGATTCTGAGACTTCTGGGCGCACAATCTGGCCGGGGAGGAAATCAAAAGTCTCGCGAGGGACCGCGAAGAATTGTTCGACATAGGCTTCGTCACGGTCGGCTTCGAGGGACGCTGATGCTGCAATGACTTGGAGTTGGTCGCTTCGATCATCCAGTCCCAGTCTCATTTTCAGATTCCGGATTAGAAGTGCGACCTCTGTCCCGGCAGTGCCTCGATAGGTGTGCAGCTCGTCCACAACCAACGTAAACCTATGTTCCGGGTTTGCGCGGAGCCAGTCACGGGTGGAGTCGAAGTATTGGCGGTCGCGGTCGCGCAGCAGCAACACGTTGAGCATTGAGTAGTTCGTGATCAAAATGTCGGGTACGGCGTCCGCCATATCCCACCGGGAGAGCATTTCGGCCCCGCCCGGGTGTGGCACAAAGTATCGGGATTCGTCGTCGAGCCCCAGTGCTTGGCTGCGCTGATGCGTGCCTTGCATGAACGAGCGTAAGTTTTGCAAAGCAGTTCGGTTTCCCGGTGCTCCCGTAACTGGCGTGGCACCGGTGTACCTGCCGAAATAAAACCGGTGGCCGCGTCTATTCTCATCGAGCCACTGCCGGGCCGCAGTGCTGTCGATGGCCCTGCGCAAGCGGACCAGCTGGTCGTCGACGAGGGCATTCATTGGGTAGAGAATGATGGCGCGTACGGCCTGGGTGCGTCCCGTTTCCGTCTGCCGCTGCGGGATGAACGGCCCGTTCGCTTGCCGCCACCACTCGACCGGGGCAGCACCGTTGCCAGCCCATGATTGCGACTCGGCGAGAAGGTTGGCGAGCAGCGGCAAAAGGAAGGCTTCGGTCTTTCCAGCCCCTGTACCGGCAGTGACGACAACGTTTCGCTTTTTGCCCGAAGCAGAAATAAGAGCCGCCTCCTGGTGTGTGTAAAGCTGGCGTCCGAGAGGGATCAAACCTTTTGCGACAAAGTCGCCCAGTTCCGTCGGGGCGTGAGCCAATGAGGCGGATTCCTGAACCGAACGTCCAGTTGTCCGGTATTCGGGCCTGAGTTCAATAAACGGTTCACGATAGACGCCATTGTCCTGATCCAACAGCTGACGGCGTTCAGCTTCTAGAGTGCGGTCAGCGAGACCGAACGGTGTGTCGTAGTACCGGAAATATGAATCCCGGAGATTCTTGAAGGTTTCGACTATGTCCACAGCCATGTTGCTGCCGCTCCCTCTATTGTGAATTCGATCAAGTTGTTTGAAGTTGTTGGTGCAAAGACTTTGCCACCTGGAGAGCCACGGAGAACGGAACGTTACGGTAGGTCCATACACCCGTTCGTCCGGTGAGCGCGCTCAGACCGCTGCACAGGGTGAGAGCTCTCCGGTGCGGCCCCGGCAAAGGCAGCCCCGAATCCACGTATAAGGTGCCGACGGGTTCACCATCGTTGTCCTTTGGACGGAACTTGAGGAGATCGTGCCGGTGCATTCCGTTGATCAGGCAGACACCCTCATCATGGCTGGTAACCGCCCAAGTGCCGGCTTCGAAGATCCAGTAATTGAAGCGTCCGTTCGCAAGCTGTCGGTACAATCCATCCCGTCTTGGAAAGTCAATGTCAGTGAAGCCTGTCGAAGTCGTGAACATCTGAATGGGCGAGCCCAGTCTGTTGGGGCCACTGGAAATCGCGCCTGGTCGAAGGGGCGTAAGGCTGCGAGCGACCGAAACGGCGGCACAGGAAACGAACGTCGCCTCAATTGCCTCCGCCATCTCGCGGAGCTCGGCTTCGGTGTCATATTCGAGGAGAAGGGCGGCAGGATCACGGAAGGTGTTACTTTCCATTGCCGGAGACCGCATGACATGGAGAGCGAACTCGGAATCTACGTGCTCTTCAAATCCGACGGATCGTTCTCCCAGAATGAGCGCGAATGCTGACGAGCCGGGCAGATGGGTCAGCGTCCGAGGGCGGATTTGCCAGGTATTCTTGCTCCACGCCAAGTCGATGTGGCCAAGATCTTCCAAGCGACGGAGGTAACGGCGGGCTACCCGTGGATCCGAAACCCCGGACACGAGCGCGGCTGCGGTCCTGGTCGCATCCGGTAGTGTCCCGGACCGTCGTGCGCTCAGCCAGTTCAGGAAAAGGTCACCGTCCACGGACACCCATCCCTATGAACTGTGCCAGGTATTCCCGCCATCGGTGATCGGAGGTGGTGATGGTGACCGGAGTGATGCGCCGCCAGAACGTTTCGGAAATCTGGTCCATGTGATCGAATTCGCCGCGGTCGTCACGGATGTGCTGCGGATGGGCGTAATGTCCGTTGCGCTCTGCGACAACCCAGGTAGCATCCGCCGGGACCGAAACCTTCCAATTGAAGGATCCGGGGAGACCGTTTGGAAGCGGTGGTTCGCGGTGCTGGCGCACACGACCCGACGATGTTACGAACCACATGGCAGCCTCTTTGCCGCGCCGGCAAACTGCATAGGTCGGTCCTGAGTCTTCAAACATCGGATCCATGGGATCGGGAGTCCGTCCGTCCGGGCCCCCTTCCAGGAGGGCATCCGTACCGCTCTTCTGGACGAAGAAATTCAGCGTCAGGCCGTCGACTTGAACCGTATGTTTCCCTTCGGTCATGGGGCCGAGATAACGAAGGGGCAGCGGCGCGCCGTTCGCCTTCAACGGGGGTTCCTGCGGCACACCGTCCAGCTCTACGCGTACGTACCTTGCTGAGTCGCCCGGTGGGATCAAGAGATCAGGCTCTCCGCCCTGCAGATAGTGACGGCCACCGACATCCGTCTTCAGGGGAAGTCCGTTGACGAGCCTGGGTGACGGACCGATGTCGGTCTTGAATATATGCGTCAGGCCATCGTCCGACGCGGCTGTTGGTTCTATCTGGTCTGATACGAGCACATCTGCGAATAGAACCCAGCCCGGGACCAGCTGATTCCGCAGCCTGCGGTAGCCGGGCTCAGCGCTCCTAGCCAGCAATTGGGTAATTGCCGCGGACTCGGAAGCGCGGACCATCAACAGATGATCGAGCCCGGGCTCCATCGAGTCCACCGATTGCCAAATGCCCGATATAGGGTCGATGCGCAGAATCCAGACATCTTGGACATCCTTGGTCAGGACAGCCCGATTCCCGACCGCGCGGAAGGGTCTGTCTATGAGCCCCGGGCCTTGTGCTAAGGCTCCTTCACGCAGCTCATACCTGGAGCCGTATGCTGGACGAGTAATTGAGAAAACCGGACCATCGTCCGGCCTCAAATCATCGGCTTCGAGGTCATTGTGTAAGGGGATTGCCCACCCAACAGACCATTCCTCCAAATCGATACAGAGGCGGAGCGAGAGACGAATCCGGCTTCGCGCCGTGGAAATCGTGGACCGTTCTTCGGATGCGAGCTTCAGAAGCAGATCTGTCAGCAGAGGATTCGATGAGTCCTGTTCCACAAGACGCAAGAACGATTTTGAGAGGCCTCGGGGGCGGTCAAGCCAGTATCGAAGCAGCCGCAGCAACTCATCGGACGACGGAGCGGAGCGCCTGTCGAGGTGAATACGTTCGAAGAAATCAGCGAGTCGCTCCCGGTCGGAGGTTTTCAGCACAGTCTGAGAGAGCGGGTAACCGATCCATTTAAAAACCCTATGCGTGTTGATCGTGCTCGGCCCAAGCGCGTCCTTATGGTCACAGATCCAAGAGTGCAGGAGTTGCCACATATCGGCGACGTCCTCAAAGCGCTTGATGAGCCCACTGACGCGTAGCTCGTTCGGCTCGGGTGACATCAGATCCGCCAGCCGGGGATAGTAGGCCTTCGAGGAAAACTCCCCATCATTCCGCATCCTGGAGCCAGCAACTACCGTCAGCGCAAGCAGCGGAAGGCACGGGGGCGGATCCTCTTGTGAGCCCGTCGCCCAGGACTCGATCCGGCGACGGATCAAGTCCAAGACAGCTATTTTGTCCGTTTGCCTCAGCTCCGACATCACAGCTAAGCGAAGTGACTCCGTGGCGTCGTCGGCGTCAGGAAACATACGGCTCAGTTCCTCGTCATCGAGGAACATAATGATTGGCAACTTCGCGTGATTCGGCTGAAAGAATTCCTCTGACAATCTGGATTGCCACTCGTCATAGCTACTGTTCACCCTGAAAGCGACCCTGTCCCCCTGCATGCTGTAACTCTAACTGGCACCCATGACAATTTGGCGTTTGCATAAGGGCAAGCAGGTTATTGCATGGTCAGCGTGTGTTGTTCACTTGAGCCCGCTAGCCAGAGATCAAGTTCTGTAAGACCGCGACGGGCCATAGGGTGAGGGTCATGTTGCCCTTTGAGCTGGACGACCTGTCCATCCCTGATGATGTGAACTCGAAGCAGTTGCCGCGACGCTCTTGGCAGCGGACCCCGACGGCAGCCTGACGGCCCGAGTCTTTCGATCCACTTTTATCCAGTTCTATGACGGCCGGAGGACGGGGCGCTATCGCTGGGATCAGCTTTTCAAGCGAAGTAGTCCCAGGATGTCTCGAGCCATTCGATCTCTTCTGGCGATCGAATCGCGGGCGTTGTAAACTCGACATCTTCCCAGTCGCTTCGTGTCCTCAGGACAGACGGAGCATCAGGCTTGCCACGATCCTGCGGAGGATGAGGGCGCCAGACTCTTCGGCATGGCCGTAGGTGTCGATGTACTGGCGACGGTCCCGGTCCGTGAGGGCGCAAGCGTCAAGACGAAGACACCCTCCAAATCAGTCGGATCGAGGACGCGGTTGCGACTGTGGAGCTCCATCAACGTTCCCTGGCAGCCTCCAGGACGATGGCATGGACGGGCCATCTTTGCGAATTGGATAGTTGAACTGCGTCGGACGTTGTTGAGTGCTCCGCTGACCTTATCTGGGACCGGTCGGATCGGGTGGAACGTAACCACGTCAGTCCTGAGTGGCATGATCAAGGATCAACAGCCAAGTAGGTAAAGTAGGAGCCATGCCTCGCCAACAGTCACGACAAGCCAACCCCCTGACGATGATCGATCTGTTCGCTGGCGCGGGCGGACTCTCGGAGGGGCTACAGGAGGCCGGATTCCGGAGTCTGTACGCAAACGAGTTGGTGCCCACGTACGCCGCGACGTTCGCCGCTAATCACCCCAATACGATCGTCGAGAGTGATGACATACGCGCCGTTGACGCTGCGGAGGTACGTGCGCGTTTGAAGCTCGAACCAGGAGAGCTCTCGCTCATGGCAGGTGGACCGCCGTGCCAGGGATTTAGTATCAATGCGCCGAAGCGAAGTACTGACGATCGGCGCAATCATTTGTTCCGCGAGTATCTTCGCTTCGTCGAGGAGTTCCAGCCTCGGGCAGTCCTGATCGAAAACGTGCCAGGTCTTGTGTCGTTCGAGGGCGGGGCTACTCTCGAAGCTATCCTGCAGTCCCTCCGCGAGCTCGGCTACGCCGCGGATGTTCAGATCTTGTACGCGCCGCTGTTCGGTGTACCCCAGACTCGCTGGCGCACTATCGTCCTCGGTCTGCGAGACTCCGAAGACGCATCTCTGGCGTTCCCTGAACCAATCAGAAATGCCCCAATGCGCGTCAACTTCACGTCCCGATTCGCCGGTCGAGACATCGTAGCCATGCCGCGGTCTGTCACCCTTCCCCCACACACGACCGTCAAGGAAGCGATTGGTGACTTGCCGGCGTTGGTTAATGGAGAGGTTGGCGATGACGTCAAGGACTATCGGGCAATGCCTGAAAACAACTACCAAAAGCTGCTTCGGGCTGGCTCCGACGGCGTCCGGAATCATCATTCGGCGCGTCTAGGCAAGATAAATCTCGATAGACTCCGACACATTCCTCCTGGCGGCAACTGGACCAACATTCCGTTCGATCTGTTGCCTGCTGGGATGAAGAAAGCTCGCCGCTCGGACCACACGAAGCGATACGGTCGAGTCCACCCTGACGGACTGGCCTCAACTATCCTGACCAAGTGCGACCCGCATTGGGGGGCATATTTCCACTACGAACAAGATCGGGCATTCACTGTTCGCGAGGCGGCGCGCATCCAGTCATTCCCGGATTCGTACATCTTTACAGGCTCCCGGGTTGAGCAATACGAGCAGGTGGGCAACGCTGTACCCCCTCTTCTCGCCGCCGCCGTTGGTCGCTCTATCTCGGCAACACTGGGTGTCGAGAAGACCGCACTGACTCGAGTTGTCTAGCCCATGGGCCACATCTCGGAGTTTTTTGGCTACCCTGCGACGGATCAATCGGACATCGCAAAAAAGGCAGCAGAAGACGAGTTTTGCCACTACCTCGGTTCGACCTGCATCAAGACTCTGAATGACGGTCGAGTTGCCGGGGCCTGCACCCTGAAGCCAGCCACCTCTGGACCAGTAATCTGTTGTCCGATCCGCCTGTATGCGGAGGACTATAAGATACTTCGCGATATCGCCGACCGGGCATTCACTCCAGGCCTCCAACTAGTGAAGGGCGCGGAAGCAAGGGCGCAGGCTACGAAGATGGGGACTCCTGTCGTCGGTGTCTTTGGGCAGCGCTGGGGCGGTGAATTGCGGCTACCCAAGCGTGAAGGTGTTGGTAGCTACTTTGTCGACTGGGTCCTTGCTCTCGTTGAGCCGGACACCGGACTGAAGGAATTTGTGGCTGTAGAAGTTCAGACGATCGATACCACAGGGAACTATCATCCGAGCCGCGATGCTCTGCTCAGTGACGACAGAACAATTGTCAACTCTACGGCGGGATTGAACTGGGAAAACGTCAACAAGAGGATCTTGCCCCAGCTCATATATAAGGGACAGGTGCTCCAAAGAGAAGAAGCCTGCGCTAAGGGGCTCTTTTTCGTTTGCCCTACTCCCGTCTACAACAAGATCATGGGGCGGCTGGGTGGCGAGAACGGCCTAACGTCCATGCATCTCCAGCCTGGATCAATAACGTTCATGGCGTATGACTACGACCCTGAAGTTCCTGCTGCCCCGGGCACTTCGATGCCCCTCCGCCTCGAAGTCCAAAGAACAACGAGTGTATGGAAGTTGCAGGACCGGTTTAATAACGTTGATCTGCCGGATGCCAACGTGTATCGCAAGGCCATTGAGCAGGCGCTAAGCAACTAATTTTTACGGCGCCGCCCTATATCCGGTGGCGTAATAGGTCACGAAAGACTCGGGGGATAGAAATGGCCGGCATCGACTTTAGCAAACTGACCGGAGCGTCTGCGTCCGATCGGGAACTCCACCCGCGATCAATCTTCTCGGCCCTCCCTCGCAAGAGTAGCCGTTTCGAATACCTTCGGAGTGTACAGGGTGAGGTCTTCGAGAAGTGGTTCGCGCGGCGAAACGAGCCTGACCTGGTCGTGAAGATGAACACGGGTAACGGCAAGACACTGGCGGGGCTCCTTCTACTGAAGAGCTCCCTCAATGAAGGAGTCGGCCCTGCCGCCTATTTGACGCCGGATTCCTACCTTGCAGAACAAGTCTGCACGACTGCAACCGATCTTGGACTCCCGTACTCGAAGGATCCACGGGACCCTGCCGTAGCGTCGGGCAAGGCCATCCTCATTGCAACCGTTCACACGCTGTTCAACGGTCGCAGCAAGTTTGGTGTCGGTTCTGAAGGTCGCAAGATTAAGCTTGGGACTGTTCTCATCGATGACGCACACGCATGTTTGACTGCCGTGGAACGCCAGTTTGACCTCCGCATCCCCCAGTCCCATGCGGTCTACGACAGGCTTCTTTCGAAATTCGACG
The DNA here is from genome assembly GCF_026241105.1 of Arthrobacter rhizophilus. Classification (GTDB taxonomy): domain Bacteria; phylum Actinomycetota; class Actinomycetes; order Actinomycetales; family Micrococcaceae; genus Arthrobacter. Next base: position 95,519 of record NZ_JAPFFT010000001.1, on the reverse strand, counting down.
GGCCGCTGTCCAAGCAATACCCCGCCGGGCTCCTGGATCTCAAGGCAGACGAACGGAGCGCCGCTCTCCTAGTTCCGCACTGGGACTGGTTTGATGCCAGGGCCGAAGTCACGGAAATCCTCCACAGCTCGCGTAATGACCAAGCCTTAGAATGGCAGTGGCCCCTAATCAAGGACGTACTACCTATATGCCGGTGCGTCTTCACTGCCGACGAAGTTCAGATCAGGCCGCCGGCGCCTCCGGTGACTCAAATACAGAGCTTCACTGATGCCAAACGCCATATTTATCTAACGGCAACCCTCGCCGACGACAGTGTTCTGGTCTCCCACTTCAACGCTAGCCCGGACTCCGTTAGCCACTCGATTAGTCCCAGCGCCGCCGATGACACCGGCGACCGCATGATACTCATTCCGCAAGAAGTGCATCCTGATTGGACAGACGAAGACCTCAAAGCCTATCTGGAGGATCAAGGAAAAGTAGTCAATGTAGTCGTCATCGTTCCCTCACGCGTCCGAGCGACGTGGTGGTCAGACGTCGCTACAGAGACCCTGACTGCAGAGAATATCGAGCAAGGCGTGCGAGATCTTTCTGAGGGAGTCCGCGGAATTACCGTACTTGTAGGAAAGTACGACGGCATAGATCTACCTGACGCAGCTTGTCGTATCCTCGTCATCGATGGCCTTCCCGAGGCATATTCTGGCGTTGATCGAATTGAAAGTGCCGCGCTGGAGGACACCATGTCCATGATGGGACGCCAGCTGCAACGAATTGAGCAAGGGATGGGCCGAGGCGTCCGTTCTCGTGACGACTACTGCGTTGTTATCCTCCTGGGCAGCAAACTTGTGCGAAGACTTCACGACCCAAGTGCCCGACAGCATTTCAGCCCCGCCACGCGGGCGCAGCTGGATCTATCAAGTGAGATCGCTGAGCAGCTGGCCGGTGGGACTATCGACGACTTCAAGGCGGTCATTGACCAGTGCTTGAACAGGGACATTGGGTGGATCACAGCAAGCCGCAACGCCCTGGCCGGCATCGAGTACGAGAGCGGCCATGTTTCCGCCATCGCTCGACCGATCAGACGCGCGTTTGATCTGGCCGCGCAAAGTCGGTACCAGGAAGCAACCGACGCCATTCAAGGTGCTGTGAACGCTTCTGGCGACGACCACGCCATGCGCGGGTGGATCAAGCAGATGCAGGTCATGTATCTCCACCCAGTAGATCCTGTGCGTGCGCAAAAGTGCCAGACTTCAGCCCTCGACGACAATCGATCCTTGCTGAAACCCGAGCAGGGTATCGCATATGTTCGGCTCAACGGGCCAGCAGCTCATCAAGCAAAAGCAACCGCTGACTTTCTGTCGGAGAATTATGGCAATCCCGCCGACCTGCTCATCGGCTTCAACGCAATACTTGCGGATCTCGTCTACGATCCTGACCCGGCTCTCGCTGAGCCATTCGAGCAGGCAATCGCCGATCTGGGGCGGCATCTCGGCTTTACATCACAGCGTCCGGAGAAGGATTTCAAGAAGGGACCGGACGGTTTGTGGCATTTCGGAGAGGCTGGCCACGCCGTCATCGAGGTGAAGAACAATGCTGTTACTGACTTCATCAAGAAGCACGACCTCGGCCAGCTTTCGGTATCAATGAACTGGTTCAACAGCGAATACGCTCAACCGGCTGTTGCCGTTCCAGTCATGTTCCATCGCTCTCACAAGCCCAACCACGACGCGTTCCCGCCGCCAGGCGCTCGTGTGGTCACCTCGGCTGGTCTCGAAAAACTCAGGGAATCTGTAAAGGCGTTCGCCACAGCAATCTCGGTGGACTCCCAATTTCTCGACCCTGACGCTGTTGGTCGACAGCTCTTGCAGAATAGGCTAAATGGGAAGAACGCCCTTCTAGCCTTTGCAACAACCACCGTCGCGAAGTTCGATGGCTGATCGCTTCGCTCCTCAGATTAGCGCGCTGCCGAGACGAACCACCGGCTTCCGTCGGACCCTTGTGACAAGCTAGGCGGCATGAAAGATCTCACCAGAAACCCTGGCCTCTTCTACATCTCGTGGAATGACTGGGTAGCCATGGGACAGCAGCGCTCCGCAATGGGGTTTCTCGCCGAGTGGCTCGAAACCAGTCCTCGCTCTAGCAAGTCCATGTTGCTGAGTGCGCAGGGCAGCGACGCCGAACAGGCAGTCGCACCTGGCATCTTGGCATGCTGTCCAGACGTATCGGTTGGCCGCCTTACAGACGCCGTCTCGACAGTTGAAACTGGCGCCTCCGTATTGGCATTGTTCCCCGAGGAGAAAGTTGCTGAAGAACTAGTCGATGCCGTTGACCCAACGTCGGCCGACCTATGTATCACGCTTTGGCCTGGCTTCGACGATCTGGAGCTGTGGCTGCGGGCGCACGCAGCCGTCGAGCTGCCGTCCGGGATGATTGCAGACCAAGGCTTTGTCGAGAGGGTGCCCGCAGTCGTGCGTGTCGCTTTGTCGCGAGCAGGGGAAGTCATGGACCAGGCCAGTGGCCTCAAACACGGACGGGGCAAGGATCAAATCGTGCAGACGCTACAGCTATTGCATAACAGCGGTTACAGATACGAGCCGCAGGACTTGGAGCTGTACGCCTACCGACTCGGCTACCGTCAGCGCGACGTCCGGCAGCTCGGTGACTATATCAAGCGCGTCCACCAGAATCGGCGGATCGTGACCGGTGAAAGTCGGTTGCGCGATGACATTTTGGAGCAGTGGGAGGCCGAGGCAAAGGAATTGTGAGCATGAGAGCGCATCTCGAGTCGCGGTGGCTTCGCCCGGAGTCCGCGACCAAATGTCGGTGCCAACTGGCATGCTGATCTCGTTCCCTAAAGAATGGAAAATCATGCTCGAGAATCCCCGCCGTGCGCCGATCTTCTACGTTCCGTGGCTGCCGAAAAACCCCAAGTGGTCCATCGAGGTCATGAACGAGATTGGAGCCAAATGGCTGATGAAGCAACCGGCCCCAAGAGCGGTCCTCGTGGCCAGCATTCAGCAGTACCAGCTCAACAAGATGTCGGTGTTCACCCGCGGAGCTTCTGTCGTCAAACCTCAAGGCGGGTGGGCAACCGTCGCCAGAGGCAGCGCCGTGCTTGCACCGTGGCCGTTGAAGGATAATCTAGCTATCGTTTCCGATCTGGCCCGGGGCGAGGCTTCCAGCATTTGTGTTCTCCCGTGGGGTGAGGAAGACAAGTTCCAAGATGCTTGGCTCCGAGCCCACCGTGCCGTGAACGCCATCGACAAGCGTCTGTATCCAGGCTGCGACGTGGCCCTACTGGATCCGGTTGTTGAGGCTGCTATGACTGAACTCGAAGCCAGCGTCAATCACAACAACTCGTTGGCCGATCCCTACGAAAAGCCCCAGACAATTGAGGTACTGCGCGAGCTGTTCAGGAACGGGCATGACTTCGACGTCGACAGTCTCTGCGCATGGTCACTGGCCAACGGGTTTGAGGCGTCGGAGATAAAGCAACTCCGCGAGTACGCCGACGGCGTTCGAGCAGGCAAGCGGTTTCAGCTGAGCTTTAAGGGCTACTCCAGCGCCGGATCCATAGATCGGTGGCGGAAGATGGCCGAACCCAGCGTGCACGGGGACACTGGCGAACCCCGCGAGTGAACATTCATCGATCCTTGCGCCAAGAATGGACTGGTTTAGCCGCATGACCGAGTTGGAAGACCGCGATGAACGCCCTGCCCCACGGATTGGGGGGATGGGTCTACCGCCTGCGCGAGGGGGCGCCGTCGCAACGAGTTGGAATTCTGCAGGTTCACCCCAAGAACCGTAGCAGCCGATTCGACGTGGAATTCCTTGATCGTGAGGCTGCTGGAACCCGTGAGAATGTGCCAGCCATTCGTCTCCGTGCGCCCTGGAGTCAGGTGGACGCATACACAAGGTGATGGCGAATTGGGAAATGCTCGCAGATACGGTGCTTGACCACATTGAAGAGGGCGCCGCCGAGGTGGTCTTCAATCTTCTTATCCCGACGAAGACAGCAGAACTGTCATGGAGTCCCGTGAACTGTGCAACGGAAGTCCACCGGCTTACGCAAATATTTGTGAGGACTGCCCCAGCTTCCACGCCGAGCCCGGCTCACTACCGATCCTTGCCGCGCAACGCGTTGATGCAGACGCACTCGCCCGCGACGCCGAACAACGAGGCTGGATCGCCGAAGCGGACCGATGCAAACCACTCATCGCCCGACTCGACAGACTGATCAACGAGGCCACCGCAGGATGACGAACACGAGCACCCTCAACACCGTCGAGCGCGCCTGCGCCAAACTCCTCCGGAACGGACAGGCAGTGACTTTCACGGCCGTTGCCGCCCACACCGGCCTGGGCCGGACCACTCTCTACCGGGACTCCATGATCCGCGGTGTCATCGAGGAGAACCGTCACCGCGCCGCCGCCAGCGTCACCATCACCGGCCTCACCGACGAGATCGCCACCCTCCGCGCCGAAATCGACACACCCTCGCCGCGAGCGTGCGGCGCCACGAAGAACAACTCCGCAAGCTAACTGCCCGAAACAGCTAAATCCCTAACCGGACAATTCCCAGCCTCCCGGACCGTTAGCCGGAAAGTGCGAGGACAACGCCGCGATGGAATCGTTCTTCTCGCTGCCGCAGAAGAACGTCCTGGACCGCCATCGGTGGCCCATCAAGCAGGAACTTCGACTAGCCATCACGACCTGGATCGAAAGGACCTACCTCCGCCGGCGACGGCAAAGACGCCTAGGAAAACTCGCGCCAACCGAATATGAAACAATCAACCGGACCGCGCTCACAGCGGCCTAAGACCCCGAGTCAACAAAAGCCGGGGCAGTCCCCTTCCATCGGCAGTTGGAGTTGAAGCCACCCAGAAAACTTGTGACCCACTCGGATCACGACATTCCACGACATTCCACGACAACACTCTGAATTGCGTTAGAATCGGACTCCAAACTGCACAGTCAGGATCTCACATGCCAGGCAAACCAAAGTGGAGCGATTTTTACGAATCGCTAACCGATCTCCGACATCGTCTCGGAGACGTTCGTGGCAAACACTGGCCTCCGAAGGAGAGACAAGAAACAACGGATGTTGCTTACGACCTCGACGACGTGCCTGGTGAGGAACATGATAACTTCCTGGCGCGTTCAACCATCACGGTGGTGGAGTATTCCGAATGGGAGGGAATCAGGCAAGCGCTGCTCCGCAAGGACATTGACAGGCGCGTCAAGTGGGCTTTGAATAGAATTCAATACAAGGAACCGAATGGCGTTGACACCAAAACGCCTTTTGGCCCAATACGCGACTCATTTCAGCGCCGTGTTGACGCCATAGACTCCATGCTGAACAGCCGGCAACGAGATGCGCATAAGAGTCGACAACGAGACATACAGAGGACCTGCAAAGTTGCTCGACTCGAAATGAATGTAAACCTTGCAGGAATATTGCTGCGCTTGTATGTATTGGAAGAAGAGCCTGATTCGCAATACTATGCGCTCTCTCGGCAAGCAATGTAGGTGGCGGTCAATTGAGTCGAAGAACAAAGAATACAACTACCATTGAGCAAAGACTTGCGTTATTCAAGTCTATGAATGAAGAGCGTAGAAACGACGTCCAGCTAAGGCGTAAACACTGGCGTAAGTCAGTATTTGGATTCGTGACAAATCTCTTATTTTTCGCCTTCGCGACCTCATTGCTATTGATCTTGGCGCTTCGACTCTTGCCAACTGGCTGGCTTGCGGCTGAAACTGATTGCGTCACTGTAACGGAGACGAAGGAGTCTTCTACGCCGGAAGGGAGCAGCTCAAACTCCGTAAGTTCGGAAGCGAGTAGTAGCCGTACATGCAAGAATCAGGAACCGTCCACACCGATACTGATTCTCGGCGGGGTCACGACCGCAGTATTGCTAGTTCCCGAACTTCTGATAGTAGCCGGAGCGTTCCGCTTCAATCTCAAGACCCCGATGGGGGAAATATCGACTTATGTTCCCGACCCTAACGAGTCGGTAATGGGCAAGCTAGCTTCGGACATGACAAATGAAGCAGACATAAAGGCAAAGGAATATGAAGCATAAAACAGAAAGTGTTTTGTCACTAAAAGAACGCTAGGCAGCCTGTGGCAGTCGAATGAGCTTTCTTAACAGCGAATCAATCGAACGATCTAGAGCCGCCGCAGCACTCGCCCATTCCTCAGTCGCAGGCTCCTCGCCACCGTCGACAAGACTGAGAAACCTATCCGCGTCAGCAAAAAGCGAGTAAAAAAAAGCTGCCCATCGCGCGAGTTCGCGCCGCCCTTCGGCAGTATCCAGAAGCTGAACTACGATCCGAAGCTGATCGGGGATCTCGTCATCAGGAGCGATGGGTTTTGTGATGTCAACAGCCCAACTCATTAACACCTGGATTTTTCGGTGGGCTTCGAGAAACGCGTCCCTCGCCATGACATATTCAGGGGACTCTTCGGACTTGGAGTCCAAATCAACTGTCGGTGTTGGACTTTCCCCGACACCGCCAAACGCTTCAACACCACTCAATTCATTACCACCTTTGCAGGAGGTTGTGGGCGGCGGGAGGTCTTGCTGATATTCTAAACTGTCGCGCCGAAACAGCCATTGCAATTCTATCCTGTGACGTCTTGCTTCGCGATGAAAATGAGGTCGTTCCATATCTATTCCCAGTAAGCATCATCACACCCCTTTTGTCAATAGAATTGATAAGGTTCCGAACTTTAAAGCAAACGCCAAAGTGAGTCGGTGTCCGGACTTGCCAAATCCTCGATCGACCGTCAGGGTCCACGCAGACGAACGTCGTAATCGAACCAGTATAGATCCTGCATCGTATGGCTTCATGGAATGAATCACTTGTTCGGCCTCCTCCACGCGTTGAGCTATGGCGAAACTCTGGTGTCCGCAAGTCCTTCTACTGCGTCTACGTCTCAGTGTAGTTATTGATGCCCCCGCTCGGGAAGTTCACGGATCGCGTGTCGTATCGGGTTGACCCACGGCTTCATCTGATCACCGCCTCTCATCTGCGCCTTTCCTCGGTGCAGGCATCTGACCTAACAATCACCATCGACAGAGGCTCTGGGCAATTTTGAGTTTGCTTCTCCAACCTGCCAAGCCTTGTCTGGTTCGCCGGAGCTGTGAGTGTCTCAGCAGCAACCTTAGACCTCTACACGTCTGACCTGTTGACTAACCCACCTCGACTGGAATCGCGGAGCTGATAGTTGTGCCGTTGCCGAGGCAGCCAAGGGAATTGTCCCCCCATGCACCGACAAAACCATCCTTTGTCAGTGCGACAGTGAAGGACTCCCCGCCGCTCAGGGCCTGAATATTTGCCATCCTGATTTGTGTGGGAACCAATGCATCCGTTGTTGTGCCGATCCCGAGTTGTGTGTAGTCGTTGTTGCCCCAGGCCCAGGCCGTCCCATCGGGCTTCAGCGCGAAGACGTTAAGTCCTCGAGTTCTAATGGTCTGAACGCCGCTCAAACCAGTGACTTGCACCGGCGTCGGCGAGCCTACCGTCGAGCCGTTGCCCAACTCGCCATAGGAGTTATTTCCCCATGCCAGTATCGAACCGTCCAGTTTCAATGCATAGGCTGCGAAACCGCCGAAAGCCATGCTGTTTACGCCAGAAACCCCCTTCATTTGCACTGGGGAAGTCACCGGGTCTGCCACGCTCCCGGGCTGAAGGACGCCAGAGCCATTGACAGCCCCGGAGTTGGAACCCCACCCCCAGACGTTTCCGTCCGTGGTGACGGCAAATATGGTGTTGTAGTCTGCGACGATCGATTGAACTCCCCTGATATTGGCTTTAACGGGGACGGAGGAGTTTATGGTCGTGGATGTCCCGTTGCCCAGTTCTCCGCTGCTGTTGTGTCCCCAAGACCAGACAGAACCATCGGCCTTCAAGGCAAACCCCGCGCCAAACGTTGCGGCGATCGCCTGAACGTTTTCTAGCCCCTGGACCTTAACCGGAACCAGGGAATCCGTATTCGTCCCATCGCCTAGTGCGCCCCATAAATTGCTACCCCAGGCCCAGATGGTGCCATCGCCTTTGCGGCTATAGGTCGCGAATCCCGCAGTGGCCAGCTCCTTGACATCGGTGAGGCCTACAACCTGCAGGGGAACCGATGATGGGGCGGTGGTTCCCGTCCCACCAGGGTGGGCGCCCCAGCTCCACAGAGTGCCATCATTCTTTAGCGCGTAGGTGGTGTAATCAGCGACGGTGATCGACTTGACGTCGGCCAGACCGGTCACCTCGACGGGCCTGCTTACGTAGGCGCTGACCGTACCGTTCCCCATCTCCCCGTCTACGTTGTAACCCCACCCCCAGGCGGTACCATCGTTCTTGATCGCATAGGACGTGTAGGGGCCGGCGGATACCGAGACCACACCGCTAAGGGCTGAGGCGCTCGGTGTGACAGTTAGAGTGGCGGCGCCCACGAGCCCGTTCCTGACACCTGTCACCGTGTGAGACCCGGGCAGCGTCGGCGTGCATACAGCTGCTTCGCATGCCCCATCAGGGGAAATGCTGAAAGTTGTCTCAGCTGTCACGTCGCCGAGCGACCTGTCGAGTGAATCCGCCAGTACCGCGGTATAGGCCTGCTGGACGCCGGCGGTCACCGTCGCCGAAGCCGGAGAAACCATCAGATGAGCTACGTCTACGTTTATCTGGCTGAGCAGCTTCTTCGCTATGGTGGAGCCGATGCTTTTGACCATCCCGCTGTTCTGGTAGCTGTTCGTATGGACGTTGACACCAGCGCTGTCGACGAGCTCCTGCCATGCAAAATCGCAAACAATATCGCCGAGATTGCAGACGTCATAGGCCGCAGTGCCAACAGGTATGTCCTGGTCGCCAGGAAGCAAGGCGCTATGGATGCCTTGTGCGGCGACAGCGGCTGTACCTAAGCTGACTGCCCTCGTTAGGCTCTTTTTGTCCGGGTCGGCAATGACTACGGTTGCGGCTATGCGTTTCAGGTACGCAGGCCCTTCTGCGTTGTTAGGGTCGCTCAATCTGAGAAGCAGTTCATGCATGACCATCGCACCTTGTGAGTACCCGGCCAAGACAAACTTGGTGTCCGGGCACTGGGAAGCTTCCGTGGTCAGTTCGTCCATGGCGGAGGTCAGGCCGTCCTTGATGCTCGCCAAGTACGGGTTCAGATGATTGGTGACATAGACTCCGGCGAATGCTCCCAACGCGGGGAGGCTCGCCGGTAGCGTTACCAATAGGCCTGCCAGCGCAGCGACTTCCTTCTTGGATAGCTTCAGGACATCGACACTTGCGGCCGTATAGCTGACGGGTATGCTTTTGACGGAGAGCTTGCCTTTCAGGTCCGATGCCATGCGCTCATATATCTGGTAGACCTCCGGGCCCATCCCATGGGATTTCTTGTCGTCCTTCTCGCCGGAGCCGCGGGCACCGATAAACAGGACGGCCGGGCACCCCGGATTGGACAGATTTTTTGCTGCCGGTACCGCTCTCCCAGGAGTGGAAGCATTCGCGGCCACCGCACTTTGAGACGCGCCTGTAACCGCGAACGTTAGCACCAGGGCAATCAAGAAAGCCGGGATCCGGACCGCGGGTCGCGCGGCCCTGGTCAGGTGCGATCTCCATAGCTTCCGGCCCGGCGGAGCTTCCACAGAGTACTGTCGGGGCTTGTTTTTTCCTGGCAGCTCAAACATGGTTCGACACCTTAGTGGCGTTACCGACGGTGCTCTGGGCGAGGACGGTGTCGGCCCTTGCTGGCGCCGCCGGCCCCCGTGTAGACAAAACGTGGATGCCGCTCATCTTGGAGATGGCGGGCCGAACACGGCTCACAACAGACATAGTCGCTTCCCCTCAAACAGCGGCCCAACACCGGACCGCGTAACCCTGTGCCTGTCGATCACAGACGTGATGGATCGGAGCCTAGGGACCCAATAGGACATCGGGCCCGAGTATTCACTACCCGTCTTCGTTCACGAGTTACTCGTCGATCATCGTTCCCGTAATTAAATACTGGACATTCTGTGCCTTGACGAGGCTCGGACATCCCTGCACAGGCTGATCCCGGGAGGCGCTTCTCACTCTGGTGGCGGTCTGACATGGCCGCTAACACTTGCCGCGGGACCACAGGAAGTCCACAAAGATGCAATAGTCAGTCGTATAGTTTCCGCTTCGTCTCTGGCTCAAGCCGCCTAAAGGACTAACGTGCCAAAAATTGACTCAACCGTCCATCAATCTGGTAGCAGGGAGAGAGCAGAATCGGCGTCCACGGACGGACGCCGCAAGTGCCTCGCGCTTCTTCAAGTCCTCCCAGCCGACCAGAACCGCCACTCGCGTCGGCTGGACGACCCGCCGCGGCACGCAATGAACACGCCACCCTGACACCACAAGCCTCCCTTTTTAACTGCACCAACACGCCTATTGAACAGGGAATTGATTAGCATTCCTTCCGTTACTTCCAGCCATGTCAAGTTTCTACGCCGGTTGCCGAAGCTTGGTCGACGGCTCTTCGCGGTGGTGGTGCATCGGATTCCGTGTTCCTGTCAATGGCCATTAGCCTCCGTCTTTCTCCGATGGGACGGCCCGTGCCGGACGCGGGGCTCATTGAGCTACTTGGACCGGTCTGATTTTTGGTGGTGAGTGCCGACAAAGTGGCCGTGACGACGAAGAGGAGCTCAGCCTATGAACTTAGAACAGCCGGCACTGTCTGGTCCAGGGGCAGCAACGATGTAGGTCAGCTCGGAAACGGCGCACTGTCCAACTCTGCCGTCCCGGTGCCGGTATCGGGCCTTGCCGGTGTTCAACACCTCACGACCAGCGGTAGCGACCGTAACGTTTTCGCAGTGAAGACCGACGGAACCGTTTGGGCCCCGAGGCCACAACAATCGGGGTCAGCTCGGGAACGCCAGTATCGCCGACTCTCCAGCGCCTGCACAAATACGATAATCAACTCCCCTGACTCCACCGACAGCGTGAACTCGGTAATCGAGGCTCCTCTTTGGGACGTCTTGCCCTCGGCTTCCACGTAGCCATCATCGACTGAAGACCAGCATCAAACTTATTCACGCCAGGATTTAGGAGAGTACCGACAAAGCAGTCTGCAACTTGTCAGTATGGATAATTTGGAAGTGGAGCATTGTGACCATCGGCAGTATATCCTTGGAAGAACATAATATATTCCTGACCGTCGAGTGTCCTAATGTGTTCGCGAATTGCCTGGTATGTCTGCAGACTTCCGGGGACTTCAGCGCCACCTATCACTCTAATTTGATGTACGGTAATATCGATAAAGTCGATCGCCTTACCATTCTCGTCGATGCCATGTTGCCACTGGCCGCTATCTATATATTCAAAGCCATCATTTGCGCCTGCTCCATTGATACTTTCTACATCGCTTAGTGCAGTTTGAACACCGGAGCTTAATCCGCCCGATTTTTTATCAATCGTATAATACAATGATGCTAGATACATTTTTTTACCTACGTTGATATCGGTGGTATGTAATGCATCAGCTTTAATCGGCTGCCACGTACCTCCGGCGATATAGTCTGGATGTTGGGTTGATTGATCGCTAGATGGAGTATCGATGAGAGCGTTTGGTGCGTGTGCTTTATAGTAAGCAAGACGGTCTGCTGGAGAAAGCTTCGCAAAATCGGTAACCGACATCGCTTCCATCGCTTGGAGGGAAGTTTGTTGCAAATATATTTCAGGGCTTGGTACAAAAGCCTGGGCGGCAGGCATAGGAGTGGTCTGAGGCGTAGCGGACTGGGCTGGCACCGTCGCCGCTGGTGCATCCGCTGCCGCTGATCGTCCACAGGCAGAGATTCCAAGGGCGAGGAACCCGATGGCACTGGCCGCTACTATCCGTCGCTTCATCGAAGTGGATCTCAAGAATACCCCCATAGGTTGGTGACGAAGAGACCTGACGGGCCTCGCGGTCATACAGCGAATAGATAAGCTTCTAGGCAGAGTGTATAGGCCCTTGAGGCTTCTTTGATCCAGCTTCCGTTGTGTATTTGGGCTACCGCGATCAGTCGCGCGATTACGGTAGTTCGAAGTCGTCCGAGCAGCTCTTGCTCCCTTTAATGATGTAGGGCGTAATGTCGACGCCGTTCGGCGTCTGACGCATGCCGGTCACACACACGTGCCAGATCTGCCCCTTGGCGGCCCTCTCCGTCCGATGCTCGTCGGCCAGCAGCTTGTTGAAGTAGGTAACGGGGTAGATCCGCGATAGGGTGTCGACGCTCCCCGGGTAATACGGAACACCGTAGGTGTAATTCACCGGTGAGACCGCGGTGACATCGACTGCATAGTAATTCAGTGCCGGATCGCTTAGTCCACTCCAGGTCACATCCACGCCCCCGTTGCTCAACATCTGCAACTTGACGGGAGCGACACTCGCACCCGAAGGTGCCCCCGAGGAAGCCGGCGGCGAATTGGGGGTCTGACTCCCCCCAGGCGGAAACAAGTCGGGCAAGTTCTTGCCAGTGGCAAAGACGAAGATGGTGATCAAAGTCCCGACCAAGGCTAGCGCACTGAAAACGGCTGCTACGGGTCTCCGCAACGATGAAGACTTTCTCAATTTGCACCGCCCAGATCATGTGTGTTGGGACCATCGTATCGACACTGAGACATTGTCCGGCATTGTTCGGGCGAGGCTATGGTCGCCGGCTCGTGGACTCTCATCAGCACCATGCCGTCTGCGGGATATGAGAAGGCCGCACGTACGAAAAGTGCGGCCTGACGGCCCAATCTAATCCTTACCTCTTCGCGGCATACCTCGTGAACACAATGATGGCGAGGATCAGCACGGCGGCCATCGCGGAGTATATGAGGTAGCTCCCCACGGAGAAGTGTTGCTCGCCGAATGCCGAGACCAGAAGCTGTTGAATAATCTCCGCGCCTGTCAATCCAAAGATGCCGACAGAAACTCCGGCGAGAAAGATTGAGCGATGTTGTTTGGTCCTGAACATGATGATCCTTCGTTCAACCATCCGAATCGCGGACGGGCGAGATCATCTGCTGTTGACGACCGTCGTTCCGCAGTTCACTGCAAGACGACGGCAGTCACCAATGACGCACATTATGAATACAAAAGCACATTCCGTCAATATAGATGTAGACTGCGGTTGAATGTGCAACCCTCAGTAGGCCTTCAACCGTCGGAATTTTCATAAATTCGAGGATGCCATACAGTGCGATTACTGAATCACTTGGAACGCGTGAACGCAGCTTTCCAATCGACCCTGACAGAGATACGGCTTCTTACGCATCCGCTTCCATTCCGAAGATTACTCCTTGGCAAAGTTCACGGAGAGGATCTCGGACGCAGGAGCAATTCTTGTCCTGTTCTCACTTTTGTTAGGCCGGATGGAAGTCCCGTCGACGTAACAAGAAAAGTCAGTAATCCAGGGTGAGACGATATGCATCGGGACGTGACATCACGATATGTCGAGGTGCGAAAGGTTTCGCTGACCAGTCCCTTAGCCATCTCTACGGGCTCACCGTCGCCTCTAGGGCAATTGCGGCCGCAGTGACCACACGGAAAAAGTGGAGAAACATCATGAAAGATCCCGACGTGCCGCGACAAAGGCAGACCACGAAGAGGCAAGAGCAGAACGGGAACAATCGAAAGATGATTTAGAAGCGCTCTTGCCAATAGGGATATAGTCCGCGCATCTATCGAAACGGTTGCGTTGGAGTACGTTCTCAAACGGATCCACGAGGACACTAGGAACGTCTCTGAACCCGGCGATGGCAAGCACCCGCTGGGAAATTTGGTGACGCGCACGTCGAGGGCGCTCATCGCCCTGGATATGGCAGACAAGCGATAAATAATGCTAGCCTTTTCTTATGGCACAAAAAATAGTGACGCTTTTGGAAGATGACCTTGATGGTTCAAAGGCGAGTGAAACCGTATCGTTCGCTCTCGACGGCGTGGAATATGTGATCGACCTCAACGAGGCTCACGCGAACGAACTTCGTGGAGCTGTGGGCAAGTTCACAGCTGCCGCTCGCAAAGTGGGCCGCGTCAAAACCCCGGCACGCCGGGCCGCAACTGGTGGTTCCGACACCAAGGCGATTCGGGCTTGGGCGATTGAGAATGGTATCCCGATTAACAGCCGCGGCCGGATTCAGGCCGACGTGATTGAGCGCTACCAAGCAGCGCACTAAAAACACCGCAAGAAACCAAGGCCTCACCGGACAGATTCCAGTGAGGCCTTGGCAATTCCTCTGACTCTGATTCCAGAAATATCGGTAGAAGGTCCAGGAATAGTAGTAGCCTCTGACCCTGCCAACTAGTCTTGCAGGAACTAGCTGCTAAGCGGTAGCCGGTATTGCCAGGCGAAACTCCCGAACTGCCGCGAGCGTCAATGGCCTTGGCGTCCGACACAGGTTGAGCCACCACCACCCCGAGCAAAAAATGGGTTCCCAGATGAGTGTCATGCCGCCGCCTGGACGGCACTTCTCATGAGAATAGCTGCTTTCTACTTGCCACACCCCTGATGATCGAAACTAGTCCCGAAACTTTTGTCTCATCATTTCAGTTTGGCGTTCCTGTTGCATAAGCATTTCGTGGGCATACCACTCTCGTGACTGGTACGGGTGCGGATTTCGAGATGTTCCCGGCATGTAGCGCGACCGACCATAAACATCCTTTGGCTGTGGTTTTGTTGTGAGTCCCGACAAAAGACATCCGACAATGAGCGCTCCAATGAAGATTTGCCACCCCAAGGCCGGGCCCAGCCAGATACCAACCAAGATCCCTGCAAATGCCCCAGCAAAGCCGCCAATCAAGGCACCAGCGAAATATGCCCCAACGTCAGTCCCGTAAGATCCCTTAGCCAAGTCACTCTCCGTTGCCGTACAGCATTAACGATGGCGGCGCTCCATGCGGCTACCGAACCGCCTCAGATGAAATCACGATACCATCTGCAGTTATTTTATAATTGAGAGTGATCGTGAAATTACTATCTATTGATCCTAGGTCTGGCGCAAGTTGCGAGGCTCGGTTTTTACTTGAGTTATCCATATCTACGCCAGTAACCGTCACTTGACCACCTTCTCCCGTGATATTAGAGCTTGAAGCTGCTGAAGCTACAACCCAGGCCTTGTATGGCTCTAAATCACGCGCATCGTTATGGCCTGATGTTTTGAAGTATAGGTTAATGCGTGATGCATTAATGGCCCTTACATTTTTCACCCAGTTTGCAAGAGCTGGAATATCACGCCAGCCAGGGACTAGGAGTTTATCGGCAAACATGTCGCCATTCTTGTCCGCCAGTTCAGCACAGTATGCGTCACTATCATCCGCCGCTAGCCATTGCTTGCGGTTTTCAATCGTGGCTCCAGCCATGTACCACTGGCTAAGTCGATCTTGAACAAAGGTCTTGCCTACCTGCTCAGGCGAGAGGCCAGCAGGTAGTTTTAGAGTGTCGGCAGACATTTGCCCGCTGCCAGTCGACGCGGTTGCGGTTGGCGCCAAACTCGTCGAACTGTTCGTCACCGGCGCACTAGCACCTTGAGACGCCGTGCAACCGGCTAGGGCCGATGCCAAAGCGATGCCCAAGACAGCTGTCGTGATCGGGATTCGAAGGGAAGTCCCGCCAGGCGAATGGACAGTTCTGAACACACTTGCAATCCCAGGCATTGACATACCCACCCCCACATATCCAGAACGCTTTTAGCGCGACTATACACCGGCCACGCAACATGGAGAGGCTAAGCTCCCTTCTCGTACCGAGCTGCCTAAGCCTCGTCCGCCCATAGTCCATGTGGCACGGCGTAGGCATGGATTGCCCAATTCCTGCCGCTCGTCGACTCCCCAGTCCGTCGCGGTGTAGGGCAATGCTACGACTCAAACGTCGGCAGGCTCTAGATATGGTAGGGGACTGCTATTGACGTCGCCTCCGAACTCGTCCTTTGCATTCACCTGGTTCAGTTGCAAAGGATCATGCCGGCTTTCCGATGGAAGCGACTCGCCGCGAGCCGCTTCCATCCGTAAGTCCGCGACGACAGCCACTCCCTTTGTCTCAGCCAATGCCGAGACAACCTTCCACAAAGCTACAGACCGTTACCTGCGCCCAGAATCTATCCACCTACGGCAACGCCGGCCGCTGGAGGGAGAAGCTCGGTCAGATCGACCCCGAGCACCTCAGCCAACGCCACCATGACACGCAACTGTGGATTGGCCACTTTGGTCGGGGTCGATTTGCCTTTCTCAAGCAACTGGTAGTGGTTGCGGGTGATTCCCACCCGGTTTGCCAAGGTTTCCTGAGATAGACCGGCAGCGTGCCGGAAACGATTCAGCCGAAGCCCAACTTCGACTACGTACGCTGCCCACGCCTCTTCCGGATCATTTTTCGCCATCTAATCAACTTCTGATGGCGACACGCTCCCGTTTGCATGATTTATAATGCATTATGAATAAGGCTGTCGGAGGAAGGGTGCAAGCGTGAGGGTATTTACAATATATGCCATTTGTGGTATATATAGGTCATTGCCAAGCGGCGGTTGCAGGCCCACGCCTCCCCCGGATCCTGGCGACTATCAAACTTCATGCGCCCACGTAAGCGCGCAAGGAACCCACGGACATGAGTATCAATCGTCCCGAACAACACACGTCAGTAACCCCAGACGCACTCCCCCAGCACATTCAGCGCGTCGACGAAGCCTTCGACAAGACATCACTTGGCGAGGCGCATTCGGAGGGTCTGTTGGATAACCAAATTCCAGACCATGCCCAAGACGTCATTGATCGCGCCGCCCCCGACGACGCCAACTTCCTGGAGCATCCTGTTCGCCCAAAGGTGACACCCAAGCGAGCCCGCAACCTGCTTGTTGGCGCCGGTGCAGTCGTAGCCACTGGCCTGATTGCAACTGGTGCCTTCCTTGGTATAAGGGCTGGCACCGAAGGTCAACACTCGGCCGGTCCATCACCATCGCCGGATAACACGTCGAGCGCACCCGTCACTCCCGGCGAGACAGCAGCGCCGACCCCAGAGGCGCTGACCGTCGCTTCTTTGGAGATATCAGCGAACAACACGCCTGAAAAGATCGGCGAGCTGATCGTCCAAGATCGGCTGAGCAAGTGGGTTATGGCTGGTGCCACACCCGAAAACCAAAGAGCATGGCTGGACTCTGGTGGCTCTTATGACGTGATAAAAGCAATCGCAGAGAAAAACGGCGACACCATTGCTGACGCGTTGCTTGTACCGAACTGGCGCGACATTCCTGCGTTGGTGAAGTTCGTCAATAATGAAAAAGAGATTAATGCCCACAACCTTGAGTTTTGGATGAAAACCTACAAGAGCCAGAATCCTGCCGATCAAGAAGCTTTCACCAATAGCATTTCAGCAGCCTTGGTGACGCTAGAATCTCAGACAGCCACGGGCCAAACGATTTCGGTCGTAGGTCAGGAGCACAACAATGCCAAGAAGAACCGTGGCGAAACCTGGGAACCAGGTCTCCTCAAAGACAACGAATCAACCTTCACGTTCCATCTGACTATCGAAACGGACAACAATCGGATCAAGGTTTCGGATATTCGCTAGAAGTCGTCGCGCAAGGCGAGTCGACAGTCTCTTCTAAAATTACCTAGCTTATGCTTAAATAGGCGCAGCAATGCCAACGGTTCGTCAAAAACATCATTCTTATGAACGTTTCCTAGCACTAGGAAAGGCAAGCCCCGTCAGGGCTTGCCTTTCTTTGTTTGATGGACGGCTCAGAAGTCGGATTGGGCCTCTGCTGTTGGTGGGCCTGGTGGTGTCTTCGTTCCTGACGTCACTGGTTCTTTTGCCCGGCGACACAGCTTCGGCCGCGCCAACGACGCCTGAGACGTGCACGGCGGCCGGCGGTACCTGGAGTGAAATCGTCGCTGGCCACGGCGGGCTTGAGACCCGCGGTGTCTGCTCCGGGACCACGATGGCGAGCGAGATGAGCCTCGAGGACCAGGTCAAGTCGTACGCCTACTACCGCGCCCTTGGCGACTGTGTGGAGTCCGGGGCAAACAACCTTAGCAACGGCGGCGGATTTGACTCAGGCAAACGCATAACTCAAGCCAATGCCAAGAGCGGCAATTGGTTCAGTAGCGTCATCGTCAACGGAAGTTATCTCAACGGCGACGACGGCATAAAGAGTACTGGAACCGACGACAAGATCGAATGTAAGCAATCTGAACTGGTCAATGGAGCGCTGAAGCTATGGGGCAGCTGGGCGCCAGACGAGGCGCTCTGCGCATTCGGCTTCCGCATGGCCGATGACAATGAATTCTCTGCAGGGCGCTGCACGAACGCCCAAGGCGGCACGGATGAATTCAAGCGTGGCTCCGACATGAGCAAGTATGAAACAGCGGTGAAGGACCGTGTCTACGGCGGCAAGGACCCTGTGCTGTCCGATCCAGCGAAGTACCTCTTGTACCTCAAGACCTTCCAGCAGACCTGCGCACTTGGAGGAGTCGTGTCGGCTAACGTGCCGACTGGAATAACCGACCGCGACTACAAGGTCCGGCAAGCTTCGCGGGACGGCGCCAATGTCCCGATCACCGACACGTACTACACCGGGCGTAGTAACAAGACCCAGGGCGAAAAGGTCGACAAATTCCCGGACAGTAGGCTGCATTTCGGGGCAAGTTCGGATCCAGCCAACATGACCTGTGGTGATGTCGTCAAGGCTATTAATGGGGATGACGGCAAAAACAACGGACTGGCAGATAAGTACCAGGCTTACTTGCTACAAAACACAGGCGCACCAGACTCATCGAGCAAGCCTGCTCAGAGTTGTGGAACGGCGGCTTGTTCGGCTACGCCGGGCGACACAACGACCTGCAACATCCCGGAAATGGGTTGGATTCTCTGTCCAGTACTGAACACCGGTGCCAGCGTCGCTGATGCGGCTTATGGCTTCTTGGCGGACAAGTTCCTGCCGGTCCAGCCCAGTCTGGTCAACACCAACCCCGCGGCAACGGGCCCTGACGGCAAGCTGATCGGAACGGGCACCTACACAGCATGGAAGAGCATGCGCGACTTCGCCAACGTCGCCTTCGTCATCGCCTTCATGATCATCTTGTTCTCACAGCTCACCGGCATGGGGATCAACAACTATGGCATCAAGAAACTGTTACCACGCATCGTCATCGCCGCCATCCTGGTCAATCTCTCCTTCTTTATCTGCCAAATCGCGATCGATATTTCCAACATCGCCGGCGTCTCCATCAAGGGACTCTTCCAGGCCGTCGCCGATCAAGTCACCGCGAAGTCGGTGCCAGCCACCGGCACGACCGATACGCTTGCCACAGGCAGTCTTGTCGGCATCGTCGGCGCTGCTCTCATTGTCGGTTCAGCAGCGTGGATCAACATTGGGGCCATCCTGATCGCTGTCGTCGGGGCCGTGGTCGTACTGCTCACCATCTTCGTCCTCTTGGCCCTGCGCCAGGTACTGGTGGTGCTGCTGGTGGTCATCTCGCCGCTGGCATTTGTGGCCTATCTGCTGCCAAACACCGAGCCATGGTTCCAGAAGTGGCGCAAAGCGCTGACCGCCATGCTGATGCTCTTCCCGATAGTCGGGGTTATCTACGGTGCTGGTCTGTTGGCCAACGCCATTCTCAAGCAAGTAGCAGGAACCGACACCACGATGGCGATCTTTGCCTACCTTGCCCTCGTCCTCCCGCTGATTGTCGTCCTACCGCTACTGAAGGGCTCCATGGACGCCGTCGGCAACATCGGTGGGATGGTCAATAAGCTCGGTGACCGCACTAAGGGGCTAGCGCAGAAACGCGGCGAGAAGGCGTATGACAATTCTCGTCTTGGCCAGTTCAAAAAGTACCGCGAAGGCGAAAAGAACAGGCGTCGCGGACTTGTTCAGGCCGGTGTTTACAGCGGAAAAGGTGGCAACACTAACCCTCTGAACTTACTGTCAAAGATGAACAAACGGTTCAACGACAGCCAACTATCGGGTTCCTTCGGTAATCGCAGCGCGGCTGCCGGAATTGAAGCAGCCTCAAAAATAGACGATGAACAAGTCGGCGCAGCTCTGACGATGATGAAAGCCGGCACCGACGCCGCTGACATGCTTACTCGCAAAGACGAGACCGGCAAGGAAATTGAAGGTAAGGCCGCGGCCGGGCTACGGAAAGCCCTGATAAGCGGAGATACCATCAAGGCTCGCGCTGCCCAACAGATACTCCTAAACTCGGGTGCAGCTGGACTCAATGAGCTGCAGCAGGTACTTGAGTCCAATGCCACGAATAAAATGACCGGCACTGCAAGTAGCCTTCGTAAGGATCTCAATAGCGCTGGGCTAAAAGGGAAGAATAACGCGCTCGCATCATGGGCTTACAACACGAAGAGCCTGGTGGACACGATTTCCGACAGCAGTGTGTACTCGGGACTAAACGACGAAGAGTTGGTGGGCCAAGACCTGGCCAACCTTGAGCGTGGGGATAACCATAATTTCGTCACACAATCTCAGGCTCATGCCATCGTCAAGAACGCCCAAGTGTTCAAGAATCTCTCTCCGGAAAAGAAGAAGTTCTTCGCCGCCAAAGCTGACGGTACGTACGTACCAAAATCTGGAGACGCTGTGTCGACTGCTGGTCAATCCGTTCACGACCGCGCACAACAAGTCGCCGCTGAGGCTGCCGCCGGCACGAGCGGGACGCAACCTATCGTTGTTGGCAGCAGTGGCATCGCATCACTGCAGCAAACAGTCCGCCAGCGTACCGCAGAACGCGCGGCAATCGAGGCCGAAGGCACCCGGGGTAGTGAGCCGTTTGTCGTCGATCACACGGGTACGGTCCGAGCGGAGTCTTCAATTCCGGTGTCGTATACCGACGAAAACGGACGCCAAACACCAGGGTCGGTTGATTCCGGCCAATCTGACGATTACCACCAGGGACAGCGAAGGTAAGACCGGATCGACGCAGACCCTGCCACATAACTATTTGAAAGGACGGTGATGAAACAGACCAAGAAACCCAAGAACAGCCAGCCCGCTGCTGCACAAGAGAAAGCCAAGAAGGCTCGCACCAGATCCTCCGCCGAGCAACAGGAGACAACGCCGGTCCTGGCCTGGGACGGTGTCGACCACGTCTCCCGCAAACGATGGTGGTGGTATCTGGGATTTAGCCTCGTTGTGCTTTGGCTGGCCGGCGTGGTGATCGTCCTGCAGCAATGGCTGGTGCTGGTTGTGCTGATCACGTCAGCCGTCGCACTAGTTATCGTGAGCTTGGGACGAACCAGCACGTTCGCCTGCACGTTGGACGGCGCAACCCTGACCATGGCTGACACAGCTTACGACCTCCAAGATTTCAAGACGTTTACCCTCCACGACCAAGATGGAAGTCGGGACGCCTCGTCGCCCCAAATGATCGTTCTCGTACCGGGCAAGTACCTCGCGATACCCAAATCCGTTCCGCTGTCTTCGGACGATGAGCTCAATGAGGAGATCGTGCGGCAAGTGGAAAGCCAGCTGCCGTACCAAGACGATCCGCTGACACGGACGCTAACCCGAATGGCCGCCTGGTTTCGCCTTTAATTCCGGATTGAGGAAATGGTCAAGATTGCCGGCAACGTTCCCGGCTATACGCTTGGCTATCGCCTCACCCAGGTGCGAGCATCAAAGGACTCGGAAAAATTGTTGCCGTTCGATGAAGAATCGTCCTACCAAGCCAACCAGTTTATGCTCATCCGAATCGCCAAATGGTTCAGGCTGGAGTGACCGGCACCGTCGTCAAGGTCGGTCCATGCAGGTGGGGTCGGAGGTAGAAAGCGACAACCAAGAGCCCCAGAAGCGCCGCCCCATTAGAGAAAGATCGAGGCGAGGCCCATTGCAGAACTTGTCGGAAATCCAGACTATTTGAAGAACAAGCCAAGCTCATTATTTGGATTAGGGAATCCACCTGCTACATGGGGATCCCCAGGTGTAGCGACCTGAATAAGGTCTGCTGGAAGGTTGTCGCTGAAAGGCTCGGAGGTAGCTATTTTTCCAGTTGACTTATCAAGATAGTCAACTGTTAACCCGGCTCCCCCCTCCAGGAAGAAAGAGTTAATATTAACATTTGCAACAGTGTTCTTTGGAGCTTGTGTAATAGCCTGACTGAGGAACTTCATGATTGTTGAGTTCTGTTCGAGAGTATTCCATCCTTGATCAGTGACTATCTCACCGTTACCGTATAAAAAGTGTTCCGCGATCGATCGCTTCATCTTAATCAGTTCACTAGGATTAAGATTCTCATTCTCAAGAACAGCGTTGACATAGATAGATAGATTTGTATCTTGCTTGAGGTCGACTGGCACCGAGTGGTCATCACTGCCACTTTTGAATTTTGCTAACCACGTGGCGTAGTCTTCACTGTTCATATATGTTGTAGTGACGCCTAGGTTTTGTGCCCATTTCTCGTAATAAGCAGGATCTTTACTTACCGCTACTGTATCCACCTTAATAGATTTCAACCAACCATATTCGTTAGCTAACGATGGATCTAATTTGTCACCACTGTTTTGTTGAGTGATTTCAGTTGTCGGTGTGCTACAGGCGCTGAGCATGGCACACGTACCCAGAACGAAAATCAACATCGCACCGACAGCCATGATTCGCGTCGTGGTCGCAGAGCGATCGGACTGCCGACGTGAATTTCGGCCGGCCTCCATGACTAGATCCCCGGAGTGGCGCTCAAGCCTATCTGCGGGTTTGAATTCGAATCATCTTTTGCGAGCTCCTAGATCAGTCGGGCCGGACACCCAGGATCTTACCTCAGCTACAGAGTCCAGAGACTGCACGCAGGCGGTTACGTTAGTTCATTTCACAGGCTGGTTGTTGGCGTACTCAACCGACTTTCGCGTCCGTGATGAAACCAGGGAATGAAACTTTTTTCCAGTTCAGGGTAAGTGGGTCATCGAACCGGTCATGCCGATGGCATCGGAGAGTTCATCGACCTGCTTGGAAAGAAGCAGAATCAACTCCCTAAATTTCGCCTCGCTCATATCGATCCACCTAGTCCACTCGGTTTGGCGTCCACTTTGACCCTTCACATGTACATGCCGCCATCCGTTCGCTCCGTCCATCGAGGATGACGGCCAAACGCTGTGCACTACTCCGTTGCGCTGTTCGAGCGTTGTCTTCACGGACTCCAGAAGAGCTGAAATTTTCTCCGCTGGAGCAGTCGGTTCCAAGGGAAATTCCGTGCTGCGTGCTGCTAGTCGCGCTTGGCAGAGCTCGATTAGCCCCTTGATCGGTTTGCCGGCGTGCGTGGCTTGTGTTTCGCCGCCCTTGGGCAAATTCATGAGCAAGTGCCCGACCTTCAGCTCAACGAGCGCTGCCATCATGACGACCCGACCCACGAGACCGGGAAATTCCTCAGGAACGTCTCCAAACATATTGTCGGGAATGCCATACGGATCACTCATAAACATTGCCTATCAGGCCTGGCTCAGTGAAGTCAATCGCAGGATGGGGAGTCCGGCTATTCCAGCCCTGCGTGGGCGGTTGGGTGTACCGGCAAAGAAGAATAGTAGGCATGCATTCAGAGTAACGCCACCTTGATGCGCAACGTTCAAGCCCAAGAGCTGTCCAGCCGGGGTTGCCGCTATCAGATTGACTGTCCGTTTGACTGCGTAAACGGCTCAACCTGTCGCAGGCGATCCTTGTAGAGGAGCCTCCCGTTCGTACCTTTACCCGGGGTTGACCCGGGCCGGTACCAATCGGCGATCTTGACCCAATCGCCGTCAATGGTTTCGCAGTAGGCCCGCGCCGTACGCATGGTTTCGTGAACTTCGCACCCCTCGCTGCCCTCCACGGTGTCCGCGCATTCACACCGCCGCACCCACGCCACCCACCGTTCCAAGATGCCCGGACCTTGGCTGGTGTTCTTCAGAAGGTGGGTGAAGTGCTCTTCCTCTTGGTATCGGGCGTCGCCGAGTTGGCGGCGCAGCCAAGACGTCTCGTCGGAGTTGAGTGGATTGTGCCAGCCAACCTTGTAGACAATGTCCGAGATTTTTTCCTCTGTTTCGGTGTCGGACATCAGCCACATGCCGCCGTGCGTGGACATGAACTTCCGCACCTCAAGCAGAAACCATGCAAGGTCAAAGAGGGCACTGCGTGCGTAGGCGGCGCCCTCCGCCGCCGGGTCGAAGTATCCGGTCTTCTCGTTGCCGTCCGGGTCCCACGGGGCATGCTCGCCTGGTTCCTCCAAACGGACCTCCAGCGCCGCTTGCAGGTCTGCCGCCAACGCCCAGGCCGGCGTCCACATGCGGTTGTACGCTTCGAAGCGCTTGACCCATTCAACCGCTAGCCGGGAATCAGCCGGATGGCGCTGTTCCATCGCCTTCCGGGTCTCACGCATGGCGCTGTCATGGCACAGGCCCAGAACGCCGTCGGCCGTCTGTTCGATCAGCTGCTTCTCGGCCTTCTTGCGGAAGGTCTCCGCAACGACGTCATACTTCGCGGCTGCCTCCGCCCGACGGGCGTTGGCGGGCCACAGTTTCGTACCCGGCACTAGCCCAAACGTGTACTCGGCGGCGTCCTGGGCCGTGCCGCCGCCGAGGGCATCGACCGCTTGCCGCAGCAACTGCTCGATCGCGGACGGGACCGCGGGCAGCCCCGTCGTGAATCCAGCTAACATGCAGGCCTCGTGGAGCGCCGGCAGTTGCAGCCGCCGTAACTCCCCCAAGCCCTTCTCCCGCAGCTTCGACAGCTCGGCGATCAACTTCTCGTACTCCGGCAGCCGGATATTGCCCTCCATACCCAGATATTGACCGACTTCGTGCCGACAGTCCAACCGGACCGCGCGACAGGCCCCTTGAAAGGCTTGATGTAGCCGCAAACGAGCGGAGCAGACAGTCGGAAAGACGGAATCGAAGGGACGCGACATATATGGGTACAAAGCAAAGCCAGGCCGGGGTCAACCGTCAAAGGCGGTCTGCGCCATCAGATGTGGCAGGTGTGACCAACATGGTTACGGCGCGGCTCGTGAGCCGGTCGGCGGCGGTCCTCGGGGTATCGCTCGCCCTGGTCAGTCTCAACGCCTGCAGCACCGCTCCGCAGGGTGACCTGGCCACCAACAAGAAAATCCTGTCCTCGTGCCCGGCGACTCAGATTGCGGGCTACGGCGAAATCGATACCAGCGGCAGCGTCCGAGCGACAGAGGTGCCCGAAGCCTACGCCGGGGCGCTCAAAGCTCTGGTTCGCCGCACGGCGGTGTGCGGTGGCCATCTGCACATCGGCGCCTTTTCCGCCACCGCTGCCTCCACGGTCACGCTCTACGACGAGGATTTGCAAATGTCCGGGAGCACAGAGCAGGCCCGCTTGCGGCACGTTGCCCAGGCCGTGGAGGACGTCATGAAGACCGTCGATGACGGCTACGCCCACAAAGCGGCCAGCCTGAGCCCTGGCGGAACCGATATCGTCGCCCAGTACCGCCTAGCCCACGAGTACCTAGGGCAACTCGGCGGCAATCGACAACTCGACCTGTTGCTGCTGACGGATGGGTTCCAGAATGCCGGCTTCGTCCTGGGCGATCGCGCACTGTCCGAGCCGGATGCCAAAGCACTTGCGGCACAAGCGGATGTCCCACAGCTGCCCGGGGCCACAATCACGGTCGCCGGTATTGGGAAGACAGCCGGCCAGGACAGCGCCCCGACAGACGTCATTACCGGCATGAAAGTCTTCTACGACGCCCTCTGCCAACGCACCGGGGCAGCGGTCTGCACCAGTGTCACCGACTACACCCCGGTCGGCGGCTGAACAGATGCGCAACCTATATCCCCTCATCAGGAGTTCCTCGACCGGGCGGTCGCCGTTTGCTGGCCAGTTCACCGGCAGCAACGCCGGCGTTGTCAGCCTTCAGCGCGTCGACGAGGCCGCCGCCGTCGCCACCCCTGACGCCATCGGTTCGGGCACCTGGATGGAACACGGTTTCGACGAGCTCGCCGCGGAGCAAGAGTACCTGTGGCCGGCTGAAGGCGAGGTCGCGAGCCGGGACGAGGCTGCCACGGCCAACGGGCTGATCACCGCCGTGGAGGCCGAGGAATTTCTGCTCACTGAGGCCGCCAGCCTGGTGCGCGCCACCAAGACATCGTACGAGCACAGCCTTACGACGCTGCTGGCGTGGGTGCATCGCGGACCGCACGCCAATTTCCGCTACTGGGTCGGCTGGACCGTGCTGGGGATGGGCGACACGGTCGGTGTCGCCGGCGCATCCATTCTTCTGGGCGAGGAAATCTGGATCGCCGTCGCGCAAGCGCTGGCCACCGGTCTGGCAGCGGTGACGGCCGGGCTCGCTGGCCATGACCTGAAGGAACTCCGCCTGGCCCGGCAGCGCAGGCGGGACCCGGACGATCTCACCGACGACGAACGGCGCTACCGTCGCTTCTTCGACGACTCCTCCCCCGGTGATTCGCTGCTCAAGATCGTCGCCTACCTGTCCGGCACGATTGTCCTCCTCATCGCCGTGGGCATCTTTGCCCTGCGGGCAAGCATCGAGGGTGGCCTCGCCGGGCTGGTGTTCGGATCCCTTGCGGCGGCCACGGCACTGGCGTCGTTCATGAACAGCTATGCCCATGCCGATGAAGTGGCCGACCTGATCGCCGTGGCCCGGCGCAACCACCAGCAGTCCGTCAGGGCCTACCGCAGGATCAGCCAAGCTCTCCCTCTACGGCGTCGGGCTGAAGCGCTGGAAAAGGCCGCCTCCATTGGACAGGAACATGCCCTGCGCGGCCAGGCCGCTGCCCACCACGTCCAGGCCATGAAGTTCCAGTCGCTGACCGCCAACCCGGGCGTTGTCGGCCATGGCCCGAGCAGCAGTATGAAACCAGCCCCGGCAAGCGCTGTGGGCGACGGTGCGCAGAAGCCAGTCGGACCCGTCTCCCGACACCGGCGCCTGACCAAGCAAGCGAAAGAGGAAACCAAGTGAGTACAACAGGCGTACTGCCCAGCAGCCTGCGCAAGCCGTCGATTCTCGGCGACGCGGCAGCAACCCGTAGCCCCCGAAAAGGTGGCCGCCGGATTCGGCTGGGCAATCCCGGTCGTTGTCCGAAAACACCGACTCTCACCATGTTCATCTGCGACGACTCGGGCAGTCTGTATGGCCCGGCCGGAAGCGATCCGCTCAGCAACCGTTATGGAGAGGTACACCGGGCCTTGGAAGCGGTGGCCCGGCACTGCTTCTGCGGGAAATGCCAAGCGGCCATCATCCACTTCGACACTCCCACGACCGGCTGTGTGGACCCGACGCCGCTGACACGCACTGGCATGCGCCGGCTGGCAAACGGCCTGACGGTCCCCCACGACGCCACCGGTGCCAGCTTGCTGGAAGGCAGCCTTACCCAGGCAGAGGCACTGGCGGCACACTATCCCGATCACCCCCTCGCATTGTGCATCCTGACGGATTGGGAACTGTTCGACGACAACGCCTCGGACCTGTTCTCCAGACTGGCCAGTTACCCCGGCAAGGTCTACGCCGTGGGGCTGCGCAACCCGCCACCCCTGGACCTGCTGGGTCCAGCAACCCAGACCGTGACCGTCACGAGGGATTCACCACAGGGCAGCTTGGCGTGCGCCATGTTCGACAGCCTGACTATTCACCGATCTGGCCGAGCACTGGCCGCATAAGACGGCACCTGGCCGTCAGGGCGTTGTCAATTCCACACCACCGCGAACAGCACAATAGCCGCGCCACAAGCGTCCATCTGCACCGAGGCCTGCGCCCGTCCGTTCGCCCGACGCGTCGCACGGCGGCCCGAGCGATCGGACGATTTACCAAGCCAAGCCTCTGGTCTTAACTACAGCCAGAGCCACGCCAGACTCCTGGCAACCACATCATCGACGCCACTGCCGTAGATGACCACGCCCAAAAACAGGCTCAGAAAGGAGGTCCCGACCATGACAACCAAATCCATGACCACCGCCATCACGTGCCGCACGGCGGAACATCGGCCAGACACTATCAGGAGAACCAGTGCACCGCGCTTCTGCCACCCCGAGCGCCTCGGGAACGAGCGCCCACCACTGCGCTTTGTAGATCTGTTCGCCGGTATCGGCGGCTTTCATCTGGCCTTCCGCCGCGCCGGCGCAGTCTGTGTCTTTGCCGCCGACAACGACCCCTACGCCCGGCGAACCTATGAGGCCAACTTCGCGCCCACCAACTCCGAGCTGTTCACCCGGAACCGGTTTGCCGGAGACGTCAGAAGCCTCGACGCAGAGAGCATGCCAGACTTCGACATTCTCTGCGCCGGATTTCCGTGCCAGCCGTTCAGCATCGTCGGACAGCGCAGAGGCTTCGAAGACACTCGCGGCACCTTGTTCTTCGACGTCGCCCGGATCATCGAAACCAAACAACCGGCCTCGTTCTTTCTCGAAAACGTCCAAGGACTGCTGAGCCATGAAGGCGGGGCGACCTTCCAGACCATGCGCCGACACATCACGGAGACCCTTGGCTACTCGCTGCACTACAAGATCGTCCGGGCCTGTGACTTCGGGTTGCCCCAGCTCCGGCCACGCCTGTTCTTGGTCGGTTTCCGCGATCCAAACACACCCTTTGCGTTTCCCGAGACCCAACCGCTCACCATGACCATGAGCGACATACTTCGCGGCAAGTGCCAGCGCGACATTGGCCGCACAGTTCTGGTCGGCGGACGCGGCCACCGCCTGGGACATCGTCGGAACTGGGACGGCTACCTCGTCGATGGCACCGAACACCGGCTGACCGTGGCCGAAGCAGCGGCCATGCAGGGCTTCCCGCCAGACTTCACGTTTCCAGTGTCCACGACCCAGGCCATGAAGCAACTCGGCAATGCCGTGGCGATCGCACCCGTCGAAGCGACCGCACGGGCCCTTATCAAGGCTCTCCGAGCCCGCGGCACCCCCAACAGCCAGGCACCGTCAGAGGCGCCGCGGCTCCAGTGTGCAGCGCCCCCCGAATCCGAATCCGAAATGACCACTCCCGAAAGGACTCTCTCATGAACGAGAATCAGAATCCCGTCAAGAAATACGCTTGCATCCTGGCTGATCCGCCCTGGGATATTGACCAGAAAGGCGCACTCGGCGCCGAGCGCCACTATCCACTTTTAAATCTTGAGGTGATCAAGGCCATGCCAGTGGCCGACCTGGCGACCGAGAACAGCTGGTGCTTCCTATGGGTCACCAACGGCACGCTGAGGGCGGGATACGACGTCCTCGAGGCCTGGGGATTCACCCCGAGGGTGCCGTTCACCTGGATCAAACCAAAATTCGGGCTCGGAAATTACCTCCGCCACGCTTCCGAGCACCTTCTCATCGGCACCCGAGGCCGGGTGAAGCCCAACTTCCGGAGCCAGCCAACGTGGATGTTCGCCCCGGTGCAGGATCATTCGCATAAGCCCGAGGAGTTTTATGCCCCAATTGAGCGCCTCTGCGACGGCCCCCGCCTCGAGATGTTCGCCCGGAGGCATCAGCCTGGCTGGGATGCGTGGGGCAACGAGATCGACAGCCAGATCAGCATCCCGGGGTTCCCGGTGCCATCTGATTTCGACCAGCAGGATGTTACGGACTCCGAAACCGCCAGCATTTCGGGGGTGCACCGTGGCAGATAGACCACAACCCCGCAGACCACTGCGATGGCTCTTCGACGCCAGCCTGCTCCTGCTCGGCGCCGCGGTGGCGATCAACTGGGCAATCGGACTGATCTCGCAGGTCTGGGTCGGCATTGTCATCGCCCTGAGCGTCACCGTAATCGTTGCCGGGCTGATCATTTGGTGGCGACTGTGGCGCCGTCGGTGGTGAGCATAAGCGCTAGATATGGCGCCAATGGGACGCCGATAGCCCCCAAATATCGGGATGAATTATTCCAGCCTTAAATCGCTAACTTATCTCTATAAAAGCATATTGCCAAGCCGTCAAGTCGGTGTTGTGAAATAAACAAACTGTATTGACGCCGACAATTTGAAGGAATATAACCAACTGACCGCTCAGCGGAATTGAATTCTTCAGCATGAAAGGAGGATCACGGATATGGGAAAGCAAGCAAAACGACGAGGGAAACAAACGGAAAAGCGTCTTCGGGTGCGAAGTATCCTTCAGGATCCGCCGAACGTTGACCGTTTGACCAAGACACTCCTGGACATGGCCATGCGGCAGGCAGCACAAGAGCAGGAGGCCCAGGCTGATCGAGACACACTGGTGGAGGCAAGCCATGAGTGACCATGAAGACAGCAGCCTGGTCTGGCGAGAAGTCCATTGGCCCCGCCCGCTGACGGCCGGATCGGTGCGAGCACTCGTTCGCCACATCGCCTCTAACCGCCTCCCAGGCAGCCTGATCTGGGAAATCCGCGGCCACCACGGGATGGTTCAGTACTTCGTAGCGACCAACAAGGAGCCCTCCCGGCGCTTCGGGCATCTCCTGAGGCAGCTACTGCCGGGCATCACGCTAACTACCCCAGACAGCCGCCAAGCGGTAACAAAAGCTGCACTCCTGCGACTGGAGCCACCATCTCTGGCGACCAACGTCGATGATCCTGAGGCCATCAGCCGCTCACTGCTGACAGCCCTATCCGCTGCCAGGTTCGCGGATGACCTGCTCGTTCTGCAGCTGGTCCTCGGGGAAGGCCGGAGCCCACGGTTTGCCGCCAACACGACGAACCCGACAACATCGTGGTGGCAAGCGGTGAGCGCCGGGACGACACCAGCCCCGACGAGCGTTCGATCAAGCGTGGCCAGCAAGGCCGCCCAGCACAGTGTCAGGGCGATCGTGCGGATAGGGGTCGCGGCGGAGTCCTCGGCAAAACGGCAGGCCTTAGCCCTCGGTGTTCTTGAGGCCGTCGGCACCATGGAGGGCCCCGGCATCCGCGCCAGCCTAGCCGTGGAATCCGCCGTGAAGCTCAATGAGGCCCGGCTTCCCAAACTTCGGTGGTCGCTGCGCCTGAGCATTGACGAACTGGCCGCCTTACTGGCTCCGCCGCTGGGAGTATCAGGTCTGCCGGGCCTGCCACAGATGCATCCCAAGTTGCTGCAGGCCTCCCCCGACGTCGACAGCACCGAACGGGTCTTCGCTTTCTCGAACGCGCCCGGCAAGCCCCGGCACTTGGGTATCAGCCCCAAAGATTCGCTGCGGCATGCCGTCTTTGTTGGCCCTACCGGCAGCGGCAAGTCCACGGCTCTGCTGAACACCATCGTGGCAGACATGTTCGCTGGCCGGTCCATCTGCGTCATCGACCCCAAGCGGGATCTCATCGATGATGTGCTGGCCCGTGTCCCGGAGAGCCGCCAAGGCGACGTCGTCGTCCTCGACGCCAGCGACGAACATCCCGTGGGATTCAATCCGCTCGCCAGTACCGGTCGCAATGCCGAAGTCGTCGTCGATGGCATCCTGGCGGCAATCAAGGACATCTTCGATGGCATCGGGCCACGCAGCCAAGACATCCTTCACGCCTCGCTAATCACCCTCGTCCGGGCCGGCGGCCGCACTCTGGCGGATATCCCGCAGCTGCTCAGCGACGCCGCCTACCGACGGCCACTATCAGCGGCGCAGGCCGGGGATCCGGTCTTGGCGGGCTTCTGGGCCTGGTACGACGGACTCAAGCCCGAAGCCCAGGCATCCACGACGGCACCACTTCTAAACAAGCTCCGCGTCTTCCTGCTTCGCCCTCAACTGAGGCGGGTACTCAACCAGCCAGACCCGGCATTCAGCGTCAACGACCTGTTCACCAAGTCGCGCATTCTGCTCGTCCCGCTCAATAAGGGTGTCGTTGGAGTTGAGTCCGCGTCGCTGCTCGGATCCCTGCTGGCCGCGGAGTTGTGGCAGTGCATCCAAGCCAGGGCAGCGGTGCCAGTCGCGGCTCGGCACCCCTTGGTTATAACGGTCGATGAAGTTCAGGACTACCTCAAGATCGATCTGGCTGATGCTTTGGCCCAGTCCCGCTCGCTTGGTGTTGGGTGGCAGCTGGCCCACCAGTTCCGTAAGCAGTTGCCCGCCCCGATGGCCGCCGCCATCGACAATAACGCCCGCAGCAAGATCGCCTTCGCCCTCGAGATCGACGACGCCAAGGCTATGGCCTCCATGGCGCCGGGGCTGGAGCCGATCGACTTCCAGTCCCTTGGCAAGTACGAGATCTACTGCAACCTGGTCGCCGGCGGCCAGCCCTCCGGATGGGCGTCAGGGAAGACCCTGCCACCGCCGATCAAGATCAGCGACCCCGAAACACTCCGCAAAAGCAGCCGGAAGCGATACGGCCCGGCGGAGGAGGTCAAGCCGCCACCGGCAGCGCCACCACCGGCGAACCCATCAACACAAACGCCAGCGGTTCCGGCCGTCGGCAGGAAAAGGAGGAATGAACCATGAACGACACAAACCAAACACTCGACGAAGCAACTGGCACCAACAGTGACGGAGGGCATCCGGTCGCCCGTCCGACCGCTGCCACGAAGAATGCCGACGAACGTCCTAACGGCGCCCCCGAAGCGACTTTAAGGATGGGGACTGATCCTCCCGTTGGGAGGACACAGGCGGCGGTGACCCGCACGAGCAAATACCAGCGCCGGGAAATCCTGGCCCAGCTTAGCGCCCGCGACCGCGGGATCCTGCTTGGCCTGGCAGCACATCGCTACCTCACCACCACTCAACTCCAGCGGCTGTTCTTCCACGACCACAAAAGCCCGCTCGCTGCCACACGCGCCACCGTCCGCGTCCTGCAACGGTTGCATGGCCACCAGCTCGTCACACGCTTGGAACGCCGTGTGGGCGGTTTCAGCGGTGGCTCCACAGCGTTCGTCTGGGCCGTGACTGACACCGGGGAGAAGGCCATCGGCGACCTCAAAGGCATCGTGGGCCGGCGCCGAAACAACAAGGTGCCATCAGCCCGTCACCTTGAGCATCTGCTCGCAGTCACCGACGCCCGGCTCGAGCTTATCGAAGCCGACCGCGCCGGAGACTTCACCATCACGAAGACCGAGATGGAACCCGACTGCTGGCGACCGTATCTGAACCGCCACGGCCAACCGGCCCACATCAAACCCGACCTCTACGCCGTCACGCAGACCCCGGAGTACGAGGACCACTGGATGATCGAAGTCGACCGCGACACCGAACACCTCCCGGTGATCACCCGCAAATGCCTTGCCGTGCAGCTCTACCACGACCGCGGCATCGAACAAGAGCGGCACGGGGTCTTCCCACTGACTGTCTGGGTCGTTCCCGACGAGGCGCGCCGCCGGAAGATCGAGGCTGCGGTCACCAAGGAGCCGGGTCTAAGCAACGAACTGTTCCGGGTCGTCGAAATGACCGACCTCGCAGCACTGGTCGCCGCAGGAGGGAACACCCCAACAACTAACAAGGAAGGAGGAAAGTAATGGAACACACGAAGGAACTCGCACCACGACGCTCCGATCCGGAACGCGGACACAGCACCGACGAAAGCCCCTGGATCTATATCACCTCGGCTGCCGACTACTTGGCCAACGTGCGGCACTCGGCCTGGATCCGGGCCGACCAAACACCCGAGGAAATGCAAGCACAGATCGACGCGTTCATGGAAGCCTCGCCGGCGCTCCGCTCGGCGGCTCCAGGTGAACCGGGCTGGTTCATCGAGGAGAAAATCGGATTCTACGGCTACGGGCCCTACCTCGGCGACGAACTCACGGAAATCTCCACCATCGGGCGCGGCATCGCCGAGTACGGTGAGGCCTTCGTCGCCTACGCCATGGAACACGGTGGCGGACGGCACGACGAAACCCTCCTCACCGAATTCGAAGAATACTTCGTCGCTGAATACGCCGACGCCGAGATCTGCCTCGACGAGTTCCTGGAATCCATGGGCTGGAGCCAAGCTTTGGAGGAATTCAAGGCCGTGCAGGGCATCGACTGCCCGCTGGACTTTGACCGCTCGTGCATCTGGGAAAAATACAAACAAGCGTGGGAAGTCATTGAAGGCAGAAACGGCATCATCTATGTCTTCAACACATAGTTATCCACAGGATGTGAATAACCTCCACGGGGGTCGATTTCGGTAAGAACATTGAAGCCAAAGAACACCGTTCCATTCCTCCGCACATCGAGCTATTGTCTGAGAGGCCTAACCGGAGAACAGCAATGAATTCAATAGCCCCACTGAGCGCGTACCGCGACACCGACACCATGGTCCTGGACATCGTCGACCGGGCGGACTCCGAAGATCTGGCTTTCACGGCAATCAACGAAGACGCCCCACCGGGCACCAGAGCCGTTCTCTACCTCCGCGTTTCCTCCAAAGGGCAAGTCAACACCGACTACGACCCCGAAGGCATCTCCATCCCCGCCCAACGCGAATCCTGCCTGCGCAAAGTCGAACAAATGGGCCTGACAGTCGTCACCGAGTACATCGAACCAGGCCGCAGCGGAACGGAGATGACCAAGCGCGTGGCCTTCCAGGAAATGCTGCGTCGGGTCAGGGCAGACCGGGACGTCGACTACGTCGTGGTCTACAAACTCTCCCGCTTCGCCCGAAACCGCACCGACGACGCCATCGTCATGGCCGACCTCAAAAAGCGCGGGGTCACCCTGATCAGCGCCACCGAGTCCATCGACGCCAGCCCCGTCGGCCAGCTCATGCACGGCCTGCTCGCGGCTTTCAATGAATATCGCTCCGCCGAAGACGGCGCCGACATCAAATACAAGATGGCCCAAAAAGCGAAGAAGGGCGGCACGATCGGCCGTGCTCCCGTCGGCTACCTCAACGTCCGCGAGTACTTCGAAGGACGGGAAATCCGCTCCGTCGCGGTTGACGAAATCCGGGGCCCGCTCATCGGGCAAGCCTTTGAGCTCTACGCCACCGGCAACTACACCTTCGCCGACCTCTCCGAAGCCATGGAAGACCGCGGTCTCACGACCAAGCCAAGTGCCAAGCGTCCGTCCAGGGCTATTGCCCCAACGTACTTCTCGAGGCTGCTCCGCGACCGCTACTACTGCGGAATCATCACCCTCGATGGAGCCGAACATCCCGGACGCCACGAAGCCCTCGTCTCCGACGAACTCTTCGACAAAGTCCAGCGGTTACTGGACAGCCGCGGGGTGGCCGGGGAACGGCGCCGCGTGCACGAGCACTACCTCAAAGGCACCCTGTACTGCGACAACTGCCACAAACGAGGCATCGTCCACCGCATGGTCATCCAGCGCTCCATCGGCCGAAGCGGCAACGAATACTTCTACTTCTTCTGCGCCGGCCGAACAGTCAAGGACTGCTCCACCAGCCACATCAGCACCGCACGACTCGAAGACGCCATGATCCGTGAATACGGCAAGCTCCAATTCACGCCAGACTTTGTCGACCTCGCCCGGACCCGGATCCGCGAGGCCCTCCGCGAAAAGGAAACCGCCAATCTGCTCCTCCAAAAGCAGCTTGCCGCCACCCTGAAGGAATGCGACTCCAAGGAAGAGAACCTGCTTGATCTCGCCGCCGACGGCACAATCGCCAAGGACAAGATCCGCACACGCCTGACCGAAATTGAACGCCAGCGCACCAGGGTCCGCGAGCAGCTCAACAGCGTCGAATCCAACCTCGAAGCCGGAGCACGGCACCTCGAAACCTACCTCGACCTGCTAGCCGATCCGGAAGCCCTCTACCGATCCGCCAGCGACCAGGAAGGCCGCCAACTCAACCAAGCAATATTCGTCAAAGTCCTCGTCGAAGATGAAGATGAAGAAATAATAGGGACGCTACTGGCCGAACCCGTTGCGACGCTGGCTGCCGCTCACGAAGGCCACCAAGCACTCATGGCCGGGGCAAGTCGGTCCGAGGCTCTCGAACGCGCGCAAACGCACCACGCGGCCCACAGTGACACACAAAAGGGAACCACCAGATCTGGTGGTTCCCTTTTGGTGACCGTGAAGGACTTACTCGACGGCATCCATGATGTCGATGGTTCGAATAAGGTCAATATGGTGGAGCTAAGGGGATTCGAACCCCTGACCTCTTCGATGCGAACGAAGCGCTCTACCAACTGAGCTATAGCCCCTGGTCAACCGCGTGGTGCCAGTGCCCCTAGGCTACAAACTATCTTGGCGCTTTGCCAACCAGGACTCGAACGTGTCCGTCCCGGTCCGCTCGCTTGGGACCAAATTCAGCCCGCTCCGAAGGAATTTGCCCATCGCCCCGGGCAACGGAACCTGCACAATCCGCCCGGCGCGGCCCGCAGCCGTTCGCCAGATCTCAGCGAGTTCACGCATGGTCCGGATGTCCTGCCCGCCGATCGTCCGAGTCCGATGCCGGACTGCCGAAGGCTCCGCCAAGGCCTCGGCGAGCAACACGGAAGCCACGTCAGAAGGCGAAATCGTTTGAAAGCGCGCGCCCTTGAAGACCGGAATAAGGCGGACTTTCGCTCCGGTCTGGAAAACCGCCGCCACGAGGCTGTGAAATTGGGTGGACCGCACTACGACAGTCTCAAGCGCCGACCGCGCATATACCCGTTCTTTCTCGGCTTTAGACACATAAAAGGCGGCATTGCTCTTGTCGCAGTTGATGATCGAGAGGAGGACCGCCTTGCGGACACCCGCACCGGTGGCCGCGGCGAGCAGGCGCGCACCGCCGTCGGCGAAATTCTTGCGGGCTTTGCCGAACTGGCCTTCCAGGCAGTCGATCACGACGTCGGCCGCTTGCAGCGCCTGTGCCAAGCCAGCGCCAGTGGTGACGTCCGCCTGAAAGTAGCGGGCGCCGTCGTGATGGGCCATTGACGTGCCCGACGGCGGGCGTCTGCTCAGTGCCGTCACGTCGAGTCCGGCGTCCAGCGCCAAACGGACGACTTCACGGCCCACCTGCCCTGTGCCACCTGCTACGCAGACGGAAGTCATGCGCGGCTATGCCCGGCGGCGCTGGAGGACGTCGTCAAGGTTGCTGAGGGCGCTCTGAGGCTTGACGGGCTGTGCCTGGATCGCGGGGCCAGCGGACGGGGCGCTGGCTTGCTTCAACGTGGGCCTGCCGAGGGGTTTGGGAGCCTCAGGCAAATCGAGGGGTTCCGGGGCCGGCCGCGGGGCCTTTGCAGCGTCAACGTAGGTTGGTTTGGGCACGTCGACCGGCTGCCACTCAGCGTCCTTGGCCCCGTCTGCAAAACGGACGGTGTTATCGCCAGCGGCGACGGCAACGTTGAGCGCGGCTTGACGAAGTTCGACGGCGGTCAGGCGGTTCGTTTCGCGGGAATGGGCTTCCGCATCGAAAATCTTGGTCGCCGGGCGGTCCGCTGCCTTCGTGGTTGTGCCGGGATTCTCAACGGTGGGACCCATGGCGTTGCGGAAGGCCGCGTTCATCTTCGCCCTGCGGTCCCTGATGGCCAGGCGGCGGAGAAGGAAGACAGTTCCAACGACACCAACTATAGAGACCAACGGCAGCCAAGCCGAAACAAGGTCGAAAATACGCAGGACGCCGGAAACGGCCGCAGTGAGCAGCAGGAGAAGGCCAGCAAGGGCAAGGGCACAGCGCCCGTATCTGACTTTGAAGACCGAGGGATCCGTTGCAGCATCACGCCGTTCGCCGGAGCCGGCGGATTCCTTGGGCAATGCGGTTGCGGTGCTCTGCATGGTTTCCATTGCTTTCTCCTGCCGAGGGGCAATTGACAGAACCACCCCGGGTTGCAGTTCGTGAGCGTCATCTTCACTGTCATCCGCTGGCACGTCACCGGCTACCTGGACGTGCAGGCGGCGGTTCCGCAACATGTATGGCGCAACCCAAACGATCCACAGCGCCACAGCAATCACCAATATCACTGAGCTGCTGAGAGGGAAGTCCACAATCAAAACCGTAGAAGCAAATTCGCAGGGGCCACCGCATTCCCCGCGGTGTGTCGTCCGAGAGTCGGCAAATCAATGGATTTATGACAGTCATTCACCCAAACGGACTAATTGGCTTCATGCCCAAGCCAAGCAGCCAGCAAGCCTCCCGGGACCTCTTCCGAGGTCAGGGCAAAGCTTCTATGGTCAGCCCATTCTCCATTGATGTGAAGGAAACGCTCACGGCGCCCCTCGTCACGGAATCCAAGCTTCTCAACAACGCGCAGGCTCGGCCCATTTTCGGGTCTGATGTTGATCTCCATGCGGTGTAAGCCGAGGGTCGCGAAGCAATGGTCGGTCGCTAGGGCAACCGCGGTGGGAGCAATCCCGCGCCCTGCCCGCGCTTGATCTACCCAGTAGCCAAGGGTGGCGGTCATTGCTGATCCCCAAACAATGGAAGAGACCGTCAACTGGCCTACAATCCTTGGCTCGTGATACCCCGGAATGCGTTCCGTGATGACAAAAGGAAGGGCACTCGCCTGCCGGGCCTGGAGGTTGAGGGAAGCCACCATCTGCCGGTAGTTCGGCAGGCGGCCACCAGGGGCCGGGTTGGAGGCTTCCCAAGGGGCGAGCCAGTCACTATTGCGCGAGCGGACTTCGGTCCATGCCTTCTTGTCCCGGTAGCGAATGGGCCGCAAAATGAGGTCGCCACATTCAAGCGTCACCGGCCAAATGGCCGATCCCCACATGAGGAACTACTTGCTGAGACTGTCGGCAAAGCCCGGCAGCCACTCGCGCAAGCCGGGTCCGAGGTCTTCACTGTCGCATGCCAGCTGGACACAGGCTTTAAGGTAGCTGAGCTTGTCTCCGGTGTCGTACCGGCGACCCCGGAAGACCACTCCGTAGACACCGCTGCCTTCGCCCTCGCCGGCAGCTAGAACCTGGAGGGCATCCGTCAGCTGGATCTCTCCTCCACGGCCAGGCTCGGTTTGCTCGAGAACGTCGAATACCGAGGGGTGAAGCACATAGCGACCAATCACGGCCAAGTTGGAGGGAGCTTCGTCGACAGAAGGCTTTTCCACAAGTTGCTTGATGCGGACGTAGCCATCTTCGCCGATGTCCTCGATGTCGGCGCAGCCATAGGCGCTGATCTGGGACGGCTCCACCTCAATGAGGGCTACCACGGATCCACCGGTCTTGTGCTGGACCTCAATCATGTCGCTGAGGAGAGTGTCCCGCGCATCGATGAGGTCGTCGCCGAGGAGGACTGCGAAAGGTTCGTAGCCGACGTGTTGCTTTGCGCGCAGCACCGCATGGCCCAGGCCTTTGGGATCACCCTGGCGAACATAGTGAATGTCACCGAGGTTGCTAGTAGCCTGAACCGAGTCCAGCTTGATGGTGTCTCCCTTGGCCTCCAGGGTCGCTTCCAAGGCTGGCACGCGGTCGAAGTGGTCCTCCAATGCGCGCTTGTTGCGGCCCGTGATCATGAGGATGTCATTGAGGCCCACGCTCACGGCTTCTTCGACAACATATTGGATGGCCGGCTTGTCGACTACCGGGAGCATCTCCTTGGGCATCGCCTTGGTGACAGGCAGGAATCTTGTACCGAGCCCCGCAACGGGGATTACGGCTTTGCGGACAGCGCTAGCGCAGCTATTGGAAGTCACCGGACTAATCTAACGGAAGGAACTGGACATTAGGCAAAAGTACGCCGACGGAGGAAAGAGGGACCGACGTTCCCCAACATCCCCGGCGCCAGGCAGACGGAAGAACTGGAGCAAAAGTGACTTTGAAAGACGATATCCGTCAGGAGAACCGCAACCGGCGGCGCGCCCTGACAGTACAGCAGCGCGCCGACGCCGGAACAGGCATTGCCCGCCGTGGCCTCTCATGGGCCGATGCTGTTGCCCACGGGAAACAGGCGACTTTTGCCGCCTATGTGGGGGTGGCAGCCGAACCGCCAACAATGCCCCTGCTTGAAGCGCTCCATGCGGTTGGGCACAGGATTCTTCTTCCGGTCTGTGAACCGGAGCGGCGCCTGAGCTGGGTGTATTGGACCCCGGAGACGACCTTTGCCCGCTCAAGGTATGCCCCCATTGATGAGCCCGTAGGCGAACGATTCGACAGTGACGTCGTCAGGGATGCGGCCGGAATCTTCCTTCCGGCTACGGCAGTCGACGAAGGCGGCAACCGCATTGGCCAGGGCGGCGGATATTACGACCGACTCCTCGACAAGTTGGACGCAAACGGACAGCGTCCCCCGACTATCGCCGTCGTATATGACGATGAGGTCCTGCCGGCAGGCACCATCCCTGCCGAACCTTTCGACAAGCCCGTCCCAGAGGCACTCACCCCCCGCCGCGTCGTCGGACTAACCCGCGCCGGCTGAACCGGCCTTCGGGCAGTTTGTTCCTCCACCACTTTCCTTGGTGGAGACTCCGATGTCGGATGATAGAATTGGCACTCAGGCCCTTGGACTGCTAATGGATAGAACAATCCGCAAATGCAGCACAGGACCTGTAGTTTCGTCCCGGAGGAGGATTGCCAGTGCCCACATATGCCTATGCCTGCAGAGACTGCGGCCATGCCTTTGACATTGTTCAGGCCTTCACAGACAGCTCTTTGTCTGACTGCCCCGAATGCCAAGGATCCTTGCGCAAGAAATTCAACAGCGTGGGCGTCGTCTTCAAGGGATCGGGCTTCTACCGCACGGACTCCCGGGACTCCAAGGGAAGCACCGTCTCGGCTGGTCCCTCTGTGCCAGCGGCATCCCCGGCTCCAGCGTCGGTTCCGGCGGCTGCCGCCAGCTGATTTGCGGTTTTCCACTTGATTCCGCTTTTCCACATAGCTCATTAAGGCCCTGTCGCCGGACTACTGGCACGGTTAGCGTGGCAGCATGCCAGCTACCCCGTTTGCATCCCAAGGCCCCAAACCAGCGGGGTCTTCTTCGATTCCAGGCAATAACCGCCTCGCATCGGTCACAAATGCCAGCCCTCGCAATATTCTGGCTCTTCCACGAGGCGCCCGCGCCCCTGGCGCTCCCCCGGTGCATTCCAAGCACCACAAGTTGGGCAGCTGGCTGAACCGCAACCGCCGCCTCGTGGTGGCACTCCTGCTGTGTGTCGCCGCCGGGATTGTGGTCCACCAGCTGACTCCTGCTTCAGAACAACGGGTGACGGTTCTCGCCGCGGCCAGGGATCTTCCGGCCGGGTCCACCTTGGCAGATTCCGACCTCAAACCTCTTGAAGTTCTTCCCGGCGGAGCTCCCGCCGGGGCACTCGCCTCTGGCATTGGATACAGGGGGAAGCAGCTTGCCTCACCTCTCCAGAAAGGGCAGGTCCCCACGGACGCCCAATTCCTGGGTCCGGGTCTGCTGACCGGCGCCGCGCCCGCAACAGCAGCCGTTCCACTCCGCATGGCCGATCCCGCTTCAATCCAGCTTGTTTCCCCGGGCCAGTTGGTCAACGTTGTGCTCACGGCCGCTGATGGATTTGAAGGGCCCGGCAAGAAATCCGAACTCCTGGCTGCGGCCGTCCCGGTTTTGTGGACGTCTGCACATGGAGGCAAGGCCAGCCAGTGGTTAGGTACCAACGAGTCCGACGGCCTCGTGGTTGTCGCCGCGAATCCGCAACAGGCAGAAATCCTGGCCGGAGCTTCCACTCGGGGGAAATTGTTCTTTGTCTTGGTCAATCCCGCGGGC
This sequence comes from Arthrobacter rhizophilus, assembly GCF_026241105.1. Lineage (GTDB taxonomy): Bacteria > Actinomycetota > Actinomycetes > Actinomycetales > Micrococcaceae > Arthrobacter. The sequence goes on along the minus strand of NZ_JAPFFT010000001.1, from coordinate 54,130 downwards.
ACCCGGCAACCCGAAACCCCTCGTGGATAGTCAGGCTCATCGTGGAATGTTCAGCCCCAGTGTGGAGGCCTTTGCTCCTCCAGCCAAGCGTCGTGATCGTAACCGGGCTCGTCACCCCAGCGGCGTGGATCATCCTCGGAGGCTTTCTTGGGCAGAATGCCTTCTCCTGCCGGCTTCGACTCCGGTTCGGGCTTCAATTCTGTCTTCTCCTGCTTGTCCAGCTCTGTGCCAGCCTCCGCTGCATGAGTGTCCGCAGGGTATTTGGCCTTTGTGCTCTTTCTTTCCGGCATTGCGCTTCCTTAAGGGATGGCTGGCCCCAAGCCTTGCGTACCGCCAAGTTTGGCCGGAGCCGACTCCGCCTGGCCGCGCAGTCCCCCCTGGCTGTCCGCTTGAGGGTCCAGTTCCAATTGTTCAACATCCATGTCCAGGAATCCATCCTGGACGGCGCCATAGGAGGGCGCAACCGGCTTTTCGAGTCCAAGGTAGGAGCCGATGCGGTCCGCACACGACGAAGGGTCCGTGAATACTTCGATGGTCCACAAAGACATGTAACGCCAGCCGAGACGCTCCAGGAGCTGGGGCCGAAGCCTGCTCCGCTCCCGGACGCTCATGCGGCGGTATCGTTCCGTGCCATCGGATTCAATGGCGACCGGCGTCGGTATTTCGGTGTCATCACGGCCGATGGTGTGCACGGGATCGGCCGCCGCGGCGATGTCCAGTGCTCCGTCGTAGTGGTGCCACACCCGCGCTCCACGAGCACGGAGCCGCTCGCCCAGATCCGCCACCAACGGATCCTCACCGAGCGCCCGCTCGCTGGCGGCCGCCCTGGTTGCCGGCGTCCCCAGATCCGAATTGCCCGAGAGTTCGCGGTCAAGGAGTTCATGGAAATCAACCGCCCCATGAGCCAATCTGTCCAGGTCCAGGTCCTCCGGACGGAAGCAACTCAGGACGTGCAAAGATCTGCGCGAGCGGGTCATTGCCAAAGCAAATTTATTGCGGCCACCGTCGACGGACAGGGGACCGAAACTGTGAAGCGCCCGGCCGTGCGGAGTGCGCCCGAAGCCCAGGGAGAAGATGATGTGATCGCGGACCAATCCTTGAGCGCGCTCCAAATCCACCACCCGGAAGGACTCGGCACCCGCGTTGAAGAAACCGGACAACAGAGGATAGTTGGGCAGCTGGAGCCTAATGGCTTCGCCGATCCTTGCAGCATGGCGCAGGCTCGCGGTCACCACGGCGAGAGAGGTGCGGGGCCGAAGTCTGGCGTGTTCAAAAACCAGATCCACCACACGGTTTACTTCAGCCGCGACCGATTCCACACCTTCGTGGTCCGAACCGGGCAGACCGGTACCGTCCGGGATGTACTCAACCACAACCGAACGGTCCAGGCCCGTTACGGATTGGCCGTCCGGCAGCCGACGCAGGCCGCCGTCGTAGTAATTCTTGCTCAGCTGCAGTACCAGATCTTCATCAACAGCCCGGTACACCCAATTCAGTTGCCAAGTCGGCAAGACGCGGGCCAATGCACTGAAGGCACTGTCCACCGTGTCCTGGCTCGTGACGCCTGCCATGGGAGGCTCCACGGCCACGCTAAAGGTGCGGGCATTGGCGATTTTCGCATCACCGAAAGCGATGACTTGTTCAGCCCGGGCAATGGCTGGCAGCACAGCCTGCAAAGACGTGCTCTCGGCATCAAGAATCACCACTGCGTCGAATTTCTGTTCGGCAGGCAGAAGCCCGGTCAGCAGGTACGGGCTGATGGACCACACCGGCACCAGCCGGGAAACCAGGGCCGGCGCCTGAGCGCTGAGCGCCGAGAGAGTAACGCGTCCATCTTTGATCAGATTCCGCAGGAGCTCTGCCTGGCGGGGATGTTCCGCAATTCCGGCGCGCCATATTTCGGCGAGCTTCCAACGCAGCCGGGCTCCACCACTGGCAATGTGCGCCTGATCCGCCAGGCGGTACTCGGCTTCGAGACGGCGGAGGGAATCGCCGTCGGACATCGCAAGGTAGTCGTCACCACTGATCATGGCTTCCAGGGCGGACTGCCACCAGGCAAGCTCCAGTTCCGTACTAACGGATTCGGCAGGGACTTCGCGCTCTGCCAAATCCGCAAGAAGCTCGCCGAGTCCGTGCTCACGCATGTTCTCGACCAAAAGGGTGCGCTCCGGCAGAGTTTCAAGAGTTCCCGTATCCGCGACAAGACGCTCGAGACGCTCCATGAGGGCTTCGTAGCGGGTCGCGTGGAGGTCGCCGCCGTCGGCCGTGTGTTTGAGGCAGTCCCCCAGACGGCGGAGATCCCGGTCCAGTTCGCGGTACGTGGCGCCCAAGTCCGCGAGCCCGGATGGCACAGCAGGATGGCGCTGGGTGGTGGCATACCCAGCCCAAAGCGCCCGCTGCTCCTGAACAAGCGCCAAGGAACTGTGCAGATCCGCGATGTGGACACCGGGCCGGACGTATTCTTTGGCCACGCGGCGCAAGCGGGAGCGCTGCATCGACGGCATCTCGAGGCCCTGATCACGACGCCATGCGGAGGTGGAAGTAGCCGAAATCAGATCGTGGACCGGCCGGTCAAAGATATCCGGGGTGAACTTATCCAGGCTTTCCCGTACCGCCATCAACAGCTCAAGTTGCGAGCCCCATTCGGCGAAGTTCGCCCCGAGCCGGATTTCAGAGTGCTCCGCAACTTGGTTCATCCGTTCCCGCAGCTTGGGAAGGTGCTCGGCTGCGGTGCTGGCCAGTTGCTGGGCTTCCTCAGTTTCCTTGCGAGTGACCAGGCGCGCACCGTACCAGGGGCTCGACGTCGACGCCTTACTGAAGCTGCCAAGTTCGGCGGCCCGGCGCAGCCTTGCGGCCAGCTCAGCGCGGTCTTTGATGTTGTCCAGGACACTGCGCTTCAAGCGCACTGTGGTGGCGGGGGCAGGCTGGATGGAGGTCAGCTCCGCGAGAGACTGCATTGCCTGATAGGGCGAGCATCCCCAGCGCTGGCGAACATTGTGCAAAGACGCTACATGGTCCATGAGTGCATGGCGGTGCTCGGTCAAGGTCTTGTGGAGATTCGCAAGTTGGGGTTCCAGCGACTTCTCGTTGCGGATGATCGCGCTGACCAGCTGGCCCTTGAGCTGCTGGGCCGTGGCACCATTGCCCGGCCTGAACAGCATCGACTCAAGGCCAAGGGCTTCAAAATTGCTGGCGAGGCCGTTGAGGCTCGCTCGCCGGTCGCCCACCACCAGTACCGATTTGCCCTCGTTGACAAGCGCGCCGATGGCATTGATGGCCGTTTGGGTCTGGCCGCTGCCTGGTGGGGTGCTGACCACCAGCGAATCGCCCGCTCGGACGGCATCCACGACGTACTGCTGGTCAGCATCGGCATCCAGGAGCAGCGACTCCTCGGCAGGATCGCGCTCGTCAAGGTTCGGGAACCGCCCTGACTTAATTGGCTCAGGTTCGACGTCCCCGCCGTTGGCGGCTCCGAACAAGGATGCAACGACGCTGCTGTTCTCGTTGATCCAAGGGTCGTCCAGGTTCCCGGACAAATCCGCCAAGGTCGTTATGAGGAGATTGGGGGTTACCTCGGCACCAGGGATCGGCTGCACCAGCGTGGCAAGGCGGTCAAGGACCGGCTGGGGATCGAGGCGCGCGGTGTTGTAGGCCATGCGGCTCACGGCGTTGACGTCGAAGACAATTCCATGGACGGTCTTCAAATGCCGGACCAGCGCAGGATTGATGCCCGCTTGCTCCGTGAGTTGCAGCTCGTAGTCATCTTCGCCGGGCCGAGCCGTGAGCGAAATGGCTGCCAACATGACGGGAGCAGAAACACGCTGGGGCTTACCTCCGACAGCCGATGTCCACACGACCGTTCCGCAGGACAAGTAACCGGCGTCGATCCCCCGGTCGTTGCCCAGCTCGAAGATCTTCGAGCGAAGGTTCCTGGCCGCACGGGCGGCAACAAGATATTGCTGGCGATCCCGGATCAGGGTGGAAAGACGGGTTCGACGTCCGGCGAGGAGCTGTGCGAGCCCTGAAGGGTGGCCGTTGCTAAGGTCGATGGACCCTTCCGGCGTCTTGACGAAGCGCAGCATGGTGTCCGCGCCAGTCACAGGTTTGAGCCCCGACAGCCATTTCCGGAGCTCTGCAGAGCTCTCTTCATGGCTTTGACCTACTGACACCGCTGCCTTCTTTTCTGTTCTAGCTCGAGACGACTTGGACCAAATCGGCATACTTTCGAGGGTAGCGGGAATCGACCGGCAGTCCGCACCGCAACACTGCTGGAAAGGCAAATTACCCGTGATTTCAAGGGAAATGCAAAGTGACCGGTCTCTGGAAAGAGACCGGTCACTCAGAATGCTATTCCCACTCGATGGTTCCCGGGGGCTTGCTGGTGACGTCCAGTACCACTCGGTTGACCCCGTCTACCTCGTTGGTGATCCTGTTGGAGATCCTCGCGAGGAGATCATAGGGGAGCCTCGACCAGTCAGCAGTCATGGCGTCCTCGGAAGAAACAGGACGAAGCACGATCGGGTGTCCATAGGTACGTCCGTCGCCTTGAACGCCGACGCTGCGGACATCGGCCAGCAGCACCACCGGCATCTGCCAGACATCATTGTCGAGTCCAGCCGCAGTGAGCTCGGCGCGCGCGATGGCGTCCGCTTTTCGCAGCAGGTCGAGGCGTTCCCTGTTCACTTCTCCGACAATTCGGATGCCGAGGCCCGGACCAGGGAACGGCTGGCGTCCAACGATTTCCTGCGGCAGGCCAAGCTGCGCGCCCACGGCGCGAACCTCGTCCTTGAACAGTGCGCGGAGCGGCTCAACGAGTTCGAACTGCAGGTCCTCAGGCAAGCCACCCACGTTGTGGTGGCTCTTGATGTTCGCCGCACCTTCGCCTCCGCCGGATTCGACGACGTCAGGGTAAAGGGTGCCTTGGACAAGGAACTTGATGCTCTCGCCTTCGGACGCAGCCTGGGCGATGATGGCCCGCTCTGCTTCTTCGAACGCACGAATGAACTCGCGGCCAATGATCTTGCGCTTCGTCTCGGGATCGCTGACCCCGGCCAGGGCGGACAGGAAACGCTCCTGCTCGTTCGCCACGTAAAGCTTGACGCCGGTTGCGGCAACGAAGTCGCGCTCGACCTGTTCGGCTTCGCCTTCGCGAAGCAAACCATGGTCCACGAACACGCAGGTGAGCTGGTCTCCCACGGCGCGCTGCACGAGGGCTGCTGCAACGGCCGAGTCGACGCCGCCGGAGAGGCCGCAGATGACCTTGGAATCACCGACCTGCTGGCGGATCCGATCCACCTGCTCTTCGAGGATGTTGCCGGTGGTCCAGTTCGGCTTGAGGCCCGCTCCGTTGAACAAGAAGTTCTCCAGAACCTGCTGGCCGTGGGCCGAGTGCTTGACCTCCGGGTGCCACTGCACGCCGTAGAGGTGCTTTTCCTCATTCGCGAAAGCGGCTACAGGCGCGCCGGCGGTAGTCGCCAGGACCTCGAAGCCTGCCGGGGCTTCATGCACGGAATCTCCATGGCTCATCCAGGTGTTCTGGGAGTCCGGGATGCCCGCAAGGATGGAGCGTGCCTCGCCAACCGTGGTGGCCTCAGTGGCGCCGTATTCGCGCAACCCGGTCTGTGCGACCTTGCCGCCCAGCGCGTTGGCCATGGCCTGGAAGCCGTAGCAAATACCGAAGACAGGCACGCCGGCCTCGAAAAGGTCTGCGCCCACTCTCGGGGCGCCCTCAGCATAAACGCTTGAAGGACCGCCGGAAAGGATGATCGCTGCCGGGTTCTTGGCCAGAAGCTGCTCGGTGGTGAAAGTGTGCGGAACAATTTCCGAGTACACATTCGCCTCACGGACGCGGCGGGCAATCAGCTGCGCGTACTGGGCACCGTAGTCAACAACCAGCACCGGCTTCTGGGAAGTCTGAGCTTCAGAACTGAAGGGTGCGGTGGGAGTAGTCACCGTAACAGCCTACTTTGCCGGGATGCCCCGGTGCACCTTGAAGCCGGTCGTGAAGCCAGCAAACCGGCCCCTACGTTAGCGATCTCACAGTGCCCGCCGCGACCGGCCGATCAGTACCGCTTGGACGCCTGCGGGTTGGCGGCCAGTTCCGCTTCTACCTCCGAGTGGAACTTCTTCTCCACAATGAAGGACATGAGCGGGACGACCCCGCCCAGGGCAAGCAGGATGAGCTTCGTGAACGGCCAGCGCATGAGGGACCACAAACGGAAGTCCGAGATGAGGTAAACCACGTACATCCAGCCGTGGACGATCAGTACCGTCACGGAGACGTTGACGCCGCCGAGGACCGCCTTCGACTCCGCGTCAGCGAACCCGAAGCCGAAGGGCTGCCCGGTGGTCGCGTTGGTACCCCCGGCAAAGAGGTACACGCCGAACACATAGCGTGCCACGAGCTCGGCGCACAAGAGCAAGAGCATGGTGCCGGTGAGGTAGGCCATGACCTTGTAAAACTTCAGGGCCGAGCGGATCTGGGCCGTGGTTCCACCGAAGCGTCGCTTCTTGGCCGCGGCTGGCTTCGCGCCGGAGTCTCCGGACTGTTCGGGCTGGATGGCCGGTTTGGGCTCAATCATGGCTTTACCTGTTCTGGCTTGGTAATTGCTGGCAAATCGTCTGATGGGAATTCGTCGTCGGGCTCTTCCTCTTCGAGGGTGCGCCGGTAGTCGTCGGCCACCATTCGCCACCAGATGTAGAGGGCGAATCCTGCGAAGACCACCCATTCCACGGAGTAGAAAAGGTTGAGCCAGTTGATCTGTTGGTTGGGTGGCTGGGCCGGAATATTGAGAGGCTTCAGCTGCTCCGGCAGCCCAAGGGTCTTGCCTGCCGATATCTCCGACGTCGCGGCGACGAAGCCCGGGTAGCTTGAAATTTCCCACGTGTTGATGAGTTCCGCGACCGAAACCGCGGACGCGCGGCCCGCTCCGGCGTCGACGTTTGGCACTGGGGCCTCGGACGGCAGGAGCCGTCCGGTCAGTTCAATAGTGCCCGACGGCGGGGGGCTGGCTTGGGCGGGATCGGCGACCCAACCACGCGCCACGGGGATCCAGGTCTGCGGCGAAGCGCCAACGCCGTGGAGAACGGGAGCACCGTCGACCGCAAATGCGGTTACTACCCAGTATCCTTTTTGCCCACCCAGCAGACGGCCCTCCACAAGGACCTGCTTTGCGGGGTCGTAGCTGCCCTTCGCACTGACCATTTGATCCGACACGGACCCAGGAAAGAAGGTACCGGGCTGCAGGACTCCAATGAGGGGCCTGACTTGCTCCGCGGAGGGATCAACTGGAACGTCACTCTGGGTGGATCTGCCGAACTGCCACTGGCTGAGCAGCACGAACACCCCGGAGAGCAGGAGCGCGAAGACAAGTCCTGCGATCCAGCGGGGCTTCAGAGCGGTTTTCAACACCCCTTAACCGTACTTCGTCAAGCTGTAGAACAGCTAAACGAGAGTGGGGCAGCAGGGTCCCTACGTGGCGCGGAACGCGACACGAAGGGACCCTGCTGCCCCACTCTCAGTGGTCGAAGAACACCAGGCTTGAGTTGATCAGTTCGGCGATGACCTCCGGATCGTGGGCTCGCCGGAGGGATTCCCGGAACGATTCCTTGGACAGCGACCGCGCCAAGGTCGCGAGGACTTCCAGGTGGTCCGAGAATGAACTGGCCGGTGTCGCGATGAGCAGGACCAGGGTGGCCGGACCGTCGCTGGCACCGAAGTCCAGGGAGTGTCCGAACTTCGTGACACCAACAGCGATGGAGACTCGGGAGACAAACTCGCTGCGGGCATGCGGTAAGCCAATGCCGCCCGGTAGCCCGGTAGCAAGTTGGTGTTCACGCGAGTTGACGTGTTCGAGGAAGCCCTCAAGGTCCGTGATACGCCCGGCGGCATAGAGCCGTTCCGCGAGCTGGCCTGCGGCATCTGTCTTGTCGACCGCTTCCATCTCCAGGATGACGGTCTCCGGTGTCGTCAGTTCGGCATCATACGGGTCCAGTGGTTCCGCCAAGTCGTTTCCCTCCAGTGTGCCCAGCCACCCCCGGGCGCTCAGCGCAGGGGAACGATGTCATCGACGCCCATGCGCGCAGCATCGGCTGATTCATCGTCGGGCTGCTGTTGGCTTAGCCGTTCAGCTTCCACCCGGGCCAGGTAGTGCTTGATTTCGCTTTCCCGCTGAGCGTCGCTCCAGCCAAGAATTTCTCCCATCAGCTTAGCGACAACAGGGACCGCGGAAACACCTCTGTCCCACGACTCGATCGAGATGCGGGTGCGGCGAGTCAGGACATCGTGGACGTGACGGGCGCCTTCGTGGGTCGTGGCGTAGACGACTTCTGCCGCCAGATAGTCGTCGGCACCGGGCAGCGGCTCAGCCATGGCCGGGTTGTCCTTGATGACAGCCAGGACCTCCGGAGTCATCGAACCGTAGCGGTTGAGCAAATGTTCCACCCTGGCGACGTGGATTCCAACCTCATCCGCGGTTCTCCCCCGGCGGTTCCATGCGGCCTTGAATCCCTCGGCACCGAGCAGCGGAATGGTCTCTGTGCAGCTCGCAGGAACACGCTCGTCCATCGCCCGGGTTGCTTCGTCGACCGCATCCTTGGCCATGACCCGGTACGTTGTGAATTTGCCCCCGGCAACCACCACAAGGCCTGGAACGGGGTGCGCCACGACGTGCTCGCGGGAAAGTTTGGCGGTGGAGTCACTCTCCCCAGCCAACAGTGGACGAAGGCCTGCGTACACGCCCTCGACGTCCTCCCTCGTCAGAGGCCGCCTCAAGACGCGGTTGACATGCTCCAGAACATAGTCGATGTCCTTGGTGGACGCGGCAGGGTGCGCCTTATCCAGCTTCCAGTCGGTATCCGTCGTGCCGATGATCCAATGCCTGCCCCAAGGGATGACGAACAGCACGGACTTCTCGGTCCTCAGGATCAATCCGACGGTGGATTGGAAGCGGTCGCGCGGAACCACGAGGTGGATGCCCTTGGAAGCACGGACCTTGAGTTGGCCGCGATCCGTCACCATGGCCTGGGTCTCGTCCGTCCAGACCCCTGTGGCATTGACCACTTGCTTGGCGCGGACTTCGATGATGCTGCCGTCTTCCTGGTTTTCCACTTTCGCGCCCACCACGCGTTCGCCTTCGCGTACGAATGACACCACGCGCATCCTGTTCACGGCATGCGCTCCGTAGTGTGCCGCGGTGCGGACGACGTTGACCACCAGCCTGGCGTCGTCAACCTGCGCGTCGTAGTACCGGATGGAGCCGACGAACGCATCGCTCTTGAGGCTGGGGGCGGCCCGCAGTGTTCCACGCCGGAAGAGGTGTTTGTGCATGGGAACACCGCGGCTGTGGCCTGAGGTGAGGCCAAGCGTGTCGTAGAGGAATATCCCGGCGCCCACGTAGGGCCGTTCCCAAAAGCGCCGGGTCAACGGGTACAGGAACGGGACCGGCCGGACAAGGTGCGGCGCGATTTGTTGGATCAGCAGCCCGCGTTCCTTGAGTGCTTCCTGGACCAACGCAAAGTCGAGCATTTCCAGGTAGCGCAGGCCGCCGTGAATCAGCTTCGAGGACCTCGACGACGTGCCTGAAGCCCAGTCGCGGGCCTCGACAATGCCCACAGACAACCCGCGGGTCACTGCGTCCAGGGCTGCCCCGGCCCCGACTACGCCTCCGCCGACGATCAGGATGTCGAGTTCCTGGCCGGGCTCGGTGGTGCCCTTCAGGACTTCAATGGATCTGGCCCGCGCCTGCGGACTCAATGCACCGGCTGATGCATCATCCCTCCGCGAACCATCTGCAACACTGCTCATCGGACGCCTCCCATCGCACAAAGCCCGTAGTTCCCCACACTACTTCTTGTGCGCGGGCTTGGGCAGGGTTTTCACCCGGCGGCCAGGGTGGCCTGGACGGCCGCTTACTGACCCGAGTAAGGCGAGACGACGACGTCGACCCGCTGGAATTCCTTCAGATCCGAATAGCCTGTTGTGGCCATCGAGCGGCGTAGCGCGCCGATCAGGTTGGACGTGCCGTTGGTGTGGTGGCCCGGCCCGAAGAGCACTTCCTCAAGCGGTCCAACCGTGCCGACATTGACCCTGTCACCGCGTGGAAGTTCGAGGTGGTGGGCTTCCTGGCCCCAGTGCCAGCCCTTGCCGGGTGCTTCTTCCGCACGGGCCAACGCGCTGCCGAGCATGACTGCGTCGGCGCCCATCGCGATGGCTTTGACGATGTCACCCGAAGAACCCATGCCGCCGTCGGCGATCACATGCACGTACCGTCCACCGGACTCGTCCATGTAGTCGCGGCGGGCAGCGGCAACGTCGGAAATGGCGGAGGCCATGGGCGAATGGATGCCGAGTGCCCGGCGCGTGGTGGTGGTTGCGCCTCCGCCGAAGCCCACCAGAACGCCGGCCGCGCCGGTACGCATGAGGTGCAGGGCCGGGGTGTATCCGGCGGCCCCGCCGACGATCACCGGAACGTCGAGTTCGTAGATGAACTGCTTGAGGTTCAACGGTTCGTGGTTCTTGGAGACGTGCTCAGCCGAGACAGTTGTACCCCGGATGACGAAAATGTCGACGCCGGCAGCAACTACCGTCTTGTAGTGCTCCTGGGTGCGCTGCGGCGTGAGCGAGCCGGCCACGGTCACGCCGGAAGCACGGATTTCAGCGAGCCTGCTGGTGATCAGTTCGGGCTGGATGGGGGCCTTGTAGAGCTCCTGCATGCGCCGCGTGACAGCAGGGCTGGCAGTTTCATCCTCTAGGGCGGAGATCTCGTCCAAAACGGATTGCGGGTCCTCGTAGCGGGTCCACAGGCCTTCAAGGTCCAGCACGCCCAGACCGCCAAGCCGGCCAAGGGCAATGGCAGTTTCAGGCGACATGGCGGAGTCCATCGGCGCGGCGATCACCGGCATCTCAAACTTGTAGGCATCAATCTGCCATGAGACGGAGACGTCCTTGGGGTCGCGCGTCCGGCGGTTGGGGACGATCGCGATGTCATCCAGGGAGTAGGCACGACGCCCACGCTTGCCACGGCCAATCTCAATCTCATAAGTCACTGCTCTAGGTTATCCCAGTGCAACGAGATGTACCGGCAGGGAAGCGTTGTGGTGACGAGCGCAGTGCTGCGGAAACAGGCAAGCCCGCCACCTCGTGATGACGGCGGCGGGCTTGCTTGAAACTGACTGTCTAGCGAGAACCGTAGTTCGGAGCCTCGACGGTCATCTGGATGTCGTGCGGGTGGGACTCCTTCAGGCCTGCCGCGGTGATGCGCACAAACTTGCCGCGCGCCTTGAGCTCGGCGATGGTGGGCGCACCTGTGTAGAACATGGTCTGGCGCAGGCCGCCCACCAACTGGTATGCCACCGAGGAGAGTGGACCGCGGTACGCGACGCGCCCCTCGATGCCTTCGGGGATGAGCTTGTCATCGCCGGAAACGTCCGCCTGGAAATACCGGTCCTTCGAGTAGGACGTGTTCTTGCCACGGGACTGCATGGCGCCGAGGGAACCCATGCCACGGTAGCTCTTGAACTGCTTGCCATTGACAAAGATCAGCTCGCCCGGCGATTCGTCGCAGCCAGCCAACAAAGAACCGAGCATGACGGTGTCGGCGCCGGCCACGAGGGCCTTGCCGATATCGCCCGAGTACTGCAGGCCGCCGTCGGCGATGAGCGGGACACCGGCAGGGATGGCTGCCTTGGAGGACTCATAGATGGCCGTGATCTGGGGGACGCCAACACCTGCAACAACGCGGGTGGTGCAGATGGAGCCGGGACCAACGCCCACCTTGATGCCATCGGCACCGGCGTCGATCAGCGCCTGGGCGCCTTCGCGGGTGGCAGCCTGACCTCCGATGATGTCCACGTGCGCGGCAACAGGATCGGACTTCAGCCGGGTGATCATGTCCAGGACGCCCTGCGAGTGGCCGTTGGCGGTATCCACGAACAATGCGTCCACGCCGGCGTCAATCAGCGTCATGGCCCGTTCCCAACCATCGCCGAAGAACCCGATGGCGGCGCCGACCCGGAGACGGCCCTCCTCGTCCTTCGTTGCGAGCGGGTACTGCTCGGCCTTGGTGAAGTCCTTGGTGGTGATGAGGCCCTTGAGGCGTCCCTGCTCGTCAACGAGGGGCAGCTTCTCGATCTTGTTGGTGGCCAACTTGTGCGAGGCTTCTTCGCGGCTGATGCCGACGTGGCCCGTGATGAGGGGCATCTTGGTCATGACGTCGCTGACAAGCCGCAGGGGGAAGTCGGACTCCGGCACAAAGCGGGTGTCTCGGTTGGTGACAATACCCAGCAGGCGGCCATCCGGGTCAATCACCGGGAGGCCGGAAACCCGGTAACGGGAGCACAGCTCGTCCAGTTCCTGCAGGGTGGCTTCCGGGTGGATAGTCAGGGGGTTGGTGATCATCCCCGACTCGGAGCGCTTGACGCGGTCAACGTGATCGGCCTGGTCTTCGATCGACAAGTTGCGGTGGATCACGCCAAGACCACCCTGGCGGGCCATGGCGATGGCCATGCGTGACTCAGTGACGGTGTCCATGGCGGCGGACAGCAGGGGCGTCTGGACCGAGATGCGCTTGGAGATCCAGGAGGAAGTGTCGGCCTCGGACGGGATGACGTTGGTGTGCCCTGGCAGCAACAGAACGTCGTCATAGGTCAAGCCAATAAAGCCAAAGGGGTCGTGTTCGGGCTGGGTCATGAGTGCGCCTCTTACCTTGGTTCTTGGGGTTGCTCTGGTAGGGGTTGCAGCTGATGACCAGCCCGTCATTACGGGACTGGCCTGTGCAGAAAGGTTCTGAATAAATAGTAGAACCTCGCCGCCGATCCCCATATTCCGCACCGTCAATGTGAGCAACAGCACCTTGGGCACCCGGCGTCGAGGTGTCCTTCCGCTCAGCTCCACCCCGTGGCAGCCATGAACGCCTTCTCGAAATACGGAGTCAACGTCTTCATGTAGGTGGCGGTCACATGGTTGTCGTCCTTATAGACAATGACGTTCCCGATCACGGCCGGACAGTTTGCATCGGGGCAGAAATATTTGGAGAGATCCAAGAATTTCGTGTTCGTGAGTTCCCCGGCTACTGCGGCTGTCGGAGAGTCTTCGGAGTAGATTTCGGCACGCTGGGAACCACAGGCAATATATGCTCCAGGGTTCTTCTCAAGGCAGGCCGGAACGGGTTCTGCTGTGCGTGGAGTGTCTCGGAGGGCCACCACTTGGATTCCTGCGTCGTTGAGCGTCTTCACCTCCGTGACCCATGAAGGATCGAGCCGCTCGGGTATGTCGCTCTGCGCATTGGTGCGCGTGCTGGTGGTAACCACAACATCCGGTTTCATCCGCAGGACCTCAGCGAGCGTGGCCTTGTTGAAGTCAACGCAGCTCTGGGTGATGTCTGCCGCGGTGTCCTCGCCAAGCGGGCAAAATCCCTTCGTGATGGACGTAAGGCTCCAGTTGTTCTTTGCGGCCATGGTCAGTAGGGGCGTGTTCAGCACGTGGGCGTGCGAACTGCCTATGACGACAACGCTTTTCGTCCCGTTCGTGATCCCGTTGGTGCAGCGATTAACGAAGTCCTGTGCGTCCGCAGTCCCCTTGCAGGGGGTCGGGAAAACCGGCCAGTCGGCATCTATGGAGGTCATGCTTGGAACCAAGGGCACGCTCGGATCGGGAGTGACGATGATATCCCCGCCAACTGTTGCTGCACCCGGGTTGCGAGTGTCCATATTCGCTAGCAACGCACGGTTTGTCTGCTCGATCTGCAGGGGCCAGCCCGTGAGCGGCAAGATGGCCACGGTCGCCACGGCAACCAGCGAAATCACGCTCCTGCGCCGATTCACCTCGGGCCATTTCCACTCCCGCCACGGCCTCTCGACGAACTTTGTGGTCAAAACAGCCAAGAGGAAAGCGCCAATGATGATCACAGTGCCGGACAACCAACCGGCGTGCGTCTTTCCAGACCATGCCAAATAGATGACCAACATGGGCCAGTGCCAGAGGTAGAGGGCGTATGAATTGTTGCCCATGCGGACCAGCGGCTTGGAACTGAGGATTCGGTCAACTCCGAACCGGCTGTCCGTCTGGCCCGCCGCGAGCAAGCACGCCGCGGCCAACGTGGGCCACAGTGCGGCCCACCCAGGGAACGCCTCCTCGACATCGAGAATGAACCCGCAACTGAGCATCGCCAGGATGCCGATCCACCCAAGGACGATCCTCGCTGACCTCGGGATTTTCACCATGGGAAGGAAGAGGGCCAGAAGCGTTCCGAGGGCAAATTCCCAGAGCCTGGCCCCGGTCGAAAAATACGCTGCCGCTTGGTCCGTCGCGGTGAAAACCACCGAATACACCAGCGAAACGAGGAAGACCAAGCCGAAGATGTAGCGAAGAAGGGGGACGTAGGCGAGCCGGTACCGCCTCGCCGCCCAGCCCGCTCCCACTAGGATGATCGGCCAGACGATAAAGACCTGTCCTTGGATGGACAGCGACCAGAAATGCTGGAGCGGGCTGGCCAGGCTGTGGTCCGCCGCGTAGTAGTTGACCGCATGGGACTGCAGGAGGAAGTTTTCGACGTAGAAGAGTGAAGCCCAACCCTGCTGGATGGTATCCAACCAGCGCGTGGCCGGCATGAACATGTAAGTTGCGGCCAGCGTTCCAACGATCACTGTCACTGCTGCAGGCAAGAGTCGGCGGAAATGGTGGAGCCAGTGCCTGATCAGCGCCGTTTGGCGCCCGTCCGAGTACCGCCTTGTGAACTGCAGCGTCATGAGGAATGCCGAGATAAGGAGGAAGACATCGACGCCGCCGGAGACCCGGCCGAACCAAATATGATACGTGACAACCATGAGCACGGCAACAGATCGAAGACCCTGGATTTCGGGTCGGAAGTTCGATTTGGCCGCCGCTCTTACCGTCTCGCTCTGGCGCCGGGGTGGCACCAAAGCGCGCGTGGTTGTCAAAGTCTTGCCTCCAAGGGTGCTGCACGAACCGTCAAGGTTACTGATTCGGAATGTTCATCGTTAATTTGGAAAGCTGCCAGCCAACGACTCATTGTCCATTAGGACACGGCTGTCTGGGAGCTTCCGGAAGGTTGTCTGGACCCAAGCTCGAAACTGCATGTCGGCACGAAAAAGCTCCGCAATGCTGGCGAAATCCCTCAGGGGGAAGTGCTCCACGGCAAAGGCGTCACACGCAAGAGGCCCGGCCCCCAAGGGGACCGGGCCTCGCGCATCAAACAACCAGGATTAGTGGCTGTGGCCTGCGTGCTCGTCTTCCTCGGCCGGCTTCTCGACAACCAGGGTCTCGGTGGTGAGAACCAGGGCTGCGATGGAGGCGGCGTTCTGGAGTGCGGAGCGGGTGACCTTGACGGGGTCGATCACGCCAGCGGCGATCAGGTCCTCGTACACACCGGACTTGGCGTTGAACCCGTGGTTGTCTTCCAACTCGGCAACCTTGGCGACGACGACGTAGCCGTCAAAGCCGGCGTTCTGCGCAATCCAGCGGAGCGGCTGGGTCAGGGCGCGGCGGACGATGCCGACGGCGGCAGCCGCGTCACCTTCCAGGGCCTTGACGGCAGCGTCCTCGTCCAGTGCCTTGAGGGCGTGGATGAGGGCAGAGCCGCCGCCGGACACGATGCCTTCTTCAAGGGCAGCCCGCGTGGAGGACACTGCGTCCTCGATGCGGTGCTTCTTTTCCTTGAGCTCAACCTCGGTGGCTGCACCGACCTTGATGACGCCGATGCCACCGGACAGCTTGGCAAGCCGTTCCTGCAGCTTTTCCCGGTCCCAGTCGGAGTCGGTGCGGGTCAGCTCGGCACGGATCTGGGCGACGCGCGCTGCGACGTCCTCAGCCGTGCCAGCGCCGTCAACGATCGTGGTGTTGTCCTTGGTGACAGTGATGCGGCGTGCAGTGCCGAGGACCTCGAGGCCAACCTGGTCCAGGGACAGGCCGAGCTCCGGGGAGACAACCTGCGCGCCGGTCAGAGTGGCGATGTCCTGCAGCATGGCCTTGCGGCGGTCACCGAAGCCCGGAGCCTTGACGGCAACGACGTTCAGAGTGCCCCGGATGCGGTTCACGATCAGCGTGGACAGTGCCTCGCCGTCGATGTCCTCGGCAATGATGAAGAGCGGCTTGGCTGCCTGCAGGGCCTTCTCAAGGAGCGGCAGGAATTCCTGCAGCGAGGAGATCTTGCCCTGGTTGATCAGGATGAGAGCGTCTTCCAGGACAGCTTCCTGGCGTTCAGCGTCTGTGACGAAGTACGGGGACAGGTAGCCCTTGTCGAACTGCATGCCCTCGGTGAGGACCAGCTCGGTCTGGGTGGTGGAGGACTCTTCGATGGTGATGACGCCATCCTTGCCGACCTTGCCGAAAGCCTCGGCAAGAAGTTCGCCAACCTCGTCGCTCTGGGCGGAGATCGCTGCAACGCTGGCAACCTGGGTGCCTTCTACTTCGCGGGCGTTCTCCAGGAGGCGGGCAGCGACGGCCTGGACTGAGACCTCGATGCCGCGCTTGATTTCACCCGGGGCGGCGCCTGCGGCAACGTTGCGCAGGCCTTCCTTGACGAGTGCCTGTGCCAGCACGGTGGCCGTAGTGGTGCCGTCGCCTGCGACGTCGTTGGTCTTGGTGGCGACTTCCTTGGCCAGCTGCGCGCCAAGGTTCTCATACGGGTCGTCGAGTTCGACTTCGCGGGCGATCGTCACGCCGTCGTTGGTGATGGTGGGAGCTCCCCACTTCTTGTCCAGAACGACGTTGCGGCCGCGCGGGCCAAGGGTGACCTTGACGGTGTTGGCGAGCTTGTCAATGCCTGCTTCGAGCGAGCGGCGGGCAGCGTCGTTGAACGCTAGCTGCTTTGCCATGGTTGTGTCCTTTCAAGACGGAAAACCCGCACCGCAGATTCGACCGGAAGAAGTCCGACTCGATCTGCGATGCGGGATCCAGGAAATTACTTAACGACGATCGCCAGAACGTCGCGGGCGGACAGAACGAGGTATTCGTTTCCGCCGGTCTTGACTTCAGTTCCGCCGTACTTGGAGTAGAGGACGACGTCGCCAACGGTTACGTCGACGGGGACGCGGTTGCCGTTGTCATCGAAGCGGCCGGGGCCAACTGCAACAACTTCGCCTTCCTGCGGCTTTTCCTGTGCAGTGTCCGGGATAACCAGGCCGGAAGCCGTGGTCTGCTCTGCTTCGAGCGGGCGGACAACAATGCGATCCTCGAGAGGCTTAATGGAGACCGACACTCGGATCTCTCCTTTACGTGAGGTAGTACATGGACTATCAAACCAGGGGTGCCGTGGCGGGCTTACCGTCGTCGCGGTGCCGGTAAGTGCCTGGCGGCATGATTAGCACCCACCTAGGGAGAGTGCTAATCAAGACTCTATGTAAGCATTAGCACTCGGTCAAGGCGAGTGCCAGAATTCCGTCACGGGTGAACGGCGGCAGGGCCACTTGCGGCCCACACGCTCATTGCCCGGCGAGGTCGTCGAAATCCACGTCCTCGCCGTCGTCGTACTCTTCTTCCGGCGCCGTTCCGCGGTTCAGGTAGAGCAGTACGCCGCTGGCGAGCGCGACGACGCCGGACACCACCAGTCCGACGATCGCGCCGATCCGGGCACCTGTGTAAGTGTCCCGGATGTCGCGGGCCTCGTCCGAGGCGTCCTGGACACTCTTTCCTGTCATGGAGTAGGTGGCCGCGTTAAAGGAGTCGAGGAAGAAAATAATGATCAAGAGCGCGATGCAGACGATGGCAATCGCAGCACCCACGATGAGCGCAGGACGGGCATACTTGGAGAGATTTCCGGCGAAGGGACGTTTATCGGAGGCAGAGGGAGAACCATTGGCGTCGTCAGGCTGGCGTACTGGGTTGTCTTCCATGGCATCAACCATATCGGCCCGGATGGTCCCGGAGCCCCTCGGCCCCGTATGACGGGCGGCCAGTAGGCTAGTTCCCATGGCTGACAAACCCCAAGACCAGATTGCCCCACTTCTGACAACTGAGGGTTGGGAACTGCTGGCGTCCTTGGGACCATATCGCGATGGCGAAGCATTCGCCCTCAATGCGCGGCTGCGCAAAGACGGCCACTCCCCCGCGCTTGTGGCCGCTGTCCTCACCCAATCCAGGCTCCGCACCCGGGCCGAGGCCAAGTTCGGCGAATTCGCCCGGCAGATGCTCTTCACCCAAGCCGGCCTGGAACAGGCCACCCGGCTCAATGTGGCGGCCAGGCACGCCGAACGCTTCGCCAAGGCGGGCACGCAGCATGTAGCGGACTTGGGCTGCGGGCTAGGGGCCGACTCCATGGCCATGGCCTCCATGGACATCAAAGTCACCGCCGTGGAACTCGACGAGACCACCGCCGCCTGCGCCACCATCAACCTCATGTCTTTCCCGCACGCAACGGTGGTGCATTCCGACGCGACGTCAGTACCCCTTGACGGCGTCGACGGCGTGTGGCTCGATCCGGCGCGCCGCACGACGTCGTCGTCGGGCACCAAACGGATCTGGGATCCGGAGGCTTTCTCGCCGCCGTTGTCCTTCGTCGAATCGCTGGCTGCTACCGGCAAGTCCGTCGGGGTCAAGATGGGCCCCGGGATGCCCCATGAATCGGTTCCGGCC
The DNA here is from genome assembly GCF_026241105.1 of Arthrobacter rhizophilus. Taxonomy (GTDB): domain Bacteria; phylum Actinomycetota; class Actinomycetes; order Actinomycetales; family Micrococcaceae; genus Arthrobacter. The sequence goes on along the minus strand of NZ_JAPFFT010000001.1, from coordinate 35,541 downwards.
GGCTGCGAGGCGCAATGGGTTTCGGTGGGAGGGGATGTGACCGAGGTGACCCTGTGGTTCAACGACGTCGCGCGACCCGGGATCCGCCGGGCGGCCCTGGTCCTCGGGCCGCAAGGCGCGGCCGAGATCACCAGCGGCGAGGATTTCGACGGCGGCCCGGTGCCCGACGTCGGGCCCGTAGAGGGATACCTCTACGAACCGGACGGTGCGGTGATCCGCGCGGGACTGGTCGCCGACGTCGCGCTCCGGCTCGGGGGCCACCTGGTGGACGAACACATCGCCTACATCTGCGCGCCCAAACTGGTGGAGACCCCGTTCGCCCGCGCCTATGAAGTCCTGGAGGTCATGCCGTACAACGTCAAGGCCCTCAAGGCATGGGTGAAGGCCAACGGCGTCGGCGTCCTGGACATCAAGAAGCGCGGAACGTCCGTTACCCCGGAGGAACTGCGGAAACAATTGTTGCCGGCAGGAAAGGGCTCGGCGAAAGCCCGCGGGAACAAGACAGCCACCCTGATCCTCACCAGGATCGGCGAGGAGCGGGTGGTTGTTGTAGTGGAGCCGGTAGCCTCCTGAGCAGGCCTACTGGGCGCGCGTGAACTCCTCCGCGGCAGCCACTTGCTCCGGGGTTGGCGTGATGCCCGTGTAAAGCACGAACTGTTCAAGCGCCTGGATGGTGGCTACCTCAGCGCCGCTGATCACGGTCTTGCGTGCCGCGCGGCCGGCCTTGATGAGCGGCGTCTCTGCAGGGAGGGCGACGACGTCGAACACCACGTGCGCGGCCGCCACCGCCTCTTCGGGGAAGGACAGTAAGCCGGACTCAGGTCCGCCGGCCATTCCGATCGGAGTCACGTTGACGAGCACGTCCGCCGTCGACTCCCCTACTTCGGCCTGCCAGCCGAAGCCATAGAGCCCCGCAAGGGACTGCCCGAGCTTTTCGTTCCGGGCAACGACGGTGACACGCGAGAATCCAGCGTCACGGAAGGCCGCCGCGGTGGCCTTGGCCATGCCACCGGAGCCGCGGAGCAGCACGGACGACGCCGGGTCGATCGCATTGCGCTCGATCAGCCGGGCGATCGCCGTGTAGTCCGTGTTGTAGGCCGTCAGGACACCGGCGTCGTTGACAATCGTGTTGACCGAATCGATAGCGGCTGCCGATACGTCCATGCGATCCACGAGGGCGATGACGTCTTCCTTGTAGGGCATCGAAACGGCGCAGCCACGGATGCCCAGGCCCCGCACGCCAGCGATCGCGTTGGCCAAGTCCGTGGGAGCGAAAGCCTTGTAGATCCAGTTCAGGCCCAGTGCCTCGTAAAGGAAATTGTGGAAGCGCGTTCCGTTGTTGCTCGGCCGGGCCGAGAGGGAGATACAGAGCGTCATGTCTTTGTTGAGGATCGGCATAACGGGGCTTCCTTCACGTAGCGGGGTTCTGTGCCCAGCCTAGACGGGGAGCCAGCCTTGGCGCGCCTTGAATCGGGGATTCGACTTGTTGATGACAAAAGTCCTGGTTTCCCTGAGGTTTCCGCCCATGCGGTACCGTACCGCCCCTGCATTAGACTTGAGCCAACCGCTGACGGCCCCACGGCGGGCATTGCTCAGAGCGATTAGGCATATACCGAGGGGACCCACGTGCAGATTGATTTCGCTCCATCCAGGCAGTCGACACTTGGGGTGGAATGGGAGCTGGCGCTCGTCAACGCACGCACCGGCGAATTGGTCTCGGTCGCGAATGAGGTCCTCCGCGGCGTGGCATCCCGGCATCCGGACCTGAACGAAGACGACGAGCATCCGCACATCAAGCGGGAATTGCTCCTGAACACCGTGGAACTTGTCACTGGCGTGTGCAACACCGTGAAGGAAGCCAAGGAAGACCTGGCCCGGTCGCTGCGGGCCGTCAGGGAGGTTACGGACCCCATGGGTGTGGAGCTTTTCTGCGCCGGCAGCCATCCTTTCAGCCCCCCGCAACTTCAGCCGGTCTCGGACAAAGAACGCTATGCCAAACTGATCGATCGCACACAATGGTGGGGACGGCAAATGGTCATCTACGGGGTACACGTGCACGTCGGACTGGACCGGAGGGACAAGGCGCTCCCCATCCTCGACGGGTTGGTCAACTACTTCCCCCATTTCCAGGCCTTATCCGCCTCAAGCCCGTTCTGGGGCGGCGAAGACACCGGCTACGCGTCACAACGCGCCCTCATGTTCCAACAGCTGCCCACGGCAGGCTTGCCTTTCCAGTTCCCCAGCTGGGCTGAATATGAGTCCTATGTCCAGGACATGTTCACCACAGGCGTGATCGACACCCTGTCCGAAATACGCTGGGATATCCGTCCCGTACCGAATTTGGGCACCATCGAGATGCGCATTTGCGATGGCCTGGCCACTCTTGAGGAAGTCGGCGCTGTTGCCGCCCTAACCCAGTGCTTGGTGGACGAGTTCTCCACGATCCTCGATAAGGGCGGCAGCATTCCCACCATGCCGCCATGGCATATCCAGGAAAACAAATGGCGGGCGGCCCGCTACGGCATGGAGGCGATCATCATCCTCGATGCCGAAGGCAATGAGCAGCTTGTCACCGATCACCTTAGGGAAACCCTCCTCCGGCTGGCGCCCGTCGCGGAAAAGCTCGGCTGCTCGGAGGAACTGGCCGACGTCGAAAAGATCATCACCCGCGGGGCGGGCTACCAGCGCCAACGCCGCGTCGCTGCCCAGCACGACGGCGATCTGCATGCCGTTGTCCAGGACCTCGTACAGCAAATGCGGTCCGTTCCGACCGCCGAGCCTACGGACCGGATTCCGGCGTCTACACCGAAACCGTAGTCACCGGCAGGGAAGAATCCGGAGCAAAAGCGACGCCGCTTGGACCGATTCCCGCCATGATGAGCTGCGAGCCCAAGGCCGCAACCATGGCGCCGTTGTCGGTGCACAGCGACAACGGCGGTACGTGCAACGTGATCCCCGCTGAGCTGCACCGCTGCCCTGTCAGTTCGCGGAGCCGGGAGTTGGCTGCAACGCCACCGCCGAGCAGGAGATCCGTGATGCCATTCTCCTTGCAGGCCAACACAGCCTTCGATGTGATGACGTCCACCACTGCTTCCTGGAATGCGGCGGCGATATCGGCCACGGGGACGTCCTCGCCGCGCGCTTCGAACTGCTCTACGCAGCGTGCGACGGCGGTCTTGAGCCCGCTGAAGGACCAATCGTAACGATGCGGTCCCGGCTCCTCGACGGTTCCCATGTACTTGGGTTGGGTCAAGCCGCGCGGGAAGCGGATGGCCTTTGCGTTGCCCTGCTTGGCGAGTTTGTCGATGGCCGGCCCGCCGGGGTAGCCAAGGCCCAGCAGCCTGGCCACTTTGTCGTAAGCCTCCCCCGCAGCGTCGTCGATGGTGGATCCCAGCATCTCGACGTCGTCGGTGATGCTGCGGATACGCAGGATTTCCGTGTGGCCGCCGGAAACCAGCAACGCACCGAGGTTCTCCGGCAGCCGACCACCGGCACCGAGTCCCGCAGCGCCGAGTCCAGCTTTGCCGCCCGCGGCCCCGGCCACGTTTCCGTCAAGGAGACCGACGCCGACGTGTGCCACCAGGTGGTTGATGGCATAGAGCGGCTTGCCCGTAGCAACAGCGAGGGCCTTCGCAGCGCAGACACCCACCATGAGCGCACCTGCCAAACCAGGCCCTGAGGTCACGGCGATCGCATCGATGTCGTCCAGCGTCACCCCCGCCTCGTGCAGGGCCTCCTGCAGCGTGGGGACGAAAGCATCCAAGTGCGCACGGGAAGCGATCTCCGGAATGACACCGCCAAAACGGACATGCTCATCCATCGAGGAGGACACTGTGTTGGTGAGCAAGCTCGTGCCCCGGACAATCCCGACGCCGGTTTCGTCGCAGGAGGACTCGATCCCCAGCACCAGCGGCTGGACGGAGTTGGAGTGGTTCACATGGCTGGGCAGGTTCACGCCGGGATTCCTTCAGTCAATGTCAGCCTCATGATGAGGGCGTCCGTACCGTCACGGTAGTAGCGCCGCCGCACGTGGATCTGCTCGAAGCCGAACCGCGCGTACAAGGCCTGGGCGCGGGGATTGTCGGCGCGGACCTCGAGAAGAACTTCGGTCGCGCCGCGCCCTCGGGACTCCTCAATGAGTTCGGTGAGGATAACGGAGCCGATCCCCCTGCCTTCGAATTCGGGCACGACGGCGATCGTCTGCACATCTGCGATTCGCTCGATACACATGAGGCCGGCGTAGGCCACAATCTGCCCGCCGGCTTCGGCCACTACGTAGCGGCGGGTATCCACCTGGGCAAGTTCATCGAAGAACATCTGCATCGGCCAGGCATCCACCGGGAATAACCGGCGTTCCAGCACCTCGACGGCGGTGACGTCGTCAGCGGTCATGTCACGCAAGGTGACGCCATCGAGTTTGAACTGGTGTGAGGTACTCACAGGGCACGCTTCCTGGGACCAGGCACTTGGGCATCCGATTCCCGCAGGTACAAGGGCGTGGAGTCCGGCAGCTTTTCGCCGGCCGCGATCAGGGCCATGGCGAACTGGCCCAGTGAGGCGGCGTCGGGTTGGGTGGTGCTGAATTCCTCGTTCGCGTTGACGACGTCCGCGTAGATGCCGCCGCCGGCCCCGAAGACGGGAAGATCGGGCAACTCCGAGGCGAAGCCCACATGTGGACCGTCCACGAGTTCGGGGAGCTGGCCTTCATTGAGCGTGTAGCGCGCCCAGTAGACCTCCTTGCGACGGGCATCCGTCGCCACGAGGAACTCGGCCTGCGCCTCGGTGGACTCTGCCACTTCCAAAGCGATTGCGTGGAGGCTCATGAGACCGAATAGTGGTTTGTTCCAGGCAAAGGCCAACGTGCGGGCGGTCGCGATCCCCGAACGGAGCCCCGTGAACGGCCCAGGGCCGACGCCGGTGACGATGAGGTCGATGTCTGCCCCGGTGACACCGGCGTCGCTCAGGAGGTTCTCAATGCCAGGCGCCAGGACCTCGGCGTGGCTGCGGGTGTCTTCGGTAGCGAAGGATTCCACCACGCCCTCCAGGGCATCGTCCGAGATGAGCGCAGCGCTCGCCACGGCCGAAGTATCAATGGCCAGGATCAACATCAGGCGTTCTCCAGTATTTCGGGGGCGGCGCTCCACCGTGGGCCAAAGCCGCGGAAAACGATGGTGCGTGGTTCGTCGTCGTCCTCGGGGTCGAAGTCCAGCACGGCATCCTGGCCCGCTTCCGGGGTGGCGACCGCCACATCCGAGCCACCGACGGTCCGATGCATCTCGATGTCCAGGCGGCTGTCCGAAAGGTGTTCCACGCGCTCGCGCCCCCACTCGACCACCGTCACCGAGCTGTCCATGGTGTTTTCGAGGTCGATGTCGTCGATCTCCGCTGCAGAGGCAAGCCGGTAGGCATCCACGTGCACCAGATCAGGACCGCCGGGTCGCGGACCGTTGGGCAGGTTGGGGTGGATGCGCACCAAGACGAACGTGGGTGAGATGACTCCGGCGCGGACGCCCAGGCCTTCGCCGAGTCCCTGTGTGAAGGTGGTCTTGCCTGCGCCGAGTTCGCCTGTCAGGACCAGCAGGTCCCCCCGCTCAAGCACCCCACCGAGTGCCGAGCCCAAGGCGTGTGTCTGCTCCGCCGTCGCGACCGTGACGGCGCGCTCCCAGATTGCCTCACTCACGGGTGTCGCGCTCACCGGGCATCCGCTCCCGGAGCCTCATTAATGTAGATCCGCGGGACCCGGGGGCTGATGCGGGTGACGATCTCGTAGTTGTTGGTGCCCGCCGCGGCCGCCCAGTCGTCCGCCGTCGGGCCACCGTCGGCGCCATCGCCAAACATGACGGCTTCAGCACCCAGCAAACTCGCTGCCTCAGCACCCACATTCCCGAGGTCAATGACCATCTGGTCCATGGCAATCCGCCCGACAACGGGGTAGTTGACTCCGTTGACGCGCACCGGGCCGCCGGTGGCGATGCGCGGCACGCCGTCGGCGTAGCCGAGCGGGATGAGGCCCAGGGTGCTCTCGCTGGAAGTCCGATAATTGAGTCCGTAAGACACGCCTTGACCCTCGGGCACTCGTTTGCAGTTGGAGACAAGGGTGCGGACGGTCATGGCGGGTCGGAGGCCCAACTCCGCGGAGCTTTGACCTTCGAAAGGGGACAGTCCGTAGAGTCCGAGCCCCACGCGGACGAGGTCGAAGTGGGCGTCCGGGCGGGAAAGCGTGGCCGGCGTGTTGGCCAAATGCCGCACTTCCGTGTCCACCCCGGCGTCCTCGGCCACGGCGATCGCTTCCCGGAAGGCCGCCAATTGCTCATCGGTTTCCGGGCGGTGGGGTTCATCGGCGACAGCCAAATGAGAGAAGATCCCCACTACGCGGAGGAGGCCTTCGTCCTGGTATTCCATGGCCTGGCCCACCAATTTGTCCCATTGGTCGATCGTGGAGCCATTGCGCCCCAAGCCTGTGTCCACCTTCAAGTGAATGCGGGCCGGACGTTCCTGTTCGCGTGCCGCAGCGACCACGGCGTCCAGTTCCCAGCCGGAAATCCCGACGTCGACGCCGGCGGCAACTGCCGCCTGGAAGTTGCTTTCGGTGGTGTGCAACCACGCCAGCAGGGGTGCGTCGATTCCTGCGGCGCGGAGCGCCAGCGCCTCCGAAATATGGGCGACGCCGAGCCAGCGGGCACCGGCGTCCAGGGCCGCGCGTGCCACCTGGATGGCTCCATGTCCGTAGGCATCGGCCTTGACCACGGCCATGACGTTGGCGGGCGACGCGATAGCCACGAATTGGCGCACATTGTGCCGGACAGCGTCCAAGTCGATGACGGCTGATCGTTCGAGGACCGTTGCCGAACCCGATTTCGTCGCGGGCTCGAAACTGGCAGCTGCTTCGTAAGTCACCTCACGATTCTAGTGCCGCCGCGGCACAGGGATTGCCCGGAGGTCAGCGCAGCTCAGGCGTCGGAGTTGTGGGCGATAGTGGCCGATGCACGCCGCTGCGCTCCGGGCGGCACGTCACGGACAATGTCTTCCAGGAACGCGAACCGTTTGAGCCATTGGCTGGACTGCCGCTCCCGCCGGGCGTTGGCCCGCTGCCACCAATCGGCGATGTCACCCCAGCCGGGAGCAGCCAACGAGCCTCCCACCTCCTGTACCGCCAACGCGGCGCAAAGGTTGGCGAAGCGGAGCCTGTCCCCCAAGGGCCACCCCGCCAGGCAGCCCACAACGAACGACGCGCCGAAGCAGTCACCTGCACCCGTGGGGTCGTATGCCGTCACCGGAAGGGACGGCACCCATTCCTCCTCACCGGTTTCGGAATCCACAGCCATAGCCCCTTGGGCTCCGAGCGTCACTACGGCCACTGGAACGCGGTCGGCGAGCGCATAAAGCGCAGACCACGGATTGTCCTTGCCGGTGAAGGCCATCGCTTCCCGCTGGTTGGGCATGAAGGCGTGGAAATTGCTGAGCTGGTCAAGCCGCTTCGACGACCATTGCCCAGTGGGGTCCCATCCTGCGTCGCCGAAGAGTTTGACGCCGGCTTTGCTCGCCGCAAGCATCCAGGGCTCTGGTTCCTCGCCCAGATCCGCGACGGCGGCTAGCGCCCTGGGAGGCTCGCCAATCAATTCGGATGCGCTCATGGGCGCGGGGTGTCCGTGAGTGACCATGGAACGATCGTGATCGAGGCACAAGGAAACGGTGACCGGGGAATGCCAGCCCTCAAACCTCCTCGAGAGGGAGAGATCCACGTGCTCCTGGCTCTCGAGGATCCGCCAGTTGAAGTCCCCGTACCCGTCATCTCCGAAGGCCGCCGCCAGGCTCGTCCTCAGCCCAAGCCGTGCGGCCGCGATGGCTTGGTTGGCCACGCCGCCGGGGCATGTGCCCATGCCTTGGCTCCACACCTCTGTCCCCGGTTCCGGACTATGGTCCAGTCCGGTGAAGATGATGTCCTGGAAGACGGTGCCCGTCAGAAGGAGGTCGCAGCCGGAATCATCCCCTGCGCCGTTCGCATCTCCGCGGATGGCGGCGAGGGGATCGAATCCAGCCCTGGGCGTTGCGTCCATGCACCGCAGACTACGCCGCAGTCACGTATGTGCATAGCCTTCGGAGGGCGGGTCCTCCCCTGATCACGGCTTGGGCCCTAGAGCTCCTGGTACATGACGTGCAGGCCTACATAGCCAAGGGCTGGGTGCTGGAAGGCCCCGGGAATAGTCGCCAGGATGCGGAAGCCCATGGACTGCCACAGGCCCACCGCGCGGACGTTGCTCTCGACGACGGCGTTGAACTGCATAGCCTTGAACCCGGAGTCCCGGGCGGCAGCCAAAGAATAGGCACAAAGTGCTCGTGCGATGCCCTGCCCTCCGTGATTGGCGTGGACCATGTAGCCGGCGTTGGCCACGTGGCTTCCTCCGCCGCCCTGGTTGGCGTGCAGTTCACCGGTACCCAGCACCTCGCCGTCGCGCACCGCCACAAAAGTTTGGCCGGGAGCTTCCTTGAACCATTTGCTCCGCGCCGTTTCTTCGGACGTGTCCCGATCCCAGGTGAAGGTCTCCCCCGCACGGATCACGGGTTCAAGAACAGCCCAGATCCCCGGCCAGTCGCTTGCCTGCGCCGGCCGGATCTCGTATTTTGCGGCTGGTGCCGTTGCTGCTTCGCTGTTTGATTGGCTCACGCCCGTTACGGTAGCAGCCAATTTGCGTTGGTGCGCTGGTCACCGTGCTGGCCGGGCTGCGCTGGCGCACTGTCCAGCGTGTTGGCCGGGCTGCGACGCCTCGGATGTCAGGAGTAGTGTTTTCGCTGAGGCGCAGGAAGGTTGCGCCTCGCAGAACTTGTTGAATTGATCGTTGGGTACAGGAGGTAGGCCGTGTCGATGATCCGTCGCGTGGCGTTCCTGTCCCTCCACACCTCCCCTATGGAACAGCCCGGTTCCGGCGATGCCGGCGGCATGAATGTCTACGTCCGGGCCCTGGCCATGGCGCTGGCCGATCTCGGCGTGGAAGTAGAGATTTTCACGCGTTCAACGTCCACCGAGCAACCCGCCGTCGAACACCCCGGTCCCGGTGTCTGCGTCCACAACGTCTTGGCGGGGCCGCCCCGGAAGCTGCCCAAAGAGGAGCTTCCCGAGCTCCTCCACACCATGGTTGCCGAAATCGAGAGGATCCGGCAACGGCAGCCGCACGGCCGCTACGACGCCATCCATTCGCACTACTGGGTGTCCGGTGTGGCCGGTCTGGAACTCTCGGCGCTGTGGAACGTACCGCTGATCCATACGATGCACACCATGGCCAAGGTCAAGAACCTCGTGCTGCAATCCGGCGAACGCCCCGAACCGCGACTGCGGGAAGACGGAGAGCACAGGATCGTGGAGGGGGCAACGCGCCTCGTAGCCAACACCCCAGCCGAGGCCCAGGAACTGGTATCGCATTACGACGCCGATTTCGACCACATCGACGTCGCACCCCCAGGCGTTGACCTCACCGTGTTCACTCCGGCGTTCCGGGCCCGGTCCCGTGCCGAGCTCGGCGTGCGGCCCGGCAGTTTCCACCTCCTGTTCGCCGGACGCATCCAACGGCTCAAGGGTCCGCAGGTCTTCATCGAAGCCGCCGGAGTCCTCCGCAAGCGGCGGCCCGATATCGACCTTGAGCTGACCATCCTGGGCGCACTAAGCGGTGCCAAGGACTTCAACCTGCAGTCCTTCATTGCGGCCGCGGGACTCGAAGACGTCGTAACCCACCGGGCGCCGGTCAAGGCCCCGAAGCTGGCGGCCTGGTTCCGCTCGGCCGACGTCGTGGTGATGCCCTCCTTCAGCGAATCGTTTGGGCTTGTTGCACTTGAGGCCCAGGCATGCGGCACCCCGGTGGTGGCCGCCAACGTGGGCGGGCTGTCCCGAGCCATTGCGGATGGGCGGACAGGTATTTTGGTGGACGGCCACGATCCGTCTCGCTGGGCCGACGTCATCGAAGCCTTGTACGACGATTCCCGCACCCGGGAAGACATGGGCCGCGCGGCTGCCGTACATGCGGAAGCCTTCGGCTGGCAGAGGACGGCGGCCATTGCTCTTGAGAGCTACCAAGCGGCCATCGGCGCCGTCCTGGTCCGCCCAAGCTAAACGCCCGCTCACCTATATCGGCAATCCCGACGACGCCCGCTCACCTATTAGCCCCATCCTCCAAACCCTCGCTCACCTATGGGGACTCGCCTGATAGATTGTCGCGCACAGTATTCCGTACAGAGCTGAGGACAAAGATGTCTGAAAACAGGATCTTGAGCGACCTTGAAATTGCCCAGAACGCAGCCATACGTCCCATCGAGGAGATCGCGGAGCGGGCCGGGATCAATGTCGATGCCCTGGAGCTTTACGGTCGGTTCAAAGCGAAAGTCGATCCCGCCAAGCTGCATCTCCCTGAAGCCAAGCGCGCTGGCAAGATAGTCCTCGTTTCGGCCATGTCCCCGACTCCGGCAGGTGAGGGAAAGTCCACCACGACGGTGGGCCTCGCCGATTCCTTGGCACGGGCCGGTCACCGGGTGATGATCGCACTGCGCGAACCGTCCCTTGGTCCGATCCTGGGCATGAAGGGAGGAGCGACCGGTGGCGGCTACTCCCAGGTTCTTCCGATGGACGAGATCAACCTGCATTTCACAGGCGACTTCCACGCGATCACCTCGGCCAACAACGCCCTCATGGCGCTCGTGGACAACCACATCTTCCAAGGCAACGAGCTCAACATCGATCCCCGTCGCATGACCTTCAAGCGGGTCCTCGATATGAATGACCGATCCCTCCGGGAGGTCATCATCGGCTTGGGCGGCCCTGCTCAAGGTGTACCGCGGCAGGACGGTTTCGACATCACCGTGGCTTCCGAGATCATGGCCGTCTTTTGCCTCGCCACGGATCTGGACGATCTCCGCGAGCGCCTGGGCCGGATCACTTTCGGATACAGCTACGATCGGCTTCCAGTCAGCGTGGCCGATCTGGGGGTCCAGGGCGCACTGACGATGCTGCTCAAGGACGCCATCAAACCGAACCTCGTGCAGACCATCGCGGGAACCCCTGCGCTGGTCCACGGAGGCCCGTTCGCCAACATCGCTCATGGCTGCAACTCGCTCATTGCCACGCGAACGGCCCAACAGCTCGCAGACATCGTGGTCACGGAAGCTGGATTCGGTGCCGATCTTGGCGCCGAAAAGTACATGGACATCAAGGCTCGCATCGCAGACGTGGCGCCCTCCGCCGTCGTCGTCGTGGCGACTATCAGGGCGCTCAAGATGCAAGGCGGCGTCCCGAAGGAACTGCTCACGGAGCCGAACGTCGAGGCGCTCGCGGCCGGCGTCGAGAACCTCAAACGGCACGTGCACAATGTCGAGAAGTTCGGCGTCACACCGGTTATCGCGATCAACAAGTTCGCCACCGATACGTCGGAAGAGCTCGAATGGCTGCTGGCCTGGTGCGCCCGGGAGGGAGTGCAGGCTGCGGTAGCCGATGTCTGGGGTCGGGGTGGAGGGGGCGACGGCGGTGACGAGCTCGCGGCGAAGGTCGCCGCGGCGGTGGCGGCAGCAACGCCGTCGGACTTCCGGCATTTGTATCCTCTGAGCCTGTCCGTGGAGGACAAGATCCGCACGATCGTGCAGGAAATCTATGGTGCCGACGGGGTGGAGTTCTCGGTCCCTGCGCTCAGGCGCTTGGCGGACATCCGGAAGAATGGCTGGAGTGGAATGCCGGTTTGCATGGCAAAGACGCAGTATTCATTCACCGACGATGCCTCGCAGTTGGGCGCCCCCAAGGGTTTCACGGTGCACGTGCGAGAGCTGATCCCCAAGACCGGGGCGGGATTCATTGTCGCGCTCACCGGTGCGGTCATGACGATGCCGGGATTACCTAAGGAGCCGGCCGCGATGCGCATGGACGTGGATGAGCACGGCAATCCGGTGGGCCTCTTCTAACGCCCGCTCACCTATGACGCCTTTGTCTGAGACGCCCGCTCACCTATGACGCCGATTCGGGAAACGCTCGCGCACTCTTGCCTCGTCCCTATGCCCATCCATCGACCGAATCCCGAGCCTGTGGATAACTTCTGCGGGCACCCGGCCGTTTGAGTAACAATGCGGGTATGCGAAACGAGTTTGCCCTTCCCGTTGAACTATTTTCACGACCGTTCACGCTCGCCGAGGCTCAAGCCCAGGGTGTCCCGCGCGGCCGCCTCCTCCGTGCCGACATCGAAAGCGTCAGCCGCGGCCTTTATCGCCCGGCCGGCTGGGACTTCGATCTTGAGTCAGCCGCCCGCGTATTGTCGGCCGCGACGCCGGGCGCCTGGATCTCCCATGTGACGGCGGCCCGCCTTCGCTGTTCCTGCCTTCCACCCTGGCTCTCGGACTCGACTGAGCTGCATCTCAGCAAGCCCCGGTCATTGCCCGGGGTTCGCCGCAAAGGCGTGATCGGCCATACCGTGATCGCTGCCGGGGACGAGGTTGAGGTCGCTGACGGAATCCGGATCAGCACGCGGTCTCGTACCTGGTTGGACATGGCAAGGCTGCTGCCGTTGAACGACCTCGTCTCCATGGGCGACGAGCTGATTCGCGTCCCTCGGCAGTCCTTGGAAGGGCGAGACGCTCCGTTCGCGACCATTGAAGAGCTGCGTGCCCTAGTGGGGCGGCATCCGAATTTGCAAGGCGTGGTGCGTGCCCGGCAGGCGCTGGCGCTGATGCGCGTGGGGGCGGATTCTGCGCCAGAGTCCTTGCTTCGCTTGGCCATGCAAGACGCGGGAATCCCCGAACCCGAGCTTCAAATCAGGCTGCGGGATGCCGGTCCATTCTCGCCGTCGGCGGATTTGGGCTTCCGTCAAAGGCGGGTCGCCATTCAGTACGACGGCGGCCATCACCTCGTGGAGACACAGTCACTGAGCGATCGACGCCGGGACAAAGCCTTCGAAGACGCCGGATGGACTGTGCTCGTGTTCCGCAAGGACGATTTGGCAGATGGTTTCGAATTGGCAACCAAGAAGATCAAGAAGGCGCTGCGATCAGCCTGGGTGGATCCCGCCGTCGCATCTGGCTTTACAAACGCCGTGTAGTGGGCGAGCATCGGCACGACGCACCCAAGGTGAGTGAGCGTTAAACGACAGGCGCTCGCCCACTTTAGAAGTGAGCGAGCGTCCGTCAAAAACCCGACAGAAGTGAGCGAGCGTCGGGCGGGAGGTTAACGTTCGACGTCGCCGCGGATGAAGGCCTCGACCTTATCGCGGGCGAGGTCGTCGTTGAACTGCTCGGGCGGGGACTTCATGAAGTAGCTGGAAGCCGAGAGCAGCGGGCCGCCGATACCACGGTCCAGGCCGATCTTGGCGGCGCGGATGGCGTCGATGATCACGCCGGCGGAGTTCGGGGAGTCCCAAACCTCAAGCTTGTACTCCAGCGATACCGGAGCATCGCCAAAGTTGCGGCCTTCGAGGCGGACAAACGCCCATTTGCGGTCGTCGAGCCAGGCGACGTAGTCGGACGGGCCGATGTGGACGTCGTCTGCGTGGAGCTTGGCCTCGACATTGGAGGTCACGGCCTGGGTCTTGGAGATCTTCTTGGACTCCAGGCGGTCACGTTCCAGCATGTTCTTGAAGTCCATGTTGCCGCCGACGTTCAGCTGGTACGTGCGGTCCAGGGTGACGCCGCGGTCTTCGAAGAGCTTGGCCATGACACGGTGCGTGATGGTGGCGCCGATCTGGCTCTTGATGTCATCGCCAACGATCGGAACACCCGCGGCAGTGAACTTGTCAGCCCATTCCTTGGTGCCCGCAATGAACACGGGCAAAGCATTGACGAAGGCAACACCAGCGTCGATGGCGCACTGCGCGTAGAAGTGCGCGGCTTCCTCGGAACCAACCGGCAGGTAGCAGACCATGACGTCGGCCTTGGTTTCGCGCAGTGCGGCGACGATGTCCACTGCCTCTTCCGGAGCCTCGACGATGGTCTCGCGGTAGTACTTGCCCAGGCCGTCCAGGGTGTGGCCACGCTGCACGGTCACGCCAGTAGAAGGGACATCGGCAATCTTGATGGTGTTGTTCTCGCTGGCGCCGATGGCGTCTGCAAGGTCCAGGCCGACCTTCTTGCTGTCGACATCGAAAGCAGCGACGAATTGGACATCGTTTACGTGGTACTTGCCGAACTCAACATGCATCAGACCCGGAATCGTGGCCTGGGGGTCGGCATCGCGATAGTAGTGGACACCTTGGACCAGCGAAGCGGCGCAGTTACCTACACCGACAATGGCGACACGAATCGGATGTGAAGACACGGAACTCCTTTGAGCACTAACCTCAGGTGCCTGGCGCGTCTGTACCTGAATGTACGACGGCGTCTTAAAGGCACAGCGCCGTTCGGCGCTCTTTGCATTGTAGCCAACCTGAACGGGGCCGGCTTTGTTCCCGGCCGGCCCCGTTCTTCTGTTAAGTTTTCCTAATCTACCTCTGTGCCCACAGATTGATGTCGGATTCGACGGCGAACTCGTCAATCGCAGTCAGTTCCTCTGAGGTGAAGTCGAGGTTGTTGATCGCAGACACGGTGTCCTCCAACTGCGCGACACTTGACGCGCCCACCAAAGCCGAGGTCACAGGTGAACCCTTGGGCTGCTCGCGCAGGATCCAGGCGATAGCCATCTGGGCGAGGGTCTGGCCCCGTCCATCGGCGATCGCGTTCAAACCACGCACCCGGCTCAGCTTTTCCTCCGTCAGTGCGGCTTCTGACAAGAACCGTTCCTTGGCCGCGCGTGAGTCCGCCGGGATTCCGTTCAGGTACCGGTTGGTGAGCATCCCCTGTGCCAGCGGGGAGAAAGCGATTGAGCCGGCGCCTACCTGGTCAAGTGCCTCGTACAGGTTGGGACTGCCGTTCTCGGTCCACCGATTGAGCATGGAGTAGCTGGGCTGGTGGATGAGCAGCGGCGTGCCCATCTCCTTGAGGATCCTGGCCGCCTCAAGAGTCTGCTCCGGAGTGTAGGAAGAGATACCCGCATAGAGGGCCTTGCCGGAACGGACGGCGTGGTCCAACGCGCCCATGGTTTCTTCCAGCGGCGTTTCGGGATCGGGACGGTGGCTGTAGAAGATGTCCACATAGTCCAGTCCCATGCGCTGAAGCGACTGGTCCAGGCTGGAGAGCAGGTACTTGCGGGAACCCCATTCACCGTAGGGGCCGGGCCACATGTAGTAACCGGCCTTGGTCGAAATGACGAGTTCGTCGCGGTACGGCTTGAAGTCGTCCTTCAGGTGGCGGCCGAAGTTCGTTTCAGCCGCACCGTCCGGCGGACCATAGTTGTTGGCAAGGTCGAAGTGGTTCACCCCGAGATCGAAGGCCCGGCGCAGGATGGCGCGCTGTTCCTCGAAACGCTTGTCATCGCCGAAGTTGTGCCAAAGTCCCAACGAGATGGCAGGAAGTTTGAGGCCGCTGCGTCCGACGCGGCGGTAGGGCATGGTTTCATAGCGGTTTTCCGCTGCCGAATAAGTCATACCCACCATCCTGCCACCCGTTCCTGGGCCGGAACTGCGGCGTCCGTCATGTGGTCAAGGTCACCCCAAGCGCACGACGGCGGCGCTCTCCCCCGGGATTGTCAGCTTCCCGTTCCTGACGGCGGACGAGGGGTCCGTGGCGAGCAAAAGGTCACCGTCCATGTTCCTCGTCAAAGGCTGCGTCCCAAAGTTGCAGGCGACCCTCACGACGCCACGGCTGAGAACCAGCCACCGGTCCTCTTCGCTGAAGTTAACATGCGTGTCGGTGAATCCGCCGGCGGCAAGCTCCGGCGTCGAGCGCCTGAGGTTCGCCAAGGCTCGATAGAGTTCCAGGAGCCGAGCATGATCGCCGTCGTGGATTTCCTCCCATTTGAGCTTGGAACGGCTGAATGTTTCCGGGTCCTGCGGGTTGGGGACCAGTGCAGGGTCCCAGCCCATCCGTTCGAATTCCTTGAGCCGGCCCTCTGCCGTTGCCTTAGCCAGCCATTCCTCGGGATGCGACGTGAAGAACTGCCAAGGCGTGGACGCGCCGAACTCTTCCCCCATGAACAGCATCGGCGTGAACGGGGACGTCATGGTCAGGACGGCGGCCAGCGCCAACCTGCCGTAAGACAGGCTCGCACTCAGGCGGTCGCCGGCGGCTCGGTTGCCGATTTGGTCGTGGTTCTGGCTGCACACCACCAACGCGGCAGGATGGACCAGACCCGGGCGGATGGGCCTGCCATGGTGCCTTCCGCGGAAGCTTGAGTAGCTCCCGTCGTGGAAGAAACCGTGCTCAAGGACTTTGGCCAAGGCGGCCAAGGAATCGAAATCCGCGTAGTACCCGGCAGTCTCACCGGTGAGGTTCACATGAACCGCGTGGTGGAAGTCGTCGCTCCACTGGCCTTCCAGCCCGTAGCCGTTGGCGTCCCTGCGGTAGATCAAGCGCGGGTTGTTTAGATCCGATTCGGCAATCAGTGTCTTGGGGACACCGGTTTCAGCTTCGATCCCATCCGCAAGGCTGGCCAGGTCCTCCAGGATATGCACGGCACGATCGTCACGGAGGGCGTGCACAGCGTCGAGACGCAGTCCGTCAACGTGGAAATCGCTCAACCACATTTCGGCATTGTCAAGAATATATTGACGGACTTCGTCGGAGCCGGATCCGTCCAGATTCACTGAATCGCCCCAGGTGTTGCCCTCCCCGGACTTCAAATACGGGCCAAACTTCGGCAGATAGTTCCCGCTGGGCCCCAGATGGTTGTAGACCACGTCCTGAATCACGCCGAGTCCCGCAGCGTGCGCGGCGTCAACAAATCGCTGGTAGGCCTCCGGTCCTCCGTAGGCTTCATGGACCGCGAACCACAGCACGCCGTCGTACCCCCAGTTATGGGTACCGTTGAAGGCATTGACGGGCAGAAGCTCTACAAAGTCGACTCCCAATTCAACGAGGTAATCGAGTTTTTCCACCGCCGCGTCCAGTGTGCCCTCCGGGGTAAAGGTCCCAAGGTGGAGCTCATAGATGACGGCGCCGCCGATCCCGCGGCCTGGCCATTCGGCGTCGTTCCAGGTATAGGAGGCGGCGTCGAAGGTGCGGGACAAGCCGTGGACGCCCTCCGGTTGCCGCTTCGACCTCGGGTCGGAAAAAGGCCCCTCGCCGTCCACGAGGTAGCCGTAATCCATCCCGACCCCTTGCGGGACGTCCGCCGTCCACCAACCGGTGGCTCCGCCGTCGTGCGGCCGCATCTCGTGGCGCTGGCCTGCCGCAAGCAGAGTGACAGACCCCGCAAATGGGGCCCATACATCGAATGGTTTCCTCGCGCTGGTCGTGTCCGCCATCGCTCCCCCTCAATCGTCTCGTCCGGGCTTCGGTTGCCCACGGTCGTTGGTGCTCTGGCTAGGTAATCGGCACGAGCAGGGCCACCGGGTATCTCTGTAGCAGCCTTGCGAGCGGTACTTCGCCCGCTGGGTAACTGTTGCCCGTGAGCTCGTCCTGGACCGCGCTCCCGAGGCGGATGAAGGTGTCTTGCCACCCGCCGTTGAGTTCAAGCTTCCGTGGGAGCCGAGTGGCCAACGTGATGGCACCACCTGCGCCGGCCGCTCCGCGGTCAAAGGCGAGCAAGTGGTCGGCCGCGGGTCCCCCGGCGTAGACGGGGCTGTATCCGCTGAAGAGCTCTGGCCTGTCGCGACGCAGGCGCAGCGCGCGCGACGTCAGCAACAACTTGGCCAACTCGTCCCGCGCTTCCGTCTGGGCACCGGCGTCGAGGGCAGCGAGCGCGGCCCTCCGCCGTTCGAAGTCCACCGGGCGCCGGTTGTCCGGATCGGTGAGTGAACGGTCCCAAAACTCAGTTCCCTGGTAGACGTCCGGAACGCCCGGCATAGTCAACTGAACAGTTTTTGCTGACAGCGAGTTGGACGCTCCGTAGGGGTCCAAAAGGGCGACGAATCTCTCCAGCGCAGCTGTTACGTCCGGCACATCGAAGACGGCGTCCACGGCGGAGGCCACCTTCGCTTCGAACCCTTCGTCCGGATCCGTCCAACTGGTGGAATTGCCGGCCTCGCGTGCCGCCTTGACGACGTAGCCCTGGAGGCGTTCGCGGCTTGCCGGCCAAGCACCCGCAATTGCCTGCCACACCAGAGCCGCGAGTGGCCCATCGGGAATCGGAGCTACCTTCTGCATCCGGTCCACGAATGCTTCCCACTCGGGGACTGCCTCCGAGATGGCGGAGATCCTCGCCCGGGTGTCTTCGCTGCGCTTGGTGTCGTGCGTGGTCAGGGTTGTCATGGACAGCGGCATGTGCGCCTGGCGGTGCATCATGCGCTCGTGGAATCCAGCCGGGGACAGGGCGAATTCGGTCGGGTCCGCTCCCACTTCGGTCAGAGTGCCAAGACGCGTGTAGCGGAAGAACGCGGTGTCTTCCACGCCCTTGGCCATGACCATGCCTGAGGTCTGTTGGAAGCGGCGGCCCAACTCACTGGTGGCGTCGAGCAGCAGGGGAAGCAGCCGCTCCAACACGTGTTCCAGCTCCGGCCTGGTCCGGGCGGCACTCTCAACGGCCTCCACCAGGATGTCTTTGCCGTAGGGGAGATAGCTTCGGTAGACCGGAAAGGAGGCAATGGTTTCAGCCAGCGCGTCCGCCACCTCTGGATCGGCCACCCTTGGATTGGGCAGTTCCGAAGACTTAGGGACGAGCCGTGCCAAGCGCAGGATTTCCGAGCGCAGGATGCCGTCCGTGATACGCCGCTTGGTGCCGTGGATCATGGCTTGGTAGTCGGCCGGCGTTTCGGTGCCCCGCAGCCTGGCGTCCAAGGCATCCAGCCGCACTTCGGCGTCGGGATCAACGAAAAGGCGGTCGACGTCGGCGAGCGCGTCGTAGCCTGTGGTCCCCTCGCAGTCGAAATTCTCCGGAAGCTCCTCCCCCGGCTCCAGGATCTTCTCGACAAGCACGTACGAGCCGCCGGTAGTTTCCTTCAGGCGCGCCAAGTAGCCGGAAGGGTCCGCGAGCCCGTCCGGATGATCGATCCTCAGCCCGTCCGCGAGCCCGTCCCGGAACCAGCGGGAGACCTCTGCATGGGCTTCCTCGAAGACCCATGGGACTTCGACGCGGATCCCGGCCAGAGTGTTGACCGCGAAGAATCGGCGGTAATTCAGTTCGGCGTCGGCCCGGCGCCAATCGACCAGTTCGTAGTGTTGCCGTGCATGGACATCGCGGGCGTCCTCACCTACGACGTAGCTACCCTCGGCTAGCGGGAAGCGGTGATCGAAGTAGCGCAATTCGCCGTCGACCAGTTCCAGCTTGTCGAGGTCGTCATCGCTGCCGAGGACCGGTAGCCGCAGCTTGCCGCCCCCGAAGTCCCAATCGACGTCGAACGCTTCGGCATAGCGGGAGGCCTTGCCCTCTTTGAGAAGCGACCACCACCAGGCGTTTTGCGGAGGCGACGCAACGCCCATGTGGTTGGGAACGATGTCCACCAATACCCCGAGACCGGCCTCCCGCGCGGCCTTGGAAAGCGCGGCGAGCCCTTCGGCACCGCCCCGCGACGCATCGACCGTGGAGGGGTCCGTGACGTCGTAACCGTGGTCCGAGCCCTCCTCCGCAGTCAAGATCGGCGACAAGTACACCCAGTCAACCCCGAGGTCGCGCAAATAACCCGTGAGGGCCGCGGCGTCGTGGAGCGTGAACGAAGGCCGGATCTGGAGCCGGTACGTTGAGACCGGCGTCCTCATGATCCCCCATTCTTGGGGGCGCGTGGCTTTCTGGGCTTCTTCGGCGCAGCGGCAGCCTTGGTTTCAGCGTCAGGCTTCGGGTCCGGCACTGACCGGAGCGGAGCCCTGTTCGGCGCCGACGCGACTGGCGTCAGCGTGGCCGGCGCAGTCAGGGATGCCGTTTCAGAGGTTGTTGTCTGGGACAACGCGGCTAGCGAGGCAGCGACGGAGTGGTCCGGATCGGTGTCAGGGATGCTGTGGGCCCGCAAGACGACGAGCGACTTGGCCCCCACAGTGAGGACCGATTCCGCGGGCATGGGTTCAGTGTCCGCTCCGCCACCGGCGGTGTCGATGATGATGTCCCAGGCTGGAGCGTATTCGTCAGAGGGCACCTTGAAGCCCACTTCGTCGTCGTGGGCGTTGAAGTAGAGCAGGAAGTTGACGTCAGTGATACGCCGCCCCTGGTTGTCCCTGCCGCGGATGCCATCCCCGTTGAGGAACACGCCCACCGAGCGGCCGAAGCCGCTGTCCCAGTCCGACGGCGTCATGGTGGTTCCGTCGACATCGAGCCAAACGATGTCCGGGAGCCGCTCGCCCTCGCCCCGCAGGACGGGGCGCCCGTCGAAGAAGCGGCTGCGCCTGAACGTGGGGTGCTTGGCGCGCAGTGCGCTGACGGCTGCCGTGAACTCGACCAGGGGCTGGTCCACGCTATCCCAATTGATCCAGGTCAGTTCCGAGTCCTGGCAGTAGCCGTTGTTGTTGCCCCGCTGTGTCCTGCCGAGCTCGTCACCGTGCAACAGCATGGGGACACCTTGGGAAAGGAGCATGGAGGCGATGAAGTTTCGCTGCTGGCGGGCACGGAGACCGAGGACGACGGGATCCTCCGTGGGGCCTTCGACACCGCAGTTCCAGGAGCGGTTGTGGGATTCGCCGTCGTTGTTGCCCTCGCCATTGGCCTCGTTGTGCTTCTCGTTGTAGGAGACCAGGTCAGCCAGGGTGAAACCATCGTGGGCCGTGACGAAGTTGATGGAAGCCACCGGGCGGCGGCCGGAGTGCTCGTAGAGGTCCGCCGATCCGGTCAGCCGTGAGGCAAACTCGCCCAGTGTGGAGGGCTCGCCCCGCCAAAAATCACGGACAGTGTCACGGTACTGACCATTCCATTCCGTCCACTGCGGCGGGAAGTTGCCTACTTGGTAACCGCCCGGGCCCACGTCCCACGGTTCGGCTATCAGCTTGACCTGGGAGACGACAGGGTCCTGCTGGATGAGTTCGAAGAATGTCGACAGCTTGTCCACGTCGTAGAACTCGCGCGCCAACGTTGAGGCGAGGTCGAAGCGGAAACCGTCAACGTGCATTTCGGTGACCCAGTAGCGCAAGGAATCCATGAGCAGCTGAAGGGAATGGGGGCTGCGTACGTTCAACGAGTTACCGGTGCCCGTGTAATCCATGTAGTGCTTCTCGTCGCCATCCATCAGACGGTAATAGGCGGCGTTGTCGATGCCCTTGAAGGACAGTGTGGGGCCGAGGTGGTTGCCCTCGGCGGTGTGGTTGTACACGACGTCGAGAATGACCTCGATGCCTGCCGTGTGCAACGCCCTGACCATCGCTTTGAAGTCCTGGACTTGCTGGCCGGTATCACCCTTGGAGCTGTAGCTGTTGTGCGGCGCGAAGAACCCGATGGTGTTGTAGCCCCAGTAGTTGTTCAGCCCCTTGTCCTGCAGGATGCCGTCGTTGGTGAACTGGTGGACGGGCATGAGCTCGATGGCTGTGACGCCGAGCTTTTGCAGGTGGGAAATCACGGCAGGGTGTGCGACGCCGGCATAAGTACCGCGTTGTTCCTCCGGAACCTCCGGGTGGAGCTGCGTCAGCCCCTTGACGTGCGCTTCGTAAATCACCGAGCGGTGGTACGGAATGCGGAGCTGCTGGTCACCCGCCCAGTCGAAGAAAGGATTGATGACGACGCCCATCATCATGTGGGGCGCGGAGTCCTTGTCGTTTCGGGAGTCCGGATCCCCCATGTTGTACGAGAAAAGCGCCGGGTCCCAGTCGATCTGCCGGTGGATGGCCTTGGCGTAAGGGTCCAGGAGGAGCTTGTTGGGGTTGAAGCGCTGGCCGGCGGCAGGGTCATACGGGCCGTGCACACGGTATCCGTACTTCTGCCCGGGCTGGACCTGCGGCAGGTAGCAATGCCATACATAACCGTCCACCTCGTTGACGGTGTAGCTGATTTCGTCCCCGTCGTCGTCAAAGAGACACAATTCCACCTTTTCGGCCTTCTCGCTAAACAGCGCGAAGTTGGTTCCCGTGCCATCAAAGGTGGCCCCCAACGGGTATGCGGATCCTGGCCAAACGTCCATGTGTTCTCCTTCACGTGCCGGATAACTTGTTGCCAGCCTAGCTATGTTGGGCGACATTCAACGAACATCCGGAATTATCCGGCGCGATATTCCTGGAGGATTCGCAAGACATCGGGGACCGCCCGAGCGATGTCGGAGGCAGTCAGGGGTCCTCCAGCGGAGGCGGTGCTGCCTGCCATTCCGTGGATGCTTGCAGCCGCGGCCGCGACCGCCGCCCATCTCTCATCGGTGGCGATTCCCAGCGCAGCGAAGGGGCCGTCGTCGTCCAACCCTGATTCCGCAAAGGCGGCAGCCAGGGCACCAAGGATCCCGCCGAGGACGTCCCCGCTTCCCGCCGTCGACATCCAAGGGCATCCCTCGGATTGACTGAACACCCCTCCCGAAGGGGACGCAACCAGTGTTGTGGCACCTTTGAGGAGGACAACCGCCCCCGTGTGTTCCGCGGCCATCCGGACGAAATGCAGTGGCCGGGACTCCACATCCTCGCGCGTGAAGCGTACTTCGCCGCGGCCAAGCAGGTTGGCCAGCTCCCCCGCGTGCGGAGTCAGGATCCAGTTGGGCGGGCAGCGTTCCGGCAGGAGCCCCAGCGCTCCGGCGTCGACGACGGCAGGCTGGCCGGCGCCGGACGCTGCGGCCAGTACGTCACGGGCCCGCTTGAGTTGTTCGGCTCCGACCAGGCCGGGACCGAGCAGCCATGCCTGGACCCGTCCGGGTTCGGCCGGCTCCCAAATAGCCTCGGGAGTGCGACCCAGTACATGCCTCGCCACGACTTCCGGTCCCAGGTACCGCACCATTCCCGCGCCGGACGCCGCCGCGGCCTCGACAGAGAGGGCTGCAGCGCCCGTGTAGCGCTCGGAACCGGCGACGACGCCGACGACTCCCCTGGTGTACTTCTGAGCCCGGCGCACGGGTTCTGGCAGGACGGCAGCCAAGTCACGGACAGACAAGCGGCGTAGGAGGGGTGCGGGAAGATGATCCTCGATGCCGATGGGTACCAGGAGTACGCGGCCGGCATACCCCTCACCGGGATCGGCCATCAATCCAGCCATGACTCCCCCGAATACCACCGTCATCCGCGCCGTCAGCACAGGCCAGTGGACTTCGCCCGTGTCCGCGTCCACGCCGCTGGGAGTATCGCAAGCCACGACCAAGTCCGGTTTTAGCTCCTGCAAGGCAGCAATCAATTCCGCGGCCGGACCGCTGAGGCCTCCCCGGGCGCCCGTGCCCAGGATGGCATCTATGACCACGTCGGCGCTGGCACTTAGCACCGCTAGCTCTTCGGCATTGTCCCCGTTCAGGACGTGGACGCGTCCACCGGACGCCCTAAAGGCCGCCATAGCGTCCGGATGGGCAAAACCGGCGGTGAGCACCGCCGTCGTGCGCATGCCACGGCGAGCAAGCATTGCTGCGGCGAAGAGACCGTCCCCGCCGTTGTTGCCCTTGCCCGCCAGTACCGTGACGCTGGAGCCGTAGACGCGGCGGCCCTCCGAACGGAATTCGCGGACGACGGCGTTTGCCAGGCCATGGGCCGCGCGCTGCATGAGAACAGCGCCTTCACCGATATCAAGAAGCGGTTGTTCCGCTGCCCTGATCTGTGTTCCGGTGAAGGCGCTGATCATGTTGCTTGGGTTGTTAAGCTTCGGCGATGACCATGGCGGTGGCGATGCCGCCATCGTGGCTCATGGATACGTGCCAGCGCTTCACGCCTTTGGAATCCGCGACTGCCAGCACGGTGCCTTTGACCTTGATAGTGGGGCCGTTCTGGTCAAGGCCGATCCAGCAGTCTTGCCAGTTCATGCCCGCCGGAGCCCCCAACACCTTGGCCACAGCCTCCTTGGCCGCGAAGCGCGCCGCCAAAGAGCGCGTGTTGAGCTCGCGTTCCGCGGGAACGAACAAACGGTCCCGGAGCCCGGGAGTTCGCTCCAGCTGGCGCCCAAAGCGCTCAATGTCTACGACGTCTACCCCTATGCCAACAATCATGGGGTTATTCTACGGTCACGCTCTTGGCAAGGTTACGAGGCTGGTCCACGTCGTACCCCTTGGCCTTGGCCAGTTCTGCCGCGAAAATCTGCAGCGGAACGGTGGTGAGCAGCGGCATCAGGAGAGGTGGCGTCTGCGGGACATAGAAGACGTGCTCAGCGTAGGCCCGCACCGCTTCGTCGCCTTCTTCTGCGATCACCAAGGTGCGCGCACCGCGGGCACGGATTTCCTGGATGTTGCTGACCACCTTCGCGTGGAGGGAGTCGCGGCCGCGCGGCGATGGGACCACCACGAAGACGGGCTGTCCTTCGTCGATGAGCGCGATCGGGCCGTGCTTGAGCTCGCCGGCAGCGAAGCCCTCGGCGTGGATGTACGCGATTTCCTTGAGCTTCAAAGCGCCCTCGAGCGCCACCGGGAAGCCCACGTGGCGGCCCAGGAACAGTACCGACTTCTCATCCTTCATGCTGCGGGCGAGCTCGCGGATAGGGCCCGCGTTGTCGAGAATCTTCTGGATGTGGGCGGGTATTTTGCCAAGGTCCGCCAATACGTCCTTGATCTGGCCTGAGAAGATGTTTCCGCGCAACTGGGCCAAGTAGAGGCCCAGCAGGTAGGCAGCCGTGATCTGGGCGAGGAAAGCCTTGGTCGAGGCGACGGCGATCTCCGGCCCGGCGTGCGTGTAAAGCACCGCATCCGATTCGCGTGGGATCGTGGATCCGTTGGTGTTGCAGATCGAGATCGTCTTGGCGCCCTGCTCGCGGGCGTAACGGACGGCCATCAGGGTGTCCATGGTTTCACCGGACTGGCTGATGGACACCACCAGGGTGTTGGCGTCAACGATCGGGTCGCGGTAGCGGAACTCATGCGCGAGCTCTACTTCGGTGGGGATACGGCACCAGTTCTCAATGGCGTATTTGGCAACCATCCCGGCATATGCGGCCGTGCCACAAGCCAGGACAATGATCTTGTTGACCTGCTTCAGCAACTCGGGGTCGATCCGGACTTCGCTCAAGGTCAGCTTGCCGTTGATATCCGAGCGGCCGAGGAGGGTCTGGGTGACGGCGTCCGGTTGGTCGTGGATTTCCTTCTCCATGAAGGAGCTGAAGCCGCCCTTTTCCGCAGAGGCCGGATCCCAGTCCACGTGGTATTCCTTGCCCTGGGCGGGAGCGCCGAAAAAGTCGGTGATCTCCACGGAGTCCGCCGTGATGGTGACGATCTGGTCCTGGCCGAGCTCGACGGCGCGGCGAGTGTGGTCGATGAAGCCGGAAACGTCCGAGCCGAGGAAGTTCTCCCCTTCACCGAGTCCTACGACAAGGGGGGAGTTGCGGCGAGCCGCCACAACGACGTCGGGCCGCTCAGCGTGCACGGCGAGGAGCGTGAACGCTCCTTCGAGCCGCTGGCAGGCAAGCTGCATCGCTTTGGTGAGCTTGCCGTTGGACGAGTCCCCGTTGAGCTGGTTGCGGAAGATATCGCCCAGCAAGGCTGCCGCGACCTCGGTGTCAGTTTCCGACGCGAAGGTGACGCCCTTGGCGATGAGCTCCTGCTTGAGCTCGGCGAAGTTTTCGATGATTCCGTTGTGGATCATGGCCAAGCGTCCGCCGTCGGCCAGATGCGGGTGGGCGTTCTGGTCGGTGGGTCCACCGTGAGTGGCCCAGCGGGTGTGGCCGATGCCGGTCAGCGAGCTGGGGAGCGGATTGTCGTCGAGTTCGCTCAACAGATTGCTGAGTTTTCCGGACTTCTTCCGGAATGCGATGGTTCCATCGGCCACCACGGCGACGCCGGCTGAGTCATAGCCCCGGTACTCAAGACGACGAAGTCCTTCGAGTACGACGTCGAGAGCCGAGTGCCCGGCATCTGCCCGACGGGATGAATTGCCAACGTATCCTACGATTCCACACATGCCTACAAGAGTAGCGGGTGCCCCGCGAAATGGACGTAGGATATCCGGCCCTACAAGCAAGCAGACCGCCGGAAACTGCCGGATCCAGCGTCCTCTCCGGAGAGCATGCTCACACAAATTCTTCCCTCCGTTCATGCTGCATTTCCGGATCAGCCAAGTGGGGGGGCAGAATCTCTATGGTGACTTTGCAACGCAACGAAGCGAACGGCGACAGCTCCTCTCCGTTCGTGGAGCTGGACAGGCAGACGTGGTCCCGGCTGGGTGCACAGATGGAGCAGCCGCTTAACGAAGAGGACATCATCCGGCTTCGTGGCCTCGGCGATCCCCTGGACATGAAGGAAATCCGCGAAGTCTACCTTCCGCTCTCCCGTTTGCTGCATCTCTACGTCCAAGCATCCCAGCAGCTCCATGCAGCCACGACGACGTTCCTTGGTGAGCAAACCCAGCGCACGCCCTTCGTGATCGGCGTCGCGGGTTCCGTGGCGGTCGGTAAGTCCACGATTGCCCGCGTGCTGCGGGAAATGCTCCGCCGTTGGCCAGGCACACCGAACGTCGAATTGATCACCACCGACGGATTCCTGTATCCGCTGGCCGAATTGAAGCGACGGCATTTGCTTGAGCGCAAGGGCTTTCCAGAGTCCTACGATCGCCGGGCACTGCTTCGTTTCGTGAGTGCGATCAAGGGCGGCGCCGAAGAGGTCCGGGCTCCCTGGTATTCGCACGTCACCTACGACATCGTCCCGGACAAGGAAGTAGTGGTCCGGCGGCCTGATGTCCTCATTGTCGAGGGCCTCAACGTGTTGGCGCCTGCCCGCCCCCGTCAGGACGGCCGGCAGGGACTGGCGCTGAGCGACTTCTTTGATTTCTCCATTTACGTTGACGCCAAGACTTCGTATATCGAAGACTGGTACGTGGACCGTTTCCGGAAGCTTCGGAGCACGGCCTTCGCCCAGCCCGAATCCTATTTCCACCGTTATGCGACGCTCTCCGATGCCGAGGCGGAAGCCACTGCCCACGGCATTTGGAAACGCATCAACGAGCCCAACCTTGAGGAAAACGTGCTCCCTACCCGCGGCCGGGCGCAACTTGTCCTCACCAAGGATGCCGATCATTCCATCCGCCGCATGCTGCTCCGAAAGGTCTAGCACGGATGTGCCACAACTGCGGCCCCAGCCGAAGATCCTTCACAGCCCTTCTGGCGGCAGGCATGGGAATGACGGCTTTGGCTGCCTGCACCCCAGGTAGCCAGGTCGCTTCACCTGCTGCGGCCCCGTCCCCTTCAGGTTCCCAAACAGCAACGGCGACGCCGTCAGTGGCGACCACGACGGCGGTCCCGTCCCCGGCGGCGAGCGAAGCACCGCCGTCGGGCGCACCACCCTCCAAGGCGCCGCCGTCTGGGGCTCTATCCAAAAAGTATTCCCTGAGCGACCCTGCGAGCCAGTGGGTCATCGTCAACAAGCACCGCCCGTTGACTCCCCTGCAGTTCGTCCCCCCTGATCTCGTACAGCCTCATGTCCAGCTCGCGGTAAGCGGAGAAGCCGCGTTGCTCAACAGCACAACTGCCGCAGCGGCAGAAAAGCTCTTCGCCGGAGCCGCCTCGGCAGGCGTGACCATGACTTTGGCCTCCGGCTACCGCTCCTTCCAAACGCAAACCGTGACGTACAACGGCTATATGAGCTCGCGCGGCCAGGCTTCAGCAGACACGGCTTCCGCCCGTCCCGGGTTCTCGGAACACCAGACCGGTTGGGCGTTCGATATCGGCGACGGCGGCGGGGCGTGCAGCTTCCAGCCTTGCTTCGCGGAGCAGCCAGCCGCTATTTGGGCCAAGGCCAACGCATTCAAATATGGATTTGTTGTCAGGTACCCATGGATGCTCCATGAAATCACGGGTTACTACTACGAGCCCTGGCACTTGCGCTTCGTCGGGATTGAGGCCGCGACAGATATGGCCAATCGTGGGATCGGCACCCTCGAGGAATATTTCGGCCTGGAAGCGGCACCGGGCTACCTGTAGCGGTTGACTAACCATCAACAGAGTCCATCGGCAAGCACTTGAAACAACTGTGGCCCGACTCCTCGCGGAGACGGGCCACAGTTGTTTCGGTCTTTGCTGCGCTCGGGACTAAAGAGCCAGTTCGCGCGGAATCGTGAGGCGGTCTTCGACGACCCCGGCGAGTTCAGTGCATATGCGGGTTGCGGTTTCCATGTCTGCGGCCTCGACCATCACACGGACCAGCGCTTCGGTGCCCGATGGGCGCAGGAGCACCCGGCCGGTATCGCCAAGTTCGAGCTCGGCGGCAGCCACCGCGGCGGCTACACCCTCGTCCGTAGCCGCCCGGGACTTGTCCACGCCCTTCACGTTGATCATGAGCTGCGGCAGCTTGGTCATAACCCGGGCGAGGTCTTGGAGGGTACGGCCGGTGCCGGCAACCTGGGCGGCAATCTGCAGACCGGTCAGGACGCCGTCGCCGGTGGTGGCGTAGTCGGAGAAGATCACGTGGCCCGACTGCTCCCCACCAAGGCTGAAGCCGCCGTCGCGCATTTCCTCCAGGACGTAGCGGTCCCCTACCGCAGTCTCGCGGATGGTGATTCCAGCATCACGCAATGCGATCTTGAGCCCGAGGTTGCTCATCACCGTGGCCACCAGGACGTCGTCCTTGAGCTTTCCGGACTCTTTCAGCGCGACGGCCAGGATCGCCATGATCTGGTCGCCGTCTACCTCGTTGCCTTCGTGATCCACGGCCAGGCAGCGGTCGGCGTCGCCGTCGTGGGCGATGCCGAAGTCCGCACCGTGCGTGACGACTGCTTCCTTGAGCTTGCCAAGGTGCGTGGAACCGACGCCGTCGTTGATGTTCAAGCCATCGGGTTCCGCACCAATCACCACAACTTCGGCGCCAGCGCTAGCGAAGACCTGCGGGGAACAGCCGCTGGCCGCACCGTGGGCACAGTCCAAGACGACTTTAAGGCCCTCAAGGCGGTGCGGGAGCGTACCGAGCAAGTGGACGATGTAGCGGTCCTCGGCGTCCGAGAAGCGCTGGATGCGGCCGACGGCGCCAGCCACCGGACGTGAAGGTTCTCTGCCGAGCTGAGCCTCAATTGCGTCCTCCACCTCGTCCGGGAGCTTCTGGCCGCCGCGGGCAAAGAACTTAATCCCGTTGTCCGGCGCCGGATTGTGCGACGCGGAGATCATGACGCCGAAGTCGGCATCGAGGTCGGCGATGAGGTAGGCCGCTGCGGGCGTGGGCAGCACACCGGCGTCGTACACGTCGATCCCGGAGCTCGAAAGCCCGGCTTCCACAGCTGCGGCGATAAACTCCCCGCTGGCGCGCGGATCCCGGGCTACGACGGCGCGGGGCCGCTTTCCGTTGGCCGAGCGCTCGTGGCCCAACACCACCGCAGCGGCTTGTGCCAACTGGAGAGCAAGCTCTGCGGTGAGCAATCCATTGGCGAGACCACGCACGCCATCTGTTCCAAATAATCTAGCCATCGCGTCCCAGTCTAGACGACGGCGCATCTACACGACGGCGCAGGGGCCGCGGGAAGGAGTGCCGCAGTCCCTGCTTTTACCCCTTCAGCCGCGCGACCGCAAGAGTGCAGCTACTTGACTTGCGCTTTCCGCTCCACTCTAGTAATGACCCTTAACGAGTATCTACGATTACCGCATGACACCTAGCTCTGGGGGCTTGGCGCTCGAAATAATTGTCCCCGTTTTCAACGAGTCCGCCATACTCGAAAGAAGCATCCACAGGCTTGCCGACTATCTGTCGCGAGAATTGTTGTACAGCTGGAAAATCACGATTGCCGATAATGCCAGCACCGACGCAACAGGTTCTATTGCGCGGAAGCTCGCTGATGAGGTTCCAAATGTTGGTTATCGGCGCCTCGAGACTAAAGGGCGCGGCTTCGCGCTCCGCGACGCCTGGACGTCCTCTGAAGCAAGAGTTCTCGCCTATGTAGACGTCGACCTGTCGACCGACTTGGCTGCATTGCCCCCGCTCATCGCTCCCCTGCTTTCCGGACACTCAGACGTCAGTATCGGCACCAGGCTTGGGCGTACTTCCAGGGTGGTGAGGGGTCCAAAACGGGAATTCATCTCCCGGAGCTACAACCTGATTCTTAAACGGACCATGCAAGTTCAGTTCTCCGATGCCCAATGTGGTTTCAAGGCCGTCAGGGCAGAGGTCGCACATCGACTGCTTCCTTATGTGAAGGACAACTGCTGGTTCTTCGACACGGAGCTGTTGATCTTGGCTGAGCGGGCAGGGCTTCGTATCCACGAAATTCCCGTCGACTGGATCGACGATCCGGATAGCAGGGTAGATATCCGCCAAACGGCCGTCGACGATATCAGGGGCCTCGTGCGCGTTGCCAGTTCCATGGTGAGGGGAAGAATTCCTTTGGAGGCGATATACGCGGAACTGGGACGAGGACCGATCGCCGCGCCAACGCGTCCAAGTTTCTTCGGCCAAGTGGTACGTTTCGGAATCGTCGGCGCGTTCTCTACGCTCGCTTTTGCTTTGCTATATCTGCTATTCCAAGGACCCTTTGGCGCACAACAGGGAAACTTCCTGGCGCTGTTGCTAACGGCAATCGCCAACACAGCAGCCAACCGTCGCTTTACGTTCAGAATCCACGGACAAGAGCGGCTCTTCACACAACAGTTTCAAGGGCTAGTGGTGTTCATGGTCGCGTGGGGGATTACTTCATCTTCCCTACTGTTGCTACATGCCGTTCAACCGGACGCAGCACCCAGAACCGAGCTGATCGTCCTGACCTGTGCAAACGTACTCGCCACTCTGCTTCGCTTTGTCCTGCTCCGGATCTGGGTCTTCCGGGTTCGGCGGTCAGATGAACGCCGCAGCGCGGCCACCACCAAGCTGGCAATTTGAGCAACAAAACCAGCCGGCTTCCAGGACAAACGGGCCCAAGCACCCTCATCGGAGGCCGGTCCCGAGTCATTCCGGAGTGGTTTCGTGGGAATCCCGCGAATGCGGCGTGGGTGCGCCCAGCGCTTCTGGGCCTCTTGTTCTTGACGTCAGTCCTCTATATGTGGGGACTCGACCGAAACGTCTGGGCAAACTCTTACTACTCGGCTGCCGCTATGGCAGGTTCGGAAGATTGGACGGCATTCTTCTACGGCTCCTCGGACCCGGGCAATGCAATAACCGTGGACAAGCCCCCGCTTTCACTGTGGGTTATGTCCCTCTCCGTCCGGATTTTCGGACTCAGCTCGTGGAGCATCCTCCTGCCGCAGGCTCTGATGGGGGTACTCAGCGTCTATTTGCTCTATCGGATGGTAGCGAAACGAACCGACCCAGCAACTGGCCTGCTTGCGGGGCTTTTCTTCGCGGTTACCCCCGTGGCCACCGTGATGTTCAGGTACAACAACCCGGACGCGCTGCTGACTCTGCTGATGGTTGGGGCCGCCTACGCCACACTCGAAGCAATCGACCGGGGTAAGCTGCGCTGGCTGCTTCTTGCGGGCGCCCTTGTCGGTGCAGGGTTCCTCACGAAGCAGCTTCAGGTCGCCCTTATCCTGCCCGCGATCGCACTGGCGTACGTTCTTTTCGCACGGTTCCCCGTGTATGTCAGGGTGCTCCATTTAGGTGCCGGGTTGCTCGCCGCGATCGTGACATCGGGTTGGTGGTTCATGATTGCCCAGACGGCCGACCCTGCCCGAAGGCCCTTTGTGGGCGGGTCCCGATCCAACAGCATCTGGGAGCTAACGCTGGGATATAACGGGTTGGATCGGCTGACTGGCGAGGATGCCAGTCACACGCTGTCAGGTCCCGCTGCGGGGTTAAACACAAAACTTGACCCAGGGATCACACGTTTCCTGCAACCGCAGTTCTCGGCCCAGTTCGGGTGGTTTCTGCCACTTGCCATTGCGGGAGTCGGCATCACCATTCTGTTTCTCATTCGACGCCACGGAAGGCCAGAGCAGCGTTCCTTCTTAGGGCTGAGCGCTGCGTGGTTTGTTTGTTCGGCCACGGTCCTTGCCATGATGACGGGCATCGTCCATCCCTATTACGCGATTTCAACTGTGCCGGCGCTTAGTTGTCTAGCCGCCTTTGCGGCAACCTACCTCCTGCGCCACTTAGCAAGCGGATTAGTCCGTCTGGTGTCAGGTCTCGTTCTGGCTCTCTGCCTGATTC
The DNA here is from genome assembly GCF_026241105.1 of Arthrobacter rhizophilus. Taxonomy (GTDB): domain Bacteria; phylum Actinomycetota; class Actinomycetes; order Actinomycetales; family Micrococcaceae; genus Arthrobacter. The sequence goes on along the minus strand of NZ_JAPFFT010000001.1, from coordinate 3,490 downwards.
TGGGATACGTTTCCGCGTCCCGGTCCATCTCGGAATTCCCTTGGTTGCCCCTAATACTGTTGGTCGCAGGCGCGCTGGCAATCGCCGTCGCGTTGCTTCCACCCGTCAAAAAGCAACTTCGAGCGATACCCCTTTCCCTGATCGGAGTCTCCATTTTGCTGGGTCCCACGATCTGGTCGGTAAACACGGTACTGAGTCCGCACGTCGGCGCAGGAGTTGTCGCCGGGCCCAGCACCTTGGGCATCCGATCAGATCATCCCGATCGAACTCAGCTGCCGCCGGGGACGCCCTTGACCTTCACTGCAGTCATGTTCGGCGACGTGCCCTCCCCAGGGGTTCTTGGGCGGATCAAGTCGAGCTCTCCGTCCCTCAAATGGGCAGTTGCCGTTGTTGGCTCTGAGACGGCCGCCAACTACCAGCTGGATAGCTCCAAAGCAGTGCTGGCCGTAGGTGGATTCGATGGCACGGATCCTTTCCCGACGCTGGAGCAATTCCAGACGATGGTCCGCCAAGGTAATGTCGGATCGTTTGTGATCCAGAACCTTCCACCTTTGACAGTTCAGGGGAGAGGTGAATCGGCACGGATCGTGCGCTGGGTCGAAAGCAGCTTCCAGCCCGAGATGATCGACGGAGCGTCCTTCTACCGCCTCACCCAATAGTTCAAAGTACGACAAAAACCCGCCCCGCCAAATGGCGGAACGGGCTTTCGTAGAGCGGCTTTGGCGCTTGTGGAGCCTCTAGCGCTTGGAGTACTGCTGAGCCTTGCGTGCCTTCTTGAGACCGGCCTTCTTACGCTCGATGACGCGGGCGTCACGACGCAGGAACCCGGCCTTCTTCAGCGTGGCGCGGTTGTTCTCGGTGTCGATCTCGTTCAGTGAACGGGCGATACCGAGACGCAGTGCGCCGGCCTGACCGGAAATGCCGCCACCGTGGATGCGTGCGAAGACATCGTAGGCGCCGTCAAGATCAAGGATCTTGAAGGGCTCGTTGACGTCCTGCTGGTGCAGCTTGTTCGGGAAGTAGTTGGCCAGCTCGCGGCCGTTGATGATCCACTTGCCAGTACCGGGCACGATGCGAACACGTGCAACGGCTTCTTTACGACGGCCAACTGCGGCGCCGGCAACAGTCAGTGCCGGGCGCTCCTTCTTCGGCGCTTCTGCTTCCGCAGGACCGCTCTCCGAGGTGTAGCTGGTCAGGTTTTCCTCAGCCACAACGGCCTCGGTGGTCAGTTCTTCGTTCTGAGCCACGATTCTCCTTGATTAAAAGTTGGTTGGTGGCCAGGACTACTGGGCGACCTGGGTGATTTCGAAAGTCTTGGGCTGCTGGGCGGCGTGCGGGTGCTCTGCACCGCGGTAGACCTTCAGCTTGCCCAGCTGCTGTGCAGCAAGGGAGTTCTTCGGGAGCATGCCCTTGATGGCCTTCTCCACTGCGCGGACCGGGTTGGATTCCAACAGCTCCGCGTAGTTGACGGAGGTCAGGCCGCCCGGGTAGCCGGAGTGGCGGTATGCGCGCTTCTGCTCCAGCTTGGCGCCAGTCAGGGCAACCTTCTCAGCGTTGATGATGATGACGAAGTCGCCCATGTCCATGTGGGACGCAAAGGTCGGCTTGTGCTTTCCGCGCAGCAGTGTTGCGGTCTGGCTGGCAAGACGACCAAGGACAACATCGGTGGCGTCAATGACGTGCCACTGGCGGTTGATATCGCCGGGCTTCGGGGTGTACGTACGCACGGTTTTGCCTCGTTCTTGTTCTGGCGTTCATGTTTTAGGCGGCACGCTTGGAGCGTGTGCCTACTAGGTATGCGTTACCGGAGCAGAGGTGAGGGCTCTATGTACCAGTTATCCCGAAGTCCCGATATGCCTGTCGGGTTAACGATCCTGCAACGGGATCCCCAAGCGGGCATGTGTCATCGAGAAAGGACACGCACAACGACTATCAACAATAGCGGCAAGGAGCTTCAGGGTCAAAATAGGCTGGTAACCAGCGTGAACAACTGAGACCCCGTCCTGAGCTCCTAGGAGACGCCGTGACAGCAACTGCCGCCCAGCCCTTGCTTGTGGCTGCCCTCGGACTCCTAGGGCTACTCACGAGCCCCCTGGCAGAACTCCTGATAGCCCGGTCCCTGCCGCGCCTCGGCGGACTCCCCTCCCCCTTCGTCCGGATCACGACGGCGGTGGCCACCGGGGTGTTGTTTGCCCTCCTGGGGCTCCGGTTCGGCTGGTCCCCTACGCTCCCCGCGTATCTCCTCTTGGCGGTATTGGCTGTGCAGCTGTCGCGCTTGGATGTGGCGCACCATTTGCTGCCGAACCCGTTGGTGTTGTTGCTGCTTTCTGCCGGCTTGGTCCTGTTGACTACGTCCGCCGCGCTGCTTCCGGACTGGCCTGGGCTGCTGCGCGGGGCTGCCGGCGGAGTCATTTTGTTCCTTGGGTACTTGATTCTTGGATTAATTTCTCCGAGAGGCCTCGGAATGGGCGATGTGAAGCTCGCGGCACCACTCGGAATGTATTTGGGCTACTTGGGTTGGACCCAGGTGTTCTACGGGGGGCTGCTGGGGTTCGTGGTGGGTGGGGTGATGACGGTGCTGTTGTTGCTACTGAACCGCGGAATCAAGCCCGCTGAAGTGGCTCACGGGCCAGCCATGTTCGCCGCAGCAATTGGAGTGGTACTACTCACAGGGTGAGTAGTGAGCGGGCTGCAAGGTCCCCCTCAAGCCCACGAGCAACTACTGCCCCGCGGCTTGGGTAGTACTTAGCCAGAAAACCAAGTAGTCACGCCCCACGAGCGAGTAGTCCTCGCTGCCCAGAAGCGAAAAGTCGAGTACCACTACGCGTTGTTTGTTAACCCTTCCACGGGCAATTCTTGTCCTATCGAAATCCGAACCGCCCAACGGGATATGTGAGCGGCCGGAATTGGCAGACAAATTCACTTATCTGGGGAAGGTTTTACAATGTCCACTCTCATGCTCTCTGTTGTTTCATTCATTGCCGGTGTCAAGGATCGGCTCAATTCCGAAAAGGGGGCGACGATGGTGGAGTACGGTATCATGGTGGCCCTTATCGCCGTCGTTGTCTTGGCGGCCGTTGGACCGCTGGGAACAACAATCAAGACTATGTTCGACGGCGTCACCGGCAGTGTATAATCCACCACTTCATCATTTGGCCTGACTTATCGCGTTCGGTTGGAGCGTGATTTTGGGCAGTGGATTATATCGAGAACGGTTTTCTGCTCGGCGGCGATATCGGGGGCGAATGTCGGTGTGGAGGTGGAGGAATATCCCCAGTCCCGCAGGTCTATCTTTCTCATCGGGAGGATTGCAACTCTTGGTAGGAGCCGACGACTTCAGCTGCGGCCGTGACCGGGATCTTCGTGGGCTTGCCGTCCCCGGGGTGTGTTTAAGAGCCGAAAGGGCGCTCTGAGGCGAATTCCAGGGGTCGATGCAACACCCGAGGTCAGCTGGCTATCAGTAAATCACGAAGTGACTCGGCAGGGGTTT